>NZ_JACJKS010000100.1 GCF_016901695.1 Mordavella massiliensis | reverse complement strand
TGTGCTCATGTTCAAGCATCGGAATGGTTTCGGTCTGAACATGGTCGCAGACCGTGCAGTCACGTGCTTTGGAGCCTTCTTCGGTCTCGGTGGCCGGCTTCGTCACTCTCCATTCGCCGTAGGCATGGTTTGCCACATTCAGCTTTTCCCCACAGGAACACTCCTGCCAGTGATTAGTATCATCATATTTCCATGCTTTATCGTGAACATCGTGCGTATGGACCGGAATCGTCTCTTCCTGCGTATATTCGCAGACGGAGCAGGTGCGTTCT
>NZ_JACJKS010000099.1 GCF_016901695.1 Mordavella massiliensis | reverse complement strand
CGCTGCCATGATAATGCACGCTGTGAGAGTATGTGGGCCAGAATGAAGACGGAACTCCTCTATGACCGCTATGACACAAGCCAGATGACGGTAGAGGAATTAAAAGCGCTCATTTGGAGATACTTCCTCAGCCACTGGAATAACCGGAGGATCTGCTCTGCCAACGGCGGGCTTCCTCCCATGATAAAACGCAGGCAGTATTATGAGGCTTTGGAACTGGTAGCATAGTCAGTGATATCTTTGAGATAAATGTGTCAACTAATCTTGACAATATCAA
>NZ_JACJKS010000098.1 GCF_016901695.1 Mordavella massiliensis | reverse complement strand
GAAGTTTTAGGGTGACACCAGGAAAGGGAGAAGTTCTTCAAAATAAACTGGTGAAACTTTAAAGAACACCGGGGAATTGAGGAGAAACACCAGAAAAAAGCGAAGAGCCACTGTGGATCTTTGGAAAGCTTGAGCTTTCCGCAGGTGAGAAGGATACGCCTGCGGAAGGATTCAAAGCTGTGGAGGCCGAAGGAGACACGCTTCAGGACTTTGATCTTGTTGTTCAGGCCTTCGCTTAAACCATTGGACTTCCCGTACTTCCAGCTATTCTGTATGTAG
>NZ_JACJKS010000097.1 GCF_016901695.1 Mordavella massiliensis | reverse complement strand
GGCTGGAGCTGAGGGCCGTGATGCTGAATGTCAATGCGGGACACAGCCCCGGGCTGCTGGAGGCCTGCCAGACGCTGAAGGAGTACTCCCTGTACGTGGACAGGGTGCGAAGGCATGCGCAGGAGCTGCCGGTCGAGGAGGCAGTGGAGCGTGCGATCCGGGAATGCATCAGGGAGGGGATCCTGGCGGAGTTTCTGGAGAAGAACCGTGCGGAGGCGAGGAAGATGAGTATCTATGAATATGATCAGGAGAGACATATGAGGCAGGAGCGGGAGCAATC
>NZ_JACJKS010000096.1 GCF_016901695.1 Mordavella massiliensis | reverse complement strand
GATATGGTCTGTATGTACTGCCAGTCCTATGCTGCCGGCAGACTGGATGTGACCATCCCGGATCCCGTGACACGCTTAAAGGAACGCCATGAAGATCTGAAAGACCTGATCATGGACCTCCGTGTGGATATCCGTTACCTCCAGGGCCTGTGTGATGACTATGAGCGGATCCTGAAGGAGCATAATCTGCTCTAAGGAACATGGCTTCCATCGTACTGACCTGGGAGGTGATACAGAAAGAATCCAACGAAAAAAAGGCCTTTTAAAGCCTCTTGCAATCCGTTATTGATGAT
>NZ_JACJKS010000095.1 GCF_016901695.1 Mordavella massiliensis | reverse complement strand
GAAGCGAGAGCGAAGATCTGATGCCAACAGTAAATAACGGGATAGGAAAGCTAGAGTTTTCCTGACCGAGGTTTAAACGAAAGGAAGCTTCCGCGATACTAGGCTCGCCCAAAAGGCTCGCCAAGTCATCGGGAAGCGTAAACGGACGTAGGAGCCGTGAAAGACCGGCTCCAAGTCCTTATTACGAGAGTTTGATCCTGGCTCAGGATGAACGCTGGCGGCGTGCTTAACACATGCAAGTCGAGCGAAGCACTTACTTTGGATTTCTTCGGAATGACGAGGTATTTGACTGA
>NZ_JACJKS010000094.1 GCF_016901695.1 Mordavella massiliensis | reverse complement strand
GAGACCGTTTCAAGTTTTGTGTAAATTCAAAAAACTGATATAAGATATGTCATTAGTTACTCTTGGGCAGAGCTGTTTTTTTGAGGTTCTGCCCTTGCTTGTATTATAATGCAGTTTCCGGACATGTCAAGCAGGGCTGGCCCAGCCAGCCCTGCCAGGCCAGAAACAGCTTATAATCCAGATAATCGTTCTTCGAAAAATATCTCCAGCTGCGAATGGATCTGCCCCCAATCCTGCCGGTGTCCAGTCCATTTTTTTGTGATATCCATCATGGCCAGATACAGCATTTTCAGAAGA
>NZ_JACJKS010000093.1 GCF_016901695.1 Mordavella massiliensis | reverse complement strand
ACGTTGGTTATGCATGAAAGAGCGCAGGGTGGATGCCTTGGCACTAAGAGCCGATGAAAGACGTGATAAGCTGCGAAAAGCTTCGGGGAGGAGCAAATATCCATTGATCCGGAGATCTCTGAATGGGGAAACCCACATGAGCAAACCTCATGTATCCATACGCCAATCCATAACGTATGGAGGGGAACCCGGTGAACTGAAACATCTAAGTAGCCGGAGGAAGAGAAAGAAACATCGATTCCGGAAGTAGCGGCGAGCGAAACCGGAAGAGCCCAAACCGGGATGCGTGCATCCCGGGGTTCGGACCGC
>NZ_JACJKS010000092.1 GCF_016901695.1 Mordavella massiliensis | reverse complement strand
CCTTGATTTCCAGAGCTTTACCGTCTTTTCTAACGCTGATGTCGTAAATGGACAGCAGGCCCGGCAGTTCTTCTTTCAGTTCCGGACGGCTTCCCAGCACGCTTTCCTGTGCAATGGTGTCGGCATAAAGCTCTGCACCCTCTGGCACTCCATCGGTCAGGGAGATGGAAACACCGGTTTCGGAAGCAGTCAGATCTTTGGCGCCAGTATCCTCACCAGGTTTTGTTCCAGGATCAGTGCCCGGATCGGTAGAAGTCCCGGACGGGGATACTTTGATCACATCATTGGTGCAGTAGTAGCTATACATGCCG
>NZ_JACJKS010000091.1 GCF_016901695.1 Mordavella massiliensis | reverse complement strand
CGGCATGTATAGCTACTACTGCACCAATGATGTGATCAAAGTATCCCCGTCCGGGACTTCTACCGATCCGGGCACTGATCCTGGAACAAAACCTGGTGAGGATACTGGCACCAAAGATCTGACTGCTTCCGAAACCGGCGTTTCCATCTCCCTGACCGACGGTGTGCCAGAGGGTGCGGAGCTTTTTGCTGACACCATCGCGCAGGAAAGCGTGCTGGGAAGCCGTCCGGAACTGAAAGAAGAACTGCCGGGCCTGCTGTCCATTTACGACATCAGCGTTAGAAAAGACGGTAAAGCTCTGGAAATCAAGG
>NZ_JACJKS010000010.1 GCF_016901695.1 Mordavella massiliensis | reverse complement strand
CTTTGTATTCATGGTCATATTTACGTGCCACTTTGAATACCTCCTTATTCTCTTGGTTTTATTATGAAATCCTTGAGAATAAGCTGTCAACTTTTTTTATACCACACCACATCTCAAAATCCTCATTCTTTCAATATTTACAAGGCTTTGCGTCTCTTTGTCACCAGGTTATGTAGAAGAACCCAGAAGTCACGATACAACCGGTTGGTGAAGACTGCTCTGTCTGTGATCTGTGTTTTATGGCACTTTCTTGGCTTGAAATGGACCTTCCGCTTCAGATCTATGTTCCTTGCCGTAAAGAGCCCCTGATCAAGATAGGAATACATGGTACGGACAGACATATCCAGTTCCGGGTGGTTTGTCAGGATATGATAAGGAGACTGTCCTTGTTCGATCAGTGGAGAAATGATCTGATCCTTTTTGTGAAGTTCCCGCCTGGTCATGTTAATACCTGTTCTAGAATCCCGGAGTTTTTCCCGGTATTTCCTGTCAGCGAACCTGGCGTTATAAGAGTATTTGTGGGCAAGCGTGCAGTGATTGATTTTTTTCGTACAGCCGTTGCAGACATAGGGAGCCCGGTCAAGCCTTACGCAGTGCTCTTTTTCAAAGTCTCTGCAGGTTTGGTTGCAGGTAGGACAGGATGCGCATTTGATTCCGCACAAGACAATCTTTCCACAGGCGTTCGTTTTCTTACAGTGATAGCGGTGAATACAGAAGTTTTTGGCATTATAGAAAGTCCCTTTGTGGTACCAGTCTGAGAGACGGTGAGCCCTGACTTCTTTAGAGATTGTAGTAGGATCCTTACACAGGAACCTGGCGATATCCTTAAAGGAAGTGCCCTTATTCAGTTCGTTTTCGATATAGATACGGTTTTCAAGGGTAAGATGTTTTTGGTTACCAGGAATATATTTACTCATGATGAGCCTCCTTCTACTGCTGTCAGAAGGAGAGATAACCATACCATGGATGTATGAAAGAGTAAATATCAACTGTGCAGAAGTAAACGCTACTACCCGTAGGAGAGGTGGAATTTAAAATTTCATTTTTGGTATGGAAGAAAGACTTCCATACTCCTTTTTTGTGCGGGGAAGATGTGATATAATCCTCTTATATGGGAAAACAAACGGCAAGGAGGAGAGAAGATGTACGGTTTTGATGAGATCCGGAAGACGGATGCGGAAGTGGCTGAGGCGATCCGGCAGGAGATGGAGAGACAGAACTCCCATATCGAGCTGATCGCTTCCGAGAACTGGGTGAGCAAGGCGGTCAAGGCCGCCATGGGAAGCCCCCTCACCAACAAGTATGCGGAGGGGTATCCGGGCAGGCGCTACTACGGCGGCTGCGGCTGCGTGGATATCGTGGAGGACCTGGCCCGCGACCGGGCGAAGAAGCTGTTTGGCTGCGACTACGTGAATGTGCAGCCCCACTCCGGCGCCCAGGCCAATATGGCGGCTTTCTTCGCCATACTGCGGCCCGGGGACAAGATCCTGGGCATGAACCTGGATCACGGCGGACATCTGACCCACGGCTCGCCGGTGAATTTCTCCGGGAGCTATTTTGAGACATCCTTCTACGGCGTGAACGACGACGGATACATTGACTACGACGAGGTGCGGCGGATCGCTCTTGCGGATCGCCCGAAGCTCCTCATCGCGGGGGCCAGCGCCTACCCCCGGAAGATCGACTTTAAGCGGTTCCGGGAGATCGCGGACGAGGCGGGCGCGTACCTGATGGTGGACATGGCCCACATCGCCGGCCTGGTGGCGGCGGGCTTCCACGAGAGCCCGATCCCGTATGCGCATGTGGTCACCACCACGACCCACAAGACGCTGCGGGGGCCCAGGGGCGGCATGATCCTGGCGAACCGGGAGGCTGCGGAGAAGTTCAACTTCAACAAGGCCGTGTTCCCCGGCACACAGGGCGGGCCTCTGGAGCATGTGATCGCGGCCAAGGCGGTCTGCTTCAAGGAGGCGCTGCAGCCGGAATTCAGGGCGTACCAGGGCCAGATCGTGAAGAACGCGGCCGCCCTGGCGGATGGGCTTCTGAAGCGGGGCGTGAAGCTCGTGTCCGGCGGCACGGACAACCACCTGATGCTGGTGGACCTCCGCGGCAGCGAGGTGACGGGCAGGGAGCTGGAGAAGCGCCTGGATGAGGCCCATATCACCTGCAACAAGAACACGGTTCCCAACGATCCCAGATCCCCCCAGCTCACAAGCGGTGTGCGGCTCGGAACGCCGGCTGTCACGACCCGGGGTATGAGAGAGGACGACATGGATCTGATCGCGGAGGCCATCAGCCTCGTGATCGCGGGGGAGGAGAATATCGGAAAGGCCCGGGAGATCGTGGCCGGACTTACAAAGAAGTACCCGCTGATCTGACGGCGGATGGGAGATACCAGGGCCGGATGACGGCTGCGAAAGGAATGACCAGATGAAGAAAAAGCACAGAGAAGAGGAAGAATTCCGGAAGCTGATGAACCGGCTGAACCGGGTGGAAGGACAGGTGCGGGGCGTGAAGAAGATGCTGGAGGAGGAGCAGTACTGCGTGGACATCCTCACCCAGGTCTCGGCCATACAGGCGGCGCTCAACGCCTTTAACAAGGAGCTTTTGTCCAGCCATATCCACTCCTGCGTGGTGGAGGAGATCCAGAAGGGAAACACGGACGTGGTGGACGAGCTCTGCGAGTCGATCCGAAAACTGATGAAATAGGAGCATCCCTCCGGCGGCGGACCAGGATCCGGGCCGGAGGGATCTTTTTGCTGAAATCACGTTTTTGGTAAGGGGACATAGAATAGTATTGCAAGCAGATTATGGAAGGAGTCATGCATATGCCGAACTACCGCTATCAGCCGCAGGACTGCCAGCGGCGCCCGGGCTGCGGCTGCCCGCCGCAGATGACGAAGCGGCAGCCGGACATGGCGGCCTGCGCCGGAGATGAGCACCCGTCCCGGCCGCTCGCCGACCGGAGCATTGCCATGGCCTATGTCCCCTGGCAGAAATGGCGCGGGATATTGGAACTGGAAAAAGGCTTTCACAGCGGAACTATCTTTGAGGAACTGAACAAACCATTCACGGGAGGAAGACGATGATGGCAGACAACAGACCGTGCAGGCGCGACCTGCGCCACTATATCGACGTGGTGAGCTTTGCCGCGGACGATGTAAAGCTCTTCCTCGACACCCACCCGGACTGCCGGGAAGCGCTGGAATTCTTTGACGACTGCCAGGCGAAGCGCGCCCTGGCCCTGAAGGAGTATGCAAAGTACTACGGCCCCCTCACCATCGACACAGCGGATCTCTCGGAGACAGACCGCTGGAACTGGATCAACGAGCCATGGCCGTGGCAGGAAGGAGGATGCTGATCTATGTGGAATTATGAGAAACGTCTGCAGTATCCGGTAAAGATCACCCAGACCAACCCGAAGATGGCCCAGGTGATCATCAGCCAGTTCGGAGGCCCAGACGGGGAGCTGGCCGCTTCCATGCGGTACCTCTCCCAGCGGTACACCATGCCTTACAAAGAGGTGACAGGCACGCTGACTGACATCGGCACCGAGGAGCTGGCCCACATGGAGATGATCTGCGCGATCGTCTGCCAGCTCACGAAAAACCTGACCCCGGAGGAGCTGGAGCGCTCCGGCTTCGACAAGTACTATGTGGATCACACCCTGGCCCTCTGGCCCCAGTCCGCCGGCGGCGTCCCCTGGACGGCCACGGTCTTCCAGTCCAAGGGGGATCCCATCACGGATCTCCACGAGGATATGGCGGCGGAGCAGAAGGCCCGGACCACCTACGACAACATCCTCCGGCTCGTGAAGGACCCGGAGGTGGCGGACCCGATCCGGTTCCTGCGGGAGCGGGAGATCGTCCACTACCAGCGGTTCGGCGAGAGCCTGCGGCGGGTGCAGGAGCACCTGGATTGCAGGAACTTCTACGCCTTCAACCCGGAATTCGATACGTGCAAATAGAGAAGGCAGGTCCGTCTGGAGAAGAGCGGTTTTTGGAGCGCTCTTCTCCAGCTTTTTGTTGAGTCTGCACGCAATATGAAGTATAATACACCATAGCAGGGACGGGCGGACGAAAAATGAAAAAGTTTTTTACAGATTTGGATAAAACATTTATACGATTTATATTGGTGGGGGTGGCGAACACAATCTTTGGCACGGCTGTGATGTTCTTTCTGTACAATGTATGCCATATGAGCTATTGGATATCGTCGGCAGGCAATTATGTGTTTGGCAGCATCCTGAGTTTCTTCTTGAATAAAAACTTTACATTTCGCAGTAAGGAAAGATCCGTTTCAGTTGTCCTTCGGTTTGTGCTGAATATCAGCGTATGTTATTTTATTGCATATGGTGTGGCCAAACCTGTTGCGGCAGCAGTTCTTTCCGGCCAGTCTCTCCGTATTCAGGAAAACGGAGCCATGTTAGTGGGTATGGTGCTGTTTGTCTTTGTCAATTATTTTGGCCAGAGGATATTCGTGTTTCGAAAAAGAAAGACTTTATGAGAGGAGAAGAGTTTTGAAATCAATACATACAAAGAACGGGGAAAATACTTTTGTTCAGTTTTTGCGTGACAACTGGAAAATGGTGCTTGGCCTGGCTGTGTTTACGATCCTTTTCTCGCTGCAGAAGATCCTGGTCTATAATATCGGTTATGATACAGATGAGTTCCTGATCAATCCGGATGGGACCCTTCAGCACTGGCTTTCCATTGACAGGTTTTCACTTGTCTTTTTGAAAGAGGTGTTTCCGTTTCTGAGAGGGGATCTGTATCTTCTTAATGTACTCACATATGTTCATTTCTTTCTGTTTGCCGTAGTCTTTGTCTATTTTTTAAATATGGGTGCGGTAGGTAATAACTGGAAAAAGAATCTGATATGCGGCGGACTGATCATCTCATCGCCGGTTCTTCTGGAGCAGTTTTACTTTACGCTTCAGTCCGCGGAGTTTTCGCTTGCACTTTTTGTAATGGCTGTCTGTTTTGTGCTGACATACCATTTGCTTGAGACAAGAAAGATTATAAATATACTTTTTCTTGTCCCCCTTCTTGTTTTCTGCTATGGAATGTACCAGGCGTTTCTGAATTTATATATTGCCGGAGTGCTGATCTGCATGTATAAATTAAACCGGGAGGAGCGTTCGCAGAATATAAGAAGGATTGTGCTGATGGCTGGAGTCTGGTTTGTCAGTGCGGTTATCTATTTTTCAGTATCAGCTGTTGTAAAGGTGCAATTACAGGTTCCTCAATCAGAGTATCTTGCAGATAAAGTGGCCTGGATGTCCGAGCCGTTTGGGGAAGCTCTCTTTTGGCTCGCTGTATCTGTGGGAAGAGTGGTACTGGGGATTGGCCATGTTCTGAATCTGTCTTATCTTATCTCGTTCCTGTTTTTGCTGTATTATTTTGTAAACAGCAAACGTAAAGTGAGCTGGAAGACTTTTTATATGATCTGTCTTCTTGCTTCCCCGTTTTTGATCAATGTTGTTACGGGAAGCCGCCTGCTGATACGGTCTATGATCGTCCTTCCAGTGTTTTGCGCGTTCGTATTTTTTGAATTTTACTCTTTGTTCAGGCGATCGAAATATATAATCTGGGCGGTACTTGTATCTCAAATACTCAATTCCCAGATATTGCTCTGCGCAGATAATATAAGATTTAAAAATGACGTGGAGATCGCGCAGGATATCTACAGGCAGTGTGATGCCAATGAGGAAACTGTTATTGTATTTACTGGAATAGAGAGAACAGAAGAGAATGTGTTTTCATTCAAGGGACAAGTAATGGGCAAATCGTTTTTTGAGTGGAGTAATGATAAACGCAATGTGGATGAGACGCGTATTTTGTATTTCATGCAGTGCATGGATATGCCTCTTGCAGCACCTGCGCAGGAACAGGTGGAGTATGCAGGCAATATAAGTTTTGGCGGTGAGTATCCGGACAACGGATATATTATGGAGCACCAGGGATGCATTTACGTAAATCTCGGAGAGTAAAACCGGATCACATGCGCGGGCGCATAAGGAGGAAATCTATGGAAACATATAAGATCAGCTGGCTGAAGCTTATCAAGAAACTGTCGCCATATAATATAAAAAAAGGGCTGCTGTACCTGAAACATTTCGGCCCCAGGGAATTCTGGGTACGCTTTACAGAACGGTTTCAGACCGATGACGTGGATTATGAAGAGTGGTACCGCAACCACCAGGCTGCGGAGGAGGAACTGGAAAGACAGAAGGGGGAAACCTTTGCGTATATGCCTCTGATCAGTATTCTCGTGCCGGTATATAATACGCCGGAGGAATTCCTGAAGCAGATGATCCAGTCTGTGCGCAGGCAGACATATGGGAACTGGGAACTGTGTATTGCGAATGTGAATCCGGCTCATGAGTCTGTGGCGCGGATCCTGAAGGTGGCTTCAGCCCGGGATCCGCGGATCCGGGTGACGGATGTGCCGGAAAATGAGGGGATCGCCCAGAACACGAATGCCGCGCTTCGGATTGCAGGCGGAGAGTACATCGGGCTTCTGGATCATGATGACCTGCTGGCGCCGGACGCCCTGTTTGAAATTGTCAGGGCGGTCAATGAGAAGGGCAGACCGGATGTGCTGTATACGGACGAGGACAAGGTGTCCACGGATCTGGCAGAGCATTTCCAGCCTCACATGAAGCCGGATTTTAATAAAGATCTTCTGCGTTCCAATAATTATATCACGCACTTTTTTGTGGCTTCCAGGGCGCTGCTGGATCAGGTGGGAGGGCTGGACAGCGCCTATGACGGCGCGCAGGACTATGACCTGATCCTCAGATGTACGGAGCGGGCGGACGGGATCGTGCATATCCCCAGAGTCCTGTATCACTGGAGGGTGCACAAATCTTCCACTGCGGATAACCCGGCCAGCAAGATGTATGCATTTGAGGCGGGGAAACGGGCGATCGAGGCGCATCTGAGGAGGTGCGGCGAGAAGGCGGAAGTCAGCCATACGAAAGATCTTGGATTTTACCGCGTGAATTATAAGCTGGAGAGGGAGCCGCTGATCTCGATCATCATCCCCAATAAGGATCATCAGGAGATGCTGGCTGCCTGTCTGCGGTCCGTTGAGAGATCGGCATACAGAAATTATGAGATCATCATTGTGGAAAACAACAGCACGGAGGAGCAGACATTTTCCTATTACAGGAAGATCCAGTCGGAGCAGGTGCGCATTGTCCATTGGCCGGGTGAATTTAACTATTCGGCGATCAACAATTTCGGTGTGCAGCATGCGAAAGGGGAATATATAGTCCTGCTGAACAACGACGTGGAGGTGATCACGGAGGACTGGCTTTCGCAGATGGCTGCCAACTGCCAGAGAAAAGATGTCGGTATCGTAGGGGCAAAGCTGTATTATCCGGACGACACGATCCAGCATGCGGGGATCGTAATCGGCATCGGCGGCATAGCCGGCGCAGTGTTTGTGGGATTGCCGAGGCGCTATACGGGGTACCTTCACAAGGCGTCTGTCCAGCAGGATCTCAGCGCGGTGACAGCTGCCTGCATGATGGTCAGACGCACCGTATACACGGAGGCCGGAGGTCTGGATGAAGCGCTGAAGGTGGCGTTTAATGATGTTGATTTCTGCCTGAGAGTGCGTGAGAAGGGGTACCTGGTAGTCTATGACCCATATGTGGAACTCTACCATTACGAGTCAAAAACAAGAGGGGCGGAAGACACCAGGGAGAAGGCGAGAAGATTCTACAGCGAAATTGAATTTATGAGAAGCCGCTGGCTGAGCATCCTGAAGGAAGGTGATCCGATGTACAATCCGAACCTGACGCTGACCAAGTGTGACTACACGCTGCGCAATAACCAGAAAGGATAAGAGATGAGAGAAGTTACGGTAGTGATCCCCAATTATAATGGGGCAAAATATCTGCTCCCCTGTCTGCAGGCGCTCTACGGCCATACCCGTACCGGGATGGACGTGATCGTAGTGGATAACGGGTCAAAGGACAATACGATCAGGGACGCGAAAGCGGCGTTCCCGCAGGTGAAGTACATTCTTCTGGATGAGAATTACGGGTTCTGCAGGGCGGTCAATGAGGGGATATGGGCTGCTGACACGGAGTATGTGATCCTGCTTAACAACGATACAGAGATCCTGGACGGCTTTGTGGAACACCTGCTCCGGGCGATCAGGAGGAGTCCCCGGATCTTTTCCGTGGAGGCCAGGATGCTCCGGTATGATGATCCGGATAAGCTCGACAGCGCCGGCACATACTACAATGCGATGGGGTGGGCGTTTGCCAGAGGCAGGGATGCGTCGGCAGAGAAGTATACAAGGCCTGCAAGAACCTTTGCTGCATGCGGCGGGGCCGCGATCTACCGGAAGGCTGTCTTTGAGGAGATTGGATATTTTGACGAGAGGCATTTCGCCTATCTGGAAGACATTGACGTGGGATACCGGGCGCGGATCTATGGCTATGTGAACCTGTATGAGCCGGGAGCGCGTGTGATACATGTGGGAAGCGCGTCCAGTGGTTCGCGCTATAATGAATTCAAGACAAGATATTCCGGGAGGAATAATATTTATCTGATCTACAAAAATATGCCGCTGCCTCAGATCCTCCTTAATCTGCCGTTCCTGGCGGCCGGCTTTTTCATCAAGGGATGCTTTTTCCTGAAGAAGGGCATGGGGAAGAGTTATCTCCTGAGCCTGCGGGAGGGGTTCCGCATCTGCAGGAAGTGCGACAGGGTGCCTGTGCGCAGGTCGCATCTGCTGAACTATCTTGTGATCCAGGCAGAACTCTGGATCAATATCATACGCAGATTTGCCCTTTGAGACAAAATATAGTATGATAAGATAACATGAGCAGATAATCTGTAAATAATTTACCCAATATTTGAGGAATGTTATGTATCAGAGAGAAATGAAAATATGGCAGAAGCATCTGGATTTTATCCTGCTGGATGCTCTGTGCCTCCAGGTTGCCTATGTGGCTGCCTATATCTTTCGTCACGGATTCTTTTTCCCATACTCCGATTTCCGGTACCGCAATCTGGGTGTGATCCTTTTTCTTGTCCAGATATGCGCCGGCTTTTTTATGGAGAATTATAAGAATATACTCCGCCGGAGTTTCATTGATGAACTGAAAAAGACGATCCTGCTGATCACGGTAGTGATCCTGGTCATCTTTGCCTATCTCTTTGTCACGAAGACAGCGTTCATCTTTTCCCGTGCCGTTCTTCTGCAGCTCTGGATGTTCGGCGTAGGCCTGATCTACTGTGAGAGGATCGCCTGGAAGAGGGTCGTGAGGCGGAGGATGCGCGACAGGAAGTATCTGCAGGCGATGATCATCGTGGTCAGTTCTGAAAGAGCGGCAGATGTCGTGCAGACAATGCGCGCCAAACCCTACACGGGCTTCTATATCGAAGGAATCATTCTCACAGATATCGCATCCGGCAAAGCGCAGCAGGAGATAAGCGGCGTCCCGGTCGTGGCGGATCTTGGCAGTTCGCTGGAATATCTGAAGGGACATGCGGTGGACGAGGTGTTCGTGGACTACGCCATCGGCGGAAGGGCGCAGGACCAGCTGCTGCGGGCGTGTGAGGAGATGGGAGTCACGACGCATGTCAACATCGGGTATGTCAAAGGTGAGAACACCCATACTTTTGTGGAAAATCTGACGGACTACATGGTTGTTACGCGAACGATCAAGGTTGCGGATCCGCGGCAGCTTTTTGTAAAGCGTGTGATGGATATAGCGGGCGGTATTGTGGGACTTCTCATGACGGCAGTGATCGCGGTTATCTTCGGGCCTGTGATCTATATACAGAGTCCGGGGCCGATCTTCTTCTCCCAGAAGCGGGTCGGGCGCAACGGGCGTATCATTACGATCTACAAGTTCCGCTCCATGTATCCGGATGCCGAGGAGAGGAAGAAGGAACTGGAAGAGAAGAATAAGATGCAGGGGCTGATGTTCAAGGTGGAGAATGATCCGCGGATCATTCCAATCGGGCATTTTATGAGAAAGGCCTCGCTTGATGAGTTCCCGCAGTTCTGGAATGTCCTGAAGGGGGAGATGAGCCTGGTCGGCACAAGGCCCCCGACAGTAGATGAATACGAGCAGTACGAACTCCATCATAAAGCCAGACTGGCTATGAAGCCGGGACTTACCGGGATGTGGCAGGTGAACGGGCGCAGCGATATCGTGGATTTTGAAGAGGTAGTGCGCCTGGACAAGCAGTATATTACAGAGTGGGATATCGGGCTGGATATCAGGATCCTGCTGCAGACGGTGAAGATTGTAATTACAGGGAAGGGTTCCGAGTAAATCTATGGAAGAGAAAGTGATCGACGTGGTGCTCCCGGTGCACAGGCCGGGAAGCGAACTGAAACAGCTGATCCGAAGGCTGGAAGAGCAGATCCAAAGGATCCGGTATATCTATATCATGCATACCCGGGATGGGCTGGATCTGTCTGCTTTGCTTGCGGAAGAAGGCTATGACAACATCATAATAGAGGAAGTGAAGCCGGAAGAGTTCGACCATGGCGGCACGCGGGACCGGGCTGTCCGCATGTCGGATGCGGACTATATCCTCTGTATGACACAGGACGCGGTGCCTGCTGACAGACACCTGACAGAGCGGCTCCTTGAGGCGATGGAGGATGAAAAGACTGCCCTTGCCTACGCAAGGCAGATCCCCCGGGCGGACTGCCATGTGATCGAGCGGTATACGAGAAGTTTCAATTATCCGGAGACGGGGATGGTCAAGACAAAGGAGGATCTTGCCACCCTTGGGATCAAGGCATACTTCTGTTCCAATGTCTGTGCCATGTACCGGAGGCAGCTGTATCTGGAGAGAGGCGGGTTTGAGAAGAAGGTCATCATCAGTGAGGACACGGTCTATGCAGCCGGCTGTATTCTGGCCGGCTATCAGGTCACCTATGCGGCGGAAGCAAGGGTGATCCATTCCCACAATTACTCAAACAGGCAGCAGTTTCACCGCAATTTTGACATCGCTGTGGCGCAGGCGCAGCATCCGGAACTGTTTGAAGGGATCCGGTCGGAGACGGAGGGCATCCGGATGGTGAAGAAGACGGCAGCCTATCTTCTGCGTCGCCGGCATCCCCTGATGCTGATCGCCCTGTTTATCTCCAGCGCATCCAAGTATCTGGGCTTTTTTATAGGGAAACATTACCGGCGCCTTCCGAAGAGCGTGGTGATGCGGTGTACAATGAATCCAGGGTACTGGCAGTCCCTGTAAAAAGAGAGTGGTGAGTGTACATACATGAACAACAAAAGCAATCCGGGCAGACAGACGCCTGTCCGTAAAAAGAAAACCAGTCCCCCGGCGGGCCGTCCCTCCGGGAGGTCCCAGGCGGTGCGCGCCCGTGTGAAGAGCAGTCTGCAGTACTTCGACTACAGCCTGGTGGCGTCCATCGTCTTCCTCGTCTGCTTCGGCCTGGTCATGCTCTACAGCGCCAGCGCCTACGCGGCCCAGGTGGACTACGGCAACAGCATGCACTATTTTACCCGGCAGGTGCTGTTCTGCCTGGCGGGCGCGCTGGGGGCCTACGTGGTGTCCCTCATAGACTACCATGTGTGGGCGAAGCATGCGAAGAAGATCTTCTTTTTCTCTCTCTTTGTGATGGCGCTCGTGCAGACGCCCCTCGGCAAGGAGGTGAACGGGGCCCGCAGATGGCTGAAACTTCCCTTTAACCAGCAGTTGCAGCCGGCGGAGCTGGCCAAGATCGCGGTCATCCTCTTCATCCCCGTGGTGATCTGCCAGGTGGGGAAGAAGATCAACACTCTGGAGGGCGTCGTGCGGGTGCTCTGCTGGGGCGCCCTGTCGGCGGCCTGCGTCTTCTTCCTGACGGAGAACTTAAGCACGGCCATCATCGTGTTCGGCATCTCCTTCCTCATGGTGTTCACCGTGCACCCGAAAAAAGCGCTGTTCATCGTCCCGGTCGTGCTGGGCGTGGCGGCGGTGATCCTGGCGCCGGTGATCCTGGGCCCGCTTGTGGAGGCGGGGGAGTTTGCAGGCAACTTCCGCCTGGGCCGGATCCTCGTCTGGCTGGATCCGGAGAAGTATTCCTCCGGCCTTGGCTACCAGGTGGTGCAGGGGCTCTACGCGGTGGGCTCGGGCGGCTTCTTCGGGAAGGGGCTGGGGAACAGCGCCCAGAAACAGTTTATTCCCGAGGTGCAGAACGACATGATCCTCTCGGTCATCTGTGAGGAACTGGGCGTGTTCGGCGCTATCATGGTGTTCCTGCTCTTCGGCCTTCTGCTCTACCGGCTCATGGTGATCGCTCAGAATGCGCCGGATATCTACGGAGCTCTGGTGGCGGCCGGCATCTTCGCCCACATCGCGCTCCAGGTCGTGCTCAATGTGGCGGTTGTCACGAACGTGATACCCAACACGGGCATTACTCTTCCCTTTGTCAGCTACGGAGGCACGTCCGTTCTCTTCCTGATGGGGGAGATGGGACTGGCGCTTGGGATATCGAGACAGATCAAAATGGCATAAAAACCCTTTTCATTCCCCGTGTCCTGTGGTATGATATAAAAAGTAGTTTTTGATACTACATATAATAGCAATGTGTATCACGGAGGATGGAACATGAGTTATAAAGTGATTGTGGATAGCTGCGGAGAGCTCACGGAGGAGATGAAGCGGTCCGGGTACTACGAGACGGCGTCCCTCAGTATCGATGTGGACGACCATCATATAGTGGATGATGAGACCTTCGACCAGAAGCGGTTCCTCGCCCTTGTGGCGGAGAGCCCCAACTCGCCGAAGTCGAGCTGCCCGTCCCCGGAGAGATATATGGAGGGCTACCGCTGCGATGCGAAGCGGGTGTACGCGGTGACGCTGTCCGCGGAGCTGAGCGGCTCCTACAACAGCGCGGTCCTCGGAAAGAACCTGTATCATGAGGAGTACGGACAGAAGGACATCTACGTGTTCAATTCCCGCTCCGCCTCCGTTGGGGAGACGCTCATCGCCCGGAAGATCGGGGAGTGCGAGGAGGCCGGGATGGCCTTTGACGAGGTGGTCCGCACAGTGGAGGACTACATTGAGAGCCAGCACACCTACTTTGTGCTGGAGACGCTGGAGACGCTGCGCAAGAACGGCCGCCTGAAGGGCATCAAGTCCCTGGTTGCCTCGGCCCTCAACATCAAGCCCGTCATGGGCTCCACGCCCCAGGGCACGATCTGCCAGCTCGGGCAGGCCAGGGGCATGAAGAAAGCGCTGGAGAAGATGGTGGAGGAAGTGGTCCGCGGCGTGCGCCATCCGGAGGAGAAGGTGCTGGCGATCAGCCACTGCAACTGCCCGGATCGGGCGCGGCGGGTGAAGGAGATGCTCCTTGAGAAGATCAGCCCGCGGGACGTCATCGTGCTCGACACGGCGGGGATCAGCAGCATGTACGCTGCCGACGGAGGCATAATCGTGGTTGTGTAACCGGCTCTTATGTGGTACAATAACCACAGCGCGGCGCAGCACACAGGTCTGTGCCGGAACGTGGGATAAAGGAGTGCTTGAAAGATGAGTCAGGAAAAAGTTGACAGATATAAAAAAGAGAAGGCGAACCGCAGGAAGAACATGAAGAAGGAGAAGATCCAGTACATCATCCGCCGCTGCATCGTGGGTGTGCTGGCGGTGGCCCTGGTCGGCTGGATCGGCTATTCCGCGGTCAACATGTACATGGACAGCAGGCCGGTGGAGACGGCCGAGGTGGACTACAACGCCATCACAGACTACGAGACGGGCCTTCTGACGGCGGACGAAACCCAGTAGACATACGGATTTCACGGGAAATGGAAGACAGGAATGCCTGTCTTCTTTTTTTTCTAAAAAAGGCTTGAAATCCATGTAAAAGTGGTTTACAATGGGCTCAAGTGGTAGAAAGTGGTGAAAAGTGGTGCAAAGTGGCACGAAAGTGGCAGGCCACTTTGAAAGAGGGTGAGTTCTGATGTTGAAAGGAGAGTACAGCCATAATATCGACCCAAAGGGGAGGTTGATCATTCCAGCCAAGTTCCGTGACGATCTGGGGGAGCATTTCGTCATAACAAAAGGCATGGAGAACTGCCTGTACGTGTATCCGGAAGACCAGTGGAACGCCTTTGAAGACCAGTTGAACGCCCTACCTACTACCACAGATCCGAAAGCCAGGGCCTTCGCGCATTTCTTTCTGGGAAGCGCGGCGGACGGCGACCTTGACAAGCAGGGCAGGACGCTCATCTCACCGGCTCTCAGAACGTACGCGAAGCTTGAGAAAGAAGTTGTGTTTATCGGTATGGGGAAGCGTGCCGAGATCTGGGACAAGGCCAGATGGGATGAGAAAAATGCTGAACTGGAGCTCTCTATTGAAGATATCGCATCGGATATGGAGGCGAGCGGATTCAGTATCTAGAGGGAGAAGATATGGAATTTAAGCACCGTTCAGTATTACTTGAAGAAACGATCGACGGGCTGCGCATCCGGCCGGACGGCACCTATGTAGACGGGACGCTCGGCGGAGGCGGACATGCATACGAGATATGCAGGCGTCTGTCGGACAAGGGGAGTATTGTAGGAATAGACCAGGATGAGGCTGCCATAGAGGCGGCGGGCATCCGCTTAAAGGACTTCGGGGAGAAAGTCACAATAGTCCGGAGAAACTACTGTGATATGAAGTCCGTGCTCCATGATCTTGGCATTGACAGGGTCGATGGGATCGTGCTCGATCTGGGCGTATCATCCTATCAGCTTGATACGGCAGAGCGGGGATTCTCCTATCGCGAAGATGCACCCCTGGATATGAGAATGGACAGGCGTCAGCAGATGACGGCCAGGGACATCGTCAATGACTACAGCGAGAGGGACCTCTACCGCGTGATCCGCGACTACGGGGAGGATAAGTTTGCGAAGAATATCGCCAAGCATATCGCAGCCGCCCGCGCGAAAAGGCCCATCGAGACAACCGGCGAGCTGACGGAGATCATCCGGGAATCCATCCCGATGAAATTCCAGAAGATGTCGGGACACCCGGCGAAGCGCACCTTTCAGGCGATCCGGATCGAACTGAACCGGGAGCTGGAAGTGCTGAAGAATTCGCTGGACGACATGATCGATCTGCTGAATCCGGGCGGAAGGCTCTGCATCATCACCTTCCATTCGCTGGAGGACCGGATCGTGAAGAGCGCATTCAGAAAAAACGAAGACCCGTGCACATGCCCGAAGGATTTTCCGGTCTGCGTGTGCGGCAAGGTCTCAAAAGGGAGTATTATCACTAGAAAACCCATTCTGCCCGGGGAGGACGAGCTGAGGGAGAACAGCCGGTCCAAGAGCGCGAAGCTGCGTATTTTCGAGAGAAAATAGAGGGCAGGGGATAAAGTGTACACAGAAAGGGGACAGGCAGATGGCAGCGGCAAGAAGGACTGCAGCGGGAAGAACAAATGCATACAGAAGCGGCTCTGACGTCCGTTCCATGTACGTGTACGGAAACACTGTGACAAAGCCGGACTACGCTCCGCGGCGGGGGGAGACGCCGAAGGAGGATCCGCGCAGGGACAGGAAGCGGGAGCGCCGCGCCAGACAGCAGAGGAGGAAAGCGCTCCGCGTCGGCAAGCGGTATGTCGTATTTCTCAGCGCAGCCGCGCTGATGGCCCTTTTTATCTGCGTAAATTACGTGAGCCTGCAGGCGGAGATTACAAGCCGTTCCAACAACATCACGGCGATGCAGGAAGAGCTTGCGGACATGAGGGAGGAAAATACGACGAAGTACAACGCGGTCATCGACTCGGTCAACCTCGACCAGATCAAGCAGAAGGCGGTGGACGAGATGGGCATGGTGCCTGCTCTTGGCAGCCAGATCGTCGAGTATGACAGCCCGGACGACGCCTATGTGACGCAGTACGAGGAGATCCCGGAGAGCGGCATCATAGCGAGCGCGGATACGGTACAGAATTAGGTGTGGATATGACGCAAAAAGTAAAGAATCTACTGCGGAAGAAATTTCCCAAGTTTATGCAGAAAAAGCTAGTTATCCTCTTTGCGGGGATCATACTAGCTTTTGCTGGTCTTGTGATGCGGATCACCTACATCAACGCGGCCAGCGGCGAAGAATATACGAAGATCGTGCTGGACCAGCAGCAGTATGACAGCCGGGTCATCCCCTACAAGCGGGGGGATATCGTGGACCGGAACGGCAGCAAGCTGGCCACCAGCGAGCGGGTGTACAATGTGATCCTGGACGTGAAGGCCATGCTGGACGACGAGGACTATCTGGCCCCCACGAAGCAGGCGCTCAGGGACTGCTTCGGGATCGAGGAGTCGGTGGTAGACGCCCTCGTGGCTGAAAATCCGGACAGCAGGTACAGCGTGCTGAAGAAGGGCGTTGACTACGCCACGGCCCAGACGTTCAAAGCCATTGATGAAGATGAGGAGAACTACCCGGACGTGAAGGGGATCTGGCTGGAGGAGGACTACCACAGAACCTATCCCTACAGCACCCTCGCCAGCGACGTCCTCGGCTTTACGGTGGACGGCAATGTGGGCAACGGCGGGATCGAGGGCTACTACAACTCCATCCTGAACGGCACAGACGGCCGGGAGTACGGGTACCTGGAAGGCGGCACCTCGGTGGAGCGGACGGTGAAGGAACCGGTCAACGGCAAGACGGTGGTGTCCACCATCGACCTGCAGGTGCAGAGCGTGGTGGAAAAGTATATCCAGCAGTTCAACGACGAGAGGAAGAACAACGCGACGCCCGGCGAGGGCAGCAAGAATACAGCGGTTATGGTGATGAACCCGCAGACCGGGGAGATCCTGGCTGAGGCCAGCTATCCAAACTATGACCTGAACAATCCGAGGGATCTGACGAAGTACTACACACAGGAAGAGATCGACGCCATGAGCGACGAGGAGACGCTGGATGCACTCAACAACCTGTGGAAGAATTTCTGCGTCAGCGACACCTACGAGCCTGGTTCCACGGTCAAGCCCTTCACGGTGGCGGCCGCGCTGGAGACCGGCGCGCTGACAGGGGATGAGACTTTCTACTGCGGCGGTTCCCTCCACATCGGAGATTACGACATCCACTGCATCAACCGGGACGGTCACGGGACGCTGACGGTGAAAGGGGCGGTAGAGAACTCCTGCAACGTGGCGCTGATGCAGATCGGGGAAATGATCGGAGCGGTGGATTTCTCCAAATACCAGCATATCTTCGGGTTCGGGGAAATGACGGGCATCGACCTGCCCGGCGAGGGCGACACATCCGGACTTCTCTATACGCCGGACAATATGGATGAGACAAGCCTTGCGACCAACGCCTTCGGACAGAACTTCAACGTGACCATGACCCAGATGATGGCAGGCTTCTGCTCCCTCATCAACGGCGGCTACTACTACGAGCCCCACATCGTGAAGCAGATCCAGGACGAGAACGGGAATGTGATCGAAAATGTGGAACCCGTTCTTGTGAAGCGCACAGTTTCTGAAGAGACAAGCGCCCTTGTCAAGGATTACATGCGCGGCGTCGTGCTGGAAGGAAGCGGAAAACTGGCGGATATTCCGGGATACGAGGTGGCCGGCAAGACCGGAACAGCAGAGAAACTGCCCCGGAGCGAGGGGAAGAACCTGGTATCCTTCATTGCCTTTGCACCCCAGGAAAATCCGGAGATCGCGGTCTATGTGGTCATTGACGAGCCGAACGAGTACGACCAGGCGCAGAGTTCCCTGGCTGTGCAGATGGCTGCGGATATCATGCGGGAGATCTTCCCCTACCTGGGCATCACGCAGACAGAGCCCGTGGAGCCCCAGGCCGGGACGGAGGCGGAGCCCTCTGAGGAGTCGCAGGAGGACTATAGCGACGAATCTTACGACGAATCCTACGACGAGTCCTATGATGAGGACTACTACGACGAAGACTACAGCGAATGGTAGATGTATAACCTCACAGAAGCTTTCATAAAGTATAGAAAGACTTCTGTGAGGTTTTTTTGTGCGCAACCGGACATATAATAAGAAGAAACTTCTCCTTGTCTTCCTTTGCGCTGTCCTTGTGATCCTCTTCCTTATGGGGCGGCTCGTGTACCTGATGATCTTCCGGGCTGAGTACTACCAGGAGAAAGCCCTGGACCTGCACCAGCGGGAGCGGGAGATCAAGGCGGCCCGTGGGCGGATCCTGGATGCGAACGGGACGGTGCTGGCGGACAACCGCACGGTCTGCACCATCTCCGTGATCCACAGCCAGGTCACGGACCCGGAGGAGGTGATCCGCGTCCTTGCGAAGATGCTGGAGATGGACGAGGCGCAGGTGCGAAAGAAGGTGGAGAAGGTCTCCTCCATGGAGCGCATCCGCACCAACGTGGCGAAGGAGACCGGGGATGCGATCCGCAGCATGGGCCTTGACGGGGTGAAGGTGGATGAGGATTTCAAGAGGTACTATCCTTACGGCGACCTGGCCTCCACGGTCCTGGGCTTCACCGGGGCAGACAACCAGGGGATCATCGGCCTGGAGGTGAAGTACGAATCCTGCCTGAAGGGGCACAACGGCACCATCCTCACCACGACGGACGCCCGGGGGATTGAGCTGGAGGGGGAGGCGGAGGACCGGATCGAGCCGGTGGCAGGCAGCGATCTCCAGATCACCATAGACTACAATCTCCAGATGTACGCCCAGCAGATGGCGGAGAAGGTGATGGAGGAAAAGCAGGCGGAGGGCGTGTCCATCCTCCTCATGGACCCGCGGGACGGGGCCATCCTCGCCATGGTCAACGTGCCGGAATTCGACCTGAACGACCCCTTCACCCTGAACACGGGGGAAGGAGCCGGGGAGCTGACGGATGAGGAGAGGCAGGACGCCCTGAACCGGATGTGGAGGAACCGCAGCATCAACGACACCTACGAGCCGGGCTCGGTCTTCAAGATCGTCACCGCCTCGGCGGCCCTGGAGGAGGGGGTGGTGAAGCCGGACGACACCTTCACCTGCCCCGGCTACCGGGTGGTGGAGGACCGGAAGATCCGCTGCCACAAGGTGGGCGGACACGGGCAGGAGACCTTTGTGGAGGGGGTCATGAATTCCTGCAACCCGGTCTTTATCGACGTGGGGCTCCGGCTTGGCGCGGACACCTTCTGCAGCTACTACGACCGGTTCGGGCTCATGGACCTGACGGGGATCGACCTGCCCGGCGAGGCGGGGACCATCATGCACAGGCAGGAGGACATCGGCACGGTGGAGCTGGCCACCATGGCCTTCGGCCAGTCCTTCCAGGTGACGCCCGTCCAGATGGCCGCCACGGTCAGTTCCCTCATCAACGGCGGCCGCCGGGTGACGCCCCACGTGGGGCTCCGGGTGCTGGATGAGGACGGGAAGGAGAGCGTCAGCCTGCGCAAAGAGAAGGGGGAGAGGATCGTCTCGGAGGAGACGTCCGCCTCCATGCGGGCCATCCTGGAGAAGGTGGTGGCGCAAGGGTCCGGGAAGAACGGGGCGGTGGAGGGCTACCGGGTGGGCGGCAAGACGGCCACCTCCCAGACGCTGCCGCGAAGCGCCAACCGGTACATCTCCTCCTTCCTTGGCTTCGCGCCGGCGGACGACCCGCAGGTCCTTGGCATGTGCATCATCTACGACCCAAAGGGGGTGTACTACGGGGGCACCATCGCGGCGCCCGTGATTCGCGAGATCTTAGCCAACATCCTGCCCTATCTTGGCGTTGAAAAAGAGTGAAAAATGCAGTATACTGTTTTCGGTTATAAAAACGAAAGAGACGAGAGGTGTATCTATGGACTATACAATTTTTCTGCCGGTGCTGATCTCCTTTGCACTGAGCGTAATCATGGGGCCGCTGGTGATCCCGGTGCTCCGCAGGATGAAAATGGGTCAGACCGAGAGGGAGGAGGGCGTGAAGTCCCACCTGAAGAAGGCGGGCACCCCCACCATGGGAGGGGTGATCATCCTGACTGCCGTGACGGTCACGTCCATCTTCTATATCGGCCGGTATCCCAACATCATCCCGGTCCTTTTTGTGACACTCGGGTTCGGGCTGATCGGCTTTCTGGACGATTATCTGAAGGTGGTGCTGCGGCGCTCTGACGGGCTGTTCCCCCGGCAGAAGATGGCCCTGCAGATCCTGGTGACATCCATCTTTGCCTTCTACCTTGTGAAATTTACCGACATTCCCCTGACCATGCTGATCCCCTTCTCCGGGGGCCGGTACCTGGATATCGGATGGCTGGCGGTGCCACTCCTTTTCGTGGCGGTGATCGGCACGGTCAACGGGGTGAACTTTACGGACGGCCTGGACGGCCTGGCCTCCAGCGTGACGGTCCTCGTGGCCACCTTCTTCACGGTGGTCGCCGTGGGGACGAAGAGCGGCATCGAGCCCGTCACCTGCGCGGTGGTGGGGGCGCTCCTTGGTTTCCTCCTCTTCAACGTATATCCGGCCAGCGTGTTCATGGGTGACACGGGTTCCCTGGCTCTGGGCGGGTTCGTGGCTTCCGCGGCCTACATGCTGCAGATGCCCGTCTTCATCATCATCGTGGGACTCATCTACCTGGTGGAGGTGCTCTCGGTGATGATCCAGGTTACATACTTTAAAATGACAGGCGGAAAGCGCTTCTTCAAGATGGCGCCCATCCACCATCACTTTGAGCTGTGCGGCTGGTCTGAGACGCGGGTTGTGGCGGTGTTCTCCATCATCACGGCCATCCTCTGTCTGATCGCCCTCATGGCCATGTAGGGGAAGGAGATATTCGTTATGGAAGTAGCAGGAAAAAAAGTGCTTGTGTTCGGACTGGGGAAAAGCGGCATCGGAGCCGGCGCCCTCCTGGAAAAACGGGGCGCGGCGGTCATCCTCTATGACGGCAACCCAAACCTTGACACGGAGGCAGTGCGCAGGAAAGTGAGAGAGGGAAGCAGCGCCCGGATCGTCGCCGGCGCATTCCCGGAGGAGCTGCTGGATGAGCTGGACCTTGTTGTCTTAAGTCCCGGCGTGCCCACGGACCTTCCTGTGATCGAAAGGATGCGGCAGGCAAAGATCCGGATCATCGGCGAGATCGAGCTGGCGTACCTGTTCGGGAAGGGGGAGATCCTAGCCATCACCGGGACGAACGGCAAGACGACCACCACGTCCCTCCTGGGCGAGATCATAAAGAATGCTTATGAGAGCGCCTTCGTGGTCGGCAATATCGGGAACCCCTATACGGAGATCGTGGATGAGACAGGGGACGACTCTGTCATCGTGGCGGAGATGAGCAGCTTCCAGCTGGAGAGCATCGACACCTTCCGCCCCCGGGTGTCCGCGATCCTCAACCTGACGCCGGACCACCTGAACCGGCATCACACCATGGAGGCCTACATCCGGGCGAAGATGAACATCACGAAGAACCAGACGGGGGACGACTTCTGCATCCTGAACTACGAGGATGAAGTGCTGTGCCGGTTTGGGGAGGATCCGGCTCTTGCGCCCCGGGTGCTCTGGTTTTCCAGCGCCCGGCCTGTGGAAAATGGCATGTATCTGGAAGACGGCCATATACTGTACAGGAGGGACGGCGGCGTAGCGGAGACGCTCTGCGCCGTGGAGGAGCTCCAGCTCCTCGGCACCCACAACTATGAGAATGTCATGGCTGCCGCTGCCATGGCCCTTGCCTACGGCGTGCCCGCAGATACGGTGCGGGAGACGGTGAAGGCCTTCCGGGGCGTGGAGCACCGCATCGAGTTCGTAGCAAAGAAGGGCGGCGTAGCCTACTATAATGACTCCAAGGGGACGAACCCGGACGCGGCCATCAAGGCCGTGCAGGCCATGCGGCGCCCCACGGTGCTCATCGGCGGCGGGTACGACAAGCAGTCGGACTACCGGGAGTGGATCGAGAGCTTTGGCGGGAAGGTGAAGCAGCTCGTGCTCCTGGGGGAGACGAAGGAGAAGATCGCCTCCCAGGCGCGGGCATGCGGATTCACGGACATCGTGTTCGCGGACACCTTCGACGGGGCGGTGCGGACGGCTGCACGGGCGGCGCAGCCGGGAGACGCGGTCCTTCTGTCTCCCGCGTGCGCAAGCTGGGATATGTTTAAGAGCTACGAGGAACGGGGCGATAAATTCAAAGAGATCGTAAATTCCCTGTAAAGGAGACCGCAGATTGCCTGATCCGGTAAAAAAGAAACGATATGACTACACACTGCTGGCGGCGCTCTTTGCCCTGCTCCTGGCGGGGCTTGTGATCCTCCTGAGCACCAGCGCATGGAACGGGGAAGTGAAGTTCCACGATCCCTTCTACTATCTGAAGAAGCAGTTGTTTGCCACGAGCATCGGCCTTGCCGGCATGTATGTGACAGTGCATGCGGACCTGCGCGTGCTGCGGCGCCTGGCCCTGCCGGCCTACCTGGCGGCGGTGGCGCTGTCGACGGCGGTCCTTTTCGTGGGAGATGCGTACAACGGGTCCAGAAGATGGCTGTCTTTGGGCCCGTTTTCTTTTCAGCCATCCGAGTTCGCCAAGGTGGCCGTGATCCTCTTTCTGGCCGACCTGGTGACGCGGTACGCGGACCGGGTGAAGCGCATGCGGGTCCTGGCAGGCATCATGGTCCCGGTCCTTCCTGTGGCGGGCCTGGTGGGGGCCAGCAACTTAAGCACGGCCATCATCATCCTGGGGATCGCTGTGATCCTGGTGTTCATCGCCAGCCCGAAGTACGGCCAGTTCATCTGGATGGGCGTGACCGCCTGCGCCTTTCTGGCCGTGTTCCTCATGCTGGAGAGCTACCGGCTGGAGCGGCTGGCGATCTGGCGAAACCCGGAGGCGTATGAGAAGGGGTACCAGACGCTGCAGGGGCTCTACGCCATCGGGAGCGGCGGCCTGTTCGGCCGGGGGCTGGGCAGCAGCGTGCAGAAGCTGGGGTTTGTGCCCGAGGCGCAGAATGACATGATCTTCTCCATCATCTGCGAGGAGCTGGGTCTGTTCGGCGCGGGCCTCATCCTTTTGCTCTTCCTCATCCTCATCTGGCGGTTCTACGTCATCGCCAGCCGGTCGGAGGACCTCTTCGGGGCCCTCGTCGCGGCGGGCGCCATGGGTCACATGCTGATCCAGGTGATCCTGAACATCGCGGTGGTGACCAACACCATACCGAACACCGGCATCACCCTCCCCTTTGTCAGCTACGGGGGCACCTCCGTGGTGTTCCTCCTGGTGGAAATGGGGCTTGTGCTGCGCGTATCATCTCTGGTAAAATAACAGGAAAAAAGGAGACAGCTATGAAACAAAAGAAGCAGGGACACAAAATGTCTCATAAAATATATGCGTTTATCGTGATCCTCCTGGGCCTGGCGATCCTTCTTCTGGGCGCCTTCCTCCTCACCTACGTGCAGAAGATCGAGGTGGAGGGGAACGAGTACACGGACAGCCAGGAGATCGTGGATCTGGTGGAGGAGGATCCCCTCTCCCTCAACTCCCTGTACCTGCTCTGCAAGTACCGCTATATGGACTACGAGATGCCGGGGAACTTACGATCCATCAAAGTCTCCCTCGCGGCGCCCTGGTCCGTGCGCGTGACGGTGTCTGAGAAGAAGATCCTCGGATACGTGGCAGGCGCAGATGGGAATGTGTATTTTGACCGGGAAGGGACGGTTGTCCGGAAGGCGCCGGATGTGATGGAGGGAGTCCCCTGCATCGAGGGACTGGACGTCTCGGGGGCAGAGCTGTATGAACCGCTGGAGAACGGGGACGGGAAGCTCTTTGACTCCATCCTTGCCGTGACGGAGGATGTGAAGGAGCTGGAGCTTGCGCCGGACCGCGTCGTGTGCAGCGGGGAGCAGATCCAGCTCTGGTTCGGCGAGGTGTGCGTCCTTCTCGGGGACGATATCACCACGGAAAAGATCGCCCAGATCCGGCCGATCCTGGAGAAGCTGGAGGGGCAGTCAGGGACGCTCCACCTGGAACATTTCATGGAAAAGGGGGATGCAGTGACCTTTGACGCGGGTGAACTGCCGTAAAATGAGCGGAAATCCTCAAAAACAGAGAAAATTCTATTGATATTTTGGACAAAAGCCTATATTATATAGTATATATGGCAGACTGCCATTATGGGAAGTATAATTATATAATAAGGATAGAAACAAAGGAGGAGAAACCCTTGCTAGAGATTAAAACAAACGAGTCGGAAGCGGCGGCAAAGATTATAGTTGTTGGAGTGGGAGGCGGCGGCAATAACGCTGTCAACCGGATGATCGACGAGCAGATTGCCGGCGTTGAGTTTATCGCTATTAATACAGACAAGCAGGCGCTCCAGTTATGCAAGGCGCCCACACTGATGCAGATCGGAGACAAGATCACGAAGGGACTGGGCGCAGGCGCCCGCCCGGAGATCGGAGAGAAGGCGGCCGAGGAGAGCGCGGAGGAGATCTCCGCAGCGCTCAAGGGCGCGGACATGGTGTTCGTCACCTGCGGCATGGGCGGCGGAACCGGAACAGGCGCGACTCCTGTCGTGGCCCGCATCGCCAAGGAGCAGGGCGCTCTCACAGTAGGCGTTGTGACCAAGCCTTTCCGCTTCGAGTCCAAGACCCGCATGAACAATGCGCTGGCGGGCATTGAGAAGCTGAAGGAGAATGTGGACACGCTGATCGTCATCCCCAACGACAAGCTTCTGGAAGTGGTGGACAGAAGAACGACCATGCCCGAGGCGCTGAAGAAGGCGGATGAGGTTCTCCAGCAGGGTATCCAGGGCATCACGGACCTGATCAACGTACCGTCCCTGATCAACCTGGACTTTGCGGATGTACAGACTGTTATGACAGACAAGGGCATCGCCCATATCGGTATCGGACAGGGCCGCGGCGACGACAAGGCGCTGGAGGCTGTGAAGCAGGCGGTTGCAAGTCCGCTGCTTGAGACGACCATCGCGGGCGCATCCCATGTCATCATCAATATCTCAGGAGACATCACCCTCATGGATGCCTCCGATGCGGCGGAGTTCGTGCAGGAGCTGGCAGGCGAGGATGCGAACATCATCTTCGGCGCCATGTACGACGACTCCAGAGCTGACGAAGCGACGATCACTGTCATTGCGACGGGATTACATAACGTGGGCGGTACTTCCTCCAAGCTCAAATCCAGGCTTGAGGGACGCTCCGGCATGGTTCCCCCGGCAAGCAGCTATGACAGACAGTTGAATGCAGCCCATACAGCACACACGGCACACAGCGTGAAGCCGGATCTCGGCGCGGTTCCCACCGGCGCAGGCAGCGGCGTGAAGCGCCCGATGGGCGGCACGACCCCCTCCCTGGAGACGCCCAGGACTCCCACCAGCAAGGTGAAGGAACAGTCCATCAAGATCCCGGATTTCTTTAAGAAATAACAGAACAGACAAGACGATGCAGAGACTGCGCGTGAGGACGCGCGGTCTCTTTTTTGTGCCATTCTTTCGGAATCTTTTGTTTTCTGTCGATAAAATCTCCGGCGACGGCGGCACCATCTGACAAATTTTGGAGCCTCCCAGTCTTTATAATAAAGTCTGCCCGGGTTCAGAAGATGGAAGATGCAGGCCCTGCACAAAAGAGGAAGAAGGTGGAATGTGGAATATGAACTGTATATAGACGTATTTTTTCTGGAAAATTTTATGATGGATCATCTGCTGCTCCTGCTTGTCGGGCGGATACTGAAAAGCTCTGCCACGCCTGGACGTACCGCCCTGGGAGCGCTGGCCGGCTCCGCGCTCTTTTGCGCGGCTGTCGCGGCGCCGCTTCCCTGTCCCGTCATAAAATTTTTTGTATTTCACGCGGGGATCAGCACAGCCATGCTGCGGCTCGCCCTGCGGGTGCCCTGGGGCCGGCAGATGGCCCGCGCCCTGGGGATTCTGTACGGGGCCGGGTTCCTTTTGGGCGGGATCCTGTCGTCCCTGTCCCAGTACCGGGCGTTCGTGGAGGTGGGAAGCCTCTTCTTTGCCCTGGCTGTGGGAAGCTACTATGCCGCCTCGGGGATCCTGTGGCTTTTGTCCCTTGCGGGGCGGCGCGCGCGGTGCAGGCGTACGGCGGATCTCTACTGGGAGGGCCGGCATCTGCAGGTGCCGGCGGTCATAGACACGGGAAACGCCCTCACAGACCCCGTAAGCGGCGAGCCGGTCAGCATTCTGGAGCGCACGGCGGCGGAGGAGCTCTTCGGCGGGCAGCTTCCGGAAGGCCTGCGCTTCATCCCCTACCGCTCCGTCGGAAAGAAGGAAGGGGTGCTCCCGGCTGTCAGGCTGGGGAGGCTCTGCGTCAGCGGGGAGGGGGAGCAGTGGACAGAAGGGCCGCTTGTCGGCATCAGCGACGAAGATTTGTCTTCAGACGGAACATACCGGATGCTGCTGCATCCGGATCTATAGATGGGAGGAAATGACATGACAGTTCAGACAGTATTGCAGGACCGGTTCAGGCTTCGCCTGCTTCCGGGATTTCGGACGATCTTTTTTCCGGAAGGGGGAGAGATCCACTACATCGGGGGCTCCGACATCCTGCCGGCGCCCCTGGAGGCTCAGGAGGAGACGGCGGCCATCGCAAGGCTCGGCACGCCGGGGGACAAGGCGGCCCGCAAGCTCCTCATAGAGCACAACCTGCGCCTGGTGGTGTACATAGCGAAAAAGTTCGACAACACAGGCGTGGGGGTGGAGGATCTGATCTCCATCGGGACCATCGGCCTGATCAAGGCCATCAACACCTTTGCGCCGGAGAAGAACATCAAGCTGGCCACCTACGCGTCCCGGTGCATCGAGAACGAGATCCTGATGTACCTGCGCAGGAACAACAAGACAAGGATGGAAGTGTCCATCGACGAGCCGCTCAACGTGGACTGGGACGGGAATGAGCTCCTGCTCTCCGATATCCTGGGGACCGAGGAGGACACGATCTACCGGGACCTGGAGCAGGAGGCGGAGAAGAAGGTGCTTGGGAAGGCGCTGGAGCGGCTGACCAGCAGGGAGCAGACTATCGTGCGGCTCCGGTTCGGCCTGGGCGTGCCCGGCGGGGAGGAGAAGACCCAGAAGGAGGTGGCGGATGTGCTCGGCATCTCCCAGTCCTACATCTCGCGGCTGGAGAAGAAGATCATGCAGCGGCTGCGCAGGGAAATGGTAAAATATTCATAGCCACAGCCCCGGGAAAATGGTAGAATAAAAACAAAAAGGGGTTGAAGGATATGAAGCTTACTTTTATCGGCGCCGCCCACGAAGTGACCGGGAGCTGCCACCTGCTGGAAGCCTGCGGGAAACGCGTTCTCATCGACTGCGGTATGGAGCAGGGACCGGACCTGTACGAGAACCAGAAGCTGCCGGTGACAGCGGGAGAGATCGACTACGTGCTCCTGACCCATGCACATATCGACCATTCCGGCAACATCCCCCTTCTTTGCAAGGAGGGCTTTTCCGGGGATGTGGTCACCACCTTTGCCACCTCGGACCTGTGCAGCATCATGCTCCGCGACAGCGCCCACATCCAGGAGTTTGAGGCGCAGTGGCGGAACCGCAAGGCGAGGAGGAGCGGCGGGGAACTGTACGAGCCCGTCTACACTATGGCGGACGCGGACGCGGCCATCCGCCTCTTTGCCCCCTGCGACTACGGGCAGCTCATCGACCTCTGCGAGGGCATCCGGGTCCGCTTCAACGACGTGGGGCATCTGCTCGGCTCCGCCAGCATCGAAGTGTGGGTGACGGAGGGGGATCTCACGAAGAAGGTGGTCTTCTCCGGGGACGTGGGCAACACAAACCAGCCCATCATCAAAGATCCGCAGCCGGTGCGGGAGGCGGACTACGTGGTGATCGAGTCCACCTACGGAGACCGGCTCCACGGGGATGAGATCCCGGACTATGTGAGCGAGTTTACGGGGATCCTTAAGGATACCTTTGACAAGGGAGGCAATGTGGTCATCCCCTCCTTCGCGGTGGGCAGGACCCAGGAGCTTCTGTACTTCATCCGGGAGATCAAGGAGAAGAACCTCCTTCCGGAGTACCCGTCCTTTGAGGTGTACGTGGACAGCCCGCTTGCCATCGAGGCCACCACGGTCTTCAACAAGAACGTGCAGTCCTGCTTTGACGAGGAGGCCATGGCCCTTGTGGACCAGGGGATCAACCCCCTCATCTTCCCGGGGCTCAAGACGAGCATCACCACGGAGGAGTCCAAACAGATCAATCTGGACGAGCGGCCCAAGGTCATCATCTCCGCCTCCGGCATGTGCGAGGCGGGCCGGATCCGCCACCATCTGAAGCACAATCTCTGGCGCAGCGAGTGCACGGTCTGCTTTGTGGGATACCAGGCGGTGGGCACCCTCGGGCGCAAGCTGCTGGAGGGCGCCCAGGTGGTGAAGCTCTTCGGGGAGACGATCTCGGTGAACGCCCGGATCGTGTCCATCAAGGGCATCAGCGGCCACGCGGACAAGAACGGCCTGCTGCGCTGGCTGGAAGGCTTTGAGAAGAAGCCGGACCGGGTGATCGTGGTGCACGGGGAGGACACGGTGACGGAGACCTTTGCCCGGACGGTGGAGGAGGAGACCGGCTGCCCGGCCTTTGCCCCCTTCTCGGGCGGCAGCATCGACCTGGCCACCGGCGAAATCCTGACAGAGGGGCTGCGCATCCCGAAGAAGGCGGCCGAGAAGCCAGCCAGGGCCAGGGCGCGGGCGGCCTTTGACAGAGTGGTGGCCGCGGCCAGACGGCTGATGGAGGTGGTCATGAAGAACGAGGGGCTCTCCAACAAGGACCTTGCAAAGTTCGAGACCCAGATCCAGAACCTGGCGGACAAGTGGGACAGATAGAGCGCCCCTGCTTTTGTATGTGAGAAAAAAGTTTTAGCCTTTTGTCAAGGGCTAAAACTTTTTTTATTTTTCCCGGAGACCGTATAAGGCTGTGCCGGCTGGAGAAAATCTTACTGTACAAGATGAGACGACAGCTGAAGGAGGTCCGGTGTGATGGCACAGGGGAAGGTAGAGATCTGCGGGGTGAACACGTCAAAGCTCCCGCTCCTGACAGAAGAGGAAAAGGAGGAACTGCTCCGCCGCATCCGGGAGGGGGATGAGGAGGCGAAGGAGAGGTACATCCGGGGAAACCTGCGGCTCGTGCTCAGCGTGATCCGGCGGTTCCCGGGCAGCAGCGAGAACCCGGACGATCTGTTCCAGATCGGCTGCATCGGGCTGATCAAGGCAGTGAATAACTTTAACACGGAGCTGGATGTGAAGTTTTCCACCTACGCGGTGCCCATGATCATAGGGGAGATCCGGCGTTACATGCGGGACAACAACTCCATCCGGGTCAGCCGCTCCCTGCGGGATACGGCCTACAAGGCCATCCACGCCAGGGAGCTGTACATGAAGCAGCATCTGAAGGAGCCTACCGTGCAGGAGATCGCGCAGGAGATCGGTATCTCGGGAGAGGACATTGTGTTCGCCCTGGATGCCATCCAGGCGCCCATGAGCCTCCAGGAGCCGGTGTACAGCGACGGGGGAGACGCCCTATATGTGATGGACCAGATCAGCGACCGGAAGAACCGGGAGGAGAAGTGGATCGAGGATCTCTCCCTGGAGGCGGCCATGGAGCGGCTGAGCGAGCGGGAGCGGTACATCATACGGCTGCGCTTCTTTGAGGGGAAGACCCAGATGGAGGTGGCGGAGCAGATCCGGATCTCCCAGGCCCAGGTGAGCCGCCTGGAAAAGCACGCCCTGCGGGCTATGCGGCAGTACCTGAGCAGTTAGGGGCGGGCGGCTGAAAAATTCCGTTGAAATTTCAGCCGCTTCATACTATGATAGGAGGGAAAGAAGAAGGAAAGGAAGAACCGTGTGTGATGAAAGGCTGCATTTTTGACTTGGACGGAACACTGACGGATACACTGGAGTCCCTGACGTACTCTGTGAACCTGACGCTGCAGGAGATGGGCCTGCCCCTGATCTCCCGGGACCAGTGCAGGAGGTTCGTGGGGGACGGCGCCAGGAAGCTGCTGGAGCGGACCCTTAAAGCGTGCGGGGATGCGCATCTTGTAAGGCTCGGGGAGGCAGTGCAGGTGTACGGGAGAATATTCCACGACAACTGTACATATCATGTAACACCTTACGACGGCATCCCGGAGATGCTGCGGGAGCTTAAGGGAAAGGGCATCCGTCTGGCGGTGCTCTCCAACAAGCCCCACGCCCAGGCGGTGGACGTGGTGCGGGAGATCTTCGGCGACGGCGTCTTTGACCTGGTGCAGGGGCAGACGGAGAAGCTCCCGAGAAAGCCGGATCCGGCGGGCGTTCTGTACCTGCTGGACAAGATGGGGATCCGGAAGGAGGACTGCCTGTATGTGGGGGACTCCGAGGTGGATGTGGCCACAGCCAGGGCGGCCGGCGTAGAGGAGGCGGCGGTGACCTGGGGATTCCGGAGCCGGGAGACGCTTCTTGCGGCCGGGGCCCGGACGCTTATAGATACCCCGTCGCAGCTTGCGGCGTTAGCGGACCAGAATTAGATAGAAGGGAGGAGAGGGAAGATGTATGAGTATGATGAGGAATGCCTCCAGGTGTTCCTTGACCAGCAGGGAAAGCTGTTCGACGAGCCGGTAGCCGGCACGCCGGAGGAGGCGGAGGCTTTTCTTGAGGACTGCATGGCAGTCGTGGTGGACAGCATCCAGGAGGTGGAGAGCTACTTCCAGGAGGAAGGCATCGACGTGGAGGGCATGTCCATGGAAGAGCTGGAGGAGGCCGCAGAGGTCTTCGCCCTTCCGAGCGGCAGATACCTGATCGTGGAGGGATAGCTGACGAAGTGAAACCGCCCGCGGAGGCACGGCAGCAGAGGCTGCCTCTCCGGGGCGGTTTTTTGTACTGGCGACGAGCCAAAGTCCGGGCTTGCCCGAGACCTTGGCGACCGCTTACAATCCCGGAATGTGCCTTTTGGCACTTCCGGTGATTGCCGGCTGTTCCGCCGGGAAGGACTACTGCTCTGCGTCCGCGAGGGCGTCCGCGACCGCGTCCACGATGACCTGGGAAGTGAAGGCGGCGTCCGCCGGGAACTGGAGGTCTGTGAGGGACTGGGTCTGGCAGATCTGCTGTGCGATGTCCTCCATGGCCGGCTGGGCCAGGGGCAGCATGGCGGCCGCCGTCTCATCCATGTTGGTGAAGCGGATGGAGTGGATGCCCGTGTCGTCCACGGAGACTTCCACCTCCAGATCTGTATTGTTCAGGGTCAGGGAGGAGGTGTAGACGCCGGGCTTATAGCTTCCTTCGCTTTCTTTTTCCCTGTCCTTCGGGAAGAACATGAAGACGAGGAGCAGGATGAGGAGAAGAGCCAGTGCGGCGAAAATGACAGTGTAGATGATCTCCTTCATGTGGAGCACGACGATTTTTGTTCTGGAACTCATAAAAAAGCCCTCCTGTACCACAATGGCAGTATATTCATTCTTTACAGTGTATGCCGCCGGCGGGGAAAATATTCCCGGCTTTCGCGTGACAAACCGGCTGTATCCTGCTAAGATAGGGAAGGCAGAGACTGGAAGCCGCACAGAAAGGTGGAACGATATGTTTATCATAGCAGGACTTGGAAATCCCGGGGCGCTCTACGAGGGCACGCGCCACAATGCCGGGTTTGATGTTATAGACGCGCTGGCGCGGGAATATACTATCTCCGTAGATTACCGGAAAAGCCGGGCCCTCATCGGGAAGGGCGTCATCGAGGGGCAGAAGGTGCTCCTCGTAAAGCCGCAGACCTACATGAATCTGAGCGGGGAGAGCATCCGCGCCCTGACGGACTACTACAAGATCGACGAGGAGACAGAGCTGATCGTGATCTATGACGACGTGAGCCTGGATCCGGGCCGGATCCGCATCCGCAAGAAGGGGAGCGCCGGCGGGCACAACGGGATCAAGAGCATCATCTCCCACCTGGGGACACAGGTGTTCCTGCGCGTCAAGGTGGGCGTGGGGGAGAAGCCGAAGCAGTATGATCTGGCAGACTATGTGCTGGGCCATTTTTCCGCGGAAGAGAAGGAGAAGATGGAGGAAGGGTACCGGCAGGCCGTGGAGGCCGTGAAGTACATGGTGACGGACCGGGTGGACGAGGCCATGAACGAGTACAACCGCAAAGCGGGGACAAAGGAGCTGTAAGACAGACATGAAAGCGCTGACGAAGCCGCTTGGCGGCCTGGCGGAATTTGAGGAGATAGAAAAAGAACTGAGCAGGGAACAGGGGCTTCTGCAGGTGTCGGGCTGCGTCCGCTCCCAGAAGACGCACCTGATCTACGCCCTGTCCGGCGGCTCTTCGCGGCGGGTGATCGTGTGCGCCAGCGAGTCCAGGGCCCGGGAGGTGTACGAGGAGTACCGGTTCCTCGCAGGGGATGCCTTCCTGTATCCGGCCAAGGACTTCCTGTTTTACCAGGCGGATCTTAGGAGCCGGGAGCTGATGCGGGAGCGGATGTCCGTCATCCAGGCGGTCCTGGAGCGGGAGGAGATCACGGTCATCGCCAGCTTTGACGCCTTTATGGACGCGCTGCCGGCGCCGGAGGAGGTGCGGGGGCAGGTGATCTCCATTGAGAGCGGCGCCTCTGTTGATTTTTCCGGCATCCAGGACAGACTGGCGCGGGCGGGCTACGACAGGGAAGCACAGGTGGAAGGTCCGGGGCAGTTCGCGGTCCGGGGCGGGATCCTGGACATCTACCCCATCACGGGGGAACTGCCCGTGCGGGTCGAGCTGTGGGACGATGAGGTGGATTCCATCCGCACCTTTGACGTGGAGAGCCAGCGGTCCATTGAGAACCTGGAGCAGGTGCGCATCTATCCCTGCGAGGATGTGGAGCGGGAGGGGAAGCGGGTTTCCTTCCTGGACTATTTCTCTCCGGCGGACACGGTCCTCTACCTGGACGAGCCGGTCCGCCTGCTGGAGAAGGGCGGATCCGTGGAGAGCGAGTTCGTGGAGGCCCAGGCGAGGCGCATGGAGAGCGGGTATGAGGTGAGCGACGCGGAGATGATCCTCTACCATGCGGCGGATGTGGCGAAGCGGATGAACCGGTTCTCCTGCGTGGGGCTGTGCGCCCTGGAGACGCGGTGCCCGGAGCTTAAGGTGCGGGGCAGGTACCACCTGGAGACGAAGAGTGTCAATCCCTACAACAGCAGCTTTGAGATGCTCACCCGGGACCTGAAGCGGCTGAAGCGGGAAGGGTACCGGGTCGTACTCCTGTCCGGTTCCCGGACGAGGGCGAAGCGGCTGGCGGAGGATCTGCGGGACTACAACCTGAGCAGCTTCTACAGCGACGACCTGGACCGGGAGGTGGAGCCGGGCCAGATCATGACCGCCTACGGGCATGTGGCGGAGGGGTACGCCTACCCCCTCCTCAAGTTCGAGGTCATCTCCGAGACGGACATCTTCGGAAAGGTGAAGAAGAAGCGCCGGAAGCGGACCTACGAGGGGAGCAGGATCCAGAGCTTCTCGGAGCTGAAGGTGGGGGACTATGTGGTCCATGAAAGCCACGGGATCGGGATCTACCAGGGCATTGAGAAGATCGAGGTGGACAGGGTCGCCAAGGACTACATGAAGATCTCCTACGCCCAGGGGGGCAATCTCTACATCCCGGCCACGCAGCTTGACCTGATCCAGAAGTATGCGGGGGCGGACGCGAAGAAGCCGAAGCTGAACCGCCTGGGGACCCAGGAGTGGAACAAGACGCGCACAAGGGTCCGGGGCGCGGTCCGGGAGATCGCCCGGGACCTGGTGGCCCTCTACGCCGCCCGGCAGGAGCAGGAGGGCTATGTCTACGGCCCGGATACGGTGTGGCAGAAGGAGTTTGAGGAGATGTTCCCCTTCGAGGAGACGGAGGACCAGCTGGCCGCGATCGAGGCGGTGAAGGAGGACATGGAGAGCCGCAGGATCATGGACCGGCTGATCTGCGGGGACGTGGGATACGGCAAGACGGAGATCGCCATCCGGGCGGCCTTCAAGGCGGTGCAGGAGAACAAGCAGGTCGTCTATCTCGTGCCCACCACCATCCTGGCCCAGCAGCACTACAACACGTTTGTCCAGCGGATGAAGGAATTCCCGGTGCGGGTGGACCTGCTGTGCCGCTTCCGCGCGCCGGCCCAGCAGAAGAAGACCATCGAGGACACGAAGCGGGGACTGGTGGACATCATCATCGGCACCCACCGGGCCTTAAGCGACGATCTGAAATACAAAGACCTGGGGCTGCTCATCATTGACGAGGAGCAGCGGTTCGGCGTGCAGCACAAGGAGAAGATCAAGAAGCTGAAGGAGAATGTGGATGTGCTGACCCTGACCGCCACCCCCATTCCCCGCACGCTCCACATGAGCCTCATCGGCATCCGCGACATGAGCGTGCTGGAGGAGGCGCCGGAGGAGCGGATGCCCATCCAGACCTACGTGATGGAGTACAACGACGAGATGGTGCGGGAGGCCATCGAGCGGGAGTGCGCCCGCCAGGGGCAGGTGTACTATGTCTACAACCGGGTGGAGGACATCGCGGAGGTCACGGCCCGGATCCAGCGGCTCGTGCCGGATGTGACGGTGGCCTTCGCCCACGGCCAGATGCGGGAGCACGAGCTGGAGCGGATCATGTACGCCTTTATCAACCGGGAGATCGACGTGCTCGTCTCCACCACCATCATTGAGACGGGCCTGGACATCCCCAACGTCAACACGATGATCATCCACGACGCGGACCGGCTGGGTCTCTCCCAGCTCTACCAGCTCCGGGGCCGGGTGGGACGGTCCAGCCGGATGGCCTACGCCTTCCTTCTGTACCGCCGGGACAAGCTTCTGAAGGAAGTGGCGGAGAAGAGGCTTGCCGCCATCCGGGAGTTCACGGACCTGGGGTCCGGCTTCCGAATCGCCATGCGGGACCTGGAGATCCGGGGCGCCGGGAACCTGCTGGGGGCGGAGCAGCACGGCCACATGGAGGCGGTGGGCTACGACCTGTACTGCAAGATGCTCAACGAGGCTGTGAAGCACCTGAAAGGGGAGACCGAGGAGGAGGAGACTTTCGCCACCACCATCGACCTGAACGTGGACGCCTACATCCCGGATACCTACATCCCCAACGAGTACCAGAAGCTGGATGTGTACAAGCGGATCGCGGCCATCGGGAACGACGAGGAGATGGACGACATGCTGGAGGAGCTCATCGACCGGTTCGGGGACATCCCCCTGCGGGTGCAGAGGCTGCTTGCCATCGCCGGGCTCAAGGCCCGCGCCCACAAGGCCTATGTGACGGCCGTGGAGCAGAAGGAGTCACGGTACGTGTTTACCATGTATGAGCGGGCGAAGGTAGATCCCCTGAAGATACCGGACATGCTCGCCGCGTACAAAGGGAGTCTTGTTTTCCGGGCGGAGGAGCCGCCGTACTTTGTGTATGAGAAAAAGGGCGGCAGCAGGAAGGCCAGGGAGGAAGACCCGCTGGAAGTGGTGAAAAAAGTGTTAATTTCCCTGGAGGGATTGCTTGAATAGGGGAAAAAAGGTATAATATGGAGGATGCACCGGGCGGAAGCGCCCAAGAGCACCGAGATAGGAGGATACAGTTACAATGAAAAAGAGAGCGGTTATGCTGCTGCTGACCGGTGTCCTGGCGGCAGGGATGCTGACGGGATGCGGGACTGTGAAAGACAGCGATGTGGCGGTGACTGTGAACGGCACGGATATCACAGGAGACGTGGCGAATTTCTATGCCAGATATACGCAGGCCCAGTATGAGACGTACTACGCGGGCTACATGGGCGAGGACATGTGGACCGGCGAGGGCCAGGACGGGGAGACGTACCAGGATACGGTGAAGGAGTCGGTCCGCACGTCTCTGGAGAATATGTACCTGATGGAAGAGCACATGGACGACTATGAGATCGCCCTGACGGACGAGGAGAAGGCGGCCATCGAGGAGGCTGCGGGGGAGTTTGACGCGGCCAACGGGCTGACGGAGAAGGATCAGGTCTCCGGCAGCAGGGATACGGTGGAGCGCGTGCTGGAGCTTCTGACCATCCAGAGCAAGGTGCAGGCGGCCATCGAGGCGCAGGCGGACACGGAGGTCTCCGATGAGGAGGCGGCCCAGAAGAAGATGCAGTACGTCGTATTTGCCTTCAGCACCACCGACGAGGAGGGCAATACCGTGGACCTGACGGATGAGGAGAAGGAGGAGCTGAAGACCACCGCGGAGGCGTTCGCAGAGGGCGCGGCCGGCGCGTCGGATTTCGCGGCCTACGCCACCGAGCAGGGCCAGACGTCCCAGGACGCCACATTTGACGCGGAGACGACCACGCTTCCCACCCAGCTTGTGGAGGCGGCGGACGCCCTGGAGGAGGGCGGCACGACCGGCCTGGTGGAGGGCGACAACGGCTACTATGTGGCCCGGCTCACAAGCCTTCTTGACCGGGAAGCCACGGACACAAAGAAGCAGGAGATCGTGTCGGAGCGCCAGCAGCAGCTTGTGAACGACACCATTGACGGGTGGCGCGAGGACGCGAAGATCGACGTCCACGAGGGCGTGTGGAAGAAGATTGACTTCACGACGCTCACAGTGACCATGAAGCAGGAGGAAGCGTCCCCCTACACAGACGAGGTCATGACGGACGACCAGGCGGAGGAGCAGGGCGAGGACGCCCTGGAGTAATCCGGGAACATCCCTGAGACCATCCTGAGACCATCCGGGAGTCATCCTGCAACTGGATTGTACGTAAAAAAATACAGAGCGCGCTCTTGACGGAGGCGCAGGACAGGGCTATACTTTTACCCGTAAGGCAAAGGTGTCACACATGAAAATGTGTGGCACCTTTTTTGTATATCTGCATTATAGAAAGGAAGGCGCTTCGTATGAAACTGAAAGATACCGGAATGACAGCAAAAGAGCTGAAAGCAATGGTGAGAAAGTATATGGTGGAGACCTATCCCAGATTTGATTTTGTGGCTGAGAGGGCAGAGGGAATGTACCTGTATGACGAGAAGGGGGAGGCCTATCTCGATTTCTACGGCGGCGTGGCGGTCAACAGCCCCGGCAACAGAAATGAGAAGGTGGTGGCAGCCATCAAGGAGCAGGCGGACGACATTATCCACACATTTAACTATCCTTATACGATCCCCCAGGCGCTCCTTGCAAAGAAAATCTGTGATACCATCGGTATGGATAAGATCTTTTACCAGAATTCCGGCACAGAGGCAAACGAGTGCATGATCAAGATGGCCAGAAAGTATGGAACCGACCATTATGGCCCAAAGAAGTATCAGATCATCACAGCGGAACATGGATTCCACGGAAGGACATTTGGCTCCATGGCTGCCACAGGCCAGCCGGAGACAGCCATCCAGGAAGGATTCGGGTCCATGGTTCCCGGATTTGTCTATGCCAGGTTCAACGATCTGGAAGATTTTGCCTCCAAGATCACAGAAAATACCATCGCCATTATGATAGAGCCTGTGCAGGGTGAGGGAGGCGTGCACCCGGCCACCCAGGAATTCATGGAAGGACTGCGGAAACTCTGCGATGACCATCATCTGCTCCTTCTCCTGGACGAAGTCCAGACAGGATGGGGAAGGACAGGAGCCCCCATGGCCTACATGGGATACGGCGTGAAGCCGGACGCGGTCTCCATGGCAAAGGCCATGGGCGGGGGAATGCCCATCGGAGCATGTTGTGCCAGAAAAGAAGTGGCTGAGGCCCTGGGAAGCGGAACCCACGGCTCCACCTACGGCGGCAGCCCTATCGCCTGTGCTTCCGCCCTTGCCTCCATCTCGGAGATCCTGGACCGGCACCTCTCTGAGAATGCAGAGGAGGTGGGCGCCTATCTGATGGAACAGCTTCGGACGCTGCCCCATGTAAAAGAGGTGAGAGGACGGGGCCTGCTGGTGGGCGTTGAGTATGACATCCCCATCGCCATGGAAGTGAAATGGGGTACCTTCAAAAGACATGCGCTGATCACAGCCATCGGCGACAGCATCAACCGTATGATCCCGCCCCTGATCGCCACAAAGAAGGATGTGGACCTGCTTGTGGAGAGGATGCGGGGCGCTGTCTTGGAGGCGGCGCAGGCCATGCAGGCGGCGTAGAGCAAAGATTAAAGAATTTAAAATTCAAAAATGTAAAGGTTATATGTAGAGATAAGAAGAAAGATGATTTTCCGTGTCAATACTAACAGGAAAGTCATCTTTTGTTATATATGAAAATTGTATATAGATGATGTGAATGAGCATATAGAAATTATTAATTTGCGGAGGGGAAGGTAAAATGTTAGACTTTTTTTATGCTAAATATAAAAAGCGGTAGTGTCAAATAAGTTATGAAAAAGCGAAGCCTAAAAAATAGGTTCCGATTGAACCTTGAAAATCGCAGATATGAAGTTTGATGGCAGCTCACGCCACCCTTGACAGCACACAAAAGCAATGCTCTGAACGCCTTATCGACGGCGGAGGACTCAGGAACAGGCTGATTTCTCCGTCTGGGCCACAGCATTGTAGCATTGCTTTTGTGTGCCATCAAGGGTAAATCCCTCCGGGATGGCTGAGTTGTTATCTCCGGCTCCGGATCTAGGAACAGACTGTATCTCCGCTCCCTGACTTTTGCATCTGCAGGATTGTCTGCTGGCCAAGGAAGATGAGAAGCTGCCACTTGCCGGGCATATTTTCGGCACTCTCTAAGTGTCCTACTTTGTTGAGGACCTGGTAGCCCTTATGTTTATGCGGCCTGAGAAAGTTGTAGTAAGCTACCCAGAGAGCAAGATCATAGCCTGCGCCATTGATGCTGTCAAAGCCGTTTGTCTTACGGTAAGAAGCCTTATAAGTACGGTTGAGCCGTTCGATCATCTGCTTGAAGGGACGGTGATCCGTGGAGACGGCATCATCGTTGGTAAGGCCGATCACCTGGGTGATCTGGAAAGTAAACGCTTCCCCAAACTTTTTTGCGAACTCCATAGCGGCAAGGGGATAGGCGCTGTAGCCATCTGCAATGAATTTAAAGTTTTCCGGAAGCTTTTTTAAGCCCTGGAAGGCCATGCGCATGGCAAGGATGCAGGGGCCGACTCCACGGTTGTCAGAGACCTGATAGCCGATGATGGAGCGAGTAGCAGCATTCATGATAAGCCAGACATAGGTCTTGATGCCCCGTACCTTGATGTAGGTCTCGTCAGCAGTAAAGACGGATCCTTTTGCGTAAGGGTACAGGTCTACAAAGGGTTTCACGCAGACGGCGGCGGTTTTGCAGTAGTTGGCGATCTGCTGGTGGGAGATGTTGATGTTATACAGGTCTTTAAGAGCCTGGGAAGTCTTTCTGAGCGAAAGGCCGAGATTTACGCGGAGGGTCAGGCACAGGGACATGACATGGGCGTTATATTTGCTGAATCTGAGGGAAGAGGCACCTTTGGGGAGAGAGTTTAAGTCCATGCGAAAAAAATCTATCGTAAACTGGCGGTAGATGTAATGGAGCTTGTATTTATTCTTTCCGTAGTCCTCCTCCAGATTCTTTTTGTCAACCTTCTTCAGATTGTGGAGATAGTAAGGGCAGTGAGGATTTACACATTTATGGAGGATGAAGTGTTTCCGTTCCTTCTTAGCCACAAGAGAATTGCCGCAGTGAGGGCAGCGAAGGGTAAACTGCTTGGAGAAACGGTTTTCTCCGGGAGAGAAGTTCGTACTACAGACCTTACAGCTAAGCTACCCTGCTTTGCCGTTGTTGCGGTAGAGATAAGGTTTGGGAGCACCGCAGGAAGGGCAACAGAAGTCATCGGGGATGTCACAGGGTTTGCGCCTGACGATGGGCCTGATATCTTGATCATAGCGATGCTTGAAGTAAGGGATGAGGAGTTGCCAGTGCCAGTCATGCTGGTGGAACTGGACCCTTGGAAGTTCATCAATCTTGAACTTCTGGTATTTCGGGGAATGGGAGTCATCAAACGCCCACTGTTTGAGTGGGATGTATCTGCAGATAAAATTAAATAACCAGCAATTCATCTGATAAAGGTATTGAATGATGGTGAGAAGATAAAGTATAATGTCCATGAGCATTGGCTCCTTTCGGGGATGTTGTTTTGGTCGATGACATTATACACGAAAAGGGAGGTCAATGCTCTTTTTATTTGCAAACCTCCAAAAGATCAAGGTAAAACGTAACTTTAACCAATAAAAAGCATGGTAGTTTTTGACACTACCTAAAAAGCTGAGGAGGAAAACAAATGAAAAAGAGAATGTTAAGCATTATGCTGTGTCTGACTATGGGCGTTACAGTAATGGCAGGGTGCAGTGGAAACACAGAAGAGACAGATGCAGCGGAAACAGATGCGTCTGAGACAGAAGGAGAAGAAGGTACAAATACGTATGGGCTTGATATGGACAAGATTGTAGTAGCTACTTCTCCGGGATATGAACCTTTCGAATATGAGGAAGACGGAGAACTGAAGGGGTATGATGTAGATATCTGGAAAGAATTTGAAGAGCGTACCGGAATTGAAGTGGAGTGGGAGTATACAGATTTCAGTGGCCTTCTTGGGCTTTTGCAGTCGGGGAAGGCAGATGTAGTAGCGGCACAGATGTCTCCGACTGAAGAAAGAGAAGAGAGCTTTATCTTTTCAGACCCTGTGTCTTATTATGGCTCTACGGTGGTAGTGGCTGAAGACAATGATGAGATCAAAAGTGTGGAGGATCTATCAGGAAAGGTGGTGGGAACCGGATCCGGAAACAATATGCAGCAGATTGTTGAGGAAATGTATCCGGATGGAGACGTTACATTTGAGACCTATACTTCCGCTACACTTGAGGCTATGCTGACTGATCTGGTATATGGCAGGATCGACGCTGTTCTTGCCCAGGATATTCAGACCTATATGGCCATGAAATCAAATGAAGAACTGAAAATAAAAGTGTTGGAACCGTTCCAGTACTCAGAAGGATGCCTTGTTATGGATAAGAGTAACACAGAACTGGCGGACGCTGTAAATACGTTTCTGGCTGATCTTCGGGAAGATGGAACATTATCAGAAATATCAGAAAAATGGATAGGAGAAGATATATCAGTAGCAAAGGAATAAGGTGCGGAGAATGGAATATATTACAGAAACTTTTTTGCCATATGCCCGCATTCTGACCCCTCTTCTTGTTGAAGGTTTGAAGATTACGCTGTATGTGTCAGCGGCAGCTTTTGTGCTCAGTGTTATTCTGGGAGCTGTTCTTGCGGTTGTTCAGCACTTTAGGGTAAAAGGATTTGCGTGGCTGGTAAGATTATACATTTCGTACTTTCGAGGAACTCCTCTGCTGATACAGCTCTTCCTGTTTTACTATGGACTTCCGATGGTATTTGATGTTATGAAACAATGCCCGAAAGCGGTGGCTTTGATCGTATGCCTTGCGCTGAATAGTGCAGCCTATATTTCGGAGGCAATCAGAGGGGCTATTGACAGCGTGGATCAAGGACAGTACGAAGCCAGTCTGGCATTTGGTATGACACGATATCAGATGATGACTCAAATTGTACTTCCGCAGGCGGCTGTGGCAGCTATACCACCTATAACAAACTCCTGTATGGATATTATTAAGATGTCATCCCTTGGTATGACGATAGGGATACAGGATATTATGGGGGAGGCACAGTTGACGGCTGCCACCTACTATAAAACCTTTGAGACCTATATTATTGCGGCAGCATTTTATTGGATTTTAGCGATTATTCTGGGCAAAATCCAAAAGAAGATAGAGAAAAAGGTGAGTGCTGCCTATCGGAAATGATTTTCAGATGCCGCTTGTGCGGCATCTTTTTCTAAAAAATCTAAAAATGATATTAGGAGTAAAATATGATAGAAATTAAAGGGCTATGCAAAAAATTTGGCGATCAACAGGTGCTGGACCATATAGACCTGAAGATAGAAAAGGGAAAAGTAGTGGTGGTGATCGGACCGTCAGGAACCGGTAAATCTACACTTCTAAGGTGCATCAATGTACTGGAAAAGCCGGAGGAAGGCCATATACGGCTTGAAGGATTTGAAGCAGATTTTTCTGCTATCTCAAAACAGGATATACAGACGCTGAGATCAAGAACATCTATGGTTTTTCAGAATTCTAATTTATACAGAAATAAAACTGCCCTGCAAAATATCACAACGCCACTGATACTTGTGAAAAAGATAAAACGGGAGGAAGCGGAGAGAACAGGGGTGGAACTTCTGGCAAAAGTGGGAATGTTGGAAAAAAAGGATGCCTACCCGGAAACACTCTCGGGAGGAGAAAAGCAGAGAGTAGGAATAGCCAGGGCGATGGCTGTAAACCCGGATATTATATTGTTTGATGAGCCGACTTCAGCGTTGGATCCAGAGCTTGTAAATGAAGTATTGGATGTGATTAGAGAACTGGCAAGGCAGCATACAACGATGCTGATCGTGACACATGAAATGAAATTTGCAAGAAGTGTAGCAGATGAAATTGTTTTTATGGAAGGAGGTCATATTGTGGAACAGGCGCCGCCTGAAAAGATCTTTTCTAATCCACAGAAAGAAAGGACGCGACAGTTTATTCAGACAAATATGGAATAAAACGATAAAATCGGGAGAACCGGCTATGTATGATTTTGATAAAAGTACAGACAGAAAAAAGACAAATGCTTTTAAATGGAAAGCGCTGAAAAATCTATACGGAGATGAGGAATTGTATCCGATGTGGGTTGCGGATATGGAATTTGAGACTGCGCCTGCTGTTAAAAGAAGGATACTTGAGAGGGCGGAACAGGGAATATTTGGGTATGAGCTTCTGTCAGATAAGTATGGAAAGGCTGTAAAGCACTGGCTTGGAAAGAGACATGGTTATCAGATTGACGAAGGGTGGGTTGTATACTGCTCTTCTGTGATGACTGGTCTGAGTGCTGCTCTGCAGGCTCTTACAAAAGAAGGGGATGAAATTCTTATCAATCCGCCCATATATGGGAACTTTTTTCAGACTATTCAAGGATGTGGGCGAAAAACGCTTGAGATCCCTCTGGTAGAAAAAGCGGGAAAGATGACTTTTGATATGGAAAGAATGGAGAGAGCGGTATCCGATAGAACAAAAGCATTTCTGCTATGCAGTCCTCATAATCCCACAGGGAGAGTCTGGACGAAAAAAGAGCTGGGAGAGATTATAGATTTCTGTCGGCGTCACCATCTTTTGCTATTTTCTGACGAGGTACATTTTGACCTTGTGTTTGAGGGAGAACATTGTATGACAGCATGTCAGAATAGAAGAGAAGATGTGAAGGTTATCACTTTTGTGTCTCCGGGGAAATCTTTTAATGTTGCAGGGATGCAGACAGCCAGTATGATTATCGAAGATCCCTGTATCCGCTCAGATGTGCAGAAGAAAATGAAAGCCATGTCGTATCCGTTTGAACATAGCTTTGCGGAAGCAGTTACAGTTGGGGCTTACCTGGAAAGCGAACAGTGGCTGAATGAACTGCTTGATTACCTTGGCGAAAACCGCCGTATTTTTACGGACTTTATTTCGGCTAATATACCTGTTCTGCGGGTAGTCCCCTCGGAGGCTACTTACCTTATGTGGGTGGATTGTCATTCTATGGATTTAGACGATGAGGAACTTGAAAAATTCTGGATACAGCGCTGCCACCTGGCATTGAGTGATGGCAGAGAGTTTGGGACAGGAGGCAGCCAGTATGTCCGCTTTAATGTTGCCTGTCAGAGAGAGTCTCTGAAAAAGGTATTAGAGCAAATGGCTATGGTTTTCCATGAGTCTGGGTACGGAGAGGAAGTGTGAAAGGGTGGAAGCATATATAAAATCAATTTTAAAAGAAGTTGTAGATCTGCGCAGGGAATTTCACCAATACCCGGAACTTGGACTGGAAGAATACAAAACTTCGGAGCGTGTTGAGTCAGAGTTGCGGAAAATTGGGCTGAACACAGAGAAAATGCATCACACAGGTATTGTTGCCACAATAAAGGGGAAATATGAGGGCCCTGTTCTTTTGTATCGCACAGACATGGACGGACTCCCTATAAAAGAGGAAACAGGGCTTTCCTTTGCATCCCGGAATGAAGGAGTAATGCATGCCTGTGGACATGATCTCCACATGGCTTGTGCTGTGGGGACGGCCAGAGTCATACACCATTTTAGAGACAGACTGCATGGAAGTGTCAGATTTATGTTCCAGCCCTGTGAAGAACGTCAACCAGGAGGAGCAAAACAGATGATAGAGGCGGGGGTATTAGAAAATCCCCAGGTGGATGCGGCGATTGGTATGCATGTTACGCCGGATGTAGAAGCCGGCCACTTTTTTGCTTTAAGCGGCGGTGTCACTTCTTCGCCATCCTGGTTTGAAATTACGATAACAGGAAAAGGTGGACATGCTTCCTGTCCGGAACAATGTATAGATCCGATTAAGGCTGGCCACTATATTTACGGAAAGATTAGCCGGTTGGGAGAAATATATAGAAAGAAGCGGGCGGTAATATCAGTGACAATGTTCCATGGAGGGGAAGTGCAGAATGTTATTCCGGAGACATGTCAGATGGCAGGAACAGTACGCACTTTTTCAAGTGATAAGACAGAGATGATCAGAACCGATTTGATGGATGTGTGCGCAGAAGCGGAAAGGTTTTTTGGGGTAAAAGTTGATATTTCATTTAGAACGTCTATGAATTCTGTATATAATCATCCGGATATGGCGGAGAGAATGAAAAGGATTATCTGTAGAGAACTGGGATCAGATGCTCTTGAAACAGATCCCTGGGTATTTATGGGAGGGGAAGATTTTGCAGAAATATCTGACAGAGTTCCAGCTTTTTTTCTGTTTTCGGGGGTGGGAGGGAAGGAGAACAGTCCGAAATTCCCTCTTCATAACCCCAGATTCTACGCGGATGAGAATATGTTGGAACCTGCCATAAGGGTAATTAGTCGTTTTCTCCTGACATTTTATCTGCCCCAGAATCGGCTTTAATATAGGAAAAAGAAAGAGTACCGTTTTTATACATCCTGTCGGGTGTCTTGACGGTACTCTTATATTATGCTGCTTAGAATAATTTCCCCACCAGGTCGCTGACCAGCTTGCCGTCGGCTTTTCCCTTTACCTTCGGCATCAGCGTCTTCATGATGCGGCCCTTGTCCTTCGGGGTGGGAGCATCGATGCCAAGCTCCGCCAGCGTGGCGTCTATGATGCTCTGGATCTGCGCTTCGTCCATCATCTGCGGCGCGTACTGCTCCAGGACGGACAGGCGGTGGTTGCACTCCTCTATGATGTCTGTGCGGTCCGCCGGCGTCATCTCCAGCGTCTCTTTTGTCTGCTTGATCTCCTTTAAGATGACCTGCGTCTCCTCCTCCTCTGTCAGATCGGCCCGCTTGTCGATGGCCTTGTTCTTGAGGGCGGACAGGAGCATGGACAGTGTCTCCTTCGTCTGCTTGTCGCCGGCTTTCATGGCCTGCACCATGGCGCTTCTCACTTCATCGATCTTGCTCATATGATATTCCTCCCACTGTTGTTTGATAAAAATTCCTTCTTTATTATAGCTAAGAGCCGGGCAAAAGGAAAGGCCGATATCCAAAAAACAGATTTCCAGACAGATTTTGCAGGGCGCAGGATGGGAATTTTTTGTGAAATCTGGAATAAACTAATGCAGGACGGCGGCAAATCTGTTACAATAACTGACAGGTGCGTCCACAGGCGCGCACAGTCGGAGAGAGATATGTTCGGATATGTTACCATTTGCAAGCCGGAACTGAAGGTGAAGGATTTTGAAAAATACAAGGCATACTACTGCGGGCTCTGCGAGGAGCTGCGGGAGCGGTACGGCCTGGGCGGCCAGATGACCCTGACCTACGATATGACGTTCCTCGTCCTTGTGCTCACCTCTCTCTACGAGACCCCCATCCGGGAGGAGGCGCACAGGTGCAGAGTGCATCCGGTGAAGCGGCAGCGCATGGTGCGAAGCGAGGTCACAGCGTACGCGGCGGATATGAATCTTCTGCTTGCCTGGCACCATCTGAAGGACGACTGGAAGGATGACAGAAAGATTTCCAGCCTGGCAGCCGGGGGCGTCATCCGCAGGAAGGCGGAGCGCATCGCACAGAAGTACAGGCGCCAGAGCAGGGTCTTTGAGGCGGCGCTTGGCGAGCTGGCCCGCCTGGAGCGGGAGAAGAGCACGGATATAGACCGGACGGCCGGATGCTTCGGGCGGCTCATGGAGGAGCTGTTCGTCTGGAGGAAGGACGCGTGGGAGCAGACGCTGCGCCGGATGGGTTTCTTCCTTGGAAAGTTCATCTACATCATGGACGCCTACGACGATCTGGAGGAGGACCTTGCGAAGGGGCGCTACAATCCGCTGCGCAACTTATATACACAGACAGACTATGAGAAGAAGGCAGGCGACATTCTCTGCATGATGATTGGGGAGTGCAGCGGGGCGTTTGAACAGCTCCCCTGCCTGCAGGATATAGAGATACTGAGAAATATTCTGTACGACGGCGTGTGGAACCGCTACCGTCTCATACAGAAGAAGAAACAGGAGGAAAGAGATAAAAATGAGCAAGAATCCCTATGATGTGCTGGGTGTTCCCCAGAGCGCGTCAGATGATGAAGTCAAGAAGGCCTACCGGGAGCTGAGCCGGAAGTATCATCCGGATGCCAATGTGGACAATCCGCTGGCAGACCTGGCTGAAGAGAAGTTTAAGGAGATCCAGGAAGCCTACGATGAGATCATGCGGCAGCGGTCGTCGGGAGGCGGCTCCTACGGCGGTTCCTACGGGGGATCCCGGGCAGGGGGCTACGGATACGGCTACCAGGGCGGCGGGCAGGCTTCCTCCTCCGGCAGCGAGGATGTGGAGATGCAGGCGGCCATCAACTTTATCAACAACCGCCGCTACCAGGAGGCGTTGAATGTGCTGAACCGCATGCAGAACCGCACGTCCATGTGGTACTACGCGAGCGCGTTCGCCAACGCGGGCCTGGGGAACAATGTGCTGGCCAGGGACCAGGCGGCCACGGCGGTCAATATGGAACCGAACAACGTCCAGTACCGGCAGCTGCTGAACCAGATCGAGTTCAACAGCCGGCGCTACCAGAACAACCCTTACGGGGGCGGCTACGCCGGCGGCGGCAGCACCTGCGGGACGGGAAACATGTGCTGCGACCTCTTTATCGCGGACCAGTGCTGTGAGTGTATGGGAGGGGATCTTTGCTCATGCATGTAAATGCGAGGAAAATGGCCTTCGGGGGCCTTATGCTGGCGCTGTGCGTCCTGTTTATGGCGCTTGGCAGCGTCTTTGAATCGAGCACCCTGTTCCTCCTGGCGTGCGCCTCCTTTTTCGAGGGGATCGTCATCCGGGAGATGGGGATGAAGACGGGGCTTGCCTTTTATCTGGCGGCTGTCATCCTGGGATTCCTCCTGGCGCCGAACAAGTTCTATGTGATCTCCTTCGCGGGGATGGCGCTCTACATTCTTGCCGTGGAGGGGGTGTGGCGCCTGCTGGCGCGGCGCCCGGGCAGATGGCAGGGAAGGGGCGTGTTCTGGTGCTTCAAGTACCTGATCTTTAACGCCATGTACATCCCGGCTGTGCTGCTGTTTCAGGAAATCCTCTTTTCCAGGCGGATTTCGGCGCTCCTGCTGGCCGGCGTGCTCCTGGCGGGGCAGGCGGCCCTGTGGATCTACGACCACGCCTACGAGTATGTGCAGGCGCGGATCTGGCCGGGGATCCGGGGGCGGATGTTCCGGATGTGACGGCCGCGTGCCGGAAAGAAGTATAAAAATCCTTCATCTACAGATACTATTCCCAGTTAAGGAAAGTACAGTAAGATGGAGGATTTTTTTATGAAAGCGACAGGGATAGTCAGACGGATCGACGACCTGGGGCGGGTCGTGATCCCCAAAGAGATACGAAGGACGCTTCGGATCCGGGAGGGGGATCCACTGGAGATCTTCACGGACCGGGAGGGGGAGATCATCCTGAAGAAATACTCGCCCATCGGGGAACTGTCCGCCTTTGCCAGACAGTATGCGGACAGCCTGGCCCAGGCGGCCGGGTACCTTGTGTGCATCTGCGACATGGATCAGATCGTGGCGGCCGCAGGCACAGGGCGCCGGGAGTTCCAGGAGAAGTACATCGACCCTGCCCTGGAGAAGGCGCTGGAGGGGAGGAAGGACATCGTGGCCGCGGAGGGGGAGAAGAAGTTTGTCCGCGTCACCGGGGAGAAGGACGACGGCTGCACCCAGCAGGTCATCTGCCCCATCCTCTGCGAGGGGGATGTGATCGGCGGCGTCATGATCCTTGGGAGGGAGGAGAAGGGAAGGCTCGGCGAGACAGAGCACAAGCTCGCCTCCTGCGCGGCCGGTTTCCTGGGCAGGCAGATGGAGCAGTAAAAAGAAGAGGCGGGATTCATAATCTGTCCGGATGTCTCATATCCATTAGATAGAAATGAACCGGACAAGGAGAATGAACTATGAGTGTGGATAAAACGATCATCCGGGTGCTGAAGGCGCTGCTTCTGTCCTACGTGGTGACAGGGGTCCTGCTGCTTCTTCTGGCCCTTCTTCTCTATAAGATGCAGCTGGGCGAAAAGGAGGTGTCGGCGGGGATCGTGGCGGTGTACCTGACGGCCACGCTGACCGGGGGGCTGGCCGCCGGGAAGATGGCTAAGTCCCGGCGGTTCCTGTGGGGGCTTGCCACGGGCGTCCTCTATTTTGCGCTCCTCCTTCTCATCACCCTGGGGGTGTACCGCACGCTGGACGGCAGCGGCGTCCACCTGCTCACGACCTTTGTGCTCTGCGCCGGGGGCGGCATGGTGGGGGGGATGATCTCCTGATAAAAAGTACTTCCAAAACAGGAGGCCTTGTGCTATAATATCATAAGTCAAAGATGCGAAGGAGGGTGTACTGGAATGAAACATGTGAAGACACTGAACACACAGACATTGACGAACACGATGAAAAAAGGCGGCTGCGGAGAATGTCAGACATCCTGCCAGTCAGCTTGCAAGACATCCTGCACCGTGGGAAACCAGACCTGCGAGCAGAAGAAATAGTCAATCGGTCTTAATCAGGACTAAGAAGGGGGCAGCGGCTTTCGGCCGCTGTTTCTGCGTTGACAAGTATCTGCGGCCGCTGCCGGGGCAGGGCCTGCGGATCAGAAGATAAGAGAAAGGGGTATCTGAAGTGATACATCAGTACCGTAACAATGGATACAATATCGTCCTGGACGTCAACAGCGGCGCCGTGCATGTGGTGGACGACCTCTGCTACGACGCCATCGCGAAGCTGACGGAAGGGCAGGAGCCGGATCCGGCGACGCTTGAGGATCCGCAGACAGAGGAGGCGCTTGTGGAGGCTTTAAAGGACCGCTACGAGGCGTCGGAGATCCGGGAGGCATGGGAGGATATCTGCGAGCTGGCGCAGCAGGGCCGCCTCTTTACAGAGGATGTGTACGAGCCGGTGCTTGCGCAGGTCAAAGAGAGGAAGACGGTGGTGAAGGCACTCTGCCTCCACATCGCCCACGACTGCAACCTGGCCTGCAGGTACTGCTTTGCCGAGGAGGGCGAGTACCACGGCCGCAGGGCGCTCATGAGCTACGAGGTGGGAAGGAAGGCGCTGGACTTCCTCATCGCTTCCTCGGGGAACAGGCGGAACCTGGAGGTGGACTTCTTCGGCGGCGAGCCCCTCATGAACTGGCAGGTGGTCAAAGACCTGGTAGCCTACGGGCGGGAGCAGGAGAAGCTGCACGACAAGCATTTCCGCTTTACTGTGACGACCAACGGGGTGCTCTTAAACGACGAGATCCAGGATTTTATCAACAGGGAGATGGACAACGTGGTCCTCAGCCTGGACGGGCGCAGGGAGATCAACGACAGGATGCGGCCGTTCCGGAACGGGAAGGGAAGCTACGACCTGATCGTCCCCAAGTTCCAGAAGCTGGCCGACAGCCGGAACCAGGAGCGGTATTACGTGCGGGGCACGTTTACAAGGAATAATCTGGACTTTTCCAACGATGTGCTCCATTTTGCGGATCTCGGGTTCAAACAGATGTCCATCGAGCCTGTGGTGGGGGACGAGACGGATCCCTACGCCATCCGGGAGGAGGATCTCCCGAAGATCTGCGAGGAGTACGACAGGCTGGCAAAGATCATGCTCGAGAGGGAGAAAGAGGGGAAGGGCTTCAATTTCTTCCACTTCATGATCGACCTGGAAGGCGGGCCCTGCCTGTCCAAGCGGCTCTCCGGCTGCGGCTCCGGGACGGAGTACCTGGCGGTGACGCCCTGGGGAGATCTGTATCCCTGCCACCAGTTCGTCGGGAAAGAGGAGTTCCTCATGGGCAATGTGGACGAGGGCATCACCCGCCCGGAGATCGCGGATGAATTCCGCGGCTGCAATGTGTACACGAAGGAGAAGTGCAGGAACTGTTTTGCAAAGTTCTACTGCAGCGGCGGCTGTATGGCAAACTCCTACAATTTCCACGGCACGATCCAGGACGCCTACGACATCGGCTGCGAGATGCAGCGCAAGCGCGTAGAGTGCGCGATCATGATGAAGGCGGCGCTGGCGGATGCGGCGGCCGGGGAGGAGCAGGCGTAAGAGAGTCTGCCCCACAGAAAATGAAGTAGAAAAGAGGATGGAAGAACCATGAACAAGAAAAAAGGGATAGTCAGCCTGGTCGTGACAGCGGCGCTGATCATTTTGCTGGCGTTTACCTGCGCGGTCGGCTTCGGCCCCACGGGCACCGGGGCGGCCAGAAACATAAAGCTCGGCCTTGACCTGGCCGGCGGCGTGAGCATCACCTACCAGGTGAAGGACGACAACCCGTCGGACGAGGATATGAGCGATACGATCTACAAGCTCCAGAGGCGTGTAGAGCAGTACAGCACGGAGGCCACCGTCTACCAGGAGGGGGACGACCGGATCAACATCGAGATCCCCGGCGTCACCGACGCCAACGCGATCCTGGAGGAGCTGGGCAAACCGGGCTCCCTGTCGTTCCAGACGATGGACGGGGAGACGGTCCTCACCGGCGCTGACGTGGAGACGGCTTCCGCCAGAGGCGGCCAGGACGATATGGGCAACACGGAGTACACGGTGGAGCTGGACCTGACGGAGGAAGGGACAGAGAAGTTCGCGGAGGCCACACAGGCCAACGTGGGCAACCAGATCGCCATCGTCTATGACGGGGAGACTATCAGCAGCCCGGTGGTGAACGAGGCCATCACGGGCGGCCAGGCCTACATCACAGGCGACTTTACATACGAGGAGGCGGAGAACCTTGCCTCCACCATCCGCATCGGCGGCCTGTCCCTGGAGCTGGAGGAGCTCCGCTCCAATGTGGTGGGCGCCCAGCTTGGCGAGCAGGCAGTCACCACCAGCGTGCAGGCGGGCGCGGTCGGCCTTGCCCTCGTGTTCGTGTTCATGTGCTTTGTGTACCTGCTCCCGGGTCTCGCATCCAGCCTTGCCCTCCTCATCTACACGGGCATCGTGCTGGTGATCCTGAATGCATTTAACGTGACGCTGACCCTGCCGGGCATCGCGGGCATCATCCTGGGCATCGGCATGGCGGTGGACGCCAACGTCATCATCTTTGCCCGCGTGAAAGAGGAGATGACGAAGGGCAAGAGCGTGCGCAACGCCCTGAAATCCGGTTTCCACAAGGCCATGTCCGCCATCGTGGACGGCAATGTGACGACCCTCATTGCGGCGGCCGTGCTCTGGTTCCGGGGCAGCGGCAGCGTGAAGGGCTTCGCCCAGACGCTGGCCATCGGTATCCTTGTGTCCATGTTTACGGCGCTTGTCATCACCCGCATGATCGTGTATGCGTTCTACGCCGTGGGCATCCGCAGCGAGAAGCTGTACTACCGCCCGAGGAAGGAGAGGGAGCCCTTCCACTTTGTGGAGAGAAAGGGACTTTTCTTTGCCATCTCCCTTGTCATCATCGCGGCAGGCATCAGCGTGGCAGGCTTCAACGCCTCCCGCGGAAACGGGGCTATGAACTACAGCCTGGAGTTCCAGGGCGGCACCTCCACGAATGTGACATTTAACGAGGATTATACGATCGACGAGATCGATTCCCAGATCATCCCCGTGGTCACGGAGGCGACGGGGGATCAGAACGTGCAGGCCCAGAAGGTAGAGGGGACAGACCAGATCATCTTCAAGACGACGACGCTTGACCTGGAGACCCGCGAGGCGCTGGACCAGGCCCTTGTGGACAATTTCCAGGTGGATGACTCGCTCATCACCTTTGAGAACATCAGCTCTACCGTCAGCAGCGAGATGCGGCAGGATGCGGTCGTGGCGGTGGCCATCGCCACGGTGCTCATGCTCCTCTACATCTGGTTCCGGTTCAAGGATATCCGGTTCGCCACAAGCGCTGTGCTGGCCCTGCTCCACGATGTGCTGATCGTGGCGCTCTTCTACGCGGTGGCGCGGATCTCCGTGGGCAATACCTTTATCGCCTGCATCCTCACCATCTTCGGTTACTCCATCAACGCGACGATCGTCATCTTCGACCGGATCCGCGAGGAGCTGAAGCTGGCGCCGAAGAACACGGACCTGGCATACCTTGTGAACAGGAGTATCACCCAGACGCTGACGAGGAGCATTTACACGTCCCTGACGACCTTTATCACCATTGCGGTGCTCTTTGTCATGGGCGTGAGCTCCATCCGCGAGTTCGCCCTGCCCCTGATGGTGGGCGTTGTGTGCGGCGCTTACTCCTCCGTGTGCATCACAGGATCCCTGTGGTACGTCATGCGCACGAAGATCGGCGGGAAAGCGGCCGGGACGGCAAAACAGGCCGGGGCGAAGAAGAAATAAACAGTACAGGGAAAAACAGGGAGGTGTGCGCACAGGCGCATGCCTCTTTTTGGAAGAGGAAGCGATATGAAAGAGAGATGGGTGTTACTTAGAAAGGGAGCGGATTTCGCGGGGATCGGGCAGAAGTTCGGCATCAGCCCCCGGCTGGCCTGCCTCATCCGGAACCGGGACATTATAGGGGATGAGGCCATAGAGACCTATCTGCACGGCACCATTGCGGATCTGGAGGACGGCATGCTGATGCGGGACATGGACCGGGCGGTGGAGATCCTCATGGAAAAGATCCGGGAGGGCGCGCCTGTCCGCGTCATCGGCGATTACGACATCGACGGGGTCTGCGCCACCTACATCCTGCTGGAGGGGCTCGGGAGGCTGGGGGCGTCCGTGGACATGGACATCCCGGACCGGATGGAGGACGGCTACGGCCTGAGCAGGAACCTCATCGACCGGGCGTTTGACGCGGGGACGGACACCATCCTCACCTGCGACAACGGCATTGCGGCCTTTGATGAGATCGCCTGCGCGAAGGGGCTGGGGATGACCGTCATCGTGACGGACCACCACGAAGTGCCCTACGAGGAGCGGGAGGGGGAGAAGGTCTACCGCCTGCCGCCTGCGGACGCAGTGGTGGACCCGAAGCGGGCGGACTGCCCCTATCCCTTTAAGGGACTGTGCGGCGCCGCCGTGGCCTACAAGCTGATGGAGGCGCTCTACGAGTCCATGGGACAGGACTCCGCGGATCTGGACGATCTTCTGGAGGAGGTGGCCATCGCCACCGTGGGGGATGTGATGGATCTGACCGGGGAAAACCGCATTTTTGTGAGGCAGGGGCTGGAGATGCTGCGGACCTCCCCGGGCCGGGGGCTTGCCTCCCTCATCGCCTGCACCGGGGTGGAGAAGGAGAGGCTCAGTGCCTACCACATCGGCTTTGTCCTTGGGCCCTGCATCAACGCCAGCGGGCGGCTCGACTCGGCCCGGCGGGCGCTGGAGCTTCTGCAGGCCCGGACCAGGCAGGAGGCGGACATCCTGGCCGGGGACCTGAAGGTCCTCAACGACAGCCGCAAGGAGATGACGGAGCGGGCGGTGGAGGCGGCCAGGGAGCTGGTGGAGCGCACTCCGGCCGGCCGGCAGAAGGTGCTGGTGCTCTACCTGCCGGACTGCCACGAGAGCCTGGCGGGGATCGTGGCCGGGCGGATCCGGGAGTTGTACGGGAAGCCAACTTTTGTCCTCACGGACAGCGGGGAGGAGGTCAAGGGGTCCGGCCGCTCCATTGAGGCGTATTCTATGTACGAGGAGCTCAACAAGTGCCGCCGGCTATTTCTAAAGTTCGGCGGCCACCGGCAGGCGGCGGGCCTGTCGCTTAAGCGGGAGAACGTGGAGAGATTCCGGCAGGACATCAACGCGGTCTGCACCCTGACAGAGCAGGATATGGCGGAAAAGGTGGCCATAGACATGGAGCTGCCTTTCTCCTGCGTGACAGAGGAGTTCCTCGCGCAGCTGGAGCTTCTGGAGCCCTTCGGAAAGGGGAATCCCAAGCCGGTGTTTGCCTGCAGGAACGCGGCCATCCGCTCGGCCAGGCTCATCGGGAAGAACCGGAACATGCTGCGCCTGCAGCTCTTTGACGGGAGCACGGTGATGGAGGCCGTGTATTTCGGGGATGCGCAGGCGTTTCTCGACCAGGTGGAAGAGAAGCGGGGACGGGATGCCCGGGAGGCTTTTTTCGCCGGCGGATACAGGGACGTGCGGATTTCTGTCACCTTTTACCCCGGCGTCAACGAGTATATGGGGCAGAAAACCATGCAGATTGTCATCACCCACTATCAAATTGTTTGAAAAAACAGAAAACAGATGATATACTAAAAGATGACATTTTATTGACAGGAGAAGGATGAAGAGGAGGGAACTGCTATGACGGGTGTGATGACGTACGAGTCTGACAGCAAGAACCGTATTGCACCGGAGTCGATCATGGAAAATCAGATGCTTGGACTGGAGGTCGTGGACGGCCACGCCGTAAAGGCGCCGGAAGATTACCAGGATCCGGAGCAGCTTTACCAGATGCTGATCGCCCGTATCCGCAAGTACCATCCCTCCACGGATGTCTCCATGATCGGGAAGGCGTTCAGGCTGGCCAAAGACGCGCACAGGGACCAGTGCAGGAAGTCGGGCGAGCCCTACATCATCCATCCTCTCTGGGTGGCCATCATCCTGGCGGATCTGGAGATGGACAAGGAGACGATCGTGGCCGGCATGCTCCATGACGTGGTGGAGGATACGGATGTGACATACGAACAGATCCGGCAGGAGTTCGGGAACGAGGTGGCCCTTCTGGTGGACGGCGTCACCAAGCTGGGACAGCTGTCCTACTCGTCGGACAAGCTGGAGGTGCAGGCGGAGAACCTGCGGAAGATGTTCCTGGCCATGGCCAAGGATATCCGTGTGATCATCATCAAGCTGGCTGACCGGCTCCACAATATGCGGACCCTGCAGTTCATGCGGCCGGAGAAGCAGAAGGAGAAGGCGAGGGAGACGATGGACATCTACGCGCCCATCGCCCAGAGGCTCGGTATCTCCAAGATCAAGACCGAGCTGGACGATCTGGCGCTGAAGTATTCCCAGCCGGAGGTGTTCTACGATCTGGTGGATCAGATCAACCGCCGCAAGACTGAGCGGGAGGAGTTCGTGGAGCAGATCGTGGAGGAGGTTTCCCGGCATATCAGCAACGCGGGGATCAAGGCCGAAGTCAACGGCCGCGTCAAGCATTTTTTCAGCATTTACAAGAAGATGGTGAACCAGGACAAGACTGTGGACCAGATCTACGACCTGTTCGCGGTGCGGATCATCGTGGACACGGTGAAGGACTGCTACGCGGCGCTCGGCGTCATCCACGAGATGTACACGCCCATTCCGGGGCGGTTTAAAGACTATATCGCCATGCCCAAGGCAAACATGTACCAGTCCCTCCACACGACGCTGATGAGTTCGGTGGGGCAGCCCTTCGAGGTGCAGATCCGGACCCAGGAGATGCACAAGACGGCTGAGTACGGTATCGCGGCTCACTGGAAGTACAAGGAGTCCAACGACGGGAAGAAGACCGTGAAGGACCAGGAGGAGGAGAAGCTGAACTGGCTGCGCCAGATCCTGGAGTGGCAGAGGGACATGTCGGACAACCGGGAGTTCCTAAGCATGCTGAAGGGAGACCTGGACCTGTTTGCCGAGGATGTGTACTGTTTTACCCCGAACGGGGATGTGAAGAGCCTGCCAAACGGCTCCACGCCGGTGGATTTCGCCTACGCCATCCACAGCGCGGTGGGCAACAAGATGGTGGGCGCAAGGGTCAACGGAAAACTGGTCAATATCGACTACAAGATACAGAACGGCGACAGGATCGAGATCCTCACGTCGCAGAATTCCCGGGGGCCGAGCCGGGACTGGCTGAACATTGTCAAGAGCACGCAGGCCAAGAACAAGATCAACCAGTGGTTTAAAAAGGAGTTTAAGGAGGAGAACATCGTCCGCGGCAAGGAGATGATCTCCGCCTACTGCAAGGCGAAGACCATCAATCTGTCCAACATCCTGAAGCCGAAGTACCAGGAGATCGTCCAGAGGAAGTACGGGTTCCGGGACTGGGATTCCGTGCTGGCGGCCATCGGCCACGGCGGCCTCAAGGAGGGCCAGGTGGTGAACCGCCTGGTGGAGGAGTACGGCAAGGAGCACAAGCAGGAGATCACGGACGAGGTGGTCCTGGAGCGGGTTGCCGAGGCGGCGAAGAACAAGGTGCATATCGCCAAGTCCAAGAGCGGCATCGTTGTCAAGGGGATCGACGACATGGCTGTGCGGTTTTCCAGATGCTGCAGCCCGGTTCCGGGCGACGAGATCGTCGGGTTTGTCACGAGGGGCAGGGGACTGTCCATCCACCGGACGGACTGTGTCAATGTCATCCACCTGACAGAGGCCGAGCGGGCCCGCCTGATCAGCGTGGAGTGGGAGGACGAGGTGGCCGAGGAAGAGGGAGGCCAGTATCTGGCGGAACTGCGGATGTACACCTACGACAAGCAGGGGCTGCTGATGGAGATATCCAGGATCTTTACGGAGGCCAAGATCGATGTGAAGTCCCTGAACGTGCGGACCAGCAAGAAGGGGACGGCCACCATCGAGGCCGGGTTTATCGTGCACGGCCGGGAGGAGCTGGCCGCCATTTCCAAGAAGCTGCAGCAGCTCGACGGCGTCATCGACATTGAGCGGGCGGCCGGATAAGGCAAAAGAGAGGTGTGTTGCATGAAAATAGAAAAATTTGTCACAGGCATCATAAGCACCAACTGCTACCTGGTGCGTAATGAGGAGACAAAGCGGGCGGTCATCATCGACCCGGCGGCCTGCCCCTCCTACCTCATGAGCCACATAAAGAGCGAAGGGCTCCAGGTGGAGGCGATCCTCCTCACCCACGGGCATTTCGACCACATCATGGGGATCGATGATTTCCGGAAGGAATTCCCGGTGCCGGTCTATGTCCACGAGGCGGATCAGGAGACGCTGCTCGACGCGTCCCTCAACCAGTCCATGATCTATACGAACGGGTATACCTTCGGCGGGGCGACCAGCATCCGGGACGGACAGACACTTGACCTGGCGGGGTACCGGTTCCAGGTGATCCACACACCGGGACACACGCCCGGCGGCGTCTGCTACTACGTGGAGGAGGAGAAGACCCTCTTCTCCGGCGACACCCTGTTCCAGAATTCCGTGGGCCGCACGGACTTCCCCAACAGCAGCACCTCGGATCTGGTGCGCTCGGTCCGGGAGAAGCTGCTGCGTCTGCCGGAGGATGTGACCGTGTATCCGGGGCATATGGGCGAGACGACCATCGGGCATGAGAAGATATATAATCCGTTTGTTTAATGCAGTGCAATTCCGGACGTAACACTTTTCAAAAGTGTTACGTCCGGAATTGCGTCAACCCCTGCGCTATTGTGCATCCTGTTCCACACAATACAAACAACAGAGAGGACGAACATACAAGATCATGATCCAATTAAACTGCAGCCACAATATGTATACATATAATACTTATCACCTTGTCAAGGCGTTCTTCCCGGAGGAGGAAGTGTGTCAAAACGTCGCGGAGGACATGGAAGATGCGTTCCGGATGACCTTCCCGGACGGGAGGGAGTTTGCGGTGAAACGGGAGGAGATCCCGGCCGGGGCGGACCGGAGCGCCGGCAAATATGCCGTGGACACGCGGCTGTACGAGGCGTGCCGCGCCTACACGGGCCGGGAGCTGGCCTGGGGCCTCCTGACAGGGGTGCGCCCCACGAAGCTGGCCATGCAGAAGCTGGAGGAGGGGATGGACCGGGATGCGTTTGTGAGATGGTTCCGGGAAGACTCCTATGTGAGCGGGGAGAAGGCACAGCTTGCCTGGGAAATTGCCGGCAGGGAGAAAAGCCTTCTGGACCGGCTGGACTGCCGGGACGGCTACAGCCTCTACGTGGGGATCCCCTTCTGCCCGTCCGTGTGCAGCTACTGCTCCTTCAGTTCCGGCTCCCTCGCACAGTGGCAGGATCACATCGGGGACTACCTGGCGGCGCTTCTAAAAGAGCTGGCGTGGATCGGGGAGCGGGCCGCTCTCTGCGGGAAAAAGATGAACACCGTCTACATCGGCGGCGGCACGCCCACCACGCTGACGGCCGGGCAGCTGGAGGAGCTTTTGTCCTGCATCGACCGCTGCTTTTCAAGGGAGCACCTTCTGGAATACACGGTGGAAGCGGGGCGGCCCGACAGCATCACGGAGGAAAAGCTGCAGGTCCTGCGGGGGCACGGCATCACCCGCATCTCCATCAACCCCCAGACGATGCAGCAGAGGACGCTGGACCTGATCGGAAGGCGGCATACGGTGGACGAGATCAAAGAGAGCTTTCACATGGCCCGGGGGCTCGGGTTTGACAATATCAACATGGATCTGATCGCCGGCCTTCCCGGGGAGACGGCGGCGGATATGGCGGACACGCTGGAGCAGATCCGCGCCCTCGGCCCCGACAGCCTGACCGTCCACTCCCTGGCCATCAAGCGGGCGGCCAGGATGGGGCAGGAGAAGAGCACAACCGGCAGCATCGCCTCCCTTGCGGGAGATCCGGCCGTCATGGCCCGGGAGATGTCCGCCATGATCCGGATGGCCTACGGGGCCGCCGGGAAGATGGGGCTTTCCCCCTACTACCTGTACCGGCAGAAAAACATGGCCGGCAATTTTGAAAATGTTGGCTTTGCAAAGGTTGACAAAGCAGGAATATACAATATACTTATTATGGAAGAAAAGCAGTCCATCATCGCCGCGGGCGCAGGCGCATCAACGAAGATCCTTCTGGATGAGCCTCTTGACGCACCGGGCGGAAGAAAGGGCACAAAGACAACACTTGTGCGGGCGGAGAACGTGAAGAACATCCGGGAGTACATCACCCGCATTGATGAAATGATAGAGCGAAAAGGAGAGTGGCTATGGCGCTGAAGAAAAAGCCGGTTACCGGCATGAAGGACATCCTTCCCCGCGAGATGGAGATCCGGGATTACGTGATCCAGATGATAAAGGACACATACAGGACATATGGATTCATGTCCATGGAGACGCCCTGCGTGGAGCACATTGAAAATCTGTGCAGCAAGCAGGGGGGAGACAATGAGAAGCTGATCTTCAAGATCCTCAAGCGCGGGGAGAAGCTGAAGATCAAAGAGGCCCAGGAGGAAAATGACGTGGTGGACGGCGGACTCCGCTACGACCTGACCGTCCCCCTCGCCAGGTACTACTCCAACCATGCCAACGAGCTCCCCTCGCCCTTCAAGGCGCTGCAGATCGGGAATGTGTGGAGGGCAGACCGCCCGCAGAAAGGGCGCTTCCGCCAGTTCGTGCAGTGCGATATCGACATCCTGGGCGAGGCCGGCAACCTGGCGGAGATCGAGCTGATCCTGGCCACGACCGCCATGCTCGGCAAGATGGGATTTAAGAATTTCACCGTCTGCATCAACGACCGCAACATCCTGAAGGCCATGGCCGCCTACAGCGGCTTCCGGGAGGAGGACTACGACGAGGTGTTCATCATCCTGGACAAGATGGACAAGATCGGCCCGGAGGCTGTGGCGCAGGAGCTTATAGAGCTCGGCTACACGCAGGAAAACGTGGACACATACCTCAGGCTTTTCGAGGAGACGCCGGGCGATGTGACAGGCATCCGCTTCCTGAAAGAGAAGCTGGGCGGTCACTTAAGCGACGCGACCGCGGAAAATATGGAGATGATCCTGTCCAGCGTCGAGGCCGCAAAGGATACGGATTTCCAGATCCGCTTTACCCCCACCATGGTGCGAGGCCAGTCCTACTACACAGGGACGATCTTCGAGGTTGTCATGGACGACTTCGGCGGTTCCGTGGCAGGCGGCGGGCGCTATGACAAGATGATCGGGAAATTCACGGGTCAGGACACGCCGGCCTGCGGCTTTTCCATCGGGTTTGAGCGCATTGTCATGCTGCTTCTGGAGAACGGCTACCAGGTTCCCAGAAGAGGGGGCAGGACGGCGTACCTCCTGGAGAAGAACATGCCAAAAGAGGGCGTGCTCAAAGTGCTGGGGCTTGCCCGCGACGGCCGCGCAGCCGGGCAGCAGGTGCTGGTCGCAAACATGAAAAAGAACAAGAAGTTCCAGAAGGAGCAGCTAGCGCAGGAGGGGTACGAGACCATCATCGACTGCTACGCGGACTCCTATGAAAAATTATAGAATGCAGATAAAGGAGAAGAAAAAACAATGGCAGAGAGTATGCAGGGCTTAAAGAGAACGCACCGCTGCGGCGAGCTTTCCGAGGCCCATATCGGACAGACCGTCACCGTCATGGGATGGGTGCAGAAAAACCGCAATAAAGGGGGCCTGGACTTTGTAGACATCCGGGACCGCTCCGGCATCATACAGGCTGTATTTGAGGAGGGAAGGACGCAGGCCGCCCTTCTCGAGAAGGCGGCAAGACTCCGGGCGGAGTATGTGGTCGCTGTGGTCGGAAAAGTGGAGAAGCGCTCCGGCGCTGTCAATGAAAATATCGCGACAGGCGGGATCGAGATCATCCCGGAGGAGCTCAGGATCTTATCCGAGGCGGAGACGCCCCCGTTCCAGGTGGAGGAGAATTCCAGGACAAAAGAGGAAGTGCGCCTGAAATACCGCTATCTGGACCTGCGAAGGCCCGACATGCAGCGGAACCTCCTCATGCGCAGCCGCGTCGCCACCCTGACAAGGCAGTTCCTGGCAGAGGAGGGATTCCTGGAGATCGAGACGCCGGTCCTCATCGGAAGCACGCCGGAGGGCGCCAGGGATTACCTCGTGCCGAGCCGGATCCACCGGGGGCATTTTTACGCGCTGCCCCAGTCCCCGCAGCTCTTCAAGCAGCTCCTCATGTGCGCGGGCTGCGACCGCTACTTCCAGTTGGCCAAATGCTTCCGCGATGAGGATCTGCGGGCGGACCGCCAGCCGGAGTTCACCCAGATCGACATGGAGCTCTCCTTCGTGGATGTAGACGACGTCATCGATGTAAACGAGCGGCTTCTGGCGAAGCTGTTCCGCGAGGTGCTGGGCGTGGACGTGCCCCTGCCGATCCCGCGGATGACATGGCAGGAGGCTATGGACCGCTTCGGCTCCGACAAACCGGACATCCGCTTCGGCATGGAGCTGAAGAACGTGACAGACGTCGTAAAAGACAGCGAATTCGCTGTGTTCAAGGGCGCCATTGAGGCCGGCGGCACAGTCCGCGGCATCAACGCCAAAGGGCAGGGAGCCATGCCCAGGAAGAAGATCGACAAACTGGTCTCCTTCGCCAAGGACTTCGGAGCGAAGGGACTCGCCTATATCGCCATCCAGGAGGACGGCACAGTGAAATCCTCCTTCTCCAAATTCATGACCGATGAGGAGATGCAGGGCCTCATTGAAGCCATGGAGGGAGAGAGCGGCGACCTGCTCCTCTTCGCGGCGGACAAAAACAAGGTCGTGTGGGACGTGCTCGGCAACCTGCGCCTGGAGCTTGCCCGCCAGATGGAGCTCCTTGACAAGAGCGAGTACAGGTTCATCTGGATCACGGAGTTCCCGCTCCTTGAGTGGAACGAGGAGGAGAACCGGTTCACGGCCATGCACCACCCCTTCACCATGCCCATGGAGGAAGATCTGCAGTACATCGACACAGACCCGGGCAGGGTGCGTGCAAAAGCCTACGACATTGTGCTGAACGGCAACGAGATCGGCGGCGGCAGCGTCCGGATCTTCAACCAGGAGATCCAGAACAAGATGTTTGAGGTGCTGGGCTTCACCCAGGAGAAGGCGCAGGAGCAGTTCGGCTTCCTTCTGACCGCCTTCAAATACGGGGTTCCGCCTCACGCCGGGCTGGCTTACGGGCTCGACCGCCTCGTCATGCTCATGGCGAAGCAGGACAGCATCCGCGACGTGATCGCCTTCCCGAAGGTGAAGGACGCCTCCGACCTGATGACAGAGGCGCCGACCACGGTCGACCAGAAGCAGTTGGACGAGCTGGGACTGGCCATCGTGCCGGAGGAGACTGCCGGCGGGGAAAGAGAATAAAAAAAGTCAGTTGACAATTGACAGGTATATCAACTATAATAAGAGAAATTATCTGATTAAATGCTATGACAAGGAGGAGTACATAGATTTCGGAAGCCCAGAGAGGAGATGGACGGTGCGAATCTCCGTGACGGATGTATGGAAGTAGCCTTCGAGCAGTGGACCGAACGCAGCAGATGCTGTCAGTAGACTTCAACGGTATTCCCCCGTTATGGGAACCGGTATCGGATCTTTCCTTATGGAAAGTCCCGTACTGACAGAGTGCAGAGAAGATCTTCTCTGAATTTAGGTGGTAACACGGATGAGACATTCGCCCTAAGCCGTAAGGCTTAGGGCTTTTTCATTCCGCGTGACAGACAGAGTTTGCGATAGAAGGAGGAAAGAGTATGAGAAAAATTTCTGGCAACAAACTTCTTGTGAAAGCCCTGAAGGAAGAGGGAGTGGACACCATCTTCGGCTATCCGGGGGCCTGCACCATCGACATCAGCGACGAGCTTTACAAGCAGGACTATACGAAGGTGATCCTTCCCAGGCAGGAGGTGGCCCTCGTCCACGAGGCGGACGCCTACGCCCGCTCCACAGGGAAAGTGGGCGTGTGCCTGGTGACAAGCGGACCGGGCGCCACGAACCTGGTGACAGGACTGGCCACGGCCAACTATGACAGCGTGCCCCTCGTGTGCTTCACGGGCCAGGTGGCCCGGCATCTGATCGGGAACGACGCCTTCCAGGAGGTGGATATCGTCGGCATCACGCGCAGCATCACAAAGTACGGTGTGACGGTCCGCAACCGGGAGGATCTGGGGCGCATCATCAAGGAAGCGTTCTACATCGCCCGGACCGGACGCCCGGGTCCGGTGCTTGTTGACCTGCCCAAGGATGTGATGGGAGAACTGGGAAGCGCCGACTATCCCACGGACGTCAACATCCGGGGCTACAAGCCGAACACCCACGTACATATCGGCCAGCTCAAGCGGGCCATCAAGATGCTCTCCAAGGCGGACAGACCGCTGTTCCTGGCGGGCGGCGGCGTGAACATCGCCCATGCCGGCGGCGCGTTCACGGAGCTGGTGGAAAAGACCCATGTGCCGGTGGTGACCACCGTGATGGGCCGGGGCGCCCTGCCCACGCAGCATCCCCTGTTTGTGGGAAATCTGGGCATGCACGGGGCCTACGCCGCCAATATGGCGGTCAACGAGTGCGACCTGCTCTTCTCCATCGGGACAAGGTTCAACGACCGGATCACGGGGAAACTCCACTCCTTTGCCCCGAAGGCCAAGATCGTGCACATTGACATCGACACATCCGCCATCTCGCGGAACGTGCAGGTAGACATCCCCATCGTGGCTGACGCGGGGGAGGCCATTGACAAGATGCTGGAGTATGTGGAGCCCTGCGAGACGAAAGAGTGGCAGAATGCGATCGCCGGCTGGAAGGCGGAGCATCCGCTGACCATGAAGCCGAGACCGATCATGACTCCAAAGGACATCCTGGATGTGATGAACGAGATGTTTGAGGACGCCATCGTGGTGACCGACGTGGGACAGCATCAGATGTTCGTCTCCCAGTTCCTGGAGATGACGCCGAAGAAGCAGCTCCTCATGTCGGGCGGCCTGGGAACCATGGGCTACGGCCTGCCCGGGGCCATCGGGGCCAGGATCGGCAACCCGGACAAGACAGTCATCTCCATCTCCGGGGACGGCGGCATGCAGATGAACAGCCAGGAGATCGCCACGGCTGTGCTGGAGGAGCTGCCCATCATCAGTTGCGTGTTCAACAACAGCGTGCTCGGCATGGTGCGCCAGTGGCAGAAGCTCTTCTACGGCAAGCGGTACTCCATGACCTGCCTCCGCTCCGGCGCGGCCTGCCGGGGCAAATGCGGGGAGGTGGAATGTCCGCCCTACACGCCTGATTTTGTGAAGCTGGCTGAGAGCTACGGCGCGAAGGGGATCCGGGTGACGAAGAAGGAGGAGATCCGCCCGGCCTTCGAGGAGGCGGCCAGAAGCACGAAGACGCCCACGATCATCGAGTTCCTCATCGATCCGGAGGATCTTGTATACCCGATGATCCAGCCAGGCGGCACGCTGCAGGATATGATCATGGACTGTTAGAAAGGAGAGAAGCGATATGAGCAACGGAATGAAGAAAAGATGGATATCCCTCTATGTGGAGAACCAGGTAGGCGTTCTCTCCAAGATCTCCGGCCTTTTTTCCGGGAAATCCTACAACCTGGACAGCCTGACCGTCGGGACCACAGAGGATCCCACCGTGTCCAGGATGACCATTGCCACGGTCAGCGACGACGAGACCTTTGAGCAGATCAAGAAGCAGCTCAACCGCATGGTGGAAGTGATTAAGGTCATTGACTTTACGGATGTCTTCGTCCGCATGAAGGAGATCCTGTACGTAAAGGTCAAAAACTGCAGCCCGGAGGGCAAGGTGGAGGCGTTCCAGATCGCGGAGACCTTCAAGGCCAAGGTCATCGACTACGGCAGGGACAGCCTGCTCCTCGAGTTCGTGCAGACCGCCACGAAGAACGACGCGGTGATCAAGCTCATGAAAGAGGAGTTCCGCAGCATCGAGGTAGTCCGGGGCGGAAGCGTGGGCATCGAGTCCATCAGCATGATGGAGAGGTAGCTCTGAAATTGATGGCAAAAAAACAGAGCGCACTCTTGAATTTTGCAGATGACCGTACTATAATGAAAAAAGATCAAAAAGATAACCAATGACCAATACAATACAGAACGGGGGAATACATCCATGGAAAAGAAAAACATCGACTGGTCAAACCTGGGATTTTCCTATATGGAGACGGACAAGCGGTACGTTTCCAATTACAAAGACGGGGCGTGGGACGAGGGAACCTTAACGACAGACGCCAATGTGGTGCTCAACGAGTGCGCCTGCGTGTTCCAGTACGCGCAGACCTGTTTTGAAGGGCTGAAAGCCTACACGACAGAGGACGGGCACATCGTGACATTCCGCCCGGACCTGAACGCCCAGAGAATGGCGACGACGGCTGAGAGGCTGAAGATGCCGGTATTCCCGGAGGACCGCTTTGTTGACGCGGTACATAAAGTGGTGGAGGCCAACGCGGCGTATGTTCCGCCCTATGGATCCGGCGCCACCTTGTACATCCGGCCCTACATGTTCGGCTCCAACCCGGTCATCGGCGTGAAGCCGGCTGACGAGTACCAGTTCCGTGTATTCACAACCCCCGTCGGCCCCTACTTCAAGGGCGGCGTAAAGCCCATCACCATCCGCGTGTGCGACTATGACAGAGCGGCCCCGCACGGGACAGGACATGTGAAGGCGGGCCTCAACTACGCCATGAGCCTGTACGCCATCGTGGACGCCCACGAGAAGGGATACGATGAGAACATGTACCTTGACTCCGCCACAAGGACGAAGGTGGAGGAGACAGGAGGCGCCAACTTCCTCTTTGTCACAAAGGACAACACTGTCGTGACGCCCAAGTCCCCGACGATCCTTCCGTCCATCACAAGACGCTCCCTCCTCTATGTGGCAGAGCACTACCTCGGCCTGAAGACAGAGGAGAGGGAAGTGTACATGGACGAGGTGAAAGACTTCGCGGAGTGCGGCCTGTGCGGCACGGCAGCCGTCATCTCCCCGGTCGGCAAGATCGTGGATCACGGCAAAGAGATCTGCTTCCCCAGCGGTATGGAGAAGATGGGCCCCACGATCCAGAAGCTGTACGACACGCTGACCGGCATCCAGATGGGCCACATCGAGGCGCCGGAGGGATGGATCCACAGGATCTGCTAACAGCCGCATCTTGCGGACACAGAAACATACGAAAGACAGGGATCTGCGGATCCCTGCCTTTTTTACAATGGCAGGAGGCGTCATATGAGCCGGGAGAAAAGCAGCAGGGTCAGCGCCCTGTATATACTCGCAGGGAAGGGGAAACCCGGAAGAAAAACAAAAGCCGTGGAGGTCGTGGAGGGAAAAGGGATCCCTGGGGATGCCCATTTTGAAGATGCAAGGGCTCCGGTGAGCATAGCTGCGGCGGATATAGAGGACTGGATGGCGGGCCAGGACACGCAGGGACTGTGCTTTGAACGGTTCAAAGCCAATCTGTGGATCCGGATCCCGCAGGAGGAGCTGAAGAGAGTTGGAAAAGGGACGCAGCTGACATGCGGGGAAGCGGTCCTGGAAATTACAAACGGGAAAGGCAGATGCTTTCCGGAATGCGCCAGAGTGAAGCAGGGACTTCCCTGTCTGCTGCGGGAAGCGTGCTGGTATGCGGTCTGTGTATCAGGCGGGATCATCCGCGAGGGTGATCTGGTGGAAATACGTCAAAAAAATAACGAATAAAAATACAAATTATTAGAAAAAAAGATATAAAATATAGAATAATCAGGTGATTTGTATTATAATAATGAAAAGTAACAGTATACAAACTCCGAGTCCGGCGCTTCCGACGTGTGCGGGCCGATTGGCACACGGGAAGGCAGGACCAATGGGTAGCCGCGGGAACGGGGCTGCCTGCCTGATTGCGAAGGAGCCATTATTATATCGGAAGATATGATAATGGATTTTTTTGTGTAAAGGAGGTCAGTGTAGAATGGGAAAACAGTTGATGATCAAGCCCGAGAAATGCATCGGATGCAGAACATGCGAACTGGTCTGTTCGTTTGGACATGACCAGGCGTTCAATCCGAGAAATGCAAATGTGACGGTCATGGCCTACGAGGAAGCGGCCATCAATATCCCTGTCATGTGCCTGCAGTGTGAAGACCCCTGCTGTCTGGAGGTCTGTCCGGTAGGGGCGATCAGCAGAGATGGGATCGGCGCGGTTGTCATGGACCATGCGAAATGTATCGGCTGTAAGATGTGTATGAACGCCTGCCCGCTTGGCAATATCAGCTTCAACAAAGAGAAAAAGCAGGTACATAAGTGCGATCTGTGCGGCGGGGAACCCAAATGTGCTAAATTCTGTCCGACCGGCGCGATCACGTTTGAGGATCCGGACGAGGGACTGGACAGGAAGCGCGCTGTGGCCGACCGTTTTAAGGACGTATTTGGAGAGGAGGCAAAGGCATGATGAACGGATATATGGGACAGATCATTCGTGTTAATCTTTCCTCGGGAACGATTCGGAAAGAACCCCTGAATATGCAGTCTGCAAAGGATTTTGTGGGAGCCAGGGGACTGGGGACCAAATACTTCTGTGACGAGGTGGATCCGAAGGTGGATCCTCTTGGACCGGACAACAATCTGATCTTTATGACAGGGCCGCTGACCGGTACGGCGGCAGCCTGCAGCGGCCGGTTTGAGGTGGTGGCAAAAGCGCCGCTTACCGGCACCATCGGAGCGGCGAACTCCGGCGGGCACTTTGGACCGGAACTGAAGTATGCCGGGTACGACGGGATCATTTTTGAAGGCGTAAGCGACCACCCGGTATATCTCTATATCAATGACGATGAAGTGGAGCTGCGGGACGCTTCCGGACTTTGGGGCAAGACTGTCTATGAGACCACGGATGAGCTGAACCGGATCTGCGGACAGTCCTTCCGGGTATCCTGCATCGGCCCGACCGGAGAAAATCTCTGCCTCTATGCAGGCGTGATGAACGACAAGCACCGGGCGGCAGGCCGCGGAGGTCTGGGCGCTGTCATGGGAAGCAAGAAGCTGAAGGCAGTTGTTGTAAAGGGAACAAAATCTATCTATGTGGCCAGGCCGGAGAAGTTCATGGAAGCCATCGAGAACGCGAGGACGACTTTAAAGGCCCACCCGGTTACCGGCGCAGGGCTGGCGGCCTACGGGACAGAGATCCTGGTCAATATCATCAATGAGAGCGGCGGACTTCCGCTTCGCAACGGCCGGGACGGCGCCGTCTATGACAAGGCGGACAACATTTCCGGCGAGACGCTGACAGAGAAATACCTGATCCGGAACAAGGGATGCTTCGGCTGCTGCATCGGCTGCGGCCGCGTAGTGGATATTCCGAGCGGCCCCTTCAAGTCCAGAGGCGAGGGACCGGAGTACGAGGCGGGATGGTCCTTTGGAGCGGACTGCGGCATCGACGATCTGGAGGCGGTCTGCAAAGCAAACTTTATCTGCAATGAATACGGATTCGACCCCATCACGCTGGGAGCGACCATCGCCTGTGCCATGGAGCTCTTCGAGGCAGGTTATATGACCGAGGAGGATACGGGAGGCATCCCGGTGCGCTTCGGGGATGCCTCGACCATGGTGAAGCTGGCGGAGATGACAGGAAAGAACGAGGGATTCGGAAAGCAGCTTGCCATGGGTTCCTACCGGCTGGCGGGAAAATACGGGCATCCGGAACTGTCCATGTCTGTAAAGAAACAGGAGATGCCGGCCTATGACGGCCGTGCGCTGCAGGGCATCGGACTGGAATACGCCACCTCCAACCGGGGCGGCTGCCATGTGCGCGGATACATGACTTCCCCGGAGGTCCTCGGGCTTCCGGTCAAGATGGATCCCCTGGTAACGGAAGGGAAGGCTTCCATGCTGAAGACATTCCAGGATCTGACGGCGCTGATCGACTCTGCGGGCGTGTGCCTGTTCACCTCCTTTGCCCTCGGTCTGCCGGAGATCGCGGCACAGTACAGGGAAGCGGTGGGCAGCGATGAGAGCGACGCGGATATTCTCCTGAAAGGGGAGAGAGTCTGGAACCTGGAGAAGAAATTCAACATCGCGGCCGGTGTGGAAAAGGACACCCTTCCGCCAAGACTTTTGAGAGAGCAGCTGCCGGACGGCCCGGCGCAGGGGAAAGTCAACGAACTGCACACCATGCTCCAGGAGTACTATCAGGTGAGGGGCTGGGATACAGAAGGCACGCCCACGCCTGAGAAAGACAGGGAGCTGGGATTATAGAGATCACATGTGAGGCGGGCGGCCTGACGGCTGCCTGCCGGGAGAAGAAAGATGACAGTGAAATTTTTTGCCTACCTCAGGGAGTATACAAAATGTAAGATCGTGGACTTTCCGTATCAGGAGGATGTCCGGAAGCTGACCCTGGCTCTGAGCGAGACTTACGGCTCCAGGCTGCGGGAAAAGCTGCTGACCCCGGACGGGACAGAACTGGGAGAGGAGATCATCATCCTGGTGAACGGAAGACACGTGGAGCATCTTGGAGGGATCGACACGAAGCTGTCTCCGACAGACGTTGTATCCATCTTCCCTGTGGTGGCTGGCGGTTAAGGATAAGGTGGTGAAACAGGATGGAAGTATCCGAAAAGCGGATTGAAGAGATCATACATTCTTACCAGCCGGACCGGAGATACGCGCTCGCGATCCTGCAGGATATGCAGCGGGAATTCCAGTATGTGCCGAGGGAGGGCATGGAGGCGCTGGCGGAGGAACTGGGCTGCCCGGTGTCTTCCCTCTACGCCATGGCTACATTCTACAAGGCGCTGAGTCTCGTGCCGAAGGGCAGGCACATTATCAAGTGCTGTGACGGAACAGCCTGCCACATCCGGGGCGCGTCAACCCTGATCGACGGGATCCGGAGAGAGCTTAAGATCGGACCCGGGGAGACCACGCAGGACGGCATGTTTTCCCTGGAGACAGTCAACTGTCTTGGCTCCTGCGCCCTGGCGCCGGTGCTGGTGGTGGACGATGTCTATTACGGGAAAGTGACGCTGGAGAAGCTAAAAGAGATCCTTCAGACAGTCAGGGAAGGCGGTGCTGTGTAGTATGAAAAAACAGATTTTGATCTGCTGCGGCACCGGGTGCCGGGCAAACGGCAGTATGAACGTGGTAGACGCCTTCCGCAGCGAAATAGGAAAAAGCGGCGCTGACGCCGATGTGATCCCGCAGATCAAGACGACGGGATGCAACGGCTTCTGCGAAAACGGTCCGATCGTGAAGATCATGCCGGATAATCTGGTCTACTATAAAGTAAAACCAAAAGATGTGCCGGAAATCCTGGAGAAAAGCGTGCTGGATGACCAGGAGATCCCAAGGCTCATGTACAAAGATAATGAGGGGAACCGGGTCCGCTCCCAGGAGGAAAATCCCTTCTACGCACATCAGCAGAAACTGGCTCTCCGCCATATCGGAAAGATCGATCCGGAAAATATTGAGGATTACCTGGAACTGGGCGGTTATGAGGCCTTGCGAAAAGCGCTGCAGATGACGCCGGACGAAGTGATCGCGGAAGTGGAAGAGTCCGGGCTCCGGGGACGGGGCGGCGCTGGATTCCCTGCCGGAAGGAAGTGGCGCACAGCGGCTTCCTATGATAACTTTCCCAAGTATGTGGCCTGCAACGGCGACGAGGGAGATCCGGGCGCATTCATGGACCGGTCGATCCTGGAAGGCGATCCCCATGCGGTGATCGAGGGCCTGGCCATCGCGGCCATTGCCATCGGGGCGGAAGAAGGCTTCTTCTATATCCGGGATGAATATGACCTGGCAGTGAAGCATGTGAAAAAAGCGCTGGAAGACGCTGAGGCGCGGGGGATCATCGGGGAATCCGTCATGGGTTCACAAAAACGGCTGCATCTGTCGGTGGTCCGCGGAGGAGGAGCCTTTGTCTGCGGGGAATCCACGGCTCTCATGGCCTCTGTCGAGGGAAGGGTAGGAGAACCCCGGGCAAAGTATATCCGCTCCGTCCAGAAAGGACTCTGGGACCAGCCCACAGTCCTGAACAATGTGGAGACGCTTGCCAACATCCCGCTGATCATCCGGGACGGAGGAAAGAAATTTGCCGAAATCGGTACAGAGACGAGCACGGGGACCAAAGTATTTGCCCTGGTAGGAAAGGTAAAAAGAACCGGCCTTGTGGAAGTACCCATGGGAACATCGCTCCGGCACCTGATCTTTGATATCGGCGGCGGGATCATCGGGGACCGGCCCTTTAAGGCGGTTCAGACAGGCGGTCCTTCCGGCGGCTGTATTCCGGAGAGCATGCTGGATCTGAAGGTGGATTTTGATTCCCTGGCAAAGTACGGCGCCATGATGGGATCCGGCGGCATGATCGTTATGGATGACAGGAGCTGTATGGTGGAAGTGGCCAGGTATTATACAAACTTCCTCTGTGAGGAGAGCTGCGGCAAGTGTACGCCCTGCCGGGAGGGCCTGCGGCGGATGCTGGAGATCCTGACAGATATCTGCGAGGGCAGAGGCAAAGAAGGAGATATTGAACTGCTGGAGCGGATTGGCCACGCTGTGCAGGACGCATCGTTGTGCAGTCTTGGCAAGAGCGCGCCCAACCCGATCCTCACGACGATCAAGTATTTCCGGGATGAGTATGAAGCCCATATCCGGGAAAAGAGATGTCCGGCCGGCGTCTGCAAGAATCTGACCCGGTTTGAGATCGATGAGGCGAAGTGTATCGGCTGCGATATGTGCGCAAAGGGATGTCCGGCCGGCGCCATCAGCGGAGAAAAGAAGATGCCGCACAGGATCGATCCCTCAAAATGTATTTCCTGCGGAAGCTGCAGGGAGGCCTGCAGGTTTGACGCGGTAAAAGCAGTGGGAAGGGGGCAGGAAGCATGATAGAGATTACCATCAACGGGAAAAAATGCACCTGCGAAAAGGGTGAGTACCTTCTGGATGTGGCAAGACGGAACGGGTTCTATATCCCGACGCTGTGCCATCATCCTGCGATCCCCGGACAGGCCTGCTGCAGGGTGTGCCTGGTGGAAGTCGTGGAAAAGGGCAGGAGTAAGATCGTAGTGTCCTGCGTGTATCCGGTGGAGCGGCCGTGTGAAGTCTATACCGACAGCGAGCGCGTCAGGGAAGACCGGGCCGTGGTGCTCATGCTCCTGAAGGAGAGGGCCCCGGAAAGCGACGTGATCGACGCGCTGTGCAAGGCTTACGGCGCGGCGGACGGAAGCCGGTTCGCACAGATCGACGGGGAGAAATGCATCATGTGCGGCCTCTGCGCAGGGGCCTGTGCAAAGCTGGGGACGGGAGCCATCTCCACCGTGCTTCGTGGTACGGCAAAGAAGATCTCCACGCCCTATGATGAACCCTCCAAAGACTGTGTGGGCTGCTTAAGCTGCGCATCGATCTGTCCGACTGGCGCCATTTCCTACAGGGATGACGGGCAGACGAGGGAAGTGTGGGGGCGGACCTTTGAGATCGTCCACTGCCGCGAGTGCGGCGCACCTGTAGGCACCAGGGAGGAGCTTAAGTTTGCCGCCGTAAGATCCGGGGGAGAGCCGGAGGAGCTCTGTCCGGCGTGCAGAAAGAAAAAGATGACAGATACCATGGCGCACACCTACGGAATCGTGTAAAATAAAGGCAGTGATTTGCGAAAACCAGAAAGAGGGATACCGGCATGAAAGACCAGTACGGAAGACAGATCAATTACATGAGGGTATCGGTCACGGACCGCTGCAATCTGCGCTGCATATACTGCATGCCTGAGGGAGGGATCGAGCAGGTGTCCCATCAGGATATCCTGACTTACGACGAGATCGTCAGGATCGTGCGCGCGGCGGCAGCAGCCGGGATCACCAGGATCAAACTGACAGGGGGGGAACCCCTTGTCAGAAAGAACCTGGCGGGGCTTGCCGCCGCTGTGAAAGCGGTCCCCGGGATCAGGGAAGTGACGGTCACGACAAACGGCGTCCTCTTAAAAGAGCAGGTCCATGACCTTGTGCGGGCGGGCGTGGATGCAGTCAACATCAGCCTGGACACCCTGGATCCCGCCATGTACGCGTCTGTGGCAAGGAGGGACTGCCTGGCAGCCGCGCTGGAGGGGCTGGAGGCAGCCGCGGCCTGCCCGGGACTGAAAGTAAAGATCAACTGCGTCCCCCTCAGGGGGATAAACGAGAATCAGTGGATCCGCCTGGCAGGGATCGCAGAAGACAGGCCGATCGACGTCCGGTTCATCGAGATGATGCCGGTGGGGCTTGGCAGGGATTTCCGCGGCAGCTCCCAGGAAGATGTGCTAGAGCGCCTGCGGGAGGCATTCGGGCCGGAGAGTCCGTGCAGCGGTCACTTCGGGAACGGCCCGGCGCAGTATGTCGCCTTTGCCGGATTTGATGGAAAGATCGGTTTTATCAGCGCCATCTCCCACAAATTCTGTTCCGGATGCAACCGGATCCGCCTGACGGCGGAAGGTTTTCTGAAGCCGTGCCTGCAGTATGCAGACGGAGAGGATGTGAGAGCTCTTGTGCGGGGCGGCGCATCTGACAGGGAACTTCTCCAGGCTGTGGAGAAGGCGATCTACCGCAAGCCGGCCTGCCACCATTTTGAAGCGGGCGATTCATCGGAATTTGAACATAAGGATATGTTCAGGATCGGTGGATAGGAGTCAAACAGCAACGGAGAGGAGGGATGGGGATCCGGCGGCAGTCTGATGGCAATATATACAATTTCATATGGTTTGCAGGAATTCGAGCCTGTCAGCCTAAAGCCGGTACAGACCATGGGGGCAGGCCAACGGGTATCTCCTGAAAAGAAGATGCCTTCCGCGTTTGAAAAGAATATCCGCAAAAAGAACAGGTTCCTTTTGTGTGGTCTTCTTTTTCAGAGGCCATTTTTCTTTTGAGAAAATGGCGCAAATTTTAGAGACAGCTGACTGAAAAGGAGGAGATTTTTATGAAGAAGTTAACAGCAGCTTTTCTTGTGACAGTAATGTGTATCGGTCTGACAGCCTGCGGCGGACAGTCGGAGGAGCCGGCGGAAAGCGAAGAGACGGACGCTGCGGCTGAGGAGCAGACAGAGGAGGCGGCGCCGGAAGACAAAGGTACGCTTATGATGGCGACCACCACCAGCACGGAGGACACCGGGCTTCTGGATTATCTGCAGCCCCTGTTCAAGGAGGATACAGGCTGGGATCTGGAGTGGACGGCTGTCGGAACCGGCGAGGCGCTTGCCATGGGCGAGAGCGGGGATGTGGACGTTGTCCTGGTCCATGCCAAATCCAGCGAGGAGGAATTTGTGGCAGAGGGATACGGGGTCGAGAGATTTCCGGTTATGTACAATGATTTTATCGTGGTAGGACCTTCTTCGCCGATCGAGAAGACAGATGACATCAACGCGGTGTTTACGCAGATCATAAACGATCAGCTGCCGTTTGTCTCCAGGGGCGACGACTCCGGCACAGACAAGAAAGAGAAAGGGATCTGGGAAGAGCTGGGGCTTGACCCGGCGACAGACCCCAACTATGTGGAATCCGGACAGGGCATGGGAGCGACCATCACCATGGCGGACGAGCAGCAGGCATACTGCCTGACAGACCGCGGCACATGGCTGAAGCAGAGCCAGGATGCAACCCTTGACTATCAGCTGGATATCGTCTGTGAGGGCAATGACAGCCTGCTGAACCAGTACGGCGTGATCGCTGTCAACCCGGAGAAATATCCGGAGGTCAACAATGAGGGCGCAAATGACTTTATCGAGTGGATCTGCTCGGATGAAGTGCAGAAACTGATCGGCGAATACGGGGTTGAGGAGTATGGACAGGCCCTGTTCACACCGAACGCAGGGACAGACGCATAGAACAGGGAGGAAGTGAAGAATGCTGGAGTGGCTGAAAAGCGTTGTTTCGGACCCGGATATACTGAGCGCAGTGAGAGTGACGTTTACGATGGCAGTCTGCTCCACCGGGATCGCTTCCGTACTGGGGATCACCTTCGGTCTTATGCTGGAACGGTTCCGGTTTCCGGGAAAGAAGATCGTGATCCGGCTCAACCGTACACTCATGGGCTCACCGCCTGTGGTGGTCGGGTTGATCGTATATCTTTTGCTGATGCGAAGAGGACCGCTTGGTCCTCTGTCGCTGTTGTTTACGATACAGGGGATGGTCATCGCGCAGACGATGATCATCACCCCTATCATCTGCGGCATGATCTACTCGTACCTCAGAAGATCCGCGCCCTCCATCCGCGAGTTTGCCGTGACCATGGGAGCGACCAGGTGGCAGACGACAAGACTGATCATCCGGGAGCTGAGAAAAGAGATCTATTTCTGTATGGTGACCGGGTTTGGGCGCTCCATCAGCGAGGTGGGTGCTGTCATGCTTGTGGGAGGCAATATCAGGGGACGGACCCGGACCATGACGACAACGATCTCCCTCCTGAAAAGCCAGGGGATCTTTACAGAGGGTGTGGCGCTGGGCATCCTGCTTCTTCTGATGGCCTTCGTCCTTCAGTGGATCTGCGACATGCTGCAGAGGGAGGAAATGGAACATGAAAATTACTGATCTGGAAAAGAAGATCGGAACTTTCCGTCTTCAGATCGATCATCTTGTGATAGAGTCCGGACGGATCCACGGGATCATCGGGCCAAACGGATGCGGGAAGACTGTCCTTTTGAAGACGCTGGCAGGCATCTACACACCTGACAGGGGGACGATCGATTATGAAGGGATCAGCCCCCGCGAGATCACCATGCTGTCCCAGCGGCCCTATCTGATGGATACATCCGTATATAAGAACCTTGTCTATCCCCTGCAGGTGAGGCATATGCGGCCGGAGGAGGAAAAGGTGGATGCGCTTCTTGAGAAGGCGGGGCTTCTCGCCCAGAAGAAGCAGTATGCCAGGTCCCTCTCCAGCGGGGAGAGGCAGAAGCTCTCCTTCCTGCGGGCTGTGATCTTTCACCCGAAACTGGTCATGATCGACGAGACATTTTCCAACCTGGATCCGGAGAGCGAGGCTCTATTCATGGAAATGATCCGGAAGATCCAGGAGGAGGATCCCATTACATGGATCATCGTGAGCCATCAGCTGGAAGCGGTGCGTCAGCTCTGCGAGGTCATTCATCATATGGAAAAAGGAAGCGTGGTGGAACTATGAAACTTCTGCAGGTAGATACCGTGGCCCAGGCCAGGGAAAAACTGAAACAGGCCCTGCAGGGGCAGGAAGTGAAGACCCTGAGGATCCCTGTCGGGGAAGCCCTCGGGAAGGTGCTGGCGGAAGATGTGTATGCGGCGGAGGATGTGCCGGGATTTGACCGGTCAACCGTGGACGGATATGCAGTCCGAAGCGCGGATACTTCAGGCGCGTCGGAAAGTCTTCCCACATTTCTTGAGATCACCGGGGAAGTGGAGATGGGCGGCGCTCCAGCGCACGGCATCGGGCCGGGGGAATGCATGTATATCCCGACCGGCGGCATGCTCCCTTTGGGGGCGGACGCCGTTGTCATGGTGGAGTACTGCGAACTCTTTTCCGATACCGAGGCGGCAGTGTACACGTCAGTCCCGTCCGGGGGGAACATTGTCCGCCGGGGTGACGATCTGCGAAAGGGCGAGCCTGCCCTTTTGAAGGGGACGGCCCTGCGGCCCCAGGAGATCGGTCTTCTGTCCGCGCTGGGGAGACAGACGGTGGAGACAGTAAAGCCGTGGGGGATCACCATCATCTCTACGGGAGATGAACTGATTCCCTCCGACGGGGAGATGAGCCCGGGAAAGGTGCGGGATATCAATACGCATTGTCTGCAGGCAGCCGCCAGGAAGGCGGGGCTTGAGATCCGTGGCTCCTATGTGCTCCGGGATGAGAGGGAACTGCTGAGGAGGACTGTTCAGGAAGCCATGGAGGAGAGCGATATCGTGGCGGTGTCCGGCGGCAGTTCCAAGGGCCGAAAGGATGAGACGGCATCTGTGATCAGCGAGCTTGCGGGCGGGGAACTCCTGACCCAGGGGCTTGCGCTGAAGCCGGGCAAACCGACGATCCTGGGGTACGATGGGGCGACAGAGACGATCCTCCTGGGACTTCCGGGACATCCGGCCGCCGCTATGATCGTGTTCCAGCTCCTGATCGGATGGCTGTGGGAGGACAGAAGCGGCCAGAGGCCATCCTGGCCGGTTCCGGCGTCCCTGACTGTCAATATCCCCGCGGCGCCGGGAAGGGCTGTCTGCCAGATGGTCCGGCTTGTGGCGGACGGGGACGGGACGAGGAAGGCCGTGCCTGTGTTTGGCAGATCAGGGCTGATCAGCACCCTGACAGAGGCGGACGGCTACATCATGATCCCTGAAAATAAAGAAGGACTGAAAAAGGGAGAGACAGTGGACGTCTTCCTTCTTTAGGAGGTTGGAGCAAGGGTATGGAAAAGAGAAATTTATATCTGCACACAACGCCGGTTGATGAGGCGAAGGAAGTATATGGAAAGGCGGTCAGAGCGTGTGTAAAGGCCAGGAAAGAGGAGATCCCTGTGCGGGACAGCCTGGGGCGGATCACGGCGGAGGCTGTATACGCCTCCTTGTGTTCGCCGTTTTTCAATGCGTCTGCGATGGACGGGATCGCGGTGACAGCCTCGCGCACGGCCGGCGCCAGCGAGGAGCATCCCCTCACGCTGAAGCGGGGGGAAGATTTTAAGGTGGTGGATACCGGAGACCCGGTCCGGGATCCCTATGACGCGGTGATCATGGCGGAGGACCTCCTGGAAGTGGACGGGGACACCGTTCAGATCATGGCCGCCGTCTCCCCCTGGAGCCACATCCGCCCGATCGGGGAAGACATTGTGGCGGGAGAGATGCTCCTTCCGGGCCATCACAGGATCCGCCCGGCAGACATCGGCGTTCTGCTGGGAGGAGGGATCTGCCATGTGCAGGTGACCGCCCGGCCAAGGGTGGGGATCATACCGACAGGGACGGAGATGATCCCGCCGGGGCAGGAGCCGGGGGAGGGACAGATCATTGACTCCAATTCCGGCATGTTCGCCGCGCTTGTGCAGCAGTATGGCGGGGTGCCGGATGTAAGCCCGATCATAGAGGACGACTATGAGAAGATCCTGGCGGCAGTGAGGCGGGCGGTGGCAGACAATGACGTGGTGATCGTCAACGCCGGTTCCAGCGCCGGCACAGAGGATTACACGGTCCATGTCCTGCGAAAGCTGGGGACGGTCCTCATCCACGGCGTTGCCATCAAGCCGGGGAAACCGGTGATCCTGGCGGTCGTGGACAACAAGCCGGTGATCGGCCTTCCGGGTTACCCGGTGTCGGCGTATATTGATTTTGAGACGTTTGTGAAGCCTGTCATGGAGCTCTTTACCGGCGCGGCGCCGGAAGAGCATCCGGTGGAGGAGGCGGTGGTATCCAGGCGCCTTGTCTCCTCGCTGAAGCACAGGGAATATGTGCGGGTAAAAGTAGGTGAGGTGGACGGCAGGCTGATCGCCTCCCCCCTCGCAAGAGGCGCGGCGGCAGCCACCAGCCTGGTCAGGGCGGACGGCGTGTGCGTGATCGGCCAGAATCTGGAGGGGTACGAAGCGGGAGAAAAGGTGCCGGTTGAACTGTGGCGGTCCCGGGAGGAGATCCGGCATACCATCGTCTCTATAGGGAGCCACGACATGATCATGGATTTCCTGGCGGATCTTCTGCCGGATCTTTTCCCTGGCGTTCATTTGTCCAGCACCCATGTGGGAAGTATGGCGGGGCTCATGGCGCTGAAGCGGGGCGAGGCCCACATCGCGCCTACCCACCTCCTGGACGAGGAGACCGGCGTTTACAACATTGCCTATCTGCGCCGGATCTTCCCGGACCGGGAGATGGCTCTCATGAAAGGCGTGACCCGGATCCAGGGATTGATGGTGAAAAAGGGGAATCCAAAAGGGATCCGCGGTATTGAGGACCTGCCGGGATGCCGGTACGCCAACCGGCAGCGCGGGGCGGGCACCCGGGTGCTTCTGGATCACCTTTTGAAACAGGCGGGCATCCGCCCGGAGCAGATCGACGGGTACGAGCTGGAAGCGGCGACCCATATGGCGGCCGCGGCCCTTGTGAAAGAGGGCGGTGTGGATGCCGCCATGGGAATCTATGCGGCGGCAAAGGCGATGGATCTGGATTTTATCGAGGTGGGGGAAGAGGAATATGATTTCGCCATTGAGAAGAAAAACCTGGAACTGCCCTTTGTTCAGGCCTTTATCCATGCTCTTCAGTCAGAACCGTTTCTTGACAGAGTGCGGGAGGCCGGCGGGTATGGCACGGAAGGCATCGGGGAGATCATCTCCGTATAGAGACAGAGGGGGATATGTATGGACGGGAGATATGACCGGCAGATCCGGATGCCGGAGATCGGCACAGAAGGGCAGAGGAAGCTGGAGCAGTCTGTGGTGACTGTGATCGGCTGCGGGGGCCTTGGGGCGCCGGTTCTTACCTACCTTGCGCAGGCAGGCGTGGGGACAGTCCGCATTGCAGATGGAGACACCGTCTCAATATCAAATCTGAACCGGCAGTTTCTCCACTGGGAAGAAGATATCGGAAAGGAGAAGGTACATTCAGCGGCGGAAAAGCTGAGGAGACTGAATCCGCAGATCCGTGTGGAGACGTTTCCGTTCTATCTGACAGAGGACAATGCGGATCGGATCCTTTCCGGCTCGGATGTGGTGGTGGACTGCGTGGACAGCCTTGCGGGAAGGCTTCTTGTGGGAAGGCAGTGCCTTGCCAGGGACATCCCGCTCGTAGAGGGCGCTGTCCAGGGGTTTTACGGGTACGTGCTGGATATCTCCCGCAAGACGGCCTGCCTGGAGTGTCTCGGATATCACCTGGGGAAAAGCCCTGCGCCGGTTCCGGCTCTCGGGGCTGCAGCCGGGGTGATCGGAAGTCTGCAGGCGGCGGAGGCGCTCAAGATCCTTCTTGGGAGGAGGGAGCTTCTTCTTGGGACGATGCTGCAGTACGACGGGCTGTGCTGCGAATTTGACAAAATCGAGATCAAAAAGGATCCCCGGTGCAGGGCGCATCTGTCCTGCGGGGAAGAGTAGGAGGGTACGATGGGAAAACTGCTTGGCATTTGTATCAGTGAAAGGAGGGGGACGCAGAAGAAGGAAGTAGAGGAGGCGCTCCTCAAGGAAAACTGGGGCATCGAGGGCGACGCCCACGCCGGGGACTGGCACCGTCAGGTGAGCCTTCTGTCCTTTGAGAAGATCGAGGATTTCCGGGCAAGAGGCGCAGAAGTGGACTTCGGCGCCTTCGGTGAAAACCTGATCGTGGAGGGCTACGACCTGCGCCGCCTTCCGGTGGGCACCCGTTTTCACATAGGGGAGGCCGTCCTGGAGCTGACCCAGATCGGGAAGGAGTGCCACAGCCACTGTGAGATCTACAAAACGATGGGCGACTGCATCATGCCGCGGGAGGGTGTGTTTACAGAAGTGGTGAAAGGCGGGCGCATCCGCAGGGGGGACGCGGTGGACCTGGAGCCGCCGGCCCCGGACCGGCCTTTCACGGCAGCAGTCATCACCCTGAGCGACAAGGGGGCCAGAGGGGAGCGGGAGGACAAAAGCGGCCCGAAGATCTGTGAGCTGGTTAGGGAGGCCGGCTACGAGGTGAAAGAGACGCTGCTCCTCCCGGACGGCACCGAGCCCTTAAAGAGCCAGCTCATCCGCCTGGCGGACCAGCGGCAGATGGATGTGATCTTCACCACCGGCGGCACCGGATTTTCAGAGAGGGACTTAACGCCGGAGGCAACGACCGCCGTCTGCGACCGGATGGCAAACGGGATCGCGGACGCCATCCGCAATTACTCCATGACCATCACGCCACGGGCCATGTTCAGCCGGGCTGTGTCCGGCATCCGGGGGAAGACGCTGATCATCAATCTGCCGGGAAGTCCTAAGGCGGTGGAGGAGGCGCTGGAGTTCCTCCTGCCCCATCTGGAGCACGGCCTGGGGATCCTGCGTGGAACAGCCGGGGAGTGCGGCAGAAAGTGACTCTTTTTTCGTGAGAAATGTTTTTTCGTGAGAAATGTTTTTGCCTGAATATTGAAAAGAGAAAATGCATATGCTATAATGCCACTAGGCAGAAAAGATATGATCATTCAATAGCAGTACAGACGAACACCCCGGAGAAGGCAGTCTCCGGGGTGTTCTGTTCCGTTTTTTGATGGTGGACCAGTCCATAGGCCAGTTACCGGTTATTCGTCACTGTCTAACCATTTGATGATGTAGTGGCAAGCTACACCAGCCATGACAGTGATAAGAAAAGATACAATATGATCCAATAGCAGCACCCCCTTCCCGTACCAGGTGTGGGGCGGTAACATAACCATTATATCATGACAGGGATGATTGGAATACATAAAAATGAAAAAAGAAAAATTTCTTGCCATTGCACGGCGAAAAGCGTACACTGAATGTTAGAGTGAAAGCCCCGGGAGGGCAGGAGGAAGAGAAAATGAAGATCTATGACACAGTAAAAAAAGAGGACGTTGAGATCAGCGATTACAGGGATCTCATCAAGATCATGCAGGACGGACGCCAGGTAGACCTGTATCTGAAGGAGAAGAAATCTGACGAGGACGGGTACATGTCATGGGATGTGGAGCACTGGTCCAGCGTGGCGCCGAAGCGGTTCATCCGCTGCTATTCCCTGGAGGGACGGGTCCTCGGCGAGTCCACGGGGCACAACATCTACGACCTGGAGAACGAGTTCAAACCGGCGGAGGCCGCGAAGATCGAACTCAGCTGATTTTCATACATAACAGGATAGGGACACAAAGGGTGCCGGACCGGCTGTCATGCCAGTTCCAGCACCCTTTTCATATCCTCCGGCAGGGGCGCGGTAAATTCCATGGGCTCCCCTGTCATGGGGTGAGGGAAGGACAGCCGGTGGGAGTGGAGCGCCTGCCGGCTGATGTATCTCATATCCGGGTTGTAGAGGTAGTCCCCGATGAGAGGGAAGCCCAGGTACTGCATGTGGACCCGGATCTGGTGGGTGCGGCCCGTCTCCAGCTTCAGGCGCACCAGGCTGTGGGGCCCGTACTGTCCCAGCGTCTCATAGTGGGTGACCGCCTCCTCCCCGTGTTCAAAATCCACTTTCCGCTCCACGATGGACGTGCCGCTGCGGGCGAGCGGGGCGCGGACCGTGCCGGCGGGGGGCGTCACGTGGCCGGAGACGATGGCCAGGTACTCCCGCCCCAGCGTCTTGTCCGCCGTCATGGCGGAGAGGATCCCGGCGCTCACCAGGTGTTTGGCCACCACCGTGAGGCCGGACGTGTCCCGGTCCAGCCGGTTGGAGCAGCGGAAGATGAAGGGCTTCCCCTGCTCTTTGTAGTACCAGGCCAGGGCGTTCGCCATGGTGTTCGTGTAGTTGTTTACGGAGGGGTGGATGGGCATGCCGGCGGGCTTGTTGACGACGACGATGTCCCCGTCCTCGTACACGATGTCAAGGGGCAGATGGACGGGGACGATCTTTCCGGACACACCCGTCTCCCGGATGCGCACGGTGAGGCGGCATCCTGCGCGCAGATACTGGTTCATGTAGGCCGGGGCGCCGTCCACAAGGGTGCTGTCCGGCATCTGCTTTATCGTGGCCAGATTCTGGCGGGAGTATCCCTTCCTTCGCAGGAACTGCGCGATCCGCAGGCCGTCCGCCTCTTTTCCTATTATATAATCGATCGTTCTGTCCATGGCGCTTTCTTTGTCCCTCCTCGCTTCTGAGAACCAAGTATAGCACAGGAAATCCGTATTTTCACGAATTTCGCGTAAACTGTAAAAAAATTATAAATCCTGTTGACAAACAAAAACCAGAGTGATACATTAATAACCGTAGAGATTAGCACTCGGATTAAATGAGTGCTAACAATACAAAAAGACAAGGAGGCAGCGAGGATGCAGGCCACAGAGACACTGGGTGAGAGAAAACTGAAGATCCTTCACGCGATCATCCAGAACTACCTGGAGACGGGGGAGCCGGTCGGATCCCGGACGATTTCCAAGTACACAGACCTGAACTTAAGTTCCGCGACGATCCGCAATGAGATGGCGGACCTGGAGGAGCTTGGATACATCCTGCAGCCCCATACATCGGCGGGCAGGATCCCTTCTGACAAGGGCTACCGCTTATATGTGGATATGCTGATGGAGGAGAAGGAGCAGGAGTTAAACGAGATGCAGGAGCAGATGCTCGACAAGGCAGACAAGATGGATCAGCTCCTGAAGCAGGCCGCGAGAGTGCTGGCTGCCAATACCAACTATGCGACCCTTGTATCCACTCCGACAAACAGCGCCAACAAGCTGAAGTTCATTCAGCTCTCCCAGGTGGATGACGAGCAGATCATAGCGGTGATCGTTCTGGGCGGCAACGTCATCAAGAACAAGATCATCAACGTGGGCGAGCCGCTTGGGAACGAGAACCTGCTGAAGCTGAACATGCTGCTCAACACAACCCTGAACGGCATGTCCATCGAGGAGATCAACCTGGGGCTGATCGCCAGGCTCAAGGAGCAGGCGGGCATCCACAGCGAAGTCATCAGCGATGTGCTGGACGCGGTGGCCGACGCCATTCAGATCGACGACGAGATGCAGATCTACACCAGCGGCGCCACGAACATCTTCAAGTATCCGGAACTCAGCGACAAGCAGAGCGCCCAGGAGATCATCAGCGCGTTCGAGGAGAAGCAGCAGCTGACCGAGCTGGTCACGCAGACCCTCTCCCAGGAGGACAACACAGGCATCCAGGTGTATATCGGAGACGAGACGCCGGTGCAGACCATGAAGGACTGCAGCGTGGTGACCGCCACATATGAGCTGGGGGACGGCATGAAAGGGACGATCGGGATCATCGGACCAAAGCGTATGGACTACGAACATGTTTTAAAATCGCTGAAGCACCTGCAGGGTGAGCTGGACGCGATTTTCCATAAGAAAGAATAAGAAAGGCGGATGAACCCTTGGAAGAGAATAGAAAAAAAGAAGAGGCAAAGCAGGAAAAGAGCCAGGAAGAGATGGTAAAAGAGGCTGTGGAAGAGGCGAAGAAGACGGCCGCCCAGGCAGACCCGCAGGAGGGGGAGGAGATCCCCATCGAAGACGGGGACGCCGGGGAGGAGGAAGGCCAGGACGCCCCGGACGGCCAGGAAGACGAAGAGCAGCAGTCTTCGGAGGAAGAAAAGGACGGAGGCAGAAAGTTCTTCGGGAAAAAGAAGAAAGACAAAAAAGACGAGAAGATCGAGGAGCTTACCGACAAGCTCACAAGACAGATGGCTGAGTTTGATAACTTCCGCAAGCGCACCGAGAGGGAGAAATCCCAGATGTACGAGGTGGGCGCGAGAGATATCATAGAAAAGATCCTCCCCGTCGTGGACAGCTTCGAGAGGGGCCTGGGCGCGGTGAAAGAGGAGGAGAAGGACCACCCCTTCATGCAGGGCATGGATAAGGTCTACAAGCAGATGATGACCACACTTGCCGAGGCGGGCGTAAAGCCGATCGAGGCGGTGGGGCAGGAATTCGATCCCAACTTCCACAACGCAGTGATGCATGTGGAGGATGAGAACCTCGGCGAGAACATCGTCGCGGAGGAGTTCCAGAAAGGCTACATGTACCGTGACAGCGTCGTGAGACACAGCATGGTGAAGGTGGCAAACTAAGAGGCTGACAACAAAATTTAAAATATAACAGGAGGAATCACATCATGGGAAAAATCATAGGTATTGACTTGGGTACAACAAACAGCTGCGTGGCGGTTATGGAAGGCGGACAGCCGGTCGTGATCGCAAACACAGAGGGAGCCAGGACGACACCGTCAGTCGTGGCATTTACAAAGACAGGGGAGCGTCTTGTAGGTGAGCCTGCAAAGCGTCAGGCAGTTACAAATGCCGAGAAGACGATCTCATCCATCAAAAGAGAGATGGGCACAGACTACAAGGTAGAGATCGACGGCAAGAAGTACTCCCCGCAGGAGATCTCCGCCATGATCCTGCAGAAGATGAAAGCGGACGCAGAGGGCTACCTTGGCGAGAAGGTGACAGAGGCTGTCATCACCGTGCCGGCCTACTTCAACGACGCACAGCGCCAGGCTACAAAGGACGCCGGCAAGATTGCGGGCCTGGATGTAAAGCGTATCATCAACGAGCCTACGGCGGCTGCCCTGGCTTACGGCCTGGACAATGAGAAAGAGCAGAAGATCATGGTATACGACTTGGGCGGCGGTACTTTCGATGTATCCATCATCGAGATCGGCGACGGCGTCATCGAAGTCCTCTCCACAGCCGGAAACAACAGGCTGGGCGGCGATGACTTCGACCAGAAGATCACAGACTACATGATCTCCGAATTCAAGAGGATGGAGGGCGTGGATCTGTCCACAGACAAGATGGCGCTCCAGAGACTGAAAGAGGCTGCCGAGAAGGCGAAGAAGGAGCTCTCCTCCGCCACAACGACGAACATCAACCTTCCGTTCATCACAGCGACGGCTGAGGGACCGAAGCATTTCGATATGAACCTGACAAGGGCTAAATTTGACGAGCTGACCCACGACCTGGTGGAGAAGACAGCGGAGCCTGTACAGAGAGCCCTCTCTGACGCGGGCATCACAGCTTCCGAGCTTGGCCAGGTGCTGCTGGTGGGCGGTTCCACCCGTATCCCGGCCGTGCAGGATAAAGTAAAACAGCTGACAGGCAAGGAGCCCAGCAAATCCCTGAACCCGGATGAGTGCGTGGCGCTTGGCGCTTCCATCCAGGGCGGCAAACTGGCGGGCGACGCCGGCGCAGGCGACATCCTTCTTCTGGATGTCACACCCCTCTCCCTGTCCATCGAGACAATGGGCGGCGTAGCCACAAGGCTGATCGAGAGGAACACGACCATTCCGACAAAGAAGAGCCAGATCTTCTCCACAGCGGCAGACAACCAGACAGCCGTTGACATCAACGTCGTACAGGGCGAGAGACAGTTCGCAAGAGACAACAAATCCCTCGGCCAGTTCAGACTGGACGGCATCCCGCCGGCACCGCGCGGAATCCCGCAGATCGAGGTTACGTTCGACATCGACGCCAACGGTATCGTAAATGTATCCGCCAAGGATCTCGGAACAGGCAAAGAGCAGCACATCACCATCACGGCCGGCTCCAACATGTCCGAGGAGGACATTGATAAGGCTGTGAAAGAGGCGGCTGCATTCGAGGCCCAGGACAAGAAGCGCAAAGAGGGGATCGACACAAAGAACGACGCGGACGCGTTCGTATTCCAGACAGAGAAAGCCCTGGAGGAGGTAGGCGACAAGATCGACGCTTCCGAGAAGGCAGAGGTTGAGGCGGACTGCAAGGCCCTCAAGGAGCTGCTTGAGAAAGTCAACATGGAAGATATTTCCGATGCCCAGATTGCAGAGATCAAGGCAGGCAAGGATAAACTGATGCAGAGCGCGCAGAAAGTGTTTGCCAAGATGTATGAGCAGGCAGGCGCAGGCGCGAATGCAGGCGCAGGCCCGAACCCGGGCGCAGGCGCAGGTCCGAACCCAGGCGCGGGAGCCGGCCCGGAGGGATACGGCAGCGACGACGTGGTAGACGGAGATTACAAAGAGGTCTAGGTAAGACGGCCTTCCGGCAGACGGAACATACATTTTGGTTCTGCGGAACGCGGGGACGGGGAGTACATCTCCTGTCCCCGGGTCCCGCAGAACTTTGTCTGCGCAGATCCGATAAAACGAAAGGTTGATAGAGAATGGCAGAATCAAAGAGAGATTACTACGAGGTGCTGGGCGTCAGCAAGGATGCCGACGAGGCAACTCTGAAGAAGGCATACAGGAAGGTGGCAAAAAAGTATCATCCTGATGTGAATCCCGGAGACAAGGAAGCGGAGAAAAAATTCAAGGAGGCGTCCGAGGCGTACGCTGTCTTAAGCGACCCGGAAAAGAGGCGGCAGTATGACCAGTTCGGCCATGCGGCCTTTGAGGGCGGCGCAGGCGGGGCCGGCGGCTTCGGCGGTTTTGATTTCAGCGGCGCTGATTTCAGTGACATCTTCGGCGATATCTTCGGCGACCTGTTCGGCGGCGGCCGGCGCGGCGGAAGGAGCAGCCAGGGCCCCATGAAGGGCATGAACATCCGAAAGGCTGTCCGGATCACATTTGAGGAGGCTGTGTTCGGCTGCGAGAAGGAGATCGAAGTGATCCTGAAAGATCCCTGCCCGAAGTGCGGCGGGACAGGCGCCAAACCGGGGACTTCCCCCCAGACCTGCCCGAAGTGCGGCGGCAAGGGCCAGGTTGTCTACACCCAGCAGTCCTTCTTCGGCACTGTGCAGAATGTGCAGACCTGTCCGGACTGCCACGGGACCGGGAAGATCATCAAGGACAAGTGCCCGGACTGCGGCGGCACCGGCTATGTTTCCAGCAAGAAGAAGATCGCCGTGTCCATTCCCGCAGGCATTGACAACGGGCAGAGCGTCCGCATCCGCGAGAAGGGCGAACCGGGCGTGAACGGCGGACCCAGAGGCGACCTCCTTGTGGAGGTGGCTGTGTCCCGCCATCCCATCTTCATGCGGCAGGATATGAACATCTTCTCCACCGTGCCCATCTCCTTTGCCCAGGCTGCGCTTGGCGGGGACATCCGCATCAAGACCGTGGACGGGGATGTGGTGTACAACGTAAAGCCCGGCACAAAGACAGACACGAAAGTCCGGCTGCGGGGCAAGGGTGTACCCTCGGTGCGCAACGCCCAGATCCGCGGCGACCACTATGTGACGCTCGTCATCCAGACGCCGGAGCACTTAAGCGCCGAGGCGAAGGAAGCCCTGCGCCAGTTTGACGCCCTCTCCGGCAACACCCTGAACCAGAACCCGGAGGAGCTGGAGAACCACAAGAAAAAGAAAAAAGGATTTTTCGATAAAATGAAGGAAGCCCTTGATGAGTGATCATCAGGGGCTTCCCCTTTGTCTGCTGTCTTCTTATATGCCGGACTCAGGCAGTCGTCTCCCGGCGAATCAGGACGGGCGGGATGACTTTGTGGACCGGATCCCCGGCGGGAGCCGGCCTTCTTTTTTTTCGCTCCCTGATCTGCGCTGTCAGGATCTTCATGGCTTCATCCGCGATGAGGGGGATCTGCTGGCCAACCGTGCTGGTGGGGACGACGGCCTCCCGGGAGATGGGAGAGTCGTCAAACCCGATGATCTGGTAGTGCTCCGGCAGTTTCCCGTACTTTTGGAACAGGATGTTGAGGAGCACGTTGGCGTGGGTGTCGTTGGGCATGAAGACGCCTTTCCGCTGCTCCGGATACCGGGTCTCAAGATCGTCCACAAGGCGCAGGATATTTGCCCTGTTCTCCTCAAACGTGTTTCCCAGATCGGTCAGGATCAGATCATAGGGGAGGCCGTAGTCTTTGCATGTGTCCACAAATCCCCGGATCCGCCCCGAAGCGGGAGCGCTGTCCGGCAGATCTGCATTCACATGGATGAGGATATCGCAGCCGCTCTCCTTTAAAAGGCCTGCCGCCTGCACGCCGCCCATGTAGTTGTCCGTGTTGACGCTGGAGATGTATGCATCCTCCCGCTCGATCCCGACAACCGGCACATGGCAGGCTGCCAGCTCCCTGGAGGAGATGGTAGGGCTTAGGACGATCATGCCCTCAATGTTGTAGGCGAGCAGCTCTTCGATGTACCGCCGCTCCACATCCTTTTTGTCGTTCCCCGCAAAGACAAGGAACTTGTACCCGTACGTCTCGTAGGTGGAGAGGATCTGGCTGAGCATCTCCGAATAGTAGTGCATGTAGAGATTGGGGATGATGATGCCGATGAACTCGGTCTGTCCGCTGGCCAGGATCCGTCCCACTTTATTTTCCTTATAATCAAGCGCCGCCAGGGCGTCCGCGATCTTCTGCTGGTTTTCCAGGGTGAGGGTATCGGGGCTGTTAAAATACCGGGAGATCGTTGTCTTGGAAAACCCGGTGTACGCCGCGATATCGGCGAAAGTCACCTTCTTCTGATTCATACGGAATCCGCCTCCTTTATCACATTGTCTTTAGTATACCAGAGAGAGGTGCGGGAAATCAATAAAGTAACCGGTAACAAAACCGGTTTTGTATAAGCTGTACAAAAAGAGGGGACGGAAAATGGGACAAATGACGAAAGTGAGTGGAGAACGCATTTTTCATTGACATTTTCACATCCGCGTACTATGATTGCATTAAAGGAACCGGTTACTTAACCGGTAACTGTAACGGTTACTCAAGGAAGTAAAAGATAAAAGGAGGAGATGGAATGAAGAAATGGAGGCTTTGCCTGGGCGCAGCGGTCCTGGCGGCGGCCTGCCTCACAGGCTGTCAGCAGAAGGATCCGGAGCCCGGGGAAGTGGCTGGTTATGACGAGGGGGAGGAGTACCTCTCCATCTGGGTCCACTCCATCGAGGACACAGAGGAAGGCCAGGCCTACAGGGAGTCGGTGGAGAGCTTCAACGAAGCCTTTGACGGACAGTATTTTGCAGACATCGAGTTTGTACCAAGAAACGACAGCGGCGGCGGGTATTCCGACAAGGTGAACGCCTCCGTCATGGCAGGAGGCCTGCCGGACGTCCTGACTGTGGACGGACCGAACATCTCCGCCTATGCGGCCAACGGCATCATCCAGCCCCTGGCAGATCTGACGGAGGAGGAAGAGGGCGCCTATCTTCCCTCCATCATTGAGCAGGGGACCGTGAATGACGACCTGTACGCCCTGGGCGTGATGGAGTCCAGCGTGGGCTTCTACTACAACAAGGATATCATTGAGGAGGCGGGCATTGAGATCCCGGATGCGGACCACCCCTGGACCTGGTCCGAGTTCCTGGATATCCTGGAGGATCTGAAGCCCCTGATGGATAAAAAGGACGGCTATCCCCTGGATATGACCTTCCCGGTGGGCGAGACGAGCATCTATTACTATGCGCCCTTTGTCTGGTCCGGCGGCGGGGAGCTGGTCAGCGACGACGGCCTGGAAGTAGACGGATACTTCAATTCGGAGACGACGGCCGCGGCCATGGACTACTTCCGCACGATCGTTGAGAACGGCTACATGTCTGAAGCGCCCATCGACCACCTCTTCGAGAGCGGGAGAGCGGCCTTCAAGTTCGACGGGGCCTGGGAGGTCAACACAGTCTACACAAGTTATCCGGATCTCAATCTGGGAGTCGCCCCCTACGTTGTGAGCGACGACTGGGACGGCGGCACCTACACGCCGACCGGATCCTGGGCTTTCGCGGCTTCATCCGAAACGGAGGATATCGGGGCGGCCACAGAGCTTGTCAAGTGGATGAGCGGCGTGGACAGCGGGATCCGCATCTGGGAGATGACAAAGAACTTCCCGTCCACCTATGAAGCATTTGAAAACATTGATGTGTTCCAGACCGATGAGAACTACAATGCCCTGTACGAGCAGCTTACAAATTACGGCCATCCGAGACCGAAGACGCCGGTGTACCCCCAGGTGAGCACCTCCTTCCAGGAAGTGCTGGAGAGCGTGGCGCTGGGCGGCAAGGATGCGCAGACAGAGCTGGACAAGCAGGTGGAACGGATCGATCAGAAACTGGAACGATATGTAAGGGAGTAAAGGATGAAAAAGAAGAATTCAATCATGGGAATGGCGTTTTTCGGGCCTGCGCTTGTGCTGCTCACCATCTTTCTCTTTCTGCCGATGGTGCTCACGCTCGTGTTCAGCTTTACGGACTACTTCGCGCTGAATCCGGAGCTGACCCACTTTGTGGGACTGGAAAACTACCTGAATATTTTTAAAGACGAACTTTTTGTACAGTCATTTTTGAACACAGTCAAATTTGTCATCATCATCGTGCCCTGCCAGTGCATCGGCGCCCTTGTGCTGGCGCTGGCCATCAACAAGGCGGCGCACTGCAAGAAGTACTTCAAGGTGGCCTTCTTCGTGCCGGTGGTCATGTCCCTGGCAGTTGTCTCCACCCTGTGGATGCAGATCTACAGCCCGGAGGGCATCTTAAATACGCTGCTGGCGAACTTCGGCATCGACGCCCAGCCCTTTATCCACAATGCCAGCCAGGCGCTTCCCTCCATCGCCGTCATGAGCGTATGGCAGGGCGTAGGCTACCAGATGATCATCTTCCTGGGCGGCCTGCAGAACATCAACCCGGCCCTCTATGAGGCGGCGGAGATGGACCACGCCAGCAGCTGGCAGCAGTTCAAGGATATCACCCTGCCGGAACTGAAGCCCCTGTGTGTGTTCGTGTTTATCACGGTCACCATCGGCGCGTTCCGCATGCTGGTGCAGCCCATGGTCATGACCGGCGGCGGACCGGACCACTCCACCTACACGATCGTGTACGATATTTACGAGACAGGTACGGTCAACTGGGAGATGGGACTTGCTTCCACCATGGCCATTGTATTTACAGTATTTGTCGTCATTCTTACGATCATCCAGAATGTTCTGACGAAAGACAAGGAGGGAAAGAAGCATGGTATCAAAAAAGCAAAAGCGAATTAACTGGATCCTGGTGGCCGTGCTGCTGGTGCTGTCCGTGTTCTTCCTCTTCCCTGTGATCTGGATGCTGGCCAACTCCTTCAAGCCGGATGCGGCCATCACGGCGGACATGAACTCGGTGGCGGCCTTCATCCCGCCGGCGCCGGACGGAAATTTCTTTGACAACTATATCGAGATCATCACCAACACGAGCTTCCTGCGGTACATGGGCAATACGCTCCTCTACGCGGCGATCCTGATCGTCCTTGGCATCATCGTGAACGGACTTGCAGGGTACGCCCTGGCGAAGATCAACTTCCCCTTCCGGGAGCAGTGGCTTTTGATCATCATGATGCTGCTGATCGTGCCCACAGAGACGGTCATCACCATCCACTTCCTGATCATTGCCAAAGCGGGGCTTTTGAACACGATCCTCGGCTATATCCTGCCGGCCATCGTGAATCCATTTAATATTTTCCTGTTCCGGCAGGTGTTCGTAAGCCTCCCGGACGATGTGTACGAGGCGGCGCAGCTGGACTTCTGCGGACCTGTGAAATACTTCTTCACCATGGTCCTTCCGATGTCCAAGACCGTCGTGGCGACCGTCAGCGTATTTACATTCCTGAATGTGTGGAACGATTACCTCTGGCCGTCACTGGTATTTACATCCAGCGATCTTCTGACAGCGCAGATCGGCCTCAACTCCATCACATCCAATGAAAACACGACAATGGGTCAGACCCTTGCAGTCATCACACTTGTAACTATCCCCGTCATCATCATCTACTCCCTGTTCTCCAAGCAGATCGTGGAAGGTGTGACATCAACAGGTTCAAAGGAAGGATAAGAAGATGAGTTTTATAGAATTTAAAAATATATGTAAAAGGTATCCCGGTTCAGAGAAAAACACAGTCGACAACGTAAATCTGGAGATCGAAGAGAAAGAGTTCATTGCCTTTGTCGGACCCTCCGGCTGCGGCAAATCCACAACCCTGCGCATGATCGCGGGGTTTGAGGAGATCACCGGGGGTGAGCTCTACATAGATGGGAAGAAGGTCAACGAGATGGCACCCAGGGACAGAGGCATCGCCATGGTGTTCCAGAATTACGCCCTGTATCCCCATATGACAGTTGAGAAAAACATCGGCTACGGCCTGAAGAATATGAAGCTGCCCGCAGATGAGATCAGGAAGAAGGTGGACTGGGCCATCGATATCCTGGGCCTGGAGGAGTACCGCTACCGCAAGCCGAAGAACCTCTCCGGCGGCCAGCGCCAGAGGGTGGCGCTGGGGCGCGCCATCGTGAAGAACCAGAAGCTGTTCCTCATGGACGAGCCCCTCTCCAACCTGGACGCAAAGCTCCGCGTCAGCATGCGCACGGAGATCAGCAAACTGCACCGGGAGCTGGGAGCAACCACCATCTATGTCACGCACGACCAGGTGGAGGCCATGACCATGGCGGACCGGATCGTCATCATGAAAGAGGGCGTGATCCAGCAGGTGGGCAGGCCCATGGAACTCTACGATCACCCGGTCAACCAGTTTGTGGCGGGATTTATCGGTTCCCCGCAGATGAATTTCTTTGATGTAAAGGTGGAGGACGGCAGAGTATACTTCAGCGACGGCAACCAGATCACCCTCTCCGACGGCATGGTGAAGAAGCTTGCCGGCCGCAGCGGCGATATGATCCTCGGCATCCGGGGCGAAGACATCAAGATGGATGCCCAGAATATGGACATCAATGATGAGAACCATCTCCATGCGGTGATCACGGACACAGAAGTCATGGGAAATGAGAACAACCTGTATTTCAGCTTTGGAGGGACCCAGGCTGTCGCCAGGGTATCCAAGTACGAGGTGAGCCAGATCGGCGACAAGGTGGACTTCGTGTTCATGCCCTCAAAGATGCATTTCTTTGACAGGGAGACGGGGGTCAACTATACGGAACTGCAGTAGGAGTCTGCAGCAGACGGAACAGGAATTACTATGATGAGCATTACGGAGGCAGTATGAAGACGCAGAGACTACATTTAAAAGCGCCGGACAACTGGATCAATGATCCGAACGGCTTTATATACTACAAGGGATACTACCATCTGTTTTACCAGTATTTTCCTTTTGAACCCCGCTGGGGGACCATGCACTGGGGTCATGCGGTGAGCCGGGACCTGGTGAACTGGGAGCACAGAAAGCTGGCCCTCTATCCGACTGTGCGGGAGGACCGGAACGGGTGCTTCTCCGGCAGCGCGGTGGAGAAGGACGGGAAACTGTACCTGATCTACACGGGCGTCCGCTACGAGGTGGTGAACCCGGAGGATCCGCACACCTGTCTGGATGAGCAGTTCGAGTCTGCACAGCTTATGATCTCCTCTGAGGACGGCTTTCACTTTGACAATGAGAACGGGAAAAAGGTGATCATCCCGCCTATCACGGACCCGGCCATCGGGGACCGGACCCACACGAGGGACCCCAAGGTCTGGAAGAGCGGGGACCACTGGTATCTCGTCCTTGGGAGCACTGTGGAGGAGAAGTACGGGGAGGTGCTCTTCTACAGGAGCGATGACCTCCACACCTGGACCTACGTGGACAAGGCTTTCAAGGGCCCCGAGTTTGGCTGGATGTGGGAGTGCCCGGACTACTTTGAGACAGAGGGCGGCAAGGTGCTGATCCTCTCCGCCATGGGCTTCCTTAAGAACGGGGAGAAGGAGAAAAACCAGTCTATCTGCTTTCATGTGGAGTTTGACCAGTCCTCCTGTCGGATGGAGATACCGGATACGTATCAGTTCCTGGACTACGGCCTGGACCTGTATGCGCCCCAGACAACGATGGACAGGGAGGGAAGGCGCGTCCTCTCCGCCTGGGTCAGGATGCCCAAGGTCACAGACGAGGGCTGGATCGGCATGTTCTCCACCCCCAGGGTTGTAGAGATGAAGGAGGGCCACATTTTCTTCCGCATGCACCCCAACGTGCGTGCTGCCTACTCGGAGGAAATCCCGGCAGGCTCCCAGCGGGCGGCGGATGGCTATCTGGTGTCCCTTGACCTGGAGGATGGGGAAGAGCTTGATGTGGGCGGATTTGTCATCCGCCGGGAGGGCGATTGCATCTGCACGGACCGGAGCGCCGTGTTCCCCTCCTTCCCGGGAGCCCACATCCGCTCGGAGACGCCGGCCCTGAAAGGGGGCTTCCACCTGGACGTGGTGGTGGACAAGAACCTGGTTGAGGTCTTCGTGAACGACGGAGAGTACGTGATCACCAACGCTGTGTACGGCCTGGAGGACCAGGTAGGGTACAGCGGTGAGGGGAAAGAGAGGAGGATACACATTTTCAGCGCACAGAGCTGACATCCTTGCATGAGGAAAAGAGGTCGTCCCGGCCATTTTTAAGCTGCTGTTTTGAAGAGTACGAAAAGTATGGAAATATGGCGGGAAATGTTATATGATATTTAGAGCAAAACATGCGAGGAGGAGAGACACAGATGGATAAACAATACGATGTGGTGGCGCTCGGAGAACTTTTGATCGACTTTACAGAGAATGGCCTGAGCGGCCAGGGCAACCCTCTGCTGGAGGCGAATCCCGGCGGAGCTCCCTGCAACGTGCTGGCCATGCTGAACAGGCTGGGGAAAAAGACAGCCTTTATCGGCAAGGTAGGAAATGACCAGTTCGGAAAGATGCTGAAGGAAGTGGTGGAGGAAAGCGGTACGGACGTGTCCGGCCTTGCCATGGATGAACAGGTACACACGACACTGGCATTTGTGCACACATTTCCGGACGGGGACAGGGAATTTTCCTTCTATCGGAATCCGGGCGCTGACATGATGCTGACCAAGGAGGAGGTTGACCCGGAAATCATCAAAAACGCAAGGATCTTCCACTTTGGAACTCTTTCCTCCACCCATGCAGGCGTGAGGGAGGCCACACGCTATGCTATTGACGTGGCGAAGGAGAACGGCCTTCTCGTCTCCTTTGACCCGAACCTGCGGGAGCCCCTTTGGGAAAGCCTGGACCAGGCGAAAGAGGAGATCCTGTACGGCATGTCCAAGTGTGACATCCTGAAGATCTCGGACAACGAGATGGAGTTCATGACCGGAACGACAGACTACAATAAAGGTGTGGAGATGCTGCGGGAGCAGTTTGACATTCCCCTCATCTGCGTGACGCTCGGGAAAGAGGGAAGCCGGGCTTACTACCGGGATCTGATCGTGGAGGCGGCCCCCTTTGTGAGGGAGGACACCATCGAGACGACAGGAGCGGGGGACACCTTTGAGGCCTGCACCCTGAACTACATCCTGGAGCACGGCTTGGAGGATCTGACAGAGGAGAACTTAAAGGAGATGCTCACCTTTGCCAACGCGGGCGCTTCCATCATCACCACGAGAAAGGGAGCCCTGAAGGTTATGCCGGAGAAAGAGGAGATCGAGAAGGTTATCCGGGAGAGATAAGACCGGACTTAAAATGAAATAAGAACAGCGCAGGATGCGTGCCTAAATAGAGGAAAGGCGTGCAGCTGCGCTGTTTTTTGTTGACAGAAGACATAAGCTGATGTAAGCTTGGAGTATCTTCTTTTTTGAGGAAACATTTCTTGAACCGCATCGTTCAAAAGCGGTTCCCATTCATATCTGACGTATCGGGCATATCTGCCGGATTACCCGGAAATGATGAAAAATTTATGTAAAAGTTGCACGGAGGGAAGAAACTGTATTATACTGACAAGGAGGAGAGGGATGGAGCAGGAGAAGAGAAGACTGTCCTGGCATCCGGCGTTCGGCGCGGTGCTGCGGATCGAACTGGAAAAGGAGCTTGAGCTGCTGGAGATCGTGGATGAGCGTCAGCTCACAAAGGAGCCCCTGCAGATGGATGTGCTTGTCGTGAAAAAGGAGAAAGGCATCCGGCTAGAGAAGAATATCGGAAGGATATTCAAGAGCTACAATATCATTGAGTACAAATCCCCCGGAGGACTATCTGAGCATCAATGATTTTTACAAGGTGTATGCCTACGCCTGCCTGTATCAGTCGGACACGGACCGGGTGATGGAGGTGGATCCGGAGGAGATCACTCTGACATTCGTGTGTATGCGCTACCCCAGGAAGCTGCTTGAGCACCTGAAGAAGACGAGGGGGATGCGGGTCAGCAGGCAGGGTGACGGAATTTACTATCTTGAGGGAGATGCCCTTGCGATGCAGCTCCTGGTCACAAGGGAGCTGTCGGAGAGAGACAACTACTGGCTGCAGCACCTAAGGGGAGACTTGGAGGAGGGCCGCGAGCTGCAGGACCTGATGGAGAGATACGAGCGGCACAGACATTCAAAGTGGTACCAGGCGGCCATGGATTTGATCGTGCGTGCCAACTGGGACAGGATGAAGGAGGAGAAGGAAATGTGCGAGGCGTTGAGAGAGTTGTTTGCAGATGAGCTGCAGGAGTCAGAGGAGAGAGGAAAAGAAAAGGGGAAGGAGCAGGGGGAGGAGACAAAGCTTATATCACTGGTCTGCAAGAAGATCAGGAAAAACAAGGCAGTATCAGTCATAGCGGAAGAGCTTGAAGAGCCGGAGGAAAAGATAAGTCTTATCTGTGAGACGGCCCGCCGGTTTGCCCCGGACTATGACGCAGACCAAATCTATGTAGCCCTTGCCAAAAAAGAGACAAGGGAAGTGAAGAAACCGTAATAGACGGTCTGCATGTATATTTGAAACAATATTTTGGGGCTGTTGCAAAAGTAGATAGATAATCTACTGGAGCAACAGCTCCACTTTTTATACCTAAAAACAGAAAACAGGCCCCGAAGAGCCCGTAATCCGTGGTATAATTAG
>NZ_JACJKS010000090.1 GCF_016901695.1 Mordavella massiliensis | reverse complement strand
GAAGCGAGAGCGAAGATCTGATGCCAACAGTAAATAACGGGATAGGAAAGCTAGAGTTTTCCTGACCGAGGTTTAAACGAAAGGAAGCTCTGGCAGCAGAGCGAAGGAAGCTCCGACAGCTTTAAGCTCGTGGGAGACCTCGCTAAAAGCTGCGGAGCGCAAGCGGACTAAGGCTTGAAAAGACCAAGCCTAAGTCCTTTATGCGAGAGTTTGATCCTGGCTCAGGATGAACGCTGGCGGCGTGCTTAACACATGCAAGTCGAGCGAAGCACTTACTTTGGATTTCTTCGGAATGACGAGGTATTTGACTGA
>NZ_JACJKS010000089.1 GCF_016901695.1 Mordavella massiliensis | reverse complement strand
CAAAAGCATTGAGATTTCTTTTAGATCTTTTGAAGATATCAGACGCGGCGGCTGCCGCAAAGAAAAAAACTGCCAGAAACATCATGCTTTATGTATATATTAGCACATGTTCCTGACAGTTTCCATAAGAATTTTGATTTTCAATTAAGAATGGATCTACTTTTCTTTCTGGTGTTTCTACGGGTTCTTCTGGTGTTTTCCCGCTTTTCACCAGTTTAACCCGCAAAGCTTCTGTTTTCTCTGGTGTTCATCTTAAACTTCTGCCTTTTCTGGTGTTTCTGCCTGCTTCACCAGATTTCTCCCAAGCTCTTCT
>NZ_JACJKS010000088.1 GCF_016901695.1 Mordavella massiliensis | reverse complement strand
TTCATGCATAACCAACGTGAGTTCCCCGCGGGAACGGGGTCCTCCACACATGCATAGCGTTGCATGCGTTGGTTCAGGTCAATTTTTTTACTTTGTTTTCTTCAAAGTGCTGTAATCATTATTACAGTTTCCTGTTTATAACAATTACCTCGGATGTCTTGATATTTCATCAATTTCTTATATGCGGTTTTCAAGGTACATTTCTGACTGATGTTTTATCAGTCATCACATACACAAAACTTCTTTTGCGCATCTGATCACTGGTAAAACCAGTTATCCAAACAGCACTGCCCTGCTGACCGGGTTGGCGGCGATAAGTTGT
>NZ_JACJKS010000087.1 GCF_016901695.1 Mordavella massiliensis | reverse complement strand
CCTCTATGGTCTCTGAAATCTGCCGGGTTGTCATTCCCTTTGCATACATGGATATGATCTTCTGGTCAATATCCGAAATATCTTTCTGACGTTTTTTAACCACCTGCGGCTGGAAGGTTGATTTGCGGTCCTGCGGGACTTCGATTTCCATAGAGCCGTAACTACTGTTTACCCGTTTGCGCTTATAGCCATTCCGGTAATCGTCATTGTCAGAACGTTCAGACTTTTCATAGCCAAGATGATCATCCATTTCTGCTTCCATCATTTCTTTAATGGTCCCGCCAAGAAGATCTTTCAAGGCATCCTGGATATCTTCAGCGGTCTGAATGTCGT
>NZ_JACJKS010000086.1 GCF_016901695.1 Mordavella massiliensis | reverse complement strand
CGCCTGTTTTAACCTGGATATGGATTTAATCTGGCAGCCGTCCTTCATACATAATGCTCAACTCACCATAGACCTGGCCCCAGTTCCGGATGGTAGTTGTCCATTTTTTTGTGGCTTCAAAGGTGGCCAGATACAGGGCTTTCAGCAGTGCTGTATCGCTTGGAAAAACGTTTCTCTGCTGGTTGAGTCTCCGATAGGTGGAATTTAATGATTCTATGGCATTGGTCGTATATATGACCTTCCGCACATCTGTTGAAAATTTGAAAATCGGAGAAATCGCATCCCAGTTATCTTTCCAGCGTTTCATGGAGTTCGGATATTTAGGCGTCCATTTCT
>NZ_JACJKS010000085.1 GCF_016901695.1 Mordavella massiliensis | reverse complement strand
GGCTAACGACAACCATCTTCCTCTCCGTTCCATGTTATAATGGAACTATGCTAAAACAAGATTATTATAACGATTTTTTTGAGTTTGGGCAACAGAAAATTAACTTCAGTTTCTTCGAATTGAGTTTACCCGACGACGATCCAGTCTATACCCTGAAAAACGTGATGGAGGAGTTGGATTTTTCGGGCCTGCTGGCCTGTTATTCAGATAAGGGAAGAACCGGGTTTAACCCAATCATGCTGTATGCTGTTGTGACCTATGCAAACATGCGCGGAGTCAGGGCTGTTGACCGTATTGTTGACCTGTGTCAGCGAGACCTTGCATTCATCTGGCTGACCAGAGGG
>NZ_JACJKS010000084.1 GCF_016901695.1 Mordavella massiliensis | reverse complement strand
TTTCTCCTCAATTCCCCGGTGTTCTTTAAAGTTTCACCAGTTTATTTTGAAGAACTTCTCCCTTTCCTGGTGTCACCCTAAAACTTCTCAGTTTCCTGGTGGTCACCAGCTTTTCCCGAAGTTCTTCACAGTTTCCCGGTGTCGTCTATTCCTGTCACCAGATTTCCTTAAAGCTTCACCAGTTAATTCCGTAGCCTTTTCCCAATATTACTTGCTCTGATAGCTGCTTTAAACTACATTTTGTTATTATCTTGTTGAACCAATAATACATTTCAAAGGAGGTAGCTAAAGCAGCTATGAAAACAAGTAATTATCTGGCAAAACTGCCACAGGAAGCAACTATCAAAA
>NZ_JACJKS010000083.1 GCF_016901695.1 Mordavella massiliensis | reverse complement strand
AGAAATGGACGCCTAAATATCCGAACTCCATGAAACGCTGGAAAGATAACTGGGATGCGATTTCTCCGATTTTCAAATTTTCAACAGATGTGCGGAAGGTCATATATACAACCAATGCTATAGAATCATTAAATTCCACCTATCGGAGACTCAACCAGCAGAGAAGCGTTTTTCCGAGCGATACGGCACTGTTGAAAGCCCTGTATCTGGCCACCTTTGAAGCCACCAAAAAATGGACAACTACCATCCGAAACTGGGGCCAGGTCTATGGTGAGTTGAGTATTATGTATGAAGGACGGCTGCCAGATTAAATCCATATCCAGGTTAAAACAGGCGGAAAAGCCGCCTGTTATTGACAT
>NZ_JACJKS010000082.1 GCF_016901695.1 Mordavella massiliensis | reverse complement strand
CGCCTGTTTTAACCTGGATATGGATTTAATCTGGCAGCCGTCCTTCATACATAATGCTCAACTCACCATAGACCTGGCCCCAGTTCCGGATGGTAGTTGTCCATTTTTTGGTGGCTTCAAAGGTGGCCAGATACAGGGCTTTCAGTAGTGCTGTATCGCTCGGGAAAACGCTTCTCTGCTGGTTGAGTCTCCGATAGGTGGAATTTAATGATTCTATGGCATTGGTCGTATATATGACCTTCCGCACATCCGTTGAAAATTTGAAAATCGGAGAAATCGCATCCCAGTTATCTTTCCAGCGTTTCATGGAGTTCGGATATTTAGGCGTCCATTTCTCTGTTACCCGGTCAAGTGCGTCCA
>NZ_JACJKS010000081.1 GCF_016901695.1 Mordavella massiliensis | reverse complement strand
ATCATCAATAACGGATTGCAAGAGGCTTTAAAAGGCCTTTTTTTCGTTGGATTCTTTCTGTATCACCTCCCAGGTCAGTACGATGGAAGCCATGTTCCTTAGAGCAGATCATGCTCCTTCAGGATCCGCTCATAGTCATCACACAGGCCCTGGAGGTAACGGATATCCACACGGAGGTCCATGATCAGGTCTGGTTCTTCTAAAAAACCTGGTGATAAATAGGCGAGAAACCTTGTAGATACTGAAAGAATGGAGATTTAGAGATGGATACTTCTTAAAAAAGCGTATAATAACCAGACCTGATAGTTGATACCTTCAAAAATCAGGTAGAAACGAGACTATTAATAACTGCATCGATCATCAATAACGGAT
>NZ_JACJKS010000009.1 GCF_016901695.1 Mordavella massiliensis | reverse complement strand
CCTACGAAAGTAGTAAGACCCCTTGAAGACGACGAGGTAGATAGGGCAGAGGTGGAAGTGTGGTAACACATGGAGCTGACTGTTACTAATCGGTCGAGGGCATAACCAAGGAAGGTTCGGGAACGGATGAAGATTTCTTGTATGTGGTTTTGAAGGTACATGATACTTTCAATCTAGTATGGCCCAGTGGCTCAGTTGGTTAGAGCGCCGCCCTGTCACGGCGGAGGTCGAGAGTTCGAGTCTCTTCTGGGTCGTTTTACCGACTACTAAGTTTGCATTTCATGCTCGCTAAGGGCGTCGGTATGCATCGCACGTAAGCGTCTGAAGAACAGACGCCAAGTGCTCATAGCGAGGGGTCTTAGCTCAGCTGGGAGAGCATCTGCCTTACAAGCAGAGGGTCATAGGTTCGAGCCCTATAGGCCCCATTATATGGATGGATTCCCGAGTGGCCAAAGGGGGCAGACTGTAAATCTGTTGCAAATTGCTTCGGTGGTTCGAATCCACCTCCATCCATTTCATGCCGATGTGGCTCAATTGGCAGAGCAGCTGATTTGTAATCAGCAGGTTATCGGTTCGAGTCCGATCATCGGCTTTTGTCTCAGAAGAGACAGAATAATTTCATATCGCGGGGTGGAGCAGTCTGGAAGCTCGTCGGGCTCATAACCCGAAGGTCGCAGGTTCAAATCCTGCCCCCGCAACTTTGCCCAGATAGCTCAGTCGGTAGAGCAGAGGACTGAAAATCCTCGTGTCACTGGTTCGATTCCGGTTCTGGGCACTTTTTTTTTCTCTAAAACCGAACAGGGGCGTGTAGCTCAGGTGGTAGAGCACTTGACTTTTAATCAAGTTGTCCGGGGTTCGAGCCCCCGCACGCTCATAAAAAAAAACAAGCGGAAAGTCCTGAAAAACTGACTTTCCGCTGTCTTTTTTTGCTTATAGGGATAATCATTTCCTGTTTTTCCTGTGCACCATCCTCGCCTGCAGAAGCAGGTAGAGGGGATAGACGAGGCACAGGGCCGGCAGAAGGAAGTTCGCCGGGAAGCCGAGTTTCTCGATAAAGCCCTCGATCAGGATGAAGATGATGATGAGGGGAAGGATATACGTCAGATATCCTTTTGTCCAGGCCGGGAGCTTCAGCCCCCTGCCGCTGTTCACCTCCTCATAGTAGCGGTCCCATCCCCAGGCGTACCGGTTCGTGCAGAACAGAAGGTACAGAAGGGAGCCGAGAGGCAGAAGCGTGTTGGAGAGGATGAAGTCCTCCAGGTCCTGCACGGTGGAGCCTGCCCCGAACGGCTGGAACCCGCTTAAGACGTTGAAGCCGAGCGCGCAGGGAAGCGACAGGACGATGACTGCCGCAATGTTCACAAGGACAGCCTTTTTTCTCGTCCAGCCGAAATCCATGGCAAAGGCGATGATGTTCTCAAAGACTGCGATGACGGTCGTCAGCGCCGCGAAGGCCAGGAACATGAAGAACAGGGCGCCCCACAGACGCCCGCCGGCCATCTCGCTGAAAGTCTGGGGCAGGGTCACGAAGACAGCGCCTCCGTACTGACCGGTGATATAGGGAAAACGCCACACATTGCCGAGGCCGATGGCGCACCCGGCGCTTATGAGGACAAAGCCGAGCCGGGAAGAAAATTTTTCTCGTTTCATAGTAAAAATCTCTGTTTCCACACTCTCATCCTTTCTATTCTAAGGAATGCGCGTGATAATGTCAACCAAAGCCGCATAAACAGGGCGTTTCCGGAAAAAATAAAGGTTGACATGGAATGGAATATCGTTTATATTTGTCTTTGTAAATAAAAGGGAGTAACTGGCATGTGATCTTACACATGTTTGCGATATCGTCAGTACGATGAGAGATCATCCGTATCGTAATGAAACAGTGAGACTTTTATTGCATAACAGGACGTATGCAATAGAAGTCTCTTTTTGTATAGAGTCCTGAACTACTGCTTGCGAAAGAAGAGAGGAGAAATGCTATGTTAACAAGCGAACAGGCCAGACAAAACCAGGAAAAGTATGGTTTTAACGAGCTGGTGGAGGGAAAGAAGAAAAGTACGCTGCAGATTTTTCTGGAGCAGTACAAAGATTTCCTCGTTATCATTCTGATCATTGCCGCCATCGTGTCCGGTTTTCTGGGGGATTTTGAGAGCACGGTCGTGATCCTTGTCGTGATCACCATGAATGCCATCCTCGGAACCGTGCAGACCCTGAAGGCGGAGCAGTCCCTGGACAGCTTAAAGAAGATGTCCGCCCCGGAGGCAAAAGTCATCCGCGACGGGGTGCTGCAGCAGATCCCGTCCAGGGAAGTGACCATCGGCGACCGGGTGCTCCTGGAGGCGGGCGACTGCGTGCCGGCGGACGGGAAGCTGGTGGAGTGCGCCAGCCTGAAAGTGGACGAGAGCGCGCTGACCGGCGAGAGCCTGTCCGTGGAGAAGTCCCTGGATGAGGTGCCGGAGGGAGCCGCCCTCGGCGATCAGACGAACCGGGTATTCTCCGGAAGCTTCGTCACCTATGGGCGCGCGGCCTGCGAGGTGACCCAGATCGGCATGGGCACAGAGGTGGGCAAGATTGCCAGCCTTCTGAAAAATACGTCTGAGAAGCGGACGCCCCTGCAGGTCAACCTGGATGACTTCGGCCGGAAACTCTCTATCCTGATCATCATTTTCTGCGGGATCCTGTTCGGGATCAGCGTGCTGCGGGGGGATAAACCGGGAGATGCCTTCCTGTTTGCGGTGGCCCTTGCGGTGGCTGCGATCCCGGAGGCCCTGAGCTCTATCGTGACCATCGTGCTCTCTTTTGGCACCCAGAAGATGGCGAGGGAGCACGCCATCATCCGCAAGCTGCAGGCTGTGGAGGGCCTGGGCAGCGTGTCCATCGTCTGTTCCGATAAGACAGGGACGCTTACCCAGAACAAGATGACAGTGGAAGATTACTATGTGGACGGCAAACGGATCCCCGCGGAGCAGATCGACCTGAACGACGCAAACCAGGAGCGGCTTCTCAACTTCAGCATCCTGTGCAATGATTCGACCAACACGGACGGCCAGGAGATCGGCGACCCGACGGAGACGGCCCTTATCAATCTTGGAAGCCGGCTTGGCCGGGAGGCGCTGGAAGTCCGGGATGTCTACGAGAGAAAGTCCGAGATCCCCTTTGACAGCGACCGGAAACTGATGTCCACAGCGCATATCCTGGAGGGAAAGCACATCATGGTCATCAAGGGCGCGGTGGACGTGCTCCTTACAAGGATGACAAGCCTTCGGAAGGGGGAGGCAGTCTTCCCCATGACAGAGGAGGAGAAAGCCCGCATCGAGGCGCAGAACATGGAGTTTTCCAGGGACGGCCTGCGCGTGCTGGCGTTTGCCTACAAAGAGATTGAAGAGGACAGGGCCATCACCCTGGAGGATGAGAACGATCTGACGTTCCTCGGCCTTGTCGCCATGATGGACCCGCCGCGGCAGGAGTCCAAGGCTGCGGTCGAGGAGTGTATCCTGGCCGGCATCAAGCCGATCATGATCACGGGCGACCACAAGGTGACGGCGGCTGCCATCGCCAAGAGGATCGGCATCCTGAAGGAGGAGTCCGAGGCATGCGAGGGCGCGGTGATCGAGGATATGTCCGACGAGGAACTGCAGGAGTTCGTGCCGAAGATCTCCGTCTACGCCCGGGTGTCACCGGAGCATAAGATCCGCATTGTGCGGGCGTGGCAGGAGCGGGGTAATATCGTGGCCATGACAGGCGACGGTGTGAACGATGCGCCGGCTCTGAAGCAGGCGGATATCGGCGTGGCCATGGGCATTACGGGAACAGAGGTGTCCAAGGACGCGGCGGCCATGGTCCTGACAGACGACAACTTTGCAACGATCGTAAAGGCGGTGGAGAACGGGCGGAACCTGTACCGGAACATCAAGTTCTCGATCCAGTTCCTGCTCTCCGGCAACTTCGGCGCCATCCTGACGGTGCTCTTCGCGTCCATCGCCGGACTTCCGGTTCCCTTTGCGCCGGTGCACCTGCTGTTTATCAACCTTCTGACAGACAGCCTGCCGGCTATTGCCCTGGGGCTTGAGCCCCACACGAAGGACGTGATGAAGGAGAAGCCCCGCCCGATAGGCGAGTCGATCCTGACGAAGGACTATCTTATGCGGATCGGCACGGAAGGCCTGTGCATCGGCGCCATGACCACGATCGCCTTCCTCATCGGGCTGAACGAGGGCGGCAGCCTGCTGGGAAGCACGCTGGCATTCGGCACCTTATGTACGTCCAGACTTGTGCACGGCTTTAACTGTAAGTCCAACAGACCGGTCATCTTCACAAAACGGTTCTTTAACAACATTTACCTGATCGGCGCTTTTGTGCTCGGCCTGCTCCTGATCACGGGCGTGCTGATGATCCCCGGCCTGCACGGCCTGTTCAATGTGCAGACGCTGGACGGCGCACACCTTCTGATCGTGTACGGACTGGCGCTTCTCAACCTGCCGATCATACAGCTCTTAAAGAAATTGAGGAAATAACATGGATCTGAACGGGGAAAACATTAAAAAAATACGGGGGCTTATCCTTTTTACAGCGGTCCTGGTGGTGTGCCTGTGGAAATACGACGTCGTGTTTTCCGTGCTGAAATTTATCCTGGGCGTGACGTTTCCGTTTATCCTGGGCGGCGCGTTTGCCTTTGTGCTGAACGTTCCCATGAACTTCCTGCAGAGGCACCTGTTTCCCCGGAAAATAACACAGAAGAGCCGGGCCCTGCAGAAGCTGGCCCGGCCAGCGAGCCTTGTCCTTGTGCTTCTGCTTGTGGTGGGCGTTGTGGGACTTGTCCTGTTCGTCCTCATCCCGCAGCTGGGAAGCACGTTCGGCAGCCTGGGGCGGAGCATCCGGATCTTCATCCCGCAGGTGCAGAAGTGGACGGAAGAGCTCTTCCGGGATAACGCCCAGATCAGCAGCTGGCTGCAGGAGCTGAATTTTGACTGGAACCACATCATGGAGATGGGTGTATCCTTCTTTCGCAACGGTGCGGGCAGCATGCTGGACTCCACCATCACTGTGGCCCGGGGCATCATCAGCGGCCTGACCACATTCTTCATCGCCTTTGTGTTCGCCTGCTACATCCTGCTCCAGAAGGAGAAGCTGAACGTGCAGGTGCGCAAAGTGATCTTCGCCTTCATCCCAAAAGGGAAGGCGGAGGCGCTGCTGGAGGTGTGCACGCTGACGTACAACACCTTTTCCAGCTTCCTCACCGGGCAGTGTGTGGAGGCCATTATCCTGGGCACGATGTTCGTGGTGGCCATGACGGTCTTCCATATGCCCTACGCGCTTCTGGTGGGCCTGGTCATCGCAGTGTCCGCGCTGATCCCCATCTTCGGGGCCTTTATCGGCTGCGTCATCGGGGCTTTCCTGATCTTCATGGTGAACCCGGTGCAGGCCCTCGGATTTATCATTCTCTTCTTTGTGCTGCAGCAGATCGAGGGAAACTTCATCTACCCCCATGTGGTGGGCAATTCGGTGGGACTGCCCTCCATCTGGGTGCTGGCGGCGGTGAGTCTTGGCGGAAGCCTGATGGGCGTGGTTGGCATGCTCATCTTCATCCCCATCGTCTCTGTGGTCTACGCCCTCTTCCGGGAGGTCGTGTACCTGAAACTGAAGCAGCACCGGATCGATCCGGAAGAGATCGAGGCGGAAGCGAAAAAAGAATAGCGCACAGTCAAAGGAGCCTCCGGAGGGGGTTCCTTTTTTCTTTGCGGTATAAGCAGACGCATATATATGGTATACGGGGATTGGTATTTGAATCCGTCTGCCGCCGGACGTATGATAGATGCGAAGAAAGAACAGAAAAGGCGGGAACAAAAGTATGAAAAAAATAAAGCGTGCAGACAAGATGAACCATGTGCATTCCGATATACGGGGGCCCCTGTATGTGCGGGCCATGGAGATGCAAAGACAGGGGCGGGACGTGCTGAAGCTGAACACGGGAAATCCGGCCGCCTTCGCCTTCGGCCTGCCGGACAGTATAAGAAATGCGCTGGACGGGCATCTGGAAGAGGGCGTCGGCTACTGCGATTTCAAAGGTATGCCAAAGGCCCGGGAGGCCATCTGCGAGTATGAAAAGAGCAAGGGTATCCTGGTGATCCCGGGAAGCGGTTTCGACTGGCAGCAGCCGGATCATTTCCGGATCGTGATGCTGCCGGAGGCGAAGGTGCTGACAGACGCGGTGAGACGGATGGGAAACTTTTTGGACGGGTACAGACAGAATATGTGAGTGAGAGACGGGCGGCATATCCGCCCGTTTTTTTCATAAGATATAGAAAAGCAGTTTTTTGTAAGGGGACAGATATGCTGAATTATCTCTGGGCGGGCATGATCGTCACGGGCATCGCGTATGCCGCCTGTACGGGACGGATCGTGGAAGTGACCAATGCGGCGCTGGACTCCTCCAAAGAGGCCATCACCCTGTGCATTACCATGGCGGGCGTGATGGCCTTCTGGACGGGACTTATGGAGATCGCCAGGCGGGGCGGCCTGATCCGCGCCCTGACGCGGTCCCTTTCGCCGGCGCTCGCCTTCCTTTTCCCGGAGCTTCCGAAGGCGCATCCGGCCAGGGAGCACATCGCCGCCAATTTTATCGCCAATGTGCTGGGGCTTGGCTGGGCCGCCACGCCTGCGGGGCTGCGGGCCATGGAGGAGCTGGGGAAACTGGAGGAGGACAGAAGGGCCGGCAGAAGCAGAGGGCGGGCGAGAAAACGGGGGATTGCCGGCAATGAGATGTGCACGTTCCTGATCATCAACATCTCTTCCCTGCAATTGATCCCGGTGAATGTGATCGCCTACCGGAGCCAGTACGGGAGCGTCAATCCGGCCGCCATCGTTGGAGCCGGGATCCTGGCGACGATGGCCAGCACCGGGGCGGCGGTCCTGTTCTGCAGGCTGATGGGGAGGAGGAAGGCCTAGTTTTCTGCGGCTTTCTCCTTCCGGCTCAGCATCGGCCACACGGTCAGCAGCATGGTGACAAAGCAGGCGGTGCCGCCCACGATATTGGAGATGGGCTCCGCCAGGAACACGCCGTCTGTCCCGAGTCCGCCCACTGCCGGCAGCAGTATGGTTAAGGGGATCACGATGATCACCTTGCGGAACAGAGAGAAGAAGACGGCCTGCCTGGAACGCCCCAGTGCCACGGCTGTGGACTGGCCGGCGAACTGGAGGGACATCATGAAGATGCCGGCAAAGTAAATATGCATGGCGGGGACGCCCTTCTCGATCAGCTCCGGATCGCTGTTAAAGAGATGGATGAAAAAGTGCGGGAAGAAGAACAGGAGGGCCCAGGCGAAGAAGGAGAATACAATGCAGGCCCAGGAGGTGAACCGGATGGCGGATTTCACCCGCCCGTACTCCCCTGCGCCGTAGTTGTAGCTCATGATCGGCTGGGCGCCGTTTGTGAGGCCGTTGGCCGGCATGGTGATGATCTCCCGCACGGAGTTGATGACTGTCATGATCCCCACATACAGGTCGCCGCCCCAGCGCTGCAGGGTGGCGTTGCACATGATCTGGACAGATCCGTTTGTGACGGACATGATGAAACCGGACAGGCCCAGGCCGGTGATCTTCCGGATCAGACGGGGGTCCGGGCGCATATGCCGCCAGGAGAGGGTGATAACTGCCTTTTTCCCGGTGAGGAAGTGAAAGACCCACACGGCGGATACGAACTGGGAGATGATGGTGGCCAGCGCGGCGCCACGCACGCCCATGTGAAAGACAAAGATAAACAGCGGGTCCAGGAGCAGGTTCAGCACAGCCCCGATGGACACGGAGAGCATGCCCGTGACGCCGAACCCCTGGGCGTTGATAAAATTGTTCATGCCAAGACTTACCATGACGAACAGCGTGCCGCACAGGTAGATGGTGAGGTAGGCGTCCGCATAGGGATAGGTGGCGTCGCTGGCGCCGAACAGATACATCAGCGGCCGGCGAAGCGCATAGCAGAGGATGGCAAGGACCAGGCCGCTGAGCAGGAGCATGGAGAAGGAATTCGCCATGATCTTTTTTGCCTTCTCCGTCTCCCCGCCGCCCCTTGCAATGGAGAAGAGGGGCGCCCCGCCGGTGCCGAAGAGGTTGGCAAAGGCGGTGATGATGGTGATGACGGGCAGCGTCAGGCCGATGCCTGTCAGCGCCTGGGTGGACGTGTGGGGGATGTGGCCGATGTAGATCCGGTCCACCACGTTGTACAGGACATTGATGAGCTGTGCGCACGTCATGGGGACAGCCAGGCGCAGGATGTTGCCGGCCACGCTCCCCTTGCTGAAATCACTTGTGTTCGATGCAGTCGCATGCATGGAAAGATCACCTTCTGAATGTAAAATCGCTGTAAACAGTATAGGCTTTTTTGAAATTCTTTTCAAGATTGCCTCATATACATAAGGGAGAGTGAAAGACAGGGAGAATAAGAATGGAGATGTTTATGATCCTGTCCAACCTGATCGTCCCGGCCGTGATCCTCGGGATCGTCTGCTGCGGGGCAGCGCGGAAGGTACAGGTGTACGATGCGTTTATCGAGGGGGCGAACGACGGGTTTCGGATCGTGGTGAAGATCATGCCGACCATGGTGGCGCTCATGATCGCGGTGGGCATCCTGCGGGCCTCCGGGTTCCTGGATCTGGCGGCGTCCCTGCTCGGACGCTTTACAGACCGCATTGGGTTTCCCGGGGAGCTGGTGCCGCTGACGATCGTGAAGATGTTTTCCTCCTCCGCGGCTACAGGCCTGCTCCTGGATATCTTTAAGGAATTTGGCACGGATACATACACAGGTCTTGTGGCCTCTGTCAGCATGTCCTGCACGGAGACGATCTTCTACACCATGAGCGTGTATTTTATGACGGCAAAGGTGACAAAGACGAGGTTCACGCTGCCGGGCGCCCTTATCGCCACCTTTGCCGGTCTGGCAGCCAGCGTGGTGCTTGCGGCGGGGATGGCGCAGGCTAGCCCCGCAGGGATGCGATGATCCGGTTGGGATTCAGGAAGAGATCCAGGGCATCCAGGATGGAGTGCACGCACAGGTCTGTGGATGTCAGGAGCCGGCCGTAGGCGCCCTCCTGCCCCAGCACAGAGACGGAGAAGGCGGCCTCGCGGCACATGAGGAGGTCGTTGCGCCCGTTTCCGATGGCGGCGCAGTTCTCCTGGCCGAGAGAGTAGAGGATATCCTGCTTCTCCTGCATGGCGGAATCGTTCGGGAAGGTGAGGATCTCCACCGGGAGCCCCTCGCACATCTGGCGCGCCGTACCGTTCGTGTCGGCAGTCAGAACATAGATCCGGAACAGCTCGGAGAGCTGCCGGATCCGGATGGCAACTGCCTCGGAGATGACGCCGTCCAGGGCGATGGTGCCGTTGTAGTCAAGAAGAAGGTATTTCAGATCCAGTGACGGGTAGCCTGGGATTTCTATTTTCATTGGTATATGCTCCTTTCAAATGTTCTGCGATCTATCTATTACCATAGCATAACCGGGATAAAATAGCTATCTCTTCCGGATCAGATCTTCCAGTATTTCAAAAGGCGCGGGTCCTGCATCCAGCACTGTTTTGTGAAACTTTTTCTGCGAGAAGGAACCGCCCCATGCATCTGAGGCAGTCTTCTTCAGCTCGAGAAATTCCACGTAGCCGATGTAGTATTTCAGATAGTTTCCCGGATCCGCCAGGATCAGATCAAAGATCTCCCGGACCGTGTCCGTGTCTGTGATGCCAAAGCTGCGGAAGAAGGCGACCGTCTCCGTAAGGGTCCAGCCGTCGTAGTGGATTCCCATGTCGGCGAGGGCGTAGAGGCCCAGGATGACAGAGGCGTTCTTCTGCTCCAGGAGCGCCCGGTCCGCGTCCATGTCTGTAAAATAGTAGGATAGCATCTCCACGTAGGTGGCCCATCCTTCCGTGTAGCCGCCAAAGGAGAGAAGACTGCGGATGGGGGCGGGGTCTGTGGAGTCATAGTATACGTTCTGGTAGAGATGCCCCGGATACCCCTCGTGGGCCAGGGTGGTGTAGAGTGTCAGGTCGTCGGGCAGATGTCCCCGGTTGATGTAGATCACATTTTCCCCGGCGTTGTCGATGGCGGGAACCATGTAGAAGGCAGGGCTTAAGAATTCCTCCATCTCCGGCTGTACGAAGCGGACCTGGGCATCCGTGTCCGGGAGAGCGGGGAAGTATGCTTCCGTCTCGTCCTTCAGCGCCGCCAGAATGGCCTGCGGGCTGGAATCATCCAGGGAGAACGCCGCCGCGTCCTCCCCCACAGGGGCGACGGACTGCATGGCGGACAGGTCTTCCGCCATCTGTGCGCGGGTCAGCTCCTGGAGCTGGGGGACTGTGCGGGAGGAGCCGGTATCCCGTTTTACAAGACAGGTATAGTACTGTTTGCCGTCAGGCCAGTAGCAGAGGCCGGCGTCGTTGACGCCGGTGTGTTCCAGCGCGTCCATGGCGGCGGCCAGCCGATTGTAGGCGGGGAAGACGCAGCCATGCATCCGCTCCCTGTGCTGGGCGATGCAGGCGTCCTTCTGGGCGGCGGAGAGCCCTTCCAGCGCATCCAGGCGGGACAGGAAGGAGGAGAAGAGGTAGTGGTCATCCCCCAGCGCGGTGTGGGCGGCACACTCCTCCATGACGTCCCGGGCGTTTGCGGCAGACATGAAGAGCCCCTTTTCTGATTTTTCCTTTTCAAACGCAATGAGGGAATCAAAGTAAGCCGGGATCTCCTCCAGAACTGCCAGATAGAGATCCACATCTTCCGGCGAGTCAAACGCGAACTCGCTCAGGAGGACGGGAAGCTGGGCCTGGACCCCGGTCAGGGGACACAGGGGTTCCTCGTAGAGGCCGTAGGGGGCGCCGGCGAGCGCTGTCTCCAGCCAGGACTCCAGCACGTCAAAGGTGAGCCGGTTCTCTTCGGACAGGTTCCCGCGGCGGAACCCATGAAGGGCGGACAGGCAGTTCTCCAGGGCGGCGCCGGAGGCGGCTGTGTCTGTGTCGAAGGAGCCGAGGGTGACAGGGGTATCCCGGATGCCAAAGCTCCCGGGGTTTTTCAGGGTGTAGTGGAGGGTGAGGGAGTCTGCGGACACCTCCCGGCGGAACAGCTCGTCGGTAAACTGCAGGAACCGCGCGTTCTCATCTCGGACGGTCGCAGAACTGCAGGCGGACAGGATCAGGAGAAGGGAAGCGGGAAGAAGAAGGGCATATTTTTTTCTCATACGAAGGGATCTCTCCGGTGCACAGGGTGTGTTACTTATACGTATGCAGGGGAGGGGAAAACCATGCGCGCAGGGAGAGAGGAAACACCTGTACAAAAAATGAAAAAAACTGCTTGCATTCTGTCCGGAACTGTTATATAATATCACTTGCGTTGAGGAAAACCTCGACAAAACAGATAGATGCGCGATTAGCTCAGCTGGCAGAGCACCTGACTCTTAATCAGGGTGTCCAGGGTTCGAACCCCTGATCGCGCACTTAGAAATCGCTGTTTTTGCGGACATTGCGAGCCGCGGGGACGGCGGTTTTTTTCTGCCACAAATGGCGGATTTGCGCGGTTTCCATGCTTGCGACAGAAAAAGAACAAGGCAGAGCAAGGCGAAAAGAAAAATTGGACGGGAAACAAAAATGTGGCGCGAAATCCGTCGCGAGTTCGTCGCGAGCAAAATAAATAGTCCAAGTTGATAGTGAAAATTAATTGCAGAATTGACAGCAGATGTGTCTGGAAAGATACCTGCTGTTATTTTTTTGTAGATTTTTAAAACGTATATTATGTTTTTGATGTAGCAGAAGGAGGTGAGGAAGAATGTACATCAAAATATATACAAAAAGTCAGTTGGTGCTTCTTAGGAGTGTAAACCGTCTGTTCCGTAAGAAGTACAGACTGCCACAGGAAATACTGAACAGAGTCGAGGCGATCCTCATGGTAAAGGAGTTGGGAGAGAATGGCTTTGTAGCAGTACTGCTTGATCCTGTGGAGAACGACATGACAGGGATTGAGGATGTTCTGAATTGTTATCCACGACTCCTTAAGGATGGCGAAGATGTGACAGATGTTCCTGTGGAAGAAACGAATACATGGCTGACAAAAGGAAAGGAGTGGTACATGGATACATTAAAAATCAAAGGAGAAAAGAGTTGGATATATGCGATTTACTCCATGACTGTGGAGAGGATTTACGGAAAATAAAAAAGGAAGTGGAGATAATCCGGCTTCCTTAAGAGTCTTCTGTGAAGTTGACGATTTCATTTGGCGTACAGTCTAAAATCCTGCATAGTTTTTCAACAGTAAGAAGAGTTATATTCTTATTTTTCTTTAAAGCGTCTAAAGTCTTATTATCAATGCCGGATTGTAGTAATTTATATTGGCTGATATTCTTTGCGCGCATAGTTTCCCATAATGGAGAATAATCGATCACTACAATCACCGCCTTTCAAGTCTCTGATAGTATCGTACCCAGAAAGTGTAAAAATAAATATTGTGGATATATCCACAATGATGTAGACTGTGAATAGACAGAGGGTGATTATATGGTAGAGAAATATGCTCAGGATATGGGTGAGAAACAAAAAAGACTTTTTAATGATTTTGTAAAAATTTGTATATATGCAACAGATGAAGAGTTTGACGCGTTATTAGAAATGAGACCAGTAGATTACGGAATGTTTAAAAGTCTGTCCGAGCATTTGATAGAGATGGGTGCGGATACTAGTTTTTTTAAATTACATGAAAGATATCCTAAATACGCCAAGAGATATGGCGAAGAGATAGAGAATGAGACTTCAAATATAACTTTTCCTAAGATGACAGCAGAAGAAGAAAAGCGTATGAAAGAGGAGCTGTATGAAAAAATCAGAAAATTGTATGGAGATGATGCCGTATAAATACCAGGGGGAAGAGTGGTAAGCTCTTCCCCCTGATTTAGTCTTCCTGCTCTTCTGGTGGTATATATTCAATCAAATCTGTAAGATTACATTCCAATACATAGCAAAGCCGTCTTAATATGTCGATATCCAGCCGTTGAATTTTATTATCCCGATAATTCCGGAGCTGAGTTCTTTGCATTTCAGCACGGAAAGAAAGTTGATTTAAAGAAATATTGCGTTGTTCAAGAATATCTTTTAAGCGAATACGAATTTTGCCGCAGTCATCCATATTTACTGGGAGCTGACGCAAAGGATTTTCTTTTTTAGGCATAGTACCTACCTCCGTGAGTTAATTATAATTAATCATTCATCTGCTTGTAAGGTTGATAGTTGTATGGTATAGTTATCACATGGTTAGATATATGCTCATGTAAAAAGAAAAATACAGAATGATGAAGAAGAAAAGAGGTGAGAGAGGATGTTCTATTATTGTGCCAAATGTGGAAACATCAAAAAAGTAACTTTAAAAGGCAATGAAGGCGTAAGCTGTGAAGTATGTGGAACGCCTATGCAGCCTGTTCCGGCAGAGTACCTGATGCCAAATGGTAATTTCTTCAAGTCTCAGGATGCGCGTCAAAACTTCATTTCTGCAATTCAGTCATCTGATACATATGATCCTGAGATTGGCGGAAAGAAGGAAGAAGTAAAACGTGAGATTGAGGAAGAGAAGCAACAGCGAATTCAGGAAATGAACCAGAAGATGGAACAGGAGCAGTTTCATCTGACCTGCCCAGTCTGCGGCAGTCACAGCGTACAGAAGATTTCAACCGTAGGCAAATATGCAAAGATAGGTGCATTTGGAATACTTGGTGCAGATGATCTTGGAAAAAGATGGAAATGTAAGGTATGTGGAGCTAAATTTTAAATTACGAAAGGAAAGTGAAAGAGATGGGATTTTTTGATAAGGCTTTAAAAACGGCACAGAATATAGGAGACAGCATATCTACATCAGCAGTAAAGGCAGGTTCTTCTGTTGGTGTAGCGGCGCAGGATAACGCAGAATTAAGTGCGATAAAAATGCAGATTAATGTAATTGAGCAGGAACTTAATGCCGCATATGCGCAGATTGGAAAGAAATATGTGGATTATGTCAGTGAGACAGGGGATATGGGAGGACTGGATGTCACAGACCTGCTTACCATGATGGATCCCAAACTTACAAGAAAACAAGAACTGGAAGCACAGTTGATTGAACTTGAGAAACGTATGAAACAGAATGCTGTTCTCAGAGATAAGGCAAAAGCTGAAGAAGAGTTCCAGGAAGAAAAGACGAAACTCGACAGGGCGTTGGCAATGGATGTCATCTCTCAGGATGAATATAATTACAAGATTAGCGTTGCCAGAAAGAAAGTAGACAACTTTGAGGAAATCAGAAGAATCGAACAGCAGTGTGAGATGGGAATTATCACAAACGAAGAGAAAAATGCAAAGATTGAAGCGCTTACAAAGTAGAGAAAGCAATAGGTAGATAAATGTATACATTGATAGGCATTATATGGCTTGCCCTTAGTATTATAATAGCTATAAAGTGGTATAACAAAGCAGAAAAAAATATAATTCGCATGGGAAGCCCTATAAAGCGTTTGATATTCTCAGCTTGGGACTGGGTTCTTTATCTGATCGTTTCGGCTATTCTTGTAGCGGTAGTGCTGGGTATCCTGCTCGGAATACTGAATGTATGGGGGTGGATAATCGGACTGGTATGTATTGCAGGTATAGTGATATGGATGCTGGTGAAAAGAAAGCATTAAGGAGAAAATCGGTTCAGAAGAACGCGAAGAAGATAGTCATGCATGAACGTCCGCCAGAGTTCAAAGGAAAAGCTAAAAGAATAAAAGGTTAATTATCCGGGCGCACGGCAGTTTTGTCGTGCGCCCGGACTATTTTTAGGAGGAGGCAAAATGAGTTCTTATATCATAGGTATAGGTGCAGGGGTTCTATTGTTTAATGTAGTATATATAAATATGCTTATGTGGGAGAGGTGGGAAGTATGAAAAAGGATGTAGATGTAAAAATGATAATTGCCGGAGTAACAATGACTGTTTCTATCATAAAATTAGTTATTCAGCACAGGGGGCAGGTGAAACGGAAGAATGTATAGTATTGTATCGAATGAAGAAAAATTAAATCAACTTCAAAATAACTGCTCAATGCCGGAGGTTTTGAGTGATGAAAAAGTGTTCAAACGGCTTAGGGCTGATGTTGAATGTCTTAATGAAGCATATGGGGCTGACAGAGATTTACAGGCTGATCTTGGAGGTTTTGTAGTGGTGATATGGGGTGGTCGGAGCGAAGTACAAAATGAAGTTGAAAAAGTATTGACCCATCATAAACTCCACCCAGATGAATATGAGTACATGGATAAAATAATCTTGCCGGAACGTGACGATATAACAGTTACGTTCCGGCTTTTTCTATGTTCCTCAGACTATGCAGTGGAGATAGTGACGATAGAGGAGGTGGGAGAGTGACATTTGCAGAAAGATTAGAACGGGAGGAATGGTGGGATGAACAGGAAAGTCTCTTGAACTTGTCGGATATCAATATGCCGCCAGATTACTATACTGGAAGTAAATGGGAGTGGATTACTGAGATTACTGCCTACATATTCAGAGAGCCGGAAACTTGGCAGGACATATACAGACAGTATCTTGTTAAGGCACAGCAACAAGGAAACACGGAACATACAAGACTGAATTATTATCGAGATGAAGAGGGATATATCCATAGGGAGGGGGAAGATGAAACTTATTTCCAGATAAGTACAACAACAGCAGATATCGCTGTACTTAAAAAAGTTGGAGACTGGATGTGTGCGAACAGTATAAAGTTTCGCTTGGAATATCTAGTCTACTGCGAGATGATCTCAGACCAACGTATTCAATGGCTGAAACGAATGGAGACGTGTATAAAGAAAGAGTTCTCAGAAGTGCATAGAGTTAGGATGGCTCATGGACTGGAAGAGGCACAATTTAACAAAACAGAGGTGTTCTATGATTTTTTGAACACTGTATACATCATACTTTGAATAGGAGGATTACCATGGAAAATACAGTAAAACAGACAGGACTTTTAGAGAAGACAGGAGTTTTTGACGAAGAATTGAAGAACAGATATGAACTTCATTTGACCTACAATGGTGTGAAAGGGAAAAGAGTACTTGTGATTTGTATGAATCCGGCTAGTGATAATATACAGGTCTTTGACAGCACTACAAATTATCTTCTGAATAATTTCGGGATGATGGGGTACTCGGATATAACAGTCTGGAATCTTTTCTCGAGGATATGCACTAAGCTGAAACCCTCTGAAATTACAGACAACAATAGAAACTTGGAATATTTAAAAGAACTGTTACAGTCGTCATATGACGCGATCGTGATAAGCTGGGGATGCACATTCATAGGGAATAAGAAAGTGGAGGCGGCAAAAAAGGAAGTGCTTGAATTGTTACAGCCTTTTGGAAAACAGGTGTATGAGATCGTGGATAAGGCAGGGAGATACGCGAACCTTTCATATACTCATGTGCTCTTTGCCGGGCAGAGATATAGTGGTCTGTGGGAACTTCGGAAGGTGAAAATATTGTCATCAAAGGGGCATGACAGAGCTAAGAAAAAATAATGGGATTATGGTTGACAATAGCGACATTGTATTGTAAAATTCAATTCATATCAATAAAGAATATTCCTATCGAAAGCATCAATAATGTTTCCTAAATATCAGTCAGCTTTGGAATACTTTACTGGAAGCATGAATGTTAGTAGAGTAACATAAGTCAACATGTTGTTGGCAAAAGATACGTGAACATGGAAGTTTGCGTGAATAGAATGTGAAAGCCCCTATGAGACATGGGCAAAACCAAATGGTTCTTGAGGATACTGACGACAGACGTTAGTCTGTTTGCGGTATCCTTTTTTTGTTCCCACTAGGCGATGTTCTTGTTTGATAAATTTCTTTAAGGAGGTCTAAAGTATGGCGAATTTAGACAAATTTACGCCACTGGATGTGGCAAGCAAATCAAATAAGAAACGAGGTGGAAGAAAAGGGGCACTCACAATGATCTGCTCGAAGAAAAACGGCAAGCGGCTGATGCTGTCAGCAGAACTTCTGGAAACCCTCAATCTTGAAGAAGATTTGACTCTTCAGATGGGGTTCATTGAAGAGACACTGGTAATGGCAAAAAAACTTCCTGGCGAGAATAATCGCTTTGTTCTCAAAAAGAGCGGCAAGAAATATGCAATTTATTCAGCGGAAGCAGTACGTAAGATTAGTAGCGTGCAGGGACTCTCTTTTGAGAAAAAAGTTAGCTTTACATGGTATATGCCGGTAGTGGATGAAGTTAATGGTGTTCCAGTAGTCATGTTTCGTCCGGAGAAAGGGGGAGCAGGTGATGAAAGCTAGAATAGTATCAACGCAGGTAAATGTGAAAGAGGGATTTGTCCCACACCCTGAGTGTGGGATTAGAAAAGGGAAATACGGTTGTTGGAGGACGGAAAAAAATAAGGATGGCAGTGGAACAACAACATGGTTTCAGCCGTTAGGTAGGGCAATAAAGGTGGAGTTGGTACTGCTGAATATGGAAAATGCGGAAAAAACCTTGCGTTTGGTTATTACAGACTTACATGGGGTGAAAACGGAAGTCGATATGCCCAGAGAGCTGATGACAGAGTACAAACTACTCGAACTGGTAAAGTATGGCGCACAGGTAACCAAACAGACCGCCCCAGCCTTAATCCGTTGTCTGGAAAACTTGGAAGTCATAGCACCGGTGGTATATGAGTACAGCAAGACAGGGTTCGACATACTGAATGGGGAGAGGGTTTTCAAGTCCTACAAACTGATTAACCAAAATGATATGGAAGGGACTTACATAGGAGATGTAAAAATTGAACCCCAAGGAAGTCTTGAAAAGTGGTTAGAGCTGGTTCGTACCGAAGTTATGAACTCACCGTTGGAAGTTATTCTTGTAATGGCGTTATCATCAGTTGTCTTTGACTATGTCCATCCGGTGTTCCCGACAGAGAACTTGGTCGTAGCACTGACAGGATTGAGCAGTTCTGGCAAAACGACCGCGCTCAATTTGGCTGTAAGTACAGGGGCACTTCCCGTAACAGCAGACAACTCTCTTCTGTTGACTTTTTTAGATACCGAATTGAGTATCATGCACCGGATGATGTCGGGATACTGCATCGGGATAGATGAAGGCTCTACACTTAAGAAAAAAGATACGACGAAAATCCTTTATTCCATAGCAAACGGGAAAGAAAGAGCGAGAATGACAAAAGCGCTTGGCATGGCAGAATCTGTTAGTTTTCATTCTGTGGTATTTACGAGCAGTGAGACGAGTCTGCTTGCCCAGGCAGATAATAATGCCGGGCTTCGTGTTCGAGTTTTAGAGTTGTCCGCTATCTGGACAAAGTCGGCAGAATCGAGCGACAGGATTAAGGAGGTAGTCACAGAAAATTACGGATGGGCGACTCCTGAAATGGCGGAGCATCTCTTGAATAAGAAACCGGAGAAGGTTGTGGAACGGTGTAAGTACTGGACAGAAATTTTTAAGGAACATAAAAAAGAAAATTCAGACACTGTTCTTCTTGGGCGATTAGCGAAAAAAATGGGAATCATCCTTGCAACAGCGGAGATGGCAGAAGAAGTATTTGGCTTGAAGTTTGACACGGACAAAATCTGCAACTTTCTTGTTGAACAGATACTGATTGATCCGCAGGAATACGATATTGGAATTAAAGCCCATGAGATTATTACTGCCTACTATACAGAACATCCAGAAGAATTTGGCGAAAACCTACCGGCGAACCATGACGACATATATAGAAAAAATGGATATGTAAAAAAGGGCAGATATACAACTCTGTATGATGGAACTGTTTCTACAAAGATACTTTATATAAAAAGAGAGACATTTGAGAAAATTATGGATATGTGTCGTTTCCCGGATTGTAAAAGTGTTTTAAAAAGGTTGAAAGAATTAAATTTGCTGGTATCGGATAAAGATCGCTATCTTAGCAGATTTAAACTGGGCTCGGATGATAACGCTGTATTAGTAGCTGGATATGGGATACGACTTCGAACGGAAGAACAGGAAAAAGAAAAAAGTGAGTTCGTTTCGATAAAGGGCAAGAAGAACATGGAACAGCTTAATCTTGTCGGGATAAATCCTTTTGCAGAAAACTAGAGGAAGATAAAGTGGGAAAGTGCTGTTACGCACTTTCCCCATACACAATAGGAGGACAATTCTTATGGTTAAATACAAAACGGTTTCCGGGTCAGTGCGTCCGCGGCCTGACAAAGACAATATAAAATACTATGACGTTATTCTGGAACTGGGAAGAGACCCGCTCACAGGCAAGCGAAAAAGAGTGCGTTTTAAGAGTGACTCTGATAGCAGAGAAGAAGCGGAAAATCTCCTTACAATAAAAAAAGCGGAATACTTGCAGGGGGATTTGTTGCTTCCAAATGCTATGACGGTAGAATATTTTATGAATGAGTATCTGGAGGACTATGTACGTGTTCAGGACAGCCCGGCGACATTTCGCGACTACAAGACGAATATTGACCGTTACATTATTCCAATGATCGGAAAAATTAAGCTTCAGAACCTCACAAAAGCCGCCATCCAGAAAGTCTATAATGGGTGGCGTGAGAAATCTAATGCCAGTGATAAACCGCTCAAGGCTGAGTCGATACGGCACATCAACAGGATTTTAAAAGCGGCTTTGAATGTAGCGTGTGAACTGGGGTACATCAAAACAAATCCGACCAAGAATGTAAAGATCGGAAAAGACCTTGTGACGAAACATATTGATGTCTATACAACGGAAGAAATACAGGCGTTGAAAAATGCGGTAAAGGGAACTGACATGGAGCTCCCGGTCGCGCTCCTTTTTGATTGTGTCATGCGTCGGGGAGAACTGCTTGGATTGTGTTTTGAAGATGTTGATTTCGACAAGAAAACGGTAACCATTCAACATTCATGGGTAGAATCAGAGGACAGCAAGCATCCAGTGTTAAAAGATTGTAAAACGGACGGCTCATACAGGAAAATGGTTGTAAGCGACGAGACGATCCGACTGCTGAAGCGTCAGCAGTTGCTTTGCAAACAAATCTGTCTTAGAGAAGGTAAGCGGTTCACAGGCAAGCAGAGAGTTGTTTGTAAACAGGATGGAGAGCCGTTTCTTCCCAAGAGTTTTACAAGGAAGTGGGCAGAGACCTTAAAGAAGCATGGACTACGCCATATAAAACTGCATGGAACACGCCATAGTGCTATTTCATGGTTACTGTCGCAGGGAGTGCCACTACATATCGTACAGGCGAGAGCAGGACATCAAGACCCGAAGATAACGCTCTCAGTGTATAGTCATGTGGCAAAGGATGATGAAAATCTGGTAGCTAATCTTATGGATGAAAAACTTTTCAAGAAGGTCTCAAATGAGTAAAAACATATAGGATGGCGCAGAAATGAGGATTTTGAACATCTGAAAAAATTGGAAAATAGCGTAATACAGCCCTTTTCAGGAGATGGCTACCACCTGATTACCATACTGGTTTTGTGTAGTTTGTTCTTTTTTGGCTGGCACGGTGGATGAGAAAGACCCGAAAACCCGTTTTCCCGTCCCGGAAAACTGAATGCAAAGAGAAAATTCTTTAGAATTTTCTGCATTCAGGGGACGGGAAATCGGGGAATCGGGGATTTTCGAATCCAACCAGTGCCAGACCTTTAGGAAAGATTGGTGGAAAGAAATGTTGTCCATGAAAAGAAAGACTTATTTGTAGCGAGTGGGCGCGGATTTCGTCGCGGATTTTTTGGAAGAAGATTGTTTGAAAATGCAAATGGCTTGGAGGAACCTATATGGAAAAATTTGCCGCGAGTTTTTCGCTGTGAGCGTCTCTTAATCAGGGTGTCCAGGGTTCGAACCCCTGATCGCGCACTTAGAAATCGCTGTTTTTGCGGACATTGCGAGCCGTGGGGACGGCGGTTTTTTTGCGTGAAGCAATGAGCAGCGCGGAGCGCGGAATCGAAGTGCGCGCTGCGAATGGAAGCAGAGAAAGAGCGCAGAGAAGATTTTCCCCGTAAATATCAGGAATGTCTTACGGAAAAGTCTGGATAGAACCCCCTCAGTGCGTTCATGATGAGCTTAAATGTAAGTTCGGCCATATGCTGGGGACTTACGGAAGATCCATCTGACAGCCAGGCCTTGACCAGGCCGATACAGCCGGAGAGACAGAAGGCGTAGTAGTATGTCAGATCATCCATTTTCTCCGGAAATGTTTCTTTCAGGGCGTTCAGGCTGTGCTCGGAGAGGATATTCTCAATCCGGTGCAGAAAAGAGATATCACCGTTGGGACCCAGGAGAGCGGCGCAGATATCCCGGTTTTCCGCGAGGATGGAAAAAATATCCTCGATGAACGGAAAGCTGTCTTCGTTGAACGGACTTACCGGATGGGTATGGATCAGATCTTCGATGTCTCCGGTCAGTTCGTTTTCAATCTTTTCCATCATGTCATAGATATCCGCATAGTGCAGATAGAAAGTGGAACGGTTGATGTCCACTTTTTCTACGAGTTCTTTGACCGTGATCTCTTTTAAACTCTTTTCTTTCAGAAGTTCGGCCAGTCCCTGACGGAGCTGGGCTCTTGTCTTGCGAACCCGCCGGTCCATATTTTTTGACATGAAACATTCCCTCCTTTAAAAATAATAGACACCACATTGTTTGATTATCCATTAACAGACAGAGCAGTGTTACATTAATGGTTGTATCTTTTTTATGATTTTACTATAATTCAGGATGCTTAAAAAATCAACACGATATCTATTAATAGAATTAATGTTGCAAAAAGAAAGGGGACAGTAGACAATGCTGAGACAGGAATGGCACAGGCTGTTCAAAAATAAGATTTTACTGATTGTTACAGTAGCGGTCATCGCGATCCCGACAATCTATACCACACTTTTCCTTGGATCCATGTGGGATCCATACGGGAATATCGATAAACTTCCGGTGGCGGTCATCAACCATGACGTGCCGGTCACCTATGAAGATCAGAAGCTGGATATTGGCGGAACGTTGATGGAGGAACTGAAAAAGAACGATTCTCTGGACTTTCAGTTTCCGTCAGAGACGGAGGCGCGGAAGGGCCTTGAGGACGGCACGTACTATATGGTTATCACCATACCGGAGGACTTTTCGGCTCATGCCTCAACGCTGACAGACGCGCATCCGGAGAAGATGACGCTGGCTTATGAAACGAATCCGGGAACGAACTACATCGCGTCCAAGATGAGCGAGACGGCGATGAAAGAACTGGAGAGCTCGGTACGGGAAGAGGTTACAAAAACGTATACAGAAGTTCTGTTCGGCAGGCTTGCGGAATTGGGTGACGGAATGCAGGAAGCGGCGGATGGTTCGGGTGAACTGAAAACCGGAACGGATCGGCTGGCCGACGGAAATCAGACGATTACCGACAATCTGCAGGCCCTTTCAGACAGTGCCTTAGTATTTGTGGACGGAAGCCGGGAGCTGGAAGTGGGGATTGGCCGGTATACAGACGGAGCCAGTGCGGTTGCAGCAGGGGCAGAAGAGCTGCAAAGCGGTGCAAATGCACTGGACAGTGGTGTAAATGGTGCGCAGAAAGGAGGTTCTGATCTGGCAGCTGGCGCGGCGGATGTAGATGATAACATGACTATGCTCAATGCCGGACTGTCCGAACTGAATGCGGAGGCGTCGGCCCTTCCCGATGCGGCGGATGCGCTGAATGACGGCGCGGCTTCATTAGGTGACAGCGCGCAACAGCTCTCGGACGGGATTGCATCTCTGTCTGACGGGGCGGCCGGCCTGAAGACCGGTGCTGATGCGCTTAGTTCCGGCCTGCAGTCTGCTGCTTCCAGTTCCCAGTCGCTGCGCGACGGGGCGGCCGGGATCAGTCAGGCGCTTTCGGCACTCGCCGGAGAGGAAGGCGTGCCGGAGGAAGTGCGGGCACAGATCGCGGCAGTTCAGCAGCAGGCGGACACATTTTCTGCAAGTGTTTCCGCCTACACATACGGTGTCGATGAAGCGGCGGACGGGAGCGCGCAGATTGCAGCGGAGATCCCGGATCTTCAGAACGGCATTTCCGCGGTACAGAGTGGTGCAGATTCCCTTAAGAACGGGATAGGGCGGCTTCAGACCGGCACTTCCGCATTGGCGGAACAGGCGCCGGCGCTGGCGGGTGGAATTTCCAATGCCGCATCAGGGGCGGATCAGCTTCAGAAGCAGGGAACATCGGCGCTCCGGAAAGGAGCTGCGGATCTGGACAGCGGTCTGGGAGAGCTGGCACAGGGAAGCGCGAAGCTGAAAGATGGAACGGATACGCTTGCCTCCGGAACCGGGCAGCTTACCTCGAACAGCAAATCGTTGACGGAAGGCGCGGCGAAACTAACAGATGGAGCCGGCCAGATCAGCAGCGGTGCGGGACAACTCGCTGACGGCAGCGGAGAACTAGGCGATGGGATCAGGCAGGTTTCGGAAGGCGCGGAGACGCTGTCAAAGGAACTGGGAAGCGGAGCGGAGCAGATCCTGGAGACGAACACATCGGATCAGGCGGCGGATATGTTTGCCGCACCGATAGATGCGGAAGAGACACAGATTACGGAGGTGGCCGACAACGGCCATGCTATGGCGCCGTATATGATGTCCGTAGGCTTGTGGGTCGGCTGTATCGCGTTCAGTCTGATGTATCCGCTGACCAGTTATGCCGGGCAGATGAAATCCGGTTTCCGCTGGTGGATCAGCAAGGCGTCCGTGCTCTATCTGACGGCAGTGCTCCAGGCAGTAGTTATGATCGGCGCACTGCATATATTCGATGGTTTTATACCTGTGGAAATGGGAAAGACAGTCCTGACAGCGTGCGTGGCGTCCCTTGCATTCATGTCGGTGATGTACTTCTTCACCAGCCTGCTGGGGCGCGTTGGAAGCTTCCTGATGCTGATCTTCATGGTGATCCAGCTGGCAGGTTCCGTGGGGACATACCCTTATGAACTGTCAGGATCATTTGTGCCGTATCTTCACGGCTGGGTACCGTTTACCTATACGGTGAAAGCGTTCCGCAGCGCCATAAGCGGCGGGGGAAGTGTCCGGGGCTGCCTCATTTTCCTGCTGATCCTGTTCCTCGTATTTACAGGACTTACGATCCTGGAGTTCACTGTGCGGGCACGGAAAATGCAGGAAGGGAAGAACACCTGGATGGTATGGCTGGAAGAGCACGGACTGGCATAATGGATGAAATGTCTCTTAATCAGGGTGTCCAGGGTTCGAACCCCTGATCGCGCACTTGAAAATCGCTGATTTTGCGGACGATGGAGCCGCGGGGTCGGCGGTTTTTTTCGTGCAGCAATCGAGCAACGCAAGAACATGAGCCCACAGCCGGGAGATACTTGTATATCCATGGCTGCGGGCTCATGTTCTTATGTGGCGAGAGCCACGACCGAGATGAAGCGAAGCGAAATCGAGGTTGGCGTTGCTCGGTTGTGAAGGAAGCTGTGTGGCTAAAGCAATTTTTGCAGAATTGTGAAAAATCCGCCCAAAATGAGTTATAATAATCCCAGTTAGGAAAGGCAGAGCAGGCGATGAGAAAAAAGGAAGGGAAAAAAGTGAAGAAAAAGGGCAGATGGAGGCGCAGGGCCGCCGCAGTCTGCCTCGCCATCGTGGCAGCCGTGGGAGGCTATATCGGGGTGATCTTCGGCTACGTGGGGACAGTGGAGCCGGAGACGGACGCAGTCACCACGAGCACCGAGAGCGCCATCTACACCCTGGACGAGTTTAAAGAGCGGCTGGAGCCCTACCGGGGACTCTATGAGGAGGCGGTGCTGGCCCATGCGGATGAGCCGGACAGCGGCACATACGCGATCCCCGGGCTGGAAGCGGCCAGAACGCTGACGGACAACGGCGCGGGGGAGCGGGCCATGTGTACCGGCATGACGCCGCAGGGCATCGCGGTGTCGGAGAAATACCTGTTCATCAGCGCCTACTGCCATACGAAGAAACATAATTCCGTGATCTTTATGCTGGACAAGGAGACCCATGACTTTATCAAGGAGATCGTGCTTCCAAGCAAGGCGCATGTGGGGAGCATCGCCTACGATGAGCAGAACAACAATCTGTGGGTGTGCGGCAGCAGGAACGGGATCGCCCAGGTGAACGCCCTGGCGATGGAGGACCTGGAGGCCTATGACTTTGCGGAGAACTGGGAGCCTGTGAGCTTCCTTCATGTAAACAACATACTGGACATTCCGAGAAGCTCCTTTATGACATATCATCAGTCCTTCCTCTATGTCGGGTATTACTCAACAAAAGAAAACAGCGTGATCAAAAAGTACGAAGTGCAGGACGACGGAAACATCCGCAATGTGCCCCTTGACACGGGCGGCGCGCGGGCGCGGCGCGGGGTGGCTGCGGAGGAAGACCTGAAGATCTCCCGCTTTGCGCAGGGGATGACGTTCCTTGGAGATATCCTTTTCCTGTCCTATTCGACCGGGATCATGCCCTCCAGACTGGCAGCCTATCAGGTATCCGACGGGATCCGGGATTTTACGAACCAGATGGCTTTGGAAAACATCCATCTGCCCTATATGCTGGAGCAGATCTGCATGGACGGCGGGACGATGTACCTGCTGTTTGAGTCCGGTTCCCACGCGTACCGGTATCTGCCGGGGATTGCCGTGGACCGGGTGCTGAAGATCGATATCCTGTAAAAAAGAAAATGGAAATGCGAAAACCCGTTAACCTTCCGGCTAACGGGTCTTCGTTGTTGTTATAGTTATCTAAAGGAATGAGAGTAAAGTGCGACACCCAAGCTTCCGCCGCAGTGTCTACTTTATGAGGGGGAGATAGTTGACTGTCTATCAACTATCTGTATGTTATTATAGGCAGGGAATGTGTCTAAAATATGAGCAGTCTCTAAAAAAATCAGAAAGTTTCTTAACAGAACCTTAAGTTTTTATTATCTGTGTCTTTAGAATTGAAAATAAGACAAATAACGCAAATATTCGCGCTATTTATTACTCTTCATTATAGCACGAAAAGCAGGAAAAGCAAGATGATATTTTGAACAAAACAGCAGGAGCTGATCTCGCTCCTGCTGTTTCCAAAAGCAGATAACGGGAGTCGAACCCGCCTTTCCAGCTTGGGAAGCTAGCGTCATACCGATAGACTATATCTGCATAGTTCCAGTATACCATCTTTTTTGAAAAAAGCAAGCGGGTGATGGGAATCGAACCCACGTATCCAGCTTGGAAGGCTGGTGTTCTACCATTGAACTACACCCGCGAACGGATTATATATTAGCATAGAAGCCTGTGAAATGCAAGCAAAAACAGAAAAAAACCGCGTGAAGGCAAAGCCGGGAAAGAAAAGCAGGAAGGGAGGAGGGAGAAAGTTCTCTGGCTGTTACGCTTCTGTCATCTCAGATGGCAGGTCAGGATGTCGACGAATTCGCCTGTCGTGGGTCTGCCGGACAGCGGGCAGGGGGAAATCTCCTGCAGAAGGCCCTTGTTCCCCCTCTCCCAGCAGACATTTACGACAGTCCGCAGATCGCGCTCCACACTGCCGGCGCTCGTATGACACAATTCCGCGATCTTAGGATATAACAGTTTGCTGATACCGAGCAGGTAATCTTCGTCTTCCAGGCAAAGCGAAACAGCCATGACCAGATACCGGTATCCCCGGTAGGTGGCTCCGATCCCAAGAGAACGCACTAGGTACTGGATATCATTCATTTCAGCGATAACTATAACTCCCTTCCTGCCAGACAGAACTCCATATGCTATCTTATTGGAAAGCGGCCATGTTCTAATTATATACGACAATATTCGACATTTGCCGATAAAAGAAGACGCAGGAATAACCATTTGCAGCCGGCGGAATATACTGATCATGACAACACAGACGGAGGCGGTGCGGCGATGGGGGCTTTCGGGATCGATGTGAGCCGTTTTCAGGGGAATATAGACTGGGGGGAGGTAAAGCGCAGCGGCGTGGAGTTTGCCATGCTCCGGGCCGGGTTCGGCACGGGCAGCATCGACGTGCAGTTCCGGAAAAATGCGGAAGGGTGCACAAGATGCGGCATCCCCTTTGGCGTCTACTGGTTCTCCTATGCCTATACGCCGCAGATGGCGGCCGATGAGGCGCAGCAGTGCTTTGAGACGGTGGAGGAATACGACCTGGCGTACCCGGTGTGCATTGACTTTGAGGAGGACTCGGTCCGGTACGCGGCCACAAAGGGTGTGACGGTCACGAGAGAGCTGGCCACCCGGATCGTGGAGGATTTCTGCGGCCGCATAGAGGACCTCGGCTATTTCGCCATGTACTACAGCAACCTGGATTTCCTGGAGCGGATGTTTGACGACCGGCTTAAAAGCAGGTACGCCCTCTGGTTCGCCAGGTATGCAAAGGAGCCGGGGATCAGCGGCGCGGCCATCTGGCAGTACAGCCAGCGGGGGCGGGTGAACGGGATCGCCGGGGATGTGGACCTGAACACAGCCATGTATGACATTGCGGAAATGATCCGCAGGAAGGGGCTGAACCGGCCCCGGTGATTTCATAATTTCTTAAGAAATTCCCCAACTGCCTCTTAAAAAATCCCTGCTATTCTTGTAATATGTAAGGGAGGTGATAGAAGATGGCAAACATACTGGTATGCGACGACGACAAGGAGATCGTGGAAGCAATCGATATATATCTGACACAGGAGGGGTACCGTGTGCTGAAGGCCTACGACGGGCAGGAGGCGCTGAAGGTGCTGCGGGAAGAGGATGTGGATCTTCTGGTGATCGACGTCATGATGCCCCGCCTGGACGGGATCCGGGCGACGCTGAAGATCCGGGAGGAGAACAACATCCCCATTATCATCCTCTCCGCAAAGTCCGAGGATGCGGATAAGATCCTGGGTCTCAACGTGGGGGCGGACGACTATGTGACGAAGCCCTTCAACCCGCTGGAGCTGGTGGCCAGGGTGAAGTCCCAGCTTCGCAGATACACCCGGCTCGGGAGCACGGTGAAGGAGATCGGCGCGGCGGTGTACACGACCGGCGGGCTGTCCATCAACGATGATCTGAAGGAAGTGACGGTGGACGGGGAGCCGGTGAAGCTGACGCCCATCGAGTACAACATACTGCTTCTGCTTGTAAAAAATCAGGGGAAAGTCTTCTCCATTGAACAGATCTACGAGAGCATATGGAACGAGGATGCCATCGGCGCGGACAATACAGTGGCGGTGCATATCCGGCATATCCGCGAGAAGATCGAGATCAACCCGAAGGATCCCAGGTACCTGAAGGTAGTCTGGGGCGTGGGCTACAAGGTGGAGAAGATTTAGATAAGGAGGACTTATGAATAAATGGTACAGAGCAGCGCCCGTCAAGGGGATCCTGCTCCTTGTGCAGCACGCGCTGGTGGTCCTTGTGACGGTGAGCCTCATCTGGATGGCCGCCTATCCGGGGCTTGCGGGAGACATTGTCTCCGGGAAGCAGGCGGCTGCCTATGACAGGTCCGAGGGGTTCGGGCAGCAGGTGTACTGGGATGCCCAGGATATCCTGCGGGCCATCTCCGACAAGGACGATCTGGAGACGGACGGGAAGCTGGATGAAAATAAACTGGTTGATATCGAAGAGATCTGTGCGAACGGACGCATCACCGGAGAGAACAGCTCCGGGCTCGCCTACACGGTGAGAGATCTGCTGGACTGGGGAAAGAAGCTGGAGAACGGGGAGCTGGCCTCCAACGACATGGTGTATGAGCGGTCGGGGGCGGCGCCGGATCCCATCATTGTCTGCCAGAAACCGGACGGCAGCTACGACTACTATTACTACGGGGATCTCAGGGAGCGGATCGAAGCCGGGGAGCTGGCCTTCATGACAGACCCGGACGCAGAGCTCTCCTCGGAGGAGATCCTGGCGTACCTGCGGGACGGGAACCTCTACCAGGGGGACAGCGCAGGGACCGTGGTGGACGGGGAGAACCAGGTGATCTACCGCACGGTCTGGAACTATGACGGCTGGTGGCTGGAGGAGTGCTGCGCGCCGGACGGGGCGGACTCCATCCTCGACATCGTGAACAGCGATCCGGACTGGAACGGCCGCCTGAACGAGGCCTTTGGCCAGATCTCCACGGCCCTCAGCATGATGACGGATAAATGGGAGAATTACGAGGCGGCCGCCGATGCCTGGGGGGAGGGCAATACGAACCTCTCTTACCTGTACGCGGACACGGCGGGAGGCCGCATCTACACGAACCGGGAGGAGTTCCGGGACTATGACAGGCTGGAAGACAGTATCACGGCGCTGGAGAGCACGGACGCCTTTGCCGTGGTGCGGCCCAGGCTTGCGGACTATGTAAGCAGCCTGAGCGGCCCGGGCGGCGACGAGTGGCGCCATGCGGCACAGCAGCTCGGCCCGGCGGGAGAGGACTTCGTGTTCGCCGTGAGCGTGGATACGGATTACCCTGTGCAGGACGTCTACTACAGCCAGAATGAGATGTATGAGACATACGCCCCCTCGATCCGGGGAATGGTGGCGGCGGGCATCGCCTCCCTCATCGGGATCCTGGCCATCCTCGTGTGGCTCACAGCCGTGGCGGGGCGCAGGAACCGGGATGAGGAGCTGCACCTGAACTTCTTTGACCGGATCCGGACGGAGCTGGCGGCGGTCCTGACCGCAGGCATCTGGTTTGGTTCCGTCTTCCTGCTGCTGAATATATACGGGCCGTTTACCGGCGTGGTCTACCACGGGGATCCGTCCTACTACTATGGGGGTGTGTTCCGGGTGAACGTGTGGGACGTAGTTGTCGTGTCAGCGGTCGCGGTCGTAAGCTGCGCCATGTTCATGGTGGGGTACTTAAGCCTGGTGCGCAGGATCAAAGGCCGGACGCTCTGGAAGAACAGCGTCCTCAAGTGGCTGTGCGGCTTCGTCCGCCGGGTGATCCGGCATATCGGCGAGGTGTGGCGGGTCGTGCTGGCATTTTTGGGCATCCTGTTCCTCCACTTCCTTGTCCTGCTGTCAGACGGCAGCTCCCTGTTCGTGCTCCTCATGTTTGCCGTGGACATTCTGGCGGCGGTGTACATGGTGCACCAGGCCATCGGCCGGAACAGGCTGGGAAGAGGGATCGGGAGGATTGCCTCCGGCGAGGTGGACTACAAGATCCCCCTGGACGGGCTTAAGGGCGGCCAGCGGGATATCGCGGAGAAGATCAACACCATCGGGGAGGGGCTGGATGCGGCTGTGGCGGCCAGCATGAAGAACGAGCGCCTGAAGACGGACCTGATCACCAATGTGTCCCATGACATCAAGACGCCCCTTACATCCATCATCAACTATGTGGATCTTTTGAAGCGGGAGAACTTCGCGGACCCGAAGATCCGCGGCTACATTGAGGTGCTGGAGGCCAAGGCGCAGCGGCTGAAGAACCTGACGGAGGATGTGGTGGAAGCGTCCAAGGTAAGCTCCGGCAACATCACCCTGGAGTACATGAACATCGATCTGGCGGAGATGATCCAGCAGACGAGCGGCGAGTTCGCGGAGAAATTCAGCGCCCGGCATCTGACGGAGGTGCTGAGCCTGCCGGAGGGCGGGGCGGTCATCCACGTGGACGGGCGGCGCATGTGGCGGGTGCTGGAGAACATCTACAACAATGCGGCCAAGTACGCCATGGAGGGGACCCGCGTCTACGCGGACCTGACGGCGGACGGGACCCGGGTGGTCTTCAGCCTGAAGAATGTCTCACAGCAGCCCCTCAACATCAGCGCCGATGAACTGACGGAGCGGTTTATCCGGGGGGATGTCTCCCGCAGCACGGAGGGGAGCGGGCTGGGACTGTCCATCGCCAAATCCCTGGCCGAGATGCAGGGCGGCACCTTCGAGATCTACCTGGACGGCGATCTCTTTAAAGTGACGATCACCTTTCCCCAGGTGAGAAAGACTGACTCGGAAGAATAGAAGAAGAAAGACAGTGCGGGGAGCCGGGATTTTCTGAAAAAATCCGGCTCCCATTTACGTATGTTCCATCTTGCGCTATAATATGGCTATGGAAAATTTGAAAACACTGTTTGAAGAAAATTTAAATACAGATTTTATAGCCGCCACCCTGAGCAGTCCGAGGACCAAGGGGGGCGCGGTCAAGGTGAAGGTGCGTCCCCTCTTGAAGAAGGGCACACTTTTCTTTCAGTTGGAGGAATTTAAGGGGAACCAGGCGTTTCACAGGAACCTCCCCCCGCAGGAGGCATGCGCGGCGCTGCTCGCCTGCATGGAGGAGATGAAGCAGCTCCAGATGGAGACAAGGAGCGCGCAGATCACGGCGCTCGTGAGCAAGAAGGGGAAGGTCACCGTGAAGAAGAAGGCGAGGAAGGAGCCTGCGAAGGAGGCGGATCTGTCCCACAACCGGCAGAAGAGGTACATCCTGGAGGAGGGCACGCCGGTGCCGTTCCTTGTGGATCTGGGCGTCATGACGCCGGAGGGGAAGGTCGTGCACGCCAGGTTTGACAAATTCCGGCAGATCAACCGCTTCCTGGAGTTTATCGAGGATATCCTGCCAAGGCTCGCAGACCGCGCAAAGGACGGCCGGGAGCTCACCATCCTGGACTTCGGATGCGGGAAATCCTACCTCACTTTTGCCATGTACTACTATCTCCACGAGATGAGAGGGCTGGATATCCGCATCATCGGCCTGGATCTGAAGGCGGATGTGATCCGCCGCTGCAGCAGGCTTGGCGAGGCATACGGCTATACGAAACTGAAGTTCCTGGAGGGAGATATCGCCGACTACACAGGGGTGGACCGGGTGGACATGGTAGTGACGCTCCACGCCTGCGATACGGCCACGGACTATGCCCTGGCCAAAGCGGTGGGCTGGGACGCGAAGGTGATCCTGTCCGTGCCATGCTGTCAGCATGAGCTGAACCGGCAGATCCAAAATGATGTGCTGGAGCCCGTGCTCGGATACGGACTTATCAAAGAGCGGGTGGCCGCTCTGGTGACGGACGCCCTGCGGGCCCGGTATCTGGAGCTGGAAGGCTACGAGACCCAGATCCTGGAATTTATCGACATGGAGCACACGCCCAAGAACATCCTGATCCGGGCCGTGAAGACCGGAAAAGGGGAGAAGAAGGAGGAGGCAGCCGGGAAGCTCAAGGCCTGTGAGGAGGCCCTGCACGTGGATCCCACGCTTGGAAGGCTGCTGGAGGACAGATGAAGAGACGCTTGATCCATGCGGGCATTCTGACCGCCGTGTTCATCGTGGCGGTCTTTGTGTTCAGCTATATCACAAACAGAGGAAATAACAATATGACGGCAGATCTCGGGAGCGCCACGCTTCCCTCCCTGTCGTTTGTCTGCGAGGGGTATGCCGTAAACAACCTGGAGGGGTATACCGGGGACATGGACGCCGCGACCATGCGGGACAGCATCACGCCGGTGCAGAACCAGCAGCTGGAGCTCCATATCCAGACCTATGACGCGAAGGTCCGCTCTCTGGAGTACGCGGTGTGCACCCTGGACGGCGGGGAGCAGTTGGCGGCGGAGACGGTGGAGGATCCGAAGGAGACGGAGATCCTGTCTCTTGACGGCAGCCTTCTGACGCAGGAGCGGCTTCTTCTTCTGACCCTGGACGTGGACGGGCAGGAGATCCGCTACTATACACGGGTTGCCGACGGCGCGCAGTTTTCCCTGGCCGAGTGCCTGAAGTACGTTTCTGATTACCATATGAACGCCATGGGCAAGGTGGAGAACGTAGGCGTAGGCGCGGCGCTGGAGCCGGCCGGCGAGGAGACCGGCTTTCACCATCTGACCATCCACTCGGACTACGACCATGTGTCCTGGGGGGACCTTGCGCCCCAGATAAAGGGGACGGAGCGGTGGACGATCACAGAGTCCAACAGCACGTACACATCCGTGCTTCTCGAGTATGAGGTGCTGTGCGCCGGGGAGGAGAACGAGCAGGATCTGTACACGGTGCGGGAGTTCTTCCGGGTGCGGAATACATCCGGCACTATGTATCTTCTCGACTACGACCGGACGATGGAGCAGATCTTTGATCCCGCCCATACGGTGATGAGTGAGAAGGGGATCCTTCTTGGCATCACGAATCCGGATGTGCCCTATCTTGTCAGCGGCGACGGGACCCGCGTAGCCTTTGTCCAGGCAAATGAACTGTGGTATTACGACCAGGACCGGGACGAGATCTCCCTCCTGTTCAGCTTTCGCAGCGCGGAGGGTAAGGATATCCGGGACCTCACGGCTGAGCACGGGATCCGGCTGATCGCCATGGACGACGGCGGCAATGTCACCTTCGCGGTCTGCGGCTACATGAACCGGGGTTTCCACGAAGGCGAGGTGGGCGCCGCCATCTACTACTATGCGGCGGAGCAGAACAACGTGGACGAGAAGGCGTTCATCCCCAGCAATAAATCCGCGGCCGTGGCGGAGGATGAGCTGGGCCGGCTCGTCTACTACAGCGCCGGGCAGGACAGGCTCTATGTGCTGGCGGGCGGCACCCTCTATGAGATTGATATGAAAAAGGAAGAGCAGACAGTCCTGGCTGAAGAACTGGAGGAGGGACAGTACGTGACGTCTGAGGACGGGCATCTGGCGGCATGGCAGACGGACGGCTCCCTCTGCGAGGCGTCCCGGGTGACCGTGATGGATCTGGAGAGCGGGGAGAACTATGAAGTGTCCGCGGACGACGGCGCGTCCATCCGCCCCCTTGGCTTTATCAATACGGATTTCGTGTGCGGTATGTCCAGGCAGGGGGATGCGGGGAGCACCATCTCCGGAGGCGCGGTGTATCCCATGTACAAGGTGGAGATCTTAAGCGGCGCGGACCAGGTGGAGAGGACCTATGAGTCCGACACGGAGCTTGTCCTTGGCGCCGAGGTGGCGGACGGGATGATCAACCTGGACCGGGTGGTGAAGAGCGGCGGCTCCTACAGCCAGATCGCGGCAAGTCAGATCACCAGCAACGAGGAGAAGAAGGAGAGCAACATTTTCCTGGAATCCTATGTGACGGATTTAAAAGAGACCCAGATGCGGCTCACGTTTGCGGACGGGATCGCGGACCGGAATCCCAAGGTGCTCCGTCCCAAGCAGGTGATCTACGAGCAGCCTGCCCAGGTGGCTTTTGAGGAGACGTCCCCGAAAGAGATCTACTATGTGTACGGCACAGGAAAGCTGCAGGGCATATATGACAGGGCCGGCGACGCCGTCCTCCGGGCCGAGGAAGTGAGCGGCGTGGCGGTCTCCGGCGGGCAGAAGTACATCTGGGAGAGGGGCAACCGGTATCTCACCTATGCCCTGAACGGCAGGGACGATGCGGTCAGCGCACTGCGGGAGAAACTTTCGGGGGGCGCGTCCGCCGTGGATGCGGTCCGGGAGGTGCTTGGCGGGCAGACGCTGGATCTGACCGGCTGCACGACGGAGGAGATGCTCTATATCGTGAATAAAAATATGCCGGTGGTAGGCCTGACAGGAGACGGCGGCTCCGTGATCCTTGTCGGGTATGACCAGAACTATGTGACCTACGTGGACGTGGCCTCCGGGAACCGGACGGCCGTGTCCCTGGAACAGATGGACGCCATGCTGGCCGGAAGCGGGCGGACGTTTATCAGCGCGCTGGAATAGAGAGAAAAGACAGTCAGCCATACGCAAAAGGGGACATCCCGCAGGCAGTGCCTGCAGAGGATGTCCCCTTTTCACATATCTGTATCGAATGAGCATTTGGCGCCGGGCTTCCTACAGAGCGGCTGTCTTCGGGAAGATCATGCCCCGGTAGCGGTTCAGCGCACAGTATACGACCAGTCCCAGCACGGTGCAGGACACAACCTCGCCGATCCCGATGGTCAGCATCAGGAAGGGGAGCGGCAGATTCACGCCGTAGGCGATCTTCAGCACAAACGGCACGATGAGCACGTTGGCGATGACCGGCGGCAGTGTCCCCAGGACGGGCCTGCGGCCGCGCAGGAGCCAGGTGAAAATGGCGCCGGTCAGGGTGGCCAGGCTTCCGAAGACAATATCCGGAAGAAGCGCGCCGCCCGCGATATTCCCCAGCAGGCATCCCACGAAAAGCCCCGGGATGGCGGCCGGCGTAAAGAGCGGCAGGATGGTCAGCGCCTCCGCGATCCGCACCTGGATCTCCCCGAAGGAGATGGGTGCGAAGAGGTAGGTCAGCACCACATAGATGGCGGCGATCATAGCCGCCTGGGTCAGAAATGCTACGTTCTTGTTCTTCATATTCAGTTCTCTCCTTTAGTTTTGTTTTACGAGTGGAAGGTCTCGAACACTCGCGCCTAAGCGGACAGGAAAGGCTTCCGGTGGAAGGCTTTTCTGTCTTCCCTTAACGCCGGGAACTGGCGGCAGGCCCGGTTTGATGCGGGTCTGCAACGTGGGATAGTATAGCATGACAAGGAATAGAAATCAATGGTTAAGCCAAATTCACGCCAAAATGATATTTGAACAAAAAATATATACGGGGCAGGGTTTACTGTTCTTGTGGAGCGGATCATTCCAGCCGGAGAGATTGAAAATAATCGGGAATAATAGACATAAAATAAATTGCCTGACTTAGCTAGATGTGCTATACTATCTGCACGGAAAGTCAGAGCGCATAAAGGCGGCCTACCCTCCATTTATCGGAGGGGCAAACCCTCCAGACGAAAGAAAGGAGGGCGATGCCGATGAACATTACATACTCGGATTTAATCCAGTTGATGATATTCATTGTCGCTCTTGTTGGTCTTTGTTATGAGATCTTCAAGGAAAAGAAGTAGCCGCCCACTACTGCCAATAGTGAACGGCTGTGTAAAACAGTTATCGTAATTATTTGGGGGTAGGCCGTGTGTTTCTGGCTTTCCCTTTTTCTAGTATCAATATAGCATATCCCGAACCGGCTTTCAAGGCTTATCTTCTTTTACTACAGAAAGTCGGTATGTCACGTGGTGATCTGCAGAAGGGGGATTTTTAAAGACTTCTTCGTCTATGATCAGATCTGTCCAGACCTGTATCCGGCGGCTGAGGCTCAGGGACATAGCAGACGTCCCGCGGCCTCCCCGATCTTTCCGCCCCGCAGCAGATACTGCTTCAGATTCCTCTGCAGGGATGTGTCCTCCGGGAGATCCATAAGGGGGATGTCCGGCCGCTTGTAGACCCAGGTGAGGAACTGATCCCGGTCCGGGAAGATGCCCGTCACTTCAAAGTCATCCTGGAAGGAGAGGATCCGTGAACCCTCCGGCAGACACGCCCGCAGTCCGGGGGCGAGCAGCCACGAGATGCACAGGAAGGGGGCGCCGCAGTAGTCCGGGAAGAACCGGGCGAGAAACCGGCGGGCCCGGCGGTAGGAATCGCGGCGCGCACCGGCGGAAAGATCCGCGTCCGAGGGAATGTGGATCTGGACGGCTTTCTGCCCGTCTTCCTCTGTGAGTTCAAACTCCAGGGTGCCGAGACGGAAGAGCCGGGCCGCGAGCTGGCGCATGGTCCAGAAAGCCCGGTCAAACCCGCAGGTCCCGTAGCTTTCCGTATGTTCGTGTATAAAGCGGGTAAAGCACTCCATCGTATCGGCAAAGATGTCTTCCGGGATCTGCAGTTTCTCATATGTCCTTTTTGTCTCTCCGCAGACGGCCAGCATGCACGTCAGGATCTTCATGCCGGCGGGATCGCCGCCGAGCAGCGCCTCAAGCTGCGCCAGCGCCCTGTCCCAGGACGCGGGGACAAGAAGGTCTGCAAGCAGGGGCTGCGCTTTTTCGAGCAGGCGGTCAAAAGACGGGTCCGCGCGCAGCGAAAGGACCTGCCGGACGCAGGCTTCCGGGAGTCTGATCGACCGGCAGAGGGCGGATAATCCGGAAACAGACATAAGATGCAGCATAGGTAAACCGTTCCTTTCTTTACAAGCTGGATTGCACGTATATGCGATCATTGTATCACAGACGCGGGCGGCGCGGTACCGCTGCTTGACAATTTTTCTCCCCTATGCTACGATTTGAAAAGATGTGTTTCATATTAGGAACGCAGGGACGGAGAGAGTAGGTCCGGGAAAGCTTTACAGAGAGGTTTCCATTGTGCTGAGAGGAAACGGGCGGAAGCGGGCTGAAGATGGCTCCTGAGCGGCGCGTGCGAGCGTCCGGCCGGATCCGGGGTAAGCGCGCGAAGGGACCGCCCTCTACAGCGGGAAGATGCCGGGGCGCAAGCGCCTGTGCGGCACCTGATGAGGCTTCTGTCGCGAGACAGGGGTGAAGGAGAAGTGGTAACACGGCAGATCGTCTTCTCTGATTTCCGAAGAGCGGAAGTCAGGGGAGACTTTTTTTATCAGATGGGGCGGACGCCCGCTTTTGCAGGCGGCAGGCTGCCATCCTGGGAGAGGAGAGAAGAGAATGGAAAAAGAGAAGTACTATATCACAACAGCCATTGCGTACACGTCAGGAAAACCCCATATCGGGAACACGTACGAGATCGTGCTGGCGGACGCCATCGCCCGGTACAAGAGGAGCCAGGGCTATGACGTGTTCTTCCAGACAGGAACCGACGAGCACGGACAGAAGATCGAGCTGAAGGCCGAGGAGGCAGGCGTGACGCCCAAGGAGTTCGTGGACAGCGTGGCGGGCGAGATCAAAAGGATCTGGGATCTGATGAACACATCCTACGACAAATTCATCCGCACCACGGACGCGGATCATGAGAAGCAGGTGCAGAAGATCTTTAAGAAGCTGTACGACCAGGGCGATATCTACAAAGGGTACTACGAGGGCATGTACTGCACGCCCTGCGAATCCTTTTTCACAGAGTCCCAGCTTGTGGACGGCAAATGTCCGGACTGCGGCCGGGAGGTGCAGCCGGCGAAGGAGGAGGCATACTTCTTCAAGATGAGCAAGTACGCGGACCGGCTGATCGAGCACATCAACACCCATCCGGAATTCATCCAGCCGGTGTCCAGGAAGAACGAGATGATGAACAACTTCCTGCTCCCGGGACTGCAGGATCTGTGCGTGTCCAGGACTTCCTTCAAATGGGGCATCCCGGTGGATTTCGACCCGGATCACGTGGTGTATGTATGGCTGGACGCGCTCACCAACTACATCACAGGCATCGGGTATGACTGCGGCGGGGAGAGCACGGAGCAGTTTCAGAAAAACTGGCCGGCGGACCTGCATCTGATCGGGAAGGACATCATAAGATTCCACACCATCTACTGGCCCATTTTCCTCATGGCTCTGGGACTGCCGCTGCCCAGGCAGGTGTTCGGCCATCCGTGGCTCCTGCAGGGGGACGGCAAGATGAGCAAGTCCAAGGGCAATGTGCTCTATGCGGATGAGCTTGTGGACTTCTTCGGCGTGGATGCGGTGCGCTACTTCGTGCTGCACGAGATGCCCTTTGACAATGACGGTGTGATCTCCTGGGAGCTGATGGTGGAGCGGATGAACTCCGATCTGGCCAACACGCTCGGCAATCTTGTGAACCGCACTATCTCCATGACAAACAAATATTTCGGCGGCGCAGTGACGGACAAGGGCGCGGCTGAGGAAGTGGACGCGGACCTGAAGGCCGTGACCGGGAACATGCCGGCGGCTGTGGAGAAGAAGATGGCGGACCTGCGGGTGGCGGATGCGATCACAGAGATCTTCACGCTGTTTAAGCGGTGCAATAAGTACATTGATGAGACCATGCCCTGGGCTCTCGCCAAGGACGAGGCGAAGAGGGACAGGCTGGAGACCGTTCTCTTCAATCTCATCGGGAGCATCAAGGCCGGCGCGCGGGCGCTGGAGCCCTTCATGCCGGAGACTTCGGAGAAGATCCTCGCCCAGCTCGGGGACGGCAAAGTGACGGAGAAGCCGGAGATCCTCTTCCAGAGGCTGGATCTGGAGGAAGTCATGAAGCGGGTGGAGGAGCTGCACCCGGCTGTGGAAGAGACGGAGGAAGAGGCGGGTGTCATCGATATCGAGGCGAAGCCGGAGATCACCTTCGAGGAATTTGGAAAGATGCAGTTCCAGGTGGGCGAGATCCTGGAGTGCGAGGCAGTGAAGAAGTCCAGGAAGCTCCTCTGCTCCAAAGTCCGCGTGGGAAGCCAGATCAGGCAGATCGTGTCCGGCATCAGGTCCAGCTATACGCCGGAGGAAATGGTGGGCAAGAAAGTCATGGTCCTTGTGAACTTGAAGCCCGCGAAGCTGGCAGGCGTGCTCTCGGAGGGCATGCTGCTGTGCGCGGAGGATGCGGACGGCAACCTGGCCCTTGTGACGCCGGAGAAGGAGATGCCGGCAGGGGCGCAGATCAGCTAGATAAAGAAAGCAAAGGAGAAGGGGACGGCCTCTTCTCCTTTTTGAACCTTAATAAAAAATTCATTTTCCCGTAATAGGATTTCTGCCCGGATTGTGGTATAATTGTGCTACTTAGGTTAGACCAGACACGGAATTGGAAGATACGATCATGATTTTTGATACACATGCGCATTATGATGATGAACAGTTTGACGCAGACCGGGAGGAGCTCCTCGGATCCCTGAAAGAGGGGAGCGTGGATGCGGTTGTGAACGTGGGCGCCTCGCTTGCGTCCAGCCGGGCGGCCGTCGCCCTGGCCGGGAGATACCCTTTTATGTATGCGGCTGCCGGGGTCCATCCGGACCACGCGGCGGAGCTGGACGAGGAATCTTTTTCGCAGCTTCGGGAGCTGTGCCGGCAGGAGAAGGTGGTCGCGGTCGGTGAGATCGGCCTGGACTACTACTGGGACGAGTCGCCCAGGGATGTGCAGAAGAAGTGGTTCATCCGGCAGATGGAGCTGGCCCGGGAGCTGTCGCTCCCGGTGAACATCCACAGCCGGGATGCGGCGGAGGACACGCTGGAGATCGTGCGGGAGCACGGCCGGGACCTGCCCGGCGTGATCCACTGCTTTTCCTACTCGAAGGAGATCGCCTGCGCGTACGTGAAGATGGGGTACTACATTGGCGTGGGCGGCGTCGTTACATTTAAGAACGGGCGCAGGCTGAAGGAGACGGTGGCGGAGATCCCGCTTACGTCCATCGTGCTGGAGACGGACTGCCCGTATCTTGCGCCGGAGCCGAACCGGGGGAAGCGGAACAGTTCCCTGAACCTTGTGTATGTGGCGCGCGAGATCGCACGGATCAAGGATGTGCCCTATGACGAGGTGGTGGCGTGCACGGCGCGCAATGCCCGGACGCTGTACCGGCTGGACAGATAGAACACAGAAGGAACGGAGGAGTGCGGATGCCCGTACCTACGCTGGGGAATCCCCAGAACACGATCGAGATACTGAAGAAATACAATTTCTCTTTTCAGAAGAAATACGGACAGAATTTTCTGATAGACACACATGTGCTCGACAAGATCATTGCAGCGGCCCATATCACAAAGGACGATTTTGTGATCGAGGTGGGGCCGGGAATCGGAACCATGACGCAGTATCTGGCTGCGGCTGCGGGGAAGGTGGCGGCGGTGGAGATCGACGGGTCGCTGATCCCCATTCTTGAAGATACCCTCAGCGCATACGACAATGTGCATATCATCAACCAGGATATCCTCAAGCTGGACATCAGGAAGCTTGTGGAGGAGGAGAACGGCGGCAGGCCGGTGAAAGTGGTGGCCAACCTGCCCTACTATATCACGACGCCCATCATCATGGGGCTCTTTGAGAGCCATGTGCCGCTGGAGAGCGTCACGGTCATGGTGCAGAAAGAGGTGGCGGACCGGATGCAGGTGGGGCCCGGGACGAAGGACTACGGCGCCCTGTCCCTGGCGGTCCAGTATTACGCGGATCCCTATATCGTGGCCAACGTACCGCCCAACTGCTTCATGCCAAGGCCGAAAGTGGGGTCGGCGGTCATCCGCCTGACCGTGCATAAGGAGCCGCCCGTGCATGTGGAGGACGAGAAGCTCCTGTTTGCCATCATCCGGGCGTCCTTCAACCAGAGGCGAAAGACGCTGGCCAACGGCCTGAAAAACGCGGCGGGGCTGAACCTGCCGAAGGAAGTTATTGAGGAGAGCATAGCTGAGCTGGGGAAAGGCGCGGGGATCCGGGGGGAGACCCTGACGCTGGAAGAATTCGCGCAGCTTTGCAATAGTATTTGTCACAAGAAGTAAAAGAAAATGAACAAGAAGAAAGGGGTATGAGTATGGAGAGACATTATCCTGCAGCAAGGGCGCTTTTTGAGATCACGCCTGAGATCGAGCATCTCGCACAGTTGTGTGAGAAGAACACGGCCATCGACAAGGAGCTCTACACAAAATATGAAGTAAAGCGCGGCCTGCGCGACTTAAACGGCAAGGGCGTCCTTGCGGGACTTACGAACATTTCTGACATCATCGCCAAAAAGGTGGTGGACGGGGAGGAGATTCCCTGCGACGGCAGGCTGTACTACAGGGGCTACAACATCAAGGACCTGGTGAACGGCTTCCTGGAGGCGGGACATTACGGGTTCGAGGAGATCACCTACCTGCTCCTGTTCGGAGAACTTCCGAACGAGAAGGAGCTGCAGGATTTCCACGAGACGCTGGTGGAGCGCAGGACGCTGCCGCCCAACTTCGTGCGGGATGTGATCATGAAAGCGCCAAGCCGCGATATGATGAACAGCCTGTCCAGATCGATCCTGAACCTGTATTCCTATGACGCGAAGGCGGACGACACATCGATCCCGAACGTGCTGCGCCAGTGCCTGAACCTGATCAGCCAGTTCCCCATGCTGATGGTGTACGGCTATCATGCATACAACTACCGCATGGGCGAGGATCTCTTTATCTACGCGCCCAAGCCGGAGCTGTCCACAGCGGAGAACATCCTTATGATGCTCCGCGAGGACCGGAAGTACACGAAGCTGGAGGCGAAGATCCTGGATATGGCTCTCGTGCTCCATATGGATCACGGCGGCGGCAATAACTCCACGTTCACGACCCACGTGGTGACTTCCTCCGGAACTGATACATACTCCACCATCGCGGCGGCCATGGCCTCCCTGAAGGGGCCGAAGCACGGCGGCGCGAACATCAAGGTGACGCAGATGTTCGAGGATATGAAGCAGCACCTCTCCGACTGGGAGGATGAGGACGCGGTGCGCAGCTATCTGTGCGACCTGCTGGACAAGAAGGCCTTCGATCAGAAGGGCCTTATCTACGGCATGGGACACGCGGTGTACTCCATCTCTGATCCCCGTGCGGACATTTTCAAATCGTTCGTGAAGCAGCTTGCATCGGAGAAGGGCTATGAGAAGGAGTATGCCCTCTACGATCTGGTGGAGCGGCTGGCGCCGGAGATCATTGCCGAGAAGCGCAAGATCTACAAGGGCGTCAACGCCAACGTGGACTTCTACAGCGGACTCGTGTACGGCATGCTGGGACTTCCCCAGGCCCTCTACACGCCGATCTTCGCGGCGGCCCGCATCGTCGGGTGGAGCGCGCACCGGCTGGAGGAGCTGAAGAATGTAGACAAGATCATCCGTCCTGCGTATAAAGCGCTTGCGCAGCACAGAGACTATGTGAAAATGGAGGACCGCTAGGAGGCAGCATCATATGAAGAGAGAGTTCTTTTACCCGTCCGCTGACGGCGAGACAGATATCCACGCAGTGGAGTGGATCCCGGAGGGGGAGGTAAAGGCTGTGCTCCAGATCAGCCACGGCATGGTGGAATACGCAGACCGCTACGACGCGTTCGCCGCCTGGCTTGCACAAAGAGGATGGTATGTCACGGGAAACGACCATCTGGGACATGGAAAATCCGTAACGTCCGAAGAGAAATACGGGTTCTTCCATGTGCCGGACGGCAATGCGTGCGTAATCCGGGACATCCATGCGCTGAGGGAACGTACCGGGAAGAAGTACCCGGGCGTTCCCTATTTTATGCTGGGGCACAGTATGGGATCCTTCCTGCTGCGGCAGTATCTGCTCCGGTACGGCCGGGGGCTTGCCGGGGCTGTCATCATGGGAACCGGCTACAAGGGAAAACCCATCCTTCTGGCAGGCCAGCTCCTGTGCAGGCTCTTTGCGGCAGTGAAGGGATGGGGGTACCGGAGCCGCCTCATCGACAGCCTGGGGCTTGGCGGCTATAACCGGAAGTTTGAACCCTGTGAGAGCAGCAGGGCCTGGGTTACCTCGGATCTTGAGATGCGGGAAAAGTATGAGGGGGACCCGCTGTGCAGTTTTACTTTTACCGTCAACGGCTACTTTCAGATGTTTGAGGGGATGAAGCAGATCGCAGGCAGGAAGGCGGCCCTCAAGGTGCCCCGGACCCTGCCGGTGCTCTTTATCTCCGGCGCCCAGGACCCGGTGGGCGGGTTCGGAAAGGACGTGGAGAAGGTATACCGGATGTACCGGGACGCAGGGATAAAGGACGTGAGCCTGAAGCTCTGTGAGAACGACCGGCACGAGGTGCTCAATGAGCAGGACCGGCAGCAGGTGTACGAATATATTTGGAGCTGGATGGAGGAGAGAAGGTGAAGAAGCAAACATTAGCGGGAACAGATCTGGAGGTCGGACGGATCTGCCTGGGGACGGGCGGATTCGGCGAAAAGACAGATGATAAGCAGGCGCGCCTGCTGCTTGACTGCTTCGTGGACGGCGGCGGCTGCTTTATTGACACGGCGAACGTATACTGCCGCTGGGTGCCGGGACGGGGAAATTCCAGTGAGCAGTACATCGGCCGGTGGCTGCGGGACAGGAAGGCGTCTGGTAAAGTAGTCGTCGCTACAAAAGGAGGGCATTATGATCTCAGCCGCCCGCAGATTTCCAGAGTGACGGAGGCGGACGTGCGCAAAGATCTGGAAGACAGTCTCCGCACATTGGGACTGGAGCGGATCGATCTGTACTGGCTGCACAGGGATAATCCGGATCTGCCTGTTTCAGAGATCATCGGATTTATGGAAGAATTAAAACAAGAAGGAAAGATCCGGTTCTACGGGGCGTCCAATTTCCCGCGGGAGCGGATGGATGAGGCGGTCCGCTACGCCAGGGAAAACGGGATACAGGGATTTTCGGCAGTGTCGAACCAGTGGAGCATCGCGTCCGTCAATCCGGGGAAAAACCTGAACCAGGACCGCACACTGGTCATAACGGACGCGGCGTATCAAAGATGGCATGAAAAGACCGGCATACCGCTGATCCCGTTCTCGTCCGGGGCCCAGGGCTTTTTCTCACGCCTGGAAAGAGCGGGCGTTCAGGCGAAAGGCGGCGCTGTTGTGCGGGAGGGGGAGCTGTCCCTCATCCCGCAGTCTGTGAGGGACGCGTATCTGAACCGGAGGAATCTGGCAATATACGAGCGGTTCCTGGAGATCAAAAAAGAGACGGGGATATCCATGCACAGCCTGACCCTGCTGTCCCTCCTTGGCAGATCCTTCCAGGTGATCCCCGTGGCGGCGGCATCGCGCCCGGATCAGGTGGAAGAAATCCTTGAGGCAGGAGAAACAGATATCATGCAGGATCTTGCAAAAGAAATACAACGATTTGAGGAGGAAGAAGCATGAAGAGATCGGAGATAAACAGAGCATTGAAAGAGATGGAGGCCATGATCCGCGAGTACCGGATCTCCCTCCCGCCCTTCTGCCACTTTACGCCGCAGGAGTGGGAGACGAAAGGCCATGACTACGACGAAGTCCGGGACAACGGTCTTGGATGGGACATCACGGACTACGGGATGGGGGATTTTGATAAGGTGGGTTTTTCCCTGATCACGATCCGCAACGGGAACGTGCATGACGGAAGATACCCGAAGCCCTACGCGGAGAAGCTCCTGTACATCAAAGAAGGCCAGCATTCCCCCATGCACTTTCACTGGAACAAGATGGAGGACATCATCAACCGGGGCGGCGGCAATGTGCTGATCCGCGTCTACAACTCTGATGAAACAGAGGACTTTGCGGACACGCCGGTGACGGTGCACTGCGACGGGCATGCGTACACGGTGCCCGCAGGCACGCAGATCCGGCTCTGCCCGGGAGAGTCCATCACGATCACGCCCTATCTCTACCACGACTTTGATGTGGAGGAGGGGAGCGGCCCCGTCCTTCTCGGAGAGGTGTCCATGTGCAATGACGACAATACGGACAACCGGTTCTATGAGAACGTGGGGCGTTTTCCGGCGATCGAGGAGGACGAGGAACCGTACCGGCTGCTCTGCAACGAGTATCCGGAGGCCTGATCTGAAGACAGGGCTGTGCGGGGAATCTGAAAGTGGAATTTGAAATTTGAGATTCGATTTTAAATTCGCGTTATATATTTTAAATTCTGTTGAATAATTTAAAAAAGCATTGTAAAATCTAAAATAAGAGGTGGAATTTAAAATGACAACAGAAGAATTTAAAGATATTTTAAATCTCATACAAAAACAGAAAACAGAAACCCAGACGATGGAGATCAAAGCAGCCGCAGACGGATGTCCGAAAAAACTGTTTGATACGCTTTCCGGATTCTCCAATCAGGACGATGGAGGCGTGATCGTATTCGGCGTAGATGAAAAACAGGAATTCCGTGAAGTGGGCGTTTATGACCCGCAGGATCTGCAAAAGCAGGTGAACAATCAGTGCCTGCAGATGGATCCGGTGGTGAGACCGCTTTTTACTGTTTTGGAAAAAGACGGGAAAAGCTTTGTGGCGGCTGAGATCCCTGCCGTGGATCTTGCAGAGAGACCCTGTTACTATAAAGGCGTCGGGCGGATCAAAGGTTCCTACATCCGGGCCGGAGACAGCGATGAGCATATGACGGAATATGAGATCTACAGTTATGAGGCGTTTCGGAAAACTCAAGGAGGGGAAGCCGAACCTTGCCGGTCTTTCAGACGAGACGGTAAGCGAATTGATGAGTGTGACAAAAGACGGCAGCCTGACTTTGAGCACAGTCATGCTGTTCAGTCCTTATCCTCAGGCTTTTTTTCCCGGGTATGGGATCATAGCCTCTGTAGTTCCCGGAACGCAAGTGGGAGATGTCGGAGAGCAGGGAGAGAGATTTGCGGATAATGAGAGGATAGAGGGAAACATTCCCCAGATGCTGGAAGAGGCTCTTCAGTTTGTGCGGCGGAATATGCGTCACAGGACAATTATTGATCCTGATACAGGAAAGAGGGCTGACCGGACGGACTATCCGCTGACTGCCGTCAGGGAGGCTGTGCTGAACGCGCTGGTACACAGGGATTACAGTATGCATACGGAAGCCATGCCGATCCAGCTTCTGCTCTTTGAGGACCGGATGGAGATCAGAAATCCGGGTGGGATCTACGGCAGGATCCGGGTAGATCAGCTCGGGAAAGTGCAGCCGGATACAAGAAATCCTGTGCTGGCTATGGCGCTGGAAGTGTTGGATGTTACGGAGAACCGCTACTCCGGTATACCGACAATCCGAAGGGAGATGGAGCGCTACGGACTGCCGCAGCCGGAATTTATAGATGAGAGGGGCAGTTTTAAGGTCTGCTTTCGGAAGAAAGGGGAACGGTACATGACCGGTGAGCATAGGGAGGGCGATGAAGAGGAACGGCAGCGCAGTCTGCTCCTCTATTGCCGGACACCCCGCACAAAAAAGGAACTCAGCACGTTCCTGGGATTACACTCTACGTCCTATGCGATCCAGAAATATGTTATGCCGCTGGTAGAGCAGGGAAAGATCCGGATGAGTATGCCGGATAAGCCAAAGAGTCCCAGACAGCTGTTTTATACAGAGGAATAAGAAGATCCTGCCGGGGCAATGCCCCGGCGGGATCTTTCTGCGCCTGTCTACTGTTATTTTCCGAAGGAACAGGTGAATGTGTCATTGTAGAGATCCTGATAGCTTCCGTAACCGTCGGCCTCCACCCAGTGCAGGACATGCAAGGTGAAGGAGAGCTCCTCCAGGGCCTCGCCCTCGGCAAGCCCGTATGTTTTCTCTGCATCCGGACGGAAAGAGAGTTCGCCCTGGGTATGCCGCCCGGCCGGAAGATCATGTGCGGCATCGTTTACATACATGTCTTCTGAAGTGTAGCCGTTGACGGATATGTTATCCCAATTGTAGCTCAAGGGTTCAGCGGACCTGTTTTCAAAATAGGTGTGAAGTGTGAAATTGCCGTCCTCGTCCTCCTCAAGATCGCCGATGACGTAGATAAACTGTTCTGTCTCCGCCACGACCTGCTCGCCCTCGCCCGGCTCGTAGGAGGGGAACTCCACTGTGTCGGCGGTCAGGCCGGTGGGATAGACCGTGTACTCCTGCTCCGGGTTCATGGCCTGGATCTCTTCGTAGGCAATGGGGTTCGTGGCGTTTGGCTCGCTGGGGTCTTCATCAGAATGCTGGGGCTTGATTTCAGGGGTAAAGATGAGCTCCTCTGCAGCGGAAACGCCGTCAGGCAGCGGGAAGATGCATTTGCCGGTTCCGCTTCCCCCGGCCGGGGCCCCGATCCCGATGGGGAAATCCGTATCATCTCCGGCCGCTTCTATCATCCCTGCGTAGGTGCTGTTTTCGTCCGCATAGCAGATATCGCTTTCCTCCTCGTCCCAGTGGACATAGCCGAATTCCAGATAGCACCGGTTGATGTAGGAGTTGTAGGAAGAAATATCCAGTGCCAGATCGTATCCGGTCTTGTTGGTAAACTCGAATTCCATGATGCACTCTCCGTCCTCACCGGCCTCTGCCCCGAGGGCGGTGATGGTGTAGTAGTCGTTGTCGGCCACTACGGTCTCCTCCATGGAGTAATCTGCTTTCGCGGCAGAGGGTTTGTCTTCGGACGCATCTTTTGAAGAGCCGCTGCCGGAACCTGTGTCAGAGCCGCCGCAGCCTGCCAGGAGGGCGGCGCACATCAGTGCTGCGAGAAATACATTTGTCTTCTTTTTCATAGTCTTTTACCTCGTTTCTTAATTTATCCGGTTGGAATCTCGTATACAGTAAAACTATATCATTTCAAAAACAGAGCCATCAACACGGTAAAAATTAACATTTTTGTCCCTTTTTGCGCTTTTTGGGCGAATACATATATGGAGGATTTCTTCAAAATATCGTATGGCGAAAGGGATGAGAGCGACAGTATGAAGATAAAATCTGACAGGGCGCAGCGGATCCGGGAACAGATCATGAAGACGGCGCAGGATTGTATAGATGAGGCGGGGCAGGAGCGGCCGGAGGTGAAGTGGCTCCGGGAGAAGTTCGCGTATATGCAGGAGAAGTATGCACTGAAGAGCAGGACGCAGACAGACCGGTTCCTGTATGAGCGGATGTACGGGCGTGAGGCTGATACGCCTGCGGCATATCTGAAGATCCGTTACTGGAGGACAGGCAGATACACGCCTGTGAACAGGGAGCAGTGCAGGCGGCTTGGAGAGGCGCTGGAACTTTCTGCAACAGACAGACGGTATCTCCTGCAGGGGTATTATGACAGGCGGGATGTGGCGTATGATTCACCGGCGGATTGGGACAGCCCGGAGTGCAGGGACCAGCGTGCGCTCCTTAGCCAGCTGGCGGGAGAATACATGGACAGGAAAACAGAGGCGGAGCTGTCTGCCCTTAAGATCCGGCCGGAAGAGAGACATGCCTATTTCCGGCACGTCTACTTTACAGATGCCTTCCGCTATGTGAAGGTTCCGAAAGAGAGGATCATGAAGTCGCTTGGCAAACATATCACCAGCACCCGGTATGACTCGGAGCTGCGGCGGCAGATGCATCTGCAGGGGGAGATACCGAGGAAAACGATGCTGCGGCACCTGCTTATCTTAAACGCGCCGGAACTTGCGCGGGAGAAGATAGACGCGCAGCTTGCCTTTCTCGGCTATCTTCCTCTGTGTGAGGAGCATACCATGGCCGGCGGGGAGAGGCTGGACCGTCTGCTCATCCGTCTCCTGGAAGGGTATGCCTGGGTGTATGATCCGGGAAAGCCGCAGGAGTCCGGAGCGTGGCTGCAGGAGACGTGCCGGGAGCTGGATGCGTTTTTTGCAGGGAGGGGAGAACCGCGGATGCGGTTCATGCATTTTAAAGCGCTGGAATTGTGACGGGGATATCCAGGCTTTTGTTCCAGCGGTAATTGACGTCGTCCCCTGCTTCCGGCTGCTGCAGGTCGGCTGTGATCCGGAAGGAGGACGGATCACAGGTGAGCGTGTCCAGAGTCAGAAGAAATTCTATGACATCCGGGTCGTCTTCTATGAACATCTGTCCGAAGCCCCTGCTTCCGGTGCAGGTGTGGCCGGGATCCGGTCCCGGATCTACAGCTGTGCCGGGGAACAGATCGATGATCTCCATGTCCGGGGCGTCGGCAGTGCAGCGCAGGCAGACTTTCCAGGCCCGCTTCGCCGTACATTCGGATGCATACATATAGGTGCCGGGGATCAGCTGTCCCGGGACAGTCTCAATGGGCGTTACGCTCTCTATGGAGATGGAGCCGCCTGTAATGGGCTGGCCCGCCTCCTCCCAGGAGCAGGATGCAAGATCAATGGGAAGACAGAAGTCTTCCGGGAGGTTGTATTGCAGATACAGATAGGGGATGTGCAGGGTGTAATTCCCGGGAGGTACATTCCCGAAATCCCAGTCATAGTAGTCTTTTGTGGCATCCCCGGGACTGTAGTTTACCAGGGAGCCCGCATAGACGGATCCGTCCTCTCCTGTGAGCGTGATCTGTCCGTCTCCCTCTGATCCGTAGGAGCCACGGATCACGGAGGGGATGATGGAAGGCACGCCTTCTGCGCTGCGGGGCTGGATGGAGATGAGAAGGTCTCCGTCCCTGTGCCGGGGGACAGAGAGGATGCTGTAATGTTCGTTGATCTCGTACAGGCTGCTGTCCACGGCCTGCACCGGCTCCGGGGTCATGGTGAATGCAATGTCCAGTTCACACGGGATCTGCGCCTGCGTCTCTTCCGCAAACGAAGAGCACAGCTGCAGCCTTACAGGCCCGTCGCCCGCAGACAGCTCCGCGCCGGAAAAGACAAGGCAGCTCCAGGTGTAGTCGGGGGCCTGCCAGATCCGCGTGGCGCTGATGGTGTCTGTGAGAAGCTCCGGTCCCTGGTATATGCTGTCAAAATCAGGCAGCAGGGCCAGGTAGGACAGATCCGGGAAATACCTGTCGGCCATTTCGTAGAAATCCGTACCTTTCGGGCGGATCAGGAACGTGATCTTGAGCGTGTTGTCCGCATAGACTGCCTCCTGCAGCGTGCCGGTCACATACTCTGTCTCAAAGGGGACTTCTTCCGCCAGGGAGTAGGCGGCCTGCCCGGAAGAAGACACAGAGCCGAACCCGTTTATCCAGAACAGGGAGGAAGCAGCGGTTTCTGCAGTGTCTGCCGGAACCGGCGCATCCGTGTCGCCGGGGAGCAGGGCAGCAGCCGGCTCCTGCTTAGGATCCCATTCCTCCTGCGCGCCGTTAGCTTCTGACGATCGGTCCGGACTGCTTTTTCCGGGGATGATCAGCGGATCCGGGTCCGCCGGCCCAGGAAGCTCTTCTTCTTTTTCACCGAGGATGATCTGCCAGAGATCCGGCACGATGTCGTAGTGGCGCAGCACGCAGTACGTGCACGCCGACAGGGCCAGAAAGGCCAGGATGAGAAGCGTAAGAAGGAGGGAGCGGCGCAGTTTGCCGATGATCCGGTGCTGCCGCTTTTTTGCTGTCTCGTAAGGGATGCCAAGGGAGGCGGCGATTTCCTTCATAGTCATGCCGCCGTAGTATTTCATGCGGATGAGGGCCGCCTCTTCGGGACGGAGTTCCTGAAGCGCCTGCTCCACATCCGCCCGCAGTTCTGCAAGGGAGATGGTCTGACCGCGGTCTGCGGCGATGCAGTCCGGGTCTGTGCCGGCGCTGATCCGGGTCTGAAGGCGCTGCTCTTTCCGGCAGCGGGAGATGGACAGATTCCGGGCGATGGCAGAGAGATAGACGGGAAGAGAGGACCTTGCCGGATCGTAGGAATCGCGGTGAAAATAAAAGTGCGCAAAGGTCTCGTTTACGCACTCTTTTACATCCTCGGGATTTCTGAGATACCGGGATGCGATCTTCCATATCAGTCCTGTGTACTGGTCCATCAGAAGCGCCAGTCCCTCCTGCGGGCTGCGCGCTATCATGTCCAGATATTTCCGGTCGTTTTCCTCAAGTCGGTCCATAGTAGAAGTCTCCTGCGTTTATTTGTTGATAAAATAGTAGCACAGGAAAGGCCGGCTCATCAACAAGGTGAAACTTAACCGGAAAACATTGTCTAATCCTCGTGCAGAATGGCCTGCACGGGTATTTTGGTGCGCGGGAGCCAGAACTGTACGAGTGGGCCGGTGAGGAACACGGCCACGACCGTACCGGCCCCTACGGTGCCGCCCAGGAGAAAGCCGAGGACGACGAAGAACAGGTCGCAGCCGACCCGCACCCACCGGAACTGGACGGCCTCGATCTTGTCGGACAGGATCACAGCCACCAGGTCGTTTGGACCGGTGCCGGCGTTGCTGTTGATGACGGCGGACATGCCGCAGGAGAGGATCACGCAGCCGAGGAGCATGCTGGCGATGCGCACAGCCATGCCCGACTGGACGTTGATCCAGCCGCCCAGAAGCCAGGTGAACAGATCGATGATGGGGCCGCCGCAGAACGCGCACACGACGGTGCCGGGTTTGACGTAGCCCTTTGTTGTCAGGAGCATAAGGAGCATGAGGATGCACAGCACGATGACGTGGACGGTCCCTACCGTGAGCCCTGCCAGGCGGGACAGTCCCTGGATGAAGACGGTGAAGGTATCGGTTCCAAGCTCCGACAGAAGGAACAGTGTGACGCCAAGATGCGCGATGGTCAGTCCGGCCAGAAGGACGAGGAGCGCCCTGGCCCAGTCCGCGGCGCTGCGGCCGGATGTGTCGGAAGCGAATTTTTCTTTCTTCTGATTCATGGATGTTCCCCCTCACATGCAAAACTATCTTTGTCTATCATATAACAAAGAAAAGAGATGCTGCAACCATAACACGAAAAACCGTCCATTACGGACGGTTTCTCGCGGTTGTTATAGTTATCTAAAGGAATGAGAGTAAAGTGCGGCGCCCTGCCGGCGCCTTACTTAATGAGGGGGGTGATAGCTGAAGTGTTCTTCAACTATCTGAGTCTTATTATAAATGGGAAATATGTCCAAAGTATGGAGGAAAACTTAAAGAAATCGAAAATTTCTTAAGGGTCTGTTAAGTAATCCTAAAGAGGGCAGAAACAAAAACCCGCCGGCAGATGCCGGCGGGCTTTCTTTCATATTTGATACATCCGGTGATGAAAAAGGACTTCTCTTGCATCGAAGGGGAGGACCCTCCGATGCGTCTACTTTATGAGGGGGGAGATAGTTGATGTGTTTTTCAACTATCCGGGTTTTATTATAAAGGGGAAATGTGTCCAAACTGTGTATATTTTATTAAAGTTGGGTACCTTTGTAGAAAACGGGGAAATCGGTGCGGGATTTCAGGCCCGGCATGGCGGTATTGTATATTTTAAAATTGACAAAAACGCGAAAAACTATACAGGTTTTACAAAAATGAAAGTATTCAAAAGTGATAAATCAGTAAAAATTCATCTTGAAAAATCCGTACATGCAAGGCCGGTCTGATAAAATGCAAAAAACGGATAATTTTACTGTCAGGGGAGTCGGGAAAAGCAGAAAAAATAGATAAAAAACAGCGGGAGATCCGCCGCCTGGAAGCACGGTAAATTTTGTTGACAAACCCATTTGTTAGCAGTAATATTCTCAGGAAAAATATAGAGAAGGAAGGGGATAGTACGGAGGAATTAACAGCAAATCTCTTGGAAGAACTGAACTGTACACCGGTCTTTGAGATCCCTGTCTTCGGCGGCATCGCCGTGAACGAATCCATTGTCGTGACGTGGATCATCATGGCGGCCCTGACGTTACTGTCTGTCATCTTTGTGAGAAACTTAAAAGTGGAGAATCCCGGGAAAGTCCAGCTTGCGCTGGAATCGGCAGTCGGATGGGCGCAGGATTTCTTTGAAGGCATCATTGGAAAAGAAAACAGGCGCTATGTTCCCTACCTGATCTGCGTGAGCCTCTACATTGCGGTTTCCAACCTCATCGGGCTGACAGGCTTCAAACCGCCGACGAAGGATCTGAATGTGACGGTGGCCCTGGCCATCATGAGTATGCTCCTCATAGAGTATTCGGGCATACACAGGAATGGCCTGAAACACTGGATGGCGCATTTTGCCAAACCGGTTCCCTTTGTGGCGCCGATCATGGTGATGGAGATCTTCATCCGTCCGCTGTCGCTCTGTATGCGGCTTTTCGGCAACATGCTGGGAGGATTTGTGGTCATGGAACTTGTGAAACTGGTCGTTCCACTGATCGTACCCATCCCGTTGAGTTTCTATTTTGATATATTCGACGGGCTTTTGCAGGCGTATGTCTTTGTGTTTCTGACTGCGCTTTTCATGAATGAAGAGATGGAATAACAAAACTTGAAATGAAGGAAAGAAAAGGAGATTAAAATCATGACAGGAACAATCATTGCATTTGGAGCAGCTATCGCTGTATTTACAGGTATTGGAGCAGGTATCGGCATCGGTGTTGCCACAGGAAAGGCAGCGGAGGCTATCGCGAGACAGCCGGAGGCGGAGAGCAAGATCAGCAAGACGCTGATCCTCGGATGCGCCCTGGCGGAGGCGACGGCTATCTACGGTTTCATTATCGGTCTGCTTGTGATCTTACTTCTTGGCTAGGAACAGCGGCAGGATACGGCAAAGTAGGATTACAGGAAAGGCAGGTACTGGAAAGTGCTGAGTTTAGACTTTAATTTTGTCCTGGAAATGATAAACCTGGTCATTCTTTATCTGCTGCTGCGCAAGTTTCTCATAGGCCCGCTCATGAATATCATGGAAAAACGCAGGGCCATGATCGCGGACGGGCTTCAGAACGCCAGCGACCAGCAGGCGCAGGCCATGGAGCTCAAAAGCCGGTATGAGGACGCGCTGACCGGCGCGAAGGATGAGTCAAGGCGCATGATCGAGCAGGCGAAGGCGGACGCGAAGAAGGAGTACGACCGGATCCTTGAACAGGCCGGGACCGAGGCGGACCAGATGATGCGGTCTGCCCGTGAGACCATCGACGTGGAGCGCGAGCAGGCCCTGCGGCAGATGAAGGCGGAAGTCGCCTCCCTTGCTGTCGACGCGGCCAGGAAGGTCATGGCGGACAGCTGCACGGCCAGGGAAAGCCAGGCGGTTTATGACCAATTTCTGAAAGAAGCAGGTGATCTCCATGAAGACAAATAGAGATGCCTGGTGTTCCATGTCGTCCATCCGCTATGCGAAGGTGCTCTTTGATCTTGGACTGTCCCGGGAGGAGACGGACCGGGCGGAGCGGATCGTGGAGGAGACCCCGGAGGTGGTCCGGGTTTTGCACAATCCCGTTGTGACAAAGGAAGAAAAACATACGGTGATCGACCGGATTTTTGATGTCAGGATCAGAAATTTTTTCAAGGTCGTGACCGACTGCGGGAAAGCGGATGCCATCCCGGAGATCTTCCGGGCCTATCATCAGTACAGGGATCAGATGGCAGGCATTGTGACCGCCCATCTCGCCTATGTGGTCCCGCCAACGCAGGAGCAGAAGGCGGGCATGGAGCGGTTTATCTGCAGGGAGCTGCACGCGGCGGGCGTGATCTGGGAGATGGAGGAGCGCCCGGACCTGATCGGCGGCTTCCGGCTCCTTGTGAACGGCCGGGAGTATGATTACAGCATGCAGGGACGGCTGAAACGGTTAGAACAAAAATTGACCCGGAGGTGAAAAACTTGAGTTCGATCAACTCAGATGAGATTATCTCTATAATAAAAGAAGAAATAGCAAACTATGATATGGTCACCAGGGATCAGGAGGTCGGCTATGTCGTCTCTGTCGGCGACGGGATCGCGACCATCTATGGGATCGACCACGCCATGTACGGCGAGATCGTCACGCTGGAGACCGGCCTGAAGGGGATGGTGCAGGATATCAAGGCAAATGAGATCAGCTGCATCCTCTTCGGCGATGACTCCGACGTCAGGGAGGGTACGAAGGTGGCGCGCACGGGCCGCCGGGCCGGCATCTCTGTCGGCGAAGGCTACATCGGCCGGGTTGTGGACGCCCTGGGCTCCCCTATCGACGGGAAAGGCGAGATCCAGGCAGAGGAATACCGGCCGGTCGAGCAGGAGGCGCCGGGCATCGTGGACAGGAAGTCTGTAAGCGTGCCGCTGGAGACGGGCATCCTGGCCATTGACTCCATGTTCCCCATCGGGCGTGGGCAGCGGGAGCTGATCATCGGCGACAGGCAGACAGGAAAGACGTCCATTGCCACGGATACGATCATCAACCAGAAGGGAAAAGATGTGATCTGCATCTATGTGGCCATCGGGCAGAAGGCTTCCACGGTGGCCCAGCTTGTGAACACGCTGCGCACCCACGGGGCCATGGATTACACGACGATCTTCTGTTCCACGGCAAGCGAGTGCGCGCCGCTGCAGTACATCGTGCCCTACTCAGCCACGGCGCTGGCCGAGTATTTCATGTATAAAGGAAAAGACGTGCTCATCGTCTATGACGACCTGTCCAAGCACGCGGTGGCATACCGGGCCATCTCGCTTCTGCTGGGGCGCTCGCCGGGACGTGAGGCGTATCCGGGCGATGTGTTCTATCTTCATTCCAGGCTTCTGGAGCGGAGCAGCCGCCTGAGTGAGGCGGCCGGAGGCGGATCCATCACAGCCCTGCCCATCATTGAGACGCAGGCCGGTGATGTGTCAGCCTACATCCCCACCAATGTCATTTCCATCACGGACGGACAGATCTTCCTGGAGAGCGACCTGTTTAACGCGGGCATGCGGCCGGCGGTCAACGTGGGACTTTCCGTGTCCCGTGTGGGCGGCGCGGCCCAGACAAAGGCGATGAAGAAGGCGTCGGGAAGCGTGCGTATCGACCTGGCCCAGGCCCGGGAGCTGGAGTCCTTTACCCAGTTCAGCTCGGATCTGGATGAGACCACGAAGACGCAGCTGAAATACGGCAGCTGCCTGACGGAGCTTTTAAAGCAGCCTCTCGGCAACCCGCTGAGCCTGCACGAGCAGGTGATCACGCTGGTGGCAGCTACGCACCGCATCCTGCAGGAGGTGGACACGGATCAGATCAAGGCGTTCCAGCTCGACATGCTGGCATTCTTTGAGAGGGAGCATCCGCAGATCTGCAGCGCCATCGAGGAGAAGAAGGTCCTGGACGACGCGCTGACGGAGCAGATCCTGCAGGCTGCGAAGGAATTCAGGGAGAAAAGGTAAGCGGGTGTTGTTATGGCGAATGCAAGAGAATTGAAAGAGAGGATGGCAAGCATCCAGGAGACGAAGAAGATCACCAATGCCATGTACCTGATCTCTTCATCCAAGATGAAGCAGGCCAGGAAGAAGCTGGCGGAGACGGAGCCCTTTTTCTTTGCCATGCAGGCGGAGATCGCCAGGATCCTGCGCCATGTGCCGGATATGCACAGCCATTTCTTTGACGGCAGGGAGAAGATCCCCGCGCAGGACCGCAAGGTGGGCTGCATCGTCATCACGGCGGACAAGGGCCTTGCGGGCGCGTACAACCACAATGTACTGAAGATGGCGGAGCAGCTGCTCGAAGAGCCGGGCCAGCATAAGATGTTCGTGCTGGGCGAGGTGGGAAGGCAGTATTTCTCCAGGCGGGAGAGCGAGCTGGACTCGGAGTTCCGCTACACCGTGCAGGAGCCGAACCTGTACCGCGCCAGGGTGATCGCCGTGAAGATGGTGGAGATGTTTGAGACGGGACAGCTGGATGATATCTATATCATTTACACCCGCATGCTCAATGCCCTGCAGGCGGAGACGCAGCAGATCAAACTTCTGCCTCTGCACAGGATCGACTTTGCGCCGGACAAGATGGCGGCCATGGCCGGGGTGTACCGGGAGGCGGTGATGCTGTACCCGTCCGCCCACAAGGTTATGGACAGCATTGTGCCGAACTACCTGATCGGCATCATCTACGGCTGCCTCGTGGAGTCCTACTGCAGCGAGCAGAACTCCCGTATGCAGGCCATGCAGAACGCGACAGACAGCGCGACGGATATGCTGAATGAGTTAAATATAACCTATAACCGTGCACGGCAGGCCGATATCACCCAGGAGCTGACGGAAGTGATCGGCGGCGCCAACGCACAGAAAAGGAAGTGAGATATAGCACTATGACAAAAGGAAGGATTGTACAGGTCATGGGACCTGTTGTAGATGTGGAATTTGACCGCAGGGAAGATCTTCCGTTCATCAAGGACGCGCTGGAAGTGGACAACGGCGGAAAGCGCTGCGTCATGGAGGCTGCGCAGCATGTGGGGAACAACATCGTGCGCTGCATCATGCTCGCCTCCAGCGACGGCCTCAGCAGAGGCATGGAAGTGACGGCCACCGGCGCGGGCATCAAAGTGCCGGTCGGCGAGCAGACTCTTGGAAGGCTTTTCAATGTGCTGGGCGATACCATTGACGACAAGGAGAAGATCCCGGCGGACACCGAGCACTGGGTCATCCACAGGGAAGCGCCCAGCTTTGAGGATCAGAGCCCTGCGGTGGAGATCCTGGAGACGGGGATCAAGGTCATCGATCTTCTGACCCCCTATGCCAAGGGCGGAAAGATCGGTCTTTTCGGCGGCGCCGGCGTGGGCAAGACCGTGCTCATCCAGGAGCTGATCCACAACATCGCTACAGAGCACGGCGGCTACTCGATCTTCACCGGCGTGGGCGAGCGTTCCAGAGAGGGAAACGATCTCTGGACAGAGATGAGCGAGTCCGGCGTATTAAATAAGACGGCCCTGGTGTTCGGGCAGATGAACGAACCCCCCGGAGCCCGTATGCGGGTGGCAGAGACAGGCCTTACTATGGCGGAGTATTTCAGGGACGAGGAGCATCAGAACGTACTGCTCTTTATTGACAATATTTTCCGTTTCGTGCAGGCTGGCTCTGAGGTGTCCGCCCTTCTGGGGCGTATGCCCTCGGCCGTGGGCTACCAGCCCACGCTGGCCAATGAGATGGGAGCGCTGCAGGAGCGGATCGCCTCCACAAAGAACGGCTCTGTCACTTCCGTGCAGGCCGTGTACGTGCCGGCAGACGACCTGACAGACCCGGCCCCGGCCACCACGTTCTCCCACCTGGATGCGACGACGGTCCTCTCCAGAAAGATCGTGGAGCAGGGCATTTACCCGGCGGTGGACCCGCTGGAATCCACCTCCCGTATCCTGGAGGCCGACGTAGTCGGCGAGGAGCACTACCGGGTGGCCCGGACGGTGCAGGAGATCCTCCAGAAGTACAAGGAACTGCAGGATATTATCGCGATCCTGGGTATGGAGGAGCTGTCGGAGGCAGACAAACTGACGGTCAGCCGCGCCAGAAAGATCCAGCGGTTCCTGTCCCAGCCGTTCTCTGTGGCCGAGACATTTACCGGCACGCCAGGCAAGTATGTGCCGCTGAAGGAGACGATCCGCGGTTTTAAGGCGATCATAGACGGAGAGATGGATGAGTATCCTGAAAACGCGTTCTTCAATGTCGGAACCATCGATGAGGTCATCGAGAAGGCGAAAGCCATGCAGGCGCAGGCCTAGCGCGGCCATCCGGCAGGAGGAGTGAAGCAGATGAATACATTTTATTTGAAAGTCATATGCAGCGACAAGGTCTTCTATGAGGGAAAATGCCAGAACCTGGTCCTTCCCATGGAGGACGGGCTGTTCAGTGTGCTGGCGCACCATGAGAACATGGTGGTGGCCGTGGCGGCCGGCGAACTGCATGTCAAGACGCCGGAGGGAGAGTGGATCACGGCGGCGGTATCTCCGGGATTTGCGGAGATCATCAACAACCGCGTCTCTGTCCTTGTCAATTCCGCAGAGCGGCCGGAAGAAATCGACGTCAAGCGTGCGGAGGAGGCCAGGCAGAGGGCGCAGGAGCGTCTGCGCCAGAAGCAGAGCATCCAGGAGTACTACCTGTCCCAGGCATCCCTGGCCCGGGCTATGAACCGCCTGCGCACCTCCCGCGACAAACACTGGAATATCTGATGGCAATGAGCCATGCGAAAGCGGAGAAAAAAGGGCAGGGCAACATCGACTGTGCTTGCACGGAAAGATGCTGCCCTGCCCTTTTTTATGCGATTTCATAGGGCGAATGCCCGGGATCGTCTCGGCGCGGAAGAGGCGAGGCGATCGGCATGGCTTAGAGGTTGCACTTTTTTTTGCGCCATGCTATAGTCAGTGCAGCGGGGAGGTGGATTGGAAATGAAAGTGATCATGTACGGAACAAATGCATGTCCGGACTGCGTGCATGCGCAGGAGGTGCTCAGGGAAAAGAATGTCCGTTGTCTCTATCTGGACTGGACAAACAGCACTGCGAATCTGAAACGTTTTCTGAAGCTCCGGGACACAGAGGCTTTGTTCGATGAGGTGAAGGAAAAAGGAAACATCGGAATTCCGTGCTTTCAGTTGGAAGATGGAACCCTGACGCTGGATCTTGAGGAAGTGCTCAGGAGAGTCCTGAAATAGAGGTTGTTATTTCGAAAGAATTATGTTATTTTATAAATACTTTTAACAGTGCGCGTCTGTGCACTGTTATCTTTTCCCCGGACCGGGTTATGTCTTAACAGCCGTCCGGCTGTCTCATTTTCGGACGCTTCAGATCGGAGCAAAGGACCGTGAATGTTGTACAACTGAAAAATGACAAAAGGAGGAGTTTGTATGGCAAACAAACTGAAGCAGTATTTTCCTATGATACGCACGAGGGCAGAAGTGCTGGAAGAAATTTCTTCAAGAGAAGCGCTTCTGGAAAGGTATCGGGGATGGACGGGGGAACAAAAGGAGGAGTTTCTGGACTTCTGCTCCGGGAACCGGGGCGTCAAGATTCTTTATGATTCTTTTTTTAAAGAGATCATGAGCCCGGAGACTGCACCGGAGCGTCTGGAGGAATTCCTGACGCTTCTTCTGGGACAGAATGTGAAGATACTCCGCACCCTACCCAATGATTCCTCCAGGCTGGCTGATGAGAATTCTCTGGTGATCATGGATATTATCGTGGAGCTGGAGGACCACAGTATTGCGAATGTGGAGGTGCAGAAGCTGGGCTACATGTTTCCCGGACAGCGGAGCGCCTGCTATTCGGCGGATCTTCTGCTCCGTCAGTATAAAAGAGTCCGGGGAGAAAAGGGGAAGGCATTCAGCTACAAAGACATAAAAAAAGTATATACGATCGTATTGTATGAGAAGAGCCCCAGGCAGTTTTCTGACTTTCCGGACAACTATGTCCATCATTTTTCTCATGTATCTGACACCGGGCTTCAGATGGATCTGCTGCAGGAATATGTCTTTGTAGCGCTTGACATATTTAAAAAAGCCATTCAAAATAGAGATATCAGAAACAGGTTGGAGGCATGGCTGTTTTTCCTTGCTACTGACGATCCGGAGGATATAGGGAAGCTGCTGGAGCGATATCCGGAATTCGGGAAGCTGTACAGGGAGATTTATGAGATTTGCCGGAATGTAGAAAAAGTTATGGAGATGTTTTCTATGGAGTTATGGGAACTTGACAGGAATACGGTACAGTACATGATGGATGAGATGCAGGAGGAACTGGATGCTCTGAAGCAGGAGAAGGAAGAAGTATTCAGAGAGCTGACCAGGATGAGAGAAGAGACAGCGGATGTGAAAAAAGAAGTAGCTAAGGCAGAGGAAGAGAAGGTCAGGGCAGAGGAAGAGAAGGTCAGGGCAGAAGAAGAGAAGGTCAGGGCAGAAGAAGAGAAGGTAAGAGCAGAGGAAGAGAAAAAGAAGATGGCGGAAGAAATGAAAGAAGCGGCTCTGTCCTATCAGAAAGAACTCGCGCAGTTGAAAGCCCGGCTCGCAGAACTGGAGAGTGAAAGAGGGGAAAAAGAGTGAAAAAGCTAAAGACGCGCTGGAGCGACCAGGTCCCTCAGAACCCGGACCAGGTCCTGTGTGAATATCCGAGACCCTCTATGAGGAGGGAGAGCTATGTCAATCTGAACGGATACTGGGATTATGAGATCACGGGAAGAGGGAAAAGGCCGCAGTCTTTTGCAGGACAGATCCTTGTTCCTTTTTCACCGGAGGCGCCGCTGTCAGGTGTGGAGCGACATCTGCACCCGCGGCAGGTCCTCTGGTACAGAAGGGATCTGCCGGAAGAAGTGAAGAGAAAGAGCGGGATGCGCTGGCTGCTGCATTTTGGCGCAGTGGATCAGTTTGCCGCGGTGTATGTGAACAGGAGGCTGGCGGCAAAACATCTGGGAGGCTACCTGCCTTTTTCTGCAGACGTGACAGAATTTCTGAAGGAGGGGGGAAACGAACTGGTTGTGGGCGTCTGCGATTTTACGGATCGCTCCTACTACAGCAGAGGGAAGCAGAAGCTTGCCCGTAGCGGTATGTTTTATACGGCGCAAAGCGGTATCTGGCAGACAGTCTGGATGGAGGAAGTGCCGGATGCGCATGTGGAAGAACTGAGGATCACGCCTGTTTTTGATGAGGAAGAGGTGGAGATCACGGTGTGCTCCGGCGCGGCGCAAAAGGCGGCGGTCACTGTCTGGTCCGGGGAGATGCAGCCGCGGACGGTGGAGGTGCAGACAAATGAACCTTTCCGGATCCCGGTCTGCCGGATGCATGCATGGACGCCGGAAGATCCCTTTTTATACTCACTGCGGGTGACACTGGACAGGGACTGCGTGGAGAGTTATTTTGCCATGCGGAAAATATCGGCAGGCGCAGATCAGGATGGAGTGCCCCGCCCGTTCTTAAATAATAAGCCTTATTTCCAAAAGGGCGTCCTGGATCAGGGGTACTGGCCGGACGGACTCTATACGGCTCCCTGTGACGAGGCGCTCCTCTTTGACATTCGGGAAATGAAGCGGCTTGGATTTAATATGATCCGGAAGCATATCAAGATCGAGCCGGAGCGCTGGTACTACCACTGCGACCGGCTTGGCATGCTGGTGTGGCAGGATATGGTCTGCGGCGGAAGGCCCTACAAGAGATGGTATGTGACGTACCTGGCGACTGCCCTGGAGAAGCTGAATATCCGTATGACTGACCGGACATACGGCCTGCTGGGGCGGAAGGATAAAAAAGGAAGAGAGCAGTTTGCCGCGGAGATGCTGGAAACGATCCGACGGCTTGGCAACCATCCCTCCATCGTCACATGGGTGCTGTTCAATGAGGGGTGGGGGCAGTTTGATGCGAAAGAGCTGACAGCCGCTGCCCGGGAGGAAGATCCGTACCGGCTGGTCGACCAGGCCAGCGGCTGGTTTGACCAGGGCGGCGGAGACTTCCGGAGCATACATAATTATTTTTTCAAATTCCGGTTCTGGCAGGAAAAGCGGATCCAGGCGTTGACGGAATTCGGGGGATACTGCTGGCACTGCCGGGAGCACAGTATGTATGCGAAGGTATATGGATACCGGCTGTACAGGAACAGGGAGGAATTAAGCAGAGGATATGACGGTTTGCTGGAGGAAGTGGCCTCCCATATCCCGGAGGGACTGTCTGTGACGGTCTACACGCAGCTCTCCGATGTGGAGGAGGAAGTCAACGGGCTTTACACATATGACCGGGAGATCCTCAAGATAGAGGAAGATATAGTAAAAAAATGGAATGAAGTCTGCCGGATCGGATAGAAAGGAACGATTGCATGGTCCATACATGGATAGCGGACGTCTCAGCGCTGTGCGATGAGGCGGTCTATGAGAAATATTATAAGGAACTTCCGGACTTCCGCAGGGAGAAAGCGGACCGGCTGCGTTTCCCGGAAGACAGGGCGCAAAGCGTGGGAGCATGGACTCTTTGGGAGAAAATGCGGGTGCATTGCGGTTTGGATGCGGGAACGGTCTTTAATCTGTCCCATTCCGGCCCTTACGCTCTCTGTAGCCTGTCTGCGGAGGCGGATGTGCGGGTAGGATGTGATGTGGAGACGGTCAGGGCGCTGCGCCTGCAGGTGGCGGAGCGCTTTTTTCTGCCGGGGGAGACGGCCCGGATCCTGAGCCGGCGGACCAGGGAGGAGCAGGCAGAAGAATTTTACCGGCTGTGGGTGCTCAAAGAGAGTTTCATGAAGGCAGTGCGCAGAGGGATGGGCCTGGATACCAGGAGTTTTGAGATCGGCTTTGACGGGGAGGACCGCCCGGTGCTGCTTCGGAAGCCGGTCGCTTACCCGGAAGAGTATTACTACCAGGAATACTGCGTCCCGGGCATACCTGCCAGGATCGCAGTGTGCAGTACGGATGGGCAATTTGGAGAGATCCGGGTGGTACGGCTGGAGTAAAACCTGCATTGACGTATGGGGGATGTTTTGCTAAAATAGGAAAAGGGAAAAGCATAGGTTTATGAAGAAACTGATAAGTTTACAAAAACCTGTGTGGGGTGAGTATATTTAATTGAATAAGGAGGAGTATCATGTTAGATCTTACATTCGCAGAGCAGGTCAAAATTATCTTAAGCCGGAAAGGCATGACGATCAAAGAACTCGCAGAGATGATTGAAGAGAAGACAGGAAAGAAGATGTCCAGGCAGAATCTGACGCAGCGGCTCGGGAGGGATAACTTCCAGGAGCAGGATATGCGCATGATCGCCGATATCCTGGGCTGTTCTTTTCAGTTGAGCATACTGGGAGATGCAAGGCAGCCGGAACACGCCGGAGAAGAAACGGGCGGGGTTACGGAGGCTGAGTTGCAGCGCCTGGAAAAGAAAAAAGAGAAAAAGCGGCGCAGGTCGGCGGAGAGAGATATCACGATCGGCGAGCTGGCAAAGATGAGCGAGCATCTGGATGAGCTTTCTGCCGCGGCGCCTGAGCCGGAGGAAGTATTTGAACCGGAGGCTGCCGCAGAGGCACCGGCGGAGCCGGAAGCGCAGCCTGCCAGGAAAGCGCGCGGAAGCTGGAGGGATTTCTTCCAGCGCAGACCAAGAAAACAGGAGGAGCCGGCCGGAGATGAGATGATCCCGGAGGAGCCGGCCGAAACAACGGCAGATAAGGAAGAAGTTCCGGAAGCGGAGATGGACCCGGAGATTCCGGAAGAGCCGGATACAGAGGCAGTGGACGCGGCAGGCGATGAGGAGGAAGACCTGGAGAGGGGAGACATCAATCCTTATACAGGACACGAGTATGAGAGCAATACCGTGCGCATGCATCCGAACCGCATCGGCTATGTGCAGGTGTATGACCGCAGCAGCCATCAGTGGACAGATATGACGGAATGGGCCTTTTTGGGCTACCAGGAGAGAAAGAAAGCGCTCCTTGGAGAGGACTATGAACCGCCGATCTACCTGGATTAGATCCGTGTGCAGAAGAAGTGTGCCGGGAAAGGAGGATGCCCATGAACTGGGAACAGCTTTTATCGACCAGAAGGGCCAGAGAGGGAGCCGGAAGACATGCAGGGTCTGCAGATCTGCGCAGCGAGTTTGAAAAAGACTATCACCGGATCATCGGCAGCGCATCGTTCCGCCGGCTGCAGGACAAGACGCAGGTTTTTCCGCTGGATCAGAGTGATTTTATCCGAACGAGGCTGACCCATTCCCTGGAAGTTTCGTCCTTTGCAAAATCACTTGGACAGAATATAGGTGAGAATATTCTTACATATAAGAGGGATCCGTCCTTCACCGTGCAGATGAAGGAGGATATTTGCAGTATACTCCAGTGCGCGGGGCTGATCCATGATATAGGGAATCCGCCGTTCGGACATTTCGGAGAGATTGCGATCCGGGAGTGGTTTGAGAGAAACCTGCCCCGCCTTACCTATCGCGGGAGGCCGGTCGATGAGGTGCTCACGGAGCAGATGAAGCAGGATTTTTACCATTTTGAGGGAAACGCGCAGGCGCTCCGGCTTGTGACAAAGCTCCATTTTCTTGTGGATGAAAATGGAATGAATCTCACCTATGCCCTTCTTAGCACCATTGTGAAGTATCCTGTCTCCTCGCTGGAGATCGATGAGGCCTGCGGAGATATCGCCAGGAAAAAGATGGGCTACTATCTTGCGGATGCAGAGACTTTCCGTCGTATAGCGGAAGCGACAGGAACGGATGGCAGACGTCATCCGCTCACATTTATCCTGGAAGCTGCGGATGATATTGCATACAAGACAGCGGACATAGAAGATGCTTTTGTCAAGGGATTTATTTCCTATCACGCTTTGATAGAAGAGTTAAAGAAACTAAAAAGTATCCAAAACAATGATAAAGTTGTTTTTAATCCTCTTGGAAAACTTGAGGAACTATACCGGCAAGGCGTGGAGAAGCAGGTGGACCATCCGGAGGAGTATGCGGTGAAGAACTGGATCGTGCGGGTGCAGGGCTTCCTGATCTCCTGCGCGACATTTGGTTTTACATCCAACTACCGGGCGATCATGGAAGGCGCCTATCCATATGATCTGTTTCATGGGACGTTTGCGGAGGAACTGATGGAACTGCTGGGCGATATGGCCATGCGGCGCGTGTTCTGTACAAGGAAGATCTATCTGATGGAGCTGGTGGAGGCAGGCATCCTGGACTATCTGATGGACAGCTTTGCACGCGCGGTTCTCAGTTACGATGATGACGACAGTGCGCTGGACTCCATTGACAGGCGGCTGGTGTATTTTATCTCCGGAAATTATAAGGACGCCTATCATTTTCAGGCAAAGGGAAAGAGCGATGAAGAGAGGCTGTATCTGAGGCTTTTGCTTGTTACGGATTTCATCTGCGGCATGACGGACAGCTATGCGAAACGTCTGTGCCAGGAACTGAAGGCGATGCTCTGACACAGCCCGTCTCAAAAAGCAGGTATTTTCTACCGGCGCAGCGAATAGATTGTGATAACCAGACAAAGAATGGAAGTGGAGGTTTGAAACAGTTTATTCGCTATTTGTATGAATATCAGGACGGCAGGCGGATCCGGAACGTGGGCTTCGTGAAAGTGGAGCAGGCGGATGTATCCACTGTTGTCCATATCCATGGAAAGGGCCTGCACCTGGCCGGAGACAGAAAGCTGAAGGTCTACATTTTCTATATGGAAGAGGGGCAGTGCATCGGGATCTGGCAGGGGGATATCGAAAATGTGAACCCGGCTGTCAATTACCGGTTGACATTTACGCCGGAGGATACGGGCCGGGTCTGTCTGTATCCCCGTATTGAAGGGATTATCCTTGAAAATGGCGGATGCAGACGGTTTGCCGCCGTGTGGGATGACATGCCTGTAGCGGTGGAGAAGATGAGACTGTGGAAAGATGAGCCGGAACCGGATCTGGCGGAGCTGCTGCAGCAAAATGCCGCCGGGGCGCAGGAGGACCCCGCGGAAAAAGCCGGGGAAGAGACCGGTATTTTCACAGACGGCCAGAAGATATCGGACGCAGGGCAGCAGGATAAGGACAGGAATATCTGCTGCATGAAGATACGGCGCAGGGATATTGCCCAACTGAAGCGATGCGAGTGGCGTCTGGCTAATAACAGTTTCCTCTTGCACGGGTATTACAGTTATCATCATCTCCTGCTGGTGCAGGAAGAAGACCAGTGGCTTCTGGGAGTTCCCGGCATCTATCATCCAAGAGAGGCGCAGGCTGCGGAAGCCTTTGGTTTTCCGAGGTTTCTCCGGATTGATGAACAGGCGGTGGAGCTGAGCGAGGACGAACAGAATCGGGACGACGATTTCGGATACTGGTGCAGGCCGGTGAGACGGTGACACAATTGATACAATTTTAATTCCTAATTCCGGACGTAACACTTTTAAAAAGTGTTACGTCCGGAATTAAAAAACTGGTGTACATTTGTATGAAGAGTGGTGTGTAAAAGTGCAAATTGTAGATGAAAAATATATGAAAGAAGCAATTAAGCAGGCAAAAAAGGCCTACGCCCTGGATGAAACGCCCATAGGCTGCGTGATCGTGTATGACGGGAAGATCCTGAGCCGCGGGTACAACCGGAGGAACACGGACAAGAACCCGCTGGCCCACGCGGAGATCACGGCAATCCGGAAGGCAAGCCGGAAGATGGGGGACTGGCGCCTGGAGGGCTGCACCATGTATGTGACGCTGGAGCCGTGCCAGATGTGCGCCGGCGCTATTGTCCAGTCGCGGATGGACCGAGTGGTGATCGGGTGCATGAACCCGAAAGCGGGCTGCGCGGGCTCTATTCTGAACCTGCTGCAGATGGACCGGTTCAACCACCAGGTGCAGATTGAGACGGGCGTGCTGGAAGAGGAGTGCAGCAGTCTGATGAAGCGGTTTTTCCGGGAGCTGCGGGAGAGAAAGAAGAAAGAAAAAAGAAGCGGTATCTGACCGGAAATCTTCCGTCAGACCGCTTCTTTGCCGTATTCCTTTTTTCGTGCATTGCGCTTCGAACCAGGCCAGCAGACGTTACCTTGGCAGTTAACTCAACCCAGGCGCCCTCACGGCACCCGGAAGATTCCGCTTAGTGCTGCTTCGTTCCCGACCTGACACGGTTCACGGATTTCCGTCGCGTAAGACCCGGATATCAACGTCACTTACCAAGGGCAGCTCTGCCAGCTTTCGCCCTCCGCGCAATATCACCCCTGCTATAGCGGACTGCAGGTACAAGGCACCGCTACCGCCCCGGCTGCACGAGTCTATATTGTAACCTGTTTTTGCCGGGATGTCAACCGGTGGAGGAGGCGGATTGTAAATACAGATGGAATATAGTAAAATAACAGGCATGATGAAAAAAGTACTATTAGCGGCAGTCAATGCAAAATACATACACTCCAATCTGGCAGTCTACAGCCTGCAAAGGTATGCCAGGCAGCGGATCCCCGGCGGGATGGACCGGATCGGGATCGCGGAGTATACCATCAACCAGCAGGCAGAGACGATCCTGGCGGATCTTTTCCGGCGCGCCCCGGAGGTGCTCTGTTTCTCCTGCTATATCTGGAACATGGACATGGTTGCCCGGCTTCTCCCGGAAGTGAAAAAGGTGCTCCCGGAAACGCAGATCTGGCTGGGCGGCCCCGAGGTTTCCTACGACGCGGCGGCGGTACTGGTGAAATACCCTTGCGTCAGCGGCGTGATGAGGGGAGAGGGGGAAGAGACCTTCGCGGAACTGGCGCAGGCCTGGGCCCGGGGAGAACAGCCGGATCTGCAGGGGATCAGGGGCGTCACATACCGGGAAAGCGATGGCCGGATCCGGGAAAATCCCTGGCGGGAACCGGTGGAACTGGACAGCATTCCCTTTGTCTATACAGACATGGCACAGTTCCGGAACCGGATCCTCTACTATGAGAGCAGCAGGGGATGCCCGTTTTCCTGCAGCTACTGTCTCTCCTCCATAGATAAAAAACTCCGGTTTCGCAGCCCCGCCCTTGTAAAAGAAGAACTCTGTTTTTTCCTGGAGCAGAAGACGGCGCAGGTCAAGTTTGTGGACCGCACCTTCAACTGCAGGCGCGATCACGCGATGGAGATCTGGCGTTTTATAAAAGAGCACGACAACGGCGTCACAAACTTCCATTTCGAGATCTCGGCAGATCTGCTGGATGAGGAGGAGCTCGCGCTCCTTCGCTCTATGCGCCCCGGGCTCGTTCAGTTGGAGATCGGCGTCCAGTCCACGAACCCGGAGACCATCCGGAAGATCCGGCGCAGCATGGATCTTGCAAAGCTGGAGCGCGCGGTGCGGCGGATCGGGGAGGGAGCCAATATACACCAGCACCTGGACCTGATCGCGGGGCTTCCGGGCGAGGACCTGGAAAGCTTCGGGCGCTCCTTTGACCGCGTCTACGCCATGCGGCCGGGCGAACTGCAGCTTGGCTTCCTCAAGGTGCTCAAGGGCTCCCGCATGGAGGAGGAAAAGGAGGAGTACGGCCTTGTCTGCCGGGATACGCCTCCCTATGAGGTGCTGTTCACCAGGTGGCTTTCCTACGCGGATATCCTCGTCCTGAAAGGGGTGGAGGAGATGACGGAGATCTACTACAACAGCGGTCAGTTCAAACATACTCTTTTATTTCTTGAGAAATATTTTTCTTCCCCGTTTGCCCTTTACCGGAAGCTGGCAGCCTGCTATGAGGAAAATGGCCTGCGGGGGATGCAGCATGCCAGACCGGCCAGATATGAGTTCCTCCTAGCCTTCGGCGGGAGCGTATGCCCCGGGGAGAAGGAAGCGCTGCGGGAAGCGCTCGTTTTTGATTACTATCTGCGTGAAAATGCGAAGAGCCGCCCGGCGTTTGCAGGAGAGCCCCAGGCGGACCCGGAATGGGTGCGCAGGTTTTACGAGGAGGAAGTGTCCGGGCACTGCTATCTGAAAGGCTATGAGGGCGTGGATAAAAACCAGCTCCGGCGCATGACCCATCTGGAATACTTTCCGCTGTCTGACGGGTATGTGCTTTTTGACTACCGGAAAAGAGATCCGCTGACCAACGACGGGACAGCGATCTGTGTTGCAAAAAGAAAATAAAACGTTTACAATATAGAGACGATATAAAGAAGGAGACAACCGTATGAACTTTAATAATAGGAAGACAAGAAGGATCATCGCGGCCATCATCATGGTCGTTATTGTCGCTATGGTGGCGACATCCATCATTCCCGCGCTGATGATGTAGGCGGGAGCAAGAGGTGTAAATATGGCGGCGCTAAGAAGAAGCCTGAGAGAGAGTAAAGAGCGGTTTGCAAAGAAAAAACAGAGGTGGCGCCTGATCCTGGCAGCATGCGGGGGGGCGTTCCTTCTTATTTTTGTATGCGTATACCTGTATCTTTTGAGCTGGGTGAACCGGGTGGACAGGGGCGTGATCTGCGACAACGTGTACATTGGGACGCAGGACGTATCCGGCATGACGGAAAAAGAGGCGGCGGCCGCCCTGAAGTCCCATGCAAAGAGCGACGGCGCGGTGACCGTGACGCTGCAGGCAGATAGAGGAGACGCCGCGGCGACCCTGGATGAACTGGGCCTTTCCCATGAAGATGTGGACAAGCTGACAAAGGAGGCGGCTGATTACGGAAAAACAGGAGGCGTGTTCTCCCGGTACAGGAAACTGAAAAAACTGGAAAAGGAACCTGTCGTGATCAGCGAGCAGTTTGAGCTGGATGAAAAAAAGACAAAGGCCGTGCTTGAGGAGCGGGCCGCGCCCCTCGTGCAGGAGGCTGTGGACGCCGCGATAGAGCGGACGGGCGATTCCTTTACCGTCACGCCGGAGCAGGTGGGGCGGACCATCGATGCAGAGGCGACCATCCGGGCGGTCACAGACCATCTCAACGGTCCCTGGGACCATCAGGATTTTACGCTGGAGCTGCAGACCACGAAGCAGGAGCCCTCTGTTACAGAAGAAGATCTTTCCTCCATTGAGGATGAGCTGGGAAGCTTCTGGACAGATGCCGGCGGCGGGGAACGGTGGCAGAACCTGAAGACCGGTGTGGATAAGCTGAACGGGACGGTCCTCATGCCCGGAGAGACCTTGTCCGTAGGGCAGACGACCGGCCCCTTCACGCCGGAAAACGGCTATGTGGAGGCCGGCGCCTACGAAAATGGGCAGGTTGTCTCTGACTACGGGGGCGGGATCTGTCAGGTGTCCAGCACACTGTATAATGCAGTTCTGTATGCGGAGCTGGAGATTGTGGAGCGGTCCCCCCACTCTATGACCGTCGCTTATGTGAAGCCTTCCAGGGACGCGGCCATCGCCGGGGATTATCTGGACTTCAAATTTAAAAATAACTACGATACGCCGGTCTATATCTACGGCGGGATCAATGAGAGCAATCAGCTCCAGTTTGCGATATACGGGAAAGATACCAGGCCGGAAGGGCGCACCGTGGAGTATGAGAGCGAGACCATTGACACAGATCCATGCGGGACAGTGTACCAGGAGAACAGTTCCCTTTCCTTCGGGGAGATGCAGTACGCGGGAAGCCCCCACGACGGTCTGGATGCGCAGCTCTGGAAGATCGTCTATGAGGACGGCGTGGAAGTGAGCAGGGAGGTCTTCAATACGAGCCACTATGAGAGATCCGATCAGATCATCGAGGTGGGGACCGCTTCGGACAACGGCGCCGCCGTAAGCGCCCTGCAGTCCGCCATCGCGTCCCAGGACGAATCGCAGATCTACGCGGCGATCAGCGGGGCATACGGCTCGTCGCCTGAGGAGGAATACACGGAGGAAAGCGGGGAGGAGTATTGATACAGACATCCATCGTATACGGGAACAGCATACAGACCGGGCGCTGGGCGCTCGCCCACTGCGTCAACGGCCTGGCAGCCCGGGGGGCGGACAGGATCCGCGCCGCAGCCCTGTTCCAGGTCCCGGCACAGCAGGGGAACAAAGAGCTGTATGAACAGAAAAAAGAGTGGAAAAAGATGGCAGGGAACCTGCCTCTTTTTTCGGCCTGCCGCATTGCCCTGGAGGCGGAGGTGCAGACCCTGAAAAGTCCGGCACTCCTCCTGCCATGCGCTGCGGTGACGGCAGAGGCGGAGGCATCCGTGGATTTCGGTCCCGGCACGCCTGCAGCCGGGGAGGAGATCCTTATGACAGGTTTTGCCGGGCAGGAGGGAATGCTGCGCATTGCAAAGGAGAGAAGAGAGATCCTTGCCGCGCGGTTTGCCCCGTCCTTTCTGCGCCTTGTGGAAAGAGGGGCAGACCAAATCTTTGCGCCGGACAGCGCGCTTTTCGCTCTGTACGGGGGCGCTTCTTCGGCCCTTCACGTGGGGGAGGGGGGCGTCTTCGGGGCGCTCTGGGAACTGGCGCGCCGGACAGGCGCCGGCCTGGAGGCAGACCTTAAGAAGATCCCGGTCCTGCAGGAGACCGTGGAAGTGTGCGAGCTTTTTCATATCAATCCCTATCAGCTCACAAGCGCCGGATGCTTCCTTATGACCGCGCCGGACGGGGAAGCCCTGCGGGAGAAGCTGGAGACAGCAGGGATCCGGGCGGCAGTCATCGGCCGTCTGCGCCCGGACAGGGATAAGATACTGAGAAACGGGGAGGAGATCCGGTATATCGACCGCCCCGCGCCGGATGAGATAGGGAAATTGTGGGAGAGAGAAAGGCAGGAGGAGTAAGAATGCTGAATATCGTGCTGCATGAGCCGGAGATACCCGCCAACACAGGCAATATAGGAAGGACCTGCGTGGCCGCGGGCGCGCGGCTCCACCTCATCGAACCGCTGGGATTCAGGCTGGATGAGAAAAACCTGCGCCGGGCAGGGATGGACTACTGGAAGGATCTGGATGTGACGACCTACATCGATTACCAGGACTTTCTTAAGCGAAATCCCGGCGCGAAGATCTATATGGCCACCACCAAGGCTCCGAAGGTGTACACGGATGTCCGGTATGAACCGGACTGCTATATCATGTTCGGGAAGGAGAGCGCCGGGATCCCGGAGGAGATCCTGGCGGCGCACAGGGAAGCCTGCGTGAGGATCCCCATGATGGGGGAGATCCGCTCCCTGAACCTGGGGAATTCTGTAGCCATTGTCCTCTATGAGGCGCTGCGCCAGAACGGGTTCCGGAATATGAATCTGGAAGGCCATCTTCACCGTCTGACGTGGGAGTAAAAGCAAAGTGAAAAGTTCTGCGCGGACTTAGGTCCGCGCAGAACTTTTTCGTTGTGGGGGAAATCTGTATTTTGCAGGAAACTGCATCGGAAGCGTCAAAATGCAGGCGGATGGCCGGAATGCTATAGCGGATTTCTATACTATATATAGAGAGGAATAATTGTAAGATTATAACCTGAATTGTCCAATCACAAAAGGTGTGATAAAGAAAAAATACAAAAAATAATAGACTTATCAGGCAAATCATATTATAATTTGAACTACAAGATATAAAAAACAGGAAAAAGAGAGGTGGTGAATCCATGGTAGAAGAGACCATTCAGACCATAAAGCAGGCTGAACAGGAAGCGGAGGAGATCGTGGCAAAAGCGGACGCGCAGTGCGAAGAGATCCTGGCGCAGGCGTCGGATGAAGCGAAAAAAATGAAAGAAAAGCTCATTCAGGATGCAAAAGCAGAGGCTGCGGCTGTAATGGACGCTGCCAGGAAAGAGGGAAAGGAGACAGCAGAAAAAGCGGCCCAGGAGACGGATGAGATCATCCGCGCCCTGAAAGAAGAAGCGGGAAAAAAGACACAGGCCGCTGTGTCGGACGTCATCAGTCATCTGATCTGACCCGCTTGAAAAAAACAGAAAAAGGAGGGATGTGTCTATGGCAGTACTGCAGATACAGAGAGTCAGTATCTGTGCGCTGAAGAAGGACCGCAAGGCGATCCTGGAGAGACTGCAGTCCCTGGGTATCATGGAGGTTACCGATCTGATCGGGGATGATGAGGCCTTCCGGCGGATGGACACCGCGGGCGCCCGGATGGGGTTTGAGAAGAAGGCCCACACAGCCGACCAGGCGCTGGAAGTGCTGGATCAGTACGCGCCCCAAAAGACGTCCATGTTCGCCAGCCTGGAGGGGAAAAAGCTGGTGGACAAAGACAGGTTCCGGAGGGCGGCCGGGGACAGGGAACGGATCCTTTCTGCGGCAGCGGATATCCTGGCCTGCAGCAGGCAGATCGCGGAGAAGAAGGCGGCGATCTTAAAGGATGAGAATCAGATCGAGAGCCTTGCCCCGTGGATCCTGCTGGGCGTTCCCATGAATTTCGGGGGAACAAGGGATACGGCTATGATGCCGGGCATCATGCCGGCGGGGACGACACTGGAAGACGTGTACCGGATCCTGGCAGAGCAGCTTCCGGAGACGGACGCGCTGGATGTGGAGATCGTGTCCTCGGGAACCGACGGCGTCTATCTGGCGGTGTTCTGCATGCGACAGGACGCCGGCGCAGTGGAGGAAGCGCTCCGGCAGGGAGGCTTCGCCAGACCGGCCCAGACAGTGGACGAAGATCCGGCCGTGAAGACCGAGGAGCTGAAAGCCGATATCGGGAGACTGACCCGGGAAATTGAAGAGAAAGAAAGTGCGATCCGCGCGCATGCCGAAAACAGGGAGGAGCTCGAGTATGTGTCGGACTACTTCCGCGTGCGGGCGGAGAAATACCAGGTGCTGGGGACGCTGCCCCAGTCCCAGAGCGCGTTCTTTGTAAGCGGCTATGTGCCTGCGAAGGCAGTGCCGGCCGTGCGCAAGGCGATTGAGGAGAAATACGACTGCGTCATGGACGTGGAGGATCTGCGGGAGGAGGACGAACCGCCCACGATCCTTTCCAACAACGGTTTCTCCGACTGCGTGGAGGGCGTGCTGGAGTCCTACGGACTGCCCCACAGGGGCGAATTTGACCCGACGACGATCATGTCATTTTTCTATGTGTTCTTCTTTGGCATGATGCTCTCGGACGCGGCCTACGGCCTGATCGTCGCCGCTGCCTGCTTCATCCTGCTGAAGAAATTCCCGAGGATGAGCGCGGGGATGCACAAATCCCTGAAGCTGTTCATGTTCTGCGGCATCTCCACCATTGTGTGGGGCATCCTCTTCGGCGGATACTTCGGGGATGCGGTGGATGTGATATCCAGGGTGTTCCTCGGATATGAAGTCAGCGTGCCGGCGCTCTGGTTTGCGCCGCTCAATGATCCCATGAAGCTTCTCATCTATTCCATGGCCTTCGGCCTTGTGCATTTGTTTGTAGGTCTTGGGATCAAGGGGTATATGCAACTGAAGGAGGGGCAGGTGCTGGACTTCTTCTGCGACGTGGTCCTCTGGTACGTATTCCTGATCGGCCTGATCCTGATGCTTCTGCCATCAGAGATCTTTGCCTCGATCGCGCAGATGGAGATCGTGTTCCCGCCGTTTTTGAACACGCTGGCGAAAGTGCTGGCTATCGCCGGGGCGGTCGGGCTTCTGCTCATGTCGGGAAGGGCAAACAAAAACCCGGTGCTCAGGCTGGCGCTCGGCGCCTACGACATTTACAACATTACAGGATGGCTCAGCGACGTTCTTTCCTACTCCCGTCTTCTGGCCCTGGGCCTGGCGACGGGCGTGATCGCTTCCGTTGTGAACCAGATGGGCAGCATGCTCGGGAAGAGCATAGCGGGCGTGCTCCTGTTTGCAGTCGTCTTTGTGATCGGACATGCGATGAACCTGGCCATCAACCTGCTGGGCGCGTATGTGCACACGAACAGGCTTCAGTTTGTGGAGTTTTTCGGCAAGTTTTACGAAGGGGGAGGCAAGCCCTTTGAACCCTTTGAAAATGATACAAAATATGTAGATATTAAGGAGGAAACATTATCATGAGTATATGGGAGAATTTAGGACTGGTATATGCACTTCTCGGAGCGGCGGCAGCCGTATTTCTCGCAGGCGCCGGCTCGGCGCTGGGCGTCGGCATCGCCGGCCAGGCGGCAGCAGGAGTTGTGACGGAGGATCCAAGTAAATTCGCGAAGGTGCTGGTGCTCCAGCTTCTGCCCGGTACGCAGGGAATCTACGGACTGCTGGTAGGATTCCTCACCCTGTCCAAGATCGGACTTCTGGGAGGCGGCGCGGCGCAGCTTGATCCCCAGACCGGCCTTCTCGTTCTGGCAGCCTGCCTGCCGGTCGGCATCGTGGGACTGATCTCCGGAAAATCACAGGGCGAGACGGCGGCGGCGTCCATCGGGATCGTGGCGAAGAAGCCGGAGCAGTTCGGTAAAGCCATGCTGTTCCCCGCCATGGTTGAGACATACGCCATCCTTTCCCTTCTGATCTCCATCCTGGCTGTGACTGCGATCCAGGTATAGGATAGACACAGACAAAAACATTCAGGAAAAGGAGTGCGAAAGGTATGACCGGATTAGAAAAAATGAGAGCGCAGATCCTGGAGGAGGCGAAGACCTCCGCTGAGGCGAAGATCCAGGATGCGCGCGGCCAGGCGGAGCAGCTTCTTGCGCAGGCGAAGGAGGAAGCCGGCAGGATGGCCGGCGGGATCCTCGCAAAAGCCAGGAGCGACGCGGACAGCCTGCGGGACAAGACCGCGTCGGCCGCGGACCTTGACAGGCGCACGAAGATCCTTTCCGCCAAACAGGAGATGATAGCGCAGGTTCTCGCGCAGGCCGGACAGAATGTGCGTCAGATGGACGCGCCGGCATATTTTGAACTGATCGCCGGGATGGTGGAACAGTACGTGCTTCCGCAGGACGGGCAGATCCGTTTCTCGCCCGCAGATATGGAGCGCATGCCGGCCGGATTTGCAGAGAGGATCAAGGAGACGGCGCGCGCAAAGGGCGGCAGTCTTGCGCTGGAGGCCGGCGGGCCGGAAGTGCCGGACGGCTTTGTCCTAGTATACGGCGGTGTGGAGGAAAACTGCACGCTCGGGGCCGTTTTTGAGACAAAGCGTGACGAGATGAGCGACCGCGTGCAGAAGCTTCTGTTTCCGCAGGCGTGAAGGCGTAAGGAGGAACCAAGATGAGTGAAAGGTATACCTACGCGGTTGCGCGCATCAGGGCGCTGGAAGTCTCCCTGTTCTCAAATGCCGTGATCGACCAGCTTATCGCCTGTCCAGGCTATGAGCAGTGTCTCCAGTTTCTGGCCGAGAAAGGCTGGGGAGACGCGGACACATCAGAGGACGGGGAAAAGATGCTGAAGCGGGAGGAAGAAAAGATCTGGCAGACAGTTGGAGAACTGTCCATTGACAGAAAGAAATTCGACGTGCTCTCCTGCCAGAAGCTTTTCCACAATCTGAAAGCGGCGGTCAAGGTAGTGTGCACAAAGGAGACGCCGAAGGATGTCTTTTACGATGATGTATCCATTCCGGGAGAGGAAATGCTGGAGATCATCCGCGAGAAAGAGTTCGGGCGCCTTCCGGAAAATATGAGACAGGCCGCGCAGCAGGCGTACGAGGCGCTGCTGCATGCGGGAGACGGTCAGCTCTGCGATATCCTGATCGACAGGGCGGCGCTTGACGCCATCTATAAGGCCGGAATGGAAGCGGAGGACGAGATCATCCGCGAATATGCCCGGTCCGTTGTGGCGGTGGCGGATATCAAGATCGCCGTGCGCGCGCAGAAGACCGCGAAGCCAATCGAATTTATGAAGCAGGCGATGGCGGAGTGCGACAGCCTCAGCGTGGACCAGCTTTCCAGGGCAGCCCTTGCAGGGCCGGAAGCGATCCGCGACTACCTGCTGGGGACGGAGTACGCAGGCGGGGCCCAGGCCCTGGCGGAGTCCATGTCAGCATTTGAGCGCTGGTGCGACAACCGCATCATCGAGACCATCAGCCCGCAGAAATATAAGGCATTTACCATAGGCCCGGTGGTGGCGTATGTGCTTGCCAGACAAAATGAGATCAAGACAGTTCGGATCATCCTCTCCGGGAAGCGAAGCGAGCTTCCGGACGCGGCGATCCGGGAAAGGGTAAGGGAGATGTATGTATAAGATAGCAGTGATGGGCGATTACGACAGCATTTACGGATTCGCGGCGCTGGGACTCGATACATTTCCCGTCACGGCCGGGGAGGCGGGCGAAACGCTGCATCGGCTGGCGGCCGGCGGATATGGGGTCATCTATATCACAGAGGCGCTTGCGGCAGATTTAAAGCACGAGATCTCCCGGTATGCGGGACAGATCCTTCCGGCTGTCATAGAGATCCCCGGCGTGTCCGGCAACACGGGCAGCGGCGTTAAGGGGGTCAGGAAATCGGTGGAACAGGCCGTTGGATCTGATATCCTGTTCAGCAACTAAGAAAGTAGAGGTGATACGTCCATTATGAGTACAGGTACGATCAAAAAAGTAGCGGGACCGCTGGTCATCGCGTCCGGCATGCGTGACGCGAATATGTCCGACGTGGTGCGCGTCAGCAGGCAGCGCCTGATCGGTGAGATCATAGAGATGCACGGGGACGAGGCGTCCATCCAGGTATACGAGGAGACCTCGGGGCTGGGACCGGGAGAGCCGGTGGAATCCACAGGCGCCCCCATGTCCGTGGAACTGGGGCCCGGCCTTATCGCCAGCATCTATGACGGCATCCAGAGGCCCCTTGACGATATTATGAAGATCTCGGGCAACAACCTGCAAAGAGGCGTGGAGGTTGCCGCTCTCAAAAGAGATAAGAAGTGGGAGTTCGTTCCCGTGGCTAAAGAGGGGGACGAAGTGGAAGCCGGCGACGTTCTGGGAACGGTCCAGGAGACGGAGATCGTCCAGCAGAAGATCATGGTCCCTGTCGGGGTGAAAGGAACGGTGAAAGAGATCCGCTCCGGCGCATTTACCGTGGAGGAGACCGTAGCGGTCATCGCGACTCCCGAAGGGGACAGGGAACTGACCATGATGCAGAAGTGGCCCGTAAGAAGGGGGCGCCCCTATGTGAAGAAACTGCCCCTGGATGTGCCTCTCGTCACCGGACAGAGAGTCATTGACACCTTCTTCCCCATCGCCAGAGGCGGCGTGGCGGCCGTGCCGGGACCTTTTGGAAGCGGCAAGACCGTGATCCAGCACCAGTTGGCAAAATGGGCGGAGGCGGACATCGTCGTCTACATCGGCTGCGGCGAGCGCGGCAACGAGATGACGGACGTTCTGAACGAGTTCCCGGAGCTGAAAGACCCGAAGACAGGACGGTCCCTGATGGAGCGGACAGTCCTGATCGCCAATACGTCGGATATGCCGTTTGCCGCCCGTGAGGCGTCCATTTACACCGGCATCACGATCGCGGAGTATTTCCGTGACATGGGATACTCGGTGGCCCTGATGGCTGACTCCACATCCCGGTGGGCAGAGGCCCTGCGTGAAATGTCCGGCCGTCTTGAGGAGATGCCCGGTGAGGAGGGCTACCCCGCCTATCTGGGATCCCGCCTGGCGGAGTTCTACGAGCGGGCCGGCCATGTGGTGGCCCTCGGCAGGGATGGCAGGGAAGGCTCCCTGTCCGTGATCGGAGCCGTATCGCCTCCGGGCGGTGACACATCGGAGCCTGTCTCCCAGGCGACCCTGCGTATCGTAAAAGTGTTCTGGGGACTGGATTCCAACCTGGCCTATAAGAGACATTTCCCGGCCATCAACTGGCTGACCAGCTACTCCCTGTATCTGGACAATGTCAGCGGCTGGTTCAATGAGCAGGTGGCGCCTGACTGGATGGAAGACCGTCAGAAGATGATGAGCCTTCTGCAGGACGAGGCAGAGCTGGAGGAGATCGTGCAGATGGTAGGCATGGACGCCCTGTCTCCGGCCGACAGGCTGAAGATGGAGGCAGCCAGATCCATCCGTGAGGACTTCCTTCACCAGAACTCCTTCCACGAGGTGGACACCTACACGCCGCTGCGGAAGCAGTATCTCATGATGAAGCTTGTGCTGGCCTTCTACGAGCAGGCCATGGAGGCGCTCAGCGGAGGCGCATCCATGAACGCGCTCCTTCGGATGGACGTCCGCGAGAAGATCGGCCGTTACAAATACACGGAGAAAGAGAACGTGGAGAGCGAGTATGAGAAGATCATGGGTGAACTCGCAGAAGAGATCAAAGATGCATTCGGGAAGGAGGACTTCTAATTATGCCAAAGGAATATAGAACCATACAGGAAGTTGCCGGCCCGCTGATGATGGTAAAAGGCGTGGAGGGCGTCACATACGACGAACTCGGCGAGATCGAGCTCGCCAACGGTGAGAAGCGCCGCTGCAAGGTGCTTGAGGTGGACGGGGACAAAGTAGTCGTACAGCTCTATGAGAATGCGGCGGGCATCAACCTGAGCAACAGCAAAGTGCGTTTTCTTGGACGGAGCCTGGAACTGGGCGTGTCCGCGGATATGCTGGGACGCGTCTTTGACGGGCTGGGACGCCCGGCGGACGGCGGCCCGGAGATCCTGCCGGAGGAGAGGCGAGACATCAACGGCCTGCCTATGAACCCGGCGGCCAGAGTGTACCCTTCTGAGTTTATCCAGACAGGGATCTCCGCCATCGACGGACTGAATACACTGGTCCGGGGGCAGAAGCTTCCGATCTTTTCCTGTTCCGGCCTGCCCCACTCGCAGTTGGCTGCCCAGATCGCGAGGCAGGCAAAGGTGCGGGGCAAGGATGAGAAGTTTGCCGTTGTGTTCGCGGCCATGGGCATCACATTTGAGGAGTCCAACTTCTTCGTTGAGTCCTTTAAGGAGACAGGGGCCATCGACAGGACGGTCCTCTTTATCAACCTGGCGAACGACCCGGCGGTGGAGCGTATCTCCACACCACGTATGGCGCTGACTGCAGCCGAGTACCTGGCCTTTGAAAAGGACATGCACGTGCTTGTCATCCTGACAGACATCACGAACTACGCGGACGCCCTGCGCGAGATCTCCGCGGCCAAGAAGGAAGTGCCCGGACGCCGCGGATACCCCGGCTACATGTACACAGACCTGGCGCAGATGTATGAGCGCGCCGGAAGGCAGAGAGGCAAGACGGGAAGCATCACCATGATCCCCATCCTGACCATGCCGGAGGACGACAAGACCCATCCCATCCCGGACCTGACCGGATACATCACGGAGGGGCAGGTCATCTTAAGCCGCGACCTCTACAGAAAAGGCGTGCAGCCGCCCATCGATGTGCTCCCGTCCCTGTCCCGTCTGAAAGACAAGGGAATCGGCGAGGGCAAGACAAGGGCGGATCACTCCAACACAATGAACCAGCTTTTCGCGGCATACTCCCGCGGCAAGGACGCCAAGGAGCTGATGACGATCCTGGGCGAGGCGGCCCTGACAGATATCGACCTGATCTACGCGAAGTTCGCCGATGAGTTCGAGAAGGAGTACGTATCCCAGGGATACCACACAGACCGCTCTATAGAAGAGACGCTGGAGATCGGCTGGAAGCTTCTCTCCATCCTGCCCAGATCCGAGCTGAAACGTATCGATGACAAGTACCTGGATCTGTACTATGGGAAACAGTAAGCCGTGCGCAGATTTGCGGAAATAGCCGTGCAGGCCTGCCTGCATACGGATAGTTCCGCAAAGATGCATAGGGCGTGCGCCCGGCAGCGATGCTTGAACACTTGGCGAGGTATTGTCGAGACTAGTGTGAAAGTAGATATCCTAAGCGGAGCGCAGGATATCTTCCGAAGCAAAGATCATCGAGCTGGTGCACGGCGCGATTGTGCCGGGACACGGCGGAAATAGCCGTGCAGGCCTGCCTGCATACGGATAGTTCCGCAAAGATGCATAGGGCGTGCGCCCGGCAGCGAGATGAAGCGCTAGCGTAATCGAGCTGGTGCACGGCGCGGTTGTGCCGGGACACAGCGGAAATAGCCGTGCAGGCTGCGGCGGGAACTGCCGTGCGCACGTGGAATATAGAAGGAGGAAAGCATATGGCATCGACACAGATCACTCCTACCCGCATGGAGCTTACGAAGACCAAGAAAAAGCTTGTCACCGCCAGAAGGGGCCACAAGCTCCTGAAGGATAAACGCGATGAGCTGATGCGTCAGTTCCTGGATCTGGCGAGGCTGAACATGGAGCTGCGGCAGAAGGTGGAAGCAGGCATTCTGTCCGCCAATAAAAATTTTGTCATCGCCAGGGCAGGCATGGATGAAGCCACGCTGCACACGGCGCTGATGGCGCCCAAGCAGCAGGTCAGCCTGGAAGCCGGGACGAAAAATGTCATGAGCGTCAACATTCCGGTGTTTGACACAAAGACGCGGACGGCGGATGCGAATGATATCTACTCCTATGGGTTTGCCTTCACATCCAGCGACCTGGACGGCGCGGTAAAATCCCTGGCGGATATCCTGCCGGACATGCTGAAGCTGGCTGAGACGGAGAAGGCCTGCCAGCTCATGGCGGCGGAGATAGAAAAGACAAGACGGCGCGTAAACGCGCTGGAGCACGTGATCATTCCCCAGGCGCAGGAGACGATCAAATATATCACCATGAAGCTGGATGAGAATGAGCGAAGTTCCCAGATCCGCCTGATGAAGGTGAAGGATATGATGCTGGAGGAGGCGCATCACTACAGCGAGCGGGCGTGATAGTATACAACAGAGATGTATCGCATGAAAAAGAGGGTGCCGCAAAATCATCAGATCATGACTTTGCGGCACCCTTGCTGCGTCAGTTCGCCGGCTTCGCACCCGCCAGCCAGCTCTTTACCTGTTCCAGGCTCTCGCCCACTGCGCCGGCGATCTGCTCCGGCGTCAGCCCCATCTGCGAGAGATTCAGGGTGGTAGAGCGGGCTTTTCTCTCCTCGCCGATCTTCCTGCCCTGCGCCTCACCGATCTTCCTGCCTTGCTCCTCGCCGATCTTTCTGCCCCGTTCCAGGATCCTTTCCGATACTTCACACATGATATCCACGCCTCCTTCTTCCCGTTTCAGATAACGCACCCGTTTCGATAATCCTCCCTCGCTGTCATCGTCCGGATCCGCCGACTTAAAGTACTTCATCAGCTTGGCGACCCGGGATCCGTCGTCTACCGCCGCATTCACAAAAAAGATATGGACTCCGTCGTCATATGGAAGCCCTGTGCCGCCAAGTTCCTTCTCTATCGGGTAGATCGCCCTTCCGCAGTGATAGATGTCTTTTTCGCTGATGTAAAAGTGGATCCTGTCCGGCAGGGACTCATACTTCACTCCCTTTGCCAGGAACTCCGCGTCAATCAGCGATCCGTTGTACCGGATCCTTTTCGGCGGATCGATCTCATCCTTCCGCTGGATCTCGATATGATACAGCTTCCCTTTTCCTGTCTCCGCCAGCACATCAAGCCGCACGGAGTGGGTCTTGATCCGGGAGATGGTATACTGCGTCCGCACCTCCTTTACCTTCAGGTCGTCGATGCCTGTCAGGATCCGGAGTATATGCTGACACGCCGGAACGTCTTTCAGCGCCACGGACATGAACACATCACTCAGGAGATTGAACGACTGGATCTCCTGGATCCGCTCCTCCCTGGAAAGGATGTGATCCCTTTCCGGCCTTGCCCTGTCTGCATTTACCATACGCACAGCCTCCTTTTGAAAATGTACTGCAAAGAGACTGCACTGTCTGTCCGCCTTCCTGCCAAAGCCGCATCCGCAAATCTCTCTGCTGATAATGGGGAATTAAAAGCATTGAGATTTTCCTGAATGTAATAGAAAAACAGATGCAGCTGGCGCTGCGTTGGAATCAGACATGCCGGAAACATAATGCTTTTACATATGATAGCACAGGCGAGAAGAAAATGCCAGAGGATTATATGAGGAAGGCAGGTCCTTTCTGTCTTTTGCGAATTGACATATACGCCTGCGTGTAACAAAACTGCCAGGGAAAGAATATCCTGTAAGCAGAAAGATATTTTCAACCGGGAGCGTGGGTGTATGGAGCGGAAATTACCGTACTATATGGCATATCCGATGCCTCTTCTGTATGATGACGAGAGGATCGAGCGGCGGGATTTTGCGTACATGAAGAGCCTGTATCCGGAGACGGCCCGGCGGGCCCTTCCCTATGTGGAGGACGAGTGCGACCGCATGGAATATGAGGGCAGCATGCTTTATGATGAATATCCGGATAAACTGCAGCTTCATCTCATGTGCGGACGCATCTGTGAGAAGATGGAGGAAGAAGAGGAGGAACCGGGCGAATGGCTGCGGGAGCTGATCCAGGTCATGCTCTACCAGGAAATCTATAAGAGACGCTGTGATCACCGGAAATACAGGAGGAAGTTTTATTGACAGAAACAAGCTGCGGGCATACAGTCCGCAGCTTGTTTTAAACAGGCACCAGGCCTTGATCTGTTAATCATCAAGATCATCATCCCGGTCGTCGTCAAGATCATCATCCCGGTCGTCGTCAAGATCATCATCCCGGTCATCGTCCTGGTCATCGTCCCAGTCGTCCCAGTCGTCCCGGTCGTCATCCCAGTCATCCCGGTCATCCCGGTCATCATCCCAGTCATCGTCATCGTATACGTTGACGGGGGAGTTCAGGTGCTCGGCGGCCGTATAGCTTTCGACATCTGCGGCAATGCTGTTCAGGAAATCTTTTTCCGGAAGCACGGAGCCTTTCTCAAGTTCCAGGGTGATCTTTCTGGCTTCGCCTTCTGTTTCTTCTACAAAGTACCCGGCGTCATGGATCCGTGTGACCAGTTCCCGGACCACGTCCCGGCAGCTCTTTCCGGTATAGCCTTTATAGTCCGCGATCACAGAGCGGCCATCGTCATTCTCCCCCTCGATCTTTGTTACCAGTCCGTCTGCGTCATAGAAGATCTCAATCTCGGGATTTACTTTGAGAAGGATAGCGCCGCCTCCCTCTTCCGAAGCGGTCTGTACGCTGACCGGATTTCCTGTGGCCGGGGTGCTGCCGGAGCTGCATCCCGTGAGAAGCCCTCCCGTTAACCCGATACATACCATTGCTGCAACGATACATGCTGTGTGTTTTTTTCTCATAACATTTCACTCCTTTTTTGGTGTTTTTTTGTTTTGTATGATTGAGAATACGCGGCAAAAGATCAGAAACCGGGGTTGGAAATAAAAAAAGTAAAGAAAAAATATCTGCGGCTGATTTTGCAAATCCATAACGCAGATTTTACAGATCCATAACGCGGATTTTACAATCTCCATGTATATTTAAATATAACTATGCTTTCAGACCCCGGAAAAGAGGGACTGTTCTTCGTATTCTGTACTATATACTGAGGAGGGCGAACGGATGAAGGACGGACATGATATCATTGACCAGGTATATGCGGCCAAATCCGACCCGGAAGCGGCGGACGGGATGATACGCCAATATATGGGATTTATCCGGTCAGAGACAGCCAGGTTTATGCACCGGCCACCCGCCGAGGGAAGGGACGAAGAATTCAGCATTGCCATGCTGGCTTTCTATGAGTCGATCCTTGGGTATGAGAAAGGAAAAGGCGCATTCCTTCCCTATTCTGCAAGAGGGATACGAAACCGGCTCATCGATTACTACCGGAAGGAAAAGAGACACAGGAATCTCACATCCCTGCATGAGGGGATAGACGACGGTTCAGACACGATGAAGATAGACATGCTGGAGGACTCAAGAGACCATATTCAGGCGCTGCACGACAGGAGCGCGGCACGTGAGGAGATTGACGAATTTGAGAGGAAGCTGCAGGAATTCGGGATCTCGTTTTCAGATGTGGCGGATAACTGTCCCCGCCAGGAGAGGACGCTGCGCGCCTGCCAGCGTGTCCTGGAGGCGGCAAGAAATATGCCGGCGCTTCTGGACGAACTTCTGGATACGCGGAAGCTTCCTGTAAGAGCGCTGTCACAGGCTTCCGGAGTGGAGAGGAAAACGATAGAGCGGCACAGGAAATATGTTGTGGCGATACTGGTGGCATTTACAAACGGATACGAGATCATCAGAGGACATCTTTATCATCTGTATTCTCCCGGCGGGGGAAAAGAAAGAATGGAGCTGTAATATATGGAAGAGAAGACAACCTATCTGGTCATGGAGACACATCCTGCCTATGTGATCCTTCTGGACAGCGAAGGCAGGTTTCTCAAAGCGGCAAACTATGGATATGAAAGAGGAGAGAGGATCCATACGGCAGTTCTCTTTCAGGATCCGAAGGAAGCGCTCCGACGCCGCAGGAGACGCGCCCTGCGGGCGGTTGCGGCGCTGGCGGCCTGCATCTGCCTGGCGGCTGCCGGGGGATGGCAGTACCGGGAGCATTTTGTTCCTTACGGAACGCTCCGGGTAGAGATCAACCCGGAGGTGGAACTGGAGATCAGCCATTCGGGGAAAGTGCTCCGGGCAGAGGGGCTCGATGCGGATGGGGATATCCTGCTTGATGGGTATGATATCGAGGGGAAAGACCTGTATGAAGCGGCGCGGGAGCTGGCTGTCCGCGCGATCCGGATGAACTATCTGCAGGAGGGCGGCGCGATCCGGCTCACTGCGGCATCCGGGCACAGCGCATGGGAGAAGGAAACGCAGGAGGCAGTGACGGAGGATCTGGAGGCGTATCTGGCTGACTACAATATCCACATTTTATCAGCAGATGAGCCGGTGCCGGCCCCTGTTCCGGAATCGGAAGACCCGGAGATGCCGGCGCAGGAGGCGCCGCAGCAGAATGCGACGGCACAGGAGGATCTCCCGCAGAATGCACCGGCAGACGCAGATGATGATGACGACGGCAGTGATAATGACGGTGGTGACGATGATAGTGACGACGATGGCAGCGACGATGACAGCGACGACGATGATGACGATGACTAGATGACGTGCAGACAGGAGGGAGGCCGGTGACAGGAGGCCTCCCTTCTGCATAGAATAGAACAGGAGCAGCGCTGCATTACAGCCCGCAGCATAGACAAAAGAGGCTGTTTCGTGCTATAATACATTAAATATCCCGTAAAGCCGGCGGCCGCTGGGGAGCGGCGCCGCGGGCAGTGAGGGCACGTAAGAGAAGACGAAAAGGAGAAGGGAGTATGGATAATATCATCTTTATCGGTATGCCGGCAGCCGGGAAGAGCACGGTGGGCGTAGTGGCCGCCAAGCGGCTCGGTTACGGCTTTCTGGACACGGACCTCCTGATCCAGGAGAAAGAGGGAAAGCTCCTGCATGAGATCATCCGGGAGAGAGGAACGGACGGATTTCTGGAAGTGGAGGACCGGATCAACGCGCAGGTGGACGTCCGCCGCTGCATTATCTCGCCGGGCGGAAGCGTTGTCTACTGCAAAAACGCCATGGAACATTATAAGAAGATCGGGACAGTGGTGTATCTGAAGGCCTCCTTTGAGACGATCGAGGAGCGGATCGGGGACCCACGCGCCAGGGGCGTTGCGCTCCGCGAAGACCAGACGCTCCGGGACCTCTACGAGGAGAGACGGGAGCTGTTTGAAAAATACGCGGATCTTACAATTTGCGAAGATGGGTTGACATTGGAGCAGACAATTGGTAAAGTATTAAAGGTTTTGGGGAAATAGCCTTTTTTCGACCAATTCCGCAGTTAAATGTTACAAAAGTTTTTCAAAGATATAAAAAATATTTAACAAACAGAGTCTGTATGGTATAATGATTGCACGAAGTGCAATCCAGCCCGGCAGCCGGGCTGCCCTGCTTCGCAGGGATTATACCGGCAATCCACGGCTTGGGAAGTAAATGCTGCCTGCGGCAGCGCTCCCTTCCCTGCGCACGTGGTATAATGATTGCACGAAGTGCAATCCAGCCCGGCAGCCGGGCTGCCAGGAATGTTCAGACAGATAATTCGGGATACTACCAGATAGATAGAAGAAAAAGAGAGTATGATCGAGGTGCGGTATGGAACAGTATATTATTAAAGGCGGCAACCCGCTTGTCGGAGAGGTGGAGATAGGCGGAGCAAAGAACGCGGCCCTCGCGATCCTTGCGGCTGCGATAATGAGCGATGAAACTGTCATGATCGATAATCTTCCGGATGTAAATGACATCAACGTACTTCTGGACGCGATCGCCGGGATCGGGGCGATGGTGCACAGGGTAGACCGGCACACGGTGAAGATCAACGGAAAAAGCGTGACAAGCGTTGATATCGAGTACGACTATATCAAAAAGATCCGGGCGTCCTACTATTTGCTCGGCGCCCTTCTTGGGAAATACAAGCATGCGGAGGTGGCGCTTCCCGGAGGCTGCAATATCGGCAGCCGTCCCATTGACCAGCACCTCAAGGGCTTCCGGGCCCTGGGGGCCGACGTGGAGATCGAGCACGGGAAGATCATTGCCGAGGCTTCCCATCTGGTGGGCAAGCACATCTATTTTGATGTGGTCAGCGTGGGGGCCACCATCAATGTGATGATGGCGGCAGCCATGGCGGACGGCCTTACCATCCTGGAGAACGTGGCCAAGGAGCCCCATGTGGTGGATGTGGCAAACTTCCTGAACAGCATGGGGGCGAATATCCGCGGCGCAGGAACGGACGTGATCCGCATCCGCGGCGTTCAGAAGCTCCACAGGACGTCCTACTCCGTGATCCCGGACCAGATCGAGGCCGGCACCTTCATGTTTGCGGCGGCAGCCACGAAGGGGGATGTGACGGTGCTGAACGTGATCCCCAAGCATCTGGAAGCCACGACGGCCAAGCTTCTGGAGATCGGCTGCGAGGTGGAAGAATTTGACGACGCGGTGCGCGTGGTGTCCAAGGGACGGCTCAAGAGCACCCATGTGAAGACCCTTCCCTACCCGGGATTCCCGACAGACATGCAGCCCCAGATCGGTGTGACCCTTGCTCTGTGCGAGGGGACGAGCATCATCACGGAGAGCATTTTCGAGAACCGCTTCAAGTACCTGGATGAGCTGGCACGCATGGGCGCCAGCGTGAAGGTGGAGGGCAATTCCGCCGCCATTGAGGGCGTGGAGAAATTCTCGGGCGCCAGAGTGAGCGCGCCGGATCTGCGCGCAGGGGCGGCCCTCTGTATCGCAGGCCTTGCGGCGGACGGGATTACCATTGTGGACGACATCGTCTACATCCAGAGAGGCTACGAGAGGTTCGAGGAGAAACTCCGGAGCCTGGGCGCGGTCATCGAGAAGGTGTCCACGGAGAAGGAGATCCGCAAGTTTATGCTGAAGGTGGGTTAAAACCCGCGAAAATCCGCTTGACATGACGGGAAAAAACATGTAGAGTAACAGTTGTTAAAAATCAATATCAAGATGCTATTTCTCTTATTCAGAGCAGTGGAGATACAAAGGATCTGTGAAGCTGCGGCAACCCCGGAGACGGAAGGTGCCAACCTGAGCGAGTGATCGAACAATAAGAGGATCGTTGTGAGTATGACAGTCCGCTTGTTGCAAAATAAGCGGACTTTTTATGCGCAGGGTTTGAACTGGGAGAAAAGAAAAGGAGAGACAATGGAAAAGGAAAAGAGATTATTTACATCCGAATCAGTAACCGAAGGCCATCCGGACAAAATGTGCGACCAGATCTCGGACGCCATCCTGGACGCGCTCATTGAGCAGGATCCCATGAGCCGCGTGGCCTGCGAGACATGCACGACCACAGGGCTTGTGCTTGTCATGGGCGAGATCACCACGAACGCCTATGTGGACATTCAGAAGATCGTGCGGGACACCGTGCGGGAGATCGGCTACACAAGAGGAAAATTCGGGTTTGACGCGGACACCTGCGGCGTGATCACGGCCATTGACGAGCAGTCCTCCGACATTGCCATGGGCGTGGACCAGGCGCTGGAGGCGAAGGAGCACGGCATGTCCGAGGAGGAACTGGACGCCATCGGCGCAGGCGACCAGGGCATGATGTTCGGCTACGCCACAGACGAGACGCCGGAGATGATGCCCTACCCGGCCGCTCTGGCCCACAAGCTGGCCAGAAGGCTGACAGAGGTGAGAAAGAACGGGACCCTTCCCTACCTGCGCCCCGACGGCAAGACCCAGGTGACGGTGGAGTACGATGAAAACGGCGTTCCCTCCAGGCTGGAGGCGGTCGTTCTGTCCACCCAGCACGACCCGGACGTGACCCAGGAGCAGATCCATGCGGACATCCGGAAGCACGTGTTTGGCGCGGTGATCCCGGCAGGCATGACAGATGCGGACACAAAGTTCTTTATCAACCCGACCGGCCGGTTCGTCATCGGCGGTCCCCACGGTGACAGCGGCCTGACCGGGCGCAAGATCATCGTGGACACCTACGGCGGTATGGCCCGCCACGGCGGCGGCGCCTTCTCCGGCAAGGACTGCACGAAAGTGGACCGCTCCGCGGCCTACGCGGCCCGGTATGTGGCCAAGAACATCGTGGCGGCAGGCATTGCGAAGAAATGCGAGATCCAGCTCTCCTACGCCATCGGCGTGGCGCACCCCACGTCCATCTCTGTGGATACATTCGGCACGGGGCGGCTTTCCGACGAGAAGATCGTGGAGATCATCCGCGGGAACTTCGACCTGCGCCCGGCGGGCATCATCCGGATGCTGGACCTGCGCAGGCCCATTTACCAGCAGACGGCCGCCTACGGACATTTCGGCCGCACAGACCTGGACCTGCCCTGGGAGAAGACCGACAAGGCGGAGGCGCTGAAGGCATATCTGTAAAATCTAAAGTTTTTATAAAAAATGAGGGAGCGCTTCCGAAGAAGCGCTCCTTTTATGTTAAAATGAAAGATGGAGGATTACAGTATGAAGTTTAAGACGAGACTGATCATCGCGTTCCTCACCGTGATCATGATCCCGGTGGCGCTCACCTCCCTCTTCGTGCTCCTGCTTGGGAGGTACCAGATCAGCGCCATCGAGAAGACATACGGCCTGACCGGCACGACAGTGGAAGTGCTGGCCAATCCCATCCAGGTGCTGGAGAAGCTCACCATAGAGCCCTATGAGGAGCTGGAGGAGACGGCCAGGCAGGATGCCGGGAAACTGGAGGACGCCACATATCTGAACGAACTGAATGATACGCTTCTGGAAAAGAAGTCGTTCCTCATCGTGCGAAGGGAGGACACGGTGACCTACATGGGCCGGGAGATTGAGGAGTCCGGCGACGTGATCCGCCGCCTCCCGCCCCGCGGCAGCACGGTGACTGATCCGGACGGCGGCATCTATCTGGGCGGCGGCCTGCAGGTGCTGCTCAAGCAGGTGGACTTCCGGTACGGCGACGGGACACAGGGGAGCGCCTTCATTGTCACGGATGTGGGGGATATGATCCCGGAGATCCGGGAGTTTGCCTTTGACGTGCTCCTGGTGATCGCCCTTGTCCTTGTCTTTACCGCCACGGTGCTTGTCCTTTGGATCTACCAGAGCGTGGTCCAGCCCCTCTCCAGGATGCAGAAGGCGGCCCAGTACATCAAGGAGGGCAACCTGGACTTTGAGATGAAGTGGGAGACCGACGATGAGCTGGGACAGTTGTGCCGTGACTTTGAGGAGATGAGAAGGAGGCTGAAGGAGAGCGCGGAGGAGAAGCTGACTTTTGACAAAGAGAGCAAGGAGCTCATCAGCAATATCTCCCACGACCTGAAGACGCCGGTGACGACCATCAAGGGATACGCGGAAGGGATCCTGGACGGGGTGGCGGACACGCCGCAGAAGGTGGAAAAATACGTCCGCACCATCTACAACAAGGCGGGGGAGATGGACACCCTCATCAACGAGCTGACGTTTTACTCCAAGATCGATACGAACCGCATCCCCTACAACTTTGACACGATCTTCGTGAACCGGTACTTTGACGACTGCGCGGAGGATCTGTCCCTGGAGCTGGAGCAGCGGGGCGTGGAGTTCGGCTATTTCAACTACGTGGAGGAGGACGTGCGGATCATCGCGGACGCGGAGCAGATCCGTCGGGTGGTCCACAACATCGTCAACAATTCGCTGAAGTATATGGACAAGGCCACGGGCAAGATCAACCTGCGGGTGAAGGACGTGGGGGATTTTGTCCAGGTGGAGGTGGAGGACAACGGCTGCGGCATCGCGGCCAGGGATCTTCCCAACATATTTGAACGGTTTTACAGGACGGACGCGTCCCGGAATTCCTCCAAAGGGGGGAGCGGGATCGGGCTGTCCGTCGTGAAAAAGATCATAGAAGACCACGGGGGCAAGATATGGGCCACCAGCCGGGAAGGCACGGGGACGACCCTGTATTTTGTACTCCGGAAATATCAGGAGGTGCCGGTATATGAATAAGATACTGATCGTGGAAGATGAGGAGGCTATCGCAGATCTGGAGAAGGATTACCTGGAGCTGAGCGGGTTTGAGGTGGAGGTCGCCAACGACGGCCAGACAGGGCTCGACCGGGCGCTGGACGGGGAGTTCAACCTGCTGATCCTGGACCTGATGCTGCCGGGCGTGGACGGGTTTGAGATCTGCCGGCAGGTGCGGGCCAAGAAGAATACGCCCATCATCATGGTGTCCGCCAAAAAGGACGACATTGACAAGATCCGGGGACTGGGCCTGGGGGCGGACGACTACATGACCAAACCCTTCAGCCCCAGCGAGCTGGTGGCCCGGGTGAAGGCCCACCTGGCCCGGTACGAGCGCCTTGTGGGCAGCGCGGCGGAGGCCAATAAAGTCATCGAGATCCGGGGGCTGAAGATCGATACCACAGCCCGCCGGGTATGGGTCAACGGGGAGGAGAAGAATTTTACGACAAAAGAGTTTGATTTGCTGACTTTTCTTGCAAGCCACCCCAATCACGTGTATACTAAGGATGAATTGTTCAGCGAGATCTGGGACATGGAATCGATCGGGGATATCGCCACGGTGACCGTGCATATCAAGAAGATCCGTGAAAAGATAGAGATGGACACATCCAACCCCCAGTATATCGAGACGATCTGGGGCGTGGGGTACAGGTTCAAGATGTAAGGAGAGAGGATCTGTCCGGCCGTCTGCGCTGCTGCTGTAACGCGCAGGCGGCTGTATTTATATCAGACGAGAGGCGTATATGATCACAAGCACAGCAAACCAGAAGGTAAAGCGCCTGGCTGTCCTGCAGAAAAAGCGCAGGGCCAGGGACGAAGAGGGCATATTTCTGACAGAAGGAGTGCGCATGTTCCGGGAGATCCCGCCCGGGCGGATCCGGGAGATCTGCGTGACGGAAGAATTCCTCTCCCGGGAGCGGGACCTGGTGGAGAGGAAGGCCGGGGAGGCCGGCGTGCGCCCGGAGGTATTTTCCGACCACGTCTTTGCATATGTATCGGATACAAAGACCCCGCAGGGGGTGCTCTGCGTGGCGGACAGAGGCCGGGAGGCAGGGCCGGAGGAGATGTTCAAAGCGGGCCCGGACGGGCGCGCGCCGCTTCTTATGGTGCTGGACGGCCTCCAGGATCCGGGCAATCTGGGGACGATCCTGCGCACCGGGGAGGGGGCCGGCGTCACCGGCGTGATCCTGAGCCGGGACTGCGTGGATCTCTACAATCCGAAGACGATCCGCTCCACCATGGGCTCCATTTTCCGGATGCCCTGCCTGTACGCGGACGATCTGACGGAAGTGCTGGCACAGATGAAAGAGAAGGGGATCCGCACCTACGCCGCCCACCTGGAGGGGAAGACAGACTACGACCGGGAGGATTACACCGGGGGATGCGCCTTCCTCATCGGGAATGAGGGGAACGGCCTGCGCCGGGAGGTGGCAGATATGGCCGACACGTACATCCGCATCCCCATGGAGGGGGAAGTCGAGTCCCTCAACGCCGCCATTGCCGCCACCGTGCTCATGTTTGAGGCCGGCCGGCAGAGGAGGCTTCATCATAGAAAAACAGTATAGAATAAACAAGAGGAGAAGGAGGGAGAGACATGGCGCCGATTTACTGGATCATCATCTGTATCGTTCTTCTGATCATTGAGATCGCCACCCTGGGCCTTACGACCATCTGGTTCGCGGCGGGATCCCTTGCCGCGTTCCTGGCCGGCATACTGGGCTTTGGGCTTCCGGTCCAGATCGGACTGTTCCTTGTGGTGTCCATCGTGCTTCTCGTACTGACGCGCCCGGTGGCGCTGAAATATTTTAACAGCCGCCGGCAGAAAACAAATGTGGAGAGTATGACCGGCAGGCAGGGCGTCGTCCTGGAGAGGATCGACACGATCAAAGGCCAGGGACTGGTGGAAGTGGACGGAGAGTCCTGGTCCGCCAGGACAGACGGACAGGAGGGGACGATCCCCGAGGGGGCGGTCGTCTCTGTGGAAGGCGTGCAGGGCGTGAAACTGATCGTAAAGGAAAAGGAGGAAGTCTGATATGTTTGGAACAATTGTTGGAATCATACTCATCATTTTTGTGGTGCTGATCCTGATCTCCTGTGTAAAAGTCGTGCCCCAGTCCAAGGCCCTCGTCGTGGAGCGCCTCGGGGCGTACCAGGCTACGTGGGGCGTTGGCATCCATTTCAAGATCCCCTTCATCGAGCGGGTGGCAAGGCGGGTGGACTTGAAGGAGCAGGTCGTGGACTTTGCACCCCAGCCGGTGATCACAAAGGATAATGTCACCATGCGGATCGACACGGTCGTGTTCTACCAGATCACAGATCCCAAACTGTTCTGCTACGGCGTGGCGAACCCGATCATGGCGATCGAGAACCTGACGGCCACCACGCTCCGGAACATCATCGGCGATCTGGAGCTGGATCAGACGCTGACTTCCAGGGAGACCATCAACACCAAGATGCGGGCGACCCTCGATGTGGCGACGGATCCGTGGGGGATCAAGGTAAAGCGCGTAGAGCTCAAGAACATCATCCCGCCGGCTGCCATCCAGGACGCCATGGAGAAGCAGATGAAAGCGGAGCGGGAACGCCGTGAAGCGATCCTGCGGGCGGAAGGCGAGAAGAAGTCCTCCATCCTCGTGGCAGAAGGCCAGAAGCAGTCCGTGATCCTGGACGCAGAGGCGGAGAAGCAGGCGGCGATCTTGCGGGCGGAGGCCCAGAAGGAAGCCACCATCAAGGAGGCGGAAGGCCAGGCGGAGGCCATCCTCAAAGTGCAGCAGGCCAACGCGGACGGTATCCGGTTCCTGAAAGAGGCGGGCGCGGACAAGGCGGTCCTGACCATCAAGAGCCTGGAGGCGTTCCAGAAAGCGGCGGACGGCAAGGCCACGAAGATCATCATCCCCTCCGAGATCCAGGGGATCGCGGGCCTCGTGAAATCCGCGACTGAGATCGCGTCCGATGGGACCGAAGAGAAAACAGTATAAATATACAAAAATATTGCATAAAAATAAAATAAGTGCTATGATGTAAGCGGTACATCTCATTTTTATACATTTTTGTGCATAAACAGGACGCGCAGATCCGGGATGTATACATGAATCACAGGAAGGAATGTATATGCCATGAATTTAAAGGGACGCAGCTTTTTAAAATTACTTGATTTCACACCGGAGGAGATCCTCTACCTCGTAGACCTGGCGGAGGACCTGAAGCAGAAGAGGAAGCAGGGGATCAAAGGACGCAGCCTGCAGGGGAAGAACATCGCCCTGATCTTCGAGAAGCCGTCCACAAGGACAAGGTGCGCGTTCACCATCGGCGCCCAGGACGAAGGCGCCACAGCCACATATCTGGCCGGAAGCGAACTGCAGCTTGGCGAGAAGGAGAGCATCGAGGACACGGCCCGCGTGCTGGGACGCATGTTCGACGGCATCGAGTACCGGGGATTTGAGCAGTCCTTCGTGGAAGCCCTGGCAAAGTACAGCGGCCTTCCTGTGTGGAACGGCCTGACGGACCAGTGGCACCCGACCCAGTGTCTGGCCACGCTCCTCACCTTAAAAGAGCACTTCGGTTCCCTGAAGGGGCTGAAGGTCGTGTACCTGGGCGACGGCCGCAACAACGTGGCCAACAGCCTCCTGGTGGGATGCAGCAAAGTGGGCGTGAGCGTAGCTGTAGCGGCGCCAAAGAGCCTGTGGCCGGACGAGAAGCTGGTGGAGACATGCAGGGGCTTTGCCGCGGCCGCCGGTTCCACGGTGGAGATATCCGACCGGCTGGACGTCGTGGAGGGCGCGGATATGCTCTATACGGACGTGTGGTTCTCCATGGGCGAGGAGAAGAAGGAGCAGGAGAGGACAAAGCTGGCCCTCCCCTACCAGGTGAACGCAGAGCTGATGAAGCGGACGGGAAAGGAGACGACGCTCTTCTCCCACTGCCTGCCTGCAAATAAAGGAAAAGAGGTAACCGAGGATGTGTTCGAGGGCAGCGCGTCCGTCGTGTTCGACGAGGCGGAGAACCGGCTTCACACGATCAAGGCCATCATGGTTGCCACATTGGGTGAAATGTAGGATATGATGAAAACAGACATTCTGTCCATGCTCCGTAAGAGCGATGGATACGTATCCGGGCAGCAGCTCTGCGAGCGCTTTCACGTCTCCAGGACTGCTGTCTGGAAAGTAATGGAGCAGTTGAAGGAAGAAGGATACCGGATAGAGGCAGTCCGCAGCAGGGGCTATCGCTTAAGCGAGAGCCCGGACATCCTGTCCGTGGCGGAGATCGAAAGCAGGATCTCCACCCGGTGGGCGGGGCGGAATGTCTCTTCTTTTCGCGAGACGGACTCCACCAATGTCCAGGCCAGGAGGCTGGGGGAGGCGGGGGCGCCCCACGGGACCCTGGTGGCGGCGGACGCCCAGAGCGGGGGCAGGGGACGGCGCGGAAGGCAGTGGGAGTCGCCGCCCGGAAGGGACATCTACATGTCCCTCCTTCTGCGGCCGCAGATCCCGGCCGCGCAGGCGCCCATGCTCACCCTGGTCATGGCCCTGGCGGTGGCGGACGCCCTGCGGGAGCAGACCGGCGTGGACGCCCGGATCAAATGGCCCAACGACATTGTGGCCCGCGGCCGGAAGCTGTGCGGCATCCTCACAGAGATGAGCGCCGATATGGACGGCGTCCGCTACGTGGTCATCGGCGTGGGCATCAATGTGAACGGGACCGGCTTCCCGGAAGAGATACAGGAGCGGGCCACGTCCCTTGCGCTGGAGAGCGGACGGCGGTTCCTCCGCCCGGCGCTCATAGCGGCGGTGCTGGAAAAGTTTGAAGCGCGCTACGACAAATTTATGAAAGAAGGAGACCTCTCCGGCCTGCGGGACGACTACAACGCCCTGCTCGTGAACGTGGGAGAGCAGGTGCGGATCCTGGAGCCGGGGCACGAGTACAACGCCATCTCCTCCGGGATCAACGGGAAGGGGGAACTTCTCGTCACCCGGGAGGACGGCAGGCAGGAGGCCGTGTTCGCCGGCGAGGTCTCTGTGAGAGGAATCTATGGATATGTATAATGGAAAGATCGTGCTCTGCGGAGCCAATTCCTATGAGGAAAAATACTATCTGAACCCGGACTTTGAGCAGTTGCCGGATCATGTGAAGGACGAGCTGAAGATCATGTGCGTCCTCTATGTCCACGATGTGGGCGGCATCCTCACCCTTGTGTACGAGGAGAGCGGGGAGCTCTGCTTTGAGGTCACATCCGCCGAGGGGGATCCCATGTTCGACGAGATCGGCAGCGCCCTGAAGATCAAGGAACTGCAGCGGGAGAAGGCGGAGCTTCTGGAATCCCTGCAGCTCTACTACAGGGTCTTTTTCCTGGGGGAGGATCCGGAAGGGACGAAGGAGGGAGAGACGTAAGATGCTTCTTGCCATTGATGTTGGAAATACAAATTTTACAATGGGACTGTTCCGCGGGGAGAAGCTTGCGGCAAAGTTCCGCATGACGACGAAGCTGCCCCGCACATCAGACGAGTACGGGATCGCCATCCGGGAACTGATACGCAACCAGGGGGAGGATCCGGACGAGGTGGACGATATCATCATCGCCTCCGTTGTGCCGGATATCATGCACTCCCTGGCAAGCTGCATCATCAAATATTTTGACCGGAAGCCGATCATCGTATCCGCCGGGATCAAGACCGGCATCCGGGTGGCGACGGAGAACCCGAAGCAGACCGGCGCGGACCGGATCGTGGACGCGGCGGCGGCCTACTACCTGTACGGCGGGCCGGTCATCGTGGTGGACTTCGGTACTGCCACCACCTACGACCTGGTGGAGCCGGACGGCACCTTTGCCGTGGGCGTGACCGCACCCGGCATCCGAACCTCCGCCCGGGCGCTGTGGGGGGATGCGGCCATGCTGCCGGAGATTGAGATCCGCAAGCCCGACAGCATCCTGGCCCGGGAGACAGTGTCCAGCATGCAGGCGGGACTTGTCTACGGTTATATCGGCCAGACGGAGTACATCATCAGCCGGATGAAGCAGGAGTCCGGCTACACGGACGCCAAGGTGGTGGCCACCGGCGGCCTGGGGAATATCCTGGCCGAGGCCACGGAGAGCATCGATATCTACGACCGCAACCTGACCCTGGAGGGACTGCGGCTGATCTATGAGAAAAACAGGTTCCGGAGCAGACGCCCGGACGACGGAAAGGACAAGTAAGGCGATGAAGATAGGCAGCCTCACAATCAGGCACCCCTATGTGCTGGCCCCCATGGCAGGTGTGACAGACCTGCCATTTCGTCTGCTGTGCAAAGAGCAGGGCGCGGGCCTTCTGTGCATGGAGATGGTGAGCGCCAAGGCGCTCCAGTACAAAAACAGGAACACAGAAGCCCTGCTGGCCATCCACCCGCAGGAGTACCCGGTCTCCCTCCAGCTCTTCGGCTCCGAACCGGAGGTGATCAGCGAGCAGGCCAAAGCCATCGAGGAGCGGCCCTTTCAGATCCTGGATATCAACATGGGCTGCCCGGTGCCCAAGGTGGTGAAGAACGGGGAGGGATCCGCCCTCATGAAAAACCCGCGCCTTGTCTACGAGATCGTCTCCCGGACGGTGAAGGCCATTCAGAAGCCGGTGACCGTGAAGATCCGGAAAGGTTTTGACGACACCTGCGTCAACGCGGTGGAGATCGCCCGGATCATCGAGGAGGCCGGCGCAGCCGCCGTGGCGGTCCACGGCCGGACAAGGGAGCAGTACTACGCCGGGAAGGCGGATTGGGACATCATCCGCCAGGTGAAGCAGGCCGTGGGCATCCCGGTCATCGGGAACGGGGACGTCACCTGCGTGGAGGACGCCCGCAGGATGATGGATGAGACCGGCTGCGACGGCGTCATGATCGCCCGGGGCGCACGTGGCAATCCGTGGATCTTCCGGGAACTGAAAGCGTATGACGAGACGGGTCAGATCCCGCCCCGCCCCTCCGTGCCTGAGATCCGGGAGATGATGCTGCGGCACGCCCGGCTGCAGGTGGAGTACAAAGGGGAGTACACCGGCATCCGGGAGATGAGAAGCCACGTCTCCTGGTATACGCGGGGCCTGAAAGGCGCGGCCCGGCTGCGGGAGGAGATCAACCGGGTGGAGACATACCATGAGCTGGAGAAGCTCCTGATGGAAAAACTGATAGAAACTGCATAAAAAGGAAAAGGACGGGGCATCACAAGGTGGTGTCCTGTTCTTTTTCCGCCGTCCTTTGTATATACATGGATAAAGCCGGGCGGGCCTGAAACGGGCCTGAAACCGGGCAGAAATCTATTGACAGCAGAAGGGCTGTTCTGTATAATATTGAAATTGTGAAAGTAGACTCAAACAGGAAATATTTCCTGTGAAATAGACAGAAAAAAATGCAGGAATAGGAGAGATTGGAAATGGAAGAGAAAAAGACGATCCTGACCTACGCAGGTCTGAAAAAGCTGGAGGAAGAGCTTGAGACCCTGAAGGTGGTCAAGAGGAAAGAGGTCGCCGGCAAGATCAAAGAGGCAAGGGAGCAGGGAGACCTCTCAGAGAACGCCGAGTACGACGCCGCCAAAGACGAGCAGCGCGACATCGAGGCGCGGATCGAGGAGCTGGAAAAGCTTCTCAAGAACGTGGAAGTCGTCGTGGAGGACGAGGTCGACCTGGACAAGATCAGCGTGGGCTGCACGGTGACCGTGTACGACGAGGAATTCGAGGAGGAGATGGAGTTCAAGATCGTTGGCTCCACCGAGGCAAACAGCCTCCAGGGCAAGATCTCCAACGAGTCCCCGGTAGGCCAGGCGCTGCTCGGCCACAAGGAGGGCGACAGCGTGACCGTGGAGACGCAGGCAGGAGAACTTGTATACAAGGTGCTCAGGATCGAGCGTTCGATCTAGCGCAGATACATGTAAGAAGACAGAGAAGAGAAAAGGAGTGAATACAGTGTCCAACCAGCAGAACAACGTACAGGAACAGGATGTGAACCAGCTCAGAAAGGTGCGCCGCGATAAACTGGCGGAGCTCCAGGCGGGCGGCAAAGACCCGTTTGTCATCACAAAATACGACGTGACATGCCATGCGGCTGACATCAAGGAGCATTATGAGGAGATGGAGGGAAAACAGGTTTCCCTGGCGGGCCGTGTGATGCAGAAGCGCGTGATGGGCAAGGCGTCCTTCTGTAATGTGCTGGATCAGAGCGGCAATATTCAGTCCTATGTGGCCCGTGACAGCGTGGGCGAGGAGAACTACAGGGAATTTAAGAAGCTGGACATCGGCGACATCGTCGGCATCGAGGGAGAGGTCTTCAAGACAAAGACCGGCGAGATCTCCATCCATGCCTCCGGGGTGAAGCTTCTGTCCAAGAGCCTGCAGATCCTGCCCGAAAAGTACCACGGCCTGACCAATACCGATACCCGCTACCGCCAGCGGTATGTGGACCTGATCATGAACCCGGAGGTGCGCGACACCTTTATCAAGCGCTCCCACATCATCAGCGCCATCCGCCGGTACCTGGACGGCCAGGGATTCCTGGAAGTGGAGACGCCCATGCTGGTGAGCAACGCCGGCGGAGCGGCCGCCAGACCTTTTGAGACATACTTTAACGCCCTGGGGGAGGAGTTCAAGCTGCGCATCTCCCTGGAGCTGTATCTGAAGCGGCTGATCGTGGGCGGACTGGAGAGAGTCTACGAGATCGGCCGGGTGTTCCGGAACGAGGGTCTGGACACGAGACACAACCCGGAATTTACCCTGATGGAGCTCTATCAGGCGTACACAGACTACAACGGCATGATGGATCTCACGGAGAATCTGTACCGCCATGTGGCTCAGGAAGTGCTGGGCACTACCACCATCACCTACAACGGGGTGGAGATGGACCTGGGCAGGCCCTTTGAGCGTATCACCATGGTGGGCGCTGTGAAGAAATACGCAGGCATTGACTGGAATGAGGTGGAGACGACGCAGGACGCCAAAAAGCTGGCGGACGAGCATCACATCGAGTACGAGGAGCGCCATAAGAAGGGCGATATCCTGAACCTGTTCTTTGAGGAGTATGTGGAGGAGCACCTGATCCAGCCCACTTTCGTCATGGATCACCCCATCGAGATCTCCCCGCTCACGAAGAAGAAGCCCGGCAACCCGGACTACGTGGAGCGTTTTGAGTTCTTTATGAACGGCTGGGAGATGGCCAACGCCTACTCCGAGCTCAACGACCCCATCGACCAGCGGGAGCGTTTCGCCCAGCAGGACGCCAACGCGGCAGCAGGCGATGAGGAAGCCCAGCACACGGACGAGGACTTCCTGAACGCGCTGGAGATCGGTATGCCGCCCACAGGCGGGATCGGATTCGGCATCGACCGCATGTGCATGCTGCTCACAGACAGCGCCGCAATCCGCGACGTGCTGCTGTTTCCCACAATGAAGAGCATTGGCGGTAAAACCGTTGAAAATAAAGGGGAAAACGGAAACGAAGCTGCGAATTGCGAAACTTTTGCGAAAATCGACTTATCCAAAGTGAAGGTGGAACCTTTATTTGAAGATATGGTTGATTTCGACACCTTCAGCAAGTCCGATTTCCGGGTTGTAAAGGTGGAGGCATGCGAGGCAGTTCCGAAGAGTAAGAAGCTCCTGAAGTTCACACTGAACGACGGAACAGACCGGAAACGCACGATCTTAAGCGGCATTCATGAGTATTATGAGCCGGAAGAACTGGTGGGAAAGACCTGTGTGGCGATCACAAATCTGCCGCCCAGGAAGATGATGGGCATCGACTCCGAGGGAATGCTGATCAGCGCCGTGTACGAGTACGACGGACACGAAGGACTGAATCTTCTGATGCTGGATGACAGTATCCCGGCAGGGGCAAAGCTGTACTAAGTTTATAATAAGCCTCTTAACATGCGTGAATAAAGGGCACTTTTCTAAAAGAAAATTTTAGAAGAGTGCTTTTTTTTGAACAGAAATATTTCTCAGAATAGAAAACCATGGTTACAATTCGCTGGTATTTTCTCCTGGCTTGTGTTATCATATGTAAAGGCATTATGTTTCCGGCATGTCTGATTCTAACGCAGCATTAGCTGCATCTGTTTTTCTATTACATTCAGGAAAATCTCAATGCTTTTAATTCCCATTATCAGCAGAGAGATTAGCGGATGCGGCTTTAGC
>NZ_JACJKS010000080.1 GCF_016901695.1 Mordavella massiliensis | reverse complement strand
GACGCAGAAAGTGGCGTAAAGCCCCTTTTGAGACGGGCTTATAGCTCAGCCGGTTAGAGCGCACGCCTGATAAGCGTGAGGTCGGTGGTTCGAGTCCACTTAAGCCCATGCTGTGAACACTTAACGAGAGCATCACCGAAGGTGCTGCTCGAGTTTAGTGAGAACGTACTTCACGAAACTTAATGAAGACGAGCTGAAAGCGAAGACTGAATTTAGTTGAGTGAAGCCGTGAGTTCCAGAGAGAGAATAAACAGCATACCCGAACGGGGGATTAGCTCAGTTGGGAGAGCGCCTGCCTTGCAAGCAGGAGGTCACGAGTTCGAATCTCGTATTCTCCATTGGATAAGCAGGAGACTGGTTATCCGCAATGTAC
>NZ_JACJKS010000079.1 GCF_016901695.1 Mordavella massiliensis | reverse complement strand
GTTGGGAGAGCGCCTGCCTTGCAAGCAGGAGGTCACGAGTTCGAATCTCGTATTCTCCATTGGATAAGCAGGAGACTGGTTATCCGCAATGTACCTTGAAAACCGCATACGAGAAATTGATGAAATATCAAGACATCCGAGGTAATTGTTATAAACAGGAAACTGTAATAATGATTACAGCACTTTGAAGAAAACAAAGTAAAAAATTGACCTGAACCAACGCATGCAACGCTATGCATGTGTGGAAGGAGTCCCGTTCCCGCGGGAGGCCTTCACGTTGGTTATGCATGAAAGAGCGCAGGGTGGATGCCTTGGCACTAAGAGCCGATGAAAGACGTGATAAGCTGCGAAAAGCTTCGGGGAGGAGCAAATATCCATTGA
>NZ_JACJKS010000078.1 GCF_016901695.1 Mordavella massiliensis | reverse complement strand
CTGTCGGGGTGGTCGGGTCAGTCGGCCCAGCCGGATCGGTGGGATCTGTTGGAGTAGTGGGGTCAGTTGGGTCGGTGGGGTCGGTCGGCTTTTCGCTGGTTTCAAACGGTGTGTTGGAGCCAAGGATAGCATACTGGCTCAGATGGGTAGTCTCAAACACCAGGAAGTCACCTTCCACCACTGCATCAAAGCGTTCCAGCGGGTCACCCAGATATACCGCCTGGTAGTATTTGTAGCCCTTCAGGTGGTCGTTCATCGGGATTTTGACCGTCATGGGGTTATCCTTGATTTCCAGAGCTTTACCGTCTTTTCTAACGCTGATGTCGTAAATGGACAGCAGGCCCGGCAGTTCTTCTTTCAGTTCCGGACGGCTTCCCAGCACGCTTTCCT
>NZ_JACJKS010000077.1 GCF_016901695.1 Mordavella massiliensis | reverse complement strand
GATGGAGTCATAGAGGGCCTGTGTCATATGGAGAGAGGGATGAAGCCAGTAAGGCTTCTCATAGAACGAAGTAAGGCACTCCTTACAGAGCAGCCTGCGTTTGTGGAAGGTGAGGAGAGAGCCCCGGTGGTTGTAAGGGATATGCCTTACAGTCTGCCAGGCGCCGGAGTCCTTGAGGATGCAGTCATGAGATCCGCAGTTAGGACAGAGGCGCTGCTTAGGTGCAGGGACATGGAGAGTGATCAGGTCATAATCCCTGAGAGTTTCGATGTTTTTGATGGTTGTTTCCTGAGGAAGTTTAGTTAAATAGTTGCATGTTTTCATGGTCATTTCAGCTCCTTTCTGATTATTTTTAGACCAATAAAAGAATAACATGGGGATAGTTGGAATGACCA
>NZ_JACJKS010000076.1 GCF_016901695.1 Mordavella massiliensis | reverse complement strand
TAACTGGGGTGAAGTCGTAACAAGGTAGCCGTATCGGAAGGTGCGGCTGGATCACCTCCTTTCTAAGGAAAAGAAGTAAGGACCGTTGTCTATTGCTCAGCTATCAAGGAGTGAGTGCACAGACCGGGAGTCCGGGAGTGAGGCAGGGATACCTGCAGTCACGGACGGACGAGACGGGATGTATATGAAGGCTTGAGCGTGGCCCGACAAGAAGCGAAGCGGATTGGAGGGTGCCAAGCGAAAGACTGGCACTCACGAAAAAAAGAGAGTCATTTGTTCCGTCAAAAGAACGGATGATGCTGCTGGTGGCGATGCGCTTAGGGGGCACACCCGTACCCATCCCGAACACGATGGTTAAGACCTAAGCGGCCGATGGTACTGCACTGGAGACGGTGTGGGAGAGCAG
>NZ_JACJKS010000075.1 GCF_016901695.1 Mordavella massiliensis | reverse complement strand
CCACTTCAGTTTTCTCGCCGCAGCGGCATTCCTTCCAGTGCTGGGTGTCATTACTCTGCCAGTCGCCGTAGATGTGCTCATGTTCAAGCATCGGAATGGTTTCGGTCTGCACATGGTCGCAGACCGTGCAGTCACGTTCTCTGGAACCCGCTTCGGTTTCAGTGGCCTCTTTGGTTACTTTCCAATCGCCGTAGGTATGGTTTGCCACATTCAGCCTTTCCCCACAGGAACACTCCTGCCAGTGCTCGGTATCGTTATATTTCCATGTTTCGTCATGGATGCTGTGTTCATGAACCGGAATCGTCTCTTTCTGCGTATATTTGCAGATGGAGCAGGTACGTTCTCTGGAACCTGTTTCGGTTGTGGTAGGCTCCTTTGTTATTTTCCATTCGCCGTAGGTATGGTCGCCCACTTCAGTTTTCTCGCCGCAGCGGCATTCCTTCCAGT
>NZ_JACJKS010000074.1 GCF_016901695.1 Mordavella massiliensis | reverse complement strand
TCAGGTCTTTCAGATCTTCATGGCGTTCCTTTAAGCGTGTCACGGGATCCGGGATGGTCACATCCAGTCTGCCGGCAGCATAGGACTGGCAGTACATACAGACCATATCTTCCAGGATGGAGGCAGTGTTGAAGTCCTTGTAGGGTTCATCTTCAAAGTGGACGAGAAGCCAGTCTTCCAGCTCCTGTGGAAGAGCAAGGTTGTTCTTTTGGGCGCAGCAGCGCAGGAAGGTTCTGTCTGGTATCATAAGCGGATCTCCTTTCCATCCTTTGCATCCTCCAGGACTGTTAATGGATCTTTGGAAAACTTGAGCTTTCCGCAGGTGAGAAGGATACGCCTGCGGAAGGCTTCAAAGCTGTGGAGGCCGAAGGAGACACGCTTCAGGACTTTGATCTTGTTGTTCAGGCCTTCGCTTAAACCATTGGACTTCCCGTACTTCCAGCTATTCTGTATGTAG
>NZ_JACJKS010000073.1 GCF_016901695.1 Mordavella massiliensis | reverse complement strand
CCCGGCTGTCCCTGTATGAGCATCAGTCTACCTACAGTCCGAACCTGCCGCTTCGGATGCTGATGTACCTGTCGGACGTCTATGAGGAGATGACGAGGACGTGCAACGTATACGGCCGGGAGAAGGTGCTGGTCCCGCCGCCGCAGTTCCTGATCTTTTACAATGGAAAGGATAAGCAGCCGGACCGGCAGGAATTGCGCCTGTCCGACCTGTATGCCGTGCCGGCGGAGGAGACCTGGCTGGAGCTGAGGGCCGTGATGCTGAATGTCAATGCGGGACACAGCCCCGGGCTGCTGGAGGCGTGCCAGACGCTGAAGGAGTACTCCCTGTATGTAGACAGGGTGCGCAGGTATGCGCAGGAGCTGCCGGTCGAGGAGGCGGTGGAGCGTGCGATCCGGGAATGCATCGGGGAGGGGATCCTGGCGGAGTTTCTGGAGAAGAACCGTGCGGAGGCGAGGAAGATGAGT
>NZ_JACJKS010000072.1 GCF_016901695.1 Mordavella massiliensis | reverse complement strand
CGTACAGGTTCTCTTTCACAGTCATCCTGGAATACAGATGCGAAATATAAAGCAGAAACCGCAGCGGGAGATTCGGGTTCTTCGTGGACTGATGTTCATACAGCGACAGCCTGCCGCGATCAGAAAGGATACGTCGTTCTTCATCGACATGTAGATCGCATTCTCCAGTGTGTTGATCTCAAGCAGTTCCGGATCCGCGTAATGTTTCCCCGTGATGGCATTATACAGTTCCAGCAGGTTCTTCTTGTCCTCGAACAGTATGATAAACAGGGTGGACTTAAACGTCCGGTTGACAGGTAACGCGTCGCTCGTGTTTGCATTTGTCATACGCACAGCCTCCTTTTGAAAATGGAATGCAAAGAGACTGCACTGTCCGCTTTCCTGCTAAAGCCGCATCCGCTAATCTCTCTGCTGATAATGGGAATTAAAAGCATTGAGATTTTCCTGAATGTAATAGAAAAACAGATGCAGCTAATGCTGCGTTAGA
>NZ_JACJKS010000071.1 GCF_016901695.1 Mordavella massiliensis | reverse complement strand
TGGTGTTTCTGCCTGCTTCACCAGATTTCTCCCAAGCTCTTCTGCTCTCCCTGGTGTGATTCCCCTTTAGAAGCATATTCAGTTACATGCTTCCATGGTCATTCCAACTTTTCCTGTGTTACTCTTTTATTGGTCAAAACAAAAATAGTAGAAAGGAGCTGAAATGACCATGAAAACATGCAACTATTTAACCAAACTTCCTCAGGAAACAACTATCAAAAACATCGAAGCCTTCAGGGAGTATGACCTGATCACTCTCCATGTCCCTGCACCTAAGCAGCGTCTCTGTCCTAACTGCGGATCTCATGACTGCATCATCAAGGACTCCGGCGCCTGGCAGACTGTAAGGCATATCCCTTACAACCACCGGGGCTCTCTCCTCATCTTCCACAAACGCAGGCTGCTCTGTAAGGAGTGCCTTACTTCGTTCTATGAGAAGCCTTACTGGCTTCATCCCTCTCTCCATATGACACAGGCCCTCTATGACTCCATC
>NZ_JACJKS010000008.1 GCF_016901695.1 Mordavella massiliensis | reverse complement strand
ATGTTTCGTTTTCCTTCCGTCATTTGTACCCGATGAACAGGTTTCTTTTGTTTTGCCATAATAAAAGGCCCTCCTATGATTTAGATTTTATCATAGAAGAACCTCTTATGTTTACGTATTTACAGAAAAACTTTCACACCGCCGTGTAAAAAGAGGCAGGCGCCGGATTTCCGGCGCCTGCCTCTTCTCCTGCAAGGTTTTCCCTTAATCCCGGGAGGCGAGCTGCCGTTTCAGGTCAGCGATCATCTTGTCCCTGGCAGCAAGCTCGGCTCTTATCTTGTCGTTTTCTGCGAGGATCTCGTCGTTTTGAGAGCGTATCTTGTCGTTTTCTGCGCGCATCTTGTCGTTTTCTGCGCGCATCTCATTGTTCTTGGCGCGCATCTCGTCGTTTTCTGCGCGCATCTCATTGTTCTTGGCGCGCATCTCGTCGTTTTCTGCGCGCATCTCGTTGTTCTTGGCGCGCATCTCGTCATTTTCTGCGCGCATCTCGTTGTTCTTGGCGCGCATCTCGTTGTTTTCTGTGCGCATTTCGTCATATTCCGCACATATCTTTCTGTATTCTGCGCGCATCTCGTCGTTCTCTGTGCGCATTTCGTCATATTCCGCGCGTATTTTTCTGTATTCTGCGCACATCTCATCCTTCTCGGCGCGCATCTGGCTGATCTCAGCTTTGATCTGCGTCTTTTCTGTTTTTATCCGGTCGATCTCGGCCTGCATTTCATCCATCATATACTGTTCTGTATTCCGGTCCAGTATAGCCAACTCCTCTGAAAACATATTCATCACCTTCCCTGTGTTCTGACATAGTGTATAGAGTTCCTCGTAAAGCTTCTGGAAGGATGGGTAATCTTTCAAAAGAGGAAGAATGATCTCGGGGCTGTCGGAAGAGAGAAAGGCCAGCCATGCTTCCAGGCGGTTCCTGATACCATTATTGTGCAGGTTTTTCTGAAATATGTCAAGCGGGACGAATATGTATTTCTGCAAAAGATCGATCTTTATGCCTGTGTCGGAAACAGCCTCCAGATAATGGACATAATCGTTTGGAAAAGCATGAAATTCTGAGGGGGATTTTTCATAAAGCACGATCGTGTAGACGTTCTGAATGTTTTTATAGCTGAATCTTTTTTGCTTCCTGCTGCGTACCCGCCGGTATTGGCGGAGGAGGAGATCGGCGGAATAACAGGCGCTGCGCTGCCCGGGAAACATGTATCCAAGCCGCTGGATCTCCAGGTTGGCGATGCTGCCGTCGTACAGCTCTATGACGATATCCGTGATGATCAGATAACTTTCGCCGGCAATCCTCGCCGAGTCATTGGGAAGGACGGATCTGATCCTGACCGGCTGATGGAGAAGAAGTGAGAGAAAATCTTCCATTCTCTCAGGGGCATACTCGGGATTGAAGATTTCTTTGATAAAGCCGTCTGTCAGGATGCTGATCCCCTTTTCGCCGGAACAGAACGAAAGAAAATGGTTCTGCTGTTCCGGCGTCCAGCTGTCATATATGGCTGACAGATCGTCTGAGTTCTGGATTTCTGACAGGATCTCTTGTTTTGTACGGATCATTGGGAAATAGTTCTTCAGATTGTTCATAGACAGTTCCTCCCTGGAAAAAAGAAATGATTTTAGATGCCCTGATGGCTTTGACAGATACTACTTATGTAAGTAGTGCAGATTGATGATATATTAACATAAGACTCGGGAAAATACAACAGAAAATGAAAATCTGTAGAAGAACTTTTATCAGGAAAATGCAGAACCGTCTTTAAAACGATTGGGAAAACGTGCTAAACTGAAAGAAGAAAGGGAGGCGGTGCAGGAATGTACGAAGAGGAAGTAAGAAAATTGCAGGAGATCATAGACGACAGCAAGAGGATCGTCTTTTTCGGCGGGGCGGGGGTATCCACGGAGAGCGGCATCCCGGACTTCCGCAGCGCGGACGGGATCTATCACCAGCAGTATAAGTACATGCCCGAGCAGGTGGTGAGCCACAGTTTTTTTATGGCGCACCCGGATGTGTTCTACGAGTTCTATAAGGAAAAGATGATGTGTCTGGACGCGGAGCCAAATGCGGCCCACCGGAAGCTGGCCGAGCTGGAGGATGCCGGGAAGCTCTCGGCAGTCATCACCCAGAACATCGACGGACTCCACCAGAAGGCGGGCAGCAGGCGGGTGTATGAACTCCATGGCAGCATCCACAGGAACTACTGCCAGAAGTGCGGCCGGTTCTACGACGCGGCTTTCGTAAAGGCTGCTCCCGGCATCCCCAGGTGCGAGTGCGGCGGGCTCATCAAGCCGGACGTGGTGCTCTACGAAGAGAGCCTGGACGCCGGGACGATCCAGAACAGCATCCGCGCCATTGCGGAGGCGGATACCCTCATCATCGGCGGTACCTCCCTCGTGGTGTATCCGGCAGCAGGTTTTATCGACTATTTCCGAGGGAGACATCTGGCAGTGATCAATAAGAGCGCGACCGCCCGGGAAGTGGGGGCCGAGCTGACGATCTCCGCGCCGATCGGGGAGATCCTGGGGCAGATCAAAGTGAGGTGATCCCAAGGCCCATGTTGGGGGAGAGGAGGGAGCGCACCAGGTCCGCTGCAAAGAGAAGGCAGAGGGCCGTGCACAGAAATGTGCGCGGCCGCGGCGGGATCCGGCGGATCCGTTCATCCAGTGCGGGAGCGGCGGCGTAGGTGATGACCAGGCCGCCGCAGCCGAACAGGAGGAGACCTGCCAGGCAGACCCGTCCGTGGATCTGGAAGGGCATGCCGCTGTAATTCCACCAGCGAACCCCAAAGAACGTCTCCAGGAGGAAGCCGGTCATGTATTCTACCGTTCCGCACAGAAGAACTGTGAGGACAAAGAAGAGAAGAGGGCGGTTCCGGCATTTCCGCAGAAGAATGAGGATCAGCACGCCGCCGGTCCCGTAGATGGGAAGCCAGGGACCGGCAAGGAAACCACGGTTGAAGAACTGGCCGTCCAGGACAAGGTGAAATCCCACTTCCCAGATCCAGCCTGCGCCTGAGAACACAAAGAACATCAGGACCAGGGAGGACACCGGGTAGATGGGCTGGCAGGAGACTTCCTGTCCGTGTTGTGCGGGAATATGTCCGGTATGCAGGCTGACAGTTTTCATGATGGTTTCCTCCTTTTACTGCTCTCAGTATAGGAGAGAGTTCTAAAGATAAAGAGCAGGAAATTATGAAGATTTCCGAAAGATTTGTACAGAAATTATGAAGAAATGAGGCGGAATATGGAACGGCATCTGGCATATTTTAACATCGGGGAGTCTTACGGCGGGAACCAGGACTGGTTCACCAACGTGGTCATGCACATCGGCGGCTGCGGGGCGGCCACAGCCTGCGACACCTGTATTTATCTGGCCCTCCGGAAGGGGATGGAGGGTCTGTATCCCTATGATGCGCATCGGCTGACGCAGCAGGACTACAAGGCCTTCAGCATGAAGATGAAGCCCTATCTGAAGCCCCGCCGCGGCGGGATTGACAGGCTGGAAACCTACATGGAAGGATTTGGATCCTACCTGCTGGATCTCGGAAATGAGGACGGCAGAGCGCTCGGGATGGAGCCTTTTTACGGGGAGAGGAGCGCCGGGGAGGCAAAAGCGGCCGTGAAGCGTCAGATCGATGCGGATCTTCCCGTGCCTTTCCTGCTTTTGCATCACCGGAACAGGGAACAGTTTGCAGATTTTATCTGGCACTGGTTCCTCCTCACCGGTTATGAGGAGCGGGAGGGAAGATTCTGTGTGACTGCGGCAACTTACGGGGAGGCGACAGTCTTTGACCTGGAGGAGCTGTGGGACACCGGATATGAGAAGAAGGGCGGCATGGTGCTGTATTCTCTTGGCGCGCAGTAAAATGCAGTTGGATAAAAGGGAAAAATCTGATAGAATGTCAGAGAGCAATGAATGACAGAAATGAGGTAAATAAGTATGGCAAACCCAATTGTAACATTTGAGATGGAAAACGGGGACATCATGAAGGCGGAGCTCTATCCGGAGATCGCCCCCAACACAGTGAACAACTTTATTTCCCTGGTGAACAGAGGCTTCTATGACGGTCTGATCTTCCACCGGGTCATCCGGGGATTCATGATCCAGGGAGGCTGCCCGGACGGGACAGGCATGGGCGGCCCCGGCTATACGATCAAAGGCGAGTTCAGTCAGAACGGCTTTGCAAATGACCTGAAGCATACGGAGGGCGTTCTGTCCATGGCAAGGGCCATGCATCCGGACTCCGCAGGCAGCCAGTTCTTCATCATGCACAAGACGTCTCCCCACCTGGACGGCGCATACGCTGCGTTTGGAAAGATCACCGAGGGCATGGATGTCGTGAACCGGATCGCACAGACAGCCACCGACTACAGCGACAGGCCCCTGGAGACGCAGCGGATGAAAAAGGTGACGGTGGATACGATGGGAACGCAGTATCCGGAGCCGGAGAAGGCGTAGGCCTTGCAAAACAGAGCTGAATCACGTAAAATAAGACACAGTATGTACATGCTGTGTCTTTTTTGTGCTGGCGACGAGCCAAAGTCCGGGCTTGCCCGAGACCTTGGCGACCGCCTACAATCCCGGAATGTGCCTTTTGGCACTTCCGATGATTACAGGGGAGCGGAAAACATGACGAAACATCATATGATCCAGACAGATAAACTTGTATTTGAATATGAAAAGAGGGACGACGAGGGCAATGTGATCGGTACATCCAGGGCCATCGACCAGGTGGACCTCGGGATTGAGGAAGGGCAGTTCATCGCCATCCTGGGGCACAACGGCTCGGGCAAATCCACACTGGCCAAGCACATGAACGCGATCCTCGTCCCCACCGGCGGCACCATGTGGGTGGACGGGCGGGATACGAAAGACCCGGCGGAGCTCTGGAATGTGCGGCAGAGCGCCGGCATGGTATTCCAGAACCCGGACAACCAGATCATCGGCACTGTGGTGGAGGAAGATGTGGGATTCGGCCCGGAGAACCTGGGCGTTCCCACGGATGAGATCTGGAAGCGGGTGGAGGACAGCCTCAGGTCCGTGGGTATGATCGAGTACCGGCACCATTCGCCCAACAAACTGTCCGGCGGACAGAAGCAGCGGGTGGCCATTGCCGGCGTCATCGCCATGGAGCCCAAATGCATCGTTCTGGACGAGCCCACTGCCATGCTGGATCCAAACGGCCGGAAGGAAGTCCTCCGGACCGTGCGGGAGCTGCGGCACAGGAAACACGTGACAGTCATCCTGATCACCCACTATATGGAGGAAGTCATCTATGCGGACCGGATCTTTGTCATGGATCACGGGCACATTGTGATGCAGGGTACGCCCCGGGAGATCTTCTCCCAGGTGGACACGCTGAAGTCCTACCGGCTGGACGTGCCCCAGGTGACGATGCTTGCCGATGAACTTAAAAAACGCGGACTGGATATCCCGGCCGGTATTTTGAAGAAGGAAGAGTTGGTGGAAGCGCTATGTCGATTAAGTTAGAACATGTAGACTATGTATACAGTCCGGGGACCGCCTATGAGAAGAAGGCTCTCTCGGATATCTGCCTGGAGATCCCCCACGGCGAGTTTGTGGGCATCATCGGGCACACTGGCTCCGGGAAGTCCACCCTGACCCAGCATCTGAACGGCCTCATACGGGCCACTGCCGGGACTGTGTACTACAACGGGGAGAATATTTACGCGGAGGGTTATGACATGAAGCAGCTGCGCACCCAGGTGGGCCTGGTGTTCCAGTACCCGGAGCACCAGCTGTTTGAGGTGGATGTGCTGACGGATGTCTGCTTTGGGCCGAAGAACCAGGGCCTCTCCCAGGAAGAGTGCGTGAAGCGGGCGCAGGAAGCGCTGCGCCTGGTGGGGCTGAAGGAGAAATACTGGAAATCCTCCCCCTTTGAGCTCTCCGGCGGTCAGAAGCGGCGGGCGGCCATTGCGGGCGTCCTCGCCATGCGGCCGGGCGTCCTTGTCCTGGACGAGCCCACAGCCGGGCTGGATCCAAAAGGACGGGACGATATCCTCGACCAGATCGCCTGGCTTCACAGGCAGACGGGCATGACGGTCATCCTTGTCTCCCACAGTATGGAGGACATCGCCAAGTACGCGGACCGGATCATTGTCATGAATAAGGGAAAGATCCTCTACAACGATGCGCCGAAACAGGTCTTCGCCCACTATCAGGAGCTGGAGAAGATCGGACTTGCGGCCCCCCAGGTGACCTACATCATGCACGAGATCCGGGAGGCGGGATTTGACGTGGGGGTGACAGCCACTACCGTGGCGGAAGCCGCAGATGAGATCCTGGAGGCAGTGAAGAAGAGACGGAGGGGCGCATAGATGATTCGAGATATTACAATAGGACAATACTATCCGGCCCAGAGCATCCTGCACCGTCTGGATCCGCGGGTGAAGCTTGTGGGAACGCTGCTCTACCTGATCTCCCTGTTCCTTTTCAACAGCATCCCCGGCTATCTGGTGGCCACGCTCTTTCTCATATCCGTCATCCGCATGTCGAGAGTGCCGTTTTCCTATATCATGAAGGGCATGAAGCCCATCATCATGCTGCTTATGATCACGGTAATCTTCAATCTCTTTCTCACAAGAGGAGGGGAGGTGCTCTTTCATGCCTGGATCTTTACCATTACTGCGGAAGGACTGCGAACCGCCGTGTTTATGGCGATCCGCCTTGTCTACCTGATCGCCGGGTCCTCCCTCATGACATTCACCACTACGCCCAATGCCCTGACGGACGGTATTGAGAGCCTTCTCGGCCCGCTGAACAGGGTGCGCGTGCCGGTGCACGAGGTGGCCATGATGATGTCTATCGCGCTCCGGTTTATCCCGATCCTCCTGGAGGAGACGGACAAGATCATGAAGGCCCAGATCGCCAGGGGTGCAGATCTGGAGAGCGGCAACATCATCCAGCGTGCGAAGAGCATGATCCCCATTCTTGTACCGCTGTTCGTGTCCGCCTTCCGCCGGGCCAACGACCTGGCCATGGCCATGGAGGCCAGATGCTACCGGGGCGGGGAGGGGCGCACAAAGATGAAGCCCCTGCGCTACAGAAGCAGGGACCGGATCGCCTATATCGTGATGGTTGTATATGTTGTGGCGGTGTTTGTCATCGGAAGGTACGTGCCGCTTCACATCTGGATCTTTTAGAGGAAAGAGGAACGCAAATTGAGACGGATCAAACTGACTGTGGCCTACGACGGCACAGATTACTGCGGCTGGCAGATCCAGCCCAACGGGATCACCATAGAAGAAGTGCTGAACAGAAAACTGACTGCCCTCACCGGGGAGGAGATCCGCGTCATCGGCGCCAGCCGCACGGATTCCGGCGTGCACGCCCTCGGCAATGTGGCTGTGTTCGACACCCGCAGTACGATCCCGCCGGAGCGGATGGCTCTCGCTTTGAACCAGAAGCTGCCGGACGACATTGTGATCGTGCAGTCAGAGGAAGTGCCCCTCACCTGGCACCCCAGGTATCAGGAGCAGATCACAAAGACGTACGAGTACCACATCTACAATGCCCGCACAGCCAATCCGCTGAAGAAGAGAACGAGCACCTACGTCTATTTTCCTCTGGATGTGGAAAAGATGCGCGCGGGTGCTTCATATCTTGTGGGAGAGCATGATTTCGCCAGTTTCTGCTGCATCCGCACAAGCGCGGAGGATACCGTGCGCCGCATAGACAGCCTGGAGATCGAGGAGCATCCCTGTGCGGAGGGCGCTTTTTCCTACAGCACAAAGGATGCGAGGGAGATCGTGATCCGCGTCACGGGAAACGGGTTCCTCTACAACATGGTCCGCATCATCGCCGGTACCCTGATCCGGGTGGGGCGCGGGTTTTACCCCCCGGAAAAGGTGGGGGAGATCCTGGTGGCGAAGGTGCGCACAGAGGCGGGCGTCACCGCGCCGCCTCAGGGACTTGTGCTGCTGGAGATCCGGTACTAGCCCCCGAACATTTCCCGGGGTCGATCGCAAGGGCAAGCTCATATGTGCGCCCTCCTTTGCCTGGGATCAGATAGAGGCAAGATCCGTCTTGCCGATCATCAGGTTCAGGATCTCAATGTCGGTCTGGCGCATGCCCTCCCGGCCCATGTAGCCGATGGCTTTTACCGTGTCCTCAGCCGTGTCCATGGCGAGCCCTTCGCCCGCTTCAAAGCGGAAGCCCTTCATGGCCAGGCGGTGGCCCAGAAAGGCTGCCTGAAGGGAGGCGAAGATCTTGGCGGCGCAGCTTGGCTTGGCGCCGTCGCAGGTGATGCCGCCGGCATTGACGATGGTATTGATGACGGTGTTTTCAATCTGCTCTGTGGTGCCGCCGCACAGGAAGGTGATGCCGGCGCCTGCGCCTGCCGCCGCGCAGACGGCTCCGCAGTAGGCGGACAGTGGCCCGATGTAGCGCTTCTGATCCTGGGCGGTCAGATTGGAAACGCACAGCGCCCGGAGAAGTTCCTCGTGGGTCTTTCCGGTGGAGCGTGCATACTCAATGACAGGCAGGGAGCAGGTCATGCCCTGGTTGCCGGAGCCGGAGATAATGATGACAGGCAGGGAGCAGCCGCTCATGCGGGCGTCTGAGCCCGCGGCTGCCCTGGCGATGGCGCGCCACTTTACGTCGTCTCCGAATTCTTCCAGCACAGTCTGCCCAACGCCGGCGCCCCAGCGGTTCTGAAGCCCCTCGTCGGAGATGGCTGTGTTGTAGTCGATCTGCCGTTCCAGCACATCCCGGACATCATCCAGATCAACTTCCCGGGCATAGGTTATGATGTCTTCCAGGTTCAGAAGGGATTTGTCCAGTGCCTTCTGTGTCTCCACGGCGTCTTTCTGGTAGAGCACTTCGCCGTTTTTCTCCATATAGGTGATGTTTGTATGCTTCTGTTCGATCCGCACGACGGAGGAATCCTCTCCTTTATAGGAGCGGATCTCGATGAACAGGTTGGGCACGCCCTCCTTCAGAAGGCAGGAGCAGAAGCGGGCGGCCAGCAGCTCCCGTGTGCGCATGCGGTCGTCCTCTGTCACGCTCTCAAGGACTTCCAGTTCCTTGTCCGCCGTTCCCCCGCAGGCGCCCAGGATCACAGCTGCCTCCACGCCTTTGAGGCCGCCGGAGTTGGGAACCTTCACCCCTTTTACATTCTTGATGATGTTGCCGCTGCACAGCGCCTCCATGCGGTCCGGAAATCCGCCCAGGATCTCCACGGATCTGGCGGCGGCGTAGGCCAGGGCGATGGGCTCCGTACATCCCAGGGCCGGGACGAGCTCCGCCTTCAGGATCTTTGTGTAGCTCTCGTAAACATTCGGTTTCATCTTATGTATTCCCCTTGCATACCATAGAATCTATCTATACGTACTATAGCAAAAACGGGACAAACCTACAATGATATTTCCGGCAAAATCCATCCATTTTTATTATGAATCCAGAAGAAAAGATTGCCTTGCCGCTCCGGGTGTGATAGCGTCTAAGAAAGAGGAACATATACCTGGATACGGAGGGAACGGACATGGATAAAAAAGCAAAGATCCTGATAGCGGATGATGAAAAAGAGATACGGGCCGTGTTAAAGATCCTCCTGGAAGAGGAGGGGTATGAGGTGACGGCGGCCGAAGACGGAAGACAGGCTGCCGATCTGGCGGATGCGGACACGGATCTCTACATCCTGGATGTGAATATGCCTGTGATGTCCGGGTTTGCCGCGGCCCGGGAGATCCGTAAGACATACTACGCGCCGGTGATCTTCCTGACGGCTTACTCGGGGGAGACAGACAAGCAGATGGGCTTTGACGCGGGGGCGGACGACTATATCGTAAAGCCATTCTCCAACGCGGAACTGCTCATGCGCGTGGGGGCGCTCCTGCGACGGAGCCGGGAGTACGCGCGGCAGCAGTACAACGTCCGGGATGAGTCGGACCGGGAACTGTGCTACAAGGATCTGCGGCTGGACCGGGACGGCCAGTCCCTGCACCGGGGCGACGAGCGGATCGCCCTGACCCACACGGAGTACAGGATCCTGGAACTGTTTATCCTGAACCGGAAGAAGATCTTCTCCCTGGACAATATTTATGCGAGCGTCTGGGAGGAGGAAGCAGTGGGGGATACAACGATCATGGTGCACATCAAGAACATCCGGAAGAAGCTGGGGGATGATTCCCGCAGCCCGAAGTACATCAGGACAGCATGGGGGAAGGGATACTATGTGGATTAGGAGAAAGCAGAAAGCCGGCCGCGCCAGAAAGCTGTCGGCGGAGATCCTCGAATATCTTGTGTTTTCTGTCGTAGTGGCCGCGTTTACCTTCCTCTTCCTCTATGCCATGGGACAGTCCGTGTCGGACGTCTACCTGGAGAGGAATGAGATCCGGCTGGACGGCATGATGACCGCGGCGCTGCATGTCTGGCTGAGGGGCGTGTGCATCGCAGCGGCAGTGGGGGTATTTCTTTTCCTCTTCCTTCTGCTGCTTGGGCAGAGACTCTCCTATCTGGTCCGCATCACTGCCGGGGTGGAAAAGCTGCGGGAGGGCGCGGTGGACACGGTCCCGGCCGAGGGCGACGATGAGCTGACCCGCCTGGCGGAAGGGATCAACTACTTCGCCGCCGCCGAGAGGGAGCTGAAGCAGCGGGAGAGGGAGAGCAAAGAGGCGCGGGAGAATTTCATCCGCTCCCTGTCCCACGATATCCGGACGCCGCTCACCTCCATGCTGTCCTACACCGAGCTCCTGGAGAAGCGGCAGACGGTCAGCGAGGAGGAACTGCGGGGTTACATGGCGCTTGTGCGGGCAAAGACGGTCCAGGTCAGGGAACTGATGGATCAGCTTCTGGACGGCCGGCGGGGTACATGGGAGAAGGTGGAGGATATGACCTTTCTCATGCGCCAGTTCGCGGCGGAGTGGGAGGAGATCCTGGAGGAGCGGTTCCGCTGCCGGATCGACCTGTCGGCGTGCTCCATGGGAGCCGGCATGGCGGACCTGACTTCCCTGCGAAGGATCATGGACAACCTGATCTCCAACGTGGAGAAGTATGCGGATCCTGAGAAAGAGGTGACACTGGCAGTGGAAAGCAGGGAAGACACCCTTGTCATTTTCCAGCAGAACGCGGTCCGGACAGAGCCGTCGCCCCAGGCGGAGAGCCGGCGCATCGGCCTTGCCAGCATCCGGGAGACGGCGCAGGCCTGGAGCGGGGAGGTGGACGCAAAGGAGGCGGACGGGATGTTCTGCGTGGAGATCACGCTGAAGGTTTCGCCGGTTCTTTAGATTTCTTCAGAATTTTATCTGCTCTTTCTTCAGAACCTGGTGCTAGAATGCTGCCTGTAAAGAAAAAAACAGAAACAGGAGGATACAGACATGGCACTTGGAATTTTAGTTCTCTTTTTTATCGGGATCAGCGTGGTGAGCATTGCGGGGCTCCTGGCCCTTTTTCTTGTAAAGAACGAGGAGGCGCGGAAGGTGATCTTCTATCTGATGTCCATCTGGGGCGTCGCCCTGTCGGCTGTGCGGGCCTACGCGCTCCCGTCCAACTGGGTGGGACAGCGGCTTCTCGCGCTGGGACTCGGCGCCCTGTGCATCGCGGCTATGGCGGTCCATTTCCGGGCCTCCGCAGGGAAGGGGAGACTGGCGGCTTACCTGCTCCTCACGGTCTCCCTGGCGGGGAGCATCCTCTGGCTCGTCTTCTAGAGGGCCGTTGGATCTGCCGCGCCGCAGACCTTGTCTCCGGCCCGCAGGTATATTATAATGTGGTGAGACGGCGCCGCAGGACAGGGAAGCGCGGCGCAGGTCCGGAAGGAGAGAAGAATATGCGGATCAAACATGTAAAAGTATACGGGGAAGACCAGATCTTTTCAGAAGGTGAGATCTATATAAAAGACGGCCTCATCACAGAAGAAGCCCAGGCGGACGACGATGTGATCGACGGGGAGGGATGCTACGCCATCCCGGGACTTATCGACATCCATTTCCACGGCTGCATGGGCCATGACTTTTGCGACGGGACAAAGGAGGCGGTCCGGGAGATCGCCCGGTACGAGGCCTCGGTAGGCGTGACGGGCATCAACCCCGCCACCATGACGCTGCCGGTGGAGGAACTGGAGCAGATCCTCGCCACAGGGGCTGCCTGCAGGCGGGAGCAGCAGGCGGGGACAGAGGCGGACCTTCTTGGCGTCAACATGGAGGGCCCCTTCATCAGCGAGGCGAAGAAAGGGGCGCAGGATGCGCGCAACATCCTGCCCTGCGACGTGGACATTTTCCACCGCTTCCAGAAGGCGGCGGAAGGAATGGTAAACTACATCGGCATTGCGCCGGAGCGCGAGGGGGCGCTGGAGTTTGTGGATGCCGTGAAGGATGAAGTCCACGTGTCGCTGGCCCACACCAACGCGGATTATGATGCCGCCAAGGCGGCTTATGACCGGGGCGCCTGCCACGCCGTGCACCTTTTTAATGCCATGCCAGCCTTTTCCCACCGGGCGCCGGGGGTGGTGGGAGCAGTTTCGGACAGCCCCCACGTGATGGCGGAGCTGATCTGCGACGGCGTCCACATCCATCCGGCCATGGTCCGCTCTGCGTTCCGCATGCTGGGCAAAGACCGGATCATTTTTATCAGCGACAGCATGCGCGCCACAGGTATGCCGGACGGCAGATATACCCTGGGAGGCCTGGATGTGGATGTGAAGGGCAATCACGCCACCCTTGTGTCGGACGGCGCCCTGGCAGGTTCGGTCACGAATCTCATGGACTGCCTGCGCACGGCTGTCCGGAAGATGGGGATCCCGCTGGAGACAGCGGTTGCCTGCGCATCCGTGAATCCGGCCCGGAGCCTTGGCGTATATGAAAGCCGCGGCTCCATCACGCCTGGGAAGAAGGCGGACATCGTGCTCCTGCGGGAGGATTTAAGCCTCCGGGCGGTCATCAAAGACGGGAAGGTGCTGTGATGGAGAGACGGCGGGGCGGCTGCCTTGTCTGCGGCCGGGAACTTGTATACAGCGAGAAGGCGCGGGAGATGACCTGTGTCTTCTGCGGGAAAAAGGAACAAAGCCAGGCTTCCTGCAGGGACGGACACTACGTCTGTGACGCCTGCCATGCGAGGAAAGGGCTGGACGTGATCCGGGATTTCTGCAGGGAGACAAAGCTGCGGGATCCTGTCGCGGTGGCGCAAAGGATCATGGAGGATCCCTACATCTACATGCACGGGCCGGAGCACCATGTGCTGGCAGGCGCAGCTCTTCTGGCCGCATTTTGCAACAGCGGCGGGCAGCTGGATCTTGAGAAGGCCCTCTCTTTGATGGAGGAGAGGGGCAGCCAGGTGCCGGGCGGCGCCTGCGGCTTCTGGGGCTGCTGCGGCGCCGGGGTGAGCGCCGGCATATACATGAGCATTGTCACCGGAGCCACGCCCCTTGGGGGAAGATCCTGGGGGCTGTCCAACCGGATGACAGCCAGGGCGCTTGCGGCCATCGGAGAGATCGGCGGGCCCAGGTGCTGCAAGCGGGATACGTTTACAGCCATAAGGGAAGCCGTGGACATGACAAGAGAAGAGCTGGGCGTGGAGATGGAACTGCCCCGGAAGATCACCTGCGCGTTCTCGGAGGAAAACCCGCAGTGCCGGAGAGGGAGCTGCCCGTATTATGACAGGGGAAACAACCGTTGAATTTTCCCATTCACAGACAATGGGCTTGACAAATCCGCGCAGATGGGCTAGGATGGCAGTCAGACAGAGAAATATGAAAAAAGGCTTGGAAGAGAGCAAGTAGCATCCGGGACACCCCCACAGAAAGCAGCCGGCTGATGAGAGGCGCGCGAAGGAACCGCATGTGAATACGTCTCGGAGCTTTGCACCGAACGCCTGCGGGCAAGTAGGCTGCGACGGGTTGGCGCGCGTTAAAGTGCCAGGCTGTGAACCGTGGAGACGGATGCGTTTCCGGGAGAGCATGCCGGTGAGGCCGGGACTGTGAGGAACCGGTGAATGAAGGTGGTACCGCGGAAGAATTTCGCCCTTGCTGTGTGAGCAGCAGGGGCTTTTTGTTTTGCGGGGGACGCGTTCCCTGTGAGGGAAAGCGCCGGATATATGCGAAGAAAAAAGGAGAAGAGACATGGGTATTTATGAAGAACTGCAGGCGAGAGGGCTGATCGCCCAGGTGACGGACGAGGAAGAGATCCGGGAACTGATCAACAACGGAAAAGCTACGTTTTACATTGGTTTTGACCCCACGGCGGACAGCCTTCACGTGGGACATTTTATGGCGCTGTGCCTGATGAAGCGCCTCCAGGAGGCGGGCAACAGGCCGATCGCCCTGATCGGCGGCGGTACGGGTTACATCGGGGATCCCTCCGGCCGGACAGACATGCGCTCCATGATGACGCCGGAGCAGATCCAGCACAACTGCGACTGCTTCAAGAAGCAGATGAGCCGCTTTATTGATTTCTCTGAGGGCAAGGCGCTCATGGTGAACAATGCGGACTGGCTGCTGGATCTCAATTACATCGACCTGCTCCGGGAGGTGGGGCCGCACTTCAGCGTCAACCGCATGCTGACGGCAGAATGCTACAAGCAGAGGATGGAGAAGGGCTTAAGCTTCCTGGAATTCAACTACATGATCATGCAGAGCTATGATTTCTATGTGCTGTACCAGAAGTACGGGTGCAACATGCAGTTCGGCGGTGATGACCAGTGGAGCAACATGCTGGGCGGCACGGAGCTGATCCGGCGCAAGCTCGGCAAGAACGCCTGCGCCATGACCATCACCCTGCTCCTTAATTCCGAGGGAAAGAAGATGGGCAAGACCCAGAGCGGCGCTGTGTGGCTTGACCCGGAGAAGACGTCCCCCTTCGAGTTCTACCAGTACTGGCGGAATGTGGCCGATGCGGACGTTTTGAAATGCATCCGCATGCTGACGTTCCTTCCGCTGGAGGAGATCGACAAGATGGATGCCTGGGAGGGTGCGCAGCTGAACACGGCAAAAGAGATCCTGGCGTTTGAGCTGACCAAGCTGGTGCACGGCGAGGAGGAGGCCCGGAAGGCGCAGGAGTCTGCGCGGGCGATCTTCAGCCAGGGCAATGCGGACGATATGCCCACGACCACGCTGACGGCGGATGAGCTGGAGGATGGATGCATGGACATCCTCACCATGCTTGTGAAGGCACAGCTGGTGCCCTCCAAGTCCGAGGCGAGGCGCGCTGTGCAGCAGGGCGGCGTCTCCGTGGACGGGGAGAAGATCACCAACATCCACGAGGTGTTTACGGAGGATGCGTTTAAAGCCGGCGTTGTTGTGAAGAAAGGAAAGAAAAATTTCCGGAAGATCGTGATGGAGTAAAAAAGGAGGACAGGATCATGGCATTTCAGGAAGTTGATATCCAGACACTCTCATTTAATCCCTTTGACAAGATCGGCAGGCAGTGGATGCTGATCACAGCGGGAGACAGCATGAAGTCCAACACCATGACCGCAAGCTGGGGCGGCGTGGGCATCATGTGGGGCAAGCCGGTGGTGACCGCCTACATCAGGCCCCAGAGATACACAAAGGAATTTGTGGACGGAAACGACCGCTTCACGATTTCCTTCCTTCCCGAAGATAAGCGGGAGGCGCTCAATATCTGCGGCTCCGTATCCGGCAGGGATGCGGCGGACAAGTGGGAGAAAGCAGGACTTCACCCGTATTTGATTGACGAGAAGACACTGGAGGAGACAGCGGCAGTGGAGGAGGCGGAGATGATCTTCGTGTGCCGCAAGCTCTATGCCCAGGAGATGTATCCCGAGTGCTTCGTGGACACGGAGTGCGATGCGAAATGGTATCCCAAGAAGGATTACCACACCATGTATATCGGTGAGATCGAGAAGGTGCTGGTGAGAGAGTAAAAAAGAAGCAGGTCCCTTTTTCAGAGGCCTGCTCTTTTTAGGATTTCCTGCAGATCCTTCCCCGCTCCGACGGCCCCTGTCTGTTCGATACAGAGGGAGGCGCCTGCGTTGGCAAAGCGGGCGCAGTCCGCGGTGGGAAGGCCGTGGCCAAGCGCGTAGAGAAAGCAGCCGGTGAACGTGTCTCCGGCCCCGGTGGTGTCGATGCACCGGGCCCGGGCGTATGCCGGGGACCAGAAGCGCCTGTCGGGCGTGCAGACATAGCAGCCCCGGCTTCCGGCCTTGATGACCACATGCCTGGTGCCGCAGGCGAGAAAAGCGTCCGCGATCCGGTCCGGGTCTGACTCGCCGGTCAGGAGGGCAGCCTCCTCATAGTTGGGGAAAACATAGTCGAGAAGGGAGAGGCAGTCCGCCATATCGCGGACCGTCTCGCCCTTTTTGCGTTTTGTCATGTCCGCGCACACCGTCATCCCGGCCGCCTTTGCTTTCGAGAAAAGAAAGGCCAGCTCCCTGTTCCCGAAGTGGGGCGAGACAAAGATGCTGGCAAAGCAGAGGATCCCGCCCGGCCGCAGGGCCGCGTCCGGCACATCCGCCGGATAAAACTGCCGCAGGGTGCTCCCGGGAGCCGTGATAAAGCTGCGCTCTCCTTTTGGATCCACCAGTACGATATTCGTCCCGGTGGGGATGTCTGAAGACACGCCGACAAAGGCGGCGTCAATGTTTCGTCTGCTGCATGCATGAAGGACCATTTCCCCGGCCGGATCCCGGCCGACTTTACTCACAAGATGGACGTCCGCGCCCAGATCCGCCAGAACGCAGGCTTCGTTCATGGCGTCCCCGCCTGTGTGCAGGGCGACCGTCTCCGCGGGGACAGAGCCAGCCGCAAAGACAGAGGCGTCCACCGGCCGGGCCAGGATGTCCAGGATGGCTGCGCCGACGATGGTGTAAGATGGATGGCTCATAGGCAATTCCTCCTGGTACGGATCAGAATGCAAGGTACTGTATGCTGTATGCCGGCATGTCCAGCTGTCCGGCAAGGCTCATCTTTTCACCGGTCAGGAGGTCTGTGACAGAGCCGTTCAGGTCGCCGCAGGCGGCGGTGAAGGGACCGGCGGAGGCGTTGATGGCCACCATGACGCGCTCGTTTTCCGTGGCCCGCTCAAAGATGAGCTGGTGGTTTGTGAGGACGACATTGCGGTAGGAACCGCTGCACAGGGCGTCGCTTTTCTGGCGGACGCGGATCAGCTTTCGGATGAGCTCTGTCAACTCATTTGGCTTTGGCTTATCAAAGCAGGGGCGCAGGGCATAATCATTGCCCGGCGCCTTCTCGCCCGGCTCCCCCCACTCGCTCCCGTAGTAGATGCAGGGAATGCCCGGCATGCCCATGAGAAGTCCGTACGTCAGAGGCAGATGGTTCCTGTCCGTGAGGATGCTGGCAATCCTCGTCACATCATGGTTGTCCACAAATGTCATGAGATGCTTGCCCTGGTAGAGGCACCACGGTTCAGAGCCGTACTGCCGCTGCAGGGAATGGGCGATCTCGAACATGTTCATGGAATTGAAACTGGAGTAAATGCCTTTGTAGCACTCATAGTTGGTACAGCTGTGGAGCATCTCCCCGTTGACGATCCGGTTGTAATCCCCGAAGAGAACCTCGCCGATGAGGACGAAATCCGGTTTCAGCTGCTGCGTATAGCTCCGGAGCCGCTTCATGAACTCCGGCTCCAGACAGTATGCCACATCCAGCCGCAGCCCGTCGATGTCAAATGCGTCCACCCAGAATTTCACGCATTCCAGGAGATACTCCACGACAGCCGGATTGCGCAGGTTCAGTTTTACCAGTTCAAAGTGGCCCTCCCAGCCCTCGTACCAGAAGCCGTCGCCATAGCAGCTGTCTCCGTCGAAGTTGATGAGAAACCAGTCTTTGTAGGGGGAATCCCATCTCTTCTCCTGCACATCCTGAAACGCCCAGAACCCCCGGCCCACATGGTTGAACACGCCGTCCAGGACGATCTTTACATTGTGCGCGTGCAGATCCCGGCAGACCTGCGCAAAGTCCTCGTTGGAGCCGAGCCGGCAGTCGATCTTCCGGAAATCCCTCGTGTCGTAGCCGTGGTTGTCCGATTCAAATACAGGGTTTAAAAGAATGGAGTCCACACCAAGCTCCTGCAGGTATGCGCTCCAGTCCATCAGCTTGCGGATGCGGGGCGCATACGCACCGTCGTTGTGCACCGGCGCGCCGCAGAAGCCGATGGGATAGATCTGATAGAAAATGCTGTTGTAAGCCCACATAAGATTAGCCTCGCTTTCCTGTTGTTTCTATACGTCCCGTCTATTTTACTATATAAACACAGAAAAGTATAGTGAAAATTGTCTATTATTCACATTTTTCAGCGCTGGACAGACTTCTCCATCCGGCTGAGCGCGCCCCCGAGATACAGGCGGAACCAGAGGAACAGGACGATTCCCTTGCAGATGCTGGAGATCGTGATGCTCCACCAGATCCCGTTCAGGTGAAGCGGCGTTTTCACCATAACAAGAGCCATGGGGATCCGGGCGGCAGTAAGGACAATGCTGCAGATGGAGGGCGGGAGCGTCCTGCCCATGCCGGCAAACGCCCCGGCTGTGGTGATCTCCACACTCATGAGGAGCTGGGACACGCCCAGGATGACCAGGTAGTCCACGCCCATGGGGATCACGTCCGCCTCGGAGATAAACAGGCGGAAGATGGGCTCCGGAAAACCGATCAGAAGCACGGTGCAGAAGACGCCCCAGATGAGCACAACGCCCATGGCGCTGCGGTAGCCGCTGCGGATCCGGTCCGGCTTGCCGGCGCCGCTGTTCTGCGCCAGGAAGGAGTTGACAGCGGCCGCGAATCCCTCCGCCGTCATCCAGGAGATGGACTCGATCTGCGAGCCCACCTTCTGTACAGCCACGGCCGCGTCCCCGTATCCGGCTACCAGGCGGGCAATGATCATGGAGATGCCGGTGAAGAGCATGTTCTGCACGCAGGTGGGAAAGCCGATGCGCAGGATGCGGTTCAGCTGTTCCCAGCCTGGCCGCCTGCGGATCTCCATATGGCGGAACAGGATGGTGTCCTTTCCGGCGTAAAAGACAAACACCACTGTCACGATGAACTGGGCAAAAATGGTGGCGATGGCCGCGCCCATGACGCCCATCACCGGGAAGGGCCCCAGGCCGAAGATGAGCACCGGGTCCAGGACCATGTTGATCACCAGGCCGGAGAGGGTGGCGGCAAACGAATTGCGGCTGTTCCCCGCTGCCGTGAACAGTCCTGTAAACGCCTGGTTTATGAAGGAGAAGACAACGAGGCCGCAGGTGATCTGGAGGTAGATCTTCGCATCTGCGATGACCTGGGCGCTGTTGAGATTGAAAAATCCGATCAGCGGATCAGCGAACAGAATGCAGCACAGCCCATAGAGAAGGCCCAGCGCAGCTGTCATCCACAGGGCTGCCGAGGCGAAGGAGGCGGCTTCCTTCGGCCTGCCCGCTCCGAGCGCGTGCCCGGCGCACACCTGGCCGCCCATTTTGGGCAAAGCTGCCAGGCCGTTGGAGAGCCACATATACATCCCGGCCGCGCCGACGGAAGCCACCGCATCGCTGCCCAGCCGTCCGATCCAGAGCATGTCCGTTAAGTTGTAGGCCATCTGGATCAGGGAGGTGGCCATGATGGGAAGAGCCAGACGGGTGAGGGATGAGAGCACAGGGCCGTTTACAAGATCGATATGTTTTGACATGAGGGGTTCCTCCGTAGTATCTTTAAATAGGTAATAAAGCAGGAAATGATCCGCGCGGCGGCAGGGCCGCGCACCTGCAGAAAATATTATAGAATATACGCGGGAACTATACAAGAAAATGCTGAAAAAACTCCAAGAAAACAGTTGACACGCGTGGATGCGTATAATATAATAATGCAGTATGACAAAAGGAGAAACACCAGGCACCAAAGCCCCGGAACCTGGCTGATTTCGATAGAACATTTCATATTATTCTTATTGTAAATGCAAACTATGCAGGAGGTAAACCCATGAAAACTTATATGGCCAGTCCAGACAAGATTGAGAGAAAATGGTATGTAGTTGACGCTTCAGAATATACATTAGGACGTTTAGCATCAGGTGTAGCGAAGGTTTTAAGAGGAAAGAACAAGCCGGAGTTCACACCCCACATTGACACAGGCGATTACGTGATCGTGATCAACGCCAAGGACGTGAAGCTTACAGGCAAGAAGTTAAATCAGAAGATCTACTACAATCACTCCGAGTATGTCGGCGGAATGAAGGAGACGACTCTGGCAGAGATGATGAACAAGAAGCCGGAGAAAGTGATCGAGCTGGCAGTCAAAGGAATGCTTCCGAAAGGACCTTTAGGAAGAAGCATGATCAAGAAACTTCATGTGTATGCAGGACCGGAGCATGAGCAGCAGGCTCAGAAGCCGGAAGAGCTGAAATTTTAATCAGAGGTCGAAAGGAGGATATTAAGAAATGGCTACATCTAAATTTTACGGAACAGGAAGAAGAAAAAAATCTATCGCAAGAGTATATCTTGTACCTGGAACAGGCAAGATTACAATAAATAAGAGAGACATCGACGAGTACCTCGGACTGGAGACTCTGAAGGTTATCGTCCGCCAGCCCCTGGTTGCCACAGAGACAGAGGGCAAGTTTGACGTGATCGTAAACGTAAAGGGCGGCGGATACACAGGACAGGCAGGCGCGATCCGTCACGGCATCGCAAGAGCCCTTCTGCAGGTTGATGCTGACTACAGACCGATCCTCAAGAAGTCCGGTTACCTGACACGTGACCCGAGAATGAAAGAGCGTAAGAAATACGGCCTCAAGGCTGCCCGTCGCGCTCCGCAGTTCAGCAAGCGTTAATCGGATACAACAATATACGATCCAGACGCCGCAAGGCGCTGCATGGCCTCCCGGGACAGATGTTCTGGGAGGTTTTGTATTTATATTCATTTGTGAGCAGTGCAAAACGAAAACAATAAAACACCTGATTTTCACCATATAATCTCATATTATTGTATTAAGAGGTGAAAATATGATAAAAACTACTGAAATGATGCTGGAAGAATTAAAAGAATATTCCAATCCGGCGGCCAGACTTTCGCGTATGACGAAGCGGGGTGAATGCTTTCCGATTGTGCGGGGGTTATATGAGACTGACCGGACGGTTCCGGGATATTTATTGGCAGGGAGTATCTATGGACCGTCTTATATTTCTTTCGAGTATGCGCTTGCGTATTATGGATTGATACCTGAGACCGTATATACGATTACTTGTGCCACTTTTGAAAAAAAGAAGAAAAAAAGATATGAAACAATGTTTGGCACTTTTATTTATCGAGATGTTCCATCTGAGGCGTTTCCACTGGAACTCAGGGTCGTGCAGGAAAAGGAGTATTTTTACCGTATTGCAGAACCCGAAAAGGCCCTGTGCGATAAACTGTGCACAATGCATCCGGCGGCAAACGGCAGGGAACTTTTTGCGCTTCTGACAGAAGATCTGCGGATTGAAGAAACGGAACTGTGTAAATTAGATGCGGATAAAGTGGCAGTTTTAGCCGAACATTATCATTCTGGAAACGTAAAGAAAATGGCGTCGTTATTGCGGAGGATGAAGAGATGAATACGGCAATTGAACAGATGTTGAAGAACTATCGGATAGAAAATATATATGATCAGAAAAACGCGATGAAGGAAATCATGCAGGAGATTGTCCTGTGCGGACTTTCTCGGGCGGGGTTCTTTCAGAAAGCAGCCATTTATGGCGGAACGGCACTCCGGATTTTGATCTGAGCGATTATTTTCCGGTTTTGGAGAAAGAGGTACGTGCCTTTGGCCTGCATGTTACGATACAGGAGAAGGAAAAGACGAAGGAAAGCAATATCCGTTCTGCTTTTTTGAAAGGAAATACCAAAGAACATCTTTTGCTGTTTTATGCGGATGGGGATCTGGCGGGAAGTGTTGCCAGAAGTGAGGTTGTTAAAATAAAATTCGAGGTCGACATCAATCCGCCGGAGTATGCCGGTTTTGAGCATAAATACCGGCTTCTTCCGACACCATATGAAGTGAACCTGTATGATATGCCGTCTTTGTTTGCCGGGAAGATCCATGCGGTGCTCTGCAGAGCGTGGAAAAGCAGGATAAAAGGACGGGATCTGTATGATTATGTATTTTATCTCTCCAGGGGGAGTGCTGTGAATCAAAAACATTTGCGGGCACGGCTTCTGCAGTCCGGCTTTATTTCCGAAGATGTGGAATGTACGCTCCCGGAGCTGCGACGTATGTTGTATGAAAGATTTGATGCCATTGATTTTCGTCAGGCGAAACAGGATGTAGAGCCGTTTATCAGAGACACAGCTTCTTTGAATATGTGGAACGCAGACTTTTTCAAACAGATTACAGCGGGACTGCAGTTTTGTGGTGAAGAAAAAATCAGAAGTACATTACAATAAAATCACCGAGATGGTGAGATGCATCCGAGATTAAAAAGAGGTGTCCTCAATCATGTTCAGTCTTCAACAGTTTGCAACGCATCTGCAACAAATCCTGGCTGAATCCCCGTATTCCCGCTATTTTCGGTTACCCAAACGTTAAGCAAGCGTTAATCGGATACAACAATATTCGATCCAGACGCCGCAAGGCGCAGAATGGCCTCCCAGGACAGATGTTCCGGGAGGTTATGGAAAAGTACCATGTTTGATACCCTCTGATCTTCCGGATAAAGAAAAAGAGCCAGAATTGCTCGTAAAATAAGCGTTTCTGGCTCTTTAAGAGCAGGGGATGAGAGAATCGAACTCCCGCTAAGAGTTTTGGAGACTCCTGTCATACCATTTGACCAATCCCCTGTACCTGCTCCCGATGTAAATCGGTCACTAGATATTTATATCATATCCGGCCGCGCTTTGTCAATCTGTATTTTTGAAAATTACAGGTCGATCGCCTCCGCGCCGGCTATGTGCATCTGCGAGTAGAAGATGACCATATCCCCCTCCCGCAGGACAAGGCCGCCGTGCGGGATCATGGTCTTTTCACCCCGGCGGATGAGGACGATGATGGACTTCCGGGAGATGTCAAGCTCCCGGATGCGCTGCCCGATCCAGGGATGGTTTTTCTGGAGGGCCATCTCCTTGAGCTGGATGCGCTCTCCCTTATTGTTGTGGAAGGACTCCGCGCCGAGCACCATGGAGTCCCCCATCCTGAGGGTCATGCTGCCACGGGGGACGAGGATGCGGTGGTCCCGCTGGATGGCGGCCACAATGACGCGGGTGGGCAGATGGAGCTGGGAGATGGTCTTCCCGACCCAGGGGTCCTGCTCGGTGAGCTGGATCTGGATGAAATGGATGTCCGCCTCGTGGCCGTACTCACTCATCCTCTTGATGCGGGAGTACTGGTCCACGAAGCCGGCGGAGATGATACCGGTCGGGATCGCCACGATGCCCACGCCCAGGAAGGCGATGAAGATGCCGAACAGTTTCCCCAGGGTGGTGATGGGATAGATGTCCCCGTATCCAACGGTGAGCAGGGTGGAGCCGGCCCACCAGATGCCGGAGAAGGCGTTGGAGAACACGTCCGGCTGGGCTTCGTGCTCCAGGCTGTACATGCACAGGCTGGAGGCGAACATCAGCATGAGGATGATGAAGACAGAGGAGAAGAGCTGCTGCTTCTTGCTGACAATGACTTCTGTGATCACGTTCAGGGAGTCATAGTAGGCATTGATGCGGAACAGCCGGAAGATCCGGATGATCCGGAACATGCGGAAGGCGATGGCGCCTGCCGGGAAAAAGAAGGGCAGGTACTGGGGCAGGAAGGACAGCAGGTCCACGATGCCGGTGAAGGAGGTCACGTACTTCCAGATGGCCCGCGGCTGGGAGCTGCCGGGGTACAGATATTTTGCGGTCCAGACCCGGAGGAAGTAGTCCACCATGAAGAGGGCCACGGTCACCTGCTCTATGGTCATCAGGAGAGCGCCGTACGCCTCCCGGTAGGAGTCAAAGGTGTAGACCATGCTGGCGGCCAGGTTCAGGATGATGCAGAACGCGTTGAAAAAATCATAAATCCGGCTGACATAGTCGTACTCTGTCCCCACTTCTATGATCTCGAAGATCCTTTTTCTGCGCTTTTCCCATGTACCCTGCATAGAGCGTGCCTCCCTCTTGTGTATTCTTAAATTATATAACAAAATACACGCGCATGTATATCATTTTTCAGAGAGGGTTTTCCCGCGGGCGCCCCTTGCGTACTCCCGGGGCGTGCACCCCATGAATTTCCGGAAGAGCTTGGAAAAATAGGCGGGACTGGAGAACCCGCACTGCCAGGAGATGTCCGTGATGCTGTCCCTCCCCCGGGTCAGGAGGCCGATGCTCTGGCGGATCCGGTAGTGGAGGAGGTAGTCGAAGAGCGACTGATCCATATTCCGCCGGAAGAGCCGGCAGCACTCGCTCTTGCACATGTTCACGCAGCCGGAGATATCCTCCAGCGTAATGTGATCCATATAGTGCCCGTGGATGAAGGCGATGATCTGCCGGAGCCGTTCCAGCTCCCGCGTATCCCCGGAGGAGCCGGCCTCCGGATCCAGGTTGTCGAAGAGGAGGATCCAGATCCTGTAGAGTTCCGTGAGCACCCGGAGCTCATAGGAGCGGGGCGGGTTCCCGTACAGCCGCCGTATGGTCTCCAGGCAGGCGAGGACGTCCCTCTCCCAGGGGATGTCCGGGGAGAAGGGGACGGCGGGGAAGAGGAGGTTCTCCGTCAGGGGCTGGACATACTTCGTCTGCAGGAGGCTGGCCTCGTAGCCGTACAGGAGGGCCGGGCTGACCGTGACGGACAGGTAGGAGCAGTCCCCGTCTCCTGCGTGCCGGCCGGTGTGCAGCATGTTGGCGTTGCAGAAGATGCCGTCCCCCTCTTTCAGGTGATAGGTTCGGTCGTTGATCTGATAGAGGATCTCTCCGTCGAGGATCAGGGTGAATTCGATCTCCGGGTGCCAGTGGCAGGCGAAGCTCCCCATCTCGTAGGCGTCAAGCCGCTCCGGGCTGACAAGGACGGGGAACGAGTAGTCGCCGTGGGATTTGATCTCGCGTCCGTCGCCGCGCAATTCGATCTGCATAGTCTACCTCCGTGTTTTCTTCAGAAGTCTTTCGTGCATCAGGAACATCAGCACCAGGATCACAAAGAGATAGAAGGGGAAGAGGGAGATGCTGATGTGGTTCGCCAGCAGGCCGAACAGGGGCGGCATCAGGCAGGTGCCCACGTAGGCGGAAGCCATCTGCACGCCGATGATGGCCTGGGACCGGTCCGCGCCGAAAAGCGCCGGCGTGGAGTGGATGACGCAGGGATATACGGGGGCGCAGCCGAGCCCGATGATGATCAGGCCGGCCAGCGCAGCGTTCCCGCCAAGGGGCAGGAAAAAGATCAGGATGCCTGCAAGGATCAGGGCGAGGCCCAGACGGATCATCTGCGTGTCGTTGAAGCGCAGGGTGAGGAAGCCGCTCGCCGCCCGCCCGGCCGTGATGCCGATGAAGAACAGGCTGGCGAAGAAGGCGGCTGCCTCCGTGGAGACGCCCTCGTGCAGCGCCAGGTAGCTGGCCGCCCAGAGTCCGGCCGTCTGCTCCAGCGCGCAGTAGCAGAAGAAGGTGACCATGACTTCCCTGGCGCCGGGGATGGCGATGATCTGCATGAGGGAGAGGGGAACGGCGGGAGCCGGGTCCCCGGCGCCGCCGCCCTCCTCCTGCCGGGTCGCGCTGTCCCGGCCGTTTCCCGGCCTGTCCCTCCAGAGCGGCAGGCTGAGGAAGAGGATCGCCGTCAGGGCGATCTGCAGCAGGCCGATGCAGCGGTAGCCGGTATTCCAGATGCCGCCGCCGGAGAGCACGTAGCCCATGATGTAGGGACCTGCTGACGCCCCCACGCCCCACATGCAGTGGAGCCAGCTCATGTGCCGGCTGGCATAGTGGAGGGCCACATAGTTGTTGAGGGCCGCGTCCACGCTCCCCGCGCCCAGGCCGTAGGGCACTGCCCAGAAGCATAGGGGGAGGAAGGAGCGGGTGACGGAGAAGCCGAAGAGCGCGGCGGCAGTCATGGCCACGCTCACCGCGGTCACCCGGCCCGGCCCGAAGCGGAGGGTCAGCCGGTCGCTCTGGAGGCTGGAGACAATGGTGCCGCCGGCGATGATCATGGAAATGATGCCGGCGTAAGACACCGGCACCTGAAATTCCTGGTACATGGAGGGCCAGGCGGCTCCGAGGAGTCCGTCCGGAAGGCCCAGGCTGATAAAAGCAAGGTAGATGATGACTAAGAGCAGATGAAACATGTGTGGATCTTCCTTTCAGTTGTTCCCTCATATCTTACCGCACCGTCAGAGGATACGTCAATCACGGAGAGGCGGGACGGATCGTCGTAGTCTTTGCTGACCCCGTCGTCATCATAGAGGGTGTAGCTGCAGCCGCCGTCCGGGAAGGCGATGACGTCCAGGGCCGAGCTGTCCAGCGAAGCCACATTTTCCGCGGTCTTTGAAAGGGGCAGGAGATGGCCTCTGCGGACGAAGAAGATCAGCTCCTCCTCCGCCACAGGCACATAGTGGTGCCCGGCGGTCATCTTCTGACAGCGGAAGTCCTCCGGCCCGGAGGTGGTCACAAGGAGCATGTCCTCCGGCAGGTACACGTAGCGGCCGGTGGCGTTCTGCTGGCAGACGGGCGCCAGCATGAGGCTCTCCCCGAGGAGGAGCTGGTCCTCCACCTGGGCCGCCTGGGGATCCTCCGGGTAGGCGAAGGCGAGGGGCGCAAAGAGCATGTCGTCATGGAGAGCTGCCTTCATGTACTCGCTGTACAGGTAGGGCAGCAGGCAGTAGCGGAGCTTTATGATCCGCCCCAGGGCCTCCGCGTTGGAGAAGCGGTAGGCCTCCTGCTCCCTTGTGCCCATGGCGGAGTGGTTCCGCATGAGGGGTGTGAAGATGCCGAACTGGAGCCAGCGCATGGCCAGGTCCTCGGTCGTGTCCCCGCCGAAGCCGGCCAGGTCCGCCCCGGTGTACAAAAAGCCGCACATGCTCAGGGAGGGCATCATCTTTACATTCATGAGCAGGTGGGACCACCAGGACATGTTGTCGCCCTGCCAGATGCCGCCGTAGCGGTGCATGCCGATGTAGGAGGAGCGGGAGAACATGAGGATCCTTTTGTCCGGCTCCAGCTCCTCGAAGGCTTCCCCGGCGGCCCGGGTCATGTTGTAGCCGTAGAGGTTGTGGACTTTGTCGTGGCGAACCCTGGGAAGGCCATTCCCCGGCTCGTGGTAGAAGCTGCGGTAGTCCTCCGGGTTGTTGGCCAGAGTGTTCACAAGGCCGAGCAGGTGGTTGTTCTTGTCGAGATCCAGGTTCTGGCCCTTCATGGAGGCCACCTCGTCAAATACTTTGTTCAGGCGCTTCTCGGAGTAGAAGATGGCGGGCTCGTTCATGTCGTTCCAGAAGCCGTCGATGCCCATATCCAGCAGACCCTTGTACTTCAGGCCGAACCATCTCCTGGCGGCGGGGTTCAGCATGTCCGGGAAATGGGCTCTCCCGGGCCAGACAGCGCCCACGAAGGGGGCGCCGTCCTCTTCCTTGCAGAAGTAGCCCTTCTCGATGCCCTCCTCGTAGACGGAGTAGCCCTCTTCGATCTTGACGCCCGCGTCGATGATGGGGACGAGGTGGATCCCCTCCTTTTTCATGTCTGCTGCCAGACCGGTCAGATCCGGGAATTTCTCATCCGAGACCGTGAAGTCCTCGTACCGCTCCATGTAGTCGATGTCCAGGTAGATGGCGTCCAGGGGGATGCCGGCCTCCCTGTATCTCGCGGCCACCTCACGCACATCCGCCTCGTTTTGGTAGCCCCAGCGGCTCTGGCCGTAGCCGAAGGCCCACTTCGGCGGGATGTAGCTTCTGCCTATCATCTGTCGGAAGGCGCGGACGATGGAGGGGAAGCGCCCGTCCTCCGCCTCGATGAGGTAGACGTCCATGTCCCAGTCCGCAGGTGTGATGCGCAGGGTGTCCTTCCGGGTGTAGCCGATGTCAAAGGTCAGGTATCCGGGGTAGTCGATGAAAATACCGAAGGGCTGCTTTCCTCCGATCATCAGGAAATTGTGGGCCCCGTAGAGGGAGTGGGTGGTCTCCAGGTGGTGGGGGTCATCCGAGCAGTTGCTCGTGTAGGTCCAGCCCCGCTTGTTGATGCCCCGCACCTGCTCGCCCAGGCCGTAGACCGGCGCCCCCTCTTCCAGGGTGAGGACAAGGCTGCCGTCCTCTCTTGTAAAATAGGGGAGGGTGCCCTGGGATGCGGGAATGTCTTTTACGACTGCTTCGGTGGGAAATGGATTTCCAAACGTATATTTGCGGATCATATGGTTTTCTCCTTTCAATCTTCATCTGTGAAATGATGTTGGGGTCAAAAGCCCGAGGCTATGATGCCTGCGGATTGTTCCGTGCTGCGCACTCACACAATCCTGCCCGATATTCGCATATCGTGGGATATACATCCCACTTTTATGCTCATATCGGGGCGGGTCCCAAGGCCTTTCGCCTACTTATGAGCAAGCTCATGTGGGCTTAGGCCTTTTGACCCTGGCATCATTATATGCTACTATTGTATAAATGAAAAGCAGGATTTACTTGCATATTCCTAACAGTTTTTGACACAATCCTGCCCTGGAGGAGAGGATATGGAAGAAAAGAGACAATATCTGGAAAAGAACCGGCACGGCACCTCTATCTTCCCGGCGGAGTACTACCACTGCGTGTACCCGGCCGGGCTTGCAGGCCTGCCGGTCCACTGGCACGAGGAGTTCGAGGTCACCTATGTGCGCAAGGGGCGATGCACCTATCTGATTGATCTGGCGCCCTGCCAGGTACAGGAGGGGGATGTGCTGTTCCTGCCTTCCGGCGTCCTCCACGGCATTCCGGAGGGGAAGACGCGGATGCTGGAGACAGACAGCGTCGTCTTTCACCCCTCCATGCTGGGAGGGCGCGGCGACGCCTGCCAGATGAAGTACGTCGCCCCTCTGGAAAAGGGGGACGTCCGCTTCCCGGATGTGATCCGGGCCGGGGAGACAGACGGCCTGGCCGGGAAGCTGGCCGGCCTGTGCGGCAGGATGCGGGAGAGTTTCGCCGCGAAGGAGGAAGGGTACGAGCTGGAGGTGAAGGCGGCTCTGCTGGAGATCCTGCTCCTCCTCTACCGGGAAGCGCCGGCCAGGTGGCTGCGCCGGGAGAACCGGGAGGTGGTGGAGAAGCTGCGGGCCGTCCTTGGCTATATCAAGGAAAACTACCAGCGCCCCCTGAGCGTGGCGGAGCTGGCGGGGGTCTGCCACTTCAGCGAATACTATTTCATGCGGTTTTTCAGGCAGTATATGAATATGACCTGCGTGGAGTACATCAACCAGTACCGCATGGAGATCGCGGCCGGACGCCTGGCAGCCGGGCGGGAGAGCGTCACGGACATCGCCCTGGATACGGGGTTCAACAACCTTTCCTATTTTAACCGGGTGTTCCGCAGAAGCTTCGGGATGACGCCCAGGGCGTACCGGCAGGCACTGCAAAAGGAAGAGGGACAGTAGGGAACGCAATATTTTTATAATTTTCGCAATCATCATTATAGTTTTTATCTGGAAAGCCTATTATAATTATAAAAAAATGAAGAAAGGTGTATGTGGAAATGAAAGAGAAAGTGCTGAATGTCTTCAAGGAACTGTACGGCGACGGCGGGGAGATCCGTCAGTATTTTGCCCCGGGGAGGGTCAACCTCATCGGGGAGCACACGGACTACAACGGAGGCCATGTATTTCCCTGTGCGCTGACCATCGGTACATACGGGGCGGCCAGAAAGCGGTCGGACAGGAAGCTCCGTTTTTACTCCATGAATTTTGACAGGCTGGGCGTGATCGAGACAAGCCTGGACGAGCTGACGCCGGATAAGAAGGCGGGATGGACCAACTACCCGAAGGGCGTGATGTGGGCCTTCAAAGGAAGAGGATTTGAGATGGACTGCGGCCTTGACATCGTGATCTATGGGGACATCCCCAACGGATCCGGCCTTTCCTCCTCCGCCTCCCTGGAGGTGCTGACCGGGACGATCCTGAAGGATATGTACGATTTCCCGGTTTCCATGGTGGAGATCGCGCAGATCGGACAGTATTCGGAGAACAATTTCAACGGCTGCAACTGCGGGATCATGGATCAGTTTGCCAGCGCCATGGGCAAAAAGGACCATGCCATCTTCCTGGACACGAACACGCTGCAGTACGAGTATGCGCCGGTGAAGCTGGAGGACGCGAAGATCGTCATCACAAACAGCAAGGTGAAGCACAGCCTGGTGGACTCCGCTTACAACGACAGGAGAAACGAGTGCGAGCGGGCGCTGCAGGATCTGAAGAAGGTTGTGGATATCCAGACGCTGGGCGACCTGACGGAGGAGGAGTTCGAGGCCCACAAGGACGCCATCGCAGAGGACGTCTGCCGCAGAAGGGCGAAGCATGCGGTCTGCGAGAACCAGAGGACCATTCTTGCGGAGGCGGCCCTGAAGGCGGGTGATGTGGCGAAGTTCGGCGCGTACATGAACCAGTCCCACATTTCCCTGCGGGACGACTATGAGGTGTCCTGCGAGGAGATCGACGTGCTGGTGGACCTGGCCTGGAGCGTGCCCGGCGTCATCGGGTCCCGCATCACGGGCGGCGGCTTCGGCGGCTGCACGGTCAGCATCGTGAAGAACGATGCGGTGGATGCCTTCATCGATACCGTGGAGAAGGGATACCAGGAGAAATGCGGCAGGACAGCGGAATTTTACGTAGTGGAGATCGGAGACGGGGCGCACCGTCTGGCATAGGAGGGCGAAGGAATGTTGTATAAGAATATAAAGAAACTTGTGGAGTACGGGATCCGGACCGGTCTGACGCCGGCGTGCGAGCGGGTGTATGCCACCAACCTGCTGCTGGAGCTTTTTAAAGAGGATGACTTTGAGGATGTCTCCATCGGGGGGGAGGAGCTGGATCTGGAGCAGATCTTAAAGGAGCTCCTTGACGAGGCGGTGGCAAGAGGCCTTGTGGAGGACTCTGTCGTGTTCCGGGATCTCTTTGACACGAAGATGATGAACTGCCTTGTGCCGAGGCCGGCCCAGGTGCAGAAGACCTTCTGGGAGGCGTATGAGAAATCCCCGGAGGCGGCCACGGAGTATTTCTACAAGTTCAGCCAGGACAGCGACTACATCCGCCGCTACCGGGTGAAGAAGGATATGAAGTGGAAGGTGGACTCCCCCTACGGCGAGATCGACATCACCATTAACCTCTCCAAGCCGGAGAAGGACCCCAAGGCAATCGCCGCTGCGGGCGCGGCGAAGGCAAGCAGCTATCCCAAGTGCCAGCTCTGCATGGAGAACGAGGGCTACGCGGGACGGGCCAACCACCCGGCCCGGGAGACCCACCGGATCATTCCCATCACCATCAATGACAGCGGATGGGGCTTCCAGTACTCCCCCTACGTGTACTACAACGAGCACTGCATCGTGTTCAACGGGCAGCATGTGCCCATGAAGATCGACCGGGCCGCCTTTGTGAAGCTGTTCGACTTTGTGAAGCAGTTCCCCCACTACTTCCTGGGCTCCAACGCGGACCTTCCCATCGTGGGCGGCTCCATCTTAAGCCACGACCACTTCCAGGGCGGCCACTACACCTTCGCCATGGCGAAGGCGCCCATCGAGATCCCGGTGACTATCCCTGGCTATGAGGATGTGGAGGCGGGCATCGTGAAGTGGCCTCTCTCTGTCCTGCGCATCCGCCACGCGGATGAGAAGCGGCTCATCGACCTGGCGGACCATGTGCTCCAGGCATGGCGGGGATACACGGACGAGGATGCCTTCATCTACGCTGAGACAGACGGGACGCCCCACAACACCATCACCCCCATCGCCAGAAAGAAGGGGGATCTGTACGAGCTGGATCTGACCCTGCGCAACAACATCACAACGAAGGAGCATCCCCTGGGCGTGTTCCACCCCCACGCGCAGTACCACAACATCAAGAAGGAGAACATCGGCCTCATCGAGGTCATGGGCCTGGCCGTTCTCCCCTCCAGGCTGAAGGAGGAGCTGGAGATCCTGGCGGACTACATCGTGGAGGGAAAGGACATCCGCTCCAACGAGAAGATCGCCAAGCACGCGGACTGGGCGGATTCCTTCCTGCCGAAATACGACAGCATCACAAGGGACAGCGTGATGGATGTCCTGAAGGAGGAGACCGGCATTGTCTTCACCCACGTGCTGGAGGACGCGGGCGTCTACAAGTGCACGGTGGAAGGCCGCAGGGCGTTCATGCGGTTCATTGAGACGCTGTAGGCGCGGCGGACACAGCGCGCAAAGCATGTGCAAAACCGTTCCCGATATGATAGAATTGTCTCCGGAGGAATGAGACAATGAACGAAAATGAAAAGAAAAAAGACATAGCTGAGACCCTCCGGCGCGCGGAGAGATTTCAGGTCACCCTGATCGGGGAGGGCATCATAGTGGGCGGCCTGGCCGGGTTTGTCGTGCTCCTGTACCGGCTGCTCCTTGAAAATGCCGGGCGGTGGCTGAACGCCATCCTGGATCTCATAGCGGGGAAACCGCTGTGGATCGCCGGCTGGTTCGGCATTCTGATCCTCCTTGCCTTTCTGGTGGCGAAGCTGGTGGACTGGGAGCCTCTTATATCCGGCAGCGGCATCCCCCAGCTCGAGGGGGAGATGGTGGGCCGGATCAGGCAGACCTGGTGGAGGGTGCTGGCCGCCAAGTTTGCCGGCGGCTTCCTGTGCATCCTGGGCGGTCTGGCCCTCGGGCGGGAGGGCCCGTCCATCCAGCTTGGAGCCATGGCGGGGAAGGGAGTTTCCCGCTATCTGGACAGAGGCAGGACGGAGGAGAGGTACCTGCTCACCTGCGGGGCCAGCGCCGGGCTTGCGGCGGCCTTTCACGCGCCGCTGGCCGGCGTCATGTTCGCCATGGAGGAGGTGCACAGGAATTTTTCCGCCGCCGTGCTGCTGTGCGCCATGTCCTCGGCCCTGACGGCGGACTTTCTCTGTACGGCCGTGCTGGGGACGGACTCTGTCTTCCGGTTCACGCTGACGGAGGCGCTGCCGCCGGAGTACTATGGATTCCTCGTGGCGCTGGGAGTGGTGCTTGGACTGCTCGGCGTGTTCTACAACTGGTTTACCCTGAAGGTGCAGGCGCTGTACAGCAAGATCCCCCGGGCCGGGACGATGGGAAAGCTTCTCATCCCCTTCCTGGCAGCCGGCGTCCTGGGACTTGCGGCGCCGGAACTTCTTGGCGCCGGCCACAGTCTCGTGGAGGATCTGACGGCGGGCGGGATGGCGGTCGGGACCATGGCCTTCCTCCTTGCCGGCCGGTTCCTGTTTTCGGCAGTGAGCTTTGGCTCCGGCGCGCCGGGAGGCATCTTTTTCCCGCTCCTTATCATAGGAGCCTTTATCGGCGGTATCTTTACCTGGACAGGCCATGTCCTGTTCGGTCTTGACATGCTGTATCTGAACAACTTTGTGCTCCTGGCCATGGCCGGCTACTTCACGGCGATCGTGCGGGCGCCCCTCACCGGGATCATCCTGATCTTTGAGATGACCGGCACGGTGAGCCAGCTCTTCTCCCTGGGCGTGGTGTCCATCTGCGCCTACATTGTGGCGACGCTGCTGCACTCGGAGCCGATCTATGAGAGCCTCCTCGGCAACCTGCTGAAAAGGCGGGGGGAGCATGTGCCCCGGGGCGCAGGGGAAAAGATCCTGCAGGAATTTCCCGTCATGCAGGGCTCTGCGGCGGCGGACCATCTCGTGAGTGAGGTCGAGTGGCCGAAGAACTGCCTCCTCGTGTCCGTGAAGCGGGGGGAGAGGGAGCTGCTTCCAAGGGGGACCACAAGGCTCCTTCCGGGGGACAGCATCGTGGTCCTCTCCGGCGAGTACGAGGGCGCGGACGTGGCCGGCCAGATGGACCGGATCTGCGGGGAACAGATGCAGGCACATTTTTTTGAATAAATTTAAACTGAATACATAGACATATCCTTACGGTGCATGTTAAAAGAAAAGGCTTTCGCATAAAATGGATGTACGAGCGCCGGAGGTATGATGATGGATTACAAGATGCTAGGAAAAAGGCTTAAGGAAATGCGGAAGAAGAGAAAGATGTCCCAGCAGGAACTGTCCTATGAGATCGAGTATTCGATCCCGCATATCAGCCACGTGGAGAACGGGATGACGAAAGCCAGTCTGGAGTTTGTCGTGAAGGCGGCCAACGCCCTGCACACGACGACGGACCGTCTCCTGTGCGACAGCCTGGAGGGGACGGAGAGCATCTATGTAACGGAGGTGTCGGAGGAACTCAAGGACATGGATCCGGCCACCCTCAAGATCATCCGGCGGATGGTGCGCGACATGAAGGATAACCTGGAGGAGAACATGCAGTCATGATGAGGGCGGGAGAGTACGGCGGCGTCGGGCCAAGGATCCGGGCGCTGCGGCTGGAAAAGAATATGACGCAGAGACAGCTTGCGGACAAGGTAGGGGTGGACAGGACATCCCTTTCTTCATATGAAAATAACAAGCGGGTGCCGGATCTGTTTATCCTCTGCAGTCTGGCGGATATATTCGGGATCAGCCTGGATGAACTGGTCGGACGGACCGGGGCAGGAGGAAAGTTTTAGCGCAGTGATGCAAAACAGCCCGCAGTATGCTATACTTTTAGAAAAGTGAGCAGACAGGGAGGGCGGGACTATGTTTTTCAGGGAACGGTGCAGTCTGTGCGACGGGAAGCTGGACAGCCATAACATCTGTACAGAATGCGGACTTGACAACAGTAAATCAGAGAAACACTACCGGATCAACCAGAGCAGTTGCGACGGGCAGCCGCTCACCCATGTGCACAGCTCCGAATCTTTCAGCGAGGCCGCGCCCCGGAAAGCGCAGCGCATGCCGGAGCAGTCCGGGCGCCAGTACGCGCAGTCCTGGCCGGCGTCCAGAAAGCCGCGGAAAAAGGAGCGGACATACAACACCTATGTGGAGGGGGAGAAGCGGGCGAGGAGCAGCCGTCTCGTCAAAGTGGTGGTGATCGTTGTGATCGCGACGGCGGCCGTCTCCATTGTGCCGGCTCTGGCCGGGATCTTCTCAGACCGGGAGGAGTACGCTTATGAGGCGTATGAGGACAGCTACGGAGAGGAGATATACGATGACTACGAGTATGATCCCTACGCCTATGTGACCAGGGAGATCCCGGCGGAGGGGGAGAGCTACTCCCACCAGTTCGGCCAGGGGGATTACATCGTGGGCACGCACATCCCCGAGGGCACCTACACGGTGGAGACGACAGATGGCAGCTATATGTCCCTGTCCGTAGACGACTATGAGAACGGGGTTTACCTGTACGAATCCCTGGATGAGGACACAAAGAAGGTGGAGGACATCCGCCTGTATGCAGGCGCTTCCGTGTCGTTCCTGGGCGACGGCTACCTCACCCTCTCCGCGCAGAACGCCCAGACAGGCAGCATGGAAGGGCAGCCCAACCCGCTGACGGAGACGGTGGACGTGGCAGGCGGCCAGACCCTGACAGCCGGGGAGGATTTTCCGGCCGGCGTGTATGACATCATCGTGGTCTCCGGTTACGGGGCCCCGGATGTGACGGTCTACGATGAGAGCGGCAGCGAGATCGGGTATCTGTATCCCTGGATCTCCGACTCGTCGGAGCCGGAGAGGACCTACCGGAACGCGGTGCTTCCGGAGGGGGCCGTATTTGCCAATGAGGACGAGGATCTGGAACTTCAGCTTGTGCCAAGTGAAACTATTGCATCCGAGGACTATCTGCGGTATTATACATAGTAAATGCTGACGAATGTTGGAGGCGGCTGCGCCGGTACCAGTTGTACGGCGCGGCCGCCTTATTGTCTGCTTAGGGAAAATGAGAGACTGAGGAGAGATAGAAATGACAGAGAAAAACGGAGCTGCAACAAGAGACTGGTGGAATTCCAGGCTGGGCTTTATCCTGGCCTGCGTCGGTTCCGCCGTTGGGATGGGCAATATCTGGCTCTTCCCCTACCGCATGGCGACGTACGGGGGATCCTTCCTCCTTGTGTACCTGGTGTTCGACGTGCTGCTGGGCTTTTCCGGCGTGGTGGGGGAGATGAGTTTCGGGCGTGCCGTCCGCTCCGGTCCGGTGGAGGCCTTCGGGACAGCCTGCGCCTCCAGGGGCGAAGGAAAGCGCAGGCTGGGCCGGCTCATCGGCGGCATCCCCATGTTGGGGGCGCTGGCCATGGCCATCGGCTACTCGGTGGTAGTGAGCTGGATCGTGAAATACGTGATCGGGAGCGTATCGGGGTCTGTGCTGCAGTTTGACAGCATGGACGGATTCGCCGCGGCCTTCGGCAGCATGGCGTCCGCCTTCGGCAACAACCTCTGGCTGTTCGTGGCTCTCGCGGTCACGTTCGTCATCATGGCCATGGGGATCAGCAGCGGCATCGAGCGGGCGAACAAGATCATGATCCCTGTGTTCTACGCGCTGTTCATCGGTCTGGCGGTCTACGTGGCGCTGCAGCCGGGCGCTGCGGACGGGTACAGGTGGATGTTCACCATCCGGCCGGAGGCGTTCAAAGACCCGATGCTCTACGCCTTTGCACTGGGACAGTCCTTTTTCTCCCTCTCTCTTGCCGGCAACGGGACGATCATCTACGGCTCCTACCTGTCGGACAAGGAGGATACGGTCAGCTCCGCGATCACCGTGGCCATCTGTGACACGTGCGCGGCCATGCTGGCGGCGCTTGTCATCATCCCCGCCATGGCCACCACCGGGGCGGTGCTCTCCGAGAGCGGGCCGGGACTTATGTTCATCTCCCTGCCCTACCTGTTCTCCGGGATGCCGGGCGGGCAGATCGTCATGTTCATCTTTTTCCTGGCCGCCCTCTTTGCCGGCCTGACCTCCCTGGTCAACCTCTACGAGGCGCCGGTGGCGACCCTGCAGGACAATCTAAAGTTCAGCCGGTCCGGGGCGGTGGCTGTCATCGCCGTGATCGGCGCGGCGGTGTCCGTCTGCATCCAGGGGATCGTGTCCCAGTGGATGGACTTTGTCTCCATCTATATCTGTCCCCTGGGAGCCGGACTTGCCGGCATCATGTTTGCCTGGGTGTGGGGGAGAAAGGCCGTGGAGGACGCCGTGTCCACAGGGCGGAAGCGGCCCATCGGGAGATGGTTCTACCCGCTCTACAAATACATATTCTGCATCCTGACCCTTGCCGTGTTCATCCTGGGGGCGGTCAACGGGGGGATCGGCTAAGGCCGTTCCCCCCTTCCGTCCCCAGGATTTTTCTGCTCTTTTAATTTAATCAAATTAAGAAAAACGACTAAATTAAAAACGGGCGGACCACTTCCATTTGGCTGCGCTGATGCTATAATCAGGATAGGGAAAGGGGGCAGACAGCACAGGACCTTCCATGATCTGCCCTGAGAAGATAAAATTCTTATAAACTTCCCTTTTCAGATAGTACAATCCCCCCTCCAGGTGTTATAATGACACTATATAGGCAAGAGCTTGTCGGTTCGTATCAGGAGGGTGCGTATATGGCGGAATTTGTGTCCCTTAGGGATGTAAAAAAGATCTATCACATGGGTGAAGTCGATATCGCTGCGGCCAACGGCATATCGTTCGAAATAAAGAAGGGCGAGTTCGCCGTGGTCGTGGGTCCCAGCGGCGCCGGCAAGACGACGGTGCTCAACATCCTGGGAGGGATGGACACCGCCACGGACGGCGAGGTCTGGATCGACGGGCAGGACATCACGAAGTACAGGGGGAAAGAACTGACCGCCTACCGGCGGGACGACATTGGCTTCGTGTTCCAGTTCTACAACCTGATCCCGAACCTGACCGCCCTGGAGAACGTGGAGCTGGCGCTCCAGATCTGTAAGGACCCGCTGGATGCCCGCGAGGTCATGGAGCACGTGGGGCTGGGGGAGAGACTGGACAACTTCCCGGCGCAGCTCTCGGGCGGGGAGCAGCAGCGGGTCTCCATCGCCAGGGCGCTGGCAAAGAATCCCAAGCTCCTCTTGTGCGACGAGCCGACAGGCGCGCTGGACTACAATACAGGAAAGGCGATCCTGAAACTGCTGCAGGACACCTGCCGTCAGAGGGGGATGACGGTGATCCTGATCACGCACAATTCAGCCATCGCACCGATGGCGGACCGGATCATCCGGATCAAGAACGGCCGGGCGGAGAAGATCGAGATCAATCCGAAGCCCGTGCCGGTGGAAACGATAGAATGGTAGGGGTTGTATGAAGAAACACATGTTGCGCAGGGACTTCTTTGTGGAGATCAGGAAGTCGCGGGGGCGGTTTATCTCCATCTTTCTCATCGTGGCCCTCGGAGTCGCGTTTTATTCCGGCATCCGGGCCTCGGAGCCTTCCATGCGTATCTCCGGGGATGCCTACTTCGACAAGGAGCATCTCATGGATGTGAAGGTCACGAGCACGCTGGGCCTGACGGATGAGGACGTGGAGGTCATAGAGGACGTGGACGGCATTGAGCTGGCGGAAGGCAGCTACAGTATGGATGCGCTCTGCGAGACGGACGAGACGGAGCAGGTGGTCCATGTGATGGCCATGCAGGATGCGTTTAACGACGTCCAGGTGAGCGAGGGACGCCTGCCCGAAGGGGAGGGGGAATGCCTCATTGACGAGGAATTCGCGCTCCTGACCGGCTACGGCGTGGGGGATGCGATCACCCTGTCCTCCGGCAATGAGGACGCCCTTTCCGACAGCCTGAGGACGGACCGGTTTGAGATCGTGGGCGTGGGGAACAGCCCGCTCTATATCTCTTTTGGAAGAGGGAGCAGCACCATCGGGAACGGGGAGATCAGCGGGTTCCTGGCTGTGGACCGGTCTTCTTTTTGCATGGATGTCTACTCGGAGATCTACGTGCGGGTGGACGGCGCGGCGGAAGAGACCGCGTTTACAGACGGCTATACGGATCTCACAGACGCGGCGGTGGACGCGCTGGAGGCGATCGAGGACGAGCGGTGTGAGGCCAGGCGGGACGAGATCGTAGGCGAGGCCCAGGAGGAGCTTGACGACGCCCAGGCTACCGTGGACGAGGAGAGCCGGACGCTGGAGGACGCAAAGCAGGAGCTGGCGGACGGGAAGGAGCAGATGGCCCGGGAACTGGCTGACGCCAGAAAGAAACTGGAGGACGGGGAGGCCCAGCTTGCCGCCGCCCGGCAGCAGATCGCGGACGGGGAGGCCCAGCTTGCCGCCGGCAAGGAGGAGCTTGCAGCCCAGCAGGCCGCCCTGGACAGCGGAAGAGCCCAGTATGAGAGCGGCCTGGCCCAGCTGGAGCAGCAGGCGGCCAGGCTGGAGAGCGCAGAGGCGGCATACCAGGACCAGTATGCCCAGCAGATGCCGCTGATCGAGCAGGGGAAGGAAGAGATCGCTGCCGGCAAAGAGACGATCCAGGCCAAAAAGGACGAGATCGCCGCCAACCGGGAGTTAGTCCAGACAGGGCTTGCGCCTCTTACAGAGGCCTCCGATACACTGGCGGGCATAGAGACCCGCCTGGCGGAGATCAGACAGGCGCTGGAGGAGGGCACTGCGAAATTTGACGAGCTTTCAAATCTGCCGCCGGAGGAACTGACCCCGGAGCAGGCGGAGTTCCTGGAGGCCTGGCAGGGACAGGCGGACGGCCTTGCGGCTGAAAAGGCAGGGCTGGAACAGACGAAGGAAGCTGTCTGGGCCGGACTTCAGGGGGCGGGGATCGAAGATGCTGACGCCCTGCAGGCCCAGATCGGGAAACTGAACGCCGACCTGGCCAAGATCGATGCGGGCGAGCAGGAGCTGCTGGCAGAGGAGCAGACGCTGCTGGCAAAGGAGCAGGAGCTGCTGGCAGGGGAGCAGGCCCTTGCAGACGCCGGGCAGCAGATCGCGGACGGCAAAGCCCAGATCGAGGCCGGCCGGCAGACGCTGGCGGCAACGAAGCAGCAGATCACGGCCGGGCAGGCCCAGGTCGATGCGGCGTGGGCCATGATCGCGGGGCAGGAGAGCCAGCTTGCCAGCGGGAAGGCGGAGCTTGCCGCCGGCGAACAGGAACTGGCCTCCGGCTGGTCTGACTACGAGCAGGGCGCCGCAGACGCGGCGCAGGAGATCGAAGATGCCCAGGCGCAGATCGACGACGGAGAACGGCAGCTGGAGGATGCAAGGGCCGAGATCGCAGAGGCCCAGGCTGAGATCGACAAGATCGAACACCCGAAGTGGTACATCCAGGACCGGAGCGCGGCCATGCCGGAGTATGACGGATACGGGGACAACGCGGACCGGATGCGGGCCATCGGGCAGGTGTTCCCGGCGGTGTTCTTCCTGGTGGCGGCCCTCATCAGCCTCACAGCCATGACGCGGATGGTGGAGGAGCAGCGGATCCAGATCGGCACACTGAAGGCCCTCGGCTACAGCAAGCCGGCCATCGCGGGAAAATACATAGCCTACGCCCTGTCGGCCACCTTCGGCGGCAGCGTGGTGGGCGTGCTCTTTGGGGAGAAGGTATTCCCCTGGATCATCATATATGCCTATAAGATCATGTACCAGCACATCCCGGATATCATCGTGCCCTACCACATGAGCTACGCGGTGCAGGCCACCCTGATCGCGGTGCTGTGCATCCTGGCTGCGACCCTGTTCTCCTGCTACCATGAGCTGGCCGCCGTCCCGGCGCAACTGATGCGCCCGCCGGCGCCGAAGCAGGGGCAGCGGATCCTGCTGGAGCGTGTGAAGTTCATCTGGAACCACCTGAACTTCTCCTGGAAATCCTCCATCCGCAACCTGGTGCGGTACAAGAAGCGGTTCTTCATGACTGTGTTCGGCATCGGCGGCTGCATGGCCCTGATGGTCGTTGGCTTCGGCCTCAAGGACTGCATCTTCGTCATCCCGGAGCTGCAGTATGACGGCATCCAGACCTACGACGCCGCCGTCTATTTTGACGCAGGCCTGTCCGGGGAGGACAAGGAGGAGATCGCTAAGGACGTGGCGGACGAGCCGGCCGTGGCCGATGAACTGCTGGTGCGGATGCAGAACCTGGAAGTGACGGCAGGAAATGAGGAGCTGGAAGTCTACCTGACCGTGCCGGCTGACCTGGACAGCGTGGATAAATTCCTGGATTTCCACAGCAGGACGGAGCCGGAGACATACTCCCTGGAGGAGGACCGGGCGATCCTCACGGAGAAGGCGGCGGACGTGCTGGGCGTGAGCGTGGGGGATACGGTGACCTTCGAGGACGATGAGCTCGGTGAGAAGGAAGTGACCATTGGCGCGATCTGCGAGAACTACATGGGACATTACCTCTACCTTGCGCCGGACTATTACGATGAACTGTTTGGGAAGCAGGCTTCCTGGAACGGTGTGCTCTTCCGCGTGGAGGAGGGCAGGGAGGACAGGACCGAGTCCGTGGGCGGACAGCTGCTGGAGAACGACAACGTGCTGAACGTGACCTACACGTCCAGCATCGAAGACCAGCTGGACGACATGCTGCGGAGTCTGAACCTCGTCATCGTGGTGCTGATCATCTCCGCAGGCATGCTGGCCTTCATCGTGCTCTACAACCTGAACACCATCAACATCACGGAGCGGAAGCGGGAGCTGGCCACCATCAAAGTGCTCGGCTTCTATGATACGGAGGTGGCGGCCTACGTCTACCGGGAGAATGTGCTCCTGACGCTGATCGGGGCTCTGGCCGGCATGGCGCTCGGGTGGGTGCTTTTGCAGTTTGTCATCGTGACCGTGGAGGTGGACGACGTCATGTTCGGCAGGGTGATCCATCTGACAAGCTACCTGTACAGCTTCCTCTTTACCCTTGGTTTCTCCATGTTCGTCAACTGGGTGATGTACTTTAAGCTCAAGAAGATTGACATGGTGGAGTCCTTAAAGAGCGTGGAATAGGATTATTAGCACTCATTTCAAATGAGTGCTAATTTTTTATTGACATTTGCAAAACGGGGTATTATCATATCATGCAGAGGGTGTGGGTTTTTGCCCGCACAAAACAGACTGGAGATTAAGGAGTGATATAAATGGAAACAAAAAAAGGAAGCCTGTCCATCAGCAGCGAGAATATTTTCCCGATCATCAAGAAATGGGTCTACTCAGACCATGACATCTTTGCCCGTGAGATGGTCTCCAACGGATGCGACGCCATCACCAAGCTGAAGAAGCTGGATATGATGGGAGAGTATCAGCTCCCGGACGACTACAAACCGCAGATCCACGTGGTTGTCAATCCGGAGGAGAAGACGCTGAAGTTCATCGACAACGGCCTCGGCATGACGGCTGACGAGGTGGAGGAGTACATCACCCAGATCGCCTTTTCCGGCGCTACGGAGTTCTTGGAGAAATATAAGGACAAGACGACAGAGGATGATATGATCGGCCACTTCGGACTGGGCTTTTACTCCGCCTTCATGGTGGCGGACGAGGTGCATATCGACACACTCTCCTACAGGGAGGGGGCCGCGCCGGTGCACTGGGCAAGCGACGGCGGCACGGAGTACGAGATGTCCGACGGGGACCGGCAGGAAGTGGGATCCACCATGACCCTGTTCCTCAACGAGGACAGCCTGCAGTTTGCAAATGAATACAAGATGCGCGAAGTGCTGGAGAAGTACTGCTCCTTCATGCCGGTGGAGATCTACCTGGAGAAGGCGAACGCCGAGCAGGAGTATGAGACCATCGACGAGGCGGATCTCCGGGACGACGACGTGATCGTGGAGCGCATCCACGAGGACGCGAAGATGGAGGAGAAGGAGAACGACAAGGGCGAGAAGGAGATGGTGGAAGTCTCCCCGGCAAAAGACAGGGTGAAGATCAACAAGCGCCCCGTCCCGGTCAACGACACCCACCCGCTCTGGACGAAGCACCCCAGCGAGTGCTCGAAGGAGGACTACATTGAGTTTTACCGCAAGGTATTCCTGGACTACAAGGAGCCCCTGTTCTGGATCCATCTGAACATGGATTACCCGTTCAACCTGAAGGGAATCCTGTATTTCCCGAAGATCAACACAGAGTACGACTCCATCGAGGGCACCATCAAGCTGTACAACAACCAGGTGTTCATCGCGGACAATATCAAGGAGGTCATCCCCGAGTTCCTGATGGTATTAAAGGGCGTCATCGACTGCCCGGACCTGCCCCTGAACGTATCCAGGAGCGCCCTGCAGAACGACGGGTTCGTGAACAAGATCGCGGACTACATCTCCAAGAAGGTGGCGGACAAGCTGAGCGGCATGTGCAAGACCGACAAGGAGAACTACGAGAAATACTGGGATGACATCAGCCCCTTCATCAAGTTCGGCTGCCTCAAGGACGAGAAGTTCTGCGACAAGATGATGGACTATATCCTCTTTAAGAACCTGGACCACAAGTACCTGACGCTGAAAGAGTGCGTGGAGGAGAACGGCGGCACCCTCATCGATCCCAAGGCTGAGAAGGAAGAGCCGAAGGAGGGAGAGGAGAAGAAAGAGGAACAGAAGACGACGGTCTACTACGTGACGGACGAGCAGCAGCAGAGCCAGTACATCAACCTGTTCAGGAGCCAGGGACAGGACGCGGTGATCTTAAGCCACAACATCGACTCCCCGTTCATCACCCAGCTTGAGCAGAGGAATCCGAACCTCCAGTTCCAGCGCATTGACGCGGACATCACGGACAATGCCAAGGAGGAAGTGAAAGAGGAGGACAAGGAGGCCTTCCAGAAGACGACGGACAGCCTGGTGGAGACATTCCGCAAGGTGATGGAGAATGACAAGCTGGATGTGAAGGTGGAGAAGCTCAAAGACGAAAAGGTGGCCTCCGTGATCACCCTGTCCGAGCAGAACCGGCGCATGCAGGAGATGATGCGGATGTACGGCATGGCAGGGATGGATCCGGCCATGTTCGGAAGCGAGGTCACGCTGACCCTGAATGCGAACCATCCCCTTGTGCAGTATGTGGCGGAGCACGGCGACAGCGAGAACACGCCGGTGATCTGCAGACAACTCTACGACATGGCCATGCTGGCCCACAAGCCGCTGACGCCGGAGGAGATGACAGCCTTCGTGCAGCGGAGCAACGACATCATGATGCTGCTCACGAAATAAGACAAAGGAGAGTGAAACGATGATCTACAAAGACTTTCAGGATGTAAAACTGTCTGCCCTCGGCATGGGGTGCATGCGCCTCCCGGTGATCGACGGGGACGACGCGAAGATCGACGAGGAGAAGACAAAAGAGATGGTGGCTTACGCCATGGAGCACGGCGTCAATTACTACGACACCGCCTGGGGCTACCACAACGGGAACTCCGAGCTGGTGATGGGGCGCGCGCTTGCGCAGTATCCGAGGGAGAGCTTCTACCTGGCAGACAAATTCCCGGGGTACGATCTCTCCAACATGGACAAGGTGGAGGAGATCTTTGAGGAGCAGCTGAAGAAATGCCGCACAGACTACTTTGACTTCTACCTTTTCCACAATGTGTGCGAGCTGAACATCGACGACTACCTGGACGAATCCCACGGCATCCACGCATACCTGATGGAGCAGAAGAAGAACGGACGCATCCGCCATCTCGGATTTTCCGGCCACGGAAGCTACGATGTGCTGAAGCGCTTCCTTGAGGCGTACGGGAAAGACATGGAATTTTGCCAGATCCAGCTCAACTTCCTGGACTGGTCCTTCCAGGACGCCAAAGGAAAGCTGGAGCTTCTGAAGGAGTACGGCATCCCCGTGTGGGTGATGGAGCCGCTGCGCGGCGGTTCTCTGGCGAAGCTGGACAGCGGGGCCGAGGAGAAGCTCAAAGCGCTCCGCCCGGACGAGGGCATCCCTGCCTGGGCGTTCCGGTTCCTGCAGACGATCCCGGAGGTGAAGGTGACGCTCTCCGGCATGTCCAACGAGGAACAGCTTAAGGAGAACATCGCTACATTTGAGGAGGACCGGCCGCTGAACAGGGAGGAGATGGACACGCTCCTTGGCATCGCGGATGAGATGGTGAAGAAGAACGTGCTGCCCTGCACCGCCTGCCACTACTGCGTGAGCCACTGCCCGCAGGGCCTTGACATCCCCTGGCTTCTGGAGCTGTACAACGAGCACTGCTTCACAAAGGGAGGGTTCATCGCGCCCATGGCGCTCTCCTCTCTTCCGGAGGACAAGAAGCCGTCAGCCTGCGTGGGCTGCCGCAGCTGCGAGGCCGTCTGTCCCCAGCAGATCAGGATATCGGAAGCGATGGCGGATTTCACAGAGAAGATGAAAGGCTAGGGGACTTGCCTGCATCACAGATCATACGGGGGCTGCGGGGCCGGACGGCCGGACGCAGCCCCCTTTTACTACATCTGTATCTCGAAGGGGATATGAAGGTGGTCGAACAGAGCCTGCGCCCGCTTATCCCAGGCGTGCTCGAGGGATTTGTCCAGCGTGAATCTGGAGGTGGACACGCCCGTTGTGCAGGTGAGCCTGTCCCCGTCAAAGCGGAAGTTGAGGAAGAGGCCCTGGACCTCTTCCGGGGAGAAATCCAGGTGTTCCTCCCGCAGGAAGGCTTCCGTCTCCCCGGCGGAGAGGGCGAAGATCAGGCAGAAATTAAGAGGGGTGCGCTTCCCCTTGATGATGGAAAAGAAGTAGCTCCGCACATCCTGCCACAGACTGTAGGCGCGGGAGGGCGCCTCTTCAAAAAACTCTTTTTTGAGATAGCCGTCCACCTTGAAGACGGCGAATGTGGTGATCTCCCCCTCGATGAAGGAATACGGGTCGAAGGAGTCGGTAAGGAGCAGGGCGGACATGCATGTCTTCGTGTCCGGCGTTAAGATGACCATAGAAAAAATCCTTTCTGAAAATAGAGATACAGCTATTGTAGTATATTTCCCGGATATTTACAAATGCTGAATGAAAATCTTATATTTTCCGCCGGGTGAAATCATGCTATACTCCATAGGTAAGACAAAAAAGACAGGAGCAGGACTGTGAACGGAAAGCAGAAGACAGACGGGATCCGTCTGAACAAATATTTGAGCAGCGCCGGCGTGTGTTCCAGGCGGGAGGCGGACCGGCTCATCGAGAGCGGCCGGGTCCGGGTGGACGGCGTTCCGGCAAAGCAGGGCGCCAAGGTGACGGCCGGGCAGGACGTGACTGTGGACGGCCGCCCGGTGCGCGGCGGGACGGAGAGGGTCGTCCTCGCCGTGTACAAGCCGGTGGGTATCATCTGTACGGAGGACCCGGGGACAAAGAACAATATCGTCCGCTTCCTCCGGTATCCCGTCCGCGTCACCTACGCAGGACGGCTGGACAAGGATTCGGAGGGCCTCCTCATCATGACCAATGACGGGGACCTCATCAACCGGATCATGCGGGGGAGGAACCGCCACGAGAAGGAGTACAAAGTGACCGTGGACCGGGAAGTCACAGACGCCTTTGTCCGGAAGATGAGCGCGGGCGTTCGCATCCGGGATGAGGAGAAGGGGCTCGATGCAGTGACCCGGCCCTGCCGGGTGTGGCGGGAAGGGAAATACACGTTCCGCATCGTGCTCACCCAGGGGCTGAACCGGCAGATCCGCAGGATGTGCGAGGCCTGCGGCTGCCATGTGCGGACCCTGAAGCGGACGCGGATCATGAACATCGAGCTGGGAGACCTCCGCCCGGGCGCGTACCGGAAGGTGGAAGGCAGGGAGCTGGAGCAGCTGGAAGTTCTGGCGTCGGCGCCCGGTGCGGACGGCGCCGGTGTATCGCAAAAAAAGCAGGACAGGAGAAAAGAACATGGGGACAAAGCAGGAAACAGCGGAAAATAAGACGGCGCGCATGCGGGAGCTGGTGGATCTTCTGAACCGGGCCGGCCGGGCCTACTACCAGGAAGCCCGGGAGATCATGAGCAACTATGAGTACGACGCGCTCTACGACGAACTGACGGAGCTGGAGAAGGAGCTGCATGTCACGCTCTCCGACAGCCCCACAGTGCACGTGGGCTACGAGGTGGTCAGCGAGCTGCCCAAGGAGCGGCATGAGAGCCCCATGCTCTCCCTGGACAAGACGAAGGATGTGGAGGAGCTGCGTGCCTTCGCGGGGGATCATGACGTCGTCATGTCCTGGAAGATGGACGGCCTCACCATCGTCCTCACCTACCGGGACGGGGAGCTTGCGAAGGCGGTCACCAGGGGCAACGGGGAAGTGGGGGAAGTCATCACGGCCAACGCCAGGGTGTTTAAGAACATCCCCCTGAAGATCCCCTACAAAGGAGAGCTGATCCTCCGCGGCGAGGCGGTCATCGGGTACCGGGATTTTGAGCGGATCAACGAGGAGATCCCGGATGCGGACGCAAAGTACAAGAACCCGCGGAACCTGTGCAGCGGGTCTGTCCGCCAGCTCAGCAGCGAGGTCACGGCAAAGAGGAACGTGCGGTTCTACGCCTTCTCTCTCGTGCGGGCGGAGGATGTGGACTTCCGCAACTCCCGCGCATACCAGCTGGACTGGCTTGCAGGGCAGGGCTTTGAGGTGGTGGAGCACGTGACGGCCGCCCCCTCTGCCATTGAGGCGGAAGTTATTAAATTTTCAGAAAGAATCGCGCAAAACGATTTTCCCTCCGATGGTCTTGTGCTAATATATGATGATATAAGGTACGGGGAATCGCTTGGAAGAACAGCGAAGTTCCCGCGGGATTCCTACGCGTTCAAGTGGGCCGACGAGACGCGTCAGACCGTGCTGCGCCAGATCGAGTGGAGCCCGTCCCGCACCGGCCTTATCAACCCGGTCGCCATCTTTGACCCGGTGGAGCTGGAGGGGACCACTGTGAGCCGGGCCAGCGTGCACAACGTAAGCATCATGGAAGAACTGCAGCTGGGGATCGGCGATACCATCGAAGTGTACAAGGCGAATATGATCATTCCGCAGATCGCCCGGAACCTGACCTGCAGCGGGAACCTGGAGATCCCGGCACAGTGCCCCGTGTGCGGCGGCGCCACCCGGATCCAGCAGGACGGCAGCGCGAAGACACTCTGCTGCACCAACCCGGCGTGCCAGGCCAAGCAGATCAAGGCCTACGCCCTGTTCGTGAGCCGGGACGCCATGAATATAGAGGGGCTCTCCGAGGCGACGCTGGAGAAATTCATCGCCAGAGGCTTCATCCGCGACTATGACGACCTGTTCCATCTGGACCGGCACAGAGAGGAGATCTGCAAGATGGAGGGCTTCGGGGAGAAATCCTACGGGAACCTGACCGCCAGCGTGGACCGGGCCCGGCAGACGACCCTGCCGCGGCTTTTGTACAGCCTCGGCATCGCGGGCATCGGCCTTGCGAACGCCAAAGTGATCTGCAGGGAGACGAAGGCGGAGCCGGAGGCGCTGCCGGACCTCACAGAGGAGGAGCTGGACCAGGTCCCCGGCGTGGGGGACGTGATCGCCCGGGCCTATGTGGAATATTTCCGGGACGAAAGCCACAGGGAGACCTACAGGAAACTTCTCGGGGAAGTGCAGATCGAGAAGGAGGACCAGGGGGAGGGCGGCCCGCTGGAGGGGAAGACGTTCGTCATCACCGGCAGCGTGGAGCATTTCGCCAACCGCAGTGAGATGAAGGCTTTTATCGAGAGCCGGGGCGGCAAGGTGACAGGATCCGTCACATCGAAGACGGACTTCCTGATCAACAACGACGCCGCATCCACATCCTCCAAGAATAAGAAGGCAAAAGAGCTGGGCATTCCCATCCTCACGGAAGAGCAGTTCCTGGCGACGCCGGGACTGTAGGGGCATGCCGCAGCGTGAAAGGATAGAAAGGATACGACATGGCAGAGAACGAGAACAACACAAAGGATACACAGATTGAGGAAGTGCAGGAAAAAGACGTGCATGTGGAGGATACGAAGAAGGACGACGGCTACGAGAAGTTCTGCTCCATCTGCCACCGCCCGGAGAGCGTGACCGGCAAGCTGATCGACCTTCCCAACAACATCTCGGTCTGCTCCGACTGTATGCAGAAGAGCTTTGACGCCATGACGAGCGGCCGGATCGACTACAGCAAGCTGATGAACATACCGGGCGTGCAGATCTTCAACATGTCCGATCTGGAGAATGCGGCTCCGAAGCAGCAGAAGATCAAAAAGAAAAAAGAGGGGGAGGAGAGAACGCCCCTCATCGATATAAAGAATATCCCGGCGCCCCACAAGATCAAGGCGAGGCTGGACGAGTATGTGGTGGGGCAGGAGTACGCCAAGAAAGTCATCTCCGTGGCTGTGTACAATCACTACAAGAGGGTGGCCACGGACACCATGGACGACATTGAGATCGAGAAATCCAACATCCTCATGATCGGGCCCACCGGATCCGGCAAGACCTACATGGTCAAGACGCTGGCAAGGCTTCTGGACGTGCCGCTGGCCATCACGGACGCCACGTCCCTCACGGAGGCCGGCTACATCGGCGACGACATTGAGAGCGTCGTGTCCAAACTGCTGGCAGCGGCGGACAACGATGTGGAGAAGGCGGAGCAAGGGATCATCTTCATCGACGAGATCGACAAGATCGCCAAGAAGAAGAACACGAACCAGAGGGATGTGAGCGGCGAGTCCGTGCAGCAGGGCATGCTCAAACTCCTGGAGGGGAGCGAGGTGGAGGTGCCGGTGGGCGCCAACAGCAAGAACGCCATGGTGCCGCTCACCACGGTGAACACGAGGAATATCCTCTTCATCTGCGGCGGCGCGTTCCCGGACCTGGACAGCATCATCAAAGAGAGGCTGACAAAGCAGTCCTCTATCGGCTTCGGCGCGGATCTGAAGGACAAGTATGACCACGACAGGGATCTTCTGTCCAAGGTGACGACAGAAGACCTGCGGGCCTTCGGCATGATCCCGGAGTTCCTGGGACGGCTCCCCATCGTGTGCACGCTGAAGGGGCTGGACGAGGACATGATGGTCCAGATCCTGAAGGAGCCGCGGAACGCCATCCTCAAGCAGTACCAGAAGCTGCTGGCGCTGGACGAGGTGAAGCTGGACTTTGACGAGGACGCGCTGCGTGCCATCGCGAGGAAGGCCATGAAAAAAGACACCGGGGCCAGGGCGCTGCGGGCCATCATCGAGGATTTCATGCTTGACATCATGTACGAGATCCCCAAGGACGACAACATCGGGCAGGTGACCATCACGGAGGCGTACATAGAGGGCACCGGCGGGCCGGTCATCACCCTGCGCGGGCAGCAGCCCATCGGGCTGGAGGGCTAGGCGGCAGACACAGACTTTCTCCCACCTCATATACTGGAAAGAAGAGTGTATGAGGTGGTTTTTTCTATGCCGGACAATCGGATATGCCGCCGGCGCATCCTCTCAGAGGAGTACCGGGACTTCATCGTCTCTTCCCGGCGCATCCCGCCGGATATCTCTGTCCCTGAGGAGCAGCTCTGCCGGCAGACGACGGAGGCGGGCTACGATGTGGTCTATGTGGAGCAGTCCCAGGCAGAGCCGTTGGAATTCGGCCGCTTTACCTACGGCTCTGTCCCCAGGTGCTACGCCCTGCTCGATATGGCCGCTATGGAGCAGGCGGGCGTCACGGCGGTGCAGAATTACCCGACCCTGGAACTGATGGGGGAACAGGTGATGATCGGGTTCGTGGACACCGGGATCGACTACACCCACCCCGCGTTCCGGAACCTGGACGGGAGCACGCGGATCGAGGGCCTGTGGGATCAGACGCAGCAGGACGGGGACCCGCCGGAGGGGCTCTCCTACGGGACCGGGTACAGCCGGGAGGAGATCGACCGGGCGCTTGCGTCCGGGGATCCGTACGCGGTCGTGCCAAGCCGGGACGAGGACGGGCACGGCACCTACATTGCCAGCCTGGCCGCCGGCGGCGCGGGGGAGGAGGAACAGTTCCTGGGGGCGGCCCCGGAGGCTGTGATCGCGGCGGTCAGACTGAAGGGGGCAAAGCAGTACCTGCGGGAGTTCTACTGCATCGCCCCGGACGCCGTCTGCTTCCAGGAGAACGACATCATGCTGGGGATCCGGTACCTGGCAGATCTGGCCCGGAAGCGGGACCTTCCCCTTGTGCTGTGCATCGCCCTCGGCAGTTCCCTGGGCGGGCACAACGGGACGACGCCGCTCTCCCTTACGCTGGAATACTATGCCTCCAGCGTGAACCGGGGCGTTGTGACCGGGACGGGGAACGAGGCGGCCGCGCGCCACCACTACCGGGGCGTGCTGCAGGATGAGGAGGACAGGGCGGAGGCGGAGATCCGCGTGGGGGAGCACGTGCAGGGGTTTGTGGCGGAACTGTGGACGGACATCCCCAACATCCTGGCCGTGTCGCTCACCTCGCCCTCCGGGGAGGTGGTCCCCAGGATCCCCATTGTCCTGGACAGAAGCTCCCAGCAGCAGTTCGTCTTCGAGGGGACGCGCGTCACGGTGGCCTACCGGCTGCTTGTGGAGCGCAATGACTCGCAGCTTGTCTTTTTCCGGTTCACGGATCCGGCCCCCGGCCTTTGGAAGATCACGGTGGAACCGGTGCAATTGGCGGAGGGGGAGTTCCACATCTGGCTGCCGGTGGAGGAGTTCCTGAGCGGGGAGGTGTATTTCCTGCGCCCGGACCCGGACGTCACCCTCACCTCGCCGTCGGCGGTGCGGTCCGCCATCACAGCCGCCTTTTACAACGGGGCGGAGAATAGTGTTGCTATTCATTCCGGCAGAGGATATACTAGAAATGAGATAAAAAAGCCGGATCTTGCCGCGCCGGGCGTAAATGTAAAGGGAGCCAGGCCGGGAGGAGGCTATGTGGTCCGATCCGGTTCCAGCGCGGCGGTGGCCGTCACAGCCGGGGCGGCGGCCCTTCTGATGGAGTGGATCCTCGGGTACACGGGCAGCCGGGGCGTGGACACCCTGCAGCTCAAGAACCTGCTGATCCTGGGCGCGCGCAAAAGGCCGGAGGATGCGTACCCCAACAGGGAGTGGGGCTACGGGATGCTGGACCTGTACCGGACACTGGAGCGGCTGAGACAGATTTAGGACAAAGGAGAGATGGAAGATGGCTGATTTTTTTGATCAATTAGGAAAGAAAGTATCCGATCTGGCGAGCGACCTGAGCAAAAAGACGGGCGACACGCTGGAAGTGCAGAAGCTGAAAAGCGAGATCCGCTCTCTGAAGAGAGGAAATCAGCGGGATTTCGTTGACATTGGCAAATCCGTGTACGAGAAATTCACAAAGAACGAGATCCAGGATATGGATATGATCGCCCTGTGCGAGGCGATCGAGAAGAGGGATGAGCAGATTGAAAAGTGCGAAGAGAAGATCGTGCGCATCAAAGAGGAGATGTAACCGCCTTTTCCCGGCGGCTGTGCTCTCCATTGCAGCGGCGGACATCCGGATCAAGCAGTATGTGGAGGACAATGTGCCGCAGGGGCATGACAGGCCGACGCTGGGAGGGAGGATCCTCCTCCGGAAGGTGTACAACAGCGGCGCGGCCTTCGGGCTGCTGCACGGATCGCCCCGCCTTGTGACGGGGCTTTCTGCGTTGCTTGGCGCGCTCCTCGCGGCCCGGGACGCCCTGCTCCTTAAGAGGCGGGGCAGGATCCTTGAGAAGACCGGAATGGCCCTTCTCACAGGCGGCGCGCTCAGCAATCTGTCTGACCGCGTCCTGCGGGGGAAAGTGGTGGATTATTTTGCGTTTGGGAGCAGGTGGAAGAAATGGTCCCGCCTGACATTTAATCTGGGGGATCTTTGCATTGCCGCCGGCGCTGTTCTTGCGCTCCTTGGGAGGCCTGCGGGCCTGCCCGGGAAGAAGAAGGAACACCCGTCCGGCAGCGGAAACCAGGAACAGACAGCATACAAAGGGTAGGTAGATTTGAGACATATTGGGAATGACAACAGGCAGAAAAGGCCGTTAAAATATATGATCCCTGGCATTGCCGCGGTGATCCTGCTTGGCGGAATCGCGGGCGGCGCGGCGCTGCACTGCGCGCAGGTCAGACAGGAAGAGGAGGCCGCCCGGGAGGCGTGGCGGCAGCAGGAAGAGCAGAAGAAAGAGGAGCAGGAAGAAGAGATACAGCTTACGCCGGAGGAGGAGAAACAGGCCCGGATCGCGCAGGTAAAAGCCCAGGCGCAGGAGGAAGGCTGCCCCGAAGGGATCATTGCCCTGATCGACAAGAACGAGGAGACGCTGGACTTCGTACAGAATTACATGGAGAATAAGGACCGCCCCATACCGGATACTGTGGAGGCGCCCGCGGCGGCCGGCCAGATCCCCCACTATCTGCAGTGGGACGAGAGGTGGGGCTGCGCGCCCTACGGCACCGGGACCATCGCGGAAAACGGCTGCGGTCCCACCTGCATGTCCATGGTGATCGTGGGACTCACCGGCGATACGATGGCGACCCCATACCGCCTGGTGCAGTACAGCGAGCAGAACGGGTTTATCGATGAGGCGAACAACACGTACTGGGCCCTCATGGACAGCGCGGCGCGGCAGTGGGGGATCTCCTGCCGGGAGGGCATGCTGGACGAGGCGTCCCTGGCGGCGGAGCTGGGAGCCGGCCATCCGGTCATCTGCAGCATGCTGCCCGGCGATTTTACGGACGTGGGGCATTTCCTCGTACTCACCGGGTACGCGGACGGCCAGGTGACGCTCAACGACCCCTTCAGCATCGCCAACACGCAGAAGACGTGGACTTATGCGGATATCAAGGATCAGATCAAAGAGATGTGGACGTTCACTGCCGGATAGATATATCGCATACCTGTTTTCCTGAAAATGTAATGAAGATCAGCCGGGTATATAGTAAACTATATCAAAAACACCTGAACGACCATTATAATACCTAAACGACACAACACAAACAGGAAGATTTATGGTAAAATAGAAAAGAAGTATCCGGGAAAAGGGATTCTGAAATCGAAGAATGTCCGAAAACCGGAAATAAATGAAAGGGACGTGTCCATTTTTATGGGTACAGTTTAGAAAAGGAAGAGCAGATAATTAAAGTATATAGTATAAAAGCGGCTAGTCGGTTCGATCCGATTAGCCGCTTTTATACGTGTATGAAGGAGCTGACTTTCAAAAAATGAAAAAAATTAAAGTTTTGAAACGAAGTATCGTATTATTAAAAAAATTAGCACTCATTACTTGACAGTGCTAACAATGAATGGTATTGTTATAGTGTTGATAGAACAACTTGAAACATTTCTCTGCAAAGGAGGACTACACTATGAATATAAATAAATTTACGCAGAAGTCGCTGCAGGCCGTGCAGGACTGCGAGAAGACAGCGATGGAATACGGCAATCAGGAGATCGAGCAGGAGCATCTGCTCTATGCCCTTCTGACACAGGAGGACGGGCTGATCCTGAAGATGATGGAGAAGATGGGGCTGGATAAGAACCTGGTCACGGACCGGGTGGAGCAGCTCATCGCAAAGCGGCCCAAAGTCCAGGGCGGCCAGCCCTATGTGGGCCAGTACCTCAATAAAGTGCTGACCTGCGCGGAGGACGAGATGAAGCAGATGGGAGATCAGTACGTCTCTGTCGAGCATCTCTTCCTGGCTATGCTGAAGTACCCTAATCGGGAGATCAAGCAGTTCTTCCGGGAGATGGGCATCTCCAGGGAGGGATTTCTGCAGGCTCTCTCCACCGTCCGGGGGAACCAGCAGGTGACGAGCGACAATCCGGAGGCCACCTACGATACGCTCAATAAATACGGGACGGACCTGGTGGAGCGGGCCCGGGACCAGAAGCTGGATCCGGTCATCGGCCGGGACAGCGAGATCCGCAATGTGGTGCGGATCCTCTCCCGGAAGACGAAGAACAACCCGGTCCTCATTGGTGAGCCAGGCGTCGGCAAGACGGCCGTGGTGGAAGGGCTGGCCCAGCGGATCGTCAGCGGCGACGTGCCGGAGACGCTGAAGGACAAGACCATCTTTTCCCTGGATATGGGCGCGCTTGTGGCCGGCGCCAAGTACAGGGGCGAGTTCGAGGAGCGGCTGAAAGCCGTGCTGGAGGAAGTCAAGAACAGCGAGGGGAAGATCATCCTCTTTATCGATGAGCTGCACACCATTGTGGGGGCCGGCAAGACGGACGGCGCCATGGACGCCGGCAACATGCTCAAACCCATGCTGGCCAGGGGCGAACTCCACTGCATCGGCGCCACGACCCTGGACGAATACAGGCAGTACATCGAGAAAGACGCCGCCCTGGAGCGGCGGTTCCAGCCGGTCATGGTGGATGAGCCGACGGTGGAGGACGCCATCTCCATCCTCAGGGGGCTGAAGGAGAGGTACGAAGTCTTCCACGGCGTGAAGATCACGGACGGGGCCCTTGTGGCGGCGGCTACCCTCTCCCACAGATATATTTCCGACCGGTTCCTGCCGGATAAGGCCATCGACCTGGTGGACGAGGCCTGCGCCATGATCAAGACGGAGCTGGATTCCATGCCGGCGGAGCTGGATGAGATGCGCCGCAGGGTGATGCAGTTGGAGATCGAGGAGGCGGCCCTCAGGAAGGAAGACGACCGTCTCAGCCGGGAGAGGCTGGAGCATCTGCAGCAGGAGCTGGCGGAGATGCGCAGCGAATTTGCCACGAGAAAGGCTCAGTGGGACAATGAGAAAGTCAGCGTGGAGCGGGTCCAGAAGCTCCGGGAGCAGATCGAGCAGATCCGCGCGGACATCCAGAAGGCGCAGCAGTCCTACGACCTGGAGAAGGCGGCGGAGCTGCAGTACGGCACCCTGCCCCAGCTCCAGAAGAAGCTTGAGGACGAGGAGGCGAAGGTGAAGGACGAGGACCTGTCCCTGGTGCACGAGAGCGTGACCGAGGATGAGATCGCGAAGATCGTGTCCAAGTGGACCGGCATCCCGGTGGCCAGGCTGAACGAGAGCGAGAGGAGCAAGACCCTCCACCTGGCCGACGAACTGCACCGGCGCGTGGTCGGGCAGGACGAGGCGGTCGAGCTTGTGACGGAAGCCATCATCCGGTCCAAGGCGGGGATCAAGGATCCCACAAGACCCATCGGATCCTTCCTCTTCTTAGGCCCCACGGGCGTGGGCAAGACAGAGCTTGCCAAGGCCCTTGCCCAGAGCCTCTTTGATGATGAGAACAACATGGTCCGCATCGACATGAGCGAGTACATGGAGAAGTACTCCGTGTCCAGGCTGATCGGAGCGCCTCCGGGATATGTGGGCTATGACGAGGGCGGACAGCTTACCGAGGCAGTCCGCAGGAAGCCTTACTCCGTCGTCCTCTTCGACGAGGTGGAGAAGGCCCATCCGGATGTGTTCAACGTCCTTCTGCAGGTGCTGGACGACGGGCGCATCACGGACTCCCAGGGGCGGACGGTGGACTTTAAGAACACGATCCTCATCATGACGTCCAATATCGGCTCCTCCTACCTGCTGGACGGGATCGGTCAGGACGGCAGGATCAGCGAGGCCAGCCAGACGGCGGTCATGGACGATCTGCGGGCCCACTTCCGGCCGGAGTTCCTGAACCGTCTGGACGAGATCATCATGTTCCGGCCGCTGACAAAGGACAACATTTCCCGCATTATCGATCTGCTCGTGGCGGATGTGAACCGCCGCCTGGCGGAGAGGGACGTGCGCATCGAGCTGACGGAAGCTGCCAGGGCGCAGGTCACAGAAGGCGGGTACGAGCCCATGTACGGCGCGCGGCCGCTGAAGCGGTATCTCCAGAAGAATGTGGAGACTACGGCAGCCCGGCTGATGCTGGAAGGAAATGTGGGAAGCGGCGACACGATCCTGATCGACAGTGTGGACGGGAAGCTGACGGCCCGGGTAAAAGAAGGGCTGACAGCCGCTAAGTGATCCGCAGATCCCGGGGTATAACGTGTAACAGCAAAAAAGGGGGACGCCTTCAAAAGAGGCGTCTCCCTTTTGCTGCGCCCGGACACGGTTGACATTTGCACCGGGCCGGCTACAATGGAAGGAGAAAGCCGGATATCCGGGGAAAGGAGCAGCAGGCATGTCCCGTATCATCTTTCATATAGACGTCAATTCAGCCTACTTAAGCTGGACGGCTGTGGAGCAGTTAAAGCACGGCGCGCAGGTTGACATCCGCACGATTCCCGCCATCATAGGCGGGGATCAGAAGTCCCGGCACGGGATCGTGCTGGCCAAGTCCATCCCGGCCAAAAAGTACGGGATCCGCACAGGGGAGCCGGTGGCGAACGCCCTGCGCAAATGTCCGGGCATCCGCATGGAACCGCCGGACCACGCGCTGTACAGCGCCTACAGCCGGGAGCTGATGGACTTTCTGCGCACCTACACGCCGGACATCGAGCAGGTGAGCGTGGACGAGTGCTACCTGGATTTTACGGGGATCGCCCACCGGTTCCACTCCTGCATCCAGGCGGCCTTGGAGATCAAGGACAGGATCCGGGAGACGTTCGGCTTCACGGTCAATGTGGGCATCTCCTCCAACAAGCTGCTGGCAAAGATGGCGTCGGACTTCGAGAAGCCGGACCGGGTCCACACCCTGTTCCCGGAGGAGATCCGGGTTAAGATGTGGCCCCTGCCTGTGGGCGAGCTCTACATGGCCGGCGGATCCAGCGTGGAGACGCTGGCGAAGCTGGGGATCCGCACCATCGGGGACCTTGCGCAGGCGGACCCGGACATACTGGAACTCCACCTGAAAAGCCACGGGCGGACGCTGTGGAACTTTGCCAACGGCATCGACGACTCGCCGGTGGTCACCTGGAAGACGGAGGCGAAGGGGGTCGGCAACTCCACCACCCTCCCGGCGGATGTGACAGAGCGGGAGGAGGCGGCGAAGGTGCTCCTGAAGCTGGCAGAGAGCGTCGGCAGGCGCCTGCGCAAAGCAGAGCAGAAAGCGGGCATGGTGAGCGTGGAGATCCGGTACGCCACCTTTGAGAACAGTTCCCATCAGAAGCAGCTCTTTACAGAGACGGCCAGCGACAGCCGGATCTACCAGGCGGCCCTGGAGCTCTTTGACGAGCTGTGGGACGGCCGCCCCATCCGCCTTCTGGGGATCCGCACCTCCAAGCTTGTGAGCGCGGACGAACCATGGCAGATGAGCATCTTCGACCTGCCCCAGGCGCAGCCGGAGAAGAAAGAGATGGAATCGGGGGAGAGGGACGCGGCGAGAGCGGCGAAGCAGGAAAAGCTGTCCCGGGCCCTGGATGAGATCCGGAAGAAATACGGGGCAGACGCCGTGACCAGGGGAAGCTTCCTGGAACGAAAGGAAGAGGAGGAGCCGGACGGGCCGCAGTAGATCAGGCGGCTCCCTCCTCGTCCTGCATGCCGCCCATGACCTTCCGGTTGATGACGGTCGTCAGGATGCAGGTGAGGACGTCGGACACCGCCTGGGCGCACTGAATGCCGAGGAGCCCCAGGAACCGGGGCAGGATGAGGAGGGCGGGGATGAAGAACAGGCCCTGCCGGGAGGCGGCCAGCACGGTGGCGGGCAGCGTCTTTCCCATGGTCTGCATCATCATGTTGTTCATGACGATCCAGCCGCTCAGGACAAAGGTGACGCACTGGAAGCGGAGGGCGGCCGTGCCGATGCGGATCACGTCCGGATCGTCCCGGAAGATCCCGATCAGGTGCCCGGAGAGGATCCCGCACAGGATGGACGCAAACAGGAGGGCGACGGTGGAAACCTTCACACAGAACCAGAATGCCTCCTTCACACGGCTGTTTTTCCCGGCCCCGTAGTTGAACCCGCACACGGGCTGAAAGCCCTGGCCGAACCCGATCAGGGCGGAGTTGGCGAACATCATGATGCGGCTGACGACGGACATGGCCGCGATGGCGGCGTCCCCGTACGGGTTGGCCGCGATGTTCAGGGTAGTCGTGGCAACGCTCCCCAGCCCCTGCCGGAACAGGGAGGGAAGGCCGCCTCCTGTGATCTCCCGGAGGCGCTTTGCCGTAAACCGCACGTTCCGGACGCGGACGGGCACGCAGCCGGAGATGCGCACGCCGGCCAGCAGGAGGCAGAAGCTGATGAACTGGCTGAGGATGGTGGCGATGGCCGCGCCGGAGATCCCCAGGTCAAGGACAAAGATGAAAACAGGATCCAGGATCACGTTGAGCACGCCTCCCGTGGTGATGCCGACCATGGAGAAGAAGGCGTTTCCCTGGAAGCGGATCTGGTTGTTGAGGACGAGCTGGGCCGTCATGTAGGGCGTGCCCAGCAGGATATAGCGCAGGTAGTCCTTCGTGTAGGGCAGGATCGTGTCCGTGGAGCCGAGCAGGCGGGACAGGGGCTCCAGGAAGGCAAGGCCCAGGATCATCAGAAGGATCCCCAGGGCGAAGGCCAGGAAAAAACCGGTGGCTGCCAGCTCCCCGGCCGCCTGCTCATCCCGGGAGCCGAGGTGGCGGGAGATGGAGTTCCCGGAGCCGTGCCCGCAGAAAAAGCCGAGCGCCTGGATGATGGCCATGACGGGGAAGACGATCCCCACCGCCGCGGTGGCGCTCGTGCCGATCCGGCCGACAAAGAAGGTGTCGGCCATATTGTAGAATGAGGTAATGAGCATGCTGATGATGGTGGGAACGGCAAGGCGGCCGATGAGGCCGGGGATGGGATCCTCCGTCATCATCTTGTATTTTTCGTCCTGGGACATGGTTTTTGGCATTTCGATCACTTCCTGCTGTTTCAAATGTATTCCTGTTATACTATATGATAGCACAGATGAGGACGGCCGGTCAGCTTTTTGAAAAAAGAAAAGCAAGTGGATTTAGCGTGGCGCAGCGCTGCCAAAGCGGATTGACAGACGTGCCCGGGATCCCTATAATGAATAAGTAAAAGAGCAGCAGCGAATTATAATCCTTATAGTTTGCGGCTGTTTTTTCGTGTATGAGAAAAAGAAGGAGGCGTACATTCATGAAGCGTATCAACTGGAAGGAGGCGGGCGTCGACATACTGGTGGACATTGCTGCGGGCATGGTTATCGCCGTCGGCATCTATAATTTTGCCCTCTATGCGAATTTCCCGGTGGCGGGGTTCTCCGGCATGGCGATCATCCTGTATCACCTGTTTGGCATACCTGTAGGAGCGGGAACGATCATCCTCAACGTGCCGGTAGCCATTTTCTGTTATAAATTCCTGGGAAGGACCTTTTTCCTGAAGTCGGTGAAGACGATGATCATCTCCTCCTTCCTGATGGACTACGTGTCGCCTCTGCTGCCGGTGTATGACGGGGACCGGCTGCTGGCGGCCCTGTGCATGGGCGTGCTGACGGGGATCGGGTACGCGCTGATCTTCATGCGCGGGTCCTCTACAGGCGGGCAGGACTTTATCAGCATGGCCATTAAGAAAGTGAAGCCCCACATGACGCTTGGTGTGATCACCTTTGTCCTGGATATGCTGACGATCCTTCTCGGAAGCGTGCTCGTGTTCAAGGATGTGGACGGGTTCATTTACGGCCTGATCGTCACATATCTGATGGCCACCGTGATGGACCGCATCATGTACGGCATCGACGAGGGGAAGATGACCCTGATCGTCACCGGGAAGGGAAAGGAGATGGCGGAGCAGATCGATCAGTATTCCGGCCGCGGCTCCACGATCATCCGGGGGACCGGCAGCTACACGGGCCAGGAGAAGGACATTGTCATGTGCGCCTGCAACAATAAGGAGATGTATACCATCAAGCGGCTGGCCCGGCGGATCGACCCGAAAGCCTTTACCATCATCATGGAGTCCAACGAGGTCGTCGGGGAGGGCTTTAAGGAGGAGCCGGGAGACCTGTAAAAGAGCCGCTTTGCTTGACAAAGCGGGGGGATACGGGGTTATAATATGCTCGTATTAATCTGTACAGAGAGAGGATCAGAAGATGAAGTTTAAAGAGAGAGACTTTATTCCCGTCCTGCTGGGAGGGGACATCAATACGTACAGCGTGGCCCGCGCCTTTTACGAACAGTATCAGGTGAAGACCTACGTCTTTGGGAAATACCAGACAGGGCCGAGCTACAACAGTCAGATCACGGTCTATGAAGGGAATCCCAGGATCGACACAGACGACTATTTCCTTGCCAGGATCCGGAAGTTTGCCGGGGAGCACAGTGATAAAAAGATCCTGCTCATCGGATGCGGGGACAGCTATGTGGCGCTGGCAAGCCGCCATAAGGATGAACTGCCGCAGAACGTGATCGCCCCCTATATTGATTTTGAACTGATGGACAGCCTGCAGCAGAAGGAGCGCTTCTACAGCCTCTGCGAGAAGCACGGGGTGGACTATCCGAAGACGATCGTGTACAAAAAGGAAATGGGATTTGACTTTGCCTGCGATTTTCCCTATCCGGTGATCCTGAAGCCGTCCAACAGCATCGCTTACTGGGAGCATCCGTTCCCGACCCAGAACAAGATCTATAAGCCGAAGAGCCGCAAAGAGCTGGAACAGATCATAAAGCAGATCTATGACGCGGGGTATGACGACGATCTGATCATCCAGGATATGATCCCTGGGAACGATGAGTACATGCGTGTGCTCACATCCTACTCGGACCGGAACGGCAAGGTGAAGATGATGTGTCTGGGCCATGTGCTTCTGGAGGAACATACGCCTCACGGACTCGGCAATCACGCGGTCATCATCACGGAGCCAAACAGGGAACTGATGGGAAGGGTCAGGAATCTCCTGGAGGACCTGCACTATGTAGGCTTTTCCAATTTTGATATAAAATACGACAGGAGGGACGGCACATACCGGTTCTTCGAGATCAATACAAGGCAGGGCCGGAGCAATTACTATGTGACGGGCTCCGGTTTCAATGTGGCAAAATATTTTGTGGAAGATTACATTTACAACCGGGATCTCCCCTATGAGGAAGCGACAGACGAGCACCTGTGGATGACTGTGCCAAAGGGGGTCGCCTACAGGCATGTCAAAGACCCTTCCATGGTGGCGAAGATGAAGAAACTGGTGCGCGAGGGGAAGATGGTCAATCCCGTATTTATGCGGGGGGATTTAAAGCCCATGCGGTTTCTGCGCATGCTGAAGACGCACTGGAAACAGTACGGCTATTTTAACAAATACTACCGCTAGAGCGGATAAGGGGAAGGGTTATGGAAGAGGGAAGAGTCAGAAAAAAACTTGGCGTTATCGGCGGAATGGGGCCTGAGGCCACAAGCTATTTTTATGAGAATGTGATCACCCACACGAAGGCCTCCAAAGATCAGGATCACATCGATATGGTGATCTTAAGCCACGCCGCCATACCGGACCGCACGGAGGCGATCCGGACCGGCGAGAGCGCGGAACTTGTCCGGATGCTGCAGGAGGACGCGCGGACGCTGGAGAAGCTCGGCGTGTCCAATATCGCCATTACGTGCAATACGTCTCACTATTATTATGAGCAGGTGCAGAAGGCCGTGTCCGTACCCATTATCAATATGATCCATGAGAGCGTGGCTTATGCGGTGCGGGAGCTGCCGGACGTCAGGCGCATCGGCATCATGGGGACAGACGGGACGATCGGTTCCAGGATCTATCACAGGGAATGCCGCGCGCTCGGGGTGACGCCGGTCAAACCGTCCCCGGAGCGGCAGAAGGATGTCATGTCCCTCATCTACGACGACATCAAGAGCGGAAAAAGAGGGGACCGGGCAAAATTTGACCGGGTCATGAGCGAATTTATGCGCAAAAACTGCGATGCGGTGATCCTGGCATGTACGGAACTGTCTGTATTTAAGGGGAAACACGAGATACCGACCATGTGTCTGGACGCGATGGATGTGCTGGTGCGGGAGGCGATCCTCCGGTCCGGCGCTGCGTATCAGTAGAGATCAATTTACCAAGGGAGATTGTTTCAAAATGGGAAAAATGCAATATTATACCGTGAAAGACTATGTGGAGATCCTGGAGGAGAACGGGCTGCTGCTTGAAGACGGCGCGAAAGAGGCAGGCGCGCAGGTGATCCGGACCATGACCTACAACTCCAAAGAAGCGGAGGCGGACACGCTGTTTATCTGCAAGGGGGCGGCTTTTAAGCCCATGTATCTGCGGGAGGCCGTGGAGCGAGGAGCCGTCTGCTATGTCAGTGAGAAGACGTTTGCGCCAGGGGAGAGCGTGCCCTATATACTGGTGAAGGATATCCGCAAGGCCATGTCCGTTCTCGCCAACTTCTTTTACAATAAGCCGTGGGAAGATCTGGTCGTGACCGGTATCGGCGGGACGAAAGGGAAATCCACATCTGCCTACTACATGAAAGCGGTCGTGGACGATTATATGGAAGCCCTGGGAAAGAAGGAGAGCGCCGTCATTTCCTCCATCGACATCTACGACGGGAAAAGCCTGGTGGAGTCCCATATCACGACGCCGGAGGCAGTTGAACTTCAGCAGCACCTGCGGAACGCGCTGGACAGCGGCATTGAGTATGCCGAGATGGAGGTGTCCTCCCAGGCGCTCAAGTACAACCGGGTGGACGGCATGCGGTTTGACGCGGCGGTCTTCCTCAATATTTCGGAGGATCATATCAGTCCCATTGAGCACGAGGATTTCGAGGATTACTTTACATCCAAGATGCGGATGTTTGAGAAAGCGGACCGGGCCTTTGTCAATCTGGACGCGGACTACACAGACCGCATCCTTACGTATGCAAAAGATGCAAAAGAAATGTATACTTTCAGCACGAAGAACCCGGAGGCGGACTTCTACGCCTATGCTGTGCGCAAGGAGGGACATGAGACGAAGTTTTCCGTCAAATGCGCGGAGTTTGACGAGGAGTTTGTCCTCACCATGCCGGGACTTTTTAATGTGGAGAACGCCCTGGGCGTCATCGCGGCAGCCACAAAACTCGGCATCCCGTCCGCGTATATCCACTCCGGGTTAAAGCGGGCCAGGTCCAGCGGCCGGATGGAGCTGTACGCAAGCCGGGATAAGGAAAAGATCGCCATCGTGGACTACGCCCATAACAAGCTGAGCTTTGAAAAGTTATTCTCTTCCATGCAGGCGGAATATCCGGACTACGACATCGTGTCCGTGTTCGGCTGCCCCGGAAAGAAGGCGCTTGTCCGCCGGCGGGATCTCGGGACAGTGGCGGGCCGGTACGCCAGGAAAGTATATCTTGCGGCTGAGGATCCGGGCTACGAGCCTGTGGCGGACATTTCCGCGGACATCGCCCGGTATGTGGCGGCTCAGAACTGTCCGTACGAGATGATCGAGGACAGGGGGGAAGCCATCCGCACAGCCATTGAGAAGTCGGAGGGGAAGACCCTTTTCCTGATAACGGGAAAGGGCGCGGAGACGCGGCAGAAATACGGAAGCGAGTACATCGACTGTCCGTCGGATGTGGAGTATGTGAAGAAGTATCTGGCGCAGTATGACGCGAAAGAGAAGTAGAGACGGGACCTTGTGCAGGGCAGCGCGGACAGCAAGTCCGGGCTGCCTTTGCTGACGGGAGAAATTTGACGGGAAATTTGACGCACGAAATCCGTTGACTTTGGACTGGCCGGTATGGGACAATTACAGATAAGGCCTATATCATTGGAGGCAGCTATGGAACTGCTCGATCTGCTCCCGCAGGTGCGGTACCGTGTGCTGCAGGGTACGGTCCGGCGGGAGGCGGGACAGGTGCGGTGTGACACGAGGGAACTTCAGGCGGGAGACGTTTTTGTGTGCGTGGAGGGATACCGGACGGACGGCCATCTGTTCGCCCGGGAGGCGGCGGCAAGAGGGGCGTCGGCCCTGGTCGTGAGACGGCCGGTGCGCTGTCCGGCGCAGGTGACGGTCCTGCAGGTGAGCGACACGAGGTGGGCCCTTGCGGCCATGTCGGCAGCCTGTTGGGAGTATCCGGCGGACGCGCTGCAGGTGACCGGGATCACCGGGACAAAGGGGAAGACGACGACGGCCTGGATGCTCCGGGAGATATTTAAGCAGGCGGGGAGGCGCTGCGGTCTTGTCGGAACCATCGAGACGGACACGGGGGAACGCCGGTTCCCAAGCGACCGGACGACGCCGGAGTCCTGCCGGCTCATGGAGTACTTCAGCCAGATGCGCAAGGCCGGCATGACGCACGCTGTCCTGGAGGTGTCCTCCCAGGCGCTGAAGCTGGAGCGGACGGCCTGCGTCCCGTTCCGGACAGGGATCTTTACCAATCTGGGCGAAGACCACATAGGCCCGGGCGAGCACGAAAGCCCTGCAAAGTACCGGCAGTGCAAGCATCTGCTCTTCCTCCAGTGCGAAGTGGGGATCGGAAACGCGGACGATCCCTGGTATGAAGAGATGTTTGCCCGCACGGGATGCCGGAAAGTCACCTTCGGCACGGGGGCCGGGGCAGACTACAGAGCCGTCCGGATCCGGCCCGTCAGGGACGGGGAGGGACCGGGCATGGCGTTTCAGATCGCGGGGTACGATGAAGAGATCCGCCTGCCCCTCCCGGGGATCTTCAATGTGTACAACGCCCTGGCGGCAGCGGCGGCAGCCCTTGACACAGGGGTTCCCTTTGCGGATGTGCGGGCAGCCCTCGCCGGCATTTCCGTGCCCGGGCGGATGGAGCGGATCCGCGCAGACGACGGCCGGCTTGTGTATGTTGACTACGCCCACAATGCCATGAGCCTTGAGAGCGCCCTCTTAACGCTCCGCCCCTGTGCGAGGGGGAGGCTGCTGACGGTCTTCGGATGCGGGGGAAACCGGGCCAGGCAGCGGCGCCGGGAGATGGGAAGGATCGCCGGCCGGCTGGCGGACACCGTCATCCTGACGAGCGACAATCCCCGGGATGAGGAGCCGGAGGCCATCCTCCGGGATATTGCGGCGGGGGTGGAGGAGACGTCCGGCGCCTGCCTGCTCGTCCCCGACCGGCGGGAGGCCGTGCGCCTGGCCGTCAGGCAGTGCCGCCCGGGGGATGTGCTCCTGGTGGCCGGGAAGGGGCATGAGACATACCAGGAGATACGCGGGGCGAGGCTTGCGCTGGACGACAGGGAGCTTGTGCGCGCCGCGCTTGACGGGGAGAAGAACAGACAGGGATGACAGGGAAGAAAATATGTACGCAGATATCATTGTAGACATTACAAATGAAAAACTGGATAAGATCTTTCAGTACCGCATTCCAAAGCGGCTGGACGGCCGGGTGAAGGTGGGGGCGGAGGTCCTCGTCCCCTTCGGCAGCGGCAACCGGCAGACGCGGGGCTATGTGGTGGGCTTTTCCGGGGAGCCGGGGTACGATCCGGCGAAGATCAAGGAGATCCTGGATATCCCGGAAAAAAGCGTGGCCATTGAGTCCCGGCTGGTGGCCCTGGCAGCCTGGATGAAGGAGTCCTACGGGGGCACCATGATCCAGGCCCTGAAGACGGTCCTGCCCATCAAGCGGAAGGAGCGGGAGCGCAGGAGGCAGACTCTTGTGCTTCAGTGCAGCAGGGCCGAGGCGGAGGAGAAGCTGGCCTGGTACGAGCGGAAGAACCAGAAGGCGCGGGCCCGGCTTTTGCGTGCCCTGATCGAGAGCCCGCGGGCGGATTACAGCCTCATCTGCGGGAAGCTCCAGATTACCCGCCCCGTCGTGCGGGCGCTGGAGGAGGCGGGCCTTGTATCTCTGGTGAGCGACAGGGTGTACCGGAACCCGGTGCGGCCGCGGCAGGCGGAGGAGTCCTGCATCACCTACACGCAGCCCCAGCAGGAGGCGGTCAGGCGGTTCGCTGAGGATTACGGCAGGGGACTCAGGCGCACCTATCTGGTGTACGGCGTCACCGGGAGCGGCAAGACAGAGGTCTATATGGCCATGATCCGCAAGGTGGTGGAGACGGGCAGGCAGGCGGTCATGCTTATACCGGAGATCGCCCTGACCTGGCAGACCGTCCTGCGCTTCCAGCGCATGTTCGGGGACCGGGTGTCGATCCTGAACTCCCGGATGTCCGCCGGGGAGCGGTATGACCAGATGCAGCGGGCGAAGAAGGGGGAGATCGATGTGATGATCGGGCCCCGCTCCGCCCTGTTTACGCCCTTCCCGAGGCTGGGGCTCATCGTCATCGACGAGGAGCATGAGAGCAGCTACAAGAGCGAGCAGGTGCCCCGGTACCACGCCAGGGAGACGGCCGGGGAGCGGGCCCGGCTGGAGGGGGCCGCCCTCGTGCTCGGGTCGGCCACCCCGTCCCTGGAGGCCTACAGCCGCTGCAAAAAGGGGGAGTACGTGCTCCTTCAGCTTCCCGCCAGGGCCGGGAGCGGCGCGCTGCCAAAAGTCTACGTGGAAGATATGCGAAGGGAGCTTAGGAGCGGGAACCGGTCCATCCTGAGCGACCGGCTGCGGACGCTTCTTACGGAGAGGCTGGACGCCGGGCAGCAGGCGATGCTCTTCCTCAACCGGCGGGGCTACGCGGGCTTTATCTCCTGCCGCGCCTGCGGCCATGTGATCAAATGCCCCCACTGCGATGTGTCTCTTTGCGCCCACCGGGGAGGCAGGCTTGTCTGCCACTACTGCGGGTACGAGACGGCGGCGGTCCGGAACTGCCCGGTCTGCGGTTCGCCCCACATCGGCGGCTTCCGGGCGGGGACCCAGCAGATCGAGGAGCTGGTGCGCCGGGAGTTCCCGGGCGCCCGGGTCCTTCGGATGGATGCGGACACCACCCGCACCAAGGACGGGCATGAGAAGATCCTCTCCGCCTTCGGGGACGGGGAGGCGGATATCCTCGTGGGCACCCAGATGATCGTCAAGGGGCATGATTTTCCAAATGTGACACTGGTGGGGATCCTGGCTGCGGACATGTCCCTCTACAGCGACGACTACCGGTCTGCGGAGCGGACCTTCCAGCTCCTCACCCAGGCGGCCGGCCGGGCCGGGCGCGGCGCGCAGGCCGGGGAAGTGGTCATCCAGACCTACAGCCCGGACCACTACAGCATTGAGACGGCGGCCCGGCAGGACTACGAGGCCTTCTACGAGGAGGAGATGCGCTACCGGGAACTGATGGGATACCCGCCGGCGGCCCATCTGCTGGCGGTGCTTCTGACCGGGGAGGACGAGGAGAAGCTGGGGACGGCGGCCGCCTACCTGAAGGAGTTTGCGGCGCGCCTGGGGGCATCGGGCCATCTTGCCGTCATCGGCCCGGCCAGCCCGTATGTGGGGAAGGTGAGCGACGTGTACCGAAAGATCCTCTACCTAAAATGCGGAAAATATGGTATGCTTGTTAAGGCAAAGGACCGGATGGAACAGTATATCGGGCTCAATTCCGGGTTCCGCGATATCCGGGTTCAGTTCGACTTTGACCCCATGAGCATTTTTTAGACAGACGACAAAAAGGAGCAGAGATAAATGGCGACAAGAAAGATAAGAGAACTGGGAGATGAGGTGCTGACCAAGCACTGCAAGGAAGTGACGAAGATGACCCTGCGCACGAAGATCCTGATCCAGGACATGCTGGATACCATGTACGAGGCTATGGGCGTGGGCCTTGCGGCGCCCCAGGTGGGGATCCTGAAGCGGATCGTGGTCATCGACGTGGGGGAGGGCCCCATCATCCTGATCAACCCGGAGATCCTGGAGACGTCCGGGGAGCAGACCGGCGAGGAGGGATGCCTGAGCGTGCCGGGCAAATCCGGGCAGGTGACAAGGCCTGACTACGTGAAAGTCCGGGCGCTGAACGAGGAGATGGAGGAGACCGAGCTGGAGGGGACAGGCCTTCTGGCCCGCGCTTTCTGCCACGAGATCGACCACCTGGACGGAAAGATGTATGTGGACCTTGTGGAGGGGGAGCTTCACGACGTGACGTATGACGAGGAGGATGAATAGATGCGCGTGATCTTTATGGGTACGCCGGACTTTTCCGTGGGAACGCTGGAGGCGCTTGTGCAGGCGGGCCACGAGGTGGTCCTGGCGGTGACGCAGCCGGATAAACCGAAGGGAAGAGGCGGGAAGATGCAGTACACGCCGGTGAAGGAGAAGGCGCTGGAATACGGCATACCGGTGTTCCAGCCCGCGAAGGTGCGGGAGCCGGCCTGCGTGGAAGAACTGGCCGGGTACCGGGCGGATGTGATCGTGGTCATCGCTTTCGGGCAGATCCTTCCCCGGTCCATCCTGGAACTGACTCCCTACGGGTGCATCAACGTGCATGCCTCCCTGCTGCCGAAATACCGGGGGGCGGCGCCCATCCAGTGGGCGCTCATCGACGGGGAGACGGTGACGGGCGTGACGACCATGCAGATGGACGAGGGGCTGGACACGGGAGATATGCTCCTGGAGACGGAAGTCCCCATCGGGGCGGACGAGACAGGCGGAAGCCTGCATGACAAGCTGGCGGCGGCCGGCGCAAAGCTGTGCGTGGAGACACTCAAAGCCCTGGAGGAGGGGACGGTGACGCCCCGGAAGCAGGGGGAGAGCCCGACAAAATACGCCCGCATGCTGGACAAAGAGCTGGGCAGGATCGACTGGAGCCGGGATGCGGCCTCCATCGAGCGCCTGATCCGGGGACTCAGCCCCTGGCCCAGCGCGTACACCCTCTGGGAGGGGAAGACCATGAAGATCTGGGCGGCAGAGGTGCTGGACGGGGACAGCGCGCTCCCCTGCGGCGCGGTGGCGGACGTGACAAAGACCGGTTTCTCGGTGCAGACGGGAAGCGGGCTTCTTCGCATCCTGGAGCTGCAGATCCCCGGGAAGAAGCGCATGAGCGCGGACGCGTTCCTGCGTGGCTACCGGATGGAGCCGGGGACCCGGCTCGGCGGAGAATAGACAGAAACGCATATAACACTTCCACAGGAGGTTGATCTCTATGATGTATCCAATGTATTACTCGCTTGATCCCACCTATCTGCTTGTCATAGCGGGCGTGCTCATCTGCCTGGCGGCTTCCGCCAGGATGCGCTCCACCTTTAGCAGGTATTCCAGGGTGCAAAGCAGAAGCGGCCTGACCGGCATGCAGGCGGCGCAGGAGATCCTGCGCCGGGCCGGCATTTACGACGTGCGCGTCGAGCGGGTGGCGGGCAACCTTACGGACCACTATGATCCGCGGTCGAAAGTGCTCCGCCTGTCCGACTCCACGTACCATTCCACATCCCTTGCGGCGGTCGGCGTGGCGGCTCACGAGTGCGGACATGCCATGCAGCACGCACAGGGGTATGCGCCCCTTAAGATCCGGGGCTCCCTTGTGCCCCTTGCGAACATGGGGAGCACGCTGGCCTGGCCGCTCATCATCATCGGCCTTATCTTTACCGGCAGATCCTCGGAGATGTTCCTGAACCTGGGGATCCTGGCCTTTTCCCTGGCCGTCCTCTTCCAGATCGTGACGCTGCCGGTGGAGTTCAATGCATCCAACCGGGCGATCCGGATCCTGGCAAGCTCGGGGATCATGTATGAGGATGAGCTTAAGGGGGCAAAGAAGGTTCTCGGCGCGGCGGCCCTCACCTATGTGGCAGGCGCGGCGTCATCGATCCTGCAGCTTCTGCGTATCATCCTGATCGCGGGCAACCGGAGAAGGTAGAGGGAGGATCCATGGCAAAGGTAAACACGAGGGACCTGGTGGTGGAGATCCTGCTCCTTGTCACCAGGGACGGACAGTACAGCCACATCGCGCTCGGCCAGGTGCTGGGGAAATACCAGTACCTCTCCAAGAGCGACAGGGCCTTCATCACAAGGGTGACCGAGGGCACGCTGGAGCGCATGATCGAGCTGGACTACATTACAGACCAGTTTTCAAAAGTGAAAGTAAAGAAGATGAAGCCCGTGATACGGGCGATTGTCAGGAGCGCGGTCTATCAGTTGAAGTACATGGACAGCGTTCCTGCTTCTGCTGTCTGCAACGAGGCGGTCAAGCTGGCTGCATCCAGGGGATTCGCAGGGCTGAAGGGCTTCGTGAACGGCGTGCTGCGCAGCATCGCCAGGGGGCTTGACAGCGTATCCTACCCGCCGGGGGACACGGCGGAGTACCTGAGCGTCGCCTACTCCATGCCCATGTGGATCCTGGAACAGTGGCTGCCGGTGTACGGGCGGGAGAGCGTGGAGCGGATGCTGCGGAATTTCCTGGAGGAAAAGCCCACCTCCGTCCGCTGCAATCTCCACCAGATCTCACGGGAAGACCTGAGGGAGAAACTGGAGAGGGAGGGCGTGACCGTGCAGGAGGTGCCGGATCTTCCCTGCGCCCTCCTCATCTCAGGCTATGACTATCTGGGGGCGCTCCCGAGCTTCCGCGACGGCGACTTCCAGGTGCAGGACGTCAGCTCCATGCTGGTGGCGGAGAAGGCGGACCCGCAGCCGGGCGACTATGTGATCGATGTCTGCGCGGCGCCCGGGGGCAAAGCCCTGCACCTTGCGGACAAGCTGGACGGCACGGGGATGGTGGAAGCCCGGGACATCAGCGACTACAAAGTGGGGCTGATCCGGGAGAACATCCGCCGCTCCCGCATGGAGAACATCCGGGCGGTGCGCCGGGACGCCACGGTTCCTGACGGGGACTCCGAAGAGAAGGCGGACATCGTGATCGCGGACCTGCCCTGCTCGGGGCTGGGCGTGCTGGGGCGCAAAAGCGACCTGAAATACCGGATGACAAAAGAGGACGAGGAGGAGCTGGCCGCGCTGCAGCGCCGCATCCTGTCCGTGGTACACCGGTACGTGAAGCCGGGCGGCAGACTTGTGTACAGCACCTGCACCATCAACCGGGGGGAGAACGAGGAGAACGCCGCCTGGTTCGCCCGGGAGTACCCGCAGTTTGCCATGGAGGAGGAAGAGCAGATCCTGCCGGGCGGGAAGGCGGGAGACGGCTTCTACATCGCATGTTTCAGAAAGGAGGGCTAGGCGTGCCGGAAAAGAAGGATATCTGTTCCCTCACATATGAGGAGCTTGTCCGGGAGATGGAGGCGGCGGGAGAAAAGAAATTCCGGGCCGGGCAGATCTGCCAGTGGCTCCACGTGAAGCTGGCGGACAGCTTCGGGGAGATGACGAATCTGTCCGTGGCCCTCAGGGAAAAGCTGAGCCGTGACTATGAGATCGCCAGGGTGGATCTTGTGGAGCGGCAGATCTCCAAAGCGGATCCCACGGAGAAGTTCCTCTTTGAACTTGCGGACGGGAACATGGTGGAGAGCGTGCTCATGAAATACGACTACGGCAATTCCGTGTGCATCTCCTCCCAGGCCGGCTGCCGGATGGGGTGCCGGTTCTGCGCCTCCACCATCGGCGGCCTGAAGCGGAACCTGAAGACGTCCGAGATGCTCCGGCAGGTGTACCAGATCCAGAAGATCACCGGGGAGCGGGTGTCCAACATTGTGGTCATGGGGACCGGGGAGCCGCTTGACAATTACGACAATTTCGTGCGCTTTGTCCGCATGATCAGCGCGCCGGAAGGGCTGCATATCAGCCAGCGGAACATCACCGCCTCCACCTGCGGCATTGTGCCGGGGATCTACCGGCTGGCCGACGAGGGGCTGCAGATCACCCTCGCCCTCTCCCTGCACGCGGGCACGCAGGAGAAGCGAAAGAGCCTCATGCCGGTGGCGAACACCTATGAACTTAAGGATGTGCTGGCAGCCTGCGATGCGTATTTTGAGAAGACCGGCAGGCGGATCACATTTGAGTACAGCCTCGTGAAGGGCGTCAACGACACGGACGAGGACGTGGAGGACCTGACCCGCATCGCGGGGCACAGGAACTGCCATATCAACCTCATCCCGGTGAACCCGGTGCGGGAGAGGAGCTACCAGCGGCCGAGCCGCCAAAATGCCCTCAAATTCCAAAATAAACTTGAAAAAAACGGAATTAATGTTACTATAAGAAGGGAAAGAGGCTCCGATATAGACGGGGCCTGCGGACAGTTGCGGAGACGGTATGCGGACGCAGGAAAGGAATAGGCAGATGAAATATTACGCGCTGACGGATGTGGGAAGAAGACGGGAAGTGAATCAGGACTACGTATTTGCGACAGACGAACCTATTGGGCCCTTCCCCAACCTTCTGGTCGTGGCCGACGGCATGGGCGGCCATAAGGCGGGTGATTTCGCCTCCAAGTTCACGGTGGAGACACTGAAGAGGGAACTGGAAAAGAGCGGAACCGGCAGGCCGGATGAGATCCTTAAGTCAGCCATTGATACGGCAAACCGCAAACTGATCGCAGAGGCTGCGCGTGATGTGAAGCTGGAAGGTATGGGGACGACCCTGGTGGCCGCCACGGTCATCGGGAACACTCTGCACTTTGCCAACATCGGCGACAGCCGGCTCTATCTGATCAGCGACAATATCCGGCAGCTCTCCAAAGACCATTCCCTCGTGGAGGAGATGGTCCGGCTCGGCGGGATCCGGGAGGAGGAAGCAAGGAACCACCCGGACAAGAACATCATCACGAGAGCCATGGGAGTAAAGGACGAGGCGGAGGCCGATTTCTATGAGTTCCGCATCAGCAGGGGAGACAAGATACTGATGTGCACGGACGGCCTGAGCAATATGGTGGAGGACGAGACCATGTTCAGCATCGTGAAAGGCTCCAGGGATATCATAGAAGCCGTGCATATGCTGATCGATCAGGCAAATGAAAACGGAGGCAGAGATAATATAGGGGTTGTGATGGCGGAGCCCATCGCGGATGAGGTAGGTACATGGTAAGAGATGGTATTTTTTTGGGAAACAGGTATGAGGTAATCGAGAAGATCGGCGCAGGCGGCATGGCGGACGTGTACAAAGGGAAGGACACGATGCTGAACCGCTATGTCGCGATCAAGGTTCTGAAGAAGGAGTTCCGCGAGGACGATTCGTTTGTGAAGAAGTTCCGCTCGGAGGCGCAGGCGGCTGCAGGGCTGCTGCACCCCAATGTCGTCAATGTGTACGACGTGGGGGAGGACAGGGGACTTTACTATATGGTCATGGAGCTCGTGGAAGGGATCACCCTGAAGGAGTACATTGACCGGAAGAAGCGCCTCTCTGCAAGAGAGGTCATCAGCATTGCCATTCAGATGTGTTCGGGCATTGAAGCTGCCCACAGCCATCATATCATACACAGGGACATCAAGCCCCAGAATATCATCATATCCAACGACGGAAAAGTGAAAGTGACAGACTTTGGAATCGCCAGGATGGTCACGTCCACGACGACTACGACCGTGGCGATGGGATCTGTCCACTATACATCCCCGGAACAGGCCCGGGGCGGCTACAGCGATGAGAAGAGCGACATCTACTCCATCGGCATCACGCTGTATGAGATGGTGACCGGCCGGGTTCCCTTTAACGGGGAAAGCACGGTGGAGGTCGCCATGAAGCACCTGCAGGAGGAGATCACGCCTCCCTCCGAGCTGGTGCCGGATATCCCGTACAGCCTGGAGCAGATCATCTTAAAGTGCACCCAGAAAAATTCGGAGCGCAGATACGGGGATGTGGGAGAGCTGATCCAGGATCTGAAGCATTCCCTCGTGGATCCGGAGGGGGATTTTGTGAAGATCATCCCTGTAGGAAATGCGGATACCGTGATCATCACAGAGGACGAGCTGGACGATATCCGCAGTTCCTATGGAGATGAGGATGAGGAAGAAGAGGACGACTACGGCGACGGCGACTACGGCGAGGAGGAAGACGGGGAGGAGCACGACAGCGATGAAGTGAACCCCCGCATGAACAAGGTCATCCGGATCATGACCATCGTGGTGGCGGTCATCATCATCCTTGTCCTGGCCCTTGTGGTAGGCCGGGCCGCCGGCCTGTTCCGGTTCGGCGGGTCTGAGACCAAGCAGGAGCAGGACAGCGGGGAAGTGAAAGTGCCGGACGTGGTCGGCAAGACCCTTGACGAGGCAAAGAAGGAACTCAATGAGGCCGGCCTTGGCTGGAAGATCGGCAAGCAGGAGGAGTCCGCAAAGTATGAGAAGGGGCTTGTCATGAGCCAGGATCCGGCGGACGGCGAGATGGTGAAGAAGAACACCCAGATCACCCTGGATGTGAGCACCGGAAAGGCCGACGAGAAGGTGGCCGTGCCCGACGTGGTCGGCAAGGACGAGGCCGAGGCCCAGAAGAAACTGGAGGACGCGGGATTCAAGGTCGCGTCTGAAGCCGTGTACAGCAGCCAGCCCCAGGGTGAAGTCGTGAGCACGGATCCGAAGGCGGGCACAGAGGCGGCCAAAGGTTCTACGGTGACGATCCAGGTGAGCAAGGGCGAGGAGAAGATCACCGTGACAGATGTGCGGGGCCAGGATGAGAATACGGCCAAGAGCACCCTGTCCGGCCAGGGGCTGAATGTAACAGTGACCACCGACTACAGCGACAGCGTCGCCAAGGGCTGCGTCATCTCCCAGGATCCGGCCGGAGGGACCAAGGTGGATGACGGAACCAGTGTGAATCTCGTGGTGAGCCTTGGACCGAAGCCGGCGGAAAAGGTGAGCGTGCCGGATGTGCGGGAGGTGTCTGAGAGCAGCGCCCGGCAGATGCTGAGCAGCGCAGGCCTTACGACGGCGGGCCAGAGTCAGTACCAGTATGACGCGTTCGTGCCGGAGGGATATGTGATCGGCTGTAATCCGGGCATCGGCACGAGTGTGGAGAAAGGGACCACCGTAACGCTGATCGTGAGCAAAGGACCGGAAGCCAGCCGGGAGCCGGAAGAGTCTGAGCAGCCGGGCAATGGCGGCGGGGAACAGTAATACATGCAGGGAAAGATCATAAAAGGAATTGCCGGATTCTACTACGTCCATGTAGCGGGATCCGGTATTTACGAGTGTAAGGCAAAAGGCATTTTCAGAAAAGAGAACAGAAAGCCCCTGGTGGGGGACAATGTGGAGATCGAGGTGCTGGACGAGAAGGACCGGGAGGGGAGCCTGGTGGGCATCCTGCCCCGGAAAAACGAGCTGATCCGACCGGCTGTGGCCAATGTGGACCAGGCTCTCGTCGTGTTTGCGGCGGCCAGGCCGGATCCCCACCTGAACCTGCTGGACCGTTTTCTTGTCATGATGGAGAGAAAGGGGATCCCGGCCATCCTGTGCTTCAACAAGACGGATATCGCGGGAGACCCGCGGATCCGGGAGCTGGCGCAGACCTACAGGGACTGCGGATGCCGGATCCTGTTCACCAGCGCGAAGAAGCAGGAAAACATCCGGCAGCTTCTCGGGCTGCTGCAGGGGAAGACGACCACGGTGGCCGGCCCCTCCGGCGTGGGGAAGTCATCGCTCATCAATCTCCTGCAGGGGGACGTCTGTATGGAGACGGGGGCCATCAGCGAGAAGATCGGGCGGGGAAGGCACACGACCCGGCACGCGGAACTGATCGCCATCGACGAGGAGTCCTACATCATGGATACGCCGGGGTTCAGCTCCCTCTATACCAACGATTTTGAGAAAGAGGAGCTGAAGCAGTACTTCCCCGAATTCCATCCCTTCGAGGGACTGTGCCGGTACAGCGGCTGCGACCATGTGCACGAGCCGGGCTGCGCCGTGAAGGAGGCTGTGGAGGAGGGGAAGATCCACAGGACCCGCTATGAGAACTATCTGGAGATGTACGAGGAGTTAAAGAATAAAAGGAGGTACTGAGACATGAACTACATGCTGGCGCCGTCCATTCTGGCGGCGGATTTTACGAATCTGGGAGAAGAGATGAAAAAGACGGAAGACAACGGCGCGTCCTGGCTGCATTTTGACGTCATGGACGGCATGTTTGTCCCCAGTATCTCTTTTGGCATGCCGGTCCTTAAGTCCATCAGGAAGGCCACCGGGCAGTTCATGGACGCCCACCTGATGGTGCAGGACCCGGTCCGGTATATCGAGGCGTTCCGGGACGCCGGCGCGGACGGGGTGACGGTGCACCTGGAGGCCTGCCCGGACGTGGGGGCGGCACTTGAGAAGATACACGCCTGCGGGATGAAGGCCGGGCTGTCCATCTGCCCGGAGACGGCGGCCTCTGAGGTGGAGGCGTATCTGGACCAGGTGGAACTTGTTCTTGTCATGTGCGTCCATCCGGGCTTCGGCGGGCAGAAGTTTATCCCGGAGTCGCTTGAGAAGATCCGGGCCGTGCGGGACATGGCCGTAAAGCGGGGGAAGGAGCTCAACATCCAGGTGGACGGCGGCATCTATCTGACCAATGTCCGGGAGGTGCTGGATGCGGGCGCCAATGTGATCGTGGCGGGCTCCGCCGTGTTCGGCGGCGATCCGGCGGAAAACACGAAAAAGTTTATGGAGATACTGCGAAGCTATGAGTAAGAGAATTGTGATCGTATCCGGCGGGAAGCTGGAGGAAACGGTCTGCCTCCCCATCCTGGAGGGGCAGGAAGAAGGGTACATCATCGGCGTGGACCGGGGGGTGGAGTTCCTGTACCGGCATCAGATCATGCCGGACTATATTGTGGGGGATTTTGACAGCGTAAGAAAAGAAGTGGTGGACTACTACCGCAACGAGACCCATGTGGGGATCCGGGAATACAATCCGGTAAAGGATGCGTCCGACACAGAGATCGCCATCCGTCTCGCCATGACCCTCGGCGGGACAGATCTTGTGATCCTGGGGGCCACCGGCGGCCGGATCGATCATCTGTGGGCAAATGTACAGTCCCTGTCGATCCCGTTCAAGGCGGGCGTGCACGCCGAGATCCTGGACAGCCGGAACAGGATCCTCCTCCTGGGAGAGGGGGAGACCCATCTGAAGAAAAGCGAGGCGTACGGCCCTTACTTTTCCGTGTTCCCTCTGGGGACGGAGGTCTACGGCTTTACGATCGAAGGCGCAAAATACCCGCTGCAGGACCATGTGCTGACCCCTTACGACAGCCTGTGCGTCAGCAATGAGATCGCAGAGGACGAGGTTGTGATCCGTTTTACGACAGGGATCGTGATCCTGATGGAGACGCGGGACAGGGCGTCGCAGTAAAAGGGTGAACCCCGAAAAGACTAAAAAATAAAGGAGACGTGAAGATATATGAAACTGGGAATCGTGGGCCTTCCCAACGTGGGGAAGAGCACCTTATTCAACTCACTGACAAAAGCAGGCGCGGAGTCTGCCAACTACCCCTTCTGCACCATCGACCCCAACGTGGGCGTGGTGACTGTGCCGGACGAGAGGCTGAACGTGCTGGGGGAGATGTACCACACGAAAAAGATCATCCCGGCAGCCATTGAGTTCGTGGATATCGCGGGCCTTGTAAAAGGCGCGTCCAAGGGGGAGGGACTGGGGAACCAGTTCCTGGCCAACATCCGCGAGGTGGACGCCATCGTCCATGTGGTGCGCTGCTTTGAGGACAGCAACATCGTCCATGTGGACGGGAATATCGATCCCATGCGGGACATCGAGACCATCAATCTGGAACTTGTCTTCTCCGACCTGGAGATCCTGGAGCGCCGGATCGCCAAGACGACAAAAGTGGCGCGCAACGACAAGACGGCCGCCAAGGAGCTGAAGCTGCTGGAGAAGATAAAGGCCCATCTGGAAGAAGGAAAGCTCGCCAAGAGTTTTGACGGCGCGGAGGATGAGGAGGAGCAGGCGTGGCTGGAGAGCTACAATCTCCTCACCTGGAAACCGGTGATCTTTGCCGCCAACGTGGCGGAGGACGACCTGGCGGACGACGGCGCCTCCAATGCGGGCGTGCAGGCTGTGAGGGAGTACGCGGCGTCGGAAGGATTTGAAGTGTTTGTCGTGTGCGCCCAGATCGAGCAGGAGATCGCGGAGCTGGACGAGGACGAGAAGAAGATGTTCCTGGAGGACCTGGGGCTGTCCGAGTCCGGTCTGGAGAAGCTCATCAAGGCAAGCTACCGCCTGCTCGGACTCATCAGCTACCTGACGGCGGGCGAGCCGGAGGTGCGCGCCTGGACGATCAAAAAGGGCACCAAAGCGCCCCAGGCTGCCGGCAAGATCCACTCCGACTTCGAGAGGGGCTTCATCCGCGCGGAGGTGGTCGCCTACGACGATCTCATCGCCTGCGGGTCCCACAACGCGGCGAAAGAGAAGGGGCTAATCCGCCTGGAAGGCAAGGACTATGTCGTGCAGGACGGCGATATCATGCTGTTCCGGTTTAACGTATAAGAGGCATCATACTATGCATACATTCATTGATTTTCCCAACCTGGGCATCCACCTGGAGCACGTGGGCAAGACGCTGACTGTCTTTGGCTTTGACATCGCCTACTACGGCATCGTCATCGGCCTTGGCATGCTGGCGGGGATCGGGATGGCGATGATGGAGGCGAAACGGACGGGCCAGAACCAGGAGGACTACCTGGATCTGGCTATCTTTGCCATTATCTTCGGCATCATCGGCGCCCGGATCTACTACGTGGTATTTGCCTGGGACATGTACAGAGACAACCTGCTGGAGATCTTCAACACCCGGCACGGCGGCCTGGCCATCTACGGCGGCGTCATCGCGGCGGTCATCACGGTGTTCGCGGTGGCCCGCGTCAAGAAGCTTTCCGTGGCCCTCATGCTGGACACGGCCGGGCTTGGCCTTGTCACCGGCCAGATGATCGGCCGGTGGGGCAACTTCTTTAACCGGGAGGCCTTCGGCGAGTACACGGACAGCCTCTTTGCCATGCGCCTTCCCGTGGACGCGGTGCGCGCATCGGACCTGACGGAGGCGATCCGGGCCCACGAGGAAACGGTGGGCGGCATATCCTGCATCCAGGTGCACCCCACCTACCTCTACGAGTCGGTGTGGTGCCTGCTCGTCCTCGCATGCATGCTCCTCTACAGGACGCGCAAAAAGTTTGACGGGGAGGTGTTCCTCCTCTATCTGGCACTCTACGGGGCGGGGCGGTTCTGGATCGAGGGGCTGCGCACGGACCAGCTCCTTATCCCGGGCACGGAAGTTCCGGTGTCCCAGCTTCTGGCCGGCGTTCTCGTGATCGTGTCGGCGGTGTGGATCCTGTGCGGCAGGCGGGGGTTTGTACCGAAAAAGAAACAAAAGAAAACAGAGTAAAATCTGGACTTTTAAAAATGTACGGTCTATAATAATGATATATGTGAAAAAATAATTTATTATTTTTCAAAAATCTAAGGAGGAACAAGAAAAATGGCTAGAAAAATGAAGACCATGGATGGTAATCAGGCTGCGGCTCATGTGGCATATGCCTACACGGAAGTCGCAACGATCTACCCGATTACTCCATCCTCTGTTATGCCTGAACATGTGGATGAGTGGGCAACACAGGGAAGAAAGAATATCTTCGGACAGACTGTTCAGGTGACTGAGATGCAGTCAGAGGCCGGAGCTGCAGGCGCCGTACACGGATCCCTGGCAGCAGGCGCTCTCACGACGACATTTACAGCTTCACAGGGACTGCTGCTGATGATCCCGAACCTGTACAAGGTAGCGGGCGAGCAGCTTCCGGGTGTGTTCCACGTGTCCGCACGTGCTCTGGCAAGCCATGCGCTTTCCATCTTCGGCGATCACTCTGACGTGTATGCATGCCGTCAGACCGGAGCTGCCATGCTCTGTGAGTCCAGCGTGCAGGAGGTTATGGACTTAAGCCCGGTTGCACACTGCGCAGCTCTCAAGGGCAAACTCCCCTTCATCAACTTCTTCGACGGATTCCGTACTTCTCATGAGATCCAGAAGATCGAGACATGGGATTACGAGGATCTGAAGGACATGGTGGACATGGATGCCATCGACGCGTTCAGAAACCATGCGCTGAACCCGAACCATCCATGCCAGAGAGGTTCCGCTCAGAACCCGGATATCTTCTTCCAGGCAAGAGAGGCGTGCAACCCCTACTATGACGCTATGCCGGCCATCGTTCAGGAATACATGGACAAGGTAAACGCAAAGATCGGAACGAACTACAAGCTGTTCAACTACTACGGCGCAGAGGATGCCGAGAAGGTGATCATCGCCATGGGTTCCGTGTGCGATACCATCGAGGAGACCATCGACTACCTGCTTGCAGCAGGCGAGAAAGTGGGCGTTGTGAAAGTACGCCTGTACCGTCCGTTCTGCGCACAGGCCCTGATCGACGCGATCCCGGATACAGTAAAATACATCAATGTTCTTGACAGGACAAAAGAGCCCGGCGCACAGGGCGAGCCTCTGTACCTGGACGTTGTATCCGCGCTGAAGGGATCCAAATTCGACAGCATCCCGGTATTAAGCGGACGCTACGGACTCGGCTCCAAGGATACCACACCTGCACAGATCGTTGCGGTATTCAACAACACAGAGAAGGCAAGATTCACCATCGGCATCGAGGACGATGTGACACATCTGTCCCTGGAGGCAGGCCCGGCTCTCGTTACCACACCGGAGGGAACCATCAACTGCAAGTTCTGGGGCCTTGGCGCTGACGGTACTGTCGGAGCAAACAAGAACTCCATCAAGATCATCGGCGACAACACAGACATGTACGCCCAGGCTTACTTTGACTATGACTCCAAGAAGTCCGGCGGCGTGACCATGTCCCACCTGCGTTTCGGTAAGAAGCCGATCAAATCCACATACCTGATCCACCAGGCAAACTTTGTTGCCTGCCACAACCCGTCCTATGTGAACAAGTACAACATGGTGCAGGAGCTGGTAGACGGAGGCACATTCCTTCTGAACTGCCCGTGGGATATGGAAGGCCTTGAGAAGCATCTGCCGGGACAGGTAAAGGCTTACATCGCTGACCACAACATCAAGTTCTACACCATCGACGGTATCAAGATCGGTAAGGAGATCGGACTTGGCGGACGTATCAACACAGTCCTTCAGTCTGCATTCTTCAAGCTGGCAGCCATCATTCCGGAGGAGGAAGCCATCGACCTGATGAAGAAGGCTGCAAAGGCTACCTACGGAAGAAAGGGCGACAAGATCGTTCAGATGAACTACGACGCCATCGACGCCGGTGCAAAACAGGTGCACGAAGTGGAAGTTCCGGAGTCCTGGAAATCCTGCCAGGATGAGGGTCTCTTCACACCGGAAGTAAAGGGCGGAAGAGAGGATGTTGTAAACTTCGTAAAGAACATCCAGACAAAGGTAAATTCCCAGGAAGGCAACAGCCTGCCGGTATCTGCCTTTAACGACTATGTAGACGGCTCCACACCGTCCGGTTCCTCCGCATACGAGAGACGCGGGATCGCAGTGGACATCCCGGTATGGAAGGCTGAGAACTGTATCCAGTGTAACCGCTGCGCATATGTATGTCCGCATGCTGTTATCCGTCCGGTAGCCCTGACAGAGGAAGAGCTTGCAAAGGCTCCGGAGGGAACACAGGCCATCGATATGATCGGTATGCCCGGCCTGAAGTTCACCATGACAGTATCCGCTTACGACTGTACCGGATGCGGCTCCTGTGCAAATGTATGCCCGGGCAAGAAGGGCGAGAAGGCTCTCGTTATGGAGAACATGGAGGCAAACGTTGCTTCTCAGGACGTATTCGATTTCGGCAGAGAGATCGAGGTGAAACCGGAAGTTGTTGCCAAGTTCAAACCCGAGACTGTAAAGGGCAGCCAGTTCAAACAGCCGCTCCTTGAGTTCTCCGGCGCATGCGCAGGCTGCGGCGAGACACCGTACGCAAAACTGGTAACACAGTTGTTCGGCGACAGAATGTACATTGCGAACGCAACAGGATGCTCCTCCATCTGGGGCAACTCCTCACCGTCCACACCTTACACGGTAAACGAGAAGGGACAGGGCCCGGCATGGTCCAACTCCCTGTTTGAGGACAACGCTGAGTTTGGTTACGGCATGCTGCTCGCGCAGAAGGCGATCCGGAAGAGATTAAAAGCAGAAGTAGAGGAGATCGCTGCATCTGACAAGGCTTCCGCAGAGGTGAAAGAGGCATGCCAGGCATACCTGGATACCTTCAACTGCGGCGCAAGCAACGGCGATGCGACAGACAAGCTTGTATCCGTTCTGGAGGGATGCGACTGCGACCTCTGCAAGGACGTTGTAAAGAATAAAGACTTCCTGGCCAAGAAGTCCCAGTGGATCTTCGGCGGTGACGGATGGGCTTACGATATCGGATTCGGCGGCGTTGACCACGTGCTCGCAAGCGGCGAGGATATCAACATCATGGTATTCGACACCGAGGTTTACTCCAACACAGGCGGACAGTCCTCCAAGGCTACCAAGACCGGTGCGACAGCACAGTTCGCTGCAAACGGTAAGGAGACGAAGAAGAAAGACCTGGCAGGCATCGCTATGAGCTACGGCTATGTATACGTAGCGCAGATCGCCATGGGCGCTGACTTCAACCAGACCGTAAAGGCCATCGCAGAGGCAGAGGCTTATCCGGGACCGTCCCTGATCATCGCATATGCTCCGTGTATCAACCACGGTATCAAGAAGGGCATGAGCAAGGCTCAGACCGAGGAGCAGCTTGCAGTAGAGTGCGGTTACTGGAACAACTTCCGCTTCAACCCGGCTGCAGAAGGCGCGAAATTCACGCTGGACAGCAAGGAGCCGAAGGAAGAGGGATACCAGGAGTTCCTGGACGGCGAGGTCCGTTACAACGCTCTGAAGAGATCCAATCCGGAGAGAGCGGCGAAACTCTTCGCAAAGAACGAGCAGGAAGCTATGGAGAGATACGCATATCTGAAGAAGCTGGTAACTCTGTACGGCGAGGAATAAAAAGATCCCCGGCTGCACAGAAGCGGCACAGACAGATTTCACAACTGCCGCGGGACAGGCATCAGGCTTGTCCTGCGGCAGTTTTTTGTATTGGACTGCGGCTTTTGGCACTTTCGGTGTTTGTGTGCGCGCAGGTTGACATTTCCGCGGAAAAATGGTACAACATTGCTATATGGATAAGACGAACTGGATAGAGGTGCGGGCTTCATCAGTACCGCGCGGCCACAGCCCGGGCAGGCTGCCGCGTGACAGGGAAAGGGGATCCCGCCGAAGGAGGGCTGCCGCCCGGGCAGCATTCCTGGGACGTACGGAGAAGATCCTGCGGACTGTCACAACTGTGGAGCGCTATCATAGTATAAGATGAGAAAGGCCTGTGCGGCCGGCGGGTAAGGCCGGCGCGCGGATCAGAAGTTCTGTGCCATGGATGAGTGCGACTGCTCTTGTCCATGGCATTTTTGTCTGCCGGTTTTCCGGTACTCGAAAAAAGAGGAGCCCTGGGGGACTCCCAAACATGAAAAAGAGAGGAAGATACGTATGAGGAATGGAAAGAGAAAGATTCTGTGGATGCTGTCCACAGTTATGCTGGTCGTGGCCTGCAGTCCGCTGCTTGCCATGGCGGCTGAGGAGGGGGAGGAGTATGTGCCGGAGATGTTCGCCACACCCTGGTCCCTGCTCCCGCCGCTGGTGGCCATCGTTCTGGCGCTGATCACGAAGGAGGTGTACAGCTCCCTGTTTGTCGGCATCCTGATCGGCGGCATCTTTTATTCGGGCTTTGCTTTTGAGGGGACCATCACCCATGTGTTCCAGGGGGGGATCATCTCCGTCCTCTCAGACAGCTACAACGTAGGTATTATCGTGTTCCTTGTCATCCTGGGCATCATGGTGTGCATGATGAACAAGGTGGGCGGGTCCGCCGCCTTCGGCGAGTGGGCCAAGAATCACATCAAGTCAAGGACAGGGGCCCAGCTGGCCACGATCCTTTTGGGTGTGCTGATCTTTATCGACGACTATTTCAACTGCCTGACCGTTGGGAGCGTGATGCGTCCCGTGACGGACAAGCACAACATTTCCAGGGCCAAGCTGGCTTACCTGATCGACGCCACGGCGGCGCCGGTGTGCATCATCGCGCCCATCTCATCCTGGGCGGCGGCTGTGACGGGCTTTGTGCCGGGGGAGGACGGCTTCTCCATTTTCATCCGCGCCATCCCCTACAACTTCTATGCGCTGCTGACCATCACCATGATGATCGGTCTGTCGCTCCTGAAGGTGGACTACGGCTCCATGCGGGTGCATGAGGACAACGCCATCAAGGGCGACCTCTACACGACGCCGGACCGCCCCTACGCGGACGCGGAGAAAGAGATCGTGGAGGGAAAGGGAGGCGTCATCGACCTGGTATTCCCGGTTGTCCTCCTCATCATCTGCTGCGTCATCGGCATGATCTACACGGGCGGTTTCTTCTCCGGGACGGACTTTATCACCTCCTTCTCCCAGAGCGACGCCTCTGTCGGCCTGGTGCTGGGAAGCTTCTTTGCCTATGTGATCACCATCGTCTTTTACCTGGTGCGCCGGGTGATCCGGTTTGACGAGTGCATGGGCTGCGTGCCGGAGGGCTTTAAGGCCATGGTGCCGGCCATCCTGATCCTGACCTTCGCCTGGACGCTGAAGGCCATGACGGACAGCCTGGGCGCGGATGTGTTCGTGTCCGAGCTGGTGAAGACGAGCGCGTCCGGCATGATGAACTTCCTGCCTGCCATTGTGTTCCTGGTGGGATGCGGGCTGGCCTTTGCAACGGGCACATCCTGGGGAACCTTCGGCATCCTGATCCCCATCGTGGTGGCGGTGTTCCAGGGACAGAATGAGACGATGATGATCATCTCCATCTCCGCCTGCATGGCAGGCGCTGTCTGCGGCGACCACTGCTCGCCCATCTCGGATACGACCATCATGTCCTCGGCGGGCGCCCAGTGCAACCACGTGAACCACGTGACGACGCAGCTTCCCTACGCTATCACAGTGGCGGCGATCTCCTTCTTTATCTATATCCTGGCTGGCTTTGTGCAGAGCGCCTGGATCGCGCTGCCGGCGGGCATTGTCGTGACCATCGCCGTGCTGCTTGTGATCCGGAAGATAACGGGAAAAGAAGCGGCATAAGAAAAATAAGATATATCCGACGTTCAAATGAAAAGGCGGACCGGTGCGACCGGGCCGCCTTCTTTTGCGAAGAGCTGTTATGACGGGGACTGAAAGGAGTAGGACTGTACGAACTCTGTAAAGGACCGGACAGCCGGGTAATCCAGGAACTCCCGCGGCGTGACATAGTAAATGGGGCGCGTGATGGCCGCCTCCAGAGGGACGATGCGGCAGCCGGGCAGGAGGAGCTTCTCCGCGATGGAGCGGGAGGCAAAGCCGATGGCCAGGTTGCGCGCCGCCAACTGCATGACGATGTCGGACTGACTTGTCTCGCAGATGACGTTTGGCGTGATATGGTGCTCTGAAAAGAGCTGCTCGATCTCCGTGCGGAAGGCGGACGCCCTGGCGGGCATGAGGATGTCCTGCCCGTCCAGGTCCCGCACTGCCAGGACAGGCTTTTCCGCCAGGGGATGCGCCTCCGAGAGGACGGCCACATAGCGGTCGTCCATGACTTTGTGGAAGAAGTACTCCCCGGGATCCGGCAGTTCCCCGGAGTGGATGAGGAAGGCGGCGTTGATCTGCCGGGATCGGAGCATGGAGAACAGCGTGTTGCTCCCCTCCACGTGGAGCTGGTAGCGGATGCGGGGAAAGGCGCTGTGGTAGTCGGTTATGACCCGGGGGATCTGCAGGTAGCCGGCGATCCACAGGATGCCGATGCGCAGGGTGCCGGCCTCCAGCAGGCTGAATTTTTCCATGTTCTCCTTCAGCCGGTCCACCTCGTTGAGGATCCTCTCGGCGGATGCGACAAACTGCTCGCCCGCCTCGGTGAGGGACACGGACTTGGAGTGGCGCACAAAGAGGGCGATGCCCAGCTCCTTCTCCAGGTGCAGGATCTGCTGGGAGAGGGAGGGCTGGGAGAGGTAGAGGGATTTGGCCGCTGCGGAGAAACTCTTTTTCTTCGCGGCCTCAAGGACATAGCGCATCTGGTGGAGCTGCATGGGGATACCTCCTGTTGTGAAATAATTATCAAATATAAATGATATAAGAAAATCCTATTAGTAACATTGTATATTAATGCTTTACAAATAGCAAGAAAGTTATTACAATAGTATAGAAATAGTTTAATGCTTTAGCAAAGGAAAGCGAAAAGGAAAGAGAGGAGAAACACTATGCAAAGCAAAAAGAGCGTAAAAGACACAGCCTTTCTGATCCTCGCACTGGTAGTCATCATCGGATCCCGGCTCATGCCGGAGACCGCAGGGCTTTCCAAAGACGCGTGGGCAGTACTGGGCGTATTTTTCGGTTCACTGATCATGTGGATCGGCATCTCCATCGACTGGCCGAGTATGATCACTCTGCTGGCCCTTGGCATGCTGCCCGTATTCGGGTTTTCAGGCACATTCGCGGGAGCCTTCGGCAACACGACCGTGGCCTTCCTGCTGTTTACCTTTATGCTCGTATACCCGCTGTCGAAGACGAATTTCGTGCGCCGGTGTACGGTATTTTTCATCACAAACCGGATCGCCAGGAGAGGCCCCTGGTACTTCATCTGCTTCCTGCTGGCGGCGGTGACGTTCATGGGACTGTTCATCTCCCCGTCCGTACTCTTTGTGGCGTTCATGCCCTTCCTGGAGGATATCTTCAAGGTGCTTGAACTGAAGAGGGGCGGAAAGGCCGGCAATGTGATCATGATGGGAACAGCGTTCTGCATCAGCCTTTCCTCCGGTATGACCGCCATCGGGCACGTGTGGCCGACCATGGCCATCGGCTACTACACAGCCGCTACCGGAAATGATGTGAACCAGTTCCAGTACATGGCGATGGGTATCCCGGCCGGTATCATCCTGATCATCATCCTGATCCTGATCTTCAAGTTTATCTACCGTCCGGACGACGTGCACACGATCCAGCCGGAGAAGGCCATGGCTTTACGGGGCACTGTGCCGGCGGCGGATTTCAAGGAGAAAGTGATCCTGGGCGTCATGGCCCTCACCGTTGTGCTCTGGGTTGGCCCCAGCCTTGTCAAGGGCGTGCTGCCCCAGGTATATGAGACGATCAACAGCTGGTCCACGGCGATGCCGCCGCTTCTTGGCTGCGTCATCCTCTTCATCGTGCGCGTGGACGGCGAGAGCATCATGAACTTCAAAGAGACCGTCAGCAAAGGCGTTCTGTGGGGCAGCGTGCTCATGACAGCGGCCGCCACTCAGCTTGGCTCCTGCCTGACCAACGAGGACGTGGGCATCAGCGCATGGCTGACAGGCGCCCTCGAGCCGCTGACAGCCAACCTGCCTGTGATCGGCCTGATCCTGTTCTTCATGACATGGGCGGTCGTGGAGACAAACTTCTCGTCCAACATCGTGACAACGACCGTGGTAAGTTCCGTGGCGCTGTCCGTGCTGACAGCCCTGCCGGCAGGCAGCGTCAATGTGGGCGTAGTCGTATGTATGGTCGGCTTCGCGGCAGCCATCTGCAACATGACGCCTGCAGGACAGAGTACGGTCAACACAGTGGCCATCGGATCCGGCTGGACGGATACAAAGTCCATGTTTGTCTGGGGCGGTCTGTTCGCCATCGCCGGCATCCTGGTGCTGAGCTTTATCGCATACCCGCTCGGATCCCTGTTCATCTCATAGGACAGCGGACCGGAACGAAAGGGAGGAGGATTTGGTGTGGAGAGGAAACTTTCATATGATGTCGTGGTGGCCGGAGGCGGGACCGCGGGCGTAGCCGCGGCCGCCGGGGCCGCTATGGCCGGGGCCAGGACGCTGCTTATCGAGCGCAACCCCTATCTGGGGGGCGAGGCGACGCACTCGGGCGTGGCTGCCTTCTGCGGGTTTTTTACATGCGGCGGCAACCCGGTGCGGGTCGTGGAGGGCGCAGGCGAGATGATCCTGCAGGAGATGAAGGCGCTGAGCGACACCTCCTGGAACTATATCGTCTCCGCCACCGGCAATAAGAATATCAATTTTCATCCGGAGTACCTGAAATGCGCCATGGACAATGTCCTGGAGAAGACGGGCGTTACGTCCCTGTTCCATACAAGGATCACGGGCGTTCAAACAGACGGGCGGAAGGTGACCTGCCTGGAGTGCGCGGACGACGAGGGGACCTTCCTTGTGGAGGCGGGCGCCTTCGTGGACACCACCGGGGACGCCAACGTGGTCCATCTTGCCGGGGCGCAGACCCTCTGGGGAGATGAGAACGGCAGCGTGCAGGCAGCCACGCTCCCCTTCCGTCTGAGCGGCGTGGACACATCCTGTGACCTGACGCCCCAGGCGGTGGAGAGGGCTGTTGTGCAGGCCAAGGAGGCCGGCATTCCTCATCTGACGAAGGAGAAGGGATTCATCCTGAAGCGGGAGGGATCCGACCAGGTGGCGGTCCTTCTGCCGAGCACCATGCCGGCCGGCATGGACGCGGAGGAGCTCACCCGGATGGAGCTGGAGACAAGACGGCAGGTCCTCTACTATGTGGAGGCCTTTAAGAAGTATCTCCACGGCATGGAGAACTGTGAGCTGACAGTGATCGGCCCGGCCATCGGATTCCGCGAGACGAGGCGGATGAAGGGCAAAGAGGTCATCACGGCGGACGATGTCCTGGCCAGGAGGAAGCGGCCGGACGGCGTGGCCCGGGCGGGCTGGAAGCCGGAGATCCACAAGGACGCCAACAAGATGGGCGAGTACATCGAGGTGTCCGAGGGGAGCTGGTTTGACGTGCCGTTGGGAGCGCTTCAGTGCGAGAGCCTGGACAATCTCTACGGCGCCGGCAGGATGGTGTCCTCCGAGCAGACAGCCCACGCGGCGGTCCGCGTCATGGGGACCTGTTTTGCCACCGGCCATGCGGCCGGCGTGGCGGCAGCCTGCCAGGCCGTGCGCGCTGAGACATCCGCGGAGGCGGTGCGGGCAGAGCTCGCAAAGCAGGGCGCACTTTTGTAAGATCTTTACTAAAAAAGGAGGCGGACAGATATGACACTGGAAGAAGCACGCGCGGATATTGACGCGGTGGACACACAGATGAAGCCACTTTTCTTAAAGCGGATGGAGTGCGCGAAGAAGGTGGCCGAGGTGAAGGCCCAGACAGGGGGCGACGTGTTCGTGCTGGAGAGGGAGCTCTCCATCATTGAGAAGAGAGCAGGGGATGTGGACCAGGAGGTCTATGACGAGTATGTCACATTCCTGCGCCATCTTATGAGCGTCAGCAGAAGATACCAGTACGGCAAACTGACGGCCATGCAGGATGCGGTGGTGGACGGCGCGGCGCAGGCCGCGGGGGTTGACGAGGCCGCGGATCACACGCAGGTGGAGATATCCTTTACCTGCCCTGCTGCGACAAGCGATCTCAACCTCTTTATCAATATGACGAAGCTGAACAAGATCACCATAACCGGCATGAACCTGGCCACAGAGGACGGCGTCCAGAAGATCGCCATGACGCTGGACGGCAACCTGAAGGAGGCCAATATGCGCCGGCTCCTGTGCCAGATCGGCAAGGAGGCGGACGACTTCCGGATCACGGCGGTAAAATAGGCAAAAAATCCGGGAGAACGGACATCAAAAAGGCAGATGCGGACGTCTGAAAAAGCGTCCCGCACCTGCCTTTTTTTCAGCGCTACAGCAGCTTCTCGAAGGCGATCCTCGGGTCCCCGTCCTCGTCCCCGCCGCACAGACGGATGGTGCCGCAGCGGGTGAAGCCGGCCTTTACAAGGGCCCGCTGCATGGGCAGGTTGCCCTCGTGGGTGTCGATGCGGATGCTGCCCATCCCTTCCTTTTTTGCAAGGGAGGAGACGCAGGCAAACAGCTTTCCGGCTGTGCCCTGTCCCCGCAGCGCGGGATCCACGGCCATGCGGTGGATGGCGGCGTAGGCGGGCGGATCCCCGTTTTTATCCGCATCGCCGGTGAGCCAGCGGCCGCCGTATATGTTTACGTAGCTGGGATCCTCCGTGAAGGTGACGGCGCAGACAGCCTGGATCTGTCCGTCTTCCTCCAGTACATATCCCAGGCCTGTCTGTGCATCGGAGGCAAAGATGGCCCGGTCCGGGTAGCCTTTCTGCCACTGGTCCAGCCCCTGGGACTTCAGGAAGGCGCGGGCGCCCTCCACGATCTCCATGATCCGGTCTGTATCGCGGGAAGTTGTATGGCGTAAGGTGTGCATATGTGTGTCCTCCGTTCGTCTGTCGTTTTTTGAGATCAGTCACATTATATCATATATCCCGGAAAAAGGAGGGAGTACCTTTCTTATTTGCGGGAAAACTGCTATAATATAAAGATGCCGGCAGGCAGAGCCCTGCCGCGCGGAATCTGAGAAAAGAATGGAGACGGATACGTATGGATATAAACAACTGCCAGGCCTATGAACTGATCCGCAGGGAAGAGCTGGAGGGGATCCAGTCTGCCGGATACCTGCTGCGGCATAAAAAGAGCGGAGCCAGAGTCGTGCTCATTGAGAACGACGACGACAACAAGGTGTTCAGCATCGCCTTCCGCACGCCCCCCTCAGACAGCACCGGCGTGCCTCATATCATGGAGCACTCGGTCCTTTGCGGGTCAGAGCATTTCCCGGCCAAGGATCCCTTTGTGGAGCTGGTGAAGGGCTCCCTGAACACATTTTTAAATGCCATGACTTACCCGGACAAGACGGTATACCCGGTGGCCAGCTGCAATGACGCGGATTTCCAGAATCTGATGCATGTCTATATGGACGCGGTGCTGCACCCGAATATCTACGATCACGACGAGATCTTCCGCCAGGAGGGCTGGAGCTATCGCCTGGAGGAGAAGGACGGGAAACTGTCCTACAACGGCGTCGTGTACAATGAGATGAAGGGAGCCTTCTCCTCCGCGGACAGCGTGCTGGACCGGGTCGTGCTCAACACGCTCTTCCCGGACACCTGCTATGCCAATGAGTCGGGCGGCGATCCGGATGTGATCCCGCAGCTCACCTATGAGCAGTTCCTGGATTTCCACAGGAAGTATTATCATCCGTCCAACAGCTATATTTACCTCTACGGCGATATGGACATGGAGGAGAAGCTGAACTGGCTGGATGAGGCGTATCTGTGTCATTACGGGAATGAGCCGGTGGACTCGCGGATCCGCCTGCAGGAGCCGTTTGAGAAGATAGTGGAAAAAGAGATCTTCTACTCCATCGCCAGCGATGAGCCGGAGGAGGACAACACTTATCTCTCCTACAACAAAGTCATCGGCACCAGCCTGGACCGGGAGCTCTACCTGGCATTCCAGATCCTGGACTACGCCCTTTTGTCCGCGCCGGGGGCGCCGCTGAAAAAAGCGCTGACGGACGCGGGGATCGGGAAGGACATCATGGGCTCCTACGACAACGGCATTTACCAGCCCATCTTCTCTGTGATCGCCAAGAACGCCAATGTGGATCAAAAGGGTGAATTTATCCGCATCATCGAGGATGTGCTGGCCGGCATAGCGGACAGGGGACTGGACAGGAAGGCGCTGGAGGCGGGCATCAACTACCATGAGTTCCGCTACAGGGAAGCGGATTTCGGCAGCTATCCCAAGGGACTCATGTACGGACTGCAGATGATGGACAGTTGGCTCTACGATGAGGATGAGCCCTTTATGCACATCGACGCCCTGGACACGTTCGCGTTCCTGAAAGAGCAGATGGACACAGGTTACTATGAGGGGCTGATCCGCAGATACTTGCTGGACAACACCCACGGCGCCATCGTCGTGGTGAAGCCGGAGCGGGGCCGCACCGCCAGGATGGACCGGGAGCTTGAGGAAAAACTGGAGGCCTACAAGGCGGGCTTGAGCGACACCGAGAAGGAGCGCCTGATGGAGCGGACAAAGGAGCTGGAGGAGTACCAGTCCCAGCCCGACAGGCCGGAGGATATCGAGAAGATCCCGGTGCTGCGGCGGACGGATATCTCCCGGGAGATCGCGCCCATCCTCAACGAGGAGATGACGCTGGCGGGCGTGCCGGCTGTGTTCCACGAGACGTGGACCAACGGAATCGGATACGCGGATCTTATGTTCGATCTGTCAGATGTGCCGGAGGAGATGCTGGGGTATGTGGGCATCCTCCAGTCTGTGCTTGGCATTATCGACACAGAGAACTATGAGTACGGGGAGCTGTTCAATGAGATCAACCGCCGCACCGGCGGGATCGGCACATCCCTGGAGCTCTACAGCGATGTGACGAGAGTGGAGGAGAAGGCCTTCCGGGCTACCTTTGAGATCAAGGCAAAAGCCATGTACGGGCAGATGCCCTTTGCCTTCCGCATGATGCGGGAGATCCTTACCGGATCGAAGCTGGGCGACACAAAGCGGATCAGGGAAATCCTGGATATGCTGAAGTCCCGCCTGCTCATGCGGTTCCAGTCCTCGGGGCACACCACCGCCGCCCTGCGGGCTTTGTCCTACGCCTCGCCCTCGGCGAAGTTCAAGGACATGACGAACGGCATTGCGTTCTATCAGTTTGTGGCGGACCTGACGGACCATTTTGAGGAGAGAAAGGAAGAACTGACTCGGGTTCTCGGGACGCTGAGCCGGCAGATCTTCCGCGGGGACAATATGATGATCAGCTACACTGCCTCCAGGGAGGGCCTGGAAGGCATGGAGGAACTGGCGGGAGAGATGAGGGAGCACCTCTTTGCGGGGGAGGCGCCGGGGACGCCCTGCGTGATCCGCTGCGAGAAGAAGAACGAGGGCTTTAAGACAGCATCCAAGGTGCAGTACGTGGCCCGGACCGGCAATTTCATCGACCACGGCGCCTCCTACACAGGAGCCCTGCAGATCCTGAAAGTCATCCTGAGCTACGACTACCTGTGGCAGAACATCCGGGTCAAAGGCGGGGCCTACGGATGCATGAGCAATTTCAACCGCATCGGCGAGGGCTACCTTGTGTCCTACCGGGATCCGCACTTGAAGCGCACTATGGAGGTGTATGAGGGTGTGGTGGACTACCTGCGCAGCTTCGAGGTCAGCGACCGGGATATGACCAAATACATCATCGGCACCATCAGCGGCATGGACCAGCCCATGACTCCGGCCGGCAGGGGCGACCGCTCCATGAACCTCTACATGAACCATGTCAGCGGGGAGATGATCCGAAAGGAGAGGGCCCAGGTGCTTGACGCGACGCAGGAGGACATCCGCGCCCTGGCCGATGTGGTCGCCGCCATGCTGGCGGCAGAGCAGATCTGCGTGATCGGCGGGGAGGAAAAGATCGAGGCGAACAGGGAGATGTTCGACGATGTGACAAACTTTTAACAGGTGACGTAACACTTTTCAAAAGTGTTACGTCCGGATCTACACTAACTGGTGTGTTATTGTGCATACTTCCTGACACAATAGCAAAAAAAGGAGACAATATGACAGACAATTTTAAGTCCGGCTTTGCGACCCTCATAGGGCGCCCGAACGTTGGAAAATCAACGCTTATGAACTATCTGATCGGCCAGAAGATCGCCATCACATCCAACAAGCCGCAGACGACGAGAAACAGGATCCAGACGGTGCTGACCACGCAGGAGGGTCAGATCATCTTCGTGGACACGCCGGGCATACACAAGGCGAAGAACAGGCTGGGGGAATACATGGTCAATGTGGCGGAGCGGACGCTCAACGAGGTGGACGTGGTCCTCTGGCTCGTGGAGCCGACTACGTTTATCGGCGCGGGCGAGAAGCACATTGCGGACCAGCTCCGCAAGGTAAAGACGCCGGTGATCCTGGTGATCAACAAGGTGGATATGGTGAAGAAGGAGGAGATCCTTCCGTCTATCGCCGCTTACAGGGACCTGTACGATTTCGCGGAGATCGTGCCCGTGTCCGCGAGGAGCGGGGAGAACACGGATGAGCTGCTGAAGGTGATCCTGAAATACCTTCCTTACGGCCCTCAGTTTTACGACGAGGACACAGTCACTGACCAGCCGGAGCGGCAGATCGTGGCGGAACTGATCCGCGAGAAGGCGCTGCATTGCCTGGACGAGGAGATCCCCCACGGTATCGCCGTGACCATCGAGCACATGAAGAAAAACAGGAAAGTCATGCACATTGACGCGACGATCATATGCGAGCGGGACAGCCACAAGGGGATCATTATTGGAAAGCAAGGAAATATGTTGAAAAAGATAGGCAGCACTGCCCGGTACGAGATTGAGAAAATGCTGGGATGCCAGGTAAACCTGAAGCTCTGGGTCAAGGTGAAAAAAGACTGGAGGGACAGCGAGTACCTGATGAAAAATTTTGGATACCGGGAGGACGAATAAAAGGAACCGTCCCGGGGAGATGCTAACCTCATCAACTTTAGGATGAGGTGTGGCTATGGAAGACTACTGGAAGAAATTTGCCCGTTCCGGTGCTGTCAGGGACTATCTGGAATACCGGGGTATGGAGATGCGCGCGGGGGACACGGAGACATGTGAAAGCAGTCTGCGCGCGGCAGGTGAAGCAGGGGTGAAGAAACGTGGAGCAGATAACAGTGACAGGGATGGTACTTGTGACCACCCCCGTGGGTGAGTACGACAAGCGGGTCGTGATGCTGACAAAAGAGAGGGGCAGGATCGCCGCCTTTGCCAGGGGGGCCAGAAGGCCGAACAGCCCCCTGGCAGGTGTGACGGAGCCCTTTTCTTTCGGTACGTTCGCGCTCTATGAGGGGCGCACATCCTACACGCTCACATCGGCCTCCATCTCCAACTACTTTGCAGAGCTGCGCACGGACGTGGAGGGAGCCTGCTACGGTTTTTATTTCCTCGATATCGCCTCCTACTATTCCAGGGAGGCCAACGATGAGACGCAGCTTTTGAAACTGCTCTACCAGACCATGCGGGCGCTCACGAAGAAATCACTGCCGGACCGGCTGATCCGGTGTATCTATGAGCTCAAAGCCGTCACGGTCAACGGGGAAGGGCCGGATGTATTCCACTGTGTCCTCTGCCGGAAGGAGGGGACGGGCGGCGTCTTCAGCGCGCGGCGCGGCGGCCTCGTCTGCGCCGGCTGCAGCGCGCAGGCGCCGGACGGCATTTCCCTAGATCCGTCCACGCTCTATGCCATGCAGTACATAGAAGTATCCAGCATCGAGAAGTTGTACACCTTCACTGTGTCGGAGAAAGTGCTCCTGGAGCTGGAGACGGTCATGAGGCGGTATATGGAGCTCTATGTGGACCGGCATTTCAAGTCGCTGGACATTCTGGAACAGATGACGGCAGCACCCTAAACGGGGTTGAAAAGTGCGGCGGCAGACGTTATAATATTGCATTATCCGGTATATGGAAGGAGAGAGAAAAAATGGTGGAAAAGACAATGGACAAAATCGTGGCTCTTGCGAAATCCAGAGGGTTTGTGTATCCGGGATCTGAAATCTACGGCGGTCTTGCAAATACATGGGACTATGGCAACCTTGGCGTGGAGCTCAAGAACAATGTAAAAAGGGCCTGGTGGCAGAAATTCGTACAGGAGAACCCGTACAATGTCGGGATCGACTGCGCGATCCTGATGAACCCCCAGACGTGGGTTGCATCCGGCCATCTCGGCTGCTTCAGCGATCCTCTGATGGACTGCAAGGAGTGCCATGAGCGCTTCCGCGCAGACAAGATGATCGAGGATTTTGCCCATGAACATGGCATTGATATCGGCGAGAGCATTGACGGCTGGAGCCATGAGCAGATGGAGGCGTTTATCAAAGAGCACGAAGTACCGTGTCCCACCTGCGGAAAGCACAATTTTACAGAGATTCGTGAGTTCAACCTGATGTTCAAGACGTTCCAGGGCGTGACGGAAGATGCGAAGAATACCGTGTATCTCCGCCCGGAGACAGCCCAGGGCATCTTTGTAAACTTTAAGAATGTGCAGCGCACATCCAGAAAAAAGATCCCCTTCGGCATCTGCCAGATCGGAAAGTCCTTCCGGAATGAGATCACACCCGGCAACTTTACATTCCGTACAAGAGAGTTCGAGCAGATGGAGCTGGAGTTCTTCTGCAAGCCGGACACAGATCTGGAGTGGTTCGACTACTGGAAGCATTACTGCCTGAACTGGCTGTACACGCTCGGCCTGAAGGACGATGAGGTCCGCTACCGCGACCACGAGAAAGAAGAGCTTTCTCACTACAGCAAAGCCACCACGGACGTGGAGTTCCTCTTCCCCTTTGGATGGGGCGAGCTGTGGGGCATTGCGGACCGGACGGACTACGACCTGAAGCAGCACCAGACGGTGTCGGGACAGGATCTGACCTACTTTGACGATGAGTCCAAGGAGAAGTACATCCCGTACGTGATCGAGCCTTCGCTGGGCGCGGACCGCATGGTGCTCGCCTTCCTGTGCAGCGCTTACGACGAGGAGGAGCTGGAGGGCGGCGACATGCGTACAGTCCTTCGTTTCCACCCGGCTATCGCACCTGTGAAGATCGGCGTGCTGCCCCTCTCCAAGAAACTCAGCGAGGGCGCGGAGAAGGTATATGCGCAGCTCAGCAAAAAGTACAACTGCGAGTTTGACGAGCGCGGCAACATCGGCAAGCGCTACCGCCGCCAGGACGAGATCGGCACCCCGTTCTGCGTGACCTACGACTTTGACTCCGAGGAGGACGGCGCAGTGACGGTCCGCGACAGAGACACCATGGAGCAGGAGCGCGTGAAGATCGAAGATCTGGAGAAGTACTTTGAGAAGAAATTTGAATGGTAGAAGAAAGAGGGAAGAGGCCTTTCTGGCCTCTTCTTTTTGTACATGAAAAAAGGACCCCGCGCGGAGGTCCTTTTGAAAATCTTCCTTACGCTTTGCCTCTCTTCGGAACGGTGAAGCGCGCTTCCGGCTTTCCTACATAGTTCTCGGGATGAAGCCGTCTGTCGCGGAACTCCGCACAGGCTGTGTAGAGAACGTCTGTGGAGGAGTTGATACCTGTCTCGCAGGAATCCTGGATCACGCCGATGATGAAGCCTACGCCGACAACCTGCATGGCGATGTCGTTCGGGATGCCGAAGAGGCTGCAGGCGAGCGGGATCAGCAGAAGGGATCCGCCGGCCACGCCGGATGCACCTGCCGCGCTGGCCGCTGCCAGAACGCACATGATCAGGGCGGAGCCAAAGGAAACATGGATATCCAGTGTTGTCGCTGCGGCAAGGGCCATCGTGGAGATCGTGATGGCGGCGCCAGCCATGTTGACTGTGGATCCCAGCGGGATGGAGATGGAGTATGTATCCTCATCCAGGTTCAGGTTCTTGCACAGCTCCATGTTAACCGGAATGTTGGCAGCGGAGCTTCTTGTGAAGAACGCTGTGATAAAGCTTTCCTTTAAGCAGGTGAATACAAGCGGGTACGGATTTTTGCGTACGCAGATGAAGGTAACAAGCGGGTTGATGATGAAGGCGACAACAGCCATGCTGCCTACCAGAACAGCGATCAGCTTGCCGTATTCAACAAGCGCTTCCAGACCCTGCTCGGAGATCGTGCCGAAGATCAGGCCCATGATACCGAAGGGTGCGCAGCTGATAACCCACTGTACGGCAACGGATACGGCGTCGGAGATGTCCTCCAGGGCTTTCTTCGTGCCCGGGCCGGCTTTCTTGAGCGCAACGCCGAAGATGATGGCCCATGCCAGGATGCCGATGTAGTTGGCATTTACGATTGCATTTACCGGGTTGTCTACCAGGTTCATCAGAAGGTTCGTGATGACTTCTACCACACCGCTCGGAGGAGTCACATCACTTGTCGCCGTGTTCTCGGAGAATGTGACTGTTACCGGGAAGATGTAGTGGGCAATTACGGCTACCAGGGCGGCGAGCAGGTTGCCAAGGCAATAGAGGATAACAATCGCCTTCATGTTGGTCTTCTGTCCTTCGCCCATGTGGCACAGCGCACTCATTACAAGGAAGAATACCAGAACGGGTGCGACGCCGCGGAGCGCCCCAACGAACAGATCGCCGAGAATGGAAATACCGGTTGCCTGCGGAACAGCAAGGCCAAGGATGATACCGATGATCAATCCGCAGATGATCCGGGTAACAAGGCTGATGCTGTTCCATTTTTTGATTACATTTCTCATACTTTCTTTCGCAGATACTTTCTGATCTGCTTCTCCTCTCTTTCTCTCATGATTTCAGTTTTCTGCGTTTCCTGATAGGACTTATTATCGCATATAATCATCAATAATGCTATAGAAAAAGTGAAAAAACTTGTAAAAAGTAGAATAAATTCTACAAAAATGTTAGAAGATTAACAATCAAAAAAGTACAATATGCATAAAAAATTGTCAATATATAATTGTAGTCACCGTGCAGGAGTGCTATAATAATCAAAGAGCAACTGCCCGCTTATTTATAGAAAGATTCTATAAAAAAGGGGCGGGAATCGAGAGAAAATGGAGGTATGTATATCATGGGAGAAGTAAAAAATGATGGGATGATGTGGGCTCTCGTAAAGGAGAAGCCGGAGGAAGGTCTTTGGATGAAGAGAGTCCCCATTCCGGAGGTTGGCCCCAATGATGTGAAGATCAAGATACACAAGACGGCGATCTGCGGTACGGACGTACATATCTGGCAGTGGAACGACTGGGCGCAGCACACGATCCCGATCGGCCTGACAGCAGGACACGAGTACGTGGGCGAGATCGTGGAAGTCGGCGCAGGCGTACAGGGATTCCACATCGGTGATCTTGTTTCCGGCGAGGGACATATCACATGCGGCAAGTGCCGCAACTGTCTGGAAGGACACAAGGAGAACTGCAAGGACGCCAAGGGCGTGGGCGTGAACCGCAACGGCGCGTTTGCCGAGTATCTTGTCATCCCGTCTTCCAACGTATGGCCCTGCAACCCCAACATTCCGGAGGAGATGTACGCGATCTTTGATCCCTTTGGAAATGCGACTCACACGGCGCTCTCCTACGACGTGCTGGGCGAGGACGTGCTGGTGGCGGGCGCAGGCCCCATCGGCATCATGGCGGCAGCCATCGTGAAATTCTCCGGCGCAAGACACGTGGTCGTGACGGACTTCAACGAGTACCGCCTGGATCTGGCGAAGAAGCTGGGTGCCACAAGGGTAGTGAATCTCGGGAAAGAGAAGCTTCCGGATGTGATGAAAGAGATCGGCATGACAGAGGGATTTGATGTCGGACTTGAGATGTCCGGTTCCCAGGCAGCCCTGCACGATATGATCCACAATATGAAGCACGGCGGAAAGATCGCCCTTCTCGGCCTGCAGAGAACGGACGCAAAGGTAGACCTGGAGACGGTGATCTTCAACGGACTGAACCTGCGCGGTATCTATGGAAGAAAAGTGTGGGATACATGGTATAAGATGTCCACTATGCTGCAGGCAGGACTGGATATTTCCGGCATTATCACGCACCACTTTGACATCAAAGATTTCGCGAAGGGCTTTGAGGCCATGATCTCCGGTGAGTCCGGAAAGGTTATCCTTGACTGGTCCCATATCAACGACTGATCCGTCCGGAGAAGTCTGACAGATTTTTCCTTCCTATTATAAGGTTATAAGGGAGGCTGTCTTCAGAACAAAGAGAAAGTCCGCAGGCTGCGCGCCTGCGGCAGAAGAAAATCAAGAACAAGAAGGAGCGTAAAACTGAAATGGCACGTAAAGACGATATTTTAAGCATCTATGCAAAGGAAGTGGAGGGGATTAAAGAGGCAGGCCTTTTTAAAGGCGAGGCGCCGTTCGTATCTCCCCAGGGAGCCAGAGTGAAGATGGAGGACGGCAGAGAGCTGCTCTGCATGTGCGCCAACAACTATCTGGGACTGGGCGACAGCCCGAGACTGATCGAGGCTGCCAAAAAGACATACGATGAGAAGGGATACGGCGTTGCCTCCGTCCGCTTCATCTGCGGCACGCAGGATATCCACAAGAAACTGGAGAAGACGATCTCCGATTTCCTTGGAACGGACGACACGATCCTTTACTCCTCCTGCTTTGATGCGAACGGCGGTCTGTTCGAGACGCTTCTCACGGCGGAGGACGCAGTGATCAGCGACGAGCTGAACCACGCTTCCATTATTGACGGCGTCCGTCTCTGCAAAGCAAAGAGATTCCGCTATAAGAACAACGATATGGAAGACCTGGAGGCCAAGCTGAAAGAGGCTGACGAGGGCGGTGCAAGGATCAAGCTGATCGCCACAGACGGCGTATTTTCCATGGACGGCATCATCTGCAACCTGCAGGGCATCTGCGACCTGGCAGACAAGTACAATGCGCTTGTCATGGTGGATGACAGCCACGCAGTAGGATTTGTCGGCAAGACAGGACGCGGCACTCCGGAGTACTGCGGCGTGCAGGGAAGAGTCGACATCATTACGGGAACACTGGGCAAGGCGCTCGGAGGAGCCTCCGGCGGATACACATCCGGCCGCAAGGAGATCATTGATCTTCTCCGCCAGAGAAGCCGTCCGTACCTGTTCTCCAACTCCCTGGCACCGGCTATCGCAGGAGCCAGCATCGAGATGTTCAAGATGCTCGGCGAGAGCACGGCACTTCGGGATCATCTGGAAGAAGTGACAGCATACTACAGAAAACTTCTTGTAGACAACGGTTTCGACATCATCCCTGGCACACATCCGTGCGTACCGGTTATGCTCTATGATGAGAAGACCGCAGCCGAGTTCGCAAAGCGCATGATGGAGAAGGGCGTATACGTAGTGGCGTTCTCCTACCCCGTAGTACCGAAGGGAAAGGCAAGGATCCGCACACAGGTATGCGCAAGCCATACAAAAGAGGACATCGATTTCATCGTGAAGTGCTTCATTGAAGTAAGAGAAGAAATGGGCCTGAAATAATTTAATTCTGTTAATTCCGGACGTAATACTTTGCAAAAGTATTACGTCCGGAATTACACTAACTGGTGTGCAATTGTGTATCATATCCCTGTGAAAACCGAAAGAAGGGATATATTGCCAGAAAGAAGACGACAGAAAAGCAGTACCGGTGTATATCATGTGATCGTAAAGGGGATAGCCCGGGAAAATAACTTTGGACAGACACGGGAAAAGTTATATTTCAAGAAAGTCATCAAAAAGTATCTAAAGAAGTATGAAGTAAAGATCTACTCATACTGCATCATGTCAAACCATGCTCATCTTATGATCCAGGCGGATCTGGAAGTTTTGTCACTGTTCATGGCCAGAATCCTGGCGGAATATGCATTTTATTATAATTATAAACATAATCGAAATGGACATGTTTTCCAAAACCGTTTCAAAAGTGAATGTATAGAAACGGAAGCGTATTTCTGGAATTGTCTGCGTTATATCCACATGAATCCGGTAAAAGCGGGAATGGCCGCCCGCGTATCAGGTTATCGATTCAGTAGCATGCCGGAGTTTTTCTCAGACAAGGAGACGATTATTGATCCCGAGATCATTATTTCTGTAAGAGAAAAATTCGGAGATAAAACATGTTTTGAAAAATTTCATGGGGATAGAAAATATGAAGTCTTTCAGGATACATACGATGAAATGGAGCAGCAACGATTGGAAATAGCAGAGAAAATAGCAAAAGAAATGTATGAAACAGCCGGACTGGATTACCAGACACAGATTTTTGAAGAAAAGGCATACCGGGAGGCATACATCAATCAACTTCAGCAGATGCTGAATGTATCACAGCGCAAATCTAAAATTCTATATTCAAAAATAAGAAATCAGGTAAAAAACAATTAGCACAATTACACAGGAGATGTTTTACAAATGCACACCAGTTGGTGTAATTCCGGACGTAATACTTTTGAAAAACGTTACGTCCTCAATAAAGTGTGGTATACTATATCCATCAGCAGAATAAGGAGGATGAAATACCATGGAAAAACAAAATGCATGGCGCACCTATTCCCCGGAGCAGATGGGCGAACTGGAGCGCATCAACGAATTATACAAAGATTGTCTGGACGACGGGAAGACAGAGAGGGAGTGTGTCAGGACGGCGGTCCGGATTGCGAAAGAGAACGGCTATCTGGACCTGCAGGAGGTCATGAAATCAGGGGGCGCCCTGAAGGCGGGCGACAAAGTCTATGCCGTGTGCATGGGAAAGAGTGTGCTTCTGTTTCAGATCGGACGGGAGCCGCTGGAAAAAGGGATGAACCTTCTGGGCGCACACATCGATTCCCCGCGCATTGACGTAAAGCAGAACCCGCTCTACGAGAGCGACGAGCTTGCCTATCTTGATACCCATTACTACGGCGGCATCAAAAAGTACCAGTGGGTAACCCTCCCGCTGGCCCTGCACGGAGTCTTGGTGAAAAAAGATGGTACCGCAGTGGACATCTGCATCGGCGAGAGGGAGGATGATCCTATTTTCGCGGTGACAGATCTCCTGGTGCACCTGGCGTCAAAACAGATGGAGAAGAAAGCAAATATTGTGATCGAAGGGGAGAAGCTGGATCTCCTTGTCGGAAGCAGACCGCTGGAGGTTGCCGGTGCAGATGGCGCAGACAATGGGAATGACAGCCAGGAAAAAGAGACGGTGAAAAAGCAGATCCTGCAGCTTCTTGCAGAGACATACGGCATTGAGGAGGAAGATTTCTTCTCCGCGGAATTGGAGATCGTGCCCGCGGGGCGCGCCCGCGACTGCGGCTTCGACCGGAGCATGATCATGGCCTACGGGCAGGATGACAGGGTGTGCGCGTTCACATCTCTCTTTGCCCTGATGGATGCGGGGGACCTGGACAAAACCGCCTGCTGCATCCTTGTGGACAAGGAGGAGGTTGGCAGCGTGGGAGCCACGGGCATGCATTCCCGTTTCTTTGAAAATACAGTGGCGGAAATCCTGGCCCTCAAGGAGGGCGAGTCAGAGCTGAAGCTGCGCCGGGCCCTGCAGAATTCCCGGATGCTTTCTTCTGACGTGAGCGCTGCCTATGATCCCATGTTTGCGGAGGTATTTGAAAAGCGGAACACCGCATTCTTTGCAAAAGGACTTGTGTTCAACAAATACACAGGCAGCCGCGGAAAGAACGGCTCAAACGACGCCAGCGCAGAGTATCTGGCGAAGATCCGCCGCGTGATGGATGACGGCGGTGTGGCGTACCAGTTTTCCGAGCTGGGCAAAGTAGACGCCGGGGGCGGCGGGACGATCGCCTACATCATGGCAAACTACGGCATGGAAGTCATCGACAGCGGCGTCGCGGTCCTGTGTATGCACGCGCCGTGGGAGATCACCAGCAAGGCGGACGTCTACGAGGCATACAGGGGATACAAGGCCTTTATCCGCGAAATGTAACGCCCACGAGGCGCTGTTGACAGGGAGCAGCGTTTCATTAAGAGATAATTGCAGCAGATGAAACGGCAAAGGAGGTAGTTTCTTGAAGGTGCTGATCATAGACGGCCAGGGCGGCGGCCTGGGCCGGCAGCTTGTAACTGCAGTAAAAGAGAAACTCCCGGAGACGGAGGTGCTGGCAGTAGGAACGAACAGTATCGCCACAGGCGCCATGCTCCGGGCGGGAGCGGATCAGGCTGCCACCGGGGAAAACGCGGTGCTGGTGGCGTGCAAAAGAGCGGACGTGATCATCGGACCCATCGGGATCGTGATCGCAGACTCCATGCTGGGTGAGATCACCCCGGCCATGGCTGCGGCAGTGGGACAGAGCCGGGCCAGAAGGATCCTGCTCCCGGTGAATCAGTGCGATAATCTGATCGTGGGAACAGCAGATCTTGGCATGGCAGATAAAGTGCGGGAGGCGGCAGAACTCCTGCGTGGACTTTCGGATTAGCGGCCTGGGTCGGACGTATGCGAAAAAGTGTACGATCCGGCTGCCCTGCACTTATGGAATGTCCGGGAGAAAGTGAGAAAAGAAACAAAATGAGGACGGAGGATTTCTTTAAATTCTCCGTCTTTATTGCACTGGCGACCGCCTGCAATCCCGGAATGTGCCTTTTGGCACTTCCGGTGATTTGCGCAAATTTATTTGCGTATGTTCCAAAGCGATTTGCTGGCAATTTTGCAGGGTGTCTGCTATCCTGAGATAAAGAAATTTTTCCGGAGGGAAGGAGAGCAGCATGGGAAACGATGAAAATGAAGGAAATATCTCTTCGCTTGGCGAGCGTCTGGCAACGCTTCGCAAGAAGTACGGATACAGTCAGCAGGAGATAGCGGACCGGTTGGCTGTTACCAGGCAGACCATCTCAAACTGGGAATGCGGACAGGGGGCGCCTGCCCTGGATAAAGCGGCGGAACTGGCGGTCATTTTCGAGGTCAGCCTGGATGAGCTGGCGGGACTTGCAGGTGAGAGAAAAGAACTCGGATCAGACCTTCATATTCTTAAGAAGCTGGAGGGGAGGCGCTGTCAGTTGGAATTTGCGGAGGAGAATGCGATGGACGCCGTGATGGACGGGCTGCTGGATAATGCCAATGTCCGGATCCTGGAAGTGGGGGACCGCTGGGTCACCATCGAATACGAAAGAACAAAGGAAGATGCCATGTTTCAAAAAGAAACTGTGGTGTGGAAAGTAGAGCGTGCTATGATCATCGGGGCGTCTTTTGCAGAAGAGAAGGAGAGCTGACACTATGACAACGACACTGCTTGTTTTGGTGGTACTTATGCTGGCATACGGGATATATTTTGTGTGCACGCATCTGGAAAAAGAAGAAAAGAACGGGAAAAAGGCGCCGCAGAAGGACGGGAATAGATGGGCGGAGATCCTTCCCGGGTATATGGGGAGGACTGTCGAAATAGTGGTGAAGGACCCCCTGTTCGGGATCGGGGTGATCCACAGTCAGAAAGGGATTTTGCAGGACCTGGATGGGCAGTGGCTGGAAATGGTATGTGAAGAAAAAAAGAAGAAAGTCACAAAGATGATCCGTCTGGATCAGATCAGCGCAGTGAAAGAGATACACAAAACGGTTGCCGGCAGTTCCTTCATGTGATACTATTAGAACAGATGTCCGGCAGGAAGCCGGAATGGGCGTCAGAAGACGCGGCGAAAGTGCGGAAGCAGAAGGATGGGATTACATTTTTTTGACAGAAGAGATATCAGGAAGGTATCTGTTTTCAGGAGAAGGCAGATACCTTCCTGTTTTCATACGGAGGAAAGAAGGTATGACATTACAGGAGTTTTTTCAGAGCGTCCCCAAGGCCGCAGTTGCCTTTTCCGGCGGAGCAGACTCGGCCTTTCTTTTGTGGGCTGCGAAGGAATACGGGGCGGACGTCCGGGCTTATTATGTCAGGACGGCATTTCAGCCCGCATTTGAGCTTGCGGACGCCAGGCATCTGGCGCGGGAATTGCAGGTGCCGGTGACCGTGATCGAAGTGGATATCCTGGCGGTGCCGGAGGCGGAAAAGAACGGCCTGAAGCGCTGTTACTACTGCAAGAGGGCGCTGTTTTCCAGCCTGTGGGAAGCCGCGCGCCGGGACGGATACCCGGTGCTGCTGGACGGGACGAACGCCTCGGATGATGCGGGCGACAGGCCCGGCATGCAGGCGCTGCGGGAGCTTCAGGTGCGCTCGCCGCTGCGGGAGTGCGGGATCACCAAGGACGAGGTGCGGCGTCTCTCGCGGGAGGCCGGGATCTTTACGTGGGACAAGCCTGCCTACGCCTGCCTGGCCACCCGCATCCCGACGGGACGCGCAATCACCCGGAAAGATCTGGAGCGTGTGGAGCAGGCTGAGGAGCGCCTGTCCCGGCTGGGCTTTTCGGATTTCCGGGTGCGGCTGGAAGGGGAGGACGCAAGGCTTCAGGTCACAGGGGAGCAGATGGAACTGGCGGTCCAGATGAGGCGCGGGATCGCGGAAGCGCTGCGGGACCTGTTCCCGTCCGTGCTTCTCGACCTGGAGGAGAGGCAGCCGTCGGTACAAAGAAGGAGGAAGGACAATGGACAATAAACAGGATATCTTAAAGCTGCTGCGCAGCGTGGCGGACGGGGCCACCTCCCCGGAGGATGCGCTCCTGTCCCTGAAAGAGGAGCCGTTTGCAGATCTGGACTACGCGAAGATAGATTTTCACCGCAGCATCCGGCAGGGGGCCTCCGAGGTCATCTACGGCGCAGGGAAGACGCCGGAGCAGATCCGGGGGATCGTAGCGAAGATGGGGGAGAGGGGATGCCGCAACATCCTGGTCACCCGGATCGGGCAGGAGGCGGCGGATGCGCTGGCACGGGCCGTGCCTGCCGTATACTACCCGGTCCCGCGGCTTGCCATTGCCTTTCCGCAAAAGAGAGAGCTTAAGGGGAATATCGTGGTGGCCACCGGCGGCACGAGCGATATGGCAGTGGCCGAGGAGGCGGCGCTGACCGCCGAGGCCATGGGAAATAAAGTGGTCCGGCTCTACGACGTGGGCGTGGCCGGCCTGCACCGCCTGCTGTCCCATCTCGACGAGCTGATGAGCGCCCGGTGCGTGGTGGCGGTGGCCGGCATGGAGGGCGCCCTCGCATCGGTCGTGGGAGGCCTGGTGGACTGCCCGGTCGTGGCGGTCCCCACAAGCGTGGGATACGGGGCCAGCTTCGGCGGCCTGTCCGCCCTTTTGTCCATGCTCAACTCCTGCGCTTCCGGGTGCAGTGTGGTGAATATTGACAACGGGTTCGGCGCGGGCTATCTGGCCAGCATGATCAATCAGATGGAAGGGATCAGGGAGGAATAGGACATGAAGACACTCTACATAGAATGCAATATGGGAGCGGCGGGGGACATGCTCATGGCAGCCCTCTACGAGCTTTTGGATGACAGGGACGGATTCCTGGAAAAAATGAACGGGCTGGGCCTGCCCGGCGTGCACCTGGAGGCGGTAAAGAGCGCCGCCTGCGGCATTGCAGGGACGCATATGGCGGTGACCGTACACGGGGAGGAGGAGCATGACCATGCCCACCATCATGAGGAGGATCATCATCATGACCATGCCCACCATCATGGCCACGGCCACCATCACGAGGAGGATCACCATCATGACCACGGCCATCACCACCATCACGCCACACCCGGCCACATCGGGGAGATCATAGAACATCTGGATCTCCCTGCCAGGGTGACGGAAGATGCAAAGGCAGTCTACGACATCATTGCCCGGGCGGAGGCAAAAGCCCACGGCTGTCCGGTGAGGGACGTCCACTTTCATGAAGTGGGAGCCCTGGACGCGGTGGCGGACGTGACAGGCGTGTGCTATGCCATGTACCTGCTGGGGGCGGAGAGGATCTGCGCCTCCCCGGTCCATGTGGGAAGCGGGACGGTGCGTTGCGCTCACGGGGTGATGCCTGTGCCGGCTCCGGCCACGGCGAACATCCTGGAGGGGATCCCGGTCTACGGCGGCCAGGTGCAGGGGGAACTGTGCACGCCCACAGGCGCTGCCCTTCTCCGGTATTTTGCGGAGGACTTTGGCCCCATGCCGCTGATGAAAGGCGGCCGGACCGGGATCGGCATCGGGACAAAGACGTTTGCGCAGGCCAACTGCGTCCGCGCCTTCCTGGGGGAGAGCATGCAGGCGGGACAGCCGGCAGGAGACGGGGAGATCACGGAGTTGGTCTGCAACATTGACGACATGACGCCCGAGGCTCTGGCTCACGCCTGCGCGCGCCTGCTGGAGCAGGGGGCCCTGGACGTGTACACCGTGCCGGGCACCATGAAAAAAGGCCGCCCGGGCCATGTGCTCACGGTCCTCTGCAGCCCGGAAAGGGAGGAGGACCTGGCTGGATGCGTCCTCAGAGAGACGACGACAAACGGCCTGCGCTCCAGGCGCTGCGTCAAATATTTCCTGGAGCCTGGAACGGAGACTGTGGAGACAACATGGGGCCCCGTCCGGGTGAAGACCGCCCGGGGACACGGCGCGGCGCACGCAAAACCGGAGTATGATGACGTGGCGAAACTGTCCCGCGAAAACGGCGTGCCTTACGGGGCCGTGTACCGGGAAGCGCTGGGCCGGCTGCAGGGGGGCATATAAGATGCGAAGAAGAGGACCGGCTGCAGCGCTTGCCCTTCTCCTCGCCGCCTCCCTGGCAGGCGGGTGCGCAGGGACAAAGGCCGGTGAAGGGCAGGCTGCCGGTCGTGACGGCCGGTCTGTCGTGATCGCCATGGGCCCCACCTCGGAGCCGGAGGCTGGCTTTGACCCGGCCTACGGCTGGGGCGCGGGAGAGCATGTCCACGAGCCGCTGATCCAGAGCACCCTCACGGTGACGAACGCGGATCTCACCATCGGATATGACCTGGCCATGGACTGTGCGGTCAGCGAAGACGGACTGACCTGGACGGTGAAGATCCGGGATGACGCCGTCTTTACGGACGGGGAGCCCCTGACAGCCTCGGACGTGGCATTCACATACAACACGGTGAAGGCGGAGAGTTCGGTCAATGACTTTACCATGCTGGATCACGCGGAGGCGGCGGACGATGTCACCGTGCTGTTCCATATGACAAGGCCCTTCTCCGTCTGGCCCTACACTATGGCTGTGACCGGGATCCTGCCGGAACACGCCTACGACAGCGCCACCTACGGCTCGGATCCCATCGGCTCCGGCAGATATATGCTGAAGCAGTGGGACAGGGGGCAGCAGGTGATCCTGGAGGCAAACCCGGACTATTACGGGGAGACGCCGGAGATGGAGCAGGTCACGATCCTCTTCATGGAGGAGGACGCCGCCTTTCTCGCCGTGCAGGCGGGGGAGGTGGACGTGGCCTACACCTCGGCCGTCTACTCGGATCAGGAGATCCGCGGCTACAGCCTGGCGGCCTATGAGAGCGTGGACAACCGGGGCTTCAACCTGCCTGCTGTAAAAGCCTCGGCAGACGGGGAAGGCAGGAAGGTGGGGAATGATCTTACAGCGGACGTGCGTGTCCGCCGCGCCATCAATACCGGTGTGGACCGGCAGGAGATGATCGACCATGTGCTGAACGGATACGGCAGTCCGGCCTACAGCGTCTGCGACGGCCTGCCCTGGTACAGCGGGGCGTCCGAGGTGCCGTATGACCCGCAGGAGGCGGCCCGCCTGCTGGATGAGGCCGGCTGGACCATAGGGGGAGACGGCGTCCGGGAGAAGGATGGGCAGAAGGCGCAGCTGACCCTTCTCTATGCCACCGGCGACTCGGTGCGCCAGGCCCTTGCGGCGGACTTCGCGGAGCAGATGGGGGAGCTGGGGATCGCCTGCCAGCTGGAGGGCGTGGGCTGGGATACAGCCTATGACCGGGCGCAGTCGGATCCGCTCCTTTGGGGCTGGGGCTCCCACACGCCCATGGAGCTGTACAACCTGTACCATACCATCGACGGCAACACGGTGGACGGCCGGGAGCAGGCCCGGTACTCGCCCTATGCAAATGAGACCGTGGACAGCTACATGGATCAGGCGCTCGTAAGCAGCGACCTGGAGGCATCCTATGAGCTGTGGCAGAAGGCCCAGTGGGACGGTACAACAGGCGTGACCCAGGAGGGGGACATCCCCTGGGTGTGGCTGGTGAACGTGGACCATCTCTACTGGGTGCGGGACGGCCTGCAGGTGGCGCAGCAGAAGATCCATCCCCACGGGCACGGCTGGTCCCTTGTCAACAATGTGGACCAGTGGAGCTGGACGCAGGCCAGCGAACCATAAAAAAACGAAAGGACTGATCATTTTGAAGCACCGCCTTCAGTTTACAGCCGGCAAACTGCTGCGCATGGCTCTCCTCCTTCTGGGGGTGAGCCTTGTCACCTTTCTCCTTGTGAGCGCCTCGCCCCTTGACCCGCTGCAGACCAATGTGGGACAGGCGGCCCTGGGGGCCATGAGCCAGGAACAGATCGGGCGGCTGGAGGAGTACTGGGGCGCAGGGGAGCCTCTTGCGGAGAGATATATAGGCTGGCTCACCGGCCTTCTGCACGGGGATATGGGCATGTCCCTCCTCTACCGCCAGCCGGTGCTGACGGTCATCGGGCAGAGACTTTCCAGCTCCCTTCTGCTTTTGCTGACGGCCTGGGTGTTCTCGGGTGTGATCGGCCTCCTTCTGGGGATGGCTGCAGGCTGGTCCCGGGGGCGCTGGCCGGACCGGCTGATCCGGGGCTACTGCCTTCTCATCTCCAGCACGCCGGCCTTCTGGCTTGCCATCCTCCTTCTTCTTATCTTTTCCGTGTGGCTTGGATGGCTGCCGGTGGGGTTCGCGGTCCCGGCAGGAGTGGAGAGCGGCGCGGTATCCTTCCTGGACCGGCTGCAGCATGCCATCCTGCCGGCTCTGACCCTGAGCATCACAGGCGTGGCCGGCATCGCCCTCCACACGCGGGAGAAGATGGTGGATGTGCTGGAGTCGGAGTACATTCTCTTTGCAAGGGCCAGAGGGGAATCCGGCGCATCCATTCTGTGGCGGCACGGCCTGCGGGGCGTGGCGCTTCCCGCCATCACCCTCCAGTTCGGCTCTGTCAGCGAGATCATCGGAGGCTCTGTCCTTGTAGAGCAGGTGTTTTCCTACCCGGGGCTTGGACAGGCGGCGGTGACCGCCGGCATCGGGAGCGATCTGCCGCTTCTTCTGGGGATCACGCTCCTCACATCCGCTGTGGTGTTCGGCGGCAACCTGCTGGCGGACCTGCTCTACGGCGCAGCGGATCCGAAGATCCGCAGGAGGGCCGCCAGATGAGGAGACGGGATAAAAACAGAAGAAAAAGTACGGTTGTATTTCTCGCCGCTGCGCTTGCCCTGCTGGCGGCGGTGACAGTTGCGGGCATCTGTCTGGAAGACGCGGCGGCAGCCACGGATTTTTCCCGCACCAACCTGGCGCCGTCCGCCCGGTTCTTGTTTGGGACAGACTGGATGGGCCGGGATATGTTCGTGCGGACCCTGGCCGGCCTGTCCCTGAGCATCCGCATCGGCATCCTGACTGCGGCCGTGAGCGCGGCCGTGGCGCTCGTGCTCGGGACGGCGGCAGCGCTGCTGGGGCCCAGGGCGGACGCGGTCATCTCCTGGTGCATCGACCTGGTGATGGGGATCCCCCACATCCTGCTGGTGATGCTGATCTCCCTGGCCTGCGGGAAAGGGTTCGCCGGGGTGGTGGCCGGCGTTTCCTTAAGCCACTGGCCCTCCCTGGCGCGGGTGATCCGGGGGGAGGTCCTGCAGCTAAAGAGCGCCCCCTACATCCTGGCCGCCCGGAAGCTGGGGGTCTCCCGGCTTGGCACAGCGCGCCGGCACATGCTGCCCCACCTGTTCCCCCAGTTCCTCACCGGCCTGATCCTTCTGTTTCCCCATGCGATCCTGCATGAGGCGAGCGTCACCTTCCTCGGGTTCGGCCTGTCTTCCGAGCAGCCGGCAGTGGGTGTGATCCTCTCGGAGAGTATGCAGTATCTGACGACAGGGCGCTGGTGGCTGGCGCTGTTTCCGGGACTCTTTCTGGTGGCGGTGGTGGTGCTCTTTGCGCTCCTGGGGGAGCGGGCGCGCTATCTGCTGGATCCGGCCAGCGCACACGAATAATGGGAGGAGACAGATGAAGCCAATTCTGGATATCCGGCATATGTCGGTCTTTTTTACACAGTATGACAGAGGGTTGCGCAGGCGCAGGCTGCCTGTGATCCGGGATCTCACGCTGACGGTTGAGCCGGGGCAGATCGTGGCAGTGGTGGGAGCCAGCGGCTCCGGAAAGAGCCTTCTGGCCCACGCGGTCCTGGGGCTCCTTCCCGGCAACAGCCATCTGGAGGGGGAGATCCTGTACGACGGCGGGCCGCTGACGGGCAGCCGCGCCGCTGCGCTGCGGGGGAAGGAGATCTCCCTCATCCCCCAGGGGGTCACGTACCTGGATCCATATATGAAAGTGGGAGACCAGCTCTGCCGCGGGAAAAAAGATGCGAAGACGCTGGAGCGGTGCCGGGCAGTGCTGGAGCGGTACGGGCTCGGGTGGGACTGCGCCGGGCTGTACCCCTTTGAACTGTCCGGCGGCATGGCCAGAAGGATCCTCATTGCAGCCGCCGTGCTGGATGAGCCCCGGCTGATCGTCGCGGACGAGCCCACGCCGGGACTGGACGCGCGGGCGGCGGAGCGGATCCTGGGGCATTTCCGGGAACTAGCGCAGGGCGGAGCGGGGATGCTTTTTATCACCCACGACCTGGAACTTGCCCTCACTGTTGCGGACAAGGTGGAAGTCTTTTACGCGGGGGAGACGATCGAGGAGGCGTCCGCGGAAGATTTTCAAAGCCCGGGCCGGCTGCGGCACCCGTTCACAAAAGCGCTGAAACGGGCCATGCCATCCGGAGCCTTTGAGCCGATCCCCGGGGCGCAGCCCTATCCGGGGGCAGTGACCGCCGGGTGTCCCTTTGCCGGGCAGTGCCCCCGCTGCAGGGAGCGGTGCAGGCAGGAGGAGATCCCGTTTCAGAATGTACGCGGCGGCAGGGTGCGCTGCCTGTACCCGGAGGAGGAGAGAAGATGACGCTGGAGGCAAGACATGTGACCTTCTACTATAAAGGAAAAAAGAAAGGGCCTGTCCTTGACAGGTTCAGCCTGCAGGTGGAAGCCGGGGAGCGGGTGGGGCTAAAGGCTCCCAGCGGCAGGGGGAAGACGACCCTGTGCCGGCTCCTGGCCGGCTATGAGCAGCCCAACCAGGGGGAGATCCTGCTGGATGGCCGCCCCTTAAGGGACTGCGGGAGCGTCTGCCCGGTGCAGATGATCTGGCAGCACCCGGAGACCGCGCTGGACCCCCTGCTGCGCCTTGGCGATACGCTTGCGGAGACAGGAGGGCTGGAGGAGCGGCTGAAAAAAGCCCTCCATATCGAGGAGGGCTGGCTGTCCAGATTCCCGTCGGAGCTGTCCGGGGGCGAGCTGCAGCGGTTCTGCCTGGCGCGTGCCCTGCGCCCGGAGGTCCGGTTTCTCCTGTGCGATGAGATCTCGGCCATGCTGGATCTGGTGACCCAGGCCCAGATCTGGCAGTTCCTGCTTGCGGAGGCGGAGGAGAGATCCCTTGGACTTCTTGTGGTGAGCCACGACGACAGCCTGCTTGCGCGGGTGTGCACCCGGATCGTGGAGCTGCCCTTCCCCTCCTGGCGCATTTTCTAGGGGCGGAGGCAGTCTTGACTTTCCGGTGCGTTTGTGGTACTTTTGAATCGTTGAAAAAACAGAATTTACAGAGATTTACCGCCGGGTAACGTCTTATTTATTCCAGTAGGCCCTAGTTGGAATAAGTAGGGCGTTTTTTTGTACTGGCGACCGCTTGCGGCAAGGTGATGATACTGCTTTGCGGTATGAAGGCGGTAAAGACAAAAAGTTTACGCAGGAGGTATTGGTTTATGGCATGGGTTTATCTTGTGATCGCAGGTGTGATGGAGGTGTTCTGGTCCACCTGTCTGAAGTTTTCGGAGGGGTTTACCGTACTGAAATTTACGGTGCTGACCATCGCGGGGATGGTGGTCAGCTTTCTCTTTCTGTCGCAGGCTACCAAGACGCTGCCTTTGGGCACGTCCTACGCAATCTGGACAGGCATCGGAGCTCTGGGGGCAGTGGCGGCTGGCGTCATTCTTTTCAAGGAGTCCCTCACTCCGGCGAGGTGTTTTTTCATCGTTCTTCTCCTTGTGGGGATCATGGGGCTGAAGGCGACGTCCGGGCACTGAGCGATCCGGAAAGCCTACAGAAACCGCAGCAGGAAGAGCCCGCCCAGGCTGGCCAGCCCCGTGATGACAAGGGAGGCTTCCTGCCCTGCCAGGGAGAGGAGCAGGGGCGACAGGAGGGAGGCGATGCTGTAGCCGATCATGGCCGCCCCGTAGTTGGTCCCCTGATACTTCGTGCCGAAGCGGTCGGACACGACCACGGGGAAGACGCTGACCACCCCGCCGTACACGAGGCAGACTGCGGAGGAGAGGACGGTGAAGAGGGCGCCCCTGGCAAAGACGAGCCCCAGGGTGGAGACAGTGCACAGCAGGTAGGTGGCCCCAAGCACCCGCCTGCGGCCGGTGCGGTCGGAGAGCCAGGGGAGGGCGAAGCGCCCCGCGATGTTGGCGGCGGAGGCGGCCACCACGCCTAAGAGGGCGGCGCTGTCCGTCAGGCCCCGCTCCATGCCCAGGGATTTCATCACCGGATTTACGAGGGCGTAGGCCGGGACGGCCAGGGCGTAGACAAGGCTGATGATGTAGAAGGAGCGGGTGCGCATCATCTCCCGGGGCGTGTACTGCCTGCGGGTATCCTGCGAAGGATCCATTCCGCCCGTCCCGGCCATCCCGGCTGTCCCGCTCCCCATGGCTTTCCCGGCCCGGGGCGCAGGGCTTCCGGCCCCGGCCTCCCCCGGCTCCCGCAGGAAGAAGATGCCCAGGCAGAGGACCGCGTAGATGAAGGTGACCCAGAGCATGGCCGCCCGGTAGCCGAAGGCGGCCAGGAGCCGGTCGCACAGGGGGTTCATGAGGATGCCGGAGAGGCCCACCATGCCGATGGTGATGCCGGAGACCATGCCCCGGCGCTCCGGGAACCATGCCTGGGGCACGGCGGTGAGCATGGCGAAGGCGCAGCCCGAGCCAAAGCCGCCCAGGATCCCGTACCCGAGACTGATGAGCCAGGGCATGCTGCGGGGTGCCATGGCGGCCAGGAGGAAGCCGGCGCACATGACAAGGCTCCCGAGGAAGGCGGTCATCCGGGCTCCGAGCCTGTGCTGGAGGTATCCGCCCGCCATGTTCCCGGCGGCGAAGATGCCGATGATGAGGGTGAAGGGCAGGCTGGAGGCGGCGGTGGAGAGGCCGTACTCCTCCTTCACATAGGGCTGGAAGACGGTCCAGATGTAGGGATTTCCGTGGACAAAATTGACGATGGCGGCCGCTGTGAGGATGAGCCACCGGTTCGGGGCAGATTTCATCTGTTCTCTCCTTTCACTTTTTTATCATTATACTCTGAAATGCGCCGGGCGTACAGCTTGCCCGTGGGGAAAAGTGAGGAGAGTAAAAACAGATGATAACTTTTTTCTCCTGTGGTATAAATATCACAGGAGGATTTTTTTTATGGAAGATTATTCACATGTGCTTCAGATGAAAAACCGGACATTTTCCGATCTGTACCTGTGCTTCTGCGGCTACGCCGGATGCCTGCCCTGCCACAGCTACGGACCGGCGGTCCGGCCCAACTACATCCTGCACTATATCCTGAAAGGGAAGGGCAGGTTCTCCGTGGGAGCGGAAGAGTACCATCTCCGTGCCGGGCAGGGGTTCCTCATCGAGCCGGACGTGCAGACGTTCTACGAGGCGGACCGGGAGGATCCGTGGACCTACGTGTGGATCGGATTTGCGGGAGAGAAGGCGGGCGCGTATCTGCGGGATCTGGGACTTTGCAGCGCGCAGCCTGTTTTTCAGTGCGCCTGCGGCGAAGAGCTGGAGAAGATCGTCCTCGCCATGCTGGAGAACCGGCACTACACGGTGGCGAATGAATATATGCTGGAGGGGCTCCTCTACCAGTTCTTCTCACATCTGGCCAGGCACATGGAGACCGGGATGATCCGGCGGGACAGGGACGACAACCTCTATATCCGCAAGGCGGTGGAGTACATACAGAACCACTATTCCTATCCGCTCAGGGTGGAGGAGATCGCAGAGTATGTGGGCATCAACCGGAGTTATCTCTACACTCTGTTCCGGACCCACATGGGGGTGTCCCCCAAGGAGTACCTGACCAGCTTCCGCATGACAAGAGCGTCCCGGCTTCTGGAGGCGACAAAGCTCTCTGTGGAGAGCGTGGCCATGTCCTGCGGGTACGAGGACGCGCTGGTCTTTTCCAAGACATTTAAGCAGCGGATGAGCGTGACGCCTTCGGCCTACCGGAGGCAGCACGGGGCTGACATGTAAAGATCTAACATTTTGACTGTTTTTTGCAACGGAACAGCCTGTTCCGGGCGCGGGCTTCCCTATATAATATAGAGAAAGCAGAAGACAAATTTATATTGCGACGGAGGATGAGAAGATGCGCATCGTGTTTAAGGAAGACAGTCAGACATTTCACCTGTATAATGACCAGATCAGCTACATTATGACCGTGCTGCGGGACGGGCAGATGGGACAGCTCTATTTCGGGAAACGGATCCGGGACCGGGAGGATTTCTCCTGGCTGCTGGAGAGCCTGCCCCGCCCCATGTCCTCCTGCACGTTTGAGGACAACAAAGCGTTCTCCCTGGATCACCTGAAGCAGGAGTACCCGTCCTACGGGACCGGGGATTACCGGATGCCGGCAGTGGAAGTGCTGCAGGAGAACGGCAGCCGGATCTCCCGCTTTGTGTACAGGGGACACCGGATCCTGGAGGGGAAGCCGAAGCTGGAGGGCCTTCCGGCCACCTACACAGAGGACGACGGGGAGGCGCAGACGCTTGTGCTGACGCTGGAGGATGAGGTCACGCATCTTGTGGCCGAGCTGTCCTACACCCTCTTTGCAAAGGGGGCCGTCCTGGCCCGGAGTGTCCGGTTCCTAAACGGCGGAGGGGAAGTTCTCCACCTGACGACGGCCATGAGCCTGTGCCTGGACCTGCCGGATCACAACTGGGACTTCGTGCAGTTCTCCGGCGCCTGGGCAAGGGAGAGACACCTGAAAGTGCGCCGCCTGGAGGAGGGGATCCAGTCTGTGGGCAGCAGGCGGGGACACTCCTCCCACGAGCACAATCCCTTCGTGATCCTGAAAAGACCGGGTGCAGACGAGTTCCAGGGGGAGGCCGTGGGCCTGGCTTTTGTGTACAGCGGCAATTTCCTGGCCCAGGCGGAAGTGGGGTCCCACGGGACGACAAGAGTCCTCATGGGGATCCACCCGGACAGCTTTGACTGGAAGCTGGAGCCGGGGGAGACATTCCAGACGCCGGAGGCAGTGCTGGCCTACACGGACCGGGGACTCAACGCCCTGAGCCAGACTTTCCACAGCCTTTTCCGGAAAAGGCTTGCCAGAGGATACTGGCGGGACCGGGAGCGCCCCATCCTCATCAACAACTGGGAGGCCACCTACATGGATTTCGACGAGGAGAAGATCCTCGGGATCGCCCGCAAGGCAAAGGAGTGCGGCGTGGAGCTCTTTGTGCTGGACGACGGGTGGTTCGGGGAGCGCTGCTGCGAGCACGCGGGTCTGGGCGACTGGACGGCCAACCGGGACCGGCTGCCGGACGGCATAGAGGGGCTGTCCCGGCGCATCGGGGAGATGGGGATGAAGTTCGGCCTCTGGTTTGAGCCGGAGATGGTCAACCGGGACTCGGACTTGTTCCGGGCCCATCCGGACTGGATCCTCCATGTGCCGGGCAGGCCTTCCGCCCACGGCAGGTTTCAGTACGTGCTGGACTTTTCCAGGAAGGAAGTGGTGGACTGCATTTATGGCATGATGGAGAAGATTCTCTCTGAGGCGGAGATCTCCTATATCAAGTGGGACATGAACCGGAGCATCACGGAGTGCTACAGCCCGGCCCTCCCGGCGGACCGGCAGGGCGAGGTGTTCCACCGGTATATCCTGGGCGTCTACGACCTGTACGAAAGGCTGACAGAGAAATTCCCCCACATCCTCTTCGAGTCCTGCGCCAGCGGCGGCGCCCGGTTTGACCCCGGCATGCTCTACTACGCGCCCCAGGCATGGACGAGCGATGACACGGACGCGGCGGAGAGGCTGAAGATCCAGCACGGCACGTCCTACTGCTACCCGGTGAGCAGCATGGGGAGCCATGTGTCTACGTCCCCCAATCACCAGACGGGCCGCGCGACGCCCCTCCACACGAGGGCGAACGCAGCGTACTTCGGCACCTTTGGCTACGAGCTGGACCTGAACACCCTGACGGAGGAGGAGCAGGCGCAGGTGAAAGAGCAGATCCGCTTCATGAAAGCGTACCGGCGCCTGTTCCAGTTCGGCACCTTCTACCGTCTGGAGAGCCCCTTTGCAGGCAATGTGACCGGCTGGATGGTGGTGAGCGAAGACCGCCGGGAGGCGGTGGCAGGCTGGTTCAGGATGCTGGCCGGGCCGAACCAGCCCTACACCCGGATGCGCCTGGCGGGCCTGGATCCGGATCTTGTGTACAATGTCACCGTGCGGCGGGTGACAGAGAGACCCTTCGGGCAGTTCGGCGGGGATGAGCTGATGTACGCGGGACTTGTCACCTCGGACGCCACAAGCGGCGAAGTGCCGGGCGGGGAGGGACTTCTTGACTTTGAGTCGAGACTCTTCCTTTTGAAAGCAGAAGAATAGAAGCAGGGAAATCGAAAAAGCGGCAGGGCCGGGAGAGGCTATCTCTCCCGGCCCTGCTGTTCATGTCTCCACGTCCGCGGGGAGACTCCGTATACGCTTTTGAATGCCCGGGAAAAGTGGAGCTGGTTCGGATACCCCACCGCGTTCCCGATGTCCGCGATGGACAAAGCGGTGAGCTTTAAGAGCTCCCCGGCCTTGGACATGCGGTAGGAGATGAGGAACTCCTGGGGGGACTTCCCGACCGCTCCCTTGAAGATCTTGCCAAAGTAGCTCCGGTTCAGGTTGCAGAAGGAGGCGATGTCCTCCACGGAGATATCGTTCTGGAAGTTCTGCTCGATGAAGGCCAGCGCCTCCTTGATATAGAAGTCGCTCATCCGGCTTGGCTGGTTCTGCAGGGGCGACTGTGTGGAGCGCGTCAGGCAGTCTATGAACAGATACAGATGCCCGATGAGATGGAAGGTGGATTCGTGGGAGTGGTTCGCGATGTAGAGCATCTCGTCCTTCATCTGCTCCGCGGTATCCTTGTGGCGGGGCCGGTACACGGGATTGTTGACATTCAGGCCGGCTGTCTCGATCAGCTCCTTGGCCTTCAGGCCGTCGAATTCCAGCCAGGTGTATTCCCAGGGGACCTTGCTGTCCGCGATGTAGGTGCAGACCTGGTGCGGAAAGATCATGAACCCCTGCCCGGTCTTGATGTTGTAGATCACGGACTCCCCCCTGGAATTCTGGGCGTCCAGCGTGCCGGCGCCGGACAGGACATAGTGGAACAGATAGTGGTTCCTGGCCGCCGGCCCGAAGGAGTGGGCGGGGGAACACTGCTCCCAGCCGTACTGGTACAGACCCAGATCGATGAAATTCTCACTTGGGAAAATGGAATACAGGACATTACTCATGGCGCACCTCCTGTGTTGATGAAATCATTATATACCAAAATGCGTCATGACATCAACATATAGACGTAAAACTCGCATTAAGGTATAAAACAAGAAAAACACGGATATTTATACACGCATAATGACATGTTACAATGTATTTACCTTAGATGAGAGCAGAAAGGAGATCTGAAAAATGAGAGGAAAAGCGACAAAGTACCTCAGTGCGGCGCTGGTCGCTGCCATGACGGGAGCCATGGTGCTGACCGGCTGCTCGGGCGCCGGCGGGTCTGACGGGAAGACAGAGATCGAGATCCTGCAGTACAAGCCGGAGGCTGCCACCTACTTCGACCAGGTGGAAGAGCAGTTCAATGCGACCCACGATGACATTCATCTGACCATTGACTCGCCCAACGATGCGTCTACGATCTTAAGGACAAGGTTTATCCGGGAGGACTATCCGGACATCATTGGTATCGGAGGGGATATCAACTACTCCTACTATGTGGATGCGCAGATCCTTGCGGACGTGTCCGACTATGAGGGGATGACGGACATCAAGGACGCCTACATCGACATTGCGGAGGCACTGGAGATCGTGCCGGAGGACGGCACCTTCATCGTGCCCTACGTGGCCAATGCGGCAGGCATCCTTTACAACAGGGACATGTTTGAGGAGCACGGCTGGGAGATCCCCACAAACTGGGGCGAACTCATGGATCTGTGCGAGGAGATCCAGGCGGAGGGCATCCTTCCCTTCTACTTCGGCTTCCGTGACACCTGGACCTGCCTGGCGCCCTGGAACGCCATCGCCGTAGACCTGGCGCCTGCTGATCTGTGTAAGCAGGTGAACAGAGGGGAGGCCAACTTTACGGAAGGGTACGCGGAGGCGGCAGAGAAATATCTGGAGCTTATCTCCTACGGTCCCGAGGATCCCATCGCATACGGCTACAACGACGCATGTACGGCATTCGCAAGAGGCGAGTCCGCCATGTACCCCATCGGAAGCTATGCGGTTCCCCAGATCCTCTCCGTCAACCCGGAGATGAACATCGACTCCTTCGTGATGCCGGCCAGTGATTCCACAGACGGCAACACCCTGAACTCCGGTATTGACCTCGGCTTCGCCGTAACAGCAGCGTGCGAGAACAAGGAGGCCGCCTACGAGGTGCTCGACTTCCTTCTCGACGATGAGAACATCCAGGCCTACATCGACGACCAGAACGCGGTTCCCTGCAAGGAGGGCGATTTTGAGCTGGCTCCCATGCTGGACGGCATGGCAGAGTACATAGAGTCCGGCAACATGACCGACTACCAGGACCACTACTATCCGTCTGAGATGGCAGTGGACGCGCAGCTCCAGACCTATGTGATCAACAAGGATGCGGACGCGTTCCTGAAGAAGTTCGACAGCGACTGGCTGCGCTACAACCGTGACATCATCCGCACCGTGGAAGAGTACGAAGCAGAGAACGGCAGCGACCAGTAGGAAAGGAGTGGGGATAGAATGAAAAATGAAAGAAAACGGACATTCCTGTTGATAACGATACCGATCCTGGCGCTGTTCGTGTGCTTCAACACCATACCGCTGATCCGCGGCGTTATCTACAGCTTTACAAACTTTAAGGGATTCGGAACCTATGACTGGGTGGGCCTTCGGAACTACATCGATCTGTTCCAGGATCCCCGCGTGGGAGGCTCCTACCTCTTCACATTCAAGCTGGCCATCTGCGCCACCATCGTGACCAATGTGATCAGCCTGATCCTGGCGCTGGGCCTGAACAGCAAGATCCGCGCCAAAGGCTTCTTCCGGGCAGCCTACTTCCTGCCCAACGTACTGGGCGCCCTGGTCGTGGGCTACGTGTTCCAGTACCTGTTCACCTACATCCTCCCGGCCCTGGGAGAGATGATGGGAAGCGGGGCCCTGAGCCAGAGCATGCTCTCCAATGAGAAGACGGCCTGGATCGCGATCATGATCGTCTGCTGCTGGCAGAATATCGCCATGAACACCATCATCTACATCTCCGGCCTGCAGACCGTACCGGAGGATGTGTATGAGGCGGGCTCCCTGGACGGGGCCACCGGATGGAAGCGGTTCCGCCACCTGACCTTCCCGCTGATCATCCCCTTCTTCACCATCAACATGGTGCTTTGCGTGAAGAATTTCCTGATGGTATTCGACCAGATCATGGCCATGACAAAGGGCGGCCCTGCACAGAGCACAGAGTCCATCTCCTACCTGATCTACAACAACGGTATGTCGGGCGGACAGTTCGGATTCCAGAGCGCTAACGCTGTGATCTTCTTCATCGTGATCGTGGCCATCTCCGCGGCACAGATGACTATCTCCAGCAGGAAGGAGGAGCAGTTATAATGAATAACAAGAAAGTATGCGATAAAGTGAAAACAAACTGGCCGGTCATGGTCCTTCTCATCCTGGGACTTAGCACCATCATCTTCCCGCTGTACATGGCGATCGTCATCGCTTTCAAGCAGCCCTCTGAGATGACAAACAGCATTTCCGGCATCCTGTCCCTTCCGGCGAAATGGAGCCTTGACAACTTTGCCCAGGCCATGGAGGTCACGGACTTCTGGAGATCCCTGGGGAACAGCATCCTGATCACGGTCGTGACCGTGGTACTCTCCATCGTGCTCCACTCCATGATGGGATACGCCATCGGACGGAACCGCGCCCACAGCAAGTTCTACAAATTCGTGTATCTCTTCGTGGTGAGCGGTATGTTCGTCCCGTTCGCCATCCTGATGATGCCCCTGGCAAAACAGACGGCGGAGCTGGGACTTGCAAACTGGGCTGGCGTTATCATCCTGTATGTGGTATTCTATATGCCGATGAATGTACTGCTGTACTCCGGCTACCTGGTGAACATCCCCATCGCGCTTGAGGAGGCCGCCAGGGTGGACGGCGCGAGCACATGGCGCACGTACTGGAAGGTCATCTTCCCGATCATGAAGCCCATGCACGCGACCGTAGCGATCATTACGGCTCTGGCTGTCTGGAACGATGTGATGACGCCGCTCGTTATCATGTCCGGCACAGGACAGAACACGCTGCCTCTGGCACAGCTCAACTTCCAGACGCAGTTCGGCACAAACTACAACCTTGCATTTGCATCCTACCTGCTGGCACTGATCCCGATCCTGATCTTCTACGTGATCTGCCAGAAGAATATCATCAACGGCGTTGTAAACGGAGCTGTAAAATAACAGAACGTTCAGATGCAAAGAGAAGCATCTGCCGGGAAGCGGGTGTGTGCGCCTTCGGGGGCACGTGCCCGCTATTTCGGCACTTTTGGTACATGCGTCAGCTTTTGACATAATTTTTTTAGAGCAGGAGAAAAAAAGATGAGCATCATTTATGACAAAAAACAGAGAACCATCACACTGCATACGGATCACACCACGTATCAGATGCAGATCGACAGGTACGGATTCCTTTTACACCTGTATTACGGCGGAAAGGCAGACGGGTGCATGGACTATCTTCTGACATACTACGACAGGGGCTTTTCCGGCAATCCGTACGAGGCGGGGACGGACAAGACCTACTCTATGGATTCCCTTCCCCAGGAGTTCCCCTCCCTGGGCACGGGAGACTACCGGACTCCGGCGTGCATCATCAAGAATACGGACCGCACGTACTGCAGTGATTTCCGCTATGTCAGCCACGAGATCCGGGACGGGAAGTACGCGCTCCCAGGCCTGCCCGCAGTCTATGCGGACACGGCGGAAGCGCAGACGCTGGAGGTGGTCCTGGAAGATCCGGTGACCGGCGTGCGCGCCGTGCTGCTTTACGGCGTGCTGCCCCGGTACGACATCATCACAAGGAGCGTGAAGATCGTCAATGCCAGCCAGGGGTATGTTTCCGTGAAGAAGCTGGCCCCGGCCTGCCTGGACCTTCTGGGCGGGGAGTATGATTTCATCACTTTCTATGGCCGCCACGCCATGGAGCGGAACTGCCAGCGGATGCCTGTGGGGCACGGCGTGCACAAGATCGGGAGCCTCAGAGGCACCTCCAGCCATCAGTACAACCCGGCTGTCATCCTGGCGGCCCGCGACGCGACGGAGGATGCGGGCAGCTGCTACGGCATGGCCTTTGTCTACAGCGGCGGGTTCCAGAGCGAGGCGGGGATGGATCAGTACTACCAGACGCGGGTGCTCATGGGATTCAGCGAGGAGCAGTTCGCCTACCCCTTAAATCCGGGCGAGGAGCTTCAGTCCCCGGAGGTCATCCTGACCTATTCCGGAGCCGGGCTGGGACAGCTCTCCCGGAACTTCCACCGCTGCATCCGCACCCATCTGTGCCGGGGGAAATACAAAGAGAAAGTGCGCCCCATCCTTCTGAACAGCTGGGAGGCGTCCTACTTTGACTTTACAGGGGAGAGCCTTCTTAAGCTGGCGCGGCAGGCCGCGGACTTAGGGATCGAGATGTTTGTCCTGGACGACGGCTGGTTCGGGAACCGGGACAGCGATCTGCGCGGTCTGGGGGACTGGTATGTAAATGAGGAGAAGCTGGGCTGCACCCTGGGAGAGCTGATCGGAAAGATCAACGGTATGGGACTGAAGTTCGGCATCTGGATCGAGCCGGAGATGGTCAACGAGGACAGCGACCTGTACCGGGCGCATCCGGACTGGGCTTTCGTCATTCCCGGGCGCAGGCCGAACCGCTCCAGATACCAGCTCGTCCTGGACTTCTCCAGGAAAGAGGTGGTGGACTACATCTTTGACCGGATCTGCGCTGTCCTTGACCAGGGCAATGTGGAGTATGTGAAGTGGGACATGAACCGGAGCCTTGCGGACGTCTACTCTGCGACGGCGGACAGCCAGGGCCGGGTGCTCCACGACTACGTGCTGGGGCTCTACGATTTCCTGGAGCGGCTCGTGGAGCGGTATCCGGATATCCTCATCGAGGGCTGCAGCGGCGGCGGCGGGCGGTTTGACGCCGGCATGCTGTACTACACGCCCCAGATCTGGTGCAGCGACAACACGGACCCCATCGACCGTCTGGAGATCCAGTACGGCACATCCTTCATCTACCCGGCCTCCTGTGTGGGAGCCCATGTGTCCGCCTCCCCGAACCATCAGACAAGGCGCGTCACATCCATGAAGACGAGAGGCATGGTGGCCATGGCAGGCACCTTCGGCTACGAGCTGAACCTGAATGAGCTGGACAGTGAGGAGAAGGACGAGATCCGCCGGCAGATCGCGGAATACAAAAAGTATGCCTCCCTCGTGCAGACAGGGACGTACTACCGGCTCACCAACCCCCAGACCGACAACCAGGGGGCGTGGGAGTTTGTGTCGGAAGATCAGAAGGAGGCGCTGGTGCAGGTGGTGGGCATCAAGAAGCACGCCAACATGACAGTGGACTATATCAAAGTGAGGGGCCTGAAGGAAAACACCATGTACCGCGACACCCAGAGCGGCAGGCTCTACAACAGCACCGCGCTCATGGAAGCGGGCGTGCCAAAGCCGGTCCTGGAGGGAGAGTATCAGGCCTTCCAGTGGCATTTTGTGTGTGAGGAATAAAGAGACGGACCAGAAAGCGGGGATGATAGAATGGCAGGAAAAGCAGGAAGCAGGAAAAAGAAAACCGCAGCCGCAAAGCCGGCGGCTGTAAAGGAGGCGGATCGCATCTTCGCAGAGCGCCTGGGCCGCCACCACGACGAACTGCGGTGGCTGTACATGGAGCTCTACGGCAACGACGCCATGTTTGCGGAGCTCTGTGAGCAGATGAAGCGGTACTACGACCAGAGAAATGCGAAGCTGAAGAAGCTGGACCGGGAGAGGGAGGCTGCCGGCGCCTGGTACAGGAAGCGGGACATGCTGGGCATGATGCTGTACATTGACAACTTTGCCGGCAACATCCGGGGCGTCCAGGAGAAGCTCTCCTACCTTGAGAAATGTCATGTGAACTACGTGCATCTCATGCCCTTCCTGGATACGCCCAAGGGGAGGTCAGACGGCGGGTACGCAGTGGCCGATTTCCGGAAGGTGCGCCCGGACCTGGGGACGATGGAGGATCTGGCGGCCCTTGCAGAGCAGTGCCACGACCGCGGCATCAGCCTGTGCATGGACTTTGTCATGAACCACACCTCGGAGGATCACGAGTGGGCGAAGCGGGCCCGCCAGGGGGACGGGGAGTACATGAGCCGCTACTTCTTCTGCGCGGATCCGGCCATCCCGGCGGAATATGAGAAGACGGTGCCCCAGGTGTTCCCGACCACGGCGCCGGGGAACTTCACCTACCTGCCGCAGATGGGGCATTTCGTGCTGACCACCTTCTACCCCTATCAGTGGGATCTCAACTACGGCAACCCGAGGGTGTTCAACGAGATGATGTACAACTTCCTCTACCTGGCCAACCAGGGGATGGACATCATCCGCATCGACGCGGTCCCCTACATCTGGAAGCAGATGGGGACCAACTGCCGGAACCTGCCCCAGGTGCACACGATCGTGCGCATGATGCGCATGATCGGAGAGATCGTATGTCCGGGCATCGTGCTGCTGGGGGAGGTGGTCATGGAGCCGGACAAGGTGGCGCCCTACTTCGGGACAGTGGAGAAGCCGGAATGCCATATGCTCTACAATGTGACGACCATGGCGACCACCTGGAATACGGTGGCCACCAGGGATGCCCGCCTTCTGCGGAAGCAGATGGACATCGTCTGCTCCCTTCCAAGGGAGTACACGTTCCTCAACTACCTGCGCTGCCACGACGACATAGGCTGGGGGCTGGACTACGGCACCCTGAGCAGCTGGGGCATGAGGGAGATCCCTCACAAGCGGTTCCTGAACGAGTATTTCCAGGGGAAAACAGAGGGCAGCGTCAGCCGCGGCGAGCTGTACAACGAGGATCCCATCACCCAGGACGCCCGCTTCTGCGGCACCACAGCCTCCATGTGCGGCGTGGAGAGCGCAGGGTTCGAGCAGAATGCATTTATGATGGAGCAGGCCATCCGCAAGGATCTCATGCTCCACGCATACATGTTTACCCAGTCCGGCATCCCCATGCTCTACAGTGGGGACGAGGTGGGACAGGTCAACGATTACAGCTATAAGGAAGACCCGGACAAGGCGCCGGATTCCCGCTATATCCACAGAGGCGCGTTCCCGTGGGAGCTGGCGGACCGCATAGAGGAGAAGGGGAGCGTGCAGGAGAAGATCTTTGCCGGTCTTTTACGTCTGGAGAAGATCCGGGCGGGAGAGGCCGTGTTTGGCGCGGACGCGCAGGTGTACACGAAGGACTACAGCGACGATTCCATCCTCTGGATCGTGCGCCGGTCCGGGGAGGAAGAGCTGCACGCCGTATTTAATTTCAGCGATGAGGGGAAGACGATCTGGATGCCCGAGAGGGCGGTATACACGGATCTTGTGACAGGCGTCACGGAGGAAGTGGAGACGGTGGAACTGTCCGGATGGGATTTCCTCTGGATGAAAAAACACTGATAAAAAGGGCAGGAAGGAAAGCATGCGCCTTTCTTCCTGCCGTTTTTGCGTTTTTTTGTCTTTACAGGGCGATCTTTCCGGTCGTCTCCCCGTTGATTACATAGTAGGCCGCCAGTTCTTCGGGCTTGAGATAGACGTTGATGCTCTTCATCTCCTCAGCCTTTCTGCCAAGTTCCTTTGTCCAGATCTGCTTCACTCTGGAGAGGATCTCCTCTGTGCTGCACTCGGATCCCATGTACTGCAGGTAGACGGCTGTCTTCAGCTCGCTTTTTGGCGCTTCCGGCGCATCTTTTAAAACACCGGCCCTCGTCTCGATGGCCTTTGTTGTATCTTTTGTAGTGGCAAGTGTCTTCTGTGCCTGGACGTTGTGAGATGTTCTGCTATTTTTTTTCATGACTGATTACCTCCTTTGACTACAGTATTATAACGCTTTTTGTAAAAAAGGTCAAAAGGAGTGGTCAGCGGTCTCCCAAAGCCCTCCAGATGCAGTGGAAGAGGAAGGCGCCAAGCACCGTGGCCCCGATATAGAGGAAGATCCCGGCCGGGTCGCCCAGCACGGCTGCGATCCCGCGGAACACCTTCTGGGTCATTGGGTAGTCCGGGTTGATGTAGAACATGTTGATCGTGCCGTATCTGTCAAAGCACAGGTTGATCCCTGTGGCGGCAAGGCAGCAGGCGAGATAGAGGCAGACGGCGCCGCCGAAGCTCTGAAAGGAGCAGGCCCCGGAGGGATCCCGGTCCGAGCGTGCGGCTGCGATCCCGAGGACGATGAGGAGGATGTGCCAGGCAAACGAGTGCACGGTCAGGGGAAGATACCCATAGTGCATGCCGCTTGTGTCAAAGAAGGCAAAGATGCCGCCCAGCATGCCGAAGTCCGCGAGAAAAGCGGTGAGGACCTGGCGGACCCGGCGGCTCTTCACCCACGGGAGGACCAGGCATACGTACATGGGGATGCTGCACAGCTGAAAGGGAAAATGCCACCAGCTGTAGCTGCCGCCGCCGACCGTCCAGGTCAGCGCGGCCTGTTTCCAGATCTCTGACGTCAGCATGGCAATGCCGGCCGCCAGGAAAAACCGCCTGTATCCGTTCCTCATGACCTCACCTCCTGTTTCTTATAGTATACACCATTTGATTAAAAACACGTGTCCATGTTATACTAAATAAGTTGTTGCCTGTGTGTATACACTGGAAAAGAGGAGAAGACATGAGAAAAAAGAACGGGTTTCTGCTGTTTCTGACAGCTTTTATATGGGGGACTGCGTTTGTGGCCCAGAGTGTGGGGATGGATCACCTGGGGCCGTTCGGCTTCAACGGCATCCGCTCCCTGATCGGCGGCGCCGCGCTGTTGCCCTGCATCTGGATCCTGGGGAGGACGGACAGGGAGCATAGGAGAAAGGAGGACCGGAAAACCCTGCTGGCCGGTGGCATCTCCTGCGGCCTGGCGCTCTTTGCGGCCAGCAGCCTCCAGCAGATCGGCATCCAGTACACCACCGCCGGCAAGGCGGGGTTTATCACGGCCTTCTACATTGTCCTCGTCCCGGTGGCGGGGATCTTCCTCGGGAAGAAGACCGGGTGGAAGGTGTGGACGGCTGTCGCCATGGCGCTGGCAGGCCTTTACTTCCTCTGCATCACAGAGTCCTTCCGCATCGGGAAGGGGGATGTCTTCGTGTTTGCGGGAGCGGTCATCTTTGCGGTCCACATCCTGGTGATCGACTATTTCGCGCCCCGGACCGACGGGGTGAAGATGTCCTGCATCCAGTTCTTTGTGGCGGGCATCCTGTCCCTTTTCCCTATGGCGGCCACGGAGACTACGACACTGGAGGGCGTCTGGCTGAGTATGGGCCCGCTTCTCTACGCGGGCGTGCTCTCCTGCGGGGTAGCCTACACACTGCAGATCATTGGCCAGAAGAATATGAACCCGACCATCGCATCCCTGATCCTGAGCCTGGAGTCCTGCATCTCCGTGCTGGCCGGCTGGGTGATCCTGGGGGAACGGCTGTCCGTCAGGGAGGGGGCGGGCTGCGTCCTCATGTTCGGGGCCATCATCCTGGCGCAGCTTCCGGGGAAGAAAGAATAAAAATTTTCCGAAAAAGACTTACACAAAATAAATTTGTCTGATAAAATAACAACGAAGACAGAGGTAAAAATCCGTCTGACCTGCAGCCGCGGGTGGGCGGATTTTTAGGTAACGGTATTTTGGGGAATACTGACAATATGGAAGAAAGGAGAATTTGGATGTTTGAGACAGGAGCTTACATTGTCTGCGGTCAGCACGGCGTCTGCAGGGTGGAGAGCATCGGGCCGATCCGCCTGTCGGAAGCGTCGGCAGGCAGGGACTACTACACCCTGCTGCCGCTGTATTCCAGGGGCGGTGTGATCTACGTGCCGGCGGACAGTGATAAGATCATCATGCGGTATGTCATTTCCCGACAGGAAGCGGAAGAGATCATCGGTGAGATCGACGGGATGGATATGATCCGGATCGACAATGAGCGGCAGCGGGAAGAGACGCTGAAGAAGGCGCTGAAGACATGCGACACGAGGCAGTGGGTGCGTGTGATCAAGACGATCAATGTGCGGAAAAAGAAACGGCTGGCCCAGGGAAAAAAGGTGACTGCAGGCGATGAGCGGTGCCTGCACGCGGCGCAGGAGAATCTGTTTGGTGAGCTCGCTGTCTCGCTCGGGATCGACAAAAGCGAGGTGGAGTCCTACATCGAGAGCCGGCGCGGCGGCCGGGAGTAAGAATGTATTGACATTTTCCTCCGGTTCGGGGATGATAGAAGGTAGCGAAAAGGAGGAATGAGTATGCGTTTTGTTATACAGCGCGTCACAGGCGCGGACGTAAAAGTGGACGGGCAGACCGTCGGCGAGATCGGGAAGGGCTTTATGGTGCTGGTCGGCGTGTCGGACAGCGACACGAAAGAGACCGCGGACAAGATGGTGAAAAAGATGCTGGGCCTTCGCATCTTTGAGGATGAGAACGGGAAGACAAACCTCTCCCTGGACACGGTGGGGGGAAGCCTTCTTCTCATCTCCCAGTTCACCCTGTACGCCAACTGCAAAAAGGGCAACCGCCCCAGCTTTATCGGGGCGGGCGAGCCGAAGATGGCGGAGGAGATGTACGAGTACATCATCGGGAAGTGCAGGGAGAGCGTCCCGGTGGTGGAGAGAGGGATCTTCGGGGCGGATATGAAGGTGAGCCTCACAAACGACGGCCCCTTTACCATCATCCTGGATTCGGAGACGCTGTAGATCCCCGTTATCCTTGTATAATTATCTGGCTTTTTCTCCCGGCTTGTGTTATCATATGTAAAAGCATTATGTTTCCGGCATGTCTGATTCTAACGCAGCGTTGGCTGCATCTGTTTTTCTATTACATTCAGGAAAATCTCAATGCTTTTAATTTCCTATTATCAGCAGAGAGATTTGCGGATGCGGCTTTGGCAGGAAGGCGGACGGTGCAGTCTCTTTGCATTCCATTTTCAAAAGGAGGCTGTGCGTATGGTAAATGCAAACATGAACGACGCGTTACCTGTCAACCGGACGTTTAAGTCCACCCTGTTTATCATGCTGTTCGAGGACAAGAAGAACCTGCTGGAACTGTATAATGCCATCACAGGGAAACATTACGCGGATCCGGAAC
>NZ_JACJKS010000070.1 GCF_016901695.1 Mordavella massiliensis | reverse complement strand
TCTTTGCGGCAGCCGCCGCGTCTGATATCTTCAAAAGATCTAAAAGAAATCTCAATGCTTTTGTTCCCATTTCACAGAGCAGAGAGGTTTCTTAAGGAAGAGCGGTAGGAGGCCTCCTGCACCTATTTAAAAAAGGAGGCCGCCTATGAGCAAAAAGAGCAAAGCGGGAAAGAGAAAAGGACAGGGCAGACGGAAGAGTTATCCCGTGCCAAACCGGACATACAAGTCCACCGTCTTTATCATGCTGTTCCGCGACAAGAAAAACCTGCTGGAGCTTTACAACGCAGTTAGTGGAAAACAGTATACGGATCCGGATGAGCTTACGATCAACACGCTGGAGAACGCCATCTACATGGCGATGAAGAATGACCTGTCCTTTATCATTGACTCCCGGCTGTCCCTGTATGAGCATCAGTCTACCTACAGTCCGAACCTGCCGCTTCGGATGCTGATGTACCTGTCGGACGTCTATGAGGAGATGACGAGGACGTGCAACG
>NZ_JACJKS010000069.1 GCF_016901695.1 Mordavella massiliensis | reverse complement strand
CGGAGTTTCTGGAGAAGAACCGTGCGGAGGCGAGGAAGATGAGTATCTATGAATATGATCAGGAGAGACATATGAGGCAGGAGCGGGAGCAATCCTATGAGAAGGGGCTCGCGGATGGTCACGCCCAGGGCTTCACAGAGGGCCATGCCCGGGGTTTCACGGATGGCCAAGCCAAGGGGCTTGCGGAGGGCCACGCCCAGGGCTTCACAGATGGCCAGGTCCAGGGCGTTGCGGAAGGCAAGCGCAGTATAGTGGTCAATCTGGCCCGGTCCGGGATGGCGGCGGAGGAGATTGCCCGGATAGCAGAGACAGACGTAGAGCTTATCCGGGAGTGGATCCGGGAACAGATCTGATACCACTGCCGAATGGAAAGGCCAGACAGGGGGACTTGGAGCTGCCGGTCGAGGAGGCGGTGGAGCGTGCGATCCGGGAATGCATCGGGGAGGGGATCCTGGCGGAGTTTCTGGAGAAGAACCGTGCGGAGGCGAGGAAGATGAGT
>NZ_JACJKS010000068.1 GCF_016901695.1 Mordavella massiliensis | reverse complement strand
GCTCCCCGAAACTCTCTGTATCGATGAATTCAACGGCAACAGCGGCATCTGGAGCAAGAAGCATCACAGGTGGTACCGGAATAAATATCACTGCAACGTCTCCGATGGGGATGCACATGCCGTCATCGACATCCTGGACCAGACCTCTGGCGTCTACCTTGCCAAGTACTTCCGCCAGTTCTCTAAGGATCAGCGGGAGCATGTGAAATACTTCTGCTGTGACATGAGCAACGGCTTTGTCTCCATGGCAAAAAGTGTATTCCCGAGGGCAAAGATCTGCATCGATCCCTTCCACGTCGTCCAGCGTCTGAATAAGATGGCAGATGACGTACGGAAGCGTTATCAGCACCAGTTCCAGGATACCGGTGATACCGAAAGCTATAAAAAGGTCAAAGGCATCATCCGCCTCCTTAAGACCAGCGAATTCAACCAGGTCAGCTACTGGGGCTCCCGCTACAACGAGAACAGGCAGCGCCTGAAAGACGCCTTTGAGGTCGCCCC
>NZ_JACJKS010000067.1 GCF_016901695.1 Mordavella massiliensis | reverse complement strand
TTTCTGGCAGTTTTTTTCTTTGCGGCAGCCGCCGCGTCTGATATCTTCAAAAGATCTAAAAGAAATCTCAATGCTTTTGTTCCCATTTCACAGAGCAGAGAGGTTTCTTGAGGAAGAGCGGTAGGGAGGCCTCCTGCACCCAATTAGAAAAAGGAGGCCGCCTATGAGCAAAAAGAGCAAAGCGGGAAAGAGGAAAGGACAGGGCAGACGGAAGAGTTATCCCGTGCCAAACCGGACGTACAAGTCCACCGTCTTTATCATGCTGTTCCGCGACAAGAAAAACCTGCTGGAGCTTTACAATGCAGTCAGTGGAAAACAGTATACGGATCCGGAGAAGCTCACGATCAACACGCTGGAGAACGCCATCTACATGGCGATGAAGAATGACCTGTCCTTTATCATTGATTCCCGGCTGTCCCTGTATGAGCATCAGTCTACCTACAGTCCGAACCTGCCGCTTCGGATGCTGATGTACCTGTCGGACGTCTATGAGGAGATGACGAGGACGTGCAACG
>NZ_JACJKS010000066.1 GCF_016901695.1 Mordavella massiliensis | reverse complement strand
AAATAACTGTTTGTCCATTAAGGCCATGTGCGCCGGGACAATCGTCCGCTCAGCTACGGGCATTTCTTCGTGTGTTGTATTCACTGCGGAACAGCTTGGCGATCTCTTAGGCGTAGACAAAGCTCACAATGCAAACTCTGTCCTGCTTGTTGCGAACGGGGATGGGGCTGCTCAAAGCGCACACGTCGAAGGGTGTACCTATCAAAATGGTAATTGGTATGCGGTATTTAATGTCAAGGCGAGTGGCCCATTTAGGTTTAATTATCTAGGAATAAGGTTTCAATAACTGCTACTTCTTTTTATACAGAACAGAGAAAAATCCCGAAATAGAAGCCCCTGCGGAATTGTTACATCTAAAATATACAATAATATTTTCCCCGGAAATACGTAAATTTGGCATAGTAACGTATGAAGCTCTAGTCCCTGTTATATACCACCCTATGATACCTATAGGTGTGTAGCCGCTTTTAGCAGCATTTATTGTTTTTTCTAGCCCACCATTTCCACCTATGCTTGTTGTTGGAAGGTTTATCTGTCCCTGTATCAAACAGTTATTT
>NZ_JACJKS010000065.1 GCF_016901695.1 Mordavella massiliensis | reverse complement strand
TCTTTGCGGCAGCCGCCGCGTCTGATATCTTCAAAAGATCTAAAAGAAATCTCAATGCTTTTGTTCCCATTTCACAGAGCAGAGAGGTTTCTTAAGGAAGAGCGGTAGGGAGGCCTCCTGCACCCAATTAGAAAAAGGAGGCCGCCTATGAGCAAAAAGAGCAAAGCGGGAAAGAGGAAAGGACCAGGCAGACGGAAGAGTTATCCTGTGCCAAACCGGACGTACAAGTCCACCGTCTTTATCATGCTGTTCCGCGACAAGAAAAACCTGCTGGAGCTTTACAACGCAGTCAGTGGAAAACAGTATACGGATCCGGAGAAACTCACGATCAACACGCTGGAGAACGCCATCTACATGGCGATGAAGAATGACCTGTCCTTTATCATTGACTCCCGGCTGTCCCTGTATGAGCATCAGTCCACCTACAGTCCGAACCTGCCGCTTCGGATGCTGATGTATCTGTCGGACATCTATGAGGAGATGACGAGGACGTGCAACGTATACGGCCGGGAGAAGGTGCTGATCCCGCCGCCGCAGTTCCTGATCTTTTACAATGGAAAGGATAAGCAGCCGGACCGGCAGGAGCTGCGCCTGTCCGACCTGTATGCCG
>NZ_JACJKS010000064.1 GCF_016901695.1 Mordavella massiliensis | reverse complement strand
TCTCCTGATCATATTCGTAGATACTCATCTTCCTCGCCTCCGCACGGTTCTTCTCCAGAAACTCCGCCAGGATCCCCTCCCCGATGCATTCCCGGATCGCACGCTCCACTGCCTCCTCGACCGGCAGCTCCAAGTCCCCCTGTCTGGTCTTTCCATTCGGCAGAGATATCAGATCTGTTCCCGGATCCACTCCCGGATCAGATCAGCGTCCGTCTCTGCTATCCGGGCGATCTCCTCTGCCGGCATCCCGGACCGGGCCAGATTGACCGCCATACTGCGCTTGCCCTCCGTCTGGCCATCTGTGAAGCCCTGGGCGAGCCCCTTCTCATAGGACTGCTCCCGCTCCTGCCTCATATGTCTCTCCTGATCATATTCATAGATACTCATCTTCCTCGCCTCCGCACGGTTCTTCTCCAGAAACTCCGCCAGGATTCCCTCCCCGATGCATTCCCGGATCGCACGCTCCACCGCCTCCTCGACCGGCAGCTCCTGCGCATGCCTGCGCACCCTGTCCACGTACAGGGAGTACTCCTTCAGCGTCTGGCAGGCCTCCAGCAGCCCGGGGCTGTGTCCCGCATTGACATTCAGCATCACGGCCCTCAGCTCCAGCC
>NZ_JACJKS010000063.1 GCF_016901695.1 Mordavella massiliensis | reverse complement strand
CCAGAGGGATGTCTTTTACGATTTTAAAGGGAAAAAGCTGACAGAAGAAGTCCTGGATGAATTAAATTATCAGTTCATGCGCCGTCTGGAAAAGGAGGGCCTTATTACGCTGAAAGAGCTCTACATCGATGGGACCAAGATTGAAGCAAACGCAAACAGATATACGTTCGTCTGGCGGGGCAGCCTCAACTATCACCTTGCGGGGCTTCTGGACACCATAGATGCCCTTTATGCAAAGTACAATGCCTTTCTGTCTGAGAATGGGTATGGCCCCAGATATGACCTCGGGGATGCCCACATGTTCGTGATCGAAGGAATGGAGAAAGTCAGGAAAGTCATTAACGAAAACAGGAGACGGAAACTGACAAAGCATAAGAAGATATCCAATAACACCGTCATTGAGATCGATCACTGCTCTCCGCTTGAGATCCTGAAGCTGCAGAAGAACCTGGAACGGATTGCAGAAGGGGAAGGGATCGGATTCGTTTACGGAAAAGGAAAGCATAAACCGGAAATCCAGAAGCTCTACGAGGAACTGGAGGAATGCGGGATCCGTCTGATGGAATATAAGGAATGTTTTGAGATCATGGGGAAAGACCGCAACAGCTATTCCAAAACAGACCTGGAAGC
>NZ_JACJKS010000062.1 GCF_016901695.1 Mordavella massiliensis | reverse complement strand
AAGAAATCATCAGTGAGGATGAATGTAACGATACTTATGGACGGATCCGGATGTATCAGGCGCTGTTGCTGAAGCAGCCGGAGGGCGTACATATACCCAGTGAACGGACCGTATACCGGGTTATGGATCAGATCGGCCTGAGCCATCGGCCAAAGAGAAAGCCGAATGGACTTACAAAGGCAGACCGGGAAGCCATGAAATCGGATGATCTGTTGAAGCGGGATTTCCATTCAGATGCCCCATTAGAAAAATGTATTACAGATGTCACGGAGATCCCGGCGCGCAATGGGAAACTGTATGTATCTGCGATTTTCGACTGCTTTGATCTTAGCGTCCTCGGTCTGTCAATGGGGACAAACATGAAAGCAGATCTGTGTATCCAAACACTGGAAAATGCCCTGACTGCATATCCCACGTTGGAAGGAGCGATCATCCATAGTGACCGTGGAACACAGTATACCAGTGAGTCCTACCGCCAGACCATCCGGGAGCACCATATCCACCAAAGCATGAACAGTGCAGGAGGACGCTGCCATGATAATGCACGCTGTGAGAGTATGTGGGCCAGAATGAAGACGGAACTCCTCTATGACCGCTATGACACAAGCCAGATGACGGTAGAGGAATTAAAAGCGC
>NZ_JACJKS010000061.1 GCF_016901695.1 Mordavella massiliensis | reverse complement strand
GCGCTTTTAATTCCTCTACCGTCATCTGGCTTGTGTCATAGCGGTCATAGAGGAGTTCCGTCTTCATTCTGGCCCACATACTCTCACAGCGTGCATTATCATGGCAGCGGCCTCCTGCACTGTTCATGCTTTGGTGGATGTGGTGCTCCCGAATGGTCTGGCGGTAGGACTCACTGGTATACTGTGTTCCGCGGTCACTGTGGATAATCGCTCCTTCCAATGCGGGATATGCAGTCAGGGCATTTTCCAGTGTTTGGATACACAGATCTGATTTCATGTTGGTTCCCATTGACAGACCGAGGACGCTAAGATCAAAGCAGTCGAATATCGCAGATACATACAGTTTCCCATTGCGCGCCGGGATCTCCGTGATATCTGTAATACATTTTTCTAATGGGGCATCTGAATGGAAATCCCGCTTCAACAGATCCTCCGATTTCATGGCTTCCCGGTCTGCCTTTGTAAGCCCATTTGGCTTTCCCTTTGGCCGATGACTCAGACCGATCTGATCCATAACCCGGTATACAGTCCGTTCACTGGGTATATGTACGCCCTCCGGCTGCTTCAGCAACAGCGCCTGATACATCCGGATCCGTCCATAAGTATCGTTACATTCATCCTCACTGATGATTTCTT
>NZ_JACJKS010000007.1 GCF_016901695.1 Mordavella massiliensis | reverse complement strand
AATGTCTCACGAGGAGACGCGGAAGTACTGTAAAACAGGGCGTTGCGGGCATTTCGATACCTTGACTTTTAATCAAGTTGTCCGGGGTTCGAGCCCCCGCACGCTCATGCAAAAGAGTTCCGCACAGGAACTCTTTTCTGTTATAAAAGTCCTCCGTACGGACGACTGCGCGGATGTGGCGGAACTGGCAGACGCGCCAGACTTAGGATCTGGTACTCCGGTGTGCAGGTTCGATTCCTGTCATCCGCATAAAAAGCGGCAGAAAGCAACAGACAAGTGTGCTTTCCGCCGCTTTTTTTGTGGAATATTGCGAGCTTGACAGAGGGTATGATTAATGATATAAGAGTTAGTGTTAAATCAATGTAAACTGTTTCTTTTTTTAGAGAGGGCTGTAAAGATGCACAGCAAATCCAGAACATCCGTGTTGATCATAGCGGCTGCCATCACCTGCGTGGTACTGTCCTTTGGCCTGTTTTCCAGAGGGGAGCTTCTGGCGGCCGGCGCTGCCGGGAGCGGGCAGACTGTGTGCGGCATGGAGGGGAGCTCCAGGATCGACCTGCACGACGCGTACCCGGATGCGGGTATGAGGCAGGCGCCCCGCGGGACGAGGCTGTGCGGCGCGCGTCCCCTGAAGGCGGGAGCTGACAGGGAAGTGTGTCCGGTGTGGGCCTGGCTTGCCGGTGCCGCTGCCTTTTGGGCGCACTGCACCGGGAACGGGAACGGCCAGGCGGAGCATCCGCAGCGCTCTCATCCCGCGCGGTATCTGCGCGACCTTTTCACCCTGTACCGGAAAGACGGCAAGAAGAGAAGACTTGCCTTTGTGACGATCTGACATCATCTGCAGAAGACGGGAGAGAACTATGAAAAACAGAATAACTACTATAGGGTTTTTTAAGCGGCAGCCTGCGGGCAGACTGATCGCCCTCGGCTTCGCGGCTGTGATCCTTCTCGGGGCGGTGCTCCTGTGCCTTCCGGTGTCCGTGAAGGAGGGAGCCCACGTGTCCTTTATCGACGCGCTCTTCACATCCACGAGCGCTGTCTGTGTGACGGGGCTCATCGCCATCGACACGGCGGATCATTTCACAGCCTTCGGGCAGGGGCTGGTGGCGGTCCTCATTCAGATCGGCGGCCTGGGCGTGACGTCTGTGGGCGTGGGCCTGATGCTGGCGGCCGGCAGGCGCGTGAGCATCAAGACGCGGCTCCTTGTCAAGGAAGCCCTGAATGTGGACACGTACAAGGGGATCGTGCGCCTGATCCGGGCGGTGCTCTTCATGACGCTTCTTTTTGAGGCGGCGGGCGCCATCCTGAGCTACCCGGTGTTCAGCCGGGACCATGAACCGCTGCACGCGGTGGGGATCAGCCTGTTCCATTCCGTGGCTGCGTTCAACAACTCGGGATTCGACATCCTGGGAGGCCTGCGCAACCTGACCATCTACCAGGACAGCGTGCTCCTCAACCTGACCACGGCGGGCCTGATCATCTTCGGCGGCCTTGGCTTCCTGGTCATCCTGGATGTGGCAAAGAAGAAGAGCTTTAAAAAACTGGCGTTCCACTCCAAGGTGGTCATCTCCACCAGCATCGTGCTGACGGTTGCCGGCACGCTGCTTTTGAAGGGAACCGAGGACATTACATGGCTGGGGGCGTTTTTCCAGAGCGTGTCCGCCAGAACGGCGGGATTTTCCACCTACGCCATCGGCGATTTTACAAATGCGGGCCTGTTCGTCCTGTGCGTGCTCATGTTCATCGGCGCGTCGCCGGGATCCACCGGAGGCGGCATCAAGACGAGCACCTTCTTCGTGCTGCTGCAGGCGGCCAGAAGCGCGTGCGTGAAGCGCAATGCGAGCGCGTTCAAACGGGGCATATCCAGGGAAAATATTGCCAAGGCGAGCATGATCACGGTGCTGTCCATGACCGTGGTGTGTGTGGCGACCTTCCTTCTGTGCGTGCTGGAGCCGGACCGCACCTTTATCCAGGTGTTCTTTGAAGTGGTGTCCGCGTTCGGCACGGTGGGGCTGTCCACCGGCATCACGCCCACGTTAGGCGCGGCGGCCAAGATCGTGATCATCTGCGTCATGTATATCGGGAGACTGGGGGCGTTCACCCTGCTGACGATCTGGATCAGCCATCCGGAGCCGAAGCTGCGCTACTCAGAAGAAAATATCGCTATCGGATAGAGAGGAAACTATAATATGAAGAAAAAAGAGAAACTGACATACGGCGTTATCGGACTGGGGCGCTTCGGCAAAGCCCTGGCAGTGACGCTGGCGGAATCGGACAACGACGTGATCGTCATGGACCAGGAGGAGAGCACCATCCGGGAGATGCGCAATTATACGGACTATGCGTTCATTACAAGCGACCTGAGCATGGAGGCCCTGCGGGAGGCCGGGATCCACAACTGCGACGTGGTCATCGTATGCATCGGCGAGAAGGTGGACGTGAGCGTGCTCACCACCATGAGCGTCATCGAGATGGGTGTGCCCCGGGTGATCGCCAAGGCCCTGTCCCCGGAGCAGGGGGCGGTCCTTCGCAAGCTGGGGGCGGAGGTCGTATACCCGGAGCGGGATATGGCGCTGCGCCTTGGCAGAAGGCTCCTGTCGGGCAACTTCCTTGACTCCATCTCGCTGGACCACAGCGTGGAGATCCGGCAGATCCAGGTGCCGGAGAAGCTGACCGGGAAGACGGTGGAGCAGATCCAGCTTCGCCAGAAGCACGGCCTCAATATCATTGCCATTGAGAGCGGCATGGACACGACCATCGAAGTGCGGCCGGACTATCAGCTGAAGCGGGACGACATCCTGGTGGTGATCGGAAAGACCGGCAATATCAATATATTTGAGGAGAGCCTGTAAAGGCGGACAGGAGGAAACGATCGTATGGATGTATCATTCAGTTATTTCCTGGACGCCATGGCGGGCAGCCCGGTGCTTGTCATCACCCTGCTGCTGACGCTGGGGGTGATTTTTGTCAACGGGTGGACGGACGCGCCCAACGCCATCGCCACCTGTGTGACGACCAGGTGTCTGCCGGCCAGGACGGCGATCCTGATGAGCGCGGCCTTCAACTTCCTGGGCGTGTTCGTCATGACGCAGATCAACAGCTCGGTGGCTTCCACCATCAGCAATATGGTGGACTTCGGGGACAACACCCAGGAGGCGCTGGTGGCGCTGTGCGCCGCCCTCATCTCCATCGTCGTATACAGCGTGGCTGCTTCCGTGTTCGGGATCCCCACCAGTGAGAGCCACAGCCTGATCGCCGGCATATCCGGCGCAGCCATCGCCATCCAGGGCGGTGTCGGCGGCATCAACGGGGCGGAGTGGGTGAAGGTGCTCTACGGCCTTGTGCTCAGCCTTGCCCTCGGATTTATCACGGGATGGGTCATCTGCAGGCTCATCACCATCCTGTGCCGGAATATGGAGCGGCGCAGCGCCAACCGCTTCTTCGGCGGGGCCCAGATCGTGGGCGCGGCGGCCATGAGCTTCATGCACGGAGCCCAGGACGGCCAGAAGTTCATCGGCGTGCTCTTCCTTGGCATCGCATTCTGCAATGGCCAGAACTCGGTGTCCGGCATGGAGATCCCGGTATGGCTCATGCTCCTGTGCAGTATCGTCATGGGACTTGGCACGAGCGTGGGCGGCGAGAAGATCATCAAGTCCGTAGGCATGGACATGGTGAAGCTGGAGCGGTACCAGGGCTTTTCCGCGGACCTGGCAGGCGCCTTCTGCCTTCTTTTGTCCAGTGTGTTCGGCATCCCGGTGTCGACCACCCACACAAAGACAAGCGCCATCATGGGCGTGGGGGCGGTCAAGCGGATCACTGCCATCAACTTCAATGTCGTGAAGGACATGATGCTGACCTGGATCTTTACGTTCCCGGGGTGTGGCATCATCAGCTACGTGATGGCCAGGATCTTCATGGCTGTGTTTTAAAAATACATAGAAACAGGAGAATATATCATGTCGAAAAAACAGGATGCATTTTATTATGATAATTTTATCGCGTGTGCGGAACTTGCCGGGCAGGCGGCCCATTTCCTGAAGGAGAAGCTGACGGATTTTGATCCGGCGCAGATGGAGGAGAACATGGAGGCGATCCACCGGATCGAGCACGCGGCGGATGAGAAGAAACACCAGCTCACGGATGTGCTGGCAAAGGCCTTCATCACGCCCATCGAGCGGGAGGACATCGTGTCCCTGAGCTTTAACATTGACGAGCTGGCGGACAAGGCGGAGGAAGTCTTTATCCGCATCTACATGAACAATGTGCAGACGATCCGGCCGGACGCGCTGGATATGCTGGACATCGTCATCCGGTGTACGGAAGAGGTGTGCACGCTCATGCGGGAGTTCGCGGATTTCCGCCGCTCCAGAAAGCTGAACGAGAGCATCATCCGGATCAACTCCCTGGAGGAGCAGGCGGACAAGATCTATCTGGCCAGCATGCGCGCCCTCCACACGCAGTGCGACGACCTGCGGGAGGTCCTGGCGTGGCGGGAGATCTACACGTACCTGGAGAAATGCGCGGACGCCTGCGAGCACGTGGCGGACGTGGTGGAAGAGGTTGTCATGAAGAATTCCTAGGGAGTTTTTCAGCAGAGAGTTTTTCTGGAGAGATTTTTAAAAATATTTCTTGCATGTTTACAAAAAAAATGATATAAGTAAACACGTATGGAAAACAGATATGGCTTCCATGCAAATATTTTTCCGGCAGCAGGGAATGGCTGCCTTATTGATTGAGTTAGAAGCTCAAATTTTATAAGTTGGTTACTTTATAACCGGTGTGCGAAGAGGCACGCAAAACTTGTGAAACGGTCAATAAGAGTAGTAAAAGTAAAAATATTTGCTATATAGACTCTCAAAGGTCCCATATCTGTCCATAGTACAGCGAAGAGCGCGGCGAAAAGGCTGTGCCTGTCTGCGCCCGCGTCTGTGCGCCAGGAAAAAACAGAAATGATAAAACGCAAGTGGAAGAGCCCCTTCTGCCTGCGTTTTTTTGCGCTATAAGCCCGGCGGGGCGGGCCGCGCCCGCACAAGGCGGCCGCCTGCCGGGGAGAGAGGAGTTGCTGGAGGATGAAGAAGAGAACACAGAATGACGCGCCCATCTACGAGGCGCTGGAGGAGTTCCGGAGGATGCGGATCGTGCCCTTTGACGTGCCGGGACACAAGCGGGGGAGGGGGAACCCGGAGCTGGCCAGGCTGCTGGGGGAGAGGTGCGTCAGCATTGACGTCAATTCCATGAAGCCCCTGGACAACCTGTGCCACCCGGTCTCCGTGATCCGGGAGGCGGAGGAGCTGGCCGCGGAGGCCTTCGGGGCGGCCCACGCCTTTCTCGTGGTGGGGGGCACCACCTCGGCGGTCCAGAGCATGGCCCTGGCCTGCTGCAAGAAGGGGGACAAGATCATCATGCCAAGGAACGTCCACAGGAGCATCATCAACGCCCTGGTTCTGTGCGGAGCCAGGCCCGTGTACGTGAACCCGGACGTGGACCAGAACCTGGGGATCTCCCTGGGGATGAAGGTGGAGCAGGTGGAGCAGGCCATCCGGGACAACCCGGACGCGGTGGCCGTGTTCGTGAACAATCCCACCTACTACGGCATCTGCTCGGACCTTGCGACCATCGTGGAGGCGGCCCACAGCCGGGGCATGAAGGTGCTCGTGGACGAGGCCCACGGGACCCACTTCTACTTCGGGGAGGATTTCCCGGTCTCCGCCATGGCGGCGGGGGCGGACATGGCCTCCGTGAGCATGCACAAGTCCGGGGGCAGCCTGACCCAGAGTTCCCTCCTTCTTGTGGGGGAGGGGATGCACCCCGGCTACGTGCGCCAGATCATCAACCTGACCCAGACAACCAGCGCCTCCTACCTGCTCCTTGCAAGCCTGGACATCTCCAGGAGGAACCTGGCCCTGCGGGGGCGGGAGGCCTTCGCCAGGGTGGCGGACCTGGCCGGGTACGCCAGGGAGGAGATCAACCGGATCGGCGGCTACTACGCCTTCGGGGAGGAGCTGGTGAACCGGGACAGCATCTTCGCCTTTGACCCCACGAAGCTCTCCGTCCACACCCTGGAGATCGGGCTGGCGGGCATCGAGGTGTACGACATCCTGCGGGACGAGTACGACATCCAGATCGAGTTCGGGGATTTGGGGAACATGCTGGCCTACCTGTCCATCGGGGACAGGAAACAGGAGGTGGAGCGTCTCGTCAGCGCCCTGGCGGACATCAAGCGCCGATACCAGAAGGACAAGACGGGTATGCTCTCCCAGGAGTACATCCCGCCCCGGGTGGTGATGACGCCCCAGGAGTCCTTCTACGCGCCAAAGGAACAGCTCCCCATCCGGGAGGCGAAGGGCCGGATCTGCAGTGAGTTCGTCATGTGCTACCCGCCTGGCATCCCCATCCTGGCGCCGGGGGAGGAGATCACGGACGAGATCATCGAGTACATCCTCTACGCCAAGGAGAAGGGCTGCTCCATGACCGGGCCGGAGGATGAGAAGATCGAGAATTTGAACGTAGTGACGGAAGGGAAGGAGGAGTAGAGAGATGGAAATGTGGTTTTCGGACGAGCACACAGAGGATGTGAAGCTGTCCATCCGCATCAATGAGCAGCTCTTCAGCGCCCAGAGCGAGTTCCAGCGGATCGACGTGCTGGACTCCCGGGAGTTCGGACGCATCCTCGTGGCGGACGGGGATCTGATGCTGACGGAGAAGGACGAGTTCATCTACCACGAGATGATCACCCACGTGCCCATGGCGGTGCACCCCGATGTGAAGGACGTGCTGGTCATCGGCGGGGGAGACGGCGGAGTGGTGCGGGAGCTGATCAAGTACGAGGACATCCGCCACATCGACGTGGTGGAGATGGATCCCCTGCTTGTGGAGGTGTGCCGCAAGTACATCCCCCAGATCGCCTGCAGCTTGAACGACGAGAGGGTGGAGATCTTCCACGAGGACGGGCTGCGCTTTATCCGGTCAAAGACGGATAAGTACGACCTCATCATCATCGACTCGCCCAACCCCTTCGGGCCGGGGGAGGGGCTGTTCACAAAGGAGTTCTACGGGAACTGCTACAACGCCCTCCGGGAGGACGGCATCATGGTCAACCAGAACGAGAGCCCCTTCTACACGGAGGAGGCCTTCCAGTGCCAGCGGATGCACAAGCGGATCGTGGAGACCTTCCCCATCTGCCGGGTCTACCAGGCCCACCTGCCCTCCTACCCGTCCGGCCACTGGCTTTTCGGTTTCGCGTCGAAGAAGTACCATCCCCTGGAGGATCTGAACGGCGTGGCCTGGAAACTGAAGGGGATACGGACGAGATACTATGAACCGAGACTGCACGCGGGGGTGTTTGCCCTGCCTGTCTATGTGGAGGAGCTGCTGGAAGATGTTGAATAAAAATATTGTAGATTACATGGGATGTGACTGTACATACGAGGAGGCGGACATTGTCCTTTACGGGGCGCCCTTTGACTCCACCACCTCCTTCCGGCCGGGGACCCGCTTTGCCGGTGGCGCCATCCGGACGGACTCCTACGGGCTGGAGACTTACAGCCCTTACCAGGACAGAAGCCTGGAGGAGTGCCGGGTCTTTGACATGGGAGATTTGGAGCTGGCCATCGGAAGTTCGGAGAAGGTGCTGGATCAGATCGAGGAGACGGCCGGGGAGATCTTCCGGGACGGGAAGCTGCCCTTCCTCATCGGGGGAGAGCACCTGGTGACCCTGGGAAGTGTCCGGGCGGCGGCCCGGAAATATCCGGATCTTCACATCCTGCACTTTGACGCCCACACGGACCTGCGGGAGGATTACCTGGGGGTGGAGCTGTCCCACGCCTGCGTCCTTCGGCGGTGCTGGGAGCTGCTGGGGGATGGCCGCATCCACCAGTTCGGCATCCGCTCTGGGGAGAGGGCGGAGTTTGGCTGGGCCCGGGAGGGACACACGGATCTTCATCCTTTCACCCTGGAGGGGCTGGGGGAGACGCTGGAGGAGCTGAAGGGCGTCCCGGTGTACTTCACCGTGGACCTGGATGTGATGGACCCTTCCGTCTTTCCCGGGACGGGGACGCCGGAGCCGGGAGGCGTAAGTTATATGGAACTGCAGAGAGCCGTGACGGAAGTGTGCCGGAAGGCAGAGGTCATCGGGTGCGACGTGACGGAGCTCTGCCCGCCCTTTGACCCCACAGGGGCTTCCACGGCCGCGGCATGCAAGATCACAAGGGAGATGCTCATCGCCCTTGGAACAAAATAGAAAAGAGAGAAGAAAAGGAGGATATTAGAAATGGGAAAAGTACTGATCATCGGATGCGGAGGAGTGGCCAGCGTAGCTATCCAGAAATGCTGCCAGAACAGCGAGGTGTTTTCAGAGATCTGCATCGCCAGCCGCACCGTGTCCAAGTGTGACGCGCTGAAGGAGAAGCTGGAGGGAACTACAAAGACAAAGATCACCACCGCCCAGGTGGATGCGGACAATGTGGAGGAGCTGAAGGCGCTCATCAGAAAAGTGGAGCCGGAGGTGGTGCTGAACCTGGCTCTTCCCTACCAGGACCTTCACATCATGGACGCCTGCCTGGCCTGCGGCGTACACTATGTGGACACGGCCAACTACGAGCCCGAGGACACGGCAAAATTTGAGTACAAATGGCAGTGGGCCTACCGGGACGCCTACGAGAAGGCAGGCCTTACAGCCCTTCTTGGAAGCGGTTTTGACCCGGGAGTGACCAGTGTGTTCTCCGCCTATGCGCTGAAGCACTATTTTGACGAGATCAACTATATCGACATCCTGGACTGCAATGCGGGAGACCACGGCTATCCCTTTGCCACCAACTTCAACCCGGAGATCAACATCCGGGAGGTGTCCGCCAAGGGCTCCTACTGGGAGGACGGACACTGGGTGGAGACAGAGCCCATGGAGATCAAGCGGGTCTACAACTTCCCGGAGATCGGCCCGAAGGATATGTATCTTCTCCACCACGAGGAGATCGAGTCGCTGGCTCTCAATATCCCTGGCATCAAAAGGATCCGCTTCTTTATGACATTCGGGGAGAGCTATCTCACTCACCTGCGGTGCCTGGAGAATGTGGGGATGACCTCCATTGAACCCATTATGTTTGAGGGGAAAGAGATCGTGCCCCTGCAGTTCTTAAAGGCCGTGCTGCCGGATCCCTCCTCCCTGGGACCGCGGACAAAGGGAAAGACAAACATCGGCTGCATCTTTGTGGGAAAGAAGGATGGAAAAGAGAAGAAGATCTACATCTACAATACCTGTGATCACCAGGAGTGCTACAAAGAGGTGGGCTCCCAGGCAGTGGCTTACACCACAGGCGTGCCGGCCATGATCGGCGCCATGATGATCTTAAACGGCACATGGAGAAAGCCGGGCGTCTATAATATGGAAGAGTTTGACCCGGATCCGTTCATGGAAGCGCTGAACAAGTGGGGACTTCCCTGGAAGGTCAGCGAGGACCCGGAGCTGGTGGACTAGAGATGAGAGAGACAAGAGAAGAGCGCGCGCGGATGGGCGGCGCGGACCTGTCCACGCCCTGCTATGTGGTGAGGGAGAGGGCGCTAAGGGACAATCTGGAGCAGCTCGCCTCCCTGGCCCGGGAGACGGGGGCAAAGATCCTGCTGGCACAGAAGGCCTTCTCCATGTTCCGGGTCTATCCCCTGATCGGGCAGTACCTGGCGGGCACTGCGGCCAGCGGGCTCTACGAGGCCATGCTGGGGGCGGAGTGCATGGGGAAGGAGAACCACATCTTCTCCCCTGCCTACCGGCCGGAGGAGATGGAGGAGATCCTCTCCCTGTGCGACCACGTGATCCTCAACTCGCCGCAGCAGATCCGGCGCTACAAAGCGCAGATCCTGGCCGCGGGGCGAAGCCCGGGGCTCCGGGTCAACCCGCAGCACTCCACCCAGGAGGGACATGCCATCTACGATCCCTGCGCCCCCGGCTCCCGCCTTGGCACTACCCTGGCCCAGCTGGAGGCGGCCCTTGAGGAGACGCCGGACCTGCTGGAGGGGATCGAGGGACTCCACTTCCACACCCTCTGCGAGCAGGACGCGGACGCCCTGGCGGAGACGCTGGAGGCAGTGGAGGAGAAGTTCGGCAGATACATGAGGAATATGAAGTGGATCAATCTGGGCGGCGGCCACCACATCACCCGGCCCGGCTACCACCGGGAGACGCTGGCGCGGTGCATCCGCCATGTGCGGGAGACTTACGGGGCGGAGGTCTATCTGGAGCCGGGGGAGGCGGTGGCGCTGAACGCCGGCGTGCTCCTGACCCGGGTGCTGGAGATCATGCCCGGCGGGGGCGGCGTGCCCTGCGAAGGGAGCCACGCCATCCTGGACGCCTCCGCCGCCTGCCACATGCCGGACGTGCTGGAGATGCCCTACCGGCCGCCCCTCAAGGGCGGCGGCCTGCCCGGGGAGAAGCCCTTCACCTACCGCCTGGCAGGCCCCACCTGCCTGGCGGGGGACGTGATCGGGGACTACTCCTTTGACCGGCCTTTAGAGCCGGGGGACGTGCTGGAATTTCAGGATATGGCCATCTATTCTATGGTGAAGAACAATACCTTCAACGGCATGGCGCTGCCGGACATCGTCCTCGAGAGGGAGGACGGAAGTCTGGAGCTGGTGCGCAGATTTGGATACGAAGATTTTAAAGGCAGGCTGTCATAGGCCTGCCTTTTTTATGCGGAACTCCCGGACGCCGTACCGGTCCCGGTACTGCTTGAGGGTCAGGCCGGTGAGCCGCCTGAATGTCTTTCCCAGGTGGCTCTGGGAGGAGAAGCCCAGGTAGGCGGCGATCTCGCTGTAGGTGTAGGGGGAGTAGGTCAGCAGGTTCTTCGTCAGACCCACCTTCTCCTGGAGGATGAACTCCGTGATGGTGACGCCCTCGTGCTGATGGAAGATCTCCGACAGGTAATTCGCGTTCAGGTACAGCTCGTCCGCTATGTCCTGGATGCGGATTTTTTCATGCAGGTGTTTGAAAATGTAGTCCTTGCACTGGTCCACCCGGGGGTTCTGGTCCTTCCTTGGCCGCCCCGCCTTCTGGGAATTTAAGTCCGCCACCATCTCCGCGTACCTGAACTCGAACTGATGCATCATGTTGAGGAGCACCGCCGTGTCCGACTCCGCCTCGATACTCTGGATGAAGACGTCGCTCATGGAGAAGGAGATCTCGGGCAGCAGGCCGCCCCGGATGGCCGCGCGGCTGGCCAGGGTGATGACTACGATGGCCCGGTTGCGCATCTGGCGCACCTCGTCTTTGGCCAGCGTCCCGATCTTCCCGGTGTAGTCCTCCTGCAGGCTGCGGCGCAGCATGTCCACATCCCCCAGCTCGATGCTGGTGAACTCCCGCAGTTCCTGGTCGTAGGGATTGTGGGGCTGCTCCTGCTCCCTCCGGTCGAAGACGAGGGTGGAGTAGTCTTCCATGATCGCGTCCTCCATGGAGCTGTCCATGCAGTTGGCCGCGACCAGGTCGTCCAGGGAGAGAAAGCTGGTGTGCAGCAGGTTATAGACGAGAAGTACATGGGAGGTAAAGTCGGAGAACTCGCACTCCGGGGCGGCAGCCGCCGTCTCCTCCGGGGGATGCGGCTCGTCAATGTCCCGGTTCATGCGGACCGGGGAGGAGAAGCGGACCGGGCCGATGAGGAAGTCCTGCTCCGGCGAGGGGATATAGGCGTAGTACAACTTTCTACTGGCGGAGAAAAGAGCGGGCAGGGAGGGGGAGGAGCCGGTCTGTTCCCACTCGTCCAGAGCCCGGCACAGGATCTCCGCGGTCAGGAAAGTATCCTGCAGGTCCCGCCTCCCGCAGAAGACCTCGGGGGCGGTGCCCGGGCGGACGGGGTGGGGCCAGGTTTTTACAATGGTGTGAAGGCCGTAGGATACGTGGCGCATCAGGTAGGCAGTGTTCATCGTCTTCTCTCCTTTCTCCCCGGGCCGGGCATGAGAAAAGGTCCGGCAATGTAAGATTGACCCGGGTTGTAAGCTATGCTCCTATCATACCACGGAAGTTTTTCCGTGAAAAGTGTCAAAATGCCGAGAATAATAATATAAAATCCTCTGGCCGGGGGATAAAATAGGCGTCAGAAAGCAGCAGTAAAGAATGACTTCAAAAAAAAGAAAGAAAGGAAAGTGAAAGTCACGCAGGTAAAAGGAGTAAATCTTGGCAACTGGCTTGTCCTGGAGAAGTGGATGAGTCCCGGACTGTTCGAGGGAACGACGGCGGAGGATGAGCACAACCTCCCCCTCCAGCTCCCGAAGGAGGTGTACGAGGCGCGCATGAAGATGCACAGGGCCGAGTACATCACGGAGAGGGACTTTACAAGGATCAGATCCATCGGGATGAATGCAGTCCGCATCCCGGTTCCCTACTTCATCTTCGGGGACAGGGAGTCCTTCATCGGATGCATCGAAGAACTGGACAAGGCGTTCAACTGGGCGGAGAAGTACGGCCTTCAGATCCTCATCGACCTCCACACCGCGCCGGGCAGCCAGAACGGATTTGACAATGGCGGCGAGAGCGGCGTGTGCATCTGGTCCCAGGATCCGGACGAGGTAGAGTTTGAGCTCAGCGTCCTGGAGCGGCTGGCGCAGCGCTACGGCACAAGGAAAGGGCTGTGGGGCATCGAGATCATCAATGAGCCGGTGCTGGAGGACATGTGGGAAGAGAAACCTGTTCATGGTCGGAATGGTGATCGCGACAGTCGGCTTCGTGCTGTCCGGCGTGACGACAAACTATTCCCTGATCTGCGTGTCCTCCGTCATCAAGGGCATCGGATTTGGATGCGGCGGAGCCACCATGTTCGGCTGCCTGCAGGATGCAATCACCTACGGAGAGTGGTATAATGGATACGGCACAGCCGGTATGGGAAACGCCGCCTCCTCTTTCTGCATGAAGGTAGGCTCCGGCGTCGGCACAGCGGCTCTCGGATGGATCCTGGACGCCGGCGGCTTTGACGCTGCGCTGGAGGTACAGAGCGCGTCCGCACTTACTTCCATCACAGTCGCCTTTGCCTGGGTGCCGGTGATCACATCCGTGATCTGTGTCATCTGCATGGCTCTGTTCAACCTGGACAAGTACTATCCCCAGGTTGTGGCAGACCTGGAGCAGGGAAAACACAGGATGGACAAATAAGATAAAACAGTATTTAAGTGCAGAAGAAGGATGGCGTCTATGCGGCATCCTTCCTCTGGTATACAGGAGGACGTATGAACAGACAGGAACTGCTTTTGGGCGTGGCGTATTACCCGGAATATATGCCTTACGACCGGATAGACAAAGATTTTGACATGATGAGACAGGCCGGGATCAATGTGGTGCGCATTGCGGAGTCCACCTGGAGCACGCTGGAACCTGTGGAGGGGACCTTCGACTTTTTCTGCATCGACCGGGTGCTTGCGAAGGCGCAGGAGACAGGCATGCAGGTGATCGTGGGCACGCCCACCTACGCGGTGCCGGCCTGGCTCGTGCGGAAGGATCCGGATGTGCTGGTGACGACAAAGGAGGGCAGGGCTTTCTACGGCCACCGCCAGCTCATCAACATCCTGAACCCCACCTACCTGCGCTGCGGGGAGCGGGTGATCCGGGCTCTCATGGAGCACACGGCGGGGCATCCCCGGGTCATCGGTTTCCAGATCGACAATGAGACGAAGCACTACGGCAACGACGGGGAGGAGATGCAGCGGCGTTTCCGGGCGTACCTGCAGGAGAAATTCGGGAGTACGGAGGCGCTGAACAGAGCTTTCTATCTCCCCTTCTGGAGCAACTCCATCCACGACTGGGACGACCTGCCGGATATGCGGGGCTGCATCAACGGCGGCCTGGCCGGTGAGTACGAGGCCTTCAGGCGCACGCAGGCCGCGGAGTTTCTGGCCTGGCAGGCGCGGATCATCGAGGAGTACCGCCGCCCGGACCAGTTCATCACCCACAACTTTGACTTTGAGTGGAAGAAGTTCGGGGCGGACATCGCCCAGGACGGCCTGTCCTATGGCGTGCAGCCGGACATGAACCACTATGAGGCGTCCGCCTGCGTGGATCTGGCGGGGACGGATATCTACTTCCACACCCAGGACCGGCTGACCGGGGCGGAGGCCGCCTTCGGGGGCGACTCCATCCGCTGTCTGAAGGACGATAACTACCTGGTGCTGGAGAGCCAGGCCCAGGCTTTCAAGTACTGGACCCCCTACCCGGGGCAGCTTAAGCTCCACGCCTACAGCCATCTGGCCAGCGGCGCCCTGGGAGAACTCTTCTGGAACTGGCACTCCATCCACAACGGGTACGAGACCTACTGGCGGGGCGTCTTGAGCCACGACCTTTTGCCAAACCGGGCCTACGAGGAGATCGGCGTCATCGGCCGGGAGTGGCGGGAGCACGGCCGGGAGATGGCGGGGCTTGTCAAGAAGAACCGCATTGCCCTGCTCACGGACAACCGCTCCCTCACCGCCCTTACGTGGTTCCCCATTGACCGCGACGTAAGTTACAATGACGTGGTTCGCTGGATGTATGACAGCCTCTATGAGATGAACCTGGAGTGCGATGTGGTGGATGTCCACGCCCTGGAGGAGGACCGGTACGACATGATCGTAGTTCCCGCCCTCTACTGCGCACAGGAGGACCTGATCCGCCGGCTTAGGGCCTTCGCGCAGCGGGGCGGCGTGCTGGTGAGCTCTTTCCGCTCCTTTGTGGCGGACGGGTGCGCCAGCGTGTATCCGGACGCCCTGCCCCACGGCCTGACGGACTGCTTCGGCGTGACCTACAACGAATTTACTGAGCCGGGCAGGGCCTGCCTGCGGGGGGAGAAGCTCTCGTACTACATGGAACTGCTCAGGACTCAGGGTGCGGAGAGCCTGGCGGACTATGAACATCCCTACTGGGGGGCGTACGCGGCCGTCACCCGCAATGGTTTCGGGAAAGGCGCGGCCTACTATGTGGGATGCTATACATCCAAAGCGTTTTTAAAAGAGATATACAGACAGGCGGCCGGGGACGCCGGCATTCCGGTTCCCGCGCTGCAGTGGCCGGTGACGGTGCGGAGCGGACGGACGCCGGACGGGCGCACCCTGCACTTTTTCCTGCACTACAGTGAGGAGACGCGGCAGATCTCCTGCCCGTACCCCAGAGTGCGGGATGTCCTGACAGGGGAGGAACTGCGGGAAGGAGATGCGATCCGGCTGCATGACTGGGACGTGCGCGTCCTGGAGGAAAGATGAGGAGGAATTTTATGCGTTTATATATGACAGAAAGTCAGGAGAAACTCTATCCGGAGAAAAAAGAGGAGATGTTTTCTTTTATCCCGGATGACGGGACGGAGAACGAAGTGGTCAACCTCTATCCGTCCGTGACATACCAGACCATGGAGGGGTTCGGCGGGGCCGTCACCGACGCGGCCGGGTATGTGTTTTCCCGGATGGACGAGGACCAGCAGGAGGAGATGCTCTCCATGTATTTCGGGCCGGACGGCATGCACTACAATCGGGTGCGCCTGCACATGGACAGTTGTGATTTCGCCACCCGGCTCTACTCCGCCGTGGAGGACGAAGAGGACGGGGATCTTGCGTCCTTTGACTTCAGCTACACGGAGAAGTACATGATCCCCCTTCTTGAGGCCGCCCAGAAGAAGGCGGGCAGGAAGCTGAAGGTCATGCTCTCCGTCTGGTCCCCGCCGGCATTCATGAAGACGAACGGCAGCCGTCTGGGCGGCGGCTCCCTGAAGAAGGAGTATTATGGCTGGTGGGCCCGGTACCTGTGCCGGTATATCGAGGAATTTGAAAAGAGGGGGTACGAGGTGGAGCGCATGTCCCTTCAGAACGAGCCGGCCGCTGTGCAGACGTGGGATTCCTGCGTCTTTATGAACAAGTCTGACGAGAGGACGCCGGCGGTGATCCGCATGGATGGGGAGCTTTGCCGCATCTGCCTGGAGCCCCGGGCCATAGCAAGCTGCATCATACGATAACGGAAAAGGAGAGACCTGCTATGATTACAAATCCGATCATTCCCGGATTCAATCCGGATCCCTGCATCAGCACAGCGCGGGGCTCATCCTCTACTATGACAATATGAACTACATCAACCTGCGGAAATACTACAGTGAGACGCTGGGCGGCAGCGCCCCGTTTTTTCTTTTGGGAATTTCAGATGATAAATTTTATGTCGCATGTTCTTGCGGCGGCGGTGGAAGTGTGCTATGCTGTTTTCAGGCATTAATTTTCTTATACTTTCATGTGGCATATGCCGTGTCAAAGAAGAGCCGGGTCTGTCTCCGGCATTCCTGTCAGAAATCTTAATGCTTATTTTCACAATCAGAGTAAGCAGAGAGGTTTCAAAGGAAGGAGAGAAATGTTTCGGAATGTCTTCTGGGACCTCCTGCAAACAGTAAAGGAGGAGGGCCTGTGGAACAGAAGATAAGGCTGCAGTGGCATCCGGGATTTGTATCCGTTCTCAGGATAGAGCTGGAGAAGGAGCTTGGCCGGCTGGAAATCGAAGAAGAAGTCCAGTTGACGAAAAAGCCGTTGCAGATGGATGTACTGCTCATCAAAAAGAATGGAGAGGAACCAATCGAAAAGAATATTGGTCGCATTTTCAGGAAACACAACATCATCGAGTACAAATCGCCGGGAGACAGCCTGAGCGTCAATGATTTCTATAAAGTGTACGGCTATGCCTGTATCTACCAGTCTGATACGGATAAGGTGATGGAGATCCGGCCTCAGGAGATGACGCTGACCTTTGTGTGTAGCCGTTTTCCTAGAAAGCTGCTGAGTCATCTGGAGAAGGTGAGACGGATGAGCGTGAGGGAAGTGGAGAAGGGCATCTATTATCTGGAGGGAGATCCCATCCCCATGCAACTGATCATTGTGCCGCGGCTGTCAGCGAAAAATAACTATTGGCTGCAGCATCTGCGGAGCAATCTGCGAAGGGGCAGGGAGATCGAGGAACTGATGGAGCGGTATGAAAAGCACAGTCAGTCCCGGTAGTATCAGTCGGCGATGGATCTGATTGTCCGGGCCAACTGGGAGAACATGAAGGAGGAGAAGAATATGTGCGAAGCATTGCGGGAATTGTTTGCGGATGAGCTGCGTGAAACAAGAGAGAGGGGCGCGGCCGTCGGAGCCAGAAAGCAGATCATTTCTGTTGTGTGCAAGAAGCTGAGTAAAAACAAAGGGGTGTCTGAGATCGCAGAGGCTCTGGAGGAACCGAAGGAGAAGATCCGTCTCATCTGTGAGGCTGCTGCGGAGTATGCGCCGGATTACGATGTGGACAGGATCTATGACAAACTGACAGAAAGAGAGGAAAGACAATGAAGATACTGATCGCGTCAGACATTCACGGGAGCGCCTGGTACTGCCGGCGGCTCCTGGACAGATACCGGGAGGAAAAGCCGGATAAACTGCTGCTTCTGGGGGACATCCTCTATCACGGACCGAGGAATGACCTGCCAAGGGAGTATGCGCCAAAAGAAGTGCTGGCCATGCTGAATGCCGTGAAGGAGGAGATCCTGTGTGTGCGGGGGAACTGCGACACGGAGGTGGATCAGATGGTGCTGGAATTTCCCATTATGGCAGACTACTGCATTCTGTATGTGGGGGGAAGGATGATCTTTGCCACCCACGGGCATCAGTACAACATGGCGAACCCGCCCATGCTGAAGCAGGGCGATATCCTGCTGCACGGACATACCCATGTACCCGCGATGAAGAAGTTTGAGGGGAAATACTATCTCAATCCCGGCTCTGTGTCCATCCCGAAGGAAGACAGCGCCCCGGGATATATGATGCTGGAAGACGGCGTGTTCACATGGAAGAATGTGGAGACGGGATGTGCCTACCAGATGTGGGACGGTACGAGCGTCTAGGAAATGATAAAAAGTCCGGCGCGGTGAGGAAGAGTCACTGCAGCCGGACTTTTTTGAAGTCAGACAGTCTGCTTTTTTCCGTACCGGAGCGGCTCCGCCACGTGCCTGCGGAAGAAGGCGATGACCGGGCCCATGAAGAAGGCCGTGATCACCGTGCCGATCCCGACTGTGGCGCGGAGGGAAAAACCGATAGCCACGCAGATGAAATCCGTGCCGATCCGCAGATACTGAAAGGGAATGCGGGTGTGGGCGTCCAGATACAGCGCGACCGCATCGTAGGTGGAGACGCCCAGATCCGCCGTGAAGTAGAGGGCGGCTGCCAGGCTGGTGATCACGATGGCCGCCAGAAGGAACACAATCTTCAGAGCCAGCCCGGGATCCGGGAACAGCCTGTCGCACACCCAGCCGGAGAACTCCGCCACATACCCCAGCAGGAACAGGTTGATGAATGTGCCGAGGCCGATCTTTGTCCGGTCCATGAAAAACACGGCGACGAGGAGGATCAGATTCAGGATCATATAGAAGGTGCCGTATCCGATGGAGGTCAGGTTCCAAAGCCCGTGGGCAAGGACCTGGAAGGGGTCCATGCCGAAATCCGAGAAATTGAACATGCCGACGGCGATCCCGTTCAGCGTGATGCCAAAGACGGTCATGCAGATCCGTCTTGTTTTTTCGTCAGTCATTTGAAAATCACCTTTCTTCCCGCACCCCACTTGACATACCGGGTGCCTGTTTTATAATTATAATGCCGGTCAAAACCGGCGTCTGTCAGAAACAGACCATCTGATGTAATATTCGTACCATATAGAAAAGGGGAGGGAGCTTTTGTGGGGTATCTGTACAGGCAGGACCAGATCCTGGTGGACCAGAGCATGTATGAGCTGCAGAAGCACGGGACAAAAGAATTTCCCTTCCAGGTGTATCTCAATGATTTTTCCCGCTTCCGCGGACATCTGGAGGACTGGCACTGCCACTTAGAGATGGAGTTTACCGTTGCCCTGAAAGGAGAGTTTGAGTGCGGGATGAATGAGCGGCGCTGCAGGATACGGCCGGGCGAGGGCGTGTTCGTCAATTCCGGCGTCCTGCACATGCACCGCGCGCTCGGCAGATATGAGGACAGCGAGAGCATCTCGATCGTATTTCTGCCCCAGTTTGTCTCCGGAGGAACAGACAATCTGATCTTCCGCAAGTTTGTGGAACCTGTCATGCAGGACACGGGTCTTCGCGGCGAGCCCCTGCGCAGGGACGTCAGGTGGCAGGAGGATGCGCTGGACTGTCTTCTGGATATCTACCGGCTCAGCCGGAAGGACAGCTGGATCGCGGAGATGAAGATCCGGGACAGGATGTGCGAAGCGTGGGAGCTCCTTGTCGAGAACCGGCGGGAGGAGGGCGCGCGCAAAGAGACGGCCCCGGCAGATATGGTCTACGAGGAGAGGGCAAAACAGATCCTGCGCTATATACAGTCCCATTATCAGGAGGACATTTCGATAGAAGATATGGCGCGCCAGGTCCACATCAGCCGGACGGAATGCTTCCGGTGCTTCCAGAGGATCACAGGGAAAAGCCCCAAGAATTATCTGAACAGCTACCGGATCCGGCAGGCCATGCGCCGCCTGGAGACGACGCAGGACAGCGTGACGGATATCTGTTTTTCCTGCGGGTTCAATCATATGAGTTACTTTGTCAAACGGTTCCGGGAGAGCGTGGGCATGTCGCCCGGAAAATACAGGGACATGATGCGGGGGCGGGAAGATCTTCCCGCAACAGAAGCAGAGAAAGGAGAGCAGCATGCTTGAAGTAAAAAACCTGACTTTTAAAGTAAACGAGAACGGTGTGGAGAGAAGCATCGTAAAGGACATCAGCTTTTCCATGGAAAACGGCGAGATGCTTGTCATCACAGGGCCGAACGGGGGAGGGAAATCCACGCTGGCCAAGGTGCTGATGGGGATCGAGAAGGCGGATGCCGGACAGATCCTGCTGGACGGCGCGGACATCTCGGACTTTGACATCGACCACAGGGCCAAGGCAGGCATTGGATTTGCCTTCCAGCAGCCGCCCCGGTTCAAGGGGATGACGGTGGACCGCCTCCTTGGCCTGGCTGCGGGGGAGCACCTTCCGGAGCAGGAGGCCTGCCGGATGCTGAGCGCGGTGGGGCTCTGTGCAAAGGAGTACCTGAAAAGAGAGATCGACGGCACGCTCTCCGGCGGGGAAATGAAGCGCCTGGAGATCGCCACTGTACTGGCGAAGCCTCACAAACTGTGTATCTTCGACGAGCCGGAAGCGGGCATCGACCTGTGGAGCTTTTCCATGCTGATCCAGCAGTTTGAGCGGATCCACAGGAAAAAGGACCAGATGCTGATGCTGATCTCCCATCAGGAGCGCATCATCCGCATGGCGGACCGGATCATGGTCATCGACGACGGGAAGATCAAGCATATCGGGCCGCGGGAGGAGATCCTCCCCGCCCTTCTCACGGATGAACCGTCCTGCACATGTATGGACAGGGAACAGTAGGAAGACGGATGGAAGAGAAAGGAGCCGGTGAAGATGGCAGAGTTATTGGATCAGATCACAGAGCAGGTGCTCAGGCAGATTGACAGCAGCGCGGGATTTAAGCAGGAGGGCGCCTTCAACCTGCGGCAGAACGGCATTTCCCTGTGCCACGGGAACACGGAGCACATTAAGATAAAGAAAAAGGAAGATAAGCAGGGGATCGACGTCTACATCGACGGGGACACGAAGGGGGAGGAGGTCCACATCCCGGTCGTGGTGAGCGCGTCCGGCATGGTGGATATCGTCTACAATGACTTCTATATCGCCGACGGCGCGGACGTCACCATCGTGGCGGGCTGCGGGATCCACAACAGCGGCTGCAACGAGAGCCGCCATGACGGCATCCACGCCTTCCATGTGGGAAAGGGAGCCAATGTCCGCTATGAGGAGAAGCATTACGGCGAAGGGGAAGGGACCGGCGCCAGAGTGCTGAACCCGGTGACGAAGATCTACATGGAGGACGACGCGGTGTTCACCCTGGATACAGTCCAGATCAAAGGGGTGGACTCCACGGTGCGGGAGACGGAAGTGACCATGGGAGCCGGGGCAAAGCTCTATGTCGTGGAGAAGCTGATGACCCACGACAGCCAGACGGCAGAGTCCAACATGGCGGTGTACATGCAGGGCGAGGACAGCTCCGCCCAGATCATTTCCCGGTCTGTGGCCAAGGGACAGTCCACCCAGATCTTTCACCCCCGCGCGATCGGGGAGGCAAAGTGCCATGCCCACATCCAGTGCGATTCCATCATCATGGATGAGGCCCGGGTGCGCTCTATCCCGGAGATCGACGCACGGCATCTGGACGCAGCCATCATCCATGAGGCGGCCATCGGCAGGATCAACAATGAGCAGCTCATCAAGCTGCGCACCTTTGGCATGACGGAGGAGGAAGCAGAGAACGTGATCGTGGAGGCGTTCCTGAATTAGAGAAGGAAGAGGGAGAGCAGGATGAACGAGGCAGACAGAACAAAAGAAAGCGGGCTGCCCCTGGCGGAGCAGGCTGCCCGCCTCCTCGGAGAGCTGCAAAGGAAAAGGCCCCTTGTCCACTGTATCACCAACTATGTGACAGCCAACGACTGCGCCAATATCCTCCTGGCCATAGGGGCTTCCCCCATCATGGCGGACGACCCGGAAGAGACGGGGGAGATCGCGGCCGCGGCCCGCGCCCTTGTCCTCAACATGGGCACCCCCTCCAGGCGGAAGCTGGAGGCCATGGTCCGCGCCGGAAAGAGGGCCAACGAAAGGGGGATCCCGGTGATCCTGGACCCGGTGGGGGCGGGCGCTTCCGCCCTCCGCCGGGAGATGGCGGAGCGGCTCGTCCGGGAGGTCCGGGTGGACATCCTGCGGGGCAATGTGTCGGAAGTCTCCTTTGCGGCGGGGCTGTCTTCCCGCGAAAAGGGTGTGGATGTGTCCGAGGCGGACCGGGGGATCGACCGGACAGAGGCCGCCATGGCAGCGGCCAGGAGGCTTGGATGCACTGTGGCGGTGACCGGTGAGGTGGACGTGGTGACAGACGGAAGACGGACAGCCAGGATCCGGGGCGGCAGCTCCCTGATGGCCAGGGTGACCGGGACCGGCTGCATGACCAGCGCCCTTGCAGGGGCTTTTGCAGGAGCCGGAAGAGACAGGAAAGATGCCTTCCCCGCCGCCGTGGCCGCGCTGGCGTCCATGGGGATCGCCGGGGAGACGGCCTTTGAGAAGGCGGGGCACCTGGGATGCGGCAGCTTCCACATGGCCCTTTTGGACGCTGTGGGAGGCCTGAACGAAAAAACCATAAGGGAGAGAGCAGACATTGAAGAAGGATAAAACCGACTATACATTATATCTGTGCACAGACAGGGAGCTCATGAGCACGGACACGCTGGAGGAAGCGGTGGAGCAGGCGGTCCGGGGCGGCTGCACGGTGGTGCAGCTGCGGGAGAAGGACTGCACGTCCCTGGAATTTTACGAGACGGCGAAAAAGGTAAAGGAGATCACGGACCGCTATCAGGTCCCCCTCATCATCAACGACCGGGTGGACATCGCCCTGGCCGTCGGGGCGGACGGCGTCCACGTAGGGCAGGACGATCTCCCGGCGGGGGAAGTCCGGAGGATCCTGGGGCCGGATAAGATCGTGGGCGTCTCCGCCGGTTCTGTCGCAGAGGCCGTGAAGGCAGAGGAAGACGGAGCGGACTATCTGGGTGTGGGAGCCATGTACGCCACCAGCACCAAGGAAGATGCGGATGTTACATCCCGGGAGGAGCTTCTCCGGATCCGGGAGGCGGTGGATCTGCCCATCGTGGTCATCGGGGGGATCAACCGGAGCAATTACAGGAACTTTAAGGGCATCGGCGTGAACGGGCTGGCAGTGGTGTCCGCGGTGATCGCCGCGGACGATATCGAGGCGGCTGCCCGGGAGCTGTCAGAAGGGTTCCGGAGCTGAGAGAGGATGCGGGATGATACAATACAATGGAAAAATGTGGGAGGGAGCCGTCTTTGACCTGGACGGGACGATCCTCGATTCCATGTGGATCTGGGAGAGCGTGGACGGCCGGTTCCTCGCCAATCACGGACTTCCGGTGGAGGAGAGCTATCTGCGGGCCCTCGTCAACCTGAATTTCCCGCAGGCGGCAGCCTACACGAAGGAGCGGTACGCCATGGCCGAGAGCGAGGCGGCTATCATGGAGGAGTGGTTCGCCCTTGCAAAGGGCATGTACGCGCAGGAAGTAGGGCTTAAGCCCCACGCGGCGGAGTACCTGAAGTATCTGCACGATGCCGGGGTAAAGATCGCAGCGGCCACCTCCTCGGAGCGGGTGCTCTTTGAGGCGGCGCTGAAGCACAATGGGATATATGAGTATTTCCACGCCTTTGCCCTCTCGTCGGAGACGCCTCATGGAAAGGACACGCCGGAGGTGTACCATCTGGCGGCACAGCGGATCGGGACGCGGCCGGGGAACAGCATTGTGTTCGAGGACATTCTGAGAGGGATACGCAATGCGAGGCAGGCCGGGTTTTATACGGTGGCCGTGGAGGACGCCTCCGCGGCGCGGGAGAAGGAGCAGATCCGCGCGGCGGCGGACCTGTATATCAGGGACTACATAGAGATGAAGGAGATAGAAGGATGAAGTGTGTACTTACCATAGCCGGGAGCGACTGCAGCGGGGGAGCCGGCATCCAGGCTGATATTAAGACAATGCAGGCCAACGGGGTGTACGCTATGAGCGCGGTCACGGCCCTCACGGCCCAGAACACGACGGGTGTGTACGGGATCATGGAGGCGTCCCCGGAATTTCTCGAAAAGCAGCTGGACTGCGTGTTCTCCGATATTTTTCCGGACGCGGTGAAGATCGGCATGGTCTCCTCCGCCCCGCTGATCGGGGTGATCGCGGACAGCCTGAAGAAATGGAAGGCCCGGAACATCGTAGCGGACCCGGTCATGGTAGCCACCAGCGGCAGCCGGCTCCTGGAGCCGGAGGCGCAGGATGCCCTTGTGACGAAGCTTCTGCCCCTGGCGGATGTGATCACCCCCAACATCCCGGAGGCGGAAGTGCTGGCGGGACGGAAGATCACAGGGGAGAAGGAGATGGAGGAGGCGGCGCGCCAGCTTGGAGAGCGGTACAGAGGCGTGCTTGTCAAGGGCGGCCACCAGGTCAGCGACGCCAACGACCTTCTGTATTATGAAGGAAAACTGACCTGGCTGCGCGGGAAGAGGATCGACAATCCCAACACCCACGGGACAGGCTGCACCCTCTCCTCGGCCATTGCCAGCAACCTGGCAAAGGGCTTCCCCATGGAGGAGAGCATCCGCAGGGCAAAGGCCTACATCTCAGGCGCGCTTGGCGCGGGGCTTGACCTGGGACAGGGGAGCGGCCCCATGAACCACGGGTACGCGATCCCGGAGACGGACTTCACGAAATAGAGTCAATAAAAAATATCAAAAAGACGCTGATTTCAGACAAGATTTCAGCGTCTTTTTTTATGTGCCGAAATCTTACTTTAAACAATTGATTTTTTTGAAAAAAGGTGTATCATAAGAGTAAATTGGCATTTTCCTACAAAAAGGAGGCTTTTTATGGACTCTGTTATCAACAAATTGACTGAAATAGAGGATGCCGCATCTGCCATCGTCGAGCATGCACAGGAGCAGAAGGCTGTCCTCGACAGAGAGTACGAAGAGAAAAGAAAGGCCTTTGACGCGGAGCTGGAGGAGAAGACCCAGGCACAGATCCAGGCCATCCGGGACGGACTGGAGGAGGAGAAGGAGCGGCTTATGAAAGGGCAGGCGGACGGGAACGCAGGCCTGACGGCACAGCTCCGTCAGGAGTACGAGGCGAACCACACCAGGTATGCCAGGGAGATACTGGCCCGGATCACAGAGGTGTAGCCTATGGGGAATCTACTTGCTTACAGCGGGCTCACCACAAAGGTGCGGGCCATGGAGGCAAAGCTCCTGAAAGAGAAAGACTTTGAGGAGATCAGCGCCATGAAGAGCGTGCCGGAGATCGTCTCCTTCCTGATCGCGAACACGACGTACCGGAATGTGCTGGAGAACCTGGATCCGGAGCTGATCCACAGGGGAAACATCGAGAAGCTCCTGCAGTTGTCGCTCTTCCACGACTACACGAAGATCTACCGCTTCTGCAATCTGGAGCAGCGGAAGATGCTGCGGCTCTATCTGAAGCGGTACGAGGTGGACCTGATCAACTACTGCCTGCGCATTGTCATCAACCGCTACCGGGAGCCCTTTGATATCAACTACAAGAGGACCTTCTTCGACCGGTATTCCCAGGTCTCCATCGAGCGGATGATCCGCTGTCGGACGACAGATGAAGTGATCGAGAACCTGCGGGATACCGAGTACTACGATACGCTCAGGAAACTGCGGGATGGCCGGGCGGCGACCCTGTTCGACTATGACCTGGCCCTGAACCTGTACTACTTCACATCCATGTGGAGAGGGAGGAAGAAGGCGCTTCGGAAGAAGGAGCTGGAGATCTTTACGCGGGAATGCGGATCTAAGATCAACCTGCTGAATATCCAGTGGATCTACCGGGCGAAGAAATATTTCAGCCTGGAGCCGGCGGATATATACGCGCTGCTGATCCCGATCCACTATAAAATGAAGACAGACCTCATCCGCGAGATGGTGGAGGCCGGCTCCCTGGAGGAGTTCGGACAGGCGGTGGCGAAGACGTCGTATGCAAGGCACTATACCTTCGGGAGCGAGTATACCGTGGAGAAGATGTACGCGGACTGCCTGTATCACCTGTACCTGGCAGACCGGCGGAGCGATCCCTACTCCATCGCCTCTGTCAATACGTACCTCTTTCTGAAGGAGCAGGAGCTGGAGAAGCTGACGACCGCCATGGAGTGCGTGCGCTACGGCGTATCTCCGGCTGAGACACTAGAGTATGTGGGAGGGCGCAAGATATGATCGTTAAGATGAAATTTGTCAATATATCCGGGCCCAGAGACGACATTGACCGGGTCATGGACCTCTACCTCTCCCGGTATGAGATCCAGTTGGAATCAGCCCTGTCTGAGCTGAAGACGGTGGAGAACCTGCGGCCTTTTGTGGAGATCAATCCCTACCGGGATGCGCTTCTGAAGGCTCAGCAGTATGTGGGGCTCTTACATGAGCCGGAGGCGGTCCGCCCGGATCCGTCCATGGGACTGGACGAGATCTTTGAGCTGATCCGGGAAACAAACGAGAAGTACCTGACATTCCAGTCCAGGAAGGATGTCCTGAAGCGGCAGCAGGAGGAACTCCAGGCAAAGCAGAAGGTGATCGAACCTTTCCGTCCCATGGAGGGGGATCTGGGGCGGCTCCTCTCGTTCCGCTACATCACCTGCCGCTTCGGCAAACTGCCGGTGGAGCAGTATCAGAAGCTGGAAAGATACCTGCTCAGCGACCTGGGTGCTATCTTTGTGAAGGGGCAGCAGACCGAGTCGGAGGTGTACGGCGCGTACTTCGTCTCCCCCGGGGAGGCCCAGAAGGTGGAAGCCGTGCTGCGCTCCCTGCATTTCGAGCGGATCGAGGTTCCCAACCAGTACAGCGGCACGCCGGAGCAGGCCTGCCAGGAGATGGCAAAGCAGGTCTTTGACCTCCAGAAGCAGATGGACGACATCGACCGGGAGGCGGCGGAAGCGCTCGCAAAGAACGCGCCCCGGCTGGTGGCTGCCAGGAACCGGCTGGAGGAGCTTGCCCACAATTTTGACGCCCGCAAGATGGCGGCCAGAGTGGAGGATAAAAAAGAAGACTACTACATCCTGTGCGGCTGGATGGCGGACGATGACGTGGAGAAATTCATGGAGGAGGCAAAGGACGACGACAAGGTGTTCATCGTGGTGGAAGACGACCACGACAGTTACTTCGGGGAGCCGCCCACCAAGCTGGACAACCCGAAGGTGTTCCGCCCCTTTGAGATGTTCGTGCGGATGTACGGACTTCCGGCCCACGGGGAGATCGACCCCACTGTGTTCGTCGGGATCACCTACTCCTTCATCTTCGGGGTCATGTTCGGGGACGTGGGGCAGGGCCTTCTGCTGGTGATCGGCGGCGCGCTGATCTACCACTTTAAGAAGGCGGCCCTGGCGGGCATCATCGCCACGGCGGGTATCTTCTCCACGATCTTCGGGTTCATGTTCGGAAGCATCTTCGGGTTTGAAGATATCATAGAGCCGCTGTGGCTGCGGCCCATAGATCATATGACCACACTGCCCTTTGTGGGCAAGCTGAATACCGTGTTCATCGTGTCCGTGGCCTTCGGCATGGGGATCATCCTCATCGCCATGGTCCTGCACATCGTCAACGGGCTGCGGGAGCACGACATACAGGCGACCTGGTTTGACGCCAACGGCGTGGCGGGGCTTGTGTTCTACGGCTCTGCCGTGGCGGTGATCGTCCTGTTTATGACAGGGCATGCGGTGCCGGCCGGCGTCGTGCTGGCGGTCATGTTCGGGGCGCCGCTGCTTCTGATCCTATTCGGCCGTCCGCTGACAAACCGGATCAGAAAGCGGAAGGAGAAGGAAAAGGAGAGCAAAGTCATGTTTCTCGTGGAAGGGTTCTTTGAGCTCTTTGAGACCCTTCTCAGCTACTTTTCCAACACCCTGTCCTTTGTCCGTATCGGCGCGTTTGCCGTGAGCCACGCAGCCATGATGGAGGTGGTGCTCATGCTGGCCGGCGCCGAGGAGGGGAGCCCCAACTGGGCGGTCATTGTCTTCGGAAACCTGTTCGTGTGCCTGATGGAAGGCCTGGTGGTCGGCATCCAGGTGCTCCGTCTGGAATACTACGAGATGTTCAGCCGTTTCTATAAAGGGAGCGGCCGGGCGTTTGATCCATATACGAAAAAGAACAAATCATAAAGGAGGAGCTTCACTATGACTCTTGCACCGAGACTCATTCTCATCGCAGCACTGATCTTAAGCATCATCATCCCCTTCGGGTACTACCTGCTGGGAGAAAAGAAAAAGGGCCGCTACAAGGCAGCCCTGGCGTCGAACGTGTTTTTCTTCTTCGGCGCGTGCATCATCGGAAGCATCATGATGTTCCAGGGCGCGGACGCGCAGGCGGCTGAGGCGGCGGCTGAGACGGCGGCGTCCAGCGCGACGGGACTTGGCTATATCGCGGCTGCTCTGGTTACCGGTCTTTCCTGTATCGGCGGCGGTATCGCCGTGGCGAGCGCGGCAAGCGCCGCCCTTGGCGCCATCAGCGAGGATTCCAGCGTGCTCGGCAAATCGCTGATCTTCGTGGGACTGGCAGAGGGCGTCTGCCTGTACGGGCTGATCATCTCTTTCATGATCCTGGGGCAGTTGTAAGATGAAGATGTATCTCATCAGCGACAACGTGGATACCTACACGGGCATGCGCCTGGCAGGGGTGGACGGCATTGTCGTCCACGAGAGGGAGGAGCTCTACGACGCGCTCCAGAACGTACTGCAGGACAAGACGGTGGGGATCGTGCTCCTGACGGAAAAACTGGGGAGGGAGTTCCCGGACATGATCGACAAGTTCCGCCTGGAGAGAAAGATGCCCCTGCTCGTGGAGATACCGGACAGGCACGGGACCGGCCGGAGCAAGGATTTTATCACTTCCTATATCACGGAAGCCATCGGACTGAAATTATAGCAGAAGGAGGGATCCCTCTTGACATTAGAAGAAAAGATCAGCCATATACAGACTGTCTCCATGGAGGCGGCCCGGGCGGAGGGAAATGAGATCATCCGCTCCTACAGGGCAGCGCTGGAGAAGGTGTTCGAGGATCACAAAAGAGAGGCCATGCACCAGAGCGAGACCCGCGTGCGGGCGGAGAGCACCAACGCCCGGCTGCAGAGGAACCAGGCCATGGCGAAAGCCCAGCTGGATCTGAAGCGGGAGATGGGCAGGGTGCAGCAGGAACTCAAGGACAAGGTGTTTGCGGAAGCCGCGGAGCTGGTGCAGGCGTTCATGCGGACGCCGGACTATGATGCCTTTCTCGAGAACTGCATCCGGAGCGCCCTGGACTATGCAAAGTGGGAGGAGATGACCATCTATATCAATCCCTCCGACGAGGGGAAGAAGGAGGAACTGGAGCGCAGGACAGGCACGCGCCTCACGGTCAGCGCGGAGGATTTCACAGGCGGCATGCGTGCTGTCATCCGCGGGCGGAACGTTCTGATCGACCACTCCTTCAAGACATCCCTCGCCAATGAGTATGACCAGTTTATATTCCCGGGAGGTGACGAGGTTGGTTAACAGGACAGGAAAGATATACGGGATCAACGGCCCGGTCATCTATCTGAAGGGGAACACGGGATTTGCCATGTCGGAGATGGTCTATGTGGGCGGCGAGCGCCTTGTGGGAGAAGTCATCGCCCTGGACAAGGACCGGACGACCATCCAGGTGTATGAGGAGACCAGCGGCCTGCGCCCCGGCGAGACGGTGGAGGCCTCCGGCGGACCTGTGTCCGTTCTTCTGGCCCCCGGCATCCTGGACAACATCTTTGACGGCATTGAGCGGCCCCTGGAAAAGATCTCCGAGAGCGGCGGCGCCTTTATCACAAAGGGCGTGTCTGTGGACTCCCTGGATGAGATGAAGCGCTGGGAGACGCATATCACCGTGCGGGAGGGGGACTATCTCCACGGCGGCGACATTTTTGCGGAGGTGCCGGAGACGCGCGCCATCGTGCATAAATGCATGGTGCCGCCGGATCTGGAGGGGACGGTGGTCTCCGTGGTCCCGGACGGGAGCTACACGATCACGGAGCCTCTCCTTACGCTTCGGACCGGCAGCGGGGAGGAGCGCGGGATCCCCATGGCCCAGCGCTGGCCGATCCGGAAGGCGAGGCCGGTAAGCCAGCGGTTTGCCGCGTCTGTCCCCCTTGTGACGGGACAGCGCATCATAGATACCATGTTCCCCATCGCCAAGGGCGGCACAGCGGCCATCCCCGGCGGGTTCGGGACAGGCAAGACCATGACCCAGCACCAGATCGCCAAGTGGTCTGACGCGGACATCATCATCTACATCGGCTGCGGCGAGCGGGGCAATGAAATGACCCAGGTGCTGGAAGAATTCGGCGAACTGACAGACCCGCGGACCGGCAATCCCCTGATGGACCGGACCACCCTCATTGCCAACACGTCCAACATGCCGGTGGCGGCCCGCGAGGCCAGCATCTATACCGGCCTGACGCTGGCGGAGTACTACCGGGATATGGGCTACGACGTGGCTATCATGGCGGACTCCACGTCCCGCTGGGCAGAGGCCCTGCGGGAACTGTCCGGGCGCCTGGAGGAGATGCCTGCAGAGGAAGGATTTCCGGCCTACCTGGCCTCCCGCCTCTCGGCGTTCTACGAGCGGGCGGGCATGATGCACAACTTAAACGGAACGGACGGCTCGGTCAGCATCATCGGCGCCGTGTCGCCCCAGGGCGGGGATTTCTCCGAGCCTGTGACCCAGAATACGAAGCGTTTCGTGCGCTGCTTCTGGGGGCTGGACAAGAGCCTTGCCTACGCCCGGCATTTCCCGGCCATCCACTGGCTGTCCAGCTACAGCGAGTACCTGACGGATCTGGCGCCCTGGTATCAGGACAACGTGTCGCCCAAATTCATCGATTACCGGAACCGGCTCATGGCGCTCCTCAACCAGGAGAGCAGCCTTCTGGAGATCGTGAAGCTGATCGGCAGCGACGTGCTGCCGGACGACCAGAAGCTGATCCTGGAGATCGCCCGGGTCATCCGGCTCGGATTCCTGCAGCAGAACGCCTTCCACAAGGACGACACCTGCGTGTCCATGGAGAAGCAGTTCCTCATGATGGATACGATCCTCTACCTGTACAAGCAGGCGCGGGCCCTTGTGACTATGGGGCATCCCATGTCCGTGCTGAAATCCGAGAATATATTTGAGCGGGTCATCGCCATCAAGTACGATGTGCCAAACGACCGGCTGGAGATGTTCGCCCAGTACCGGCGGGACATTGACAGCTTCTACCAGCGCGTGCTGGAGAAAAATGCGTAAAAAGGGGGAAGAACAGACATGCCAATAGAATATCTGGGACTGAGCAGCATAAACGGCCCCCTCATCGCACTGGAAGGCATCCAGGGCGCCTTCTTTGACGAGATCGTGGAATTTGTCCTGAACGGGAACGAGCGGCGGATCGGCCGCATCATCGAGCTGTACGAGGACAGGGCCGTGATCCAGGTGTTTGAAGGGTCGGAGAATATGTCCCTCAAGAACACCCACACCCGCCTTACCGGGCATCCCATGGAGATCGCCCTGTCAAAAGAGATGCTGGGGCGCACCTTCAACGGCATCGGACAGCCCATCGACGACCTGGGCCCTCTCGGATCCAAGCTGAAGCGGGATGTGAACGGCCTGCCCCTCAACCCGGTCAAACGGGAATACCCGAGAAACTACATCCGCACCGGCATCTCCGCCATCGACGGCCTGACCACCCTGATCCGCGGACAGAAGCTGCCCATCTTCTCGGGCAACGGTCTGCCCCACGACCAGTTGGCGGCCCAGATTGTGAAGCAGGCCTCCCTGGGGGAGGACTCGGACGAGGAATTCGCCATCGTCTTCGCCGCCATGGGCGTCAAGCATGACGTGGCGGATTTCTTCCGCCGGACCTTTGAAGAGAGCGGCGTGGCGGACCACGTGGCCATGTTCCTCAACCTGGCCAACGACCCGGTGGTGGAGAGGCTCATCACGCCCAAGGTGGCGCTCACAGTGGCCGAGTACCTGGCCTTTGAACAGAACATGCACATCCTGGTCATCCTGACGGACATGACCTCCTTTGCGGAGGCCATGCGCGAGGTCTCCTCCTCCAAGGGGGAGATCCCAAGCCGGAAGGGGTATCCGGGCTACCTGTACAGCGAACTTGCGGCCATCTATGAGCGGGCCGGCATCGTCCAGGGGGTGAACGGGTCCGTGACCCAGATCCCCATCCTCACCATGCCGAATGACGACATCACCCACCCGATCCCGGACCTGACCGGGTATATCACAGAGGGACAGATCGTGCTGGACCGGAACTTGAACGGCCAGTCCATCTACCCGCCTGTCAGCGTGCTGCCATCCCTGTCCCGTCTCATGAAGGACGGCATCGGGGAGGGCTACACGAGGGAGGATCACCAGGATCTGGCCAACCAGCTTTTCTCCGCCTACGCCAAGGTGGGGGATGCCCGGAACCTGGCCTCCGTCATCGGCGAGGACGAGCTGTCGCCCATCGACAAGGAGTACCTGGCTTTCGGGAAAGAATTTGAAGAGACATACATCGGGCAGGGGCCGGAGGAGAACCGGTCCATCGAGGAGACGCTGAACCTGGGATGGGAGCTTTTGGGCCGGCTGCCGAAAGAGGAACTGGACCGTGTGGACACGAAGATCCTGGAGAAATACTACCATCCCACAAAGCGGGGCGAGGGCGTGACGACCAGCGCAGCCCCGGGCTCCATCGCAAACCGGTAACAGCAGGATCTGCTTTCACGACAGGAAAGGAGGGGTCAGATGGATCCGCGCACATTTCCCACAAAGGGTAATCTGATGCTGGCCAAGAACTCGCTTGCGCTGGCCAGGCAGGGCTATGAGCTGATGGACAAGAAGCGGAACATCCTCATCCGGGAGCTGATGGAGCTGATCGACCAGGCCCGCAGCATCCAGGAGGAGATCGACAGCACCTTCACCTACGCCTACCAGTGCCTGCAGAAAGCCAATATTGAGAACGGGATCAGCCTGGTTTCCCAGGTCGCCTACACCGTGCCCATCGAGGACTCCGTCGTTATCCAGACACGGAGCATCATGGGGACGGAGATCCCCCATGTGAAATACACGCCGCAGACGCCGGCGCCCACCTACGCCTTCAGCAACACGAGGGAGTCCGTGGACCGGGCGGCGGACGCCTTCCGCAAGGTGAAGGACCTAACCGTGAAGCTCTCCATGGTGGAGAACGCGGCCTACCGCCTTGCCACCAACATCAAGAAGACACAGAAGAGGGCCAACGCCCTCCAGAATATCACGATCCCCATGTACACCACTCTCGTGCACGACATCACCAACGCCCTGGAGGAGAAAGAGAGAGAAGAGTTCACCAGGCTGAAGGTGATCAAGCGGCGCAAGCAGAAGGCGGGGTAGCAGGTAAGACCGGGAGACGGTAAGAGCTTTGTAGAAAAGCCCTTGCCGTCTTCTTCGCTTTATGTTATTCTTATCATATCCCGGCGGAGTTCTTCTGCCGGGGACATCTCTCAAAGAAGAGATCATCTATACGCCGCAGGGCGTTCTCATTTTCGGAACTTCCGCATCGGAAAACGTACCCGTGAATGAATGGAACCAAAAGACGAAACACGAAGGAAAAGTATGGAGGGAAACAGATGGCTGGCATTTTGCAGAAGTATTTTCCCACGATACGCACGCGCAGGGAATTGCTGGAAGAGATCTTCGAGGATGAGAGGCTTTCCGCTGTGTATCTGGGGTGGAGTGAAGAGCAGAGACAGGAATTTTTGGATTTCTGTACCGGGAATAAGGGGGTTAAGATCTTATATGACTCTTTTTTTAAAGAGATCATGAACCCTGAGAACACGCCGGAGAGGTTGGAAGAATTCCTGTCGCTGGTGCTGGGGCAGACGGTGAAGATCCTGAAGGTTATCCCGAATGACTCTGTCAGGATCGCAGATGAGTGCTCTCTTGTAGTTATGGACATTGTCATTGAACTGGAAGATCACAGTATAGCGAATGTGGAGGTGCAAAAGATGGGCTACCGGTTCCCGGGCCAGAGAAGCGCCTGCTATTCCTCAGACCTTCTTCTGAGGCAGTATAAGAGAGTGAGGGGAGAGCGGGGAAAAGGTTTCAGCTACCGGGATATACAGAAGGTGTACACGATCGTCCTGTATGAGAAGAGTCCGGCAGAATTCCGGGATTTTCCGTGCGACTATATCCATCATTTTTCCCAGCGCTCTGACACTGGTCTGGAGGTGGACCTTCTCCAGGAATACTGCTTTATCGCACTTGACATATTTGCCGGGATTGTGCAGAATAAAGGTATCAGAAACAAGCTGGAAGCATGGCTTTTATTTTTCAGTACAGACGATCCTGCCAGGATAGAGGCTCTCCTGGAGTCCTACCCGGATTTCAAGGAGCTGTACGGGGAGATCTACGAGCTGTGCTGCAATGTGGAGAAGGTGATGGAGATGTTCTCAAAGGAACTGAAGGAGCTGGACCGGAATACAGTCCAGTATATGATCGATGAGATGCAGGAAGAGATCAACGGGATGAGGCGGGAGCTCTCGGATAAAAATATTGTACTTGAGGAACGCAAGTGTACTATTGACACACAGAAAGAAATGCTGGACAGGCGGGACGAGGAGATTGCCCGGCTAAAGCGGCAGCTTGAGGAACTGCAGAACACATCCCGGAAGTGAGAAGTTAAGATGCCCTGAGCAGAGAAAGCAGACCAGAGAAAGCGGATAAAATATCAGCACCCATAACGTAAAGAGGAGTTTCACGAAAGGAATTCCTCTTTTTTTGTGAAATATTAATCCTTTTATCCCCCTTAAAACGTTATAAACTATAGGTACGTAAAAGCAGGAGGGTTTCATACTTGACGCGGGAAGATGAACTGTTTGAGAAACTGAAGAGAGGCGATCCGGACGCCGCGGGAGAACTGGCCAGGCTCTACTACGACGACATACTCAGATACTGCCTGTTCCACGTGCCGGACCGGTCCCTGGCCCAGGACGCCGTGCAGGAGACTTTCCTGAAGGTGTTCCGGTATTTTAGGGATTACAGGCACCGGGGACATTTCCGGGCCTTTCTCTACCGGGTGGCCGCCAACGTGTGCGCGGACATCCGCAGGAGACGGACATGGGATCCCATGCCGGAGCAGGTATCCTTCGAGGAGAAGGGGCTGCGGGAGGGGGAGGACCGGGAGGATTTCAGAAGACTTGTGGAACTCCTCCCGGAGGAGCTGCGAGAGATCGTCATCCTGCGGTTCGCCCAGGAGCTGAAGCTGGGGGAGATCGCAAAGGCGGCGGACCTTCCGATGCGGACCGTGCAGTCCAGGCTGAGGAGGGCGCTGAAGATATTGAAAACCGAACTGGAAGGGAGAGAGGAGCAATGAAGACAGGGCAGGTGAAAAGAGAGCTGAGCAGGCTGGCGGATGAGGAGCGGGTGAGGGAAAGGACGCTGACAGATGAGCGTCACGTGGATCGGACGGCGGCCCTGGCCGCCGGCGCCTGCCGGGTGGCCGCAAGGAGAAGGGGCATGAGTTTCCCCGCCTTTGTGGCGCGGCAGGTCCGGTACACAGGCAGGCACGTCTGGGTCTGGCAGGGGCTGCTGCTTGTTTTGATCCTGTCGGCCTTTCATCAGGTGGGTGTGCTGCTGGTCATCCGGGACCCGGAATCCGGCCTGTTCTTTTACAGGCGGCTGCCCCTGCTCCTGTGCGGCGCGGGCGTCCTGTCGGCCTGGAGCTGCGTGCCTTTCTTTGCCAGATCCGGTATCTGGCGGATGGCGGAGGTGGAGGCGGCGTCCGCGTCCTGGCCCCGGCTGCGGACGGCGCAGCTCCTCATCGCAGGGGGGAGCGCTGTCCTGATGGAGCTGGGGGTTACCGCAGCTGCGTGCCTGCTCTGGGCAGTGGATGCGGGGAGCCTTGCGGCCTGGCTTTTCCTTCCCTTCCTCCTGGCCTGGGATCTGATCCTGTTCCTTCTGGACAGAGGGCGGGGGAGACATTTCGCTGTCAGGAGCAGCGCTGTGCTGGGGGCAGGATTTCTCCTCTTTGCCTTTGTGTGGAAGTATGTGAGCCGGGGAGCGGCCGGGCCGCAGGATCATACAGTGACTTCCGGGTATGTGTGGGTCCTCTGCGGGGCGGCGGCCCTTCTGTGGATCCTCCAGATACGGAGAATTGGAAGAAAGGAGACAGACAGATGGAGTTGTGCATAAATGATCTGACAAAGCAGTTTAAAGACAAGCTGGCGGTGGACCATGCCAGCCTGACCATCACCCCCGGCGTGTGGGGACTTCTGGGGGCCAACGGAGCCGGGAAGACGACCCTCATGCGGATGGCGGCGGGACTTCTTTGGCCCACGGAAGGGGAGGTGAGGTACGACGGAGTGCCCATCCAGGCGCTTGGAAAGAGCTACCGGGATATCTTCGGCTACCTGCCCCAGGAGTTCGGCTTTTACCCGGAGTTCACGGTGTACGACTACCTGGACTATGTGGCGGCCCTGAAGGGGCTTCCCAGGAAAAAGGCAGAGGAGAAGATCGACCGGCTTTTAGAGACATTTTCCCTGGCAGATGTGAGGAAAAAGAAGATCACAAAACTCTCCGGCGGGATGAAGCGGCGGGTGGGCATTGCCCAGGCCCTCTTAAATGACCCGGAGGTGCTGATCCTGGATGAGCCCACCAGCGGGCTGGACCCGGGGGAGAGGGTGCGTTTCCGAAACCTTCTGTCCGAATTCGCCTCAGACCGGATCGTGCTCATCTCCACCCACATCGTGTCTGACGTGGAGTACATTGCCTCCAGGAATGCGGTTATGAAGGAAGGGCGGATCATCGCCCAGGGGACTACAGACGAGCTGCTCTGGGAGATGGAGGGGAAGGTGTGGTCCGCCCTGATCGAGGAGCGGGACCTCCACAGATACGAGCAGAAGGTACGGGTGGTGAGCATCCGGAACGAGGAGAGAGGAGCCGTGTCCATCCGGTATCTGGCGGACGCGCCCGCGGTTCCGGACTCCCGGCCCAGGGAGCCCCGGCTGGAGGATCTGTACCTCTGGCTCTTTCCCCAGGAGCACACAGGCGGAAAGGAGAGTGCGTGAGATGAGAGTATTTACAGCGGAGATCAAAAGGCTTCTGAAGACCAGGTCTGTCCTTATCCTGATGCTGGCGGCCCTCTTGCTGGCGCCGGTCCTGGCGTATTTCCCGGTCTCCTTTGAGACATGGACCTACCGGGGCGAAAGCGATCAGGAAGTGACAGTGAAGGGCCGGGAGGCTCTTGACAGAGAGGCGGAGAACCAGGGACAGTTCCAGGGAGAGATAACGGAAGAGAAGCTGCTGGCGGCCCTCCAGAGATGGAAGGATTTTGCAGCAGGCTACGAGGGCGGACTGCCCGACGGCATCTACGACGAGCGGGTGACGGCCAGCGATTACTGTGAGAATGTATCCAATGTGAGCGGGATCCTGAACCGGATGTGCGAGGCATGGGCGGACCCGGATACAGGCATAGCCCCCGGGCGGGACGATCTGACAGAGGAGCAGGTGACAGGCTTTTATGACCAGTGCAGGCAGCATATTAAGGACCTCATCTATCTGGAGGGCGGAGGGGAGAGCGCCCGCACAGACAGCGCCGTCCGGCAGGCGCTGGCCCTCTACAGCCGGGCGGAGATGCCCTTTACCTACGAGCCCGGCCTGACGGCAAATGCCATCGAGTACGTGGGCATCTATGTGTTCCTGCTGGTGCTGATCTGTACCTTTATCCTGGTGCCGGTCTTTGCCAGCGACTGCCAGACCAGGGCGGACCAGATCCTGCGGTGCGCCAGGGACGGGAGGGGGCGTCTGGCCGTGAGCCGGATCCTTGCGGGACTCCTCCTTGCGGGCGTCCTGTATGTGGTCTGCATGGCCCTGTTCCTTTTGCTCCTCAACGCATCCTTCGGCTTCCGGGGACTTGATACCTCCCTGCAGCTTCTGGTGTCGGTGTCCGTGTTCCTGCCCCTGACTGTGGGACAGATGGAGCTGCTCATCGGGGCGGCGGGCTTTCTCTCCCTGCTGGCCACGGCCGCCTTCACCCTCTTCCTGTCGGGAAGAATGAAGACAGTGGCCTCAGCCAGCATCGCTGCCTTCGCCTTTCTCATCCTGCCCATGGTGGTGTACATGATCCTTGGTGGAAATATAGGGAGCTGGGTCCGCTGCCTGCTGCCCTCCGGCGGCGTGGGGCTCATGAACAGCTTCACCTACGCGGCCATGGACACAGGCTTTGCCTATCTGGGAAACGCGGCCATCTGGCTCCCGTACCTGATGCTGGGAGCGGCGGCAGCGGAGTGCATCCTCCTTGCGGTGCTGGCGGGAGTGAGCTGGTGCCGGAGGGAAGGGTAGAGGTTACGCCAGATATTTCTCCAGTATGATCCGGCTCGTGGAGGCCGAGAGCACCTCCTGGGTGGAGAGCATGGACCGCTGCTGCAGGGCCAGGTCCTCGCTCTCAAAGTGCAGCCGGTACTGCCGCGGCGAGCAGCCGAACTGCCGCGCAAACCCTTTATTTAAATATTTGATGTCAGAGAAGCCGCAGGCGATGCTGATATCCAGAAGCGTGAAGTCCGTCAGCAGGAGAAGCTGGCGGGCTTTTTCGCACCGGATCTTCATCAGGTAGGCCTGGAAGGACATGCCGAAGGCGTCCTTGAAGAAGTGGGACAGCCAGCTCATGGTCAGCCCCAGCTTGTCCGCGATGTCCGTGAGGAGCAGTTTCTCCGAATAGTGCTCGTCGATGTAGTCGCTGATGGTCCGGATCCGGCGCGCCTTGGTGGCGGTCATCTGCCGCTCCTTCTCCGGCAGGCGGACGTGGGGGATGGCGGACAGGAGCCGGTCGAAGAAAAGGAAAATAAGGCCCGCAAGCCGCAGGGAAGCGTCCTCCCCTTCTTTTTGGAAGTAAGCGGACGCGATCTCCAGGAGGGAGGCGAGGAGCACCCGGGGATCCGCCGGGGCTTCCAGGGAAAATTCCAGATTTTCCATCTGCGGGAACACGGGCGCGAAAAAGGAGGGGGAGATCTGCAGGGAGAGGATGAGGGCCGGCTGAGAGGCCGCCAGCTCATGGCTCTCAAAGGGATTGACCACCCACAGGTCGCCTTTCTTATAAGTGAATGTGCGCCCCCTGGACAGGAGGGAGAGGCTCCCGTCCAGCAGGAGGCAGACCTCGAAGTCCTTGTGCACGTGGGGCGTCCGGTACAGCATGTTGACAACAAACATTTTATAGTTTCCCGCCTCGTGGGAAATCACTTCAAATTCATCTCTCATCGCAGTTTCACCTCATTTCCAGTATATAAGACAGACAGGAGCCTGTAAATAAAAAAGCTAATTTGTCATAGTCTGAACCTGAACTTGTCAGGGCCGGGACGCGCCGGTTGTCTTATAGTGAAGACAGAATGAAAAAGGAGGTTGACAGCATGAGCAGTACATTAACCTACGGTATGGTGGGCGGAGGCCCCGGCGCGTTTATCGGGGACGCCCACAGGAAAGCGATCGCAGTGGATGGCTCCGCAAAGCTTGTGGCGGGATGCTTCTCCAGAAGCCCGGAGAAGACGAAGGCGCAGGGCGAGGCGCTGGGCCTGGAGGCGGCACGGTGCTATGCGGACTATAAGGAGATGGCAGCGGCGGAGAGCCAGAGGGAGGACGGCATTGACTTTGTGGTCGTGGTGACGCCGAACGCCACCCACTACGAGATCTGCAAGGCCTTCCTGGAGGCGGGCATCCATGTGGCCTGCGACAAGCCCCTGGCCACAGACAGCGCTCAGGCCCGGGAGCTGGCGGACCTGGCAGAGGAGAAGGGCCTTCTCTTCATGGTGACCTATACCTACATGGGCCACGTGACGGCCAAGTACATCCGGGATCTCATCAGGGCGGGAGAGATCGGCACCGTCCGCACCGTCATGGCCGAGTATCCCCAGGGGTGGCTCTACAATGAGAACGACTGGGGCGGCAAGCAGGGCGAGTGGAGATGCGATCCGGCCCGCTCCGGCAGGGTGAACTGCCTGGGAGACCTGGGCACTCATGTGGAGAACGCGGTGGCGACCATGACAGGCCTGAAGGTCAAGCGGGTCTTGGCCAAGATGGACGTGGTCGTGCCGGGCAGAAAGCTGGACGACAACGACCAGATCCTGGTGGAGTACGAGGGCGGCGCCACAGGCGTGAACTGGACCTCCCAGTTCGCCATCGGCTGTGACAACAGCCTGCGGGTGCGCATCTACGGGTCCAGGGGGACGATCCTCTGGTTCCAGGAGAACCCGGAGGAGATGACCCTGATCGGGGAGGACGGTATCGCCCGCACCATCAAGCGGGGCTACGGGGCTGTGACGCCGGGAGCCGCGAAGTACGGACGCCTTCCGGCAGGCCACACAGAGGGATGGATCGAGGCCATGGGCAACCTGTACGACAGCTTTGCGGAGTGCGTGGCCGCGAAGAAGGCAGGCAGCTTTACAGACGATATGATCGACTACCCGACAGTGGAGGACGGAGTGAACGGCCTGCGGTACGTGGAGGCGTGCCTGGAGAGCAATGAGAAGGGAAATATCTGGGTGGAACTGTAAGACCCGGACGTGAAAGGAGAGAAACGATATGGCAAGACCGGTAACGATATTTACAGGACAGTGGGCGGATCTTCCGATGGAGGAGATGTGCCAGACTGCGCAGAAGATGGGATATGAGGGGCTGGAGATCGCGTCCTGGGGACAGATCGACGTGGAGAAGGCTGCGAAAGACGAAAACTATGTGAAGGAGCTCAAAGACACGCTGGCGAAGTATGACCTGGGCTGCTGGGCCATCGGCATGCACCTGCCGGGACAGTGCGTGGGCGATGCGGAGCAGTGGGCTTACGACCCGAGACTGGACAACTTCGCCCCCTCCGCCCTGGCAGGGAAGCCGGAGGAGATCCGCGCCTGGGGCACGCAGCAGATGAAGTACGCGGCCCGGGCGGCGAAGAACATGGGCGTGGACACGGTCACCTTCTTCATGGGTTCCCCCATCTGGAAGATGTGGTACTCCTTCCCCCAGACAAGCGAGGAGCAGGTGGAGGCAGGCTACCAGAGGATCAGGGAGCTCTGGTCCCCCATCATGGACGTCTATGACGAGTGCGGCGTGAAGCTGGCCCTGGAAGTGCATCCCACGGAGATCGCCTACGACTACTGGAGCACGAAGAAGCTGCTGGAGACCTTTGACTACAGGCCGACCTTGGGCATCAACTTTGATCCCAGCCACCTGATCTGGCAGGGTCTGGACCCGGCTATGTTCCTCTATGACTTCGCGGACCGCGTGTACCATGTACATATCAAGGACGCCAAGCTGAACCTGAACGGCCGCAACGGCATCCTGGGCTCCCACATCACCTTCGGAGACCAGAGGAGAGGCTGGAATTTCGTCTCTCCCGGACACGGGGATGTGGACTTCGACAACATCATCCGGGTGCTGAACCAGATCGGCTACGACGGCCCCCTGTCCATCGAGTGGGAGGACAGCGGCATGGAGCGCGTCTTCGGCGGCACGGAGGCCTGCGAGTTCACGAAGCAGATCAACTTCTCGCCCTCCGACGTGGCCTTTGACGACGCCTTGAAGACAGACTAGATACACCTGGTACGGGCGGGGCATTTCCCTGCCTCCGCCCGGTAAATAAAAAGAAAAAAAGGAGATAAGACAATGACAAAATTCAAATTTTCCGTAGGACCCTGGAACGTGCACGAGGGGGCAGACTCCTACGGCCCGGCTACAAGACAGACCATTCCCGTTGAGGAAAAATTCAAAAAATTCGCTGAGCTTGGCTTCTCCGCCGTGCAGTTCCACGACGACGACGCGGTGCCGAACATCAATGACTATACAGAAGAAGAGATCAAAGAAAAGGCAAGAGAGCTGAAGAAGACGCTGGACAAGTACAACCTGAAGGCGGAGTTCGTGGCGCCCCGCCTCTGGATGGACGAGCACACCATGGACGGCGGCTTCATGAGCACCTCCGCTGAGGACAGGGAGTACGCCATGTGGAGAGCCTACCGCTCCATCGACATCGCGGGCGAGCTGGGAACAGACCTGGTCGTTCTCTGGCTGGCGAGGGAGGGCACCCTCTGCGCGGAGAGCAAATCCCCGGTGTGGGCCACGAAGATGCTCATCGAGGCCATCAACAAGATGCTGGAGTATGACCCGAAGATCCGCATCTGCATCGAGCCCAAGCCAAACGAGCCCATCGACCGGAGCATCTGCGGCACCATGGGCCATGTGATAGCCATCTCCGCCGCGACCATCGATCCCTCCCGCGTGGGCGGCAACCTGGAGAGCGCCCACGCCATCCTGGCAGGCCTGGATCCGGCCCACGAGATCGGGTTCGCCATGGCCATGGGCAAGCTCATGACCGTGCACCTCAATGACCAGAACGGCATCCGCTACGACCAGGACAAGAGCTTCGGCGTGGAGAACCTGCGGGCCGCCTTCAACCAGGTAAAAGTGCTCAAGGAGAACGGCTACGGCAGCCACGGCGAGTACGTGGGCCTGGATGTAAAGGCCATGCGCACCACGAAAGATGAGGACAGCTACAAGCACCTGGAGAACAGCCTGAACATCTTCAAGGCCCTGGAGGAGAAGGTGGAGAGATTTGACTACGACTTCCAGAAGAAATGCGTGGAGAACCGCGACTTCGAGGCGCTGGAGATGTATGTCATGAACCTGCTGATGGGTCTCGCGTAGACAGGGGGCGGAAACGATATGTTAGTGACATTACGGGAAGTTTTAAAAGACGCCCGCGAGAAGAAATACGGCGTGGGGCTTTTCAACACGGTCAGCCTGGAGATGGCAAAGGGCGTCCTGGCGGCGGCTGAGGAGCTGAAAAGCCCGGTCATCATCGGCACGGCGGAGGTGCTCCTGCCCTACGCCAGCCTGGAGGAGCTCTCTTACTTCCTCCGGCCCATGGCCAGGAAGGCGTCCGTGCCGGTGGTGCTCCACTTTGACCACGGCCTGACGGAGGAGAAGATCGGGGAGGCCCTGCGGCTTGGCTTCTCCTCCATCATGTACGACTGCTCCACAGATACGTACGAGAACAACATCGCCCGGGTGGCTCAGATGACGAAGACAGCCCACCTTCTGGGTGTGTCCGTGGAGGCGGAACTGGGACATGTGGGGGCCAACGACGAGGGCGCCGGCGACGACAACATCTACACCGAGCCGGAGCAGGCGCTGGACTTTGCGCAGCGCACCGGCGTGGACGCCCTGGCGGTGGCCATCGGCACAGCCCACGGGGCCTACAAGGAGAAGCCGAAGCTGGACATCAGCCGGCTGGCCCGGATCGCGCAGATCGTCCCCGCCCCCCTGGTGCTCCACGGCGGCAGCGGCCTGACGGATGAGGATTTCAGGAACTGTGTGGCAAACGGGATCAGCAAGGTCAACATCTTCACGGACATCAACTGCGCGGCCGCAAAGGCGGCTCACGACGGGTATAAGGAGGGCTTTGGCCTTACGGATGTTCAGAACCAGATCACGGAGGCCGTGAAGCAGGAGACCATGAAGAAGATACGCGTCTTCGGAAGCGCGGGAAGAGGGTAGGTGAGACTATGGCGGGAAAGATCATTGTGGCAGGGCACATCTGCCTGGATATCACCCCTGTTTTCTCCTCGGAGACGGCCCAGCCTCTCTCCAGCGTCCTGATCCCCGGGAAACTGGTCCAGATGAGGGATGTGAACATCAGCACCGGCGGCGCCGTGGCCAACACAGGGCTGGGCCTCAAGGTGCTTGGCGCGGACGTGGAGCTGATGGGCAAGGTGGGGGACGACGAGTTCGGGCAGATCGTCCTGGACCGCCTGAAAAGATACGGGGCGGCGGAGGGCATGATCGTCTCGAAGGACAGCAGCACCTCCTACTCCATCGTCATCGCGCCGCCGGGCACGGACCGGATCTTCCTCCATAACCCGGGGGCCAACGACACCTTCCGGGCGGCGGACCTGGATTTTGACCGGATCGCGGGGGCGTCCCACTTCCACTTCGGCTACCCGCCCATCATGCGGCACATGTACGAGGCGGAGGGAGCACAGCTGGAGGAGATCTTCCGGCGGGTGAAGGGGCTTGGCCTTACGACCTCTCTTGACATGGCGGCCGTGGATCCCGACTCGGATGCGGGCCGGGCGGACTGGGAGAAGATCCTGCGCCGCGTCCTCCCCTGTGTGGACTACTTTGTGCCCAGCGTGGAGGAGCTCTGCTTCATGGCGGACAGACCCCGCTATGAGGCGTGGATGACCCGGGCGGCCGGGGCGGATGTGACCTCTGTCATCGGGGTGGAGGCGGACATCCGGCCCCTGGCGCAGAAGGTGCTTGCCATGGGGGCCAGGAGCCTTCTCATCAAGTGCGGCGCGCCGGGTATGTACTACACGGACGGCAGCAGGGAGATCTTTGAGAGGAGCTACAAGCCTGCGAAGGTGCTCTCCGGCACAGGGGCAGGCGACACAAGCATTGCAGCTTTTCTGAAAGCGCAGCTTGACGGGTGCTCCATCGAAGAAAGCCTCCATCTGGCAGCGGCCACGGGGGCAAGCTGCGTGGAGGCCTATGACGCCCTCGGGGGACTTAGGTCCTTTGAGGAGCTCAGACAGATGATAAAAGAAGGATGGGAGAAGCAGTAGGAGAAAGGATTGACCTGTCTGTATTATTGTGATAGTATAAAATCACAAGAACAGTACAGATGGAGGAAACAAGATGGTATACGAAAAGCTGTCGAAAAACGCGCTGCGCTGCATGTACACAGCGGATCTGCTCGCGGGGGTGCTCATTCTGGCCGTCATAGGCGCGGCGGATTTGCTCTGGATCTTTCCGAAGGATCTTGCCGTGGGGAAGTGGATCTCCCTGGCGCTTGCCGTCCTCACCCTGTTTGACGCATGCGTCAGCCCCTGGTTCCGGTACAACCGGTACCGCTACGGGATCGATGAGGAATGCATTGATATCCGGGAGGGGTATCTTTTTATCAAGCGGCAGATCGTTCCCATCGAGAGGCTCCACAAGCTGCAGATCAGGACCGGCCCCATCGACCGGGCCTTCCATGTGGCGAAGGTGATCGTTACGACGGCCGGCGGGGATGTGACCATCTCTTTCCTTGAGAGGGAGCGGGCCGAGGAGATCGCAGGCAGCCTGCGCCGGCGCATCAATGAGATCGCGGCGCAGCAGAAGAGGGAGCAGGGGGAAAGGGAAGATGGAAGAGCGTAAGAGATTCCGAAATCATATATCCGTGATCGCAGAGAAAATCGGGACGGGCACCTATGCGCTGCTGGCGGTCCTGGCAGGCATTTTTCTCCGGGATGCGGAAGAATTCCTGGAGTTTGGCAGTGCGGCAGCCTCCGACAGGAGAGCCCTTCTTGGCATGGGTCTTGTCCTGGTGGTGATCCTTATGATGATTGTAAAGACAGCCTGGACCTGGTCGAAGACGTGGATCTCCATCCAGGACCAGGCGATCGTGATCGAGAAGAATACGGTCAACGGTTCCGTCCACACCATCGGCATCCGCAGCATCTCCAACATCAACCTGGAGCAGAACCTGTTTGAGCGCCTTATGGGGACATACAAGGTGAAGATCGACACGGCCAGCCTCTCCACAGCCAACGCAACGGATGTGACGATCGTGCTGAAGAAGGAGAAAGCGGAGGCCTTCAAGGCGCAGATCGCCGGCCTGCTCTGGGAGACAGAGGAGGCCCCGGCCGGCCCCGCTGCAGCCGGCACGAGGGAGACGGCGCCGGAGCAGTGGGATTTCGTCGCGACGGGCCGGGACATCGTCCGCCACGGCCTCTGTTCCATGAGCATCTTTTCCATCGTGATCGTGGTGCTGGCCTTTATCGGTTCCCTCGTCATGGCGTGGGAGAGTCTGCGCGAGGGGGACCTTGCCGGCTCCATCCTGCAGAGCGCGGCGGGGATCCTCGCCGCATCGGCCATCGTCCTGTCCGCCGTATGGGACATCGTCAAGGACTTTGTCCGCTACATGGACTTCCGCGCCAGGAGGGAGGGGGACCGGATCTTTATCCGGTACGGGGTGCTTAAGAAGATCGAGTACACCGTCCCGGTCCGGCAGATCCAGGCGCTGAAGATCCGGCAGACCTTCATCGCGCGCCTGTCCCGGAAATACATGGCGCGGATCATCAACGTGGGCATGGGGGATGACGCGGCGGAGAAGGATTCCTTCCTTGTTCTCTACGGATCCCAGGCAGAGCTGGAGGAAAAGCTCCGCATCCTCCTGCCGGAGTTCGCCGGGATCGCCGGGCGGGAAGAAAGGCGGCAGCCAGCCTCCTCCTGGGCGGCCGGCGCGCTCCCTCTGGCGGGAGGGGAGGCGGTGATCCTGGGAGCCGGAGCGCTTGCGTACACCGGCCTGTGCGGGTATTTCCCGGTGGGATCCCTGCCGGCTTTCTACGGGCCGGCCGTCCTTGCAGCCACGGCTGTCCTGGCTGCGGCGGCCCTGCTGGCCTGGATCCTTTGCTGTCTGACTGCCGGCATGGCGGCGGACGACGGGTTCATCAAAGTGACAAACGGGCGGCTCGGACGCGTTTCCGTGGCGGTCCGCTGGGGCGATGTGCAGTACGTTGTCCTGCGGCAGAATGTGATCGCCCGGGGATGCGGGATCTGCCGCGGGGAACTGCACCTGCTGGCGGGAGCCGGGGATACGACCCACAGGATCCCTTATTTTCCCGCCCCGGAGGCGGAAGCGCTCCGGGAGAAGCTGCTTGCTTAAATATTAGAAGAAATGATAAATGATGATAGGAAAATATAATATACTAATATATTCCCAGTGCGCCGCGGCCATGCTATGATAAAGACACATGGAAGCGGCGCTTCCGGGACAACTGAATATAGTTGAAAAATTCTTCAAGATACATTCGCAGGACGGGAAACCTGTTTAGCCTCTGGCCGATGTATCTTTTTTATTTCCCTTTTCCGGGGAAATAAGGATGCGAAAAAAAGAAAACGCAAGGAGGAATTTGCAATGGAAAGAACAGTCGAGAACCTGAAGGAAATGATCCGCGCGGGCCGCGGCAAGATCCCGGCCCACAAAGTGATCCGCGGCGGTCAGCTTGTCAACGTCATGTCAAGCGAGATCTATCCGGCGGACGTTGCCGTGTACAACGACATGATCGCGGCAGTGGGCGATGTGGAGGACTACATCGGACCGGACACGGAGATCATCGACGCCCGGGGCAGCTACCTGGTGCCCGGCATGATCGACGGACACATTCACAGCGAGTGCAGCAAGCTGAGCATCACCAGCTATGCAAAGGCAGTCGTGCCCAGGGGGACGACGAGCATGATCTCAGGGCTGGATGAGTACATCTCCGTCTCCGGCCTGGAAGGCCTGCGGGAGATCCAGGCAGAGGTGAAGAAGAGCCCGCTGAAGGTGTTCTGGGGCGCGCCGTACAAGACGCCGTACACGATCCCTGAGTCTACAGTGGCCTTCAACTTTACAAAGGAAGTGCACAAAGAGGTGCAGAAGTGGCCGGAGTGCTTCGGCGTGTGGGAGACCGTCCGCGAGTTCCTGCAGGAGGAGGACGAGGATACTCTGGGAGCCATCGCGGAGGCATTCAGGAACCGTCTTCCCGTGTTCGGCTGCGCGCCCATGGCGAGAGGCAATGACCTGAACGGCTACCTGTGCGGCGGCGTCCGCCTGGACCATGAGAGCTACACCCACGAGGAAGTGGTGGAGAAGATGCGCAAGGGAATGCATATGCTGATCCGCGAGTCCTCCGTGACCCACTTCCTGGAGGAGAATATCCGCGCCGTGACAGAGGTCAATCCCGCCTTCGCGCGCCGCGTCAGCTTCTGTACAGATGATGTAACGGCCAGCGACATTCTGGAGAAGGGACATCTGGACAATGTAGTGCGCCTCGCCATCCGCGCAGGCGTAGAGCCCATGACGGCCATTCAGATGGCGACGATCAACAGCGCGGAGGCATACCGGATCGATCACCTGGTGGGATCCATCTGCCCGGGCAGGATCGCGGATATCCTCTTCGTGGATGACCTCCATGCGTTCAACGTGGAGAAAGTCATGACAAACGGCCGCATGGTGGCGGAAAACCACAGGCTGACGTATGAACTGCAGGCTCCGGAGCGCAGCTCTGTGTTAAAGGGCGAACTGAAATGCCGCAGGACGACGAAGGAAGATTTCGAGTACAGGACAACCATTGACCACGGCGAGGCAAAGGTGCTGGCCATGGACGTCAAGGGTCCCTTTGTCCGCAAGAGAAGAGACGTGGTGCTCAAGGTGGAGAACGGGATCGTGCAGCCGGATCCGCAGCAGGATGTGGCCATGGTGTCTGTTCTGGAGCGGTTCGGAAGAAACGGAAACAGGTCTCTTGCCTTCTGCTCCGGCTGGAAGCTGAAAAAGGGCGCTATGGCATCCTCCGCAGCGCCGGATGACAACAATCTCGTGGTGATGGGCGTGAGCGCAGAGGACATGTCCATCGCAGCCAACTATGTGATCGAGCAGGGCGGCGGCCAGGTCGTTGTCGCAGACGGCCAGATCCTGGAGTTCCTGCCGCTTCCGGTGGGCGGCATCGTGAGCGACCTGGAACCGGAAGAGATCGCTGCGCAGGAGAAGAAGATCGACCAGGCGGCCAGAAGCCTCGGCTCCGACCTGCCGGATCCCATGATGTACATGTTCTTCCTGCCCATCACGGCGATCCCGGACTACGCCATCACGGATGCGGGCCCGGTGGACTACACGGCGCTCACCACGTTTGAACCTGTTCTGGAAGTTATCGAGAAGTAAAGGGGGATCCGGATCATGAAAAAAGAAGAGCTGAAAAAGCTGATCGACACCGCGGCAGGGCGCATCCCTGCCGATGTGGTGATCAGGAACTGCAAGATCGTCAATGTGTTTTCCGGCGAGATCACAGAGGGAGACATCGCTCTGTGCGGCAGCCAGATCGCGGGCATCGGGGACTACGAGGGAAAGGAAGTGGTGGATGCCCAGGGCCGCTACGCGGCGCCGGGATTCATTGACAGCCACATCCACATCGAGTCCGCCTATGTGAGCCCGGAGGAGATCGGGCGCCTGCTCGTGCCCCACGGCGGGACGACGATCATCGCCGATCCCCACGAGATCGTAAACGTGTGCGGGATCCGCGGCCTGGACTATATGATGGAAGCGGCGGAGGAGACGAAGCTGGATATCCGGTACGTCCTTCCGTCCTGCGTGCCTGCCACCCCCTTTGAGCATGCGGGAGCCCAGATCGATGCGCCTGAGATGGCGGAGCCGATCACCCGCGAGGGGATCCTGGGCCTGGGCGAATTCATGAACTTCCCGGGGGTGATCCAGGCGGATGACAGCGTGCTCGACAAGCTGATGACGGCGAAGGAGGCCGGCAAGATCATTGACGGACACGGCCCGGGCATCGCGGGGAAGGACCTGAATGCCTACGCTGCCGCCAGGATCCTGGCGGACCATGAGTGCTCCACCGTGGAGGAGATGAAGGACCGCCTGGAGAGGGGGATGTACATCCTTCTGCGGCAGGGATCCGCCTGCCACAACCTGCGCACGCTCCTCAAAGGTGTGACGCCGGAGAACAGCAGGAGATGCCTGCTCTGCTCGGACGACCGGCAGCCGAAGACGATCCTGCACGAGGGGCACCTGGACAACCATCTGCGGATCTGCGTGGAGGAGGGACTGGATCCCGTCACCGCCATCCGCATGGCGACGCTGAACGCAGCCGAGTGCTTCCGCCTCTATGACAGGGGCGCGATCGCGCCCGGATACAGAGCGGATATCGTGCTGCTGGACGATCTGAAAGAGTTCCATGTGAACCGGGTGTGGACGGCCGGCAAACTGACGGCGGAGGAGGGGAGATATCTCCCGGAGATCCGGTTCCACGATATCTCTTCCGTCAAGGGAAGCGTGGTCGTGAAGGATTTCTCAAAAGAAAAGTTTAAGATGCACCTGAAGTCCGGCCATGTCCATGTCATCGGCATCCTGCCGGGGGGCGTGGTGACAAAGAAGGAGACGGCGGACATCCGTCTGGATGAAAACGGTGAATTCGTCCGCGACCCGCAGACGGACATCGTGAAAGTGGCTGTTGTGGAACGCCACCAGGGCACGGGCAACGTGGCCTGCGGTTTCCTGAAAGGATACGGGATCAGGGAGGGGGCTGTGGCACTCTCTGTGGCGCATGATTCCCACAACATCATTGTCGTGGGCGTCAGCGACGAGGAGATGGAAGCTGCCGTCAACGCGCTGATCCGTCAGGAGGGCGGCATCGTCCTTGTAAAGGACGGACAGGTGATCGAGAGCATGCCCATGCCGATCGCCGGGCTTATGAGCGATAAGAGCGGGGAGTGGGTGGACCGGAAGCTCACAGACATCCATGAGAAGGCCTATGCGCAGCTTGGTATCAGCGGCGACGTGGAGCCGGTCATGACGCTGTGCTTCATGTCCCTGGCAGTCATCCCGGAGGTGAAACTCACGGATATGGGACTGTTTGATGTGACCACATTTTCATTTATCCCGACGGAAGCATAAGAAATAAAGGAAGAGAGAAAGTAAAGATGAGTAGACAGAAGACACTTGTGCCATGGTTCCAGCGTGGCGATATCGGTGGGATGACATATTCCATCACAAATAACATTGTAAACTATCTGATCGTGATCTCTACGCTCTCCGGCGTGCTCGGATGGCCGGATGAGATCGTGTTCGGATCCGTTATACCGGGCATGTCCGTCGGACTGATGCTGAGCGGCATCTATTACGCGTTCATGGGCTACCGGCTCTCCAAGAAGGAGGGCAGGGCGGATGTGACTGCGCTCCCCTCAGGTGTGTCCACACCAGCCATGTTTGTCATGCTTTACGGGGTGATCATGCCGCTCCACTATTCCCTCAATGATCCGGAGCTTGCCTGGTCGGCGGCTGTCGCTGCCTGCTTTATCGGCGGCGGCGTAGAGGCGCTGGGCGGCTTTATCGGTCCCTGGATGAAGCGGAAGCTGCCGAGGGCGGCTCTTCTCGGGACGGTCGCAGGCATCGGGTTCATCTGGATGGCAACCCAGGGCGTATTCGACGTGTTCGGCGACCCGCTGGTAGGCCTTCCGATCCTCTTTGTGGCCTTTGTGGGCATCTTCGGCGGCTACCTGTTCCCCAGGAAGATCCCGCCCCTTGTGGTGGCGATCGTGGGCGGCATCATCTACGCTTTCTGCCTCGGCCGCACCTCCGTGGACTTTACGGGGATCGGCTTCTATATCCCGGACCCGGTCAACAGCGTGCAGCACCTGATCAACGGCTTTGCCGTGGTGGCGCCCTACCTGACGATCGTCATCCCGGTGGAGATCTACAACTTCATCGAGACGATGGACAATGTAGAGGGGGCCAATGCGGCAGGGGACAACTACGATGTGCGTGAGACCCAGTTTGCGGACGGCATCTGCACGATGCTCTCCGCTGTCTGCGGCGGCGTCATCCCGAACACCGTGTGGCTCGGCCATGCGGGGCTGAAGAAATCCCACGCCGGCATCGGCTATTCCCTTGTGTCCGGACTCGTGCTGGGCGCAGCCGGCATCTTCGGACTGTTTACCTTCCTGAGCAATATGGTGCCGCCGGCTGTGTGCGCGGTTACCTTCCTCTGGTGCGCGGTCGTTATGGTGGCCCAGGCCTTCAAGGACTGCCCGGTGAAGCACTATGCGGCGATCGGCATCGCCATGGTCCCGCCGGTGGCGGATTACCTGTTCACGCAGATCACCGGCGCGGTCGGCCTTGCGGGATACAGCACGGAGGTGCTGCCGTCCGGGCTGTCGGGCTACAATGAGGAGGTCACGCAGATGATCCTGGATGCGGGCGTCATGTGGAACGGCGTGCCGGGCGTGAAGGCGGGTGCGATCATCATCGGGATCCTGCTGGGAACAATGACGGTGTTCGTCATTGAGAAACAGCTCAACAAGGCCGGCTTTACAGCGCTGGCAGGGTATGTCCTGGCCTGCTTCGGCTTCATCCACAGTGCGCAGCTCGGCTTCTACCCGGTGTCTCCCTATGCCATCGGTTATCTGATCATCGCCGCCCTGGCCTTCCTTCTGCATCTGGGACGGAAGAGCTGGTTCAAAGGGCCGGATCATTTTGAGTATGTATAAGATATGACAGAACGGGCGTGTCCTGCCTCTTTGTTGCAGGGCGCGCCCGTTTCTTATTGGAGGATAAATTATCAGATAAAAGATTGACTTACACCTAAAAACGAACTACAATTAAAGAAGAAATCAAAGAAGGGAGGCGGAAGCTATGACGAGTGAGATTTTTTTGATCCTTCTTTTCGCGGCGGCGCTCATTGCGGTATGCTGGATGCTCACAGAGTACTGGCTGGGCGTGCAGAGCGCGGGCGGCAATGAAGAGATCGGGCGGCTGCGTTTCGGCAGCAGGACGGCATTTGCCCTCACGCATTTCTGGAAGAGAGTGGACGGGGCGAGGCAGATCCCCGGCGAGACTCTGAAAAAAGAGATGGGGCTTGCGGACAATGGTCTTCCGTCAAAAGCCCGGGAACGGTAAAGGAGAAAAAACAGCTATGACAGAAGAACTGATCCGAGAACTGAAACATGTAAAGAACGCGCTTGTGAACAAGGAGATGCAGGGTGAGGCCTGGGAGGAGAAGCAGGAGATGGTCCAGAAACTGGAGGAAGTCACCAGCTACCTGAAGGACGCCCTGGGGCAGGGAATCGAATTCTAGAGGGATGGATGCTATGCCGGAGAAAAGAAAAAAGAGGGGCTGATATGCCATGATCTATGCATATCAGCCCCTCCTGTTTTTTTGGCTGTGAAAACCTACAGAAGGGATCCGGCCTCCGCGTCCACGACAACAGTCACATCCGGGTGAAGCTGCAGGATGGATGCGGGCACCTGCGGGCAGACGGGACCGGTGAAGGCGCGCTTCACGATTTCAGCTTTGTCTTTTCCGCTGGCTACGAGCAGGATCTTCTTTGCCCGCATGATCGTGCCGATGCCCATGGTGTAGGCCTGGCGGGGCACATCGTCGGCGGAGGCGAAGAAGCGCTTGTTTGCCTCGATGGTGCTCTCCTGCAGATCCACGCAGTGGGTCTCGTTGTCAAATGCGTCGGCAGGCTCGTTGAAGCCGATATGGCCGTTGTGGCCAAGGCCGAGAAGCTGCAGGTCCGCACCGCCCAGGGAGCGGATCAGCCCTTCGTAGCGGGCGCATTCCTTTTTGCTGTCAGGCTCTGTGCCGTCCGGCAGGTTGATGTTCTCTGCCGGGATATTTACATGGTCAAAGAGATTGTGGTGCATGAAATAGTAGTAACTCTGGTCGTTGTCCTTTGTCAGCCCCTTGTACTCGTCCAGGTTCACCGTGGTGACTGCGGAGAAGTCCAGGTCGCCTTTGTTGTACCGCTCCACGAGCTCCTCGTATGTGCCGATGGGGGTGGAACCGGTGGCCAGGCCAAGGACGCAGTCCGGCTTCAGGATGATCTGGGCGGAGATGATGTTCGCCGCGATGCGGCTCATGCCGCGGTAGTCGTCAGCTTTGTAGATTTTCATAGAAGTATCCTCCTCAAAAAATGATATATGTACATGCGCGCGGCTCACACGAGGACCGCGTCGGCAAAATACTCCGGCATATGGAAGGACGGCGTGTCCGAAGTGATGGGGGAGTAGGCGGCATAGTGCTCGATGTCCGCTGTCTCCGAGATCTTGTAAAAATTGCAGTACAGACGGCTTCCCGCCTGCAGGTCAAGGGGACCGTAGATCTGTTCCAGGATGGAGACGGGGATGCAGAAGGAAATGCTCCAGTGGTCTTCCTCCACCTGGGCCGTTGGGCGGAACTGCTCGTACTCCTCCGCGGAGAAGTAGGAGCGGTACATGCGGGACGGCCCGTAGGCGGCCAGCAGCGCCCCGTTGGCATTCATCTCAAAATTCACATAGGTCTCCATGTCGCCCTGGGTCGGGTCAAACAGGAAAAAGGCCTCCATGGCGCTGTCCCGGTACACCGGATCCCGGTGGGCGGTGTAGGTCCGCAGGGGGTCCTTCTCCTCGCACACCATGCGCACGTAGAAGGCATCCCCCGGCACGAAGCCGACGGAAAAGAAGGTGCAAGGCGCGCTCTTTGTCCCCCAGAGGAGATGCCGGATCTCCTGGGGCTCTACGGTATTCAGTTCTTCAGGGTTTTGTATGATCTTTATATTCAACATAGTTTTAATGTAGCAGACTTGGAAAAGAAAAACAACAGGTTACAGGATAAAAAACGGCCGGGCCGGACGGGGGGATCATCTTGCCTCCCACCGGCCGGATGCGCCGCAGGGCAGGTACAGCCCGGACTCCGTCACCGGGAGGGCGATCTCCTGGGAATCCACCTGCCCGCCGAAGGCCTTCAGCTCCGTGCGGATCATGTAGGTGAGGACGGCGGGGGCGAGCCCGGTTGTGTAGGAATTGACAAGGAAGAACAGGGGCTCTTCCGACAGCACTTTCGTGCACAGCCTGATGAAGGGATGGATGGACTCCTCGATCTTCCAGATCTCCCCCTTGGGGCCGCGCCCGTAGGACGGCGGATCCATGATGATGGCGTCGTAGTGGTTGCCCCGGCGGATCTCCCGCTCCACGAACTTGGTGCAGTCGTCCACCAGCCAGCGGATGGGGGCGTCCTTGAGGCCGGAGGAGACAGCGTTCTCCTTCGCCCAGGTCACCATCCCCCTGGAGGCGTCCACGTGGGTCACGGAGGCGCCGGCGGCAGCGGCGGCCAGGGTGGCGCCGCCCGTGTAGGCGAAGAGGTTCAGGACCTTCACCGGGCGGCCGGCGCTGCGGATCTTCTCAGAGAACCAGTCCCAGTTGGCGGCCTGCTCCGGGAAGAGGCCGGTGTGCTTGAAACTGAAGGGCTTCAGATTAAAAGTGAGATCCCGGTAGCGGATCGTCCACTGGGGCGGCAGGTCGAAAAACTCCCACTCCCCGCCGCCCTTTTTGCTGCGGTGGTAGTGGGCGTTGCACTTTCTCCAGCCCCGGTGCGTCCGCGGCGTATCCCAGATGACCTGGGGGTCCGGGCGGATGAGGAGATAGTCCCCCCAGCGCTCCAGCTTCTCGCCCCGGCTGCAGTCCAGCACTTCATAATCCTTCCAGTTTTCAGCTATCCACATATATCGCACCCCGTTTTTCATAAACTCTGGCGAAAATTATAGCATACCTTGCGGCAGGCTTCAATCTTCTCTTTACCTTTTGCACAATCGGTGATAGAATGTTTCTATAAGTGGCAGGTGACAAAATCTGCCTGAGAAAGGGGATAAAACATATGATCACAGTAAATGCCATGGGCGATAAGTGCCCGGTACCGGTCATCAAGACAAAGAAGGCCATGCAGGCCCTCACAGGACCGGAGACCATCGAGGTCCTGGTGGACAATGAGATCTCCGTACAGAACGTGACAAAGATGGCGTCTTCCAGCGGCGGCCAGGTGACGTCCGAGAAGCTCGGAGAGCAGGAGTTCAAGGTGACGATCCGCATGGAGGGCGCGCCGGAGAACGCGCAGAGCGGGGAGGAGGCCTGCATCCCGGATGCGAGAGGGAACCTGGTGGTAGTCATGGCATCCGACCGCATGGGCGAGGGCAACGACGAGCTCGGCAAGGTGCTGGCCAAGAGCTTTATCTTTGCGGTGACCCAGCTCGAGGAGCTGCCGAAGACCATGCTGTTCTACAACGGCGGCGCCACGCTGACCTGCGAGGGCTCCGACTGCCTGCAGGATCTGAAATCGCTGGAGGCCCAGGGCGTGGAGATCCAGACATGCGGCACCTGCCTGGACTACTACGGTCTGAAGGAGAAGCTGGCAGTGGGATCTGTCACAAACATGTACAGCATTGTAGAGACGATGGCGGGGGCGTCGAAGATCCTGCGTCCATAAGGAGGAAGCGTTTTTTATGAAAAAAGATGTCAGACTGACCTCGCTCAGCAAAACGGCGGGCTGAGCGGCCAAGATAGGTCCGGAGACCCTTGCCCAGGTTCTGGGCAAGCTGCCGAAATTCCAGGATGACAACCTGATCGTCGGGATTGAGACGTCCGACGATGCGGCCATCTACAAAGTGACGGACGAGATCGCCATGATCCAGACCGTGGATTTCTTCACGCCTATCGTGGACGATCCCTACATGTTCGGCCAGATCGCGGCGGCCAACTCCTTAAGCGATGTGTGGGCCATGGGCGGCGAGCCTGCGGTGGCCCTGAATATCGTGGGCTTCCCCAACTGTCTGGACCCCGCGATCCTGGGGGATATCCTGGCGGGGGGAGCCGACAAGGTGAAGGAGGCCGGCGCCGTGCTGGTGGGCGGACACTCTGTCCAGGACGATGAGCCCAAGTACGGGCTGTGCGTGTCCGGGTTCGTGCACCCCCAGAAGATCTTCAAGAACTACGGGTGCCGTCCGGGGGACGTGCTCGTCCTTACCAAGCAGATCGGGAGCGGCATCGTCAACACCGCGGTGAAGGCCGAGATGGCCTCCCCGTCCGCCGTGAAAGAGACGCAGACAGTCATGGCATCCCTGAACAAAAAGGCAAAGAAGGTGGCGGAGCGGTACAACGTCTCCGCCTGCACAGACATCACAGGCTTCGGTCTTCTGGGGCACTGCGTGGAGATGGCCCAGGCAAGCGAGGTGACGTTCGAGATCCATGTGAAGGATATCGCCTATATGGCCGATGCCATCGACTACGCCAGGATGGGGCTTGTGCCCGCCGGGGCCTACAAGAACCGGGGCTACTCCATCGGCAAGGTGGAGACGGGCGGCGTGGAGGAGCACTACCTGGATCTCCTCTATGACCCGCAGACGTCGGGAGGACTCCTCCTGTCTGTGGCGCCGGAGGACCTGGCGGATGTCATGCGCGATTTCGCGCACATACAGATGGACACGGAGGTGTCCGTCATCGGGAAGGTAGGGCCAAAGAGCGACAGGCTCATCGTCCTGCAGTAGAAAGAGATACGAGGAAGGGAATATGGATAAGAGCAGATTATACCGGGGCATCCCCAAAGTGGACGTGCTGCTGGCAGACAAACGGATACAGGAGCTGGAGGAGACCTACAGCCGGGAGACCCTGATGGAGGCGATCCGCACGGAGACGGACGCGTTGCGCGCGTTCATCGGCAGTTGTGAGGAGGAAGAGGCTGCCGTCAGGCAGACCGGCCTTCTTGTGCCGCACATCGCGAAGCGGGTGCAGGCCATCAATACGCCGAATATGAGGAAGGTCATCAACGGGACGGGGACCATCCTGCATACGAACCTGGGCAGGGCGCCCATTTCGCCGGAGCACATGCAGCGGGCCGCCCGGCTTGTGAGCGGCTACTCCAACCTGGAGTACAACCTGGAGGAAGGGCACAGGGGGGAGCGCTACTCCCACTTTGAAAAACTGCTCTGCCGGCTGACGGGCGCGGAGGCGGCCATGGCGGTCAACAACAACGCGGCCGCGGTCATGCTGATCTTAAGCTCCCTGGCAAAAGGCGGCGAGGTCGTCGTCTCCAGGGGCGAGCTGGTGGAGATCGGCGGGAAATTCCGTATTCCCGACGTGATGGAGCAAAGCGGCGCCACGCTGGTGGAGGTGGGAACGACCAACAAGACCCATCTCGCGGACTACGAGGAGGCCGTGACGGAGGAGACAAAGGCGCTCCTCAAAGTACACACAAGCAACTACCGGATCGTTGGATTTACCGAGAGCGTGGGGATCGACGAGCTGATCCCCCTCGCGAAGGAGAAGGGGATCCCGGTGATCGAGGACCTGGGAAGCGGCGTCCTCGTAGACCTGAGCAGATACGGCATCACCTACGAGCCGACCGTGCAGGAGTCCATCCGCAAGGGGGCGGACGTGGTCTGCTTCAGCGGAGACAAGCTGCTGGGCGGTCCCCAGGCAGGCATCATCATCGGGAAAAAGGAATACATTGACCGGATGAAGAAGAACCAGCTCACCCGCGCCCTGCGCATTGATAAGTTCACAGCAGCGGCGCTGGAGCTGACACTGCACGAGTACCTGTCTGAGGAGCAGGCAATGCGCAAGATCCCGGTGCTCTCCATGATCACCATGCCTGCGCAGGACGTGAAGCGCAGGGCGGACGCCTTTGCCCGCAGGCTGCGGCGCCTGGGGCTTCCGGCCAGGGTGGAGGTGCAGCCGTGCCAGTCCCAGATCGGAGGCGGCTCCCTGCCCCTGGAGCGGATTGACAGCTACGCGGTGGCCATCCATCCGGAGAAGATCTCCGTGCCGGAACTGGAGGAGAGGCTGCGCCGGCTGGATGTTCCCATCATCCCCCGCACGGTCAACGACACGATCCTTCTCGACATGCGCACTGTGCCGGAGGAGGACGCAGCCCTCGCTGCGCGGGAGCTGAAGGAAGGGGAGGTGCTGGAGCCGTGAAACACATCATCATAGGAACGGCGGGCCACATCGACCACGGGAAGACGACCCTGATCAAAGCCCTCACGGGCCGCAACACGGACCGTTGGGAGGAGGAGCAGCGCCGCGGCATCACCATCGACCTTGGCTTTACCTGGTTTGACCTGCCGGGCGGGGACCGGGCCGGCATCATCGACGTGCCGGGCCACGAGAAATTCATCAACAACATGGTGGCCGGCGTCGTGGGCATGGATATGGTGCTCCTTGTGGTGGCGGCGGACGAAGGCATCATGCCCCAGACAAGGGAGCATATGGACATCCTGAACCTGCTCGGCATCGAGAAGAGCATCATCGTCCTCAACAAATGCGACCTGGTGGACGAGGAATGGACGGAGCTTGTGGAGGAGGAGATCCGGGAGGAGCTCTCCGGGACATTCCTGGAGAAAGCGCCTGTCGTCCGGGTCTCTGCGGCCACGGGGGAGGGGCTTCCCCACCTCATCGAAGTCATTGAGAAGATGGCCCGGGAGGAAGTGGAGGAGAAGGATACATCCACGATCCCCCGGCTTCCCATTGACAGGGCTTTCTCCCTGTCCGGTTTTGGCACCATCATCACCGGCACGCTCCTGAGCGGCACGATCACGAAGGAGGACACGCTGGAGATGTATCCCATCGGGAAGACGAGCAAGATCCGCAGCATCCAGGTCCACGGCCAGGATGTGGACCGGTGCTTTGCCGGCCAGCGCGTGGCCATCAACCTGTCGAACATCAAAAAGCGCGAGATCGGCAGGGGCTGCGTCCTTGCCCCGCCGGACAGCATGAAGAACACGGATCTTCTGGACGTGAAGATGAACATCCTGGATTCCTCCATGCGGGTGCTGACGAACCACACCCGCCTTCATCTCTTTACCGGGACGAGCGAGATCCTCTGCAGGGCGGTCCTGCTGGATCAGGATGAGCTGGGGCCGGGCGAGAGCGGCTATGTGCAGCTCCGCCTGGAGGAGGAGATCGCCGTAAAGAAGGGGGACAAGTTCGTCGTGCGCTTCTACTCCCCCATGGAGACCATCGGGGGCGGCGTGATCCTGGAGCCCAACCCATCTGTTCACAGGCGGCATCAGCAGCAGGTCATCGAGGACCTGGAGCGCAGGGAGTCCGGCTCCTCGGCAGACGTGGTGGAGCTCCACGTGAAAAGCCACGCAGAGACCATGGTCACCCTGTCAGAGATCGCCAGGCTGACCGCCCTCTCGGCGGAAGAGGTCGAAGCGGACGCGGCGCAGCTTGCGGCGGAGGGGACCGTCCTTCTCTTCCCCATGAAGAAGGAGACCTGGGCCTGGCACAGGCAGGATGCGGCCAGAGCCAGGGAGACGATCCTTGCGGCCCTCACAGAGTACGAGAAGAAATATCCCTACCGGTACGGCATGAAAAAGGCGGAGGTGCACAGCAACTGCTTCCGCCGGATCCGGCCCAATGTGTTTGACCTGTTCCTCGCATACCTGGAGGAGGAGGGCGCCCTGAAGCGGGTGGACGAGTTCCTGTGCACCCCGGACTACCAGGTGAGAAAAGACGCCCTGTACGAGCGGGTGTCTGCGGCGCTCCTTGGCGCCATGGAGAAGGCGGGCTTTGACTTTGTGCGCTACGGCGAGATCCCTGTGAAGGATGTAAAGCAGGAGGTGAAAGATGACATCCTCAACATCCTTCTGGAGGAGAAGAAGATCGTGAAGGTGACGGATGAGATGTACACCCTGTCGGCCTACATGGACGAGGCAAAGGAGAAGATACGGGCCAGCCTTGCAGAGGATCCGGTCATCACCATCGCGCAGGTGCGGGACATGTTCCAGACGAGCCGGAAGAGCGCCAAGCCGATCCTGGAGTACATGGACAGCATCAAGGTGACAAAGAAGACGGGCGCGGAAAGTGAGAGGGTGGCATACTGATGAATCTGAAACAACTGGAAGCATTCGTGGAGGTGGCACAGTCCGGCAGCTTTTCCAAGGCGGCCAGGAAGCTCTTCCTGACCCAGCCGACCATAAGCGCCCACATCGCGGCGCTGGAGAAAGAGCTGGACGTGCGCCTCTTCGTGCGGAATACAAAGGAAGTGGCCCTGTCCCCGGACGGGCAGAAACTGTACACATACGCCAGGCAGATCCTGGATATGACGGACCGGATCCGCATGGAGTTCGGCAGACACGCGCAGGAGGAGAAGACGTGCATCACCATTGCGGCGTCCACCATCCCCTCCCAGTACCTCCTGCCGGAGATCCTGGCCCGGTTCAACGAGAAGTACCCGGGAGAACAACTGCGGATCCTGGAGTCCGACAGCGCCCAGGTGGCGGAGCAGGTGGCGGAGGGGGCCGTGGACATCGGCTTTACCGGCACTGTGCTGGAGAAGAAATACTGTACCTACATCCCCTTCTATAAGGACCAGCTTGTGGTGATCACCCCGGATCAGCCGAAATACCGGGAGTACCAGCAGATGGGGAAGGATATATACTGGATCCAGGAGGAGAACGTGATCATGCGGGAGGAGGGATCCGGCACCCGCAAGGAGGCGGAAAAGCAGCTCCGCCATCTGGGGATCCGCGCGGAGCGGCTGCATATCATTGCCAGTATCGCCAACCAGGAGACCATCAAGAAATCCGTCATCCAGGGCATGGGCGTCTCGATCCTGTCCCGGCTGGCGGCAAAAAATGAGGTGGAGAGCGGCCAGGTGCTGCAGTTCCCGATCCCGGATTCGGACGAGGGGCGGGATCTCAATCTCGTGTTCAACAAGAACCACCCCCTCTCCCGGTCTGTGCAGCGCTTTATCAGGACTGTGCGGGAGATGTACGGCATTGAGAAATAGAAACGCTCTATAAGTATATCTGGAAAAACAATTGGCTTTTGCCGGAACCTGTCATTATACTATGAAGTATAGAAAGAAAGACAGGAGGTAATGGACATGTCAATCACAGCGGAAACCGCCAAACAGCATGCGAATGATCCTGCAGTCCTGTGCTGCCGCGCAGAGGCAGGCATCACCATCGAGGCGGCCAACCTGGAAGACCCGGCGATCTTTGACGAGCTGGTTGATTCAGGGCTCCTTACACTGGACGGATGCCTGAAGATCAAACAGGTGCTGGGGGCAAAGCTCACCAAGACATGCGACTCCTTAAGTCCTCTTACAGTGGACAATGTAGAGGGATGGAAGGACGACGCAGGTGAGGAGGCACCGGCTCAGGAGCCGGGCGGGGAAGCAGAGGCGCCCGCAGCCGTGGAGGCTGCCGCTTCCGTAGAGGGCGCAGTCACGACGATCCGGAATGGGAAAGTTGTGATCTCGATCAAGGAAGGGAAGGATATCTACCTGGAACTTCCGATCTGATGGTCAGGCGGCGGAGGAAAAACGGGGTAAAGAATCCGCTGCGGGACAGCATGCGTGAGAGCTGTAAACGTTTTGTTGCTTTATAATTTCAATGAAAAGAAGGACATGCATATGGCGGCATGTCCTTCTTTTTTGTGGAGTTTGACTATAGATGTAATCTATAAATAAATTCCACTTATTGCCTTTTGCAATTAGACGGTCAGCCATTATGGAAGTATACTAGAGGGGAACCAGGAGATTGGGGGTAAGACAGAGTATGATCTATTTGGACAATGCGGCGACGACCATGCAGAAGCCAAAGGAAGTGATCGACGCGGTAGTGCAGGCCATGCAGTCCATGGGCAATGCGGGCCGGGGCGCGCACGCGGCATCCCTGCAGGCGTCCAGAACGATATATGATACACGGGAGAAGCTGTGCTCCTTCTTCGGGGGCAGCGATCCGAGAAGACTGGTGTTCACCAGCAATTCGACCGAGAGTCTCAACACGGCCATCAAGGGGATCCTGGATCCCGGCGACCATGTTGTTACCACCATGCTGGAGCACAATTCTGTGCTCCGGCCTCTCTATGAGAAGGAGGAGAAGGGTGTGCGCCTGACCATCCTGGAGAGCGACAGGAAAGGCTGCATCAGCTATGATGATTTTGAGAAAGCCATCTGCCCGGAGACGAAAGCCATCGTCTGTACCCACGGCTCTAACCTCACGGGCAACCTTGTAGATATAGAGCGGGTAGGTGAGATCGCCCGCCGGCACGGCGTCCTTCTTATCGTGGACGCGTCCCAGACAGCGGGCGTGTTCCCCATCGATGTGGAGAAGATGCACATTGACGTGCTGTGCTTTACCGGCCACAAGGGCCTTCTGGGCCCCCAGGGGACCGGCGGCATGTACGTGCGGGAAGGCGTGCACATCCGTCCTTTAAAGAGCGGCGGAAGCGGCGTCCAGACCTACAGCAGGACCCACCCGGCCGAGATGCCCACAGCCCTCGAGGCGGGCACTATGAACGGCCACGGCATTGCCGGCCTGCACGCGGCGGTGGAATACATCGAGCGGACAGGCATGGACAAGATCCGGGAAAGGGAGCAGGCGTGCATGTGGAACTTTTACAACGGTGTAAAAGACATCCCGGGCGTGACCGTGTACGGAGATTTCTCCGGCGGCGGGAGATGCCCCATCGTCGCCCTCAACATCGGTGATTATGACTCTTCGGAAGTTGGAGATGAACTTCTTACAGAATATGGTATATCCACGAGGCCGGGAGCGCACTGCGCACCCCTCATGCACAAGGCGCTCGGGACGGTGGATCAGGGGGCTGTGAGGTTCAGCTTTTCCCACTACACAACAGACGAAGAGGTGGAGACGGCCATCAGGGCCATCCGGGAGCTGGCGCAGGAGGAGGCGTAAGCCGCCCCGCACCGCAAGCCGGAAAACCTGAGTTTCAGATCTGAGTTCTGAAGGAGAGAGAAAAGGAGGAACTACAAATGAATTTTAACTTGTCAGACTCAAAGAAAAAGCTTGCCTTAGCAGGCGTTGTCTGCGGTCTTGTGGCGGCGGTCCTCGCATATTTCGGGAACCCGGCCAACATGGCGATCTGTATCGCCTGCTTTATCCGCGACACGGCCGGGGCCCTCGGCCTGCACCAGGCAGCAGTCGTACAGTACGCAAGGCCGGAGATCATCGGCATCGTGATCGGCGCTTTCGCCATCTCCGTGGCGACAAAGGAGTACCGCTCCACAGCCGGATCTTCCCCGATGATCCGTTTTGTCCTGGGCATGGTCATCATGATCGGCTCCCTCGTATTCCTGGGCTGCCCGCTCCGTATGGTGATCCGTATGTCCGCCGGCGACCTGAACGCATGGGTCGCGCTGATCGGCTTTATCCTCGGCGTATCCACAGGCGCGATCGCTCTGAAGAACGGCTTCAGCCTCGGCAGGGCCCACGAGACGCAGAAGGAGAGCGGCGCTGTCCTTCCGGTGCTCATGGCGGGCATCCTCGTGCTCCTGCTGTGCACGTCCCTGCTTAAGTTCAGCGAGAGCGGCCCGGGCAGCATGCACGCACCGATTATCGTATCCCTGATCGGCGGTCTCGTGTTCGGCGCGTTTGCCCAGAAGTCCAGAATGTGCTTCGCCGGCAGCATCCGCGACATCGTGCTTATGCGGAACTTTGACCTGATCACAGTGATCGGCGGCCTGTTCGTCGTGATGCTGATCTACAACATCGCCACAGGAAACTTTACTCCGGCGTTTGACACACCGGGCGTGGTGGCTCACTCCGAGCATCTGTGGAACATCCTCGGCATGTACGCGGTAGGTTTCGCGGCCGTGCTGGCAGGCGGATGCCCCCTTCGTCAGCTCGTGCTGGCGGGCCAGGGCTCTTCCGACTCCGCGGTGACAGTTGCAGGCATGCTCGTGGCGGCTGCCCTGTGCCACAACTTCGGACTTGCGTCCAGCGGCACAGCCCTTGACGCCGAGACGGGCGAGCTGGTGGCAGGCGCTGTTACGCCGGCCGGAAAGGTGGCCTGCGTCATCTGTATCGTTGTCTGCTTTATCATCGCATTCACGAACAAAAGAGAGAGTGCAAAATAATTCAGGATATGGTATTCTAAGAAGGAAGGTAAAATAGTATGAAGGAAGTAGATGCAAGAGGTCTTTCCTGCCCGGAGCCTTTGATGCTGACAGCCGAGGCGCTTAAGAACGCTGACGGCCCCGTGAAAGTGATCGTGAGCGAACCACACCAGAAGATGAACGTGGAGAAGTACGCGAAGGATCACGGGAAGAAGGCAGTGTCAACAGAGAAAGACGGATGCTTTGAAGTTGTGATCGAGTAATGAGAAAGAAAGAACTGAAGCTGGTCGTTACATTTCATACAACGGCGGATGCCATGGCCATGGAGAAGGCGTGCAGACAGAAAGATGTCCCGGGACGCCTGATCCCGGTGCCCCGCTCCATCTCGGCCGGATGCGGCCTCTCCTGGTGCGCGGACCTGTGCGACAGGGAGGGGATCGTCGCCATGATGGAGGAGTCCGGCATTGAGAGCGAAGCGCTCCACGAGTGCATGGTGTAACAACCCGCAGATCCCGCGCGGGCGGGAACGAAGCAAAGAAAAGAAAGACCGCAAAAGTGACGCCTGTCGCTTCTGCGGTCTTTTATGGTGCCGGATCTTTCATAATCAGACTCCTTTTTGAAATGTGTCAAGTACGTGGGGCAGCAGCCGGTCGCTCCGTTCGGTGAGGGAGACTTTCCCCTTGAACAGCGCCCAGTCATAGAGGAGGGCCCGCTCGTACATGGCATAGATGCCCATCAGGTCCTCGGCGGATGACGTGGCGGCGAACTCGCCGTTTTTCAGTCCTTCCTCCAGGATCTCAGTGATCCACTTGAAGTAGAACCGCTTCCTGTCGGACAGGGACTTCTTGTCCTTGGTGATGAGCTGTGAGGAGTAGAGATACGCCAGCAGATGGATATCCACACTCGTCTCGATCATGTGGAACAGCTCATGATTCAGGAAGAGCAGCTTGTCCCGGGCAGACATGTCCGGATCGATGGTGCCGGCCAGCTCTTCGTACTTCTGGTCAAAGAGATAGGAAAGGCTGTTGAGCAGCGATTCTTTTCCCTTGAAATAATGGTAGAACGTCCCCTTGGACGTCTTGGAGGCATTGATGATGTCCTCCACGGTTGTGTTGTCGTAGCCTTTCCTGTAAAAAAGGCTCCAGGCCGCTTTCACGATGCGGCTTTTGGTTGACTGGCGTCTCTTTGGCATCGGATCTCATTCCCTTCTGTGCCTGCTGCGAAATGAAAAAGAAGCGGATTTTGCAATCCGCTTCTTTTGTGAACCTGTGTCAACGAAAGGCGATTAGCCTACCTGGAAACCGTATTTCAGCGGATCCTCGGGATCGATCAGGTATGTAGCAACGCCTGTCAGATATGCGCTTCCTGTGATCATCGGGATAACAGCGTCGTAATCGCCAACCTTTGTGGTCTCTTTGATCACGCCCTTGAAGATGCTTCCCATGAAGCTCTCGTATCTGAACTCCTGGCCAACTTCGATCTCGCCCCAGTGATGCAGGGTGGCCAGCTTCGCGCTTGTACCTGTTCCGCAGGGGGAACGGTCAGCCATAGCGTCGCCGAAGATAACAACGTTACGAAGGTCAGCCTTGTCCGGATTCGGAGTCGGGCCGTAGAACTCAACCAGGTCAACGGAGTCGATGTCGAGCTCCGGATGCTTTACAGGGATCTCCTTGCTGATCGCATCCAGGATCTTCATGCCCAGAGCGGAGTAAGCGGGAACGCTCTTTCCGTTGATCTCGCCGATGTCAAGCTGTGCTGTGTCAACGAGTGCGAAGAAGCTTCCGCCAAAGGAGATCGTGAATTTGATCTCTTTGCCGTCGATCGTAACGGACTGGTTCTCTTTGTAAACGAAAGCGGGAACGTTTGTAAGAGTTACGCTCTCAACCTTGCCGTTCTTTACGATAGCCTTTGTGCGGATCAGTCCTGCGGGAGCCTCGAGAACAACGTCGTTCTCACCCTCGTGGGACTCAACCAGGCCGGCCTCAACAGCTACGGTAACAGCGCCGATGGTGCAGTGTCCGCACATGTTCAGGTATCCGCCTGTATCCATGAACATAACGCCGTAGGAAGCCTCGGGGTTAACAGGCTTGCAGAGGAAAGCGCCGAACATGTCGTGGTGTCCTCTGGGCTCGAACATAAGAGCTGTACGAACCTGGTCGTAGTTCTTCTCCATCCATTTCTTCTTCTCGATCATTGTGTTGCCTTCCGGCTCTGGGAATCCGCCGTACACTACGCGGCAGAACTCGCCTTCGGTGTGAGCGTCCACTACCTGAAGCGCAGCCTCAAAGCGGTCGAAGTTAACATTCGCTTTTAACTCCATAGTTACTACCTCCTTATAATGAAGAAATATTTGTTTTCTTATAGAAGATTTCTATAAGATTTTTATAAAAACACATCGAAAACCCCCATGTTTCCTCCGTGTCTTATACGAAACACCGGTCAAAAATGACAGGAAATTAACGATTAGACCGTATTCTAGTACGATGTTCATTTGCTTATTCACTATTATGGGGGAAAAGCCTTGAAAAGTCAATGCTTTTTTGCTAATATAAAAGAGACCAGAAAAGGCTTGAAATCTGCGAAAACCTGTGCTATTGTATAGGAGCACGTAAGAGAAACGGGGGGGTAGATGGGTGACTGGTGTGCCTCCTAGTCTTCAAAACTAGTGTGGGGCGTTAAGAGCGTCCTGGGTGGGTTCGATTCCCACATGCCTCCGCCAAAAAGAAGCTGATTTCTGTTAAAAAAATGGCAGAGTTGATTTATAGAGACGATTTATAGATAAAACCTATTGATTTGAGCCTGCTGATCTTCTTTATGTGTGATAAGTAAATGGAAACGGAGCGTTCCGGTTCTGTTTTTGCTTAAAAAAATAATGAAAAAAAGGAGAAGAAAAGTCATGGGAAATGTACAGATGTTGTTACGTCAGCATGTGGGCGCACCCTGCCAGGCCGTTGTAAAGGCCGGCGACAGAGTGGAGAAGGGTACGCTGATCGCTGCGCCGACCGGACTTGGGGCCAATATTTTTTCCAGTGTATACGGCGTGGTTGAAGAAGTGACAGATGACAGGATCATCATCAAGCCCGACGAGGAACAGAAGGACGAGTTCGTTCCGATCAAAGAGGGAACGAAGCTGGAGATGGTGAAGGAAGCCGGCATCGTCGGAATGGGAGGCGCCGGATTCCCGACAGGCATCAAGCTCGGCATCAACCTGGCTGAGACGCCGATGGGAGAGCTGGATCCGGAGATCAACCCGGAGCTCCCGGCGGATTTCAAGCTGGAGCACAGCTACATCCTTATCAACGCGGCTGAGTGTGAGCCGGGTCTGGAGCACAACATCCAGCAGCTTGAGACACAGACGGACAAAGTGATCCGCGGCGTGAAGTACTGCATGGAGATCACCAATGCAGACAAGGCCATCTTCGCAATTAAGAAGAAACACCACAACGCCATCAAGATCCTGGATGCGGCTCTCAAGAGCGAGCCGGACATCTCCATGCACTTCCTGGCGGATATCTACCCGATGGGAGAGGAGCGCGCAGTCGTGAGAGAGTGCCTCGGCGTGAACCTGACGACGACACAGCTTCCGTCCGCTGCGAGAAGCGTGGTTGTGAACCTGGAGACAGTGGCCAAGATCGCAGAGGCCATTGACGAGAGAAAGCCCTGCATCACGAAGAACGTGACAGTGCGCGGCAAACTGGTGGGCGGCAATGAGGCCCACGTATTTATGGATGTGCCGGTTGGCGTCAGCGTAGGAGAGCTGATCGAGAAGGCCGGCGGCATTGACGGCGAGTACGGCGAGATCATCATGGGAGGCGCCTTCACAGGCAAATCCACAAATATGGACGAGCCGATCACAAAGACGACAGGTGGTATCCTGGTGACAGTAGAGTTCCCGGATCTGCACGGCGCGAAGACAGGACTTCTTGTCTGTGCCTGCGGCGGCAGCGAGGAGCGCATGCGCGAGATCGCTTCCAAGATGAACGCCAACGTCGTATCTGTATGCAGATGTAAGCAGGCCATCGAGAACAAGCCGGGCGCACCGCTCAAGTGCTTACGCCCGGGCAACTGTCCGGGACAGGTTAAGAACAACCTGCAGTTCAAGAAGGACGGCTGCGAGTACATCATCATCGGCAACTGCTCTGACTGCTCCAACACAGTTATGGCATCCGGCCCGAAGATGGGACTGAAAGTCTTCCATCAGACAGACCATGTGATGAGGACCATCGGACATCCTCTTTACAGAACGCTGAAGATCTCCAAGGAAGTAAGCCAGGACATCGATTTCTAAGAAGCGTTCATCCGTCCGTGGACAAGGTATTTCTGCTGCGGGCAGAATCCGGGAAGGACCCCCGATTCTTTCCTGCGATATGAAAAGTGAGAGGTATTTTCTTATTTTGCCTGCAGCTGAAAATATACACCCCTTATCCGTGCAAATACAGTGTGCGGATAAAGAAAACGGCGTCCGGTTACGGGCGCTCCCAAGCAACAAAACAAGGAGGGAAAACAATATGTCAATCACAGCTGAAACAGCTAAGGCACATGCTCATGATCCTGCGGTACTTTGTTGTAGAGCCGAGGGCGGCATTACAATTGAGCCGGCGAATCTGGAAGATCCCGCCATCTTTGACGATCTTGTAGATTCAGGATTACTGAACCTCGATGGATGCCTTACCATCGAAGAAGTTTTAGGTGCAAAACTCAAAGAGACCTGCGATTCACTTTGCCCGCTTACAGCAGACAAGGTTGAGGGCGCGAAGGCTCCGACCACAGAGGCAGAGGAAGCACCTGCAGAGGCAGAGGCTCCGGCAGCACCGGCAGCAGCTCCCGCGGCAGCACCGGTTGCAGCAGCAGGCGGCACACTGAGGATCCACATCGGAGAGGGCAAGGACATCAACCTTGAGATCCCGGTTGGAGCACTCGGCAACGGCGGCGCAGCAGTAGCAGAGGTTCCCGCAGCAGCAGTTGCAGCAGGCGCAGCAGCACCGGCGGCAGCAGAGGCTGGCGAGGAGAAGGTAGTAGGAACCTTAACAAGAAAGCACTTCAAGATCACAGAGGTTAAGAGAGGACCTGAGACAAAGATCGAGGGAACGACTCTTTACATCCGTGAGGGCATCGAGCAGGAAGTTATCGACAACCAGGAGCTCGTTAAAGACTTCCACCTGGAGATCATTACTCCTGAGAACTATCACACATATTCCGAGACGATCATGGACGTACAGCCCATCGCTACAAAAGAGGGCGACGCTGACCTCGGTACAGGTGTGACAAGAGTACTGGACGGCGTTGTTATGATGCTGACAGGTACAGACGAGGGCGGAGTTCAGATCGGTGAGTTCGGTTCCTCCGAGGGTTACCTGGATGAGAACATCATGTGGGGACGTCCGGGCTGCCCGGATAAAGGCGAGATCTTCATCAAGGGTAACATCGTGATCCAGGAGAAGACCAACATGGAGCGTCGTGGACCTATGGCTGCCCACACAGCGTTCGATGTGATCACACAGGAGATCCGTGAGGTCATGAAGGAACTCGATGAGAGCCTTGTTGCTGAGACGCAGGAACTGAAACAGGTTCGTCGTCCCGGCAAGAAGAAAGTCGTTATCGTAAAAGAGATCATGGGTCAGGGCGCTATGCACGACAACTTCATCCTTCCGGTAGAGCCGGTCGGCATCCTTGGCGCGAGAGCAAACGTTGACTTAGGAAACGTTCCGGTATGCGTATCTCCGCTTGAGGTTCTGGATGGATGTATCCATGCTCTTACATGTATCGGACCTGCATCCAAGGAGATGTCCAGACATTACTGGAGAGAGCCGCTCGTAATCGAGACTCTTCATGATCCGGAAGTTGACCTCTGCGGCGTTGTATTCGTAGGAAGCCCGCAGATCAACGCTGAGAAGTTCTACGTATCCAAACGTGTAGGCCACACAGTTGAGATGATGGACGTTGACGGAGCATTCGTTACAACAGAGGGCTTCGGAAACAACCACATTGACTTCGCAAGCCATATCGAGCAGATCGGTATGAGAGGCGTTCCGACAGTTGGCATGTCCTACTGCGCAGTACAGGGCGCACTCGTTGTTGGTAACAAGTACATGACATACATGGTTGACAACAACAAGTCTGAGTCCGGTATCGAGAACGAGGTTCTCGGATGTAACACCCTCTGCGAGGAGGATGCGATCCGTGCACTGGCTATGCTGAAGACAGCTATGGCAGGCGAGGAAGTGAAAGCTGCTGAGAGAAAGTGGAATCCGAACGTTAAGTCTACAAACGTTGAGCTGATCGAGGGCGCTTACGGCAAGAAAGTTGATCTTGTTGAGAACGAGCAGTCCCTGCCGATGAGCCAGAAGCGTAAGGAAAAATACGACTAATCTGAGGCGGTTTTAATGAACAACGAGCGTTTGCACTATGGCGACAGGATCATTTACATGGAAGGGATCGTGGTTGATGTTGACGACTGCAGCATCAGCGTGGATCTGAAAGGGCGCCTGGGATTTTTCAAAGCGCCGAAGCGGATGTTCATCTGTGACACGGAACCGAAAGTGGGGCAGGAGATCGGATGGAACATGAGCTTTCCGGAGCAGCTCGGGCCTGAAGTAAATGAGAAATATGTCAGCAATATAGAGAAAGAACGACGCAATCAGGAAAAGATGCGTAGGCAAATGGAAAATAAGGAGGTTTCAAAATGAGTTTAACGGTTGTTAAAGGTTTACAATCTGAGATTTTTGTTCCGATTACACCTCCTCCGGTATGGACGCCTGTTAAAAAAGAGCTGAAGGACATGTCCATCGCTCTTGCTACGGCTGCTGGTGTTCATAAGAAATCACAGGAGAGATTCAATCTTGCCGGTGACTTCACATGGAGAAAGATCGAGAACACAACGCCATCCAGCGAACTGATGGTATCCCACGGCGGATATGACAACAGTGATGTTAACAAGGACATCAACTGCATGTTCCCCATCGACAGAATTCATGAGCTTGCAGCAGAGGGCTTCATCAGAGCATGTGCTCCTGTACACGCAGGATTCATGGGCGGCGGCGGAAACCAGGAGAAGTTCAAAAACGAGACTGGTCCGGCTGTTGCAAAGATGTTCACAGAAGAGGATGTAGACGCAGTTATCCTCACCGCTGGCTGAGGAACCTGCCACCGCTCTGCAGTATTGGTGCAGAGAGCGATTGAAGAGGCTGGAATTCCTACAATCATTATTGCAGCTCTTCCTCCGGTTGTACGTCAGACCGGTACTCCTCGTGCGGTAGCTCCGTTAGTACCTATGGGTGCCAACGCGGGTGGTCCTCACAACGTAGAACAGCAGACACAGATCGTAAAAGCTACTCTTGAGCAGCTTGTTAAGATCCAGACACCTGGAACGATCGTACCGCTGCCGTTTGAGTACGTTGCGAAGATCTAATGTCTACAGATATTAGAGAAAAGCACTAAACAGGATTTAAAGGGCAGATGTAATATGCATCTGCCCTTTTTGTAAAAAAAGAAGGATAAAAAAATAACAAATAAGCGGAGGTGGAAAAATGGCTGATCAGGTGAAAGACTTACGCCGTCTTGTGATCAAGGCGTTCCACATGACAGATGTGGAGTGGGGCGACCACAACGACATCACAACAGACGGACACATGACTGTCAGCAAGGAGATGCTGGACCAGCTCGTGGAGCAGGAGAAGGATTACATCGAGAAGATCGATATCCAGATCATTAAGCCCGGCGATCATGACCGCTGGACAAACACGATCATGGACATCATTCCGATCTCTACAAAGGTGCTCGGAAAGATCGGAGAGGGCATCACACATACGGTCACGGGCGTGTACGTGATCCTGACGGGTGTGGACACAGTCGGAAAGCAGTGCCACGAGTTCGGCTCCTCTGAGGGCAACCTGAAGGAGCAGCTTGTCCTGAACCGCGCCGGTACGCCGGGTGACGATGACTACATCATCTCCTTCGACGTAACCCTCAAGGAGGGCATGGGACAGGAGCGCCCGGGCCCGACAGCAGCGCACAGGGCCTGCGACGAGTTCATCCAGACATACAGGGACAAGATGAAGAAATTTAAGGGCGAGAAGTGCACGGAGCGGCACGAGTATCATGATATCGTGCGCCCGGGCAAGAAGAGAGTCCTGATCGTGAAGCAGGTGGCCGGACAGGGCGCCATGTACGACACGCATCTCTTCGCAAAAGAGCCATCAGGCGTGGAAGGCGGACGCTCCATCATCGATATGGGGAACATGCCGATCCTTGTAACTCCAAATGAATACAGAGACGGTATCATCCGTTCCATGCAGTAGGAGGTGAATGGTATGGGTATTGGACCTTCAACAAAGGAAACATCACTGCATCATTTCAGGGATCCCCTTCTCGACGTGGTATCCCAGGATACAGACGTGGATCTGATGGGTATCGTTATCGTAGGTACGCCGGATGACAATGTGGACAAGATGCTCGTCGGCACAAGAACTGCTGTGTGGGCAGAAGCCATGCGGGCGGACGGTGTGATCATCTCCTCCGACGGCTGGGGCAACAGCGATGTGGACTTCACGAACACATGCGAGCAGCTCGGCACAAGAGGGATCGCAGTGACCGGACTCAACTTCAGCGGCACGGTGGCCCAGTTTGTTGTGACCAACAACTATCTGGACGGCATCATTGATATCAATAAGAGCGCAGACGGCACGGAGACGAACGTAGTCGGCGAGAACAACGTGGTAGAGCTGGACTGCAAGAAGGCACTTGCGCTTCTGAAACTGAAAATGAGAAAGATGGAGCAGGACAGATAAGCGGATCTCTCCTGCGGTGCAAAGAAAAGGCACGACATCTGAACATGTCGTGCCCTTTCTTTTTGGTATGTCATTGAGAGGTTTTTCCTCGTTGCATTTGCAGTTTTGTATATATATACAAAGCTGGGGAAAAATCTCCACGAATGGAGAAAGTATATATAATAAATTGTAGTTCACCGGTGCAGGACTGCTCTTGGGGAAAACAATCGGCATCGGATCAACTGCAACTGCAACCTTTTTTAAGATTGGGTTAACTATAGCACAAGATGGCACGGGTGTCAAGACACCTGGAGAAGGTAGGGAAAAACTGTATGTTTATACAAATAAAGTGTATTAACTGATGCTGAATTTGTATAAATTCAATAAAGTGACGTATTATCACTTTATCAGACAAAAGCGCTGACGGACTACACTTTCTGTAGGCATATGCCCGGAGATGTGGTATAATATCCACGAGACGCAATCCTGTCGAAACGAAAGGGAGGAATGGAGAAATTGGAAGAAGTGAAAATGGAGCAGCAGACGGCGGCCGATCCGCGGAAGAACCGGTATGTGGTGGACATCCGGCGGGATAAGGCCATGATGATGAAATATATCAAATTCTATAACCGGGTGAAACACCCGCGTGTCACCTTCAACCTGGTTATGACAGGCATCCTGCTGGCGCTTGTGCCGACTCTGGTAAAGAATATGGCGCTGCCCGGCGTGATCGTCTGCTACGGCGTGGGCGCCCTGCTCGTTGCGACGGGACTGTTCCGGCAGTACCTGGCGCTTGGCACGATGAGAGGGGACCCGGCGGTGAAGGAAAACGAGGAGCTCACCTACCTGTTCGGCAATACCGGCGTGCGGGTGCGGCAGAACGGATCCGTGGACAATATGGGCTACTACAAGACGATCTACCGGATCTGGGAGGATGAGAAGACATACTACGTAGGTATGAACGAGGACGATCTGCTGATCCTGCCAAAGGCAAACTTTACCGAAGGTGAGGAGAGGGACTTTAAGGAGTTTATCCTTGAGAAGAGCGGCGCGGATTACCGCTGGCTGCCTGTGGGGCTCTGGAACCGGTTTAAGAACTTTGGAATGCAGATACGCGGCCACATCACACGGATGCGGATCGAGGCGCAGGAGAGAGAAAAAGAGAGAAGATAAGAAAAAGGTTCTGTGTGGGATGACCACGCAGAACCTTTTTAATCTCATTATGAAGTTTTTATGAGTCTGCTTACGCTGCAGAACCTTTCTTGATAGCGTCGTGCAGGTACAGGAATGCTGTGATGTAAACGATAACAGCGATAACCTTTGTAAGCACGTCAAGCGGCAGACTGGATACGAAAGCGTATGCGCAGTAAACACCGATGGCTCCAAAGATAGCCTGTGTCCAGCATGCAACCATGTCGTATCTTCCCTGAGCGATGAACTTCGGGCCATTGCCGAATGCCATCAGGTATGCGCAGGAACCCATCATAGCGGGGAACGCGCATCCGGCATCCATACCAAGAGCCAGAACCATAGCCATACAAGGAGCGTACAGACCAACGCCGATGCTCATCAGAGCGCCGAAGATGAAGTTGCCGACAACAGCGATCACGAGCTTCACGCCGCGAAGTCCGAGTTCTGTACCGATCGTACCGAACGGACCAACTGCGAAAACCTTCATCAGGATCACGGTAGCCAGGATGAACAGACCAACGAACAGTGCGTAACGAACTTTCTTTCTGTCGAACTTTGTTACGATGTCGGCCATTACGAAGGATCCGACTACAGAAGCTACAATCATCAGTACCAGTGTCAGGATATCCATATCTACGAAACCGAAGAACAGGAACGCCTCCACACATACAGGAACAGTGTCGCCTACGTTCAGCGTGCCGGGAACCAGGATATCGTCTACAGACTTCGTCAGCTTAAAGGAAGCAGATGACGGAGCGAAGGAACCGATTCCAAGGGTATCCAGGAAGTTCGCTACAAAACCGGTGATGATCGTTGCGACAAGGTTCTTCGGCTGTTTACCTCTCTGCCACAGTTCCTCGCCGGTTAAACCGATTTCAGGGTCTTTCTCAGGGTTGGCGCGGAGCTCTTTGTTCTTGCGGATCATCAGAACAACGTTCAGGATGATACCGATCACGCATAACCCTTTCATGATGTACATTGCCATAAAAACATCCCTCCAGATTATGAATAAAAATTGTTTCAGAGCCCGCCCCCCTAAAGCTACCCCCGATTATAGCGGAGGCGAACCCGGTTATCACTGCTATTGTATCATCAAAAAATTAACAAGTCAACTGAAACTGAGCATTCTGTCTAATTTGAGCGATAAAAACAAACGCCTGATTGTTCAAATTACTGCTTCCGCTCTTATTTGATGAAGCCGAACACGGTCAGCAGGATGATGATCATGAAGAAGGGAACCACGAAGACGGTCAGGAACTTCTCATAGGCGTTCACATGGCCGAACTTTCCGTCGTTGGTGGCCTCCTTCTCGTAGTTCTTAAAGCCCCATACTTTCGCGATGAAGATGCAGACGAGGATGCAGCCGATGGGCATTAGGAGGTAGGCTGTGAAGGTGTCCAGCCAGTCGTAGATGCCCAGGGTCTTGAAGCCGCCTGCATCGATCCAGGGAAGCTTCACACCGCTTAAGAGCCCAAAACCGAGGGAGGCGAAGATGTTGCCGATGCCGACGATGACAGCCGTCGTGACGGAGGCCTTCAGCCGTCCCATGTGCAGGTTATCCTCAAAGGTGCGCACAGAGATCTCGAAGAAGCTGAACAGCGAGGAGATCACGGCGAAGAGGATGGCCAGGAAGAAGCAGAAGCCGATGATCCGGCCGCCCGGCAGTTTCTCAAAGATGTCCGTCATGACATTGAACACAAGACTGGGGCCTGCGGACTCGATGTCCACGCCGCCGGAAAAGGCGGAGGGAACGATGACGAAGCCGGCCAGGATCGCGGCGGCCGTGTCAAAGACGGAGACCATGACTGCGTCGCTCTTCAGGTTGTTCTGCTTGGGGATGTTGGCGCCCAGGGTCACATAGAGGCCCCAGCCGATGCCCACGGAGAACAGCACCTGTGTCGCCGCCTGGGCGAAGGTGGTGAAGCTGAACTTGCTGAAATCAGGAAGCAGGTAATACTTCACGCCCTCGATGGCGTTCTCATTTACAAAGAAGGCCCAGATGCCGCAGATGATGAGCAGGGCAAAGAGGAGCGGCAGCATGACCTTGGAGATCTTCTCCACAATGTTGGTGATGCCGAAATACAGAAGCACCGAGACGAACAGAAGGAGGATCATGGCCCAGACGATGGGCTCTACGGTCGAGGAGGTGAAGCTGTCGAAATAGGCCTGCTTGTCAGCGCCGAAGTCGCCGCCTGTGAGATACTGGAACGCGTACTTGGCGACCCAGCCGCCCACGACGACGTAGTACATGTTGATCATCAGGGTACAGATGTTGGCCATCCAGCCTGCGAATCCCCATTTCTTACTGATGCGCTGGAAGGCTGTGACTGTATCCTTGCCGGTGTAGCGGCCGATGGCGGTCTCCATCTGCACCATGGGATGCCCGATCAGGGCAACGACGATGATGTAGACGACAAGGAAGACGCCGCCGCCTCCCTGGTAGGCGAGATAAGGGAAGCGCCAGATATTTCCGAGGCCGATGGCCGCGCCCGCCGCCACCATCAGATAGCCGAACCTGGATCCCCATTGACGAGTTTCTCCATTTGTCTGATTACTCATAGTATCATCCTTTCCTGTCGGGCAGACATGTCAGACTTCCTATTATATATGTGCGCTGCCCCCTTGATATGCAGGAGATGAAAAGGACAAAGGCGCCCTCAGCTGTTGTGAGAGCGCCTTTGCAATTCAAACCTCTATTACAGTATAGCCTGTTGAGGGATAGGTGTCAATGAAAATATTAAGATTTGTAATGCTGGCATTACAAATACTAATGCATATGCGTTCAGTCATCCAGGAGAAAATCCTTGGCGTATTCAAGAAACACCCTGGAAGCGGGGGAGAGGTCCTCCTGGGAGGCGTAGGCAAGCCCCAGCTCCCGGTATACGTGGGGGCTGATCCTGCGGATCTCGAAATTCCCGCTCTGGCCGCGCAGGATGAGGCCGGGCAGGATGGAGATGCCGAGCCCCTGGTCCACCATGGACAGGACGGAGAATTCATTGATCGAGACATAGCGGATGTCCGGGTGGATATGGTATTCCCGGAGCGTGCGGTGCAGGTCGCTGGAGGGGGCGTACTCTGTGGAGACAAAGGGGATCCCGTTGAACTGCGCGATGGGGATCTCGTCAAAAGAGGCGAGGGGATGTCCTTTTGGGATCACAGCGTACAGCTCATCGTCCATCACGGAGAGGAACTGGTAATCCTTTCCTTTCTGCCGGCTGACAAATCCGATGTCCACGCGTCGCTCCCGGATCCAGTCAGGCAGCTCGTCCTCCAGCCCCTCGATGATCCGGAAGTGGATGTCCGGGTGGCTGCGGCAGAATTCCCGGATGATCCGGGGGATCCAGTGGATGGAGCAGCTTAAGTAGGTGCCGATCCGGATCGTGCCGGTCTGCAGTCCCTTGAGGGAGGCGATCTGCTGGCGCACGACTTCATCGGCGTTCAGGAAGGCGCGGACGGAAGGGATCAGCGTTTTTGCCTCGTCCGTGAGGACCATGCCGTGTTTGTCCTTGGCAAAGAGGGAGAATCCGACTTCCTTTTCCAGGGCCTTCATCATCTGGGTGATCCCGGACTGGGTGTACCCGAGTATCTGGCCGGCCCGCGTAAAGCTTCCATAGTCGTTTACGGCCAGCATCACATTCCAGCGCTTTGTATCCATTGCATCACTTCCTTATATAATAGCATCGTTTTGTGGTTGGTTTTACAGTTCCATAGTAGCGGCTGGAGAAGGAAAATACAAGAAAAACCGATTGTACGAAAAAAAATACATGAAATAACAGAAAGTTCTTGAAAAAAAACGTGCCATCAGATATACTAATAAAGCTGTGACATGATAGCTGTGAAGCGCGAGGTTGCTGCCGGAGCAAAAACATAAGCAAAGGCAGGTTTTCCGTGGAGCGAATGTCAAGTTAGGAAACTGGCGACAAGTCACTGTACGAAACTACTATAACGGCTGCTGAGATGCAGTAACAACGTGGGTGTTTCTCACGACACACACGGGAGAGTGTACAGTCACCGCTTGTCGTACTAAAGCAAAAGTACGAAAAGGAGGCGACTTTTTTTATGGCAAGTCAAGTAATGAGAATCACACTGAAAGCGTATGATCATCAGCTTGTTGATGCATCCGCGAAGAAGATCATCGAAACTGTAAAGAAGAACGGAGCAAAGGTGAGCGGACCTGTACCGCTTCCGACAAAGAAGGAAGTGGTTACGATCCTGCGCGCTGTACACAAGTACAAAGACTCCAGAGAGCAGTTCGAGCAGAGAACTCATAAGAGACTGATCGATATCATCACACCGACCCAGAAGACGGTTGATGCCCTTTCCAGACTGGAAATGCCGGCTGGTGTGTACATTGATATCAAAATGAAATAAGAAAGCAGTAATTCCTAAAATTTAGGATGAACGCGAGAGCGTTCCGCTGTAAATCACAGGAGGTATTTTATAATGAAGAAAGCTATCTTAGCTACAAAAGTCGGAATGACACAGATCTTCAACGAAGACGGTGTGCTGACGCCCGTAACAGTTCTTCAGGCCGGCCCCTGCGTGGTAACACAGGTCAAGACGGTTGAGAACGACGGATACAGCGCAGTACAGGTTGGCTTCGTTGACAAGAAGGACAAGATCATCAACAAGGATAAGAGCGGCAAGAAAGAGATCGTTCACCGCCACGGACTGACAAAGGCCGAGCAGGGACATTTCGCAAAGGCCGGCGTTTCCGGAAAGAGATATGTAAAAGAGTTCAGATTTGAGAACGCTGAGGAGTACGCTCCGGCGCAGGAGATCAAAGCTGACATCTTCGAGGCCGGCGACAAGGTAGACGCTACGGCGATCTCCAAAGGTAAAGGCTTCCAGGGCGCCATCAAGAGACATGGCCAGCACAGAGGACCCATGGCTCACGGCTCCAAGTTCCACCGTCATGCAGGTTCCAATGGCGCTGCATCTGATCCGAGCAAGGTGTTCAAGGGCAAGAAGATGCCCGGACAGATGGGCAACAAGAAGATCACCATCCAGAATCTGGAAGTGGTGCGCGTAGACGCAGAGAACAATCTGCTTCTTGTCAAGGGTTCAGTACCGGGACCGAAGAAATGTCTGGTAACTATCAAAGAAACAGTGAAAGCTGCTAACTAGTTTTTGCGAGGAAGGAGGAACGCTTAAGATGGCAAACGTATCTGTTTACAATATCGAAGGCAAGGAAGTTGGTACGATCGACTTAAACGATGCTGTATTCGGCGTGGAAGTAAACGACCACCTGGTACACATGGCAGTTGTGAGCCAGCTTGCAAATAATCGTCAGGGAACACAGAAGGCAAAGACACGCTCCGAGGTTTCCGGCGGCGGAAGAAAACCGTGGAGACAGAAGGGAACAGGTCATGCGAGACAGGGTTCCACGAGAGCTCCCCAGTGGACGGGCGGCGGCGTCGTGTTCGCACCGGTTCCGAGAGACTACTCTTTTAAGATGAACAAGAAGGAGAAGAGGGCTGCCCTGAAGTCCGCTCTTTCTGCAAAGGTTGCGGAGAACAAGTTCATCGTCATCGACGAGATCGCGTTCGCGGACCACAAGACAAAGAACTTTGCAAATGTTCTGAAGAACCTGGATGTGAAGAAAGCATTAGTCGTATTAGAGGACGGCAATACAAACGCTGAGATTTCTGCAAAGAATATCGCTGATGTAAAGACCACAAAGACAAATACAATTAATGTGTACGACATCTTAAAATACAACACAGTCATCACAACGAAGGCTGCTGTTGCAAGCATTGAGGAGGTGTACGCATAATGGCAGATATCAAATATTATGATGTGATCCTTAAGCCGGTCGTAACTGAGAAGAGCATGGGCCTGATGGCTGACAAGAAATACACATTCCTTGTTCACACAGAGGCTACAAAATCCCAGATCAAAGAGGCCGTTGAGAAGATGTTCGCGGGCGCCAAGGTTGCGAAGGTGAACACAATGAACAACGAGGGCAAGAGCAAGAGAGTGCGCGGCACCATGCAGTTCGGCAAGACAGCCAAGACAAAGAAGGCTGTTGTGCAGCTGACAGAGGACAGCGCTGATATCGAGATCTTTGAAGGCCTGTAGGCTTGACGAGGGCGAGACGTAAGGCGAAGGCCGAGTCTTAGCCGGGGCCTGGTCCCAAGCGTTAGCGATGCATTGAGCACTTGGCGAGGTTTTTTCGAGCCTAGTGCGAAAGCAGATACTCCGAGCAAAGCGAGGATGTATCTACTATGCGAGCTTAGGCGCACGGACCGGGGAATCCATTGGAATGTTTTTGGCATATCCATTGGGACAGCGAATGCGATAAGCAGCGCACCTCGGGACCTTCGGTCCCTCGGTCGCGTTACACGCTCAGCTAACCGCATATAAGCCTGCTCACGCGAGCGTGGCAGTCTTATCCGCGTTTACCTTCACTCTGCTTATCGCGCATATACGGTGCAATTCCGTGACACTAATAATTAGCATTCGAAAGGAGAAGCAATCATGGGAATCAAAACCTATAACCCATATACGCCTTCCAGAAGACAGATGACCGGATCTGATTTCTCTGAAATCACAAAGAAGACTCCGGAGAAATCTCTGCTTGTATCCAAGAGCAGCCAGGCAGGCCGTAATAACCAGGGAAAGATTACAGTAAGACACCGCGGAGGCGGCGTTAAGAGAAAATACAGAGTCGTTGACTTCAAGAGAAGGAAAGACGGCATCCAGGCAACCGTGCTTGGCATTGAGTACGATCCGAACAGATCCGCGAACATCGCGCTGATCTGCTACGAGGATGGAGAGAAAGCTTACATCCTTGCGCCCCAGGGACTGACAGACGGCATGAAGGTCATGAACGGACCTGAGGCCGAGGTGAGAGTCGGCAACTGCCTTCCTCTTGCGCAGATCCCGGTTGGTACGCAGATCCACAACATTGAGCTTTATCCGGGCAAGGGCGGACAGCTTGTTCGTTCCGCCGGCAACAGCGCACAGTTGATGGCTAAAGAAGGAAAATATGCAACCCTCAGACTTCCGTCTGGTGAAATGAGAATGGTTCCGATCGAGTGCCGCGCTTCCATCGGTGTCGTAGGAAACGGCGATCACAACCTGATCAACATCGGTAAGGCGGGCCGCAAGCGCTACATGGGCATCCGCCCGACAGTACGCGGTTCTGTTATGAACCCCAACGACCATCCGCACGGCGGTGGTGAAGGCAAGACCGGTATCGGACGTCCGGGTCCGTGCACGCCCTGGGGCAAGCCGGCTCTTGGTCTTAAGACCCGCAAGAAGAACAAGCATTCTAACAAGCTGATCGTAAGAAGACGCGACGGTAAAGGAATCAAATAGGTAATTTCACAAGGAGGTAGAACAAATGGCTCGTTCACTTAAAAAAGGACCATTCGCAGACGCAAGCCTGCTTAAAAAGATCGATGCGATGAACGCATCCGGCGACAAGTCCGTCATCAAGACATGGTCTCGTCGTTCTACGATCTTCCCGAGCATGGTGGGACACACCATCGCCGTTCACGACGGAAGAAAGCATGTTCCGGTATATGTGACGGAGGATATGGTTGGTCACAAGCTCGGTGAGTTCGTGGCAACCAGGACATACAGAGGACATGGAAAAGACGAAAAGAAATCAAGAGTGAGATAATTTGAAAGGAGGCTTCATCCATGGCAAAAGGACATAGATCCCAGATCAAGAGAGAGAGAAATGCTAACAAGGACACAAGACCTTCAGCAAAGTTATCCTATGCAAGGGTTTCTGTTCAGAAAGCATGCTTCGTACTCGACGCCATCAGAGGCAAGGATGTAACAACAGCACTTGGAATCTTAACTTACAATCCAAGATATGCTTCAAGTATCATAAAGAAACTGTTAGAGTCAGCAATCGCGAACGCCGAGAACAACAACGGAATGAATGCTGAGAACCTTTATATTGCAGAGGCTTATGCAAATAAGGGACCAACGATGAAACGAATCAGACCTAGAGCACAGGGCAGGGCTTACAGGATCGAGAAGAGAATGAGCCACATCACACTTGTGCTTGATGAAAGATAAGGAGGGCATTATGGGACAGAAAGTGAATCCTCATGGTTTAAGAGTCGGCATTATCAAAGATTGGGACTCCAGATGGTACGCTGAGAAAGATTTCGCTGACAATCTTGTAGAGGACCATGAAATCAGAACATTCCTGAAGAAGAGATTATATAACGCTGGAATCTCCAGAGTCGAGATCGAGAGAGCGTCTGACCGTGTAAAGATCATCGTTTACACAGCGAAGCCGGGCGTTGTGATCGGTAAGGGCGGTTCCGAGATCGAGAAGGTTAAAGGCGAGCTTGCGAAATACACAGACAAGAAGCTTGTCGTTGACATCAAGGAAGTAAAGAAACCGGACAGAGACGCGCAGCTCGTGGCTGAGAACATCGCGCAGCAGCTGGAGAACCGTATCTCCTTCAGACGCGCTATGAAGTCCTGCATGTCCAGGACAATGAAGGCCGGCGCACTCGGCGTGAAGACATCCGTATCCGGACGTCTCGGCGGCGCAGATATTGCCCGTACAGAGTTCTACAGCGAGGGAACCATTCCTCTTCAGACACTGAGAGCAGACATTGACTACGGATTCGCCGAGGCGGACACAACCTACGGTAAGGTAGGCGTAAAGGTTTGGGTCTACAATGGCGAGGTTCTTCCGGAAAAGGCAGCAAAGGAAGGGAGCGATAAATAATGTTAATGCCAAAAAGAGTAAAACGTCGTAAACAGTTCCGTGGCTCCATGAAAGGAAAAGCGCTTCGTGGAAACACGCTTTCATATGGTGAATATGGTATCGTTGCAACAGAGCCCTGCTGGATCAGATCAAACCAGATCGAGGCTGCCCGTATCGCCATGACACGTTACATCAAGCGTGGCGGTAAAGTATGGATCAAGATATTCCCAGACAAACCAGTAACTACGAAACCAGCTGAAACACGTATGGGTTCCGGTAAGGGTACCCTGGAGTACTGGGTAGCAGTTGTGAAACCGGGACGCGTTATGTTCGAGATCGCAGGCGTTCCTGAGGAAGTGGCAAGAGAGGCTCTTCGTCTGGCAACTCACAAGTTACCTTGTAAATGTAAAGTCGTTTCTCGCGCAGACTTAGAAGGCGGTGATAACAGTGAAAATTAATGCATTTGTAGAAGATTTAAGGACAAAATCAGCTGCAGAGCTGAACGAAGAATTAGTAGCTGCTAAAAAGGAACTCTTCAACTTACGGTTCCAGAACGCAACAAACCAGCTTGAGAACACAAGCCGGATCAAGGAAGTAAGAAAGAACATTGCAAGAATTCAGACTGTGATCACAGAGAAGAGCAATGCCTAGCTTTTTGAGCAAAACGCAGAGAAAGGAGTAACACCGTGGAAAGAAATCTTAGAAAGACACGTGTTGGCAAGGTAGTCAGCAACAAGATGGACAAGACGATCGTTGTTGCTGTTGAGGATAATGTAAAACATCCCCTTTACGGAAAGATCGTAAAGAGAACTTACAAGCTGAAAGCGCACGACGAAGCGAACGAGTGCAGCATCGGCGACAAGGTAAGGGTTATGGAGACAAGGCCGCTGTCCAAGGACAAGAGATGGAGACTTGTCGAGATCATGGAAAAAGTGAAATAGTATAAGGAGGGAAACCTGCATGATACAGCAAGAAAGCAGACTGAAAGTAGCAGACAATACAGGTGCGAAAGAGTTACTCTGCATCCGTGTGCTTGGCGGTTCCACAAGAAGATATGCAAGCATCGGCGACGTGATCGTTGCGTCCGTTAAAGATGCAACACCAGGCGGCGTTGTAAAAAAAGGCGATGTCGTGAAGGCTGTAGTTGTACGTACCGTAAAGGGTACACGCCGTAAAGACGGATCCTACATCCGCTTCGACGAAAATGCTGCTGTAATTATCAAAGAAGACAAGAACCCAAGAGGAACCCGTATCTTCGGGCCCGTAGCGAGGGAGCTTCGTGACAAACAGTTTATGAAGATCGTTTCCCTGGCTCCGGAAGTACTGTAAGGAGGTGCGAGAGTAAGATGTCAACTATGAAGATCAAAAAGGGCGATATGGTAAAAGTCATTGCCGGCAAGGACAAAGACAAGGAAGGCAAGGTTATCGCTGTTAATCAGAAAGACGGTACAGTTCTCGTTGAGGGTATCAACATGCTGACGAAGCACACAAAACCGAGTGTTTCCAATCAGAATGGCGGTATCGTTCATCAGGAAGGACCCATTGATATTTCTAACGTAATGTACATCCACAAGGGAAAAGCCACAAGAGTGGGCTTCAAGATGGATGGAGACAAGAAAGTCCGCGTTGCGAAGTCAACGGGCGAAGTGATCGATTAATTGTTGAGGAAGGAGGTCCAGTGCTTTGAGCAGACTGAAAGAACAGTACCAGAACGAGATCATCGACGCGATGAACAAGAAGTTCGGTTATAAAAATATCATGGAAGTGCCGAAGCTTGACAAGGTTGTTATCAACATGGGCGTAGGCGAGGCAAAAGACAACCACAAGGTTTTAGAGTCAGCGGTTGCTGACCTGGAGAAGATCACAGGCCAGAAGGCAGTGATCTGCAAAGCCAAGAAATCTGTGGCTAACTTCAAGATCAGAGAGGGTATGCCGATCGGATGCAAGGTTACATTAAGAGGAGAGAAGATGTATGAGTTCGTTGACCGTCTCATCAACCTCGCTCTTCCCCGCGTACGTGACTTCCGCGGCGTGAACCCGAACGCATTCGACGGAAGAGGCAACTATGCTCTCGGTATCAAAGAGCAGCTCATCTTCCCGGAGATCGAGTATGACAAAGTTGACAAGGTAAGAGGTATGGACGTTATCTTTGTCACAACGGCTAAGACTGACGAAGAGGCTCGCGAGCTGTTAAGACAGTTCAACATGCCGTTTACAAAATAAGGAGGTAAATTATGGCTAAGACAGCAATGAAAATCAAACAGCAGCGCAAGCAGAAATTCTCCACAAGAGAATACAACCGCTGCAGGATCTGCGGTCGTCCGCACGCATATTTGAGAAAATATGGTATCTGCCGTGTTTGCTTCCGCGAACTGGCATACAAAGGACAGATCCCGGGTGTGAAGAAGGCAAGTTGGTAAAGGAGGAAGCAATCCATGACTATGAGTGATCCTATTGCAGATATGCTTACAAGAATCCGTAATGCGAACACTGCAAAACATGATACAGTAGATATCCCCGCATCCAAGATGAAGATCGCCATCGCAGACATCTTATACAACGAGGGATATATCACAAGATACGACATCGTAGAGGACGGAGCGTTCAAGACGATCCGTGTGACATTAAAGTACGGTGCAGACAAGAACGAGAAGGTTATCTCCGGTCTTAAGAGAATTTCCAAGCCGGGCCTGCGCGTGTACGCGAACAGCGAGGAGCTTCCCAAGGTTCTCGGCGGCCTGGGAACAGCGATCATCTCCACAAACCAGGGCGTGATCACTGACAAGGAAGCAAGAAAACTGGGCGTAGGCGGAGAAGTACTGGCGTTTGTATGGTAGCCCGGAAGCAACTTAGTGAAGGCGAGCCGGGAGGCGAAGCCTGAACTTAGTGCGAGGGCGTTCTTGGAGCTTAGCGAGGGCGAGCCGCAAGGCGAAGGCCGAACTTAGCGAGAAGAACATCCTTAGAAATAAATGAGCATGCGGGGCAGAGGAAACACCGCGGCCACTAGGCTCGTGGAGGACCTCGCCAAGTGGGCCGGGTGTGCGTTCACACTAAGCTCGTGAGGAACCTCGCTAAGTGTTCACAGCAACTGAAAACAGAGCAGGCCAAAGCATCTGCTCCGAAAATTTAAGTTAAGGAGGACATGGTATGTCACGTATCGGAAGACTGCCAATCACGATCCCGGCAGGCGTTACTGTTGAGATCGCAGAGAATAACAAAGTGACCGTTAAGGGTCCGAAGGGAACGCTTGAGAAAGAGCTCCCGGTTGAAATGGAGATCAAGCAGGAGGGAGATCAGATCGTTGTCACAAGACCGAACGACCTGAAGAGAATGAAATCCCTTCACGGCCTCACAAGAACACTGATCAACAACATGGTTGTCGGTGTGACAGAGGGATATAAGAAAGTCCTTGAGGTAAACGGTGTCGGCTACAGGGCTGCAAAGTCCGGCAACAAGCTGACGCTCAGCCTGGGATACTCTCACCCGGTAGAGATGATCGATCCCGAGGGCGTTGAGACAGTTCTGGAGGGTCAGAACAAGATCACAGTCCAGGGAATTGACAAGGAAAAAGTTGGCCAGTATGCGGCTGAGATCAGAGACAAGAGAAGACCTGAGCCTTACAAGGGCAAGGGTATCAAGTACGCTGACGAAGTGATCAGACGTAAAGTTGGTAAGACTGGTAAGAAATAAATAAGGAGAGTGTGAAAATGGTTAGCAAGAAATCAAGAACAGAAGTACGTGTTAAAAAGCACAGAAAATTACGTAACCGTTTAAGCGGTACACCCGAATGCCCACGCCTCGCCGTATTCAGAAGCAATAATCACATGTATGCACAGATTATTGACGATGTAGCTGGGAACACTCTGGTCTCTGCTTCCACTCTTCAGAAAGATGTGAAGGCAGACCTTGAGAAGACCAACAATGTTGAGGCAGCGGCTGCTCTGGGCAAGGTAATTGCACAGAAGGCTCTGGAAAAGGGTATCAAGGAAGTCGTTTTTGACAGAGGCGGATTTGTATACCACGGAAAAGTTCAGGCGCTTGCAGATGCAGCACGCGAAGCCGGACTGGAATTCTAGGAAGGGAGAACACACATGAAACAGGAACGTATTGATGCTAGTCAGTTAGAATTAAATGAAAAAGTAGTGTCAATTAAGCGTGTAACCAAGGTTGTTAAAGGCGGCCGCAACATGAGATTTACAGCTCTTGTTGTTGTGGGCGATGGCAACGGCCATGTGGGCGCAGGCTTAGGAAAGGCAGCCGAGATCCCGGAAGCGATCCGCAAAGGAAAAGAAGACGCAGCGAAGAAGCTGATCACAGTAGCTCTGGACGAGAACGGAAGTATCACACACGACCAGATCGGTAAGTTCGGAAGCGCATCCGTGCTTCTGAAGACAGCACCGGACGGTACCGGAGTGATCGCCGGAGGTCCGGCCCGTGCCGTGATCGAGATGGCGGGGATCAAGAACATCCGTACAAAGTCTCTTGGTTCCAACAACAAGCAGAATGTAGTGCTTGCTACGATCGAGGGACTGAAGGAAGTAAAGACACCGGAAGAGGTATCCAAGCTCCGCGGAAGATCCGTCGAGGAAATCTTAGGCTAAGGAGGCAGATGAACAATGGCAGATTTAAAGATCACACTGGTAAAATCCACGATCGGTGCTGTGCCGAAGCATAAGAGGACAGTAGAAGCTTTAGGACTTAAGAAGACAGGCAAGACTGTTGTTTTACCGGACAACGCGGCGACAAGGGGAATGGTAAAACAGGTACAGCATCTCGTAAAAGTAGAGGAAGCTTAAGGAAGATCACACAGTAAGGAGGTGTCAGAATGGACTTATCAAATTTAAGACCTGCTGACGGGGCAAAACAGAGCAACAACTTCAGAAGAGGACGTGGACACGGCTCCGGAAACGGCAAGACAGCCGGCAAGGGACACAAAGGACAGAAGGCCCGCTCCGGCGGTACAAGACCGGGTTTTGAAGGCGGACAGATGCCTTTATATAGAAGGATCCCGAAGAGAGGCTTCACGAACAGAAACAGCAAGACGATCGTAGGCATCAACGTGAGCGCTCTCGAGGTGTTCGACAACGACGCAGTTGTATCCGTAGATACACTGATCGAGAAGGGCATTGTAAAGAACCCCAGGGATGGCGTGAAGATCCTTGGAAACGGCGAGCTGACAAAGAAGCTCACAGTTCAGGCGAATGCGTTCAGCGCAGGCGCAGCAGCAAAGATTGAGGCACTTGGTGGCAAAGTAGAGGTGATCTAATGTTTCAGACAGTTAGACGGGCATTTCAGATCGCGGATATCCGCAAAAAGATCCTGTACACGTTCATGATGCTGATCGTGATCCGGATCGGATCTGAGCTGCCCACACCTGGTGTGGATCCGGATTTCATCAAGGACTTCTTCGCACAGAACACTGGTGAGGCGTTCAACTTCTTTAACGCCATCACCGGCGGCTCTTTTGAGCAGATGTCCGTGCTGGCCCTGAGCATCACACCATACATCACATCATCCATCATTATGCAGCTTCTCACCATCGCGATACCGAAGCTGGAGGAGATGCATAAGGACGGGGAAGATGGAAGAAAGAAGATCGCTGCGATCACCCGCTACCTGACAGTCGGCCTGTCGCTGATCCAGTCGACGGCCATGGCAGTCGGTTTCGGACGCCAGGGACTTCTTAAAGAGTTTAACTTCGTCAATGCAGCCATCGTTGTACTGACACTCACAGCCGGAAGCGCATTCCTGATGTGGTGCGGCGAGCGGATCACGGAAAAAGGCGTTGGAAACGGTATTTCCATCGTGCTTGTGATCAACATCATCTCCCGCATCCCCAGCGATATGGCGACGCTCTATGAGCAGTTCGTGAAAGGCAAAAGCCTTGCATCCGGAGGCCTGGCAGCGGTGATCATCCTTGCGATCATCATCGTCCTCGTCGTGTTTGTCATCTTCCTGCAGGACGGACAGAGAAGGATCGCGGTGCAGTATTCACAGAAGATGCAGGGCCGGAGGATGTTCGGCGGACAGTCCACCTACATCCCGCTGCGCGTGAACACAGCCGGCGTGATCCCGATCATCTTCTCCTCATCCCTGATGCAGACACCGATCCTGATCGCGACCTTCCTTGGAAAGGGCGACGGGAACGGCATCGGGAGCGAGATCCTGCGAGGCCTGAACCAGTCCAACTGGTGCAACCCGCAGCAGATCAAGTACTCATGGGGACTGATCGTTTACATTGTGCTCACTGTATTCTTCGCTTACTTCTATACCTCCATCACCTTCAACCCGATGGAGATCGCGAATAACATGAAGAAGAGCGGCGGCTTTATCCCCGGTATCCGCCCGGGCAAGCCGACAGTAGAGTACCTCACAAAGATCCTGAACTATATCATCTTTATCGGTGCATGCGGACTGATCCTTGTACAGGTCGTACCGATCCTGTTCAACGGCTGGCTGGGAGCGAACGTGTCCTTCGGCGGCACGTCGCTGATCATCATTGTCAGCGTGACGCTTGAGACGATCAAGCAGATCGAATCCCAGATGCTGGTACGCAATTACAAGGGATTTTTAAATAGTTAATACCCCCGGCGGGGGATGCCGCAGGCGAGGGGCCGGGATGCAGATCCTGCATCTCCGGCACGCAAGCCGGGCATACGTATGGTTTCAACTCGCGGAAGATTTTTTCGCGGGTTAAAATGCTATAAGGAGGAATACGAGTATGAAGATTATCATGTTAGGTGCGCCTGGAGCAGGCAAGGGAACCCAGGCCAAGAAAATCGCTGCAAAGTATGACATTCCCCACATCTCCACCGGGGACATCTTCCGCGCCAACATCAAGAACGGGACAGAGCTTGGGAAGAAGGCCAAGACATACATGGATCAGGGCCTTCTCGTGCCGGACGAGCTGGTCGTTGACCTGGTTGTGGACCGCGTAAACCAGGAGGACTGCAAAAACGGTTACGTGCTGGACGGCTTCCCGCGGACGATCCCCCAGGCTGAGGCGCTCACAAAGGCGCTTGCCGCGATGGGACAGAAGATGGACTACGCCATTGACGTGAACGTGCCGGATGAGAATATCGTGCACCGCATGGGCGGAAGAAGAGCGTGCGTGGGATGCGGAGCTACATACCACATCGAGTACGCCCCCACAGAGAAGGAAGGCATCTGCGATGTGTGCGGCGGCGAGCTGATCCTGCGCGATGACGACAAGCCGGAGACTGTGCAGAAGAGACTGGATGTGTACCACGAGCAGACACAGCCCCTCATTGACTACTACACGAACGCAGGCATCCTGCGCACGGTAGACGGAACCGTGGATATCGACGACGTGTTCCGGGCGATCACAGAGATCCTGGGAGCGTAGGAATATGCCGATCACGATAAAATCATCCAGAGAGATCGAACTGATGACAGAGGCGGGCAGGATCCTTGAGACTGTCCACAACGAACTGGCAAAAGCGCTTCATCCGGGGATGACGACGCTGGAGATCGACAGGCTCGGGGAGGAGCTGATCCGCAGCTACGGCTGCGAGCCCTCCTTCCTGAACTACAACGGCTATCCGGCATCCATCTGCGTCTCGGTCAACGAGGAGGTCGTGCACGGGATCCCGAGTCCCCACCGGTTCATCCGGGAGGGGGATATCGTGAGCCTGGATGCCGGCGTGATCTACAAGGGCTATCACTCAGATGCGGCCAGGACTTACGGCATCGGCCACATCAGCAAGGAGGCGCAGCGGCTGATCGACGTGACCCGGGAATGCTTCTTTGAGGGAATAAAGTACGCAAAAGAAGGCAACCATCTATTTGACATATCTGCCGCGATCGGAAGGTATGCGACGGAGAGGGGGTACGGCGTCGTCCGCGACTTGTGCGGACACGGCATCGGCACACAGATGCATGAGGCGCCGGAGATCCCCAACTACAGCCAGGGCAGGAAAGGCCCCCTTCTGAAGGCGGGGATGACGCTGGCGATCGAGCCCATGATCAACGCGGGCACATGGGAAGTCAGCTGGCTGGACGACGACTGGACCGTCGTGACAAAAGACCATTCCCTCTCAGCCCACTATGAAAACACAGTGCTCGTCACAGAGGAAGGTGCCGTGATCCTCTCCCTGTCCGGGTACGGAAAGAGGGACGGGGATGGACAGATATAGAGCCGGGATGCTGGCGAGATCCCTGGCAGGGCACGACGCGGGCCAGGTGTTTGTCATAACAGAGGCGGACGGCGCATATGTATATCTGTCGGACGGCCGGATCCGCACGGCGGAACGCCCCAAGAAAAAGAAAAAGAAGCACGTGCAGCCCATCTGCACACAGAGAGCCGGTGCGCTGGACGACGCGTCGGTGAGGAAGATACTGAGAAATTACTTGAACCAGGAAAAGGGAAAACAGGAGGAGTAAGGAGACATGTCAAAAGCTGACGTTATCGAAATCGAAGGAACCGTAGTAGAGAAACTGCCAAACGCCATGTTCCAGGTGGAGCTGGAGAACGGCCATCAGGTGCTGGCGCACATCAGCGGAAAGCTGCGCATGAACTTCATCAAGATCCTTCCGGGAGACAAAGTGACGCTGGAGCTGTCACCCTACGATCTCTCCAAGGGAAGAATCATCTGGAGAGACAAATAATCACAGAAAATCTATTGACTTTGCTTGAAAAGCAGTGCTATACTATATAGGCGCGTTTCCAGGGGATTTTTATGCCTTGTTACAAGATTTCCGGGAAAAGCACCGCGGAACAAGGCAGGCAATGGATGAAAGGAGGATTTGACGTGAAGGTTAGATCATCAGTAAAACCAATTTGCGAAAAGTGCAAAGTAATCAAGAGAAAAGGAAGCATTCGCATTATCTGCGAGAACCCGAAGCATAAACAGCGCCAGGGCTAATTCTGAACACTTAGTGAATGCAAGCGGCTACGCGCAGCATGAACTTAGTGAGAAGATTCGTCCCAAGCGTTAGTGAACGCAAGTCGTCAGACGCGGCGTGAGCTTAGGCGCACGGACGTGTAAATTTGTTTTGGCACAAGGATAGTTTATGCAACCAATTTAGGCGGCTGATAGTATGACACGCCAGGGTGTGTGTGGAGTGATCGTACTATTTAATATACATGAAACACCGGCAGAATGTGGTTCCGTCCACAGGGGTTTCTAGTATATTGCTTACAATACCGGCGGTCATTAGCCGATGCGACAGCAGCGGCTGCCGGAAAGGGCGTGAATACCGACACGCCTGGGCTGGGATATCGGGACAGCGTACAAGGCGCGTGTAATAAAGAGATCCCGGTAGGGAACAGGAGCGTATCCAGTACCCGCAGCCTCAATTTAGGACAATATTAAAAAAAGAATCAAATGGAGGAAAATCACATGGCTCGTATTGCAGGTGTAGACTTACCGAGAGACAAACGTGTAGAGATCGGACTTACTTATATCTATGGTATCGGAAGACCGAGCGCAACACGCATTCTGAAAGAGGCAGGGGTAGACCCTGATATCCGCTGCAGAGATCTGACAGACGAGGACGTTAAGAAGATCAGCGCAGTGATCGACGAGACACAGATGGTAGAAGGTGACCTCAGAAGAGAGATCGCCCTCAACATCAAGAGATTACAGGAGATCGGATGCTACAGAGGTATCCGTCACAGAAAAGGACTTCCGGTTCGCGGACAGAAGACAAAGACAAACGCAAGAACAAGAAAAGGTCCTAAGAGAACAGTTGCGAACAAAAAGAAATAACTTAGTGAAGGCAAGCGCTAAGCGCGCAGCCTGAGCTTAGTTGAGCGAACTATTTTATATATAATATCGAAACAACGCAAAATCTAAGAAAGTAGGTTAGTTTAAATGGCAAAGAAAGTTACAAAGAAAGTGACAAAAAAACGTGTCAAGAAAAACGTTGAACACGGACAGGCACACATCCAGTCATCTTTTAACAACACGATCGTGACATTAACTGATGCACAGGGAAACGCTCTGTCATGGGCAAGTGCCGGTGGTCTGGGATTTAGAGGTTCAAGGAAATCTACTCCGTACGCAGCACAGATGGCAGCTGAGACAGCAGCAAAGGCAGCTCTGGTACACGGCTTAAAGACAGTAGATGTTATGGTAAAAGGACCTGGTTCAGGAAGAGAGGCAGCGATCCGTGCCCTTCAGGCATGTGGAATCGACGTTACAAGCATCAGAGACGTGACTCCGGTTCCGCACAACGGATGCCGTCCGCCGAAGCGCAGAAGAGTCTAATCTTCAACAGTACGTTTTATACTGGAAACAATATAAACAGATATCCGTAGAAATCAGGAGGAAAACGAAAACATGGCAGTAAACAGAGTTCCGGTTCTTAAAAGATGCCGTTCCCTTGGAATGGACCCCGTCTATTTAGGAATTGATAAAAAGTCCAACAGACAGTTAAAGAGATCCAACAGAAAGATGAGCGAGTACGGCCTTCAGCTGCGCGAGAAGCAGAAAGCAAAGTTCATCTACGGCGTACTTGAGAAGCCGTTCAGAAACTACTACAAGAAGGCAAAACAGCAGAAGGGTATGACAGGTACAAACCTGATGGTCCTTCTTGAGACAAGACTTGACAATGTGGTATTCCGCATGGGTCTTGCAAGAACGCGCCGCGAGGCAAGACAGATCGTAGACCACAAGCACGTGCTCGTAAACGGCAAGCAGGTGAACATCCCCTCTTACCTTGTAAAGGCCGGCGATGTGATCGAGATCAAAGAGAAATGCAAAGGTTCCCAGAGATACAAAGACATCCTTGAGGTGACAGGCGGACGTCTCGTTCCGGCATGGCTCGAGGTTGATCAGGAGGCCCTTAAGGGAACAGTGAAAGAGCTTCCGACACGCGATGAGATTGACGTTCCTGTAGACGAGATGCTGATCGTCGAGTTATATTCTAAATAATTGATATAGCATTATTTGGAAAATGTATTAACCCTCAGTAAATTATGAGCCCATAAGGAGGGACTATATAGTGTTTGATTTTAATAAACCAAATATTGAGATCACAGAAATGTCAGATGATAAGAGATATGGAAGATTTGTTGTGGAGCCTCTTGAGAGAGGCTACGGCACAACACTCGGAAATTCTCTGAGACGGATCATGCTCTCCTCTCTTCCCGGAGCTGCGATCAGCCAGGTGAAGATCGACGGGGTGCTGCATGAGTTCAGCTCAATCCCAGGCGTGAAGGAAGATGTGACAGAGATCATCATGAACCTGAAGTCTCTGGCGATCAAGAACTCATCCGAGACCGATGAGCCGAAGACGGCCTACATCGAGTTCGAGGGCGAGGGTGTTGTGACAGCCGCGGACATCCAGGCTGACTCTGACATCGAGATCATGAACCCGGAGACCGTCATCGCTACGTTAAACGGCGGCGCGGACAGCAAGCTTTACATGGAGCTGACGATCACGAAGGGCAGAGGATATGTGAGCTCCGACAAGAACAAGAGTGAGGATATGTCAGCGGGCGTGATCCCCATCGACTCCATCTACACTCCTGTAGAGCGCGTCAACCTGACGGTTGAGAATACCCGTGTCGGCCAGATCACAGACTTTGACAAGCTGACGCTTGATGTGTGGACCAACGGCACGCTGCTTCCCGACGAGGCAGTCAGCCTGGCTGCAAAAGTGCTCAGCGAGCATCTGAAGCTGTTTATCGATCTGTCTGAGGTGGCGCAGGCTGCGGAAGTCATGATCGAGAAGGAGGACGATGAGAAGGAGAAGGTTCTCGAGATGAGCATCGATGAGCTGGAGCTCTCCGTCCGTTCCTACAACTGCCTGAAACGCGCAGGCATCAACACAGTGGAAGAACTTACAAACCGCACACCCGAGGATATGATGAAGGTCCGCAACCTGGGCCGCAAGTCCCTCGAGGAAGTGCTGGCGAAATTAAAAGAGCTTGGCCTTGAGCTGAGCCAGGGGGAAGAGTAAGCACTTAGCGGGAGCAAGCCGCCCGCGGCGCCGCTCGAGTTCCGGTTCGTAGAACTACCTTATAATAACCCACAGCCCGGTCCGCCAGTAAGCCCAAAGATGCATGGCGGCGGCATTTGGCTAGTAAGCCCGAAGATGCATAACCAGATGTGAAATATGGAGGATAAGAAAAATGGCAAAGTATAGAAAACTCGGCAGAACATCCAGCCAGAGAAAAGCTTTATTAAGAAACCAGGTGACAGCTCTCTTAAACAACGGCAAGATCCGCACGACAGAGGCGAAGGCAAAAGAGATCCGCAAGATCGCTGAGGGCCTGATCGCGCTGGCAGTAAAGGAGAAGGACAACTTCGAGGAAGTGACCGTTAAGGCCAAGGTTGCCCGCAAGGACAAGGACGGCAAGAGAGTGAAGGAAGTTGTAGACGGCAAGAAGGTAACTGTTTACGACGAGGTTGAGAAGAAGATCAAGAAGGATATGCCTTCCAGACTTCACGCAAGACGTCAGATGCTGAAGGTTCTCTGCCCTGTGACAGAGGTGCCGAAGACAGCAGCCGGCAGAAAGAAAAACACAAAAGAGATCGATATGGTAGCCAAGCTGTTCGACGAGATCGCTCCGAAGTATGCAGACCGCAACGGCGGTTACACAAGGATCATCAAGATCGGCCAGCGTAAGGGCGATGCTGCCATGGAAGTTCTGATCGAGCTTGTATAGAGAAAACAAAATGCACTGTAAAAAAGAGTTCCGTATGGGACTCTTTTTTTGTGCTGGCAACGAGCCAAAGTCCGGGCCTGCCCGGGATCCTGGCGACCGCTTATCATCCCAGAATGTGCCTCTTGGCACTGCCGGTGATTGTATAAAAATGTGAATATTTAGACAAATATCAGGTATAACATCGTTAATTAAACTACTTATTGGAATAGTAGTTACAATTTATAACAAATATGATAGAATAGCGACACTAAGAGAAAATGCAATGGAAGGAGGGCAGCGTTATTCCCGTCGGAAGAAAATCGGGAATAAAAAATCGTTAAAAAAATATCAAAAATATATTGACAAATATTTAACGAACATGTATACTAAACGCAGATCAAAGAAAACCAAGAAAACTATTTAGGGAGGAACACCAAAATGGCGAAGAAGAAAGAAGCAGCAGTACCTGCATTCATTGACAGCGTGGAAGCTCTGGAAGCCAAGATGAAGGCTATGAGAGAGGCTCAGAAGGTATTTGCCACCTACACCCAGGAGCAGGTGGACAAGATTTTCTTTGAGGCGGCTATGGCGGCCAACAAGATGCGTATTCCGCTGGCAAAGCAGGCAGTTGAGGAGACCGGACGCGGCGTCGTGGAAGACAAGGTCATCAAGAACCACTATGCAGCCGAGTATACCTACAATGCTTACAAGAACACAAAGACGTGCGGCGTGTTTGAGGAGGACAAGGCGTACGGCATCAAGAAGATCGCCGAGCCCGTCGGACTTGTGGCGGCTGTCATCCCGACGACGAACCCCACATCCACCGCTATCTTCAAGACACTGATCTGTCTGAAGACGAGAAACGCCATCATCATCAGCCCCCATCCGGCAGCCAAGGCCTGCACCATCGAGGCGGCCAGGATCGTTCTGGACGCAGCAGTGAAGGCAGGTGCACCGGAAGGGATCATCGGATGGATCGACGCACCGTCTCTGGAGCTTACAACAACCGTTATGAAGGAGTCTGACCTGATCCTGGCGACAGGCGGCCCCGGCATGGTGAAATCCGCGTACTCATCCGGCAAGCCGGCCGTAGGCGTAGGCCCCGGAAACACACCGGTCATCATCGATGAGACAGCGGACATCAAGAATGCCGTGAACTCCGTCATCCACTCCAAGACATTTGACAATGGTATGATCTGTGCCTCCGAGCAGTCCGTGACCGTTCTGGAGAGCATTTATGAGGAAGTGAAGAAAGAGTTCGCATACCGCGGCTGCTACTTCCTGAAACCCGGCGATGAGCTGAACAAGGTGCGCAAGACGATCATCATCAACGGCGCCCTGAACAACAAGATCCCCGGAAAATCCGCTGTGGAGATCGCCGAGATGGCAGGTGTAAAAGTGCCTGAGAACACGAAGATCCTCATTGGTGAGGTAGAGTCTGTGGACATCTCCGAGGAGTTCGCACACGAGAAACTCTCGCCCGTGCTTGCCATGTACAAGGCAAAGACATTTGACGAGGCAGTGGAGAAGGCAGAGAGACTTGTCGCTGACGGCGGATACGGACACACGTCCTCCCTTTACATAGACACGGCGCAGACAGAGAAGATCGAGAAGTTTGAGGCGGCCATGAAGACATGCCGTATCCTGATCAACACACCTTCTTCCCAGGGCGGTATCGGAGACCTCTACAACTTCAAGCTGGCTCCGTCCCTCACTCTCGGATGTGGTTCCTGGGGCGGCAACTCCGTATCAGAGAACGTGGGAGTCAAACATCTGATCAACATCAAGACCGTTGCCGAGAGGAGAGAGAATATGCTGTGGTTCAGAACACCTGAGAAGGTTTACTTTAAGAAAGGCTGCATGCCGGTTGCCCTGGACGAGCTGGGAACTGTGATGCACAAGAAGAAAGCGTTCATCGTTACAGATACATTCCTGTACCAGAACGGGTATGTGAAGCCGATCGAGGAGAAACTGGACGAGATGGGCATTCAGCATACATGCTACTACGAGGTCGCTCCGGACCCGACACTGCAGTGCGCGGAGAAGGGCGTGGACCAGATGAGACAGTTCGGCCCTGACACGATCATCGCGCTGGGCGGCGGTTCCGCAATGGACGCGGCCAAGATCATGTGGGTGATGTACGAGCATCCGGAGGCAAACTTCGAGGATATGGCCATGGACTTCATGGATATCCGTAAGAGGGTGTTCACCTTCCCGAAGATGGGCGAGAAGGCTTACTTTGTGGCGATCCCCACTTCTTCCGGTACAGGTTCCGAGGTGACGCCGTTCGCCATCATCACGGATGCGACGACGGGCGTGAAATGGCCGATCGCGGACTACGAGCTCCTGCCTGACATGGCGATCGTAGACGTGGACAACATGATGACACAGCCCAAGGGACTGACATGCGCATCCGGTATCGACGTTATGACGCACGCCATCGAGTCCTATGTATCCATTATGGCGACAGACTTCACAAAGGGTCTCTCCATGAAGGCGGTCAAGATGGTATTTGATTACCTGCCGTCCGCATATGAGAACGGCGCAAAAGATCCCAAGGCCCGCGAGTTCATGGCAAACGCTTCCTGCATGGCAGGTATGGCATTCGCCAACGCATTCCTGGGACTGAACCACTCCATGGCTCACAAGCTGGGCGCCTTCCATCACCTGCCGCACGGTATCGCAAACGCAGTCCTGCTGACAGAGGTGATGAAGTACAACGCGGCGGAAGTGCCCACAAGGATGGGAACCTTCTCCCAGTATCAGTATCCGCATGCACTGGCAGACTACGCAGAGCTGGGACGCTTTGCAGGATGCAAGGGCAGCACGGATCAGGAAGTGTTCGACGATTTCATCGCGAAGCTGGAAGAGCTGAAGGAGAAGATCGGCATCAAGAACTCCATCCAGGAGTACGGCATTGACGAGAAGTACTTCCTCGACACACTGGATGAGATGGTGGAGCAGGCCTTCAACGATCAGTGTACAGGAGCTAACCCGAGATATCCGATCATGAAGGAGATGAAAGAGATCTACCTGAAGTGCTACTACGGAAAATAGGTTTTCTTATATGGTTTTCTCACAACGGGGGTCCGCAGCAGCGGGCCCCTTTAGTTATATAAACCCTGGCTTTTTTTCCCTGCCTGTGGTATCATATGTAAAAGCATTATGTTTCCGGCATGTCTGATTCTAACGCAGCGTTGGCTGCATCTGTTTTTCTATTACATTCAGGAAAATCTCAATGCTTTTAATTCCCATTATCAGCAGAGAGATTGGCGGATGCGGACGACGACAGCGAGGGAGAATTATCGAAGCGGGTGCGCTATCTGAAGCGGGAAGAAGGAGGCGTGGATATCATGTGTGAAGTATCAGAAAGAATTATGGAACGTGGCAGAAAGATCGGCGAGGCACAAGGCGGAAAGAAGAAAGCCCACTCCACCACCCTGAATCTCTCGCGGATGGGGCTGACGCCGGAGCAGATCGCCAGCGCAGTAGGCGAGAGCCTGGAACAGGTGAAGAGCTGGCTGGCAGGGGCGAAGCCGGCGAACTGACGAGAAAGCGGAGTTTTACCGTGGCCCACAACGCAGTTTCTATCAGAGTACGCAAAAAAATCAGGAGAATATCCCGGTGTTTGGGATGCTCTCCTGATTTTATATAGAACAGATTTAATTCGCCCAGTACACTTCTGTGTAGAACACTCCGTTGGCAAGCGCTGTGGCGTGGTCGCTCACAAAGACGTCGATGACATTGCCCTTGACCGCGCTTCCGGTATCCTCGGCCGTGTAGACGTGGCCGTTGATGATAACCTGTGAGCCGAGCGGGATGACGCTCGGGTCTACCGCAATGGTGCGTCCCACTGTGGGAACCGTGCCGCTGGCCGTGTTGGAACCGGCCCAGGAACCGCAGCAGTAGTAGCAGGGACAGTAGTGCGTGACGCGGAACCGTCCAATGCTCTGTTTGCCGTCGGTGGAAACAGTGCCGCCTGCACTGCCTGCGCTTCCGCCCACGGCGGCCTGCTGCTGCGCCGCTTGCTGGGCTGCTGCCCGCTGCTGTGCAAGGAGGGCCTCCGCTGCCTTGGCCTTCTCGATCTGGCTGCTGTACTGTGAGATCTGGTCAGACTTGGAGGCGATCTGTGATTCCAGCTCGGAGCGCTTTGCGTTCAGCTCCTCCTCCATATCTGCGAGAGCGGTCTGCTGCTCTTTGAGCTCATCGCCCTCCATGCGGATCTCCTCCTGGGTATCCTCCAGTGCCTGGAGCATGTCCCTGTCGTATTCGCTTACGTTTTGTACAAAATCCGTCTTGTTCAGAAAATCAGCCATGTCTTCCGCGGAGCAGAGCAGTTCGAGGAAGGTGGTATTGCCAGCCTCGTACATGTACTTGATGCGGAGCTTCATGGCTTCGTACTGTTCCTCGCCCCTCTTCTGTGCTTCATCCATCCGTTTCTGTGTTTCTTCCATGGCGGCGGCTGTCTCTTCCATCTGGGTCGCGAGACTGTCGATATCGCTGCCAAGACTATTCAGCTCTTCGTTGAGGCCTGCCACCTCGTTCTCGAGGGCGCCTTTCTGTCTTTCCAGTTCTTCCGTAGAAGGTTCTGCGTATACCAGAGTGCCTGTACACCCCATGGCCGCGACACATCCGGCGACAACGCCGGCCCGCAGCATGCGTTTTAATCTTGTACTCATCATATATACATTTCCTTTCTCTCGGCGAGATGAACAGCCGGGCAAATATATTTCCGTGCCCGGACGCTTATCTATTATACTACAAATTGCTTTATTAAGCAATTTTTGTTATGATAAATAATATAGAAATTTTAAAGAATATTATACCTGAGAGAGGAAAAATTTATGAAAAAATACGAGGAAGAACACTATCTGCTGGAAAATATAAAGGATAAGATCTATCCGTGGGTTAAGGAGGAGCTGCGCGATATCCATGCGCTGAACGGCAAGGATATCTCCGAGAAAGACACTCCTCTGATCTCCTTTGTGGGGGATCTGACCGTCATGCTGGTCATACAGCGGGGGGAGGACGCATATGAGATCATTAAGGATAACATGCTTCCCCCGGACTGCGATATTGAGCAGCTCTACTACACCGCCTGCGAGAACCTGGCAAAGAATGTGGAGTATGTCATCGGACACACCTGGTTCGGCGGCATGGTGATCGTGGCGGACGGCTACCACGAGGCCAGCTCCCTGTGCCTGAAACACATCTGGGACGTCTGCGCCCAGAGGCTGGAGGACGATCTGGCGATCATGGTGCCCTCCAAGGATATGGTCGTCTTCGTGCCTGCAGGGGACGAGGTGAAGCTCCAGCGCCTGATGGAGTTCGGGAACGAGGCCTATGAGAGGAGTCAGGACAGAGTCAGCAGGAACCTGCTGCTCTTTACAAGAGAGGGAAAGGAGCTGCTGGCGTATGACAAAGTGCAGCACTAGGATACGGATGGTCGGACTGGACCTGGACGGGACGCTCCTGACATCGGAGAAAGAACTGACAGAGCATACGAGGCAGGTGTTGACCGAGGCCATCCGAAGAGGCGTGGTCGTTCTGCCGGCCACCGGGCGTCCGCTCACGGGGATCCCGGAGAAGGTCCTGCACTTCCCGGGCATCCGCTACGCAGTGGCATCCAACGGCTCCCGGATCGTAGATATGAAGGAGGGGAAGGTGCTTTTGGAGCAGCTTGTCCCCTATGAGACAGGGCGGAAGGTGCTGGAGATCTGCAGCGGCTGCGACGCCATGCTGGAGGTGTACTACGACGGCGTGGGATACGCGGACAGGGAGAAGCTGGCGCGGATCCATGAGTATGTCCCGGCGGCGCCCATGGCCCGGTACATAGCAGGCACGAGACAGGGAGTGGACGACGTTCTGGCGCTGTTTGAGGAGAGAAAGGCGCCCACGGACAAAGTGCAGGCGATCTTCCCTACGGAGGAACTGTGCAGGGAAATGTGGGAAAAAGTAAAAAAAGAGGTGCCGGATATTGAAATCACGGGCGCTTTACGCAATAATATAGAAGTGAATGCAAAAGGCGTCAACAAGGGGAGAGGGCTCCTGATGCTGGGAGAGATCCTGGGGATCCGCAGGGAGGAGATCATGGCCTGCGGGGACGGCGCCAACGACATCGCGATGCTCCGGGAGGCAGGCCTTGGCGTGGCCATGGAGAACGCCCTTGACACAGTGAAAGAGGCGGCGGATGTGATCACCCTCTCCAACGACTGCGACGGAGTGGCGGCTGCCATTGAAAAATATGTATTGTAAAGTATAAGGAGATTGAAAATGATACTGGATATTCTGAAAGTTATTGTCCTCGGTATTGTAGAGGGGATCACAGAGTGGCTTCCGGTCAGCAGCACCGGCCATCTGATCCTGGTGGGGGACGTCCTGAAGCCGGACCTGAGCGATGCCTTTATGGAGATGTTCAACGTGGTGATCCAGCTGGGCGCCATCATGGCGGTGGTCGTGCTGTACTTCCACAAGCTGAACCCGTTCTCGCCGAAGAAGTCGCGGAAGCAGAAGATGCTGACCTGGCAGATGTGGATCAAGGTGGCTATCGCGTCCGTGCCTGCGGCGATCGTGGGACTGCTCTTCAACGATTACCTGGACGCCCTGTTCTATAAGCCGCTTCCGGTTGCAGTCATGCTCATCGTCTACGGTATCCTGTTCATCATCGTAGAGAACCGGAACCGGCATGTGCAGCCGAGAGTGACGAAGATCTCGGAGCTGACGGTCCAGATGCTGATCTGGATCGGTGTGTTCCAGATGCTGGCGCTCATACCCGGAACATCCCGCTCCGGCGCCACCATCGTGGGCGCGCTGATGATCGGCATCTCGAGAGGGGTGGCGGCAGAGTTCACCTTCTTCCTGGCCATCCCGGTCATGTTCGGAGCCAGCTTCCTGAAGATCCTGGGCTTCGGGCTCTCCTTTACGGGGAAGGAGGCGGTCATGCTGCTTCTTGGCTGCGTCGTATCCTTCGGTGTGTCCATCGCGGCGATCAAGTTCCTCATGGGATACATCAAGCAGCATGACTTTAAGATCTTCGGCTATTACCGGATCATTCTGGGCGCGGTCATCATTGTCGCTTCGATCGTGCAGCTGATCCTCAGGTAAGATACGTAACATGGGATGTGGCATTGCCGGGACGGTGATGCCACCTCTTTTTCTTTGCCATGACGGCAATTTCAGACAGGGAGGAAACAAATGATCAGGGCAGTTTTATTTGATATGGACGGAACGCTTATCGACACGGAGAAGTACCTGACACGGTTCTGGCGGCAGGCGGCCCGGGAGTACGGAGTGGAGATGACGAGGGAGGACTCCTATGTGCTGCGCAGCTTTGCCAGCCGGTATGCCAGCGTGTGGTTCCGGGAGCGGTTTGGCGCGGACGCGGACTACATGGGCATCCGGGAGAGGCGCAAGGAACTGATGAAACGGCACCTTGAGGAGAACGGCATAGAGAAGAAGCCCTGGGTGGACGCAACACTGCAGGCGCTTAGGGAGGCCGGGTACCTGCTGGCAGTGGTAACGGCCACCGACGAGGAGCGCACCCGGCAGTATCTGACGCAGACGGGGATGCTCCCCTACTTTGACAGGCTCGTCTGCGCCACTATGGTGGAGAGGGGGAAGCCCTACCCGGATGTGTATGTCTATGCCTGTGACCAGATCGGCTGCCGTCCGTCCGAGTGCCTGGCGGTGGAGGACGCGCCAAACGGCGTGCGTGCGGCTGCGGGGGCGGGGTGCCATGTGGTCATGGTGCCGGACCTGACAGCGGCGGATGAAGAGCTGCGGACCATGCTGGACGGGGAGCTGCCGGACCTGAAGGGACTGCCGGACTTTGTCCGGCGCATGAGGGACCGGGAAGGACAGGTGTGACGGGAGACAGCTATGAGATACGAGAGGATATATGAAGGCAGATTCCTGGACCGGCCGAACCGGTTCATTGCCCATGTGGAGATCGGCGGGAACCGGGAGACGGTCCATGTGAAGAACACCGGCCGGTGCGCGGAGCTTCTTGTGCCGGGGGCGCAGGTGTATGTGCAGAAGGCGGACAATCCAAAGAGAAAGACACAGTGGGATCTGATCGCGGTGAGGAAGGGGGAGCGGCTCATCAATATGGACTCCCAGATCCCCAACGCCCTTGTGCGGGAATGGCTGGAGGAGACGGAAGACGGCAGACGGTTCCTGCCTGGGCTCACATGCCTGCGGCCGGAGTACACCTGGGGCAGTTCCCGGATCGATCTGTGCGCGCAGGCCGGGGAGAGAAAGATGCTCATTGAAGTTAAAGGGGTGACGCTGGAGGAGAACGGGGTGGTCCGGTTCCCGGACGCGCCCAGCGAGCGGGCCGTAAAGCATATGGAGGAGCTTGCGCAGGCTGTGCGGGAAGGCTGGGAGGCCGCCGTGTTTTTTGTCGTGCAGATGGAGGACGTCTCCTTCTTTACGCCCAACCGGGACACGCACCCGGCCTTTGCGGAGGCGCTTCGCCGGGCGGCCGGGGCAGGCGTCCGGATCGCGGCCTGGGACTGCCACGTGGAGCCGGACCGGTTGTATATCCGGAGGGAAGTGCCGGTGGTGCTGGACGATCCGGTCCTTTGGGAGATCCGGGAGCCCCTTGTGAACTGGTACAGACAGAACCGGCGGGATCTGCCCTGGCGGCACAACCCGGACGCCTACCGGGTGTGGGTGTCGGAGATCATGCTGCAGCAGACCCGGGTGGAGGCGGTGAAGCCCTACTATGAGCGGTTCCTTGCTGCCCTCCCGGATGTGAGGGCGCTGGCGGAGGCGCCGGAGGACCGGCTCCTGAAACTGTGGGAGGGGCTTGGCTACTACAACCGGGTCCGCAACATGCAGAAGGCGGCCCGGCAGATCGTGGAGGAATACGGGGGCGTGTTCCCGGACCGGTATGAGGACATCCGCGCCCTGACAGGCATCGGGAGCTACACGGCGGGGGCGGTGAGCGCCTTTGCCTTCGGCCTGCCCCGTCCCGCTGTGGACGGCAACGTGCTGCGGGTCGTCTCCCGGCTGCTGGCCAGCAGGGAAGACATCATGAAGGCCTCTGTCCGGAAAAAGACAGAGGAGGCGCTGGAGGAAGTGATCCCGGCGGACGCGGCCGCTGATTTTGACCAGGGGCTGATCGAGCTGGGCGCCCTCGTCTGCCTGCCGGGCGGGGAGCCCCGGTGCGGACAGTGCCCCCTCGCCTTCTGTTGCCGGGCGAGGGCGCAGGGGATCCAGAGCGAGCTTCCCGTGCGGGCGAAGGCAAAGGCGCGGCGGGTGGAAGAGCGGACGGTCTTTATCTTCCGGGACGGGGAGAGCGCCGCCCTGCGGAAACGGCCGGCCAAAGGGCTCCTGGCGGGGCTCTACGAGCTGCCCAGCGTGGAGGGGCATCTCACCATGGAGGAGGCGGTGGCCTACAGCAAGAGCATCGGCCTTGTGCCGGTGCGCGTGCGGGAGCTGGGGCCGGCCCGGCATGTGTTCAGCCACGTGGAGTGGGACATGATCGGCTATCTCGTGCAGGTGGATGAGCTGGAGAAATCCTGCCGGGAGGAGATGCTGTTCATACATCCGAAGCGGGCCCAGGAGCGGTACGCCATTCCCTCGGCCTTTGAGAAGTATGCCGGCTACCTGGAGATCCGGGTCGGCAGTGAGAGATACAGGAACGAATAAGAAAAAAGACTTCCGCATAGGGGAAAGCGGAAGTCTTTTGCCTTTTGGAATCTGTTTTACAGGCGCTCGTTGCTCTCGCGCATGAATTTGTACTCGGCTACAGAGCGGTCAAAGCCCTGGATGTGCACATACAGCCATTCGATGACCTTCTCCTGCACCTTTGCGACGAAAGCCGGGGAGGGGCCTTCCTCCTCCTGGAGCATCTCCTGCAGGTCCGCGATGGTCTGCCTAAAGATGTCGTGCTGCTCTTTGTGCTTCTGGAACCCGGGGTAGTCGATCTCTCTCTGGAGCTGCTCCTCGGCGGAGAAGTGGAAGTTGGTGTAATCCTCCAGATAGTCCAGCGTGCGCACGGCAACAGCCTTGTCGTTGCTCTGCTCGCAGCTCTCCATTACGGCGTTGATCTTTCCGATCAGCTCTTTGTGCTGGGAGTCGATCATCTCATTTCCCGTTGCCAGGTTATCGGTAAATTCCGCGTACATAGGTTCATTCCTCCTTAAAGTAAACATTTTATATCAAAGGTCCAGCCCTTTGTTATCCGGTCCGTACAGGCTGATGGGAGAGGCTGGGCGCCTTCTTCCCGGCCGGTGCGTAGACGAGGAAGTACAGGATGCCTGCCAGCGCCATGGCGGCAAACACATCCGTCACAGAGTGCTGCTTTAGGAACACGGTGGACAGGACGATCAGGCCTGCCAGCGTGAAGGCGGCCGGCTGCACCCATCTCTTCTTCCGGAGCGCGTAGCTGTGCCCGATGGCAAAGGACGCGCCGAGGGAATTAAACACGTGGATGCTGGGCAGCACGTTCGTGGGCGTGTCCGTCCGGTAGAGCCATCCGACTGCCTCTGTGAAGATATTATCCCGGGGGAAGACTGCGGGACGCAGATCCAGCCCGTTCGGGAAAAACGTACATATGATCAGAAAGACCGTCATGCCTGAGAAGAGGAATGTGCACAGTCTGTAAAATCCCTTCCGGTCCGTGAAAAAGAAGTAGGCCACAGTGGCCGCGATGAACAGGAACCAGAGGAAATAGGGGACGATGAAGTATTCCACAAACGGGATATAATCGTCCAGCGGCGAGTGGATCAGGTAGTAGTCGGTGCGCACATGCCGCTCCAGATACGTGAACCAGGGCATGTAGATCAGGCCGTACAGCAGCACCCAGGCGTGCCGGTATTTTATGATAAGTTTCTTCGCCTTTTCAAACATATTGATACATCCTTCCGATGCGGTGCATTCTATCCATACTTAGTTATATTCCAATTCACTCGGATTATAACACGAAAAAAAATATTCAACAAGGCGGTTTACGGTTTCTTAATAAAATCCCTGCTCTTTTTTAAGATCCCGGCGCGATGACACGCAGACGCCCCGGCGCCAGGCTGATCTCCATGCGCCGCTGCAGGAAGACGGGTTCGCCGTCCGTGTGGACGGGCAGGGCTGTGTCGCTTGTGAGGACAGCTCTCTCAAAGGTGCGGATGGTGATGCCCTTTGCCCTTGTGTGGGCGCCCTTCAGGGCCAGCGGCAGAAGGAGCAGCGCCCGCAGGCGGGAGACGCCGGATACGGCGATGAGATCCAGCCTGCCGTCGCAGGGGTCCGCGGCGGGGCAGAACATGAAGCCGCCGCCCTCGAAGGGATGGTTCATGGCTGCCGCGAAGAGGACGTCCGGAAACGTCAGCGTCTCCCCGCCGTCCAGAGTGACGGTACATGTGGCGCGGCGCAGGAGGCGGAGCCGGTCCAGGGCGATCAGCGCGTAGGTGAGCTTTCCCAGATGGAGCCGGTTGAGCACGGGCTTGAGCCGGGAGATCACAGCCTGGTGGCAGATCGCCGCGTCAAAGCCCAGGCCGGCGCTGACCGCAAAGCGTTTTGTGCGGGTGCGGCCTGCGTGGTCGCTGTAGGCGATCTGCCCCGCGTTCATGGGGGCGTGTCCGGGCGGGGAGAGCACCAGCCTGAGGGCGGCCTTTGGATCTTTCGGGATGCCGAGGGAGCGGGCAAAATCGTTGCCGGACCCCACCGGTATGTAGCCGAGGATGACCCGGTCGAGATCCCGGATCCCGTCCACCACTTCGTTTACCGTGCCGTCGCCGCCCAGGACGATGATGGTGTGTTCCTTCCCGTCCGCCGTGAGTTCGCGGGCCAGGCGGGTGGCGTGGCGCTGGTATCCGGTCTGCCAGGCCCGGTAGGGGATGTGATTGTCTTTAAGGACCGGCTCCAGCCGGCTCCATATCTGTCCGCCAAGCCCGGAGCGGGATGCGGGATTGATGATGAATGTGTACATGGGATTCTCCTTTGCGGGGATCGTGCAGCAAAAGCTGCCTGTACTGAAAGTATACCCCCAAAACCGGAGGCGGGCAAGAAGCAGGTTTCTTGACATCTGCCGCTGCCGGTGCTATAGTAACGTATACATAAAAGCTTGAAAGGAAGGCTGGTTACAGGATGGAGAAAAAGAAATTAAGGCCCTGGATGGCTGTTCTCTTTGTACTTGCGTTTGGATTGGATATCTTTGTGCTGAGCGGTTTCCTCGGGGCATGGTTCGGCGTGTGGGGGACGCTGCTCCACGAGATCGTGCTGGCGCTTCTGGCGGTTCTTCTGGCGGCGCTTCTGCGCGCGGACCTGCGCAGTGTCTTTCCCTTCCGCCGCCCCCGGGCGGTGAAGACCGCCGGCACGCTGGTGCTCTGGCTGGGGACGTTCCTGGCGGCCATGGCGGTGACCATGCTCGTCTCCTACTTTTTCCCCCAGGAGGTGATGGGGGCAAGCCAGGATCTGCAGGACATCATGGTGAATATCCCGGTGCTCTTCTCCCTGTTCCTGGTGGCCCTGACGCCCGCCGTCTGTGAGGAGATGGCGTTCCGCGGCGGCTTCCTTAGCTGCCTGCGGGGACTGAAGAGCAAGTGGGCGGGCATCCTCATCGTGGCGGCCGTCTTCGGCATGTTCCACGGCAGCGTGTGGCGGTTCATCCCCACGGCGATCCTGGGGATCTCCCTCGGGTATCTTCTGGTGGAGACGGACAATCTGTTCTACAGCATGCTGTTCCACTTTGTGAATAACGCGGTGCCTGTGCTCCTCCTTGGCCTGCTGAGCCTGCTCCCGGTGGAGGAGCTGTACGGAAGCGGGGGGATGGAGGCGGTTCAGACAAGCATATCCAGCCATCTGCCGCTGGCCTCTGTGGCGGTCTACATCATCTTCTCCTGCGGCTCCCCCTTCCTCATCTACATCGGGAGATACCTGATCCACCGGGGGGAGCCCGGATACGAGGGGGGCCTGTTCCCGGCGGACAGAAAAAAGACGCTGTTTGTCCTTTTGGGCGTCAGCGCCTATATCTTCCTGATCGGCCTCATCCTGTACCTTGGTTCCGTAGGCCCGATGATGCGGTATATGGCTCCCTGACAGGGAGCCTTTTACAGGAGCGGCTGAAGGCTCCGGTTCAGGATCCCGCTCATGTGCGCGATGGCGGTTCCGTAGTTTGTCATGGGGATCCCGGCGTCGGCAGCGCAGGCGAGACGGTACTTCATCTCCCGCTCGTTCAGCATGCAGCCGCCGCAGTGAATGATCACCCGGTACCCGGACAGATCCTCCGGGAAATCCGCGCCGCTTGTGAAGGAGAAGGCAAGGTCATCCGGCCCCGCGAGGCGCGTGTGCCGGCGGATGAGGGCAGGGAGTTTTACCGTGCCGATGTCCCCGCACTGCCTGTGGTGGGTGCAGCCTTCGCACAGGAGGATCCGGTCCCCTCTTCGCAGCGTATCCAGAGCCCTGGCGCCTTCTGCCAGGGCTTTTAAGTTCCCTTTGTACCTGGCGAAGAGGATGGAGAAAGAAGTGAGCGGGATCTCCTCCGGGACAAGAGACGCGACGAAGGGGAAGACCTGGCTGTCTGTGATGACAAGATCCGGGCGAAGCCCCGGGCGGCCGTCCCGGCCGGAGAGGAACTCTCCCAGCTCCGTGTCCCGCGCGGTGACGGCAAAGGCGCCTGCCTCCAGGATGTCGCGGATGGTCTGCTGCTGGGGCAGGATAAGCCGCCCTTTCGGAGCCGCCTTGTCGATGGGGACGACAAGGCAGACGAGATCCCCGGGGCGCAGCAGATCGCCCACGATCCGCCGTTCGCTGTCCTCCCGGGGAGCCAGGGCAGCCAGATTCTCCTTCAGTTCCCGGATCCCGAGACCTGTCCTGGCGCTGACAAAGACTGTTTTTGCGCAGTCTTTTCCCGCCTCTTTCCATGCGGGGGCCGCCAGGTCTTCTTCCGTCATAAGGTCCGCCTTGTTGACAGCCAGGATGCAGGGGATCTGCTTCTCGCGGATGAGGCGCAGGATCTTCGCGTCCTCCTCTGTGAAACCGGGTTCCCCGGCCTGCGGTCCGGCGCCGTCCACAACAAGGACGGCGATGTCTGTCCGGTTCAGCGTCTGGCGCGCCTTCCGGACGCGGAGCGCGCCAAGCTGCCCGGTGTCGTCCAGGCCCGGGGTGTCGGTGAGGACCACAGGCCCCAGGGGCAGCAGCTCCATGGCTTTGGACACGGGGTCCGTGGTGGTTCCCTTCCGGTCGGAGACGATGGCCAGATCCTGGGAGGTGAGGGCGTTGATGACGCTGGATTTGCCGGCGTTGCGCCGCCCGAAGATGCCGATGTGGGTCCGCTCGGCGGACGGGGTGCTGTTTAAGCTCATAAAGTCCTCCTTTTTTTGGCGGCGCCGGATCAGAACCGGAAATCCCGCCGGTTGTTCTCCCGGATGAGGCACAGGTTTTCCTCTACCACGGCCCGGGCTTTGGGGTTCGGCACGTTCCTGATCTCCCGGTCGATGAGCCGGTCGCCGATGGCTTTTGTCTCCGGGGAGGCATAGTCCATCAGGTATTCCTCCAGGGTCATCAGGGCGTTGGGGTGGCAGCAGTTCTGGATCTGCCCGCTCTTGCACAGGGACATGAAGCGGTCGCCGGTGCGCCCCTCCCGGTAGCAGGCAGTGCAGAAGCTGGGGATGTAGTCCATCTCCATGAGCCAGCGCACGACCTCGTCCAGGGTGCGGTTGTCGATGACGTCAAACTGTTCGGAGCGGGCGTCCTCCGGCTCCGGTTCGCAGTAGCCGCCCACGCTTGTGCGTGACCCGCCGCTGATCTGGGAGATGCCAAGGTGGAGCACCCGCTCGCGGCAGGCCTTGCTCTCCCGGGTGGAGATGATCATGCCCGTATAGGGAACGGCGATGCGGATGCAGGCAACCAGCTTGGCGAAGGTGTCGTCGTCAATGCCGTTCTTGAAGGAGCTGGCGTCAATGTCGTCGGCGTCCCGGAGACGGGGCACGCTGATGGTGTGGGGGCCGACGCCGAAGGCTGCCTCCAGGTGCTCCGCGTGCATCAGAAGACCGGTGAACTCATAGCGGTACTTGTCCAGGCCGAAGAGCACGCCGATGCCAACGTCGTCGATCCCGCCCTCCATGGCCCGGTCCATGGCGGTGGTGTGGTAGTCGTAGTCATGCTTGGGGCCGGTCGGATGGAGCGCAAGGTAGCTCTCCTTGTGGTAGGTCTCCTGGAAGAGGATGTAGGTGCCGATGCCGGCCTCCTTGAGCAGGCGGTAGTTGTCCACCGTGGTGGCGGCGATGTTGATGTTGACCCTGCGGATGGCGCCGTTCTTATGTTTGATGCTGTAGATGGTGTTGATGCTGTCCAGGTAGTATTCCATGGTGTTGTGCACGGGATCCTCCCCGGCTTCCAGGGCCAGGCGCTTGTGGCCCATGTCCTGGAGGGCGATGACCTCCCGCCGGATCTCCTCCTGGGAGAGCTGCTTCCTCGGGATGTGCCTGTTCTTCATGTGGTACGGGCAGTAGGTACAGCCGTTGATGCAGTAGTTGGACAGATACAGAGGCGCGAACATGACGATCCGGTTGCCGTAGAAGTCCTTCTTGATCTGTTCGGCCAGGGCATAGATCTCCTGGTTCTTCTCCTCGATGTCGCAGTCCAGAAGAACGGCGGCGTCCCGGTGGGAGAGGCCCCTGCGCTTCCTGGCCTTCGCGAGGATCTCGTCGATGAGGGCCTCATTGTGCCGGTTCTCCTCCGCGAAGGCGAGAGTCTCCAGGATCTCCTGGTGGTTAATAAAGTCGTCGGGGTGTCTGGAATTCACATCATACATCTTTCTTTCCTCCCTTGTTTTGTTGTGTATCACTGATTCAGGGAATCGCCCCGGCCCACCGCGATGCGGCGGCCGATCCCCTCCATCCGTCTCCTTAAGTCTGCAAGCCCCTCCGCCGACTCGGCCCCGGAGGAGAGCTTGCCCTCGTAGAGGGCGTAGTCCCCGCGTCTGTCGGGCGGGGACAGGTTGGGCATGATCACATTTGCCCCGGCCAGGATCCCCTGCTCGCGCCCGTCGCTGCAGATGGACCCGAGGGCCGTGGTGGCGGGCAGCAGCACCTTCGGCAGCATGAGCCGCAGAAGCCCCAGCATGTAGAGCGTCAGCTCCAGGGTGCCCGCCGGCTTTCCGGCAAAGGGCGTATCCCGGTGGGGGATGAAGGGCCCGATGCCGATCATGTGCGGGTCTAACTCCTTCAGGTACAGCATGTCCCGGGCCAGATGTTCCGCCGTCTGGTACGGGGAGCCGACCATGAAGCCGGCGCCCACCTGGAAGCCGATGTCTTTCAGGTCGCGCAGGCAGGCCTGCCGGTGCGCGGCGTGCAGGCAGGCCGGGTGAAGCCTTGCGTAGTGGCTCTCGTCGTATGTCTCGTGCCGCAGCAGGTACCGGTCCGCGCCCGCGTCAAAAAGGGCCTGGTAGGAGGCCCGCTCCCGCTCCCCCACGGAGAGGGTGATGGCGCAGTCCGGAAATTCCCTCCTGATGCGGCGGATGAGGTCCGTCAGGCGCGCATCGGTGAAATACGCGTCCTCCCCGCCCTGCAGGACGAAGGTGCGAAACCCCAGTTCATAGCCCTGCCGGCAGCAGGCCAGGATGACGTCCTCTGTAAGCCGGTAGCGGCGGATCTTCCCGTTGCTCTTGCGGATGCCGCAGTAGTAGCAGTCGTTCCGGCAGTAGTTGGTGAACTCGATGAGCCCGCGGATGTAGACGCCCCGCCCGTAGTGGGCCAGACAGGTCTCCCGGGCCAGGCGGAAGAGTTCGTCCGCCGCATCCGGGGACCGGCCCTCTATGACCCGGATCCACTCTTCAAAGGTGAGAGCGTGGGTCTGGTGCAGCTTGCCGATCAGCTCCCGTGTGTCCATGGTTCCTCCCTTCCCCGCCGGTCCTGCCGCAGTGCGATCCTCGCGGAGCGTTTTTGTTTCATTGGAAAGCCATTTCCTGTGAAATGAAAAAGGCCTGCGCACGCGGCGCAGACCTTATATAAGAATACAATACTCCCACTGTCTGTTTGTCCATGCGCCTTTTTGCTCAGGTGCGGCCCTTTGCAATCAGTACGTAATTCCTGTCTATTATAGCATGAAACAGGGGAAATAGGAATACTTTACACAAACTTTACAGTTTCCTGTTTGCAAATTTAAAAACCGGGAGTATACTGAAAAAGTATGTGCAGATCTATCGGATAAAGGAGAGTAGAGAACTATGAAGAATTACACGCCGCTCGAGAGAGCGTGGATCCTCTATGATGTGGGAAATTCAGCCTTTGTGCTGCTCATCTCCACCATCATACCGATCTACTTCAACTATCTGGCGGAGGAGGCGGGACTTTCCTCTGTCACCTACCTCGCCTACTGGGGGTACGCGGCCTCTGCGGCTACCCTGGCCGTGGCTGTCATCGGCCCGGTGTTCGGCGCGGTGGCGGACACGAAGAACTATAAGAAGAAAGTCTTCCTTGTCTCCGTGCTGGTGGGCGTCGCCGGCTGCGTGGCCATGGGTGTGGCCGCCACCTGGCTTACCTTCCTTGTTATCTTCGTGATCGCCCGGATCGGCTATTCCTCCAGCCTCGTATTCTACGATTCCATGCTCCATGACGTGACGGAGCCGGAGCGGCTGGACGACGTCTCCTCCCAGGGGTATGCCTGGGGGTACATCGGCAGTTGCATCCCGTTCATCGTAAGCCTCGGCATCGTGCTGGGGGCAGGAAGCCTCGGCCTCACCATGCAGGCGGCCATGGGCGTCTCCTTCCTCCTTGTGGCCCTCTGGTGGCTTCTCGCCTCCACCCCGCTGCTGCGCCGGTACAGGCAGATCCACTATGTGGAGAAGGAGCCGGGCATGGCGGCGGAGAGCTTTGTGCGCCTGTGGCGCACCTTAAAAGAGCTGGCCCGGGACCGGAAGGTGCTGCTCTTCCTTCTCGCCTACTTCTTCTATATCGACGGCGTGTACACCATCATCGACATGGCAACCGCCTACGGGACGGCGCTGGGACTTGACACGACAGGCCTTCTCCTGGCCCTCCTTGTGACTCAGGTGGTGGCGTTTCCCTCGGCCATCGCCTTCGGGAAGCTGACGAAGAAGAACCGCTCCGAGAACCTGATCACCGTCTGCATCCTGGCCTACACAGCCATCGCTGTCTACGCCATGTTCCTGGCGACCCAGGCCCAGTTCTGGGTGCTGGCTGTGTGCGTGGGCCTCTTCCAGGGCGGGATCCAGGCCCTCTCCCGGTCCCATTTCGCCAAACTGATCCCGCCGGAGAAGTCGGGCGAGTACTTCGGCATCCTGGATATATGCGGCAAGGGCGCGTCCTTCATCGGCACGACGCTTGTGGGCGTGGTGTCCCAGATCACAGGCAGCACGAACATGGGCGTGTCCGTGCTGGCTGTTGTGTTCGCTGTGGGATTTGTCCTGTTCCGGGTGTCGGTCAGCCGGAACCGCAGGGCTGCGGACTAAAAGCGACCGGACCTATCCCCGCAGCCGCGCGATGAACCGCTCCAGCCGCCCCAGGGCCTCTTTCAGGTCCTCCAGGGAGTAGGCGTAGGAGATCCGCAGGAATCCTTCCCCGCAGTCCCCGAAGGCGGTGCCCGGAACGACGGCCACCTTCTCCTCCTGGAGGAAGCGCGTGGCGAACTCCTCGGAAGTCATGCCGAATTCCCGGATGGAGGGGAAAGCGTAGAAAGCGCCGTACGGCTCAAAGCAGGAGAGCCCCATCTTCCGGAAGGCGCTCATGAGGAACCGGCGCCGCTGGTTGTAGGACTCCCGCATCCGCTCCACGTCGGGCCCGCAGTTTTTCAGCGCCTCCACAGCCGCGTACTGGCTGGTGGTGGGGGCGCACATGATGGCGTACTGGTGGATCTTGGTCATCTGCTCCACGATCCGGGCCGGGCCGCACACGTAGCCGAGCCGCCAGCCGGTCATGGCAAAGCCCTTGGAGAACCCGTTGATGACAAGAGTCCGCTCCCGCATGCCGGGCAGGGAGGCGATGGAGCAGTGGGCGCCGCCGTAGGTGAGCTCTGCGTAGATCTCATCGGAGACGACGTAGAGGTCGTGCCCGATCACCGCCTCGGCGATGGGGGCGAGATCCTCCTTCGTCATGACTGCCCCGGTGGGGTTGTTGGGGAAGGGGAGCACCAGGATCTTTGTCCGGGGCGTGATGGCTGCCTCCAGCTCCTCCCGGGTCAGGCGGAAGTCGTTCTTCTCCTGCAGGGGGATGGTCACGGGCACGCCGTCCGCCAGCACGGCGCAGGGCAGGTAGGATACGTAGCTCGGCTGGGGGATGAGGACTTCATCGCCCGCGTCCAGCATGGCCCGGAAGGCCAGGTCGATGGCCTCGCTGCCGCCCACGGTGACCAGCACTTCCCCGGCCGGGTCATAGTGGGTCTGTATGGTGCGGTCCAGGTAGCGGCTGATCTCCTCCTTCAGCTCCCGCAGCCCTGCGTTGGACGTGTAGAAAGTGCGTCCTCTCTCCAGGGAGTAGATGCCCTCCTCCCGGACGCGCCAGGGCGTGTCAAAGTCCGGCTCGCCTACGCCCAGGGAGATGGCGTCCTCCATCTCGCTTACAACGTCAAAGAATTTCCGGATCCCGGAGGGAGCCAGGGAAACGGCTTTTCTGGATAATGGGTCTCTTGTCATGGTGTGATCAGCATCCTTTCTCCTTTAGTCTTTTTTTCGAGTATGGTCCCGTGGTCCTTATATTTCTTCAGAATGAAATAGGTGGCTGTGCTGATGACCTCCTCGATGGGGGAGAGCTTTCCGGAGACAAAGCGGGAGATTTCCTGCAGCGTCTTGCCCTCGATGGTGACGAGCAGGTCGTAGCCGCCGGAGATGAGGTACACGGCGGACACCTCCGGGTAGTTGCAGATGCGCTCCGCCACCCGGTCGAATCCCTGATCCCGCTGGGGAGTCACCCGCACTTCGATGAGGGCGTTGACTTCCTCCGCCCCTGCCCGGTCCCAGTCAATGAGTGTATGATAGCCGCAGATGATGTGTTCCTTCTCCATGTCAGCCACCTCGTTTGCCACGGTGGCTTCGTCTGTCCCGAGAAGCACGGCCAGTTCTTTCAGGTCGATCCTGCTGTTTGTCTCAAGCGTGAGCAGGATCTGTTCTCTGATCTTTTCCATATGACATACTGTCCTCCTTTTTGCGCGTATAAAAGGTATTATACGGCAAAATGCTGCGTTTGTCATTCTCATTTTCAGAAAAATATGCTACTATAGTCTGTGAAATGTGAAAAATGAAGAAAAAACAGGGGTCAGAGGAGGTAGATTTTTTGCAGATATGCGGCATACAGAAGCTGACGCTTCTTGATTATCCGGGCAAAGTGGCCTGTACGGTATTTGCGGGCGGGTGCAATTTCCGCTGCCCGTTCTGCCACAATGCGGAGCTTGTCTTGGGAGGGAAGGCGCGGCCTGAGATCCCGGAAGAGGAGGTGCTGTCCTTCCTCGAGAAACGAAGAGGCGTGCTGGACGGCGTCTGCGTAAGCGGCGGGGAGCCGCTGCTGCAGCCGGACCTGGCAGCGTTTATAGGCGAAATAAAGAAGATGGGCTACCTTGTGAAGCTGGACACCAACGGCAGCATGCCGGAGCGGCTTTGTGAGCTGGCGGGGCAGGGACTTCTGGACTATGTGGCCATGGATCTGAAGAATTCCCCCGAAGGCTACGGCGCCACGGTGGGGATCCGGGATTTTGACGTGGGGGACGTGGACCGGAGCATCCGCTTCCTTCTCGGGGGAGCCGTGCCCTATGAATTCCGGACGACGGTGGTGCGGGAATTCCACCGGAAGGCGGATTTTGAAGCCATGGGGCAGTGGATCGCGGGGGCGCAGCGGTACTACCTGCAGCAGTTCGTGGATTCCGGCCACCTCATCGGGTCCGGACTGCACGCCTACGACCGGAGCATCCTGGAACAGGCGCTGGAGATCGTGAAGAAATACGTGGAAACTGCGCAGATCCGCGGCGTGTAGTCACATAGAAAGAGTACATAATAACAACATGTTGTGTGGGTGGAAAAATATATCACACAAGATGTTGTTGTTTTTTATTGACGGCCCCAAGGGGGCAGTGCTATGATAGAGGAACCGGGACAAACGAGAACGGATGGATCACACAAGAGGATTGGGAGGTTATATACAGATGTACCAGGTAGTAAAAAGAGACGGCCAGATCGCAGAGTTCGACATTGCCAAGATCGCGGCCGCAGTGACGAAAGCATTCGACGCGGTGGAGAAGCAGTATCACCCCAGCATCATCGATATGCTGGCTTTGAAAGTGACGGCGGATTTTGAGCCGAAGATCAAAAAAGACCGCATCCAGGTGGAGGAGATCCAGGACAGCGTGGAGAGCGTCCTTGTGCAGGCCGGTTACGGGGATGTGGCGAAAGCCTACATTTTATACAGAAAGAACCGGGAGAAGATCCGCAACCTGAATTCCACCATGCTGAACTACAAGGAGATCGTGGACAACTACGTCAATATCAACGACTGGCGCGTGAAGGAGAACTCCACCGTCACCTACTCCGTGGGCGGGCTGATCCTCAGCAACTCCGGCGCCATCACGGCCAACTACTGGCTCTCCGAGATCTACGATGAGGAGATCGGGCAGGCACACAGGAACGCGGATATCCACATCCACGACCTGTCCATGCTGACCGGCTACTGCGCGGGCTGGTCCTTAAAGCAGCTCATCCAGGAGGGGCTGGGAGGGATCCCGGGGAAGATATCCTCCTCACCCGCCAAGCATCTGAGCGTGCTGTGCAACCAGATGGTGAACTTCCTGGGGATCATGCAGAACGAGTGGGCGGGGGCCCAGGCGTTCTCCTCCTTCGACACGTACCTGGCGCCCTTTGTGCGGACAGACAACCTGGATTACGAGGGGGTGAAGAAGTGCATCGAATCCTTCATCTACGGCGTGAACACGCCCTCACGCTGGGGCACCCAGGCGCCTTTCTCCAACATCACCCTGGACTGGACCGTGCCGGACGATCTGAAGGACCTGCCGGCCATCGTGGGCGGGAAGGAGATGGACTTCACCTACGGGGACTGCAAAAAAGAGATGGACATGGTCAACAAGGCCTTCATTGAGATCATGATCGAGGGCGACGCCCACGGGCGCGGGTTCCAGTACCCCATCCCGACCTACTCCATCACCAGTGATTTTGACTGGTCCGACACAGAGAACAACCGTCTTCTCTTTGAGATGACGTCCAAATACGGAACGCCGTATTTCTCCAACTACATCAACAGCGACATGCAGCCGAGCGACGTGCGCAGCATGTGCTGCCGCCTGCGTCTGGATCTGCGGGAGCTGAGAAGGAAATCCGGCGGCTTCTTCGGAAGCGGCGAGAGCACCGGCTCCGTGGGCGTGGTGACCATCAACATGCCGAGGCTTGCGTACCGCTCGGAGAATGAGGAAGCCTTCATGAAGGGGCTGGACAGGCTGATGGATATCTCGGCCCGCTCCCTCCATGTGAAGCGCACGGTGATCACAAAGCTTCTGGAGGGAGGGCTTTACCCCTACACGAAGCGGTATCTGGGAAGCTTTGACAACCATTTCTCCACCATCGGCCTTGTGGGCATGAACGAGGCAGGCCTGAACGCCCGGTGGATCGGTAAGGACATGACCCACCCGGAGACCCAGGAATTTTCCAAACGGGTGCTGAACCATATGCGGGAGAGGCTCTCCAGCTACCAGGAGGAGTACGGAGACCTGTACAACCTGGAGGCTACGCCGGCAGAGTCCACGGCTTACCGGTTCGCCAAACATGATGTGGAGCAGTTCCCGGATATCATCACGGCGGCGGAGGGCGACGGTACGCCCTACTACACAAACAGCAGCCATCTGCCGGTGGGTTACACGGAGGATATCTTTGACGCCCTGGATATCCAGGACGACCTGCAGACGCTCTACACCTCCGGCACGGTCTTCCACGCTTTCCTGGGAGAGAAGCTGCCGTCCTGGAAATCTGCAGCCTCCCTGGTGCGCAAGATCGCCGAGAACTACAAGCTGCCCTACTACACCCTGTCGCCCACCTACTCCATCTGCAAGAACCACGGCTACATTGCGGGCGAGCACTACACCTGCCCGGAGTGCGGACAGAAGACAGAGGTGTACAGCCGCATCACCGGCTACTACCGCCCGGTGCAGAACTGGAACGACGGCAAGGCGCAGGAGTTTAAGGACAGGAAGGTGTACGACCTGAGCCATTCCCACTTCCACGGGCATGCGGAGGCAGACGCAGGACAGACCGGGGAAAAGACGCAGGCCGCGCCGGCTGCTGCAGCCGGGGACGCAGGCGCAGTCCGGCTGCTCTTTACCACGAAGACGTGCCCCAACTGCGCGGTCGCAAAGCGGGCCCTGGAGGAGGCGCGCGTGGAGTATCAGGTGGTGGACGCCGAGGAGAATAAGGAGATGGCGAGGAAGTATCAGATCCTGTCCGCCCCCACCCTCGTGGTCCTGAAAGAGGGCGGCGTGGAGAAGCTGACGAACGCGTCGAATATAAGGAAGTACGTGCGCGGATAAAGCGCAAAGTACGGCAGATATCTGCTGCAAAAAGAGGGACAGGTTCCTTTCGGATATGCTCTTACAGAGCATGCCCGGAAGGGATCTGTCCTTTTTGTGTATGGTATTTTATGTGCACAGAAATAAAATGGGAAAATTTACTATAATGAAATTTAATTAATTTTAAAGAAGAAATATTCATTATAATATTGACTTTATTTAGATGAAGTGCTATAATTTGTACAAAATTTTAACAATCTTTAGGAATAGTAAGAATATAGTTGAAATTTTTTTAAAATAATCTGTATTCGGATGTTTCAAATCAGGTTTGAAATATCGCATTCCAAAGACGGCAGCGTACTCACCATACAGGTGAAAGGAAAGGAGGAAATTTATGAAAAGGAAACTAGTAGCAGCATTGCTTGTGTGTGCCATGTGCACATCCCTGGCAGCCTGCGGAGGCGGAGGAGACAGCGGCGGGGATTCCGGTTACCGGGATGAGATCAATATAGCGGTGGACGTGGATGCGGAGACGTACAATCCGATCCTGACGAACAATACTACGGGAAACCGGGTGGGGCAGTTGATCTTCAACGGGCTTGTGCGCCTGGACGAAGAGCAGGTGGCCGTGCCGGCGCTGGCGGAGGACTGGGACATCTCCGAGGACGGACTGACCTATACATTCTATCTTCGCGAAGGAGTGACGTTCCATGACGGATCAGAGTTTACCTCTGCAGATGTAAAATATACATTTGATGAGATCCTGAACGAGGAAAACAATGCGCCGTACCGGAACCGGTATGTGGCGATCACAGACATCTCCTGTCCGGACGACCTGACTGTTGTATTTACACTGGATTCCGCAAACTCCGCCCTGATGGCGTACATGGATCTGGGGATCATCCCGGAAGGCGCTATGGACGATGCGGCTTCCTTTGGGACTGCCCCGGTCGGGACCGGTCCCTATGCGGTGGACAGCTATACGCTGAACAGCGAGACCGTGCTCAAGGCCAACGAGGACTACTGGGAGGGGGATCCGGCGACGGAGACGATCAACGTGTATGTGATCAACGACAACTCTACCAGGCTTGCCTCCCTGGAGTCCGGCGATGTGGATTTTGTGTGCTCGCCGCTGACTGCATCAGATCTGGAATTGGTGGAGAATAATGATGAGCTGGTCATGAATGACGTGCCGGGCCTTGGATTTACCTATATGGGATTCAACGTGACGGATCCAGTCATCGGCGATCTGGCTGTACGCCAGGCGATCGCCTATATGACGGACAAGCAGAACATTTCCGACGTCATCTACAGTGGAATGGATACGCCGGGCAAGACGCCGGTCCTGTCTTCCTCCTGGGCGTACGACGAGTCCCTGACAGACTATGAGTACGACACGGCAAAGGCGGAGGCGGTGCTGGATGAGGCCGGATGGGTAGACTCTGACGGCGACGGCATCCGCGATAAGGACGGTACGCCGCTTGCGTTTACCGTCTCCACACACTCCGATGACACGAGCCGATTCCAGGTGGCCGAGTATATACAGAACCAGCTGAACGGGATTGGTATGGACGTAGACGTGGAAGTGACAGAGTGGGCATCTTTCTCCGAAGCGCTGACTCAGAGGAGCCTGCAGGTATGGATCGCAGGCTGGCTGAATCAGCTGGATCCGGACCGTATGTATGACATGTTCTACAGCGACGGCGCGAGCAACTACGGCAACTTCAGCGATCCGGAGATCGATGCGGCGCTGAATGCCGGACGGGCAACCGCAGACGAGGCGGAGAGGGCCGCTCAGTACCAGTTCATCGCACAGTCCGTGACGGACAATGTGTGGTACAACGTGCTGGTAGAGCAGGCGTACATTTCCATCCATGACAAGGATCTGGAAGGATATACAGTATATCCGTCCGGAAGCATCTATACGCTGTGGCAGGCAAAGATAGCGGACTAGACGGCAGAAAAGAGACGGCATCAGACGGAATGGGGAGGGGCTGCCCCTCCCCGGCCGCAGGTGCTTTGAGTAAGGAGGAACTATGCGAACAAGGTATATCTTAAAACGTCTTTTGTATGTGATCCCCACTGCGTTTGGCGTACTGGTGATCATCTTTATCCTGCTGCGCTCTATGCCGGGAGATTTCGCGTCAGCCCTCCTGGGACCGGAGGCGACGCTTGAGGATATGGAGCGGGTCAGAGAGCAGTACGGGCTGAATGAAAATATTTTTGTTCAGTTCCTGACCTACATGGGACAGCTGCTTACCCTGAACTTCGGGGAGTCTGTGATCTACCATACGCCGGTGATGGAGATGATCAGTACCGCTTTTCCGGCGACGCTGGAGCTGGCGGTTATGGGCATGTTCTGGGCGCTGATTATTTCCGTACCGCTTGGCATCCTCTCCGCAGTGAAGCAGAACAGTTGGCTTGACAACGCCAGCATGGTCTTTGCGCAGCTTGGCATATCCATGCCTGTCTTCTGGATGGGACTTCTGATGATCCTGTTGTTCTCCGTCCATTTGAACTGGCTGCCATCCTTCGGAAGGGGCGATCCTCTGATCCCGGCTCTCATCGAGGGATTCAGCACAGGGGATTTCGACGAGTTTATCCGAAGCTTCCAGAAGATCCTGATGCCTTCCTTTGCGCTGGGGATCATGGGATCTGCCATGATCTCGCGCATGATCCGTTCGACGATGCTGGAAGTACTGGATATGGATTATATCCGGACGGCCAGGGCAAAGGGGACGAAGGAATTCAAAGTAGTCATGAAACACGCGTTCCGAAACGCGCTCCCGCCGGTCATCACGATCGTTGCCCTGCAGTTCGGAGCCCTTCTGGGCGGGTCGATCGTGACGGAGACCGTATTCTCCTGGCCGGGGATCGGACAGGTATTGGTGACAGCCATCCTGAACCGTGACTACGCGGTCGTGCAGGCGGCAGTATTTTTGATCGCCGTCCTGTTTATCGTCATCAATCTGATCGTGGATCTTCTGTATGTAGTCATTAATCCAAAGATAAACGAGGGATAGCCATGAAGATACGAAAAAACAAAACATTTCAAAAAGCCATTCATAATAAGTCGGTCGTGATCGGGACCATCATGGTGCTGGCCGTGATCCTGATCGCGCTTCTGGCGCCCTTCCTGTCACCTTATGATCTGGATCTGATGAACATGGAGAACGCGCTCCAGCCGCCAAGCGGGGAGCACCTGTTCGGCACGGACCAGTATGGGCGCGATCTGATGACCCGCATCTTTTACGGGGCCAGGATCTCCCTGATCGTCGGTTTTGTATCCGTCTTCTTTTCCATGGTGATCGGGGTTCTGGTAGGTCTGATCGCCGGTTACTACGGCGGATGGATCGACAATCTGATCGGAAGGATCATCGATGTGTTTCTCTCCTTCCCTGTCCTGCTTCTGGCGATCGCGCTGGTGGCTGTGCTGGGAGGCGGAACAGTCAGCGTGATCATTTCCCTGTGCCTTGTGTCGTGGACGCAGTACGCCAGGGTGGTCCGCTCCAGCGTGCTGGTGATCCGGGAAGAGGAGTATGTGCTGGCGGCCAGGACCTTCGGCGCGAGCAATTTCAGGATCCTGTTCAAGTATGTGATCCCCAATGCGCTGGCCCCCATCATCGTTGTGGCAACGCTTGGGATCGGAACCGCGATCGTGTCAGAGGCAACGCTGTCCTTCATGGGCCTGGGCGTGCAGCCGCCGACGCCGAGCTGGGGCTACGCCCTGTCGTTCGGCCTCCGGTATATGAGAACGGCGGCGCATATGGCGACCATACCGGGACTTGCGATCATGTTTACAGTATTGGGCTTTAATCTTCTGGGAAATGGAATCCGGGATATTACCGATCCCAGAATGGTCAATTAATTTAAAACAAATTAAAGAAAGAGAGGATGGAGAATCGATGAGTGCAAAGTACACGTATGAAGAGCTGGATGTCTGCTACATGGCGAACGGGGATAAGTACACCATCCCGATCCACAAGTTTGAGGGACCTGGAAGCGACAAGGTCGTAGGCGTTGGCGCCGGCATCCACGGGGATGAGATCATTGGCGTGGAGATCGCCAGAAGGGTAGTGGAGTTCCTGAAGACCCAGGAAGTACACGGGACGATCAAGATCTGCAGCGTGGCCCACAGCCTGGCTTTCGAGCAGGTGGACCGGAACAGCCCGATCGACGGCCTGAACCTGAACCGCGTGTTCCCCGGTTCTCCGAACGGGTTCCTGACAGAGCGGATCGCCAACACATATCTGGAAGATTTTGTAGGTACGCTGGACGCGTATCTGGACGTACATTCCGGCGGAAGAGAGCCGATCGTAGAGTACTGCTATATCTTAAACGACGAGGCTATGTCCAGATCCTTCGGATCCAAGCTTCTCTACCGTCCGACAGAGGATTATCCGGGCAACGTCAATAATTTTGCGAGAGAGAAAGGCGTGCGCACCATGGTGGCCGAGATCGGCGGGCTGGCAGTCAGGGAGCGCGATGTGCAGCGGGGCGTGGACGGCGTGCTGAGCGTGCTGCGGCACGAGGGCGTGATCGACGGCGAAGAGATCCGTCGGGATGATCAGGTCGTGTGCGGCTATATCGCCCATGTAGATCCCCATGAGGGCGGCCTGATGGTGCCGGGGCTTGATATCTCAAAGCTGGGCGAGATCGTGGAAGGGCATGTGACGCTGGCTAAGATCTACAATCCGAAGACACTGGAGCTGCTGGAAGAGATCAAAGCCCCCTATGAGAGAAATTTCATGATCCTGCTGCGGCCGACAGTGAACCGCGCGTTCCCGGGGGACTTCAGTTTTATGATCGCAGACGCGGACGCCTTTGAATAGAAAAGAGGAAAGCATATGCAGTACGGGAAAAAAGATTTTGAGCTGGCAGAACGGTTCTGCGCCGTTGCCCTCGGCGCGGATCTGTATTACCGTAAGGAGCAGGAGAAGGAAGCCGGCGAAGCCTCTTTCTCAGCAGAAGGTCTGGTCCCTGTGAATTTTTCCGGCGTAAAGCCCGCGAAGATCACGTCCTGGCAGCAGGCGATCAGGGAGCTGGAAGAGATCTATCATGGGTATGAGAAACTTTCCTGCCCCGCAAGAAGAAATTACATGCTGCAGCAGGTCGGGTCTTTCCGCAAAGTGTGCCTGTGGCTTTCCGGGTTCCCGATGACCTTCCGGGAAATCGCGGCTGAGACTATGTTTCTGGATGAGAATCCGGTGGGAGACAGGGCGGTTGACGACAGGATAGAAAAACTCCATGAGCTGCTCAAAGAGGCGGGCTTTCAGGGAGAAGTAAAAGAACAGGTGCGCGCGTGGCAGAAGAGCAGACAGATCGCGGGGCCCGAAAGGACAAAAGAAGTTCTTGAGGAACTGCTCCGGGAGGCGAAGGAAAAGACGCTCGCACTGGGATTTGACGCCATACGGGATTTTGACGTGCATGCCGAGCTGGTGTTTGACGTGCCGTATAATGCCTACTGCGATTATGAGAGCCGGATGATCTATATCAACGGCGAGGTGACTTACACCTATGACGAATTGAAGCACCTTGTGTGCCATGAGGCGTATCCGGGGCACATGACCCATATGGCAGTGCGCCAGCAGTTGACGGAGGCGGGGACCATCCCTGCGGATGCGGGACTGGTGCTCACCAACACTGCCAGCAGTCCGGTCTTTGAAGGGCTTGCGGACAACGGGAACGATACTCTCGGATGGATGGGGGATATCAACGACCGGATCTGCAAGGCGCTCAATCAGATCCAGAGCATCTGCAACCAGAACGCTTCACACATATACTACTGTGAGGAGAACGGGCCGGAGAAAGCCAGGAAATACATGGAAGCATACTCCTTCGCAAGCGAGGCGAAGATAAAGTCCAGGCTGCGCTATATGGGCTATCCGTTCCGGAAGGCGTATATGTACGCGTACTGGAGGGGATGGGAGGCCGTGGAGGCGGTGTGGACCGGACTTCCGGAAAACAGGCGGCAGGATTTCCTGCAGTATTTATATGAGAACATGCACAGCATCGATACGGTGCTGCAATATGGAGAAAATGAATAGAAAGAAGGGGAAAGTTATGGAATATCCAAAATCAAAGGAATTGTTTGAAAGAGCGTCAAAGATCATGTCAGGCGGCGTGCACTCCAACGGAAGGAACCGGAAGCCGCATCCGATCTATATGGCCAAGGCGCAGGACGCCTACGTGTATGACGTGGACGGCAACAGATATATCGATCTGATCATGGGAAACGGGACGATGATCCTTGGACACAACAATCCGGAATTCAACGAGAGGATGGCGGAGTATGTGGCGAAGAACCAGGGCGTTGTCACCGGCTTTGACACGCCCCTGAGCATCGACGTGGCGGAGCACTTCCTGAAGATCACGGGCAATGAGAGAGTGCGCTTTACCAACACGGGAACAGAGGCGGTGACCCACATCATCCATATTGCCAGATATGCGACAGGGAGAAATACGATCGCCGTCATGGAAGGCGCCTATGACGGATGGGCGGACATGGTGTATGTGAACTGCTTTGCCCCGCTGGATCAGGTGGGGGACGAAGCGTGTCCGAAGTCCGTGCCGGGAGGCGGCGGTCTCGATCCGGTCACTGTCTCTTCCACGCTGGTGCTTCCCTTCAATAACATTGAGGCGACGGAAAAGCTGATCCGGGCGCATAAGGACGACCTGGCAGCCATTATCCTGGAGCCGATCATGATCGATATCGGCTTTGTCGAGGCAAAGCCGGAGTACATCCGCTTCCTCAGGGATATCTGCGACGAGCTTGGCATCGTCCTTGTATTCGACGAACTGCTGACAGGCTTTAGGATCGGCCTTGGCGGATGCCAGGACTACTACGGTGTGAAGGCGGATCTGTGCATGTACGGCAAGGCGTATGCGAACGGGTACATCACAGCCGCGGTTGCAGGCAAGGCGAAATATCTGGATTACACGATCCCGGGAAGAGGCGTTGGATTTATCGGAACATTCAACGGTCATCAGATTTCCCTCTGCGCGGCGGCGGCTACGCTGGATATGCTGGATTCCGGCGAGGTAACGAAGACGATCATGTCCAACGCGGACGCGCTCAGGGAAGAGTTCAACGCGATGGCGCAGCGGAAGGGCGTTCCAGTGCTCCTGCGGGGGAAAGGCGGCCATTTCCAGGTCTACTTCGTGGAGAAGGAGCCCACAAACTACCGGCAGGCGGCAGTCACAGACGCGGGACGCTATGGCAGATATGTCGCAAGTCTCCAGGAACAGGGCGTATGGTGCTCGCAGGCGCCCCTGTCGCACCATGTGCTGAGCGTAAAGCACGGAAGAGACGTACTGGACGAGATGCTCTCAGCAATGGACAAAGCGGTCGATAAAGCATTTTCTTAAAAAATAGGATGGAACAATATGGAAAATTTACTGAACGTAGAACACCTGACAACGGCATTTCGCACGTATGACGGGGAAGTGACAGCCGTAAACGACGTTTCCTTCCATGTAAAAAAGGGAGAGATCCTTGGGCTGGTGGGAGAGTCCGGCTGCGGGAAAAGCGTGACGTCGCTCTCTATTATGGGGCTGCTGCCGCGCAAGAACAGCAGGATCAAATCCGGCTCCATCGTGTTCGACGGGAAAGAAATGACGACACTGCCGAGAAAAGGATACGACGAGATCCGGGGCAATACGCTGTCCATGATCTTCCAGGAGCCGATGACTTCGCTGAACCCGGTCTATACGATCGAGAACCAACTGCGGGAAGTGATACGCAACCATGACAGATCCGTGAGCAAAGAAGAGTGCAGAAAAAGGATCCTGGAGGTGCTGAATAAAGTCGGGATCCCGGGTGCTGAAAATGTAATGAAGCAGTATCCCCACCAGTTGTCCGGCGGTATGCGGCAGAGAGTCATGATCTCCATGGCCCTGATCAACCACTCCAAGCTGCTGATCGCGGACGAGCCTACAACGGCCCTTGACGTCACGATCCAGGCGCAGATCCTCCAGTTGCTGAAAAAACTGGCAAGCGAGGAGGAGATGTCGATCATACTGATCACGCATGACCTGAGCGTCGTCGCGGAAGTCTGCGACAGGATCCAGGTGATGTACTGCGGAAGATTTGTGGAGACGGCTTCCAGGGACGCGTTTTTCCGGCATCCTCTCCACCCGTACTCGGAGGGCCTGCTGAAATGCATTCCCTTTATAGGCATGTCGGATCAGGAACTGTATCACATACCCGGAAACGTCATGCATCCGGCGGATGACAAAGGCGGCTGTTCCTTTGCCCCCCGCTGCCCGTACGCGTCGGAGAGATGCGCCGCGCAGGTACCGCCGATGCGCGAGGCGGAAGAAGGACATTTTGTAAGATGCTGGAAATTTGCGGATGAAACCGCTTCCGAGGGAAAGGAGGAGACGAATGTATCTGCTTGAAACGAAAGACCTGAAAGTTCACTTTCCCATGAAAAATGATAAAAAAGTCGTGATCAAAGCGGTAGACGGCGTTTCTTTTCAAATTCCCGAGGGAAAGACCTTCGGACTTGTGGGAGAGTCGGGTTGCGGGAAATCAACGACGGCGCGCGCCATTATACGGCTATACGAGCCTGCTTCCGGAGAGATCCTGTTTCAGGGGAAAAACATTGCGAACCTGAAAGGAAAGGAACTGAAAGAGCACCGGCGGAATGTGCAGATGGTCTTTCAGGATCCGTATGCCTCTTTGAATCCCCGTATGACGGTCAACCAGACGATCATGGATCCCATGAAGATCTATGGTACCGGGACAAAGGACGAGATGCAGAAGAGGGTCTATGAGCTGATGGAGCTGGTGGGGCTGGACAAGCGGTTCGCGAAACGCTATCCCCACGAGTTCTCGGGAGGCCAGCGCCAGAGGATCGGGATCGCCAGGGCGCTGGCGCTCAATCCCAGGCTGGTGATCTTAGATGAGCCGGTGTCTGCGCTGGATGTGTCTGTTCAGTCCCAGATCCTGAACCTGCTCAAAGATCTGCAGAGGGAGCTGAACCTCACGTATCTGTTTATCTCACACAATCTCAGTGTTGTGGATTACATGTGTGAGAATATCGCAGTCATGTACCTTGGGCATGTCGTAGAGCAGGCTTCCAGGGAGGAACTGTTCAGGGAGCCGAAGCACCCCTATACCCAGGCGCTGCTGTCTGCCATCCCGTCCATCGGTCACCAGTTGACCGGGGAGGAGAAGTTCCTGACAGGCGACATCCCTTCGCCGGCGAATCCGCCGTCTGGCTGCGCCTTTCACACCCGGTGTCCGTATGCGACGGACCGGTGCAGGCAGGAGGCGCCGGTAAGGACCCAGGTCAGCGGAACCCATACGGTATTTTGCCATCTGCAGGACAAGTAGGCGGATGGTACAGGCAGGCGCCGGATTTGCGGGCCTGCCTGTTTTAAGGATGAAAGAAGGAGGGAGAGGGAGGATGAAGATCAGAACCGGATTCCGCCGGGAGTTAGACAGTTATTACCAGCGGATCCATATCAATGATTTCAGCAGCTTTATCAAATCAGACTTCCGGGACGGGCAGCTCTTTGACCTGTCCCAGGAGCGGGCGGACCGGAATATCCGGGAGAGCAGGGAGATGATGGGAAAGATAGACGGCTGGCTGTCCCAGGAGGATATTACGTGGGAGGAGACGGCGGTTCTGAAGATCTGCCGGGATTTCTGCGCATACATCATCAGGAACGGAGAGTATTACTGGTATAAATTCAATCTGACCCACAATACCACGCCCCTCCCCTATGTTGTGAAGAGGCTTGAGACCTATCCGATCCGCAGCAGGGAAGATCTGGATGCGTATGAGACGCTTCTTGCGCAGTTCCCGGAAAAACTCAGAGGAATGCTGGAAAAGCTGAGGGAGCAGGAGAAAAGAGGCATTCTGCTTCCGCCGGAACAGGTGGGGATCGTGATCCGCCTTCTGGAAAGCCTGATCAGTCCGCCAGGCACCCTGCTCAAACCTTGGAACCGTGAGAATGTGACGGTGGAAATCGCGGAGGCGGTAAGAGGGAGGATCGGGAGATCCCTTGCGGAATTTAACAGTACGCTGGATCAGATGATCCGGGATATCCGCGACTCTTATCCGTCCGGAAGCAGGGAGATCCTGCCGGGGCTGTGCCATATCCCGGGAGGGGAAGAGTACTACCGGCAGCAGATCATCACGTACACGTCCTACGCTCTTGAGCCGGAGGAGCTGCATGCGCTTGGCTATGAAAATCTCCGGATCACGCAGGAGAAAATGCGCGGGATCATCCGCAAGCTGGGACTTTCCTTCGACCTGAAGGAGTTTCAGGCTTACCTGCAGAAAAACCGGATCTGCTTTGACAATACGCCGGAGGAGCTGCAGGCGCGGTTTGACCGGGCGCAGGGCAGGATCGAGCCGGAGCTTGACCGGTTCTTCCTGCGGAAGCCGGCGGCGGGGTGCCGGTGTCAGGCGCTGCCGAAAAGCAAAGAGGGAACCACATCCTGGGGCTACTATTCCGTGCCCATCGGAGAGGAAAAACAGGGGGTATTCTATTACAGCGCGGCGGAGCTGGAACAGCGGTCCCAGATCCGCACGGCGGCCATCGTTGCGCACGAGCTGCTTCCGGGCCATCATTTCCAGACCAACCTGATCGCAGAGGATGCGAGTCTTCCCATGATCTGCCGGGAGCATTTTAATACAGCCTATGCGGACGGGTGGGCGGAGTACGCCGCTGACCTGGCCGGGGAAATGGGCGCCTACGATCTCTACGACCTGTACGGGCGCTATGTCTGGGATCTTGTGCTTTGCTGCCGGCTCGTGGTGGACACGGGACTGAATGCGATGGGATGGACTATGGACCGCGCGAGGGCGTTTATGCGCGAAAATACGAATCTGACTGACTCGGAGATCTTTATGGAGACGCTCCGGTACGCGGTGGATATGCCGGCCCAGGCGCTGGCGTACAAGTATGGGAGCCTGAAGATGCGGGAACTCAGGGAAAAGGCTCAGGGAGCCCTGAAAGAAAGATTTGATATACGCAGATATCATGAGGAAGTGCTCCGGTATGGATCGGCGCCTTTGCATATCCTGGACGAGATCGTGGATAATTACATTTTTTCTACCAATCAAAGCGGAAAATAATGTATAATATTTAATTGTAGGGGTTGAGGGATCAACCCGAAAAGGAGGAAGGGACAAGGATACATAGGTTGTCTTTGGAAGGATTATGGAGAATACGATTGGAAGTAAGATTAAAAGCCTGCGCAAAACGCAGAGTCTGACACTGGCGGAACTGAGCGGGAGAGCGGGTGTATCCGCAAGTTTTCTCTCGCAGATTGAAAACGGGAAACAGACCCCGACAGTCGTGACTTTGAAAAAAATAGCGGGCGCTCTCGGGACTTCGCTGACAGAACTGTTCAATATCTCGCAGGAGACGCCGGAATACATCCGGAAATGCGACGACCAGTCCCTGGGCGGCCTTCAGAAGATCTACAAAAAGATCAACGTCCTCAGCGGGAAATTTGACGGCAGGAACCTGGACTGCTTTAATCTCGTGATGGAGCCGGACTATGAACAGATCGAGGAGCATTCCCATGCCGGCGAGGAATTTTATCTCGTACTGCAAGGAGTGCTGACAGTGGAGATCGACGGGCAGATCCTTTCCGTACACCAGGATGAATCGATCCATTTTCCTTCGACTACCAGGCACAGGCTGATGAACCACGGAAAAGAAGAGCTGCGGATGCTGGGGGTCTTTACCCCGACGCTTCTGTAGATCTGCAGACTGCCATGATAAAAGGACCGCTGCCACAAATGCAGCGGTCCCTTCTGCGCGCATGAGTTACCGGTCCTTACACATCTGATAGTAGGGAAGCTCCTCATACCCGAGCCGCTCGTACAGCGAGATGGCGCGGGTATTTTCTCTGGTGACTTCCAGGCGGATCCTGCGGACCTCCGGATAGTGCTCCTCGATCCAGGCGAACACTTTCGTGCCGCAGCCCTTGCCCCTGGCCGCCTCCTTCAGGTAGAGCTCGTCGAACCAGATCTGCTGTCCGCCGGCCTCGTTGTTCCAGGAGAGCGTGAAGTGGGCGTAGCCCAGAAGCTGCGCTCCATCTGGCCCCTCCTCCTCCAGCAGGAGGACCCGGACGCAGGGATTGCCGGATACGGCCTCCCTGAGGGTATTGCGGAAGTTCTCTTCCGGTACTGTGTGAAGGCAGGCGGGACTGTTGTAGAAGTCCTGCATCATGGCGATGACAGCCGCCTCGTCTCGTTGTTCCACATTTCTGACGACTAACATAAAAACCTCCTTTTCAGAAAAGACCGTCCAGGTACGTGGTGAGAAGACGCCGCATATTTGCCTCAAAATCCGTCTTCCCAAGCTTCAGGCACCAGTCGAACACCACGCCGATGACGATGGTGCGGATGTCGCTTGTGACCTCCTCCAGGGGATATTTCAGATGCAGGACGCCTGCGTCCAGGGCTTTCTGCAGATAGTGCTGCACGGTGACGATGGGGTAGGGCCTCTCGGTGCGGATGTCCGGGTTCAGGGACTGGTTCTTCGGCGTATAGTAGTTGGCCACAAAGTCCAGGCCAAGCTCCCGGCAGTATCTCACATAGTTCAGATATACATGGATGATGGCTGTCTTGGCCTCCTCCGGGCTGGCGGGGAGATCCAGGCAGTCTGCGTCCACGCTGGGCTGCTCCTCGATGTAGTAGGAGAGCAGATCGTCCTTTGTCTTGAAATGGTGGTAGAAGCTGCCGTTGGAGACGCCGGCCTCCTCGCAGATGTTCTTGATGGACAGCCCCTCGTAGCCTTTCCTGCGAAGGATGGTCTTGGCCGCCTGGAAGATCCGGTCCTTCGTCTCTTTAGACTTTTGCTGCTGTCTCGATAATTCCTGAGTTTCTTTCATGGCAGTGATTTCCCTTCTGTTGATATTCCCATCATAGCACATTTCCCGGCGGGTTTCAAGAAAACAGAGTGAACTCGGTATTGCGCTTCGCGTTGCGCACATCCGGTCTTTCCGTTATAATAGACCTGTTATAAACGCAGGATTATGGAAATGAGGTTGCAGGACATATGGATATCAGTCAGAAGATCACGGAGGAACTCGGCGTAAAGAGATGGCAGGTGGACGCGGCGGTGAAGCTGATCGACGAGGGAAACACGATTCCCTTTATCGCCCGCTACAGGAAGGAGGCCACCGGGACGCTGGACGACGCCCAGCTCAGGACGCTCCATGAGAGGCTCCAGTATCTCCGGGGCCTGGAGGAGAAAAAGGAGCAGGTGCTCTCCGCCATAGAGGAGCAGGGGAATCTGACGGAGGAGCTGAAAGGCCGGATCCTGGCTGCTCAGACGCTGGTGGAGGTGGAGGATCTCTACCGTCCCTACCGTCCGAAGCGCCGGACGAGGGCCGGCATTGCAAAGGAGAAAGGACTGGAGCCGCTGGCCGTCTGGATCCGGCTTGAGAAGGCGTCGGAGCCCCTTGAGAGGGAGGCGCAGAAGTATGTGGATCCCGGGAAGGGCGTGGAGACATGTGCGGACGCCATCGCCGGCGCTCTGGATATCATCGCGGAGGCGGTCTCTGACGACGCGGCATACAGGAGCCGCATCCGGAAGATGACGAGGCAGAAGGGGCAGCTCATCTCAAAAGCCAGGGATCCGGAGGCGGAGTCCGTGTATGAGATGTACTATGACTTTGCGGAGCCGGTGGAGAAGGTCGCGGGACACCGGATCCTGGCTGTGAACCGCGGCGAGAAGGAGAAGTTCCTTACAGTGAAGGTTGAGGCGCCGCAGGAGGAGATCCTCCGGTATCTGGAAAGGCATGTCATCCGGCGGGACAATCCGCACACATCCCCGGCCCTGCGGGCGGCCGTGGAAGACAGTTACAAGCGCCTGATCGCGCCGGCCATCGAGCGGGAGATCCGCAGCGAGCTCACCGAGGCGGCGGAGGACGGCGCCATCCGGGTCTTCGGGAAGAACCTGCAGCAGCTCCTCATGCAGCCGCCCATCCCGGGGCGCACCGTGCTCGGGTGGGATCCTGCCTTCCGCACGGGCTGCAAGCTGGCGGTGGTGGACCCCACGGGCAAAGTGATCGGCACCACGGTCATCTACCCGACAGCCCCCACCACGCCGCAAAAGATCAAAGCGTCCAAAGAGCTGCTCAAGACGATCATCCCGAAGTACAACATCTCCCTCATTTCCCTGGGAAACGGCACGGCGTCCAGGGAGTCGGAGCAGTTCCTGGTGGAGCTCTTAAAAGAGATCCCGCAGAAAGTGGAGTACGTCATCGTCAGCGAGGCAGGGGCCTCTGTCTACTCCGCCAGCAAGCTGGCCTCCGAGGAATTCCCGAAGTTCGATGTGGGACAGCGGAGCGCGGCGTCCATCGCCCGCAGGCTGCAGGATCCGCTGGCGGAGCTTGTGAAGATCGATCCGAAGGCCATCGGCGTCGGCCAGTATCAGCATGACATGAACCAGAAGAAGCTGGATGAAGCGCTGGCCGGCGTGGTGGAGGACTGCGTGAACCGGGTGGGCGTGGACCTCAACACGGCCTCCGCTCCGCTCCTTTCCTATATCGCAGGCATCAGCGCCGCCATCGCGAAGAACATCGTGGCCTACCGGGAGGAGAACGGCAGGTTCACAGACAGGCGGCAGCTTCTGAAAGTGCGGGGGCTGGGGCCTAAGGCCTTTGAGCAGAGCGCCGGTTTCCTGCGCATCCCGGGCGGGAAAGAGCCGCTGGACGCCACCAGCGTCCATCCGGAGACCTATGAGGCGGCCCGCCTTCTCCTGAAGAAGCAGGGCTTTGCCCCGGAGGATGTGGCGGCCGGCCGGCTGAGCGGCCTGGCCCTCACCGTCCGGGACTACGGGAAACTTGCGCAGGAGCTGGGCGTCGGCGAGATCACCCTGCGGGACATTGTAAAGGAGCTGGAGAAGCCGGGGCGGGATCCGAGAGACGAGATGCCGCGCCCCATCCTGCGCACGGACGTGCTGGAGATGAAGGACCTGAAAGAAGGCATGATCCTGAAAGGGACGGTGCGCAACGTCATCGACTTCGGCGTGTTTGTGGATATCGGCGTGCACCAGGACGGCCTTGTGCACATCTCCCAGATCACGGACAAAAAGTTTATCCGTCATCCGCTGGAGGCGGTCAGCGTGGGAGACATCGTGGACGTGAAGGTGATGAGCGTGGACTTAAAGAGGAAACGGATCCAGCTCACCATGAAAGGAATATCGTAGAGGATAAGAGAAGATGAGCGATCCTCATTGTGGTGGCCACCGTTGTAACAAAGAAAGTACCTTTTAACTTCGTGCTCCTCATCGTCCCGGCAGTCTGCGCGCTCATCCTGGGACACAGCGTGGAGGAGACGAGCACGTTCATCGTGGGGCAGCTTTCCTCCATGATGGAGTCCGCAGGCTTCATGCTCCTGTTCGCATTCCTGTACTTCCAGATGCTGACGAGGCCGGGGTGTTTGACACCATCGTCACAGCGGTGACGACAAAGCTGGGAAGCAAGATGAACGTGATCATGATCATGGTGCTGACCACCCTGATCGGCGGCTTCAGCATCCTCACCGGCAACTTTACGCCGGCCTACCTGATCACCTTCCCCATCCTGGTTCCCCTCTACAAGAAATTTGACTTTGACCGGGAGGCGGCCTTCATCATCGCCCAGACAGCCATGTCCGCGCTCTGCTTCATCCCCTGGGGCATCGGCATGGCCTACACAGCCTCCTCCGCCGGCCTGGATGCGAACGAGCTGGCGGCGGCCCTCATCGCCCTGGGCGTCTTCGGCATCGCCCCCTACTTTGTGTTTATCGTGACGACGGTTGTGACGGCCATGATCAATTACCCGAAGGACTTCGGCAGGATCTTTGCCAAGGTAGGTCCCATGTACCTGAACATCCTGGTCATGCTGATCGCCATCAACGTGTACCAGGCCGTGTTCAACAACACCGGCATGGTGGGAGCCATCTCAGACGCGCTCATGCAGTTCTGCCCTGCGTTCCTGCTCCGGTACATCCACATCATCCTGCTGCTTTTGTGCGTGGTGATCATCTACGTGATCCCGTTCCAGATCTTCAACGCGCTGTACCCGATCTTCATCTCTATCGGGGCGGGCTTCGGCATCCCGGCCGTGGCGGTGATCGCACCTTTCGTCTGCAACCTGTCACTGGCCACCAGCTCCACGCCCACCAACTCATCCACCTACACAGGGTGCGCCCTGACGGAGACGGATGTGCAGCACTACTGTAAGAAGGCGGTGCCGGTGCAGACCGTGACCAACGCCATCGTCGTGCTGACAGCCGTGCTCTTCGGCGTGCTGCAGTTGTAGGAGCGGTTCGTGTAAAGGAAAGGAGCAGGCTGATTTCTCTATAAGAAAGGGAAATCGGCCTGCCTTTTTTGTTTTTGACAATAATTCGACTATTTTAAAGACGATTGCGCGGCGCGTGCAGTTTTTTATTGCCAACCGGGGCGCGTTACTTTATAATAGAACTATTCTGTTGATAAAAAGCATAAGGAGGAACCATTGGTGAAAAGAGAATTAGTCATTGTGCTGGATTTCGGCGGACAGTACAACCAGCTCGTGGCGCGCCGCGTCCGCGAGAGCAACGTGTACTGCGAGATCTATTCCTACAGGACCGATATCGAGACCATCAAGAGCAAGAACCCGAAAGGGATCATTCTGACCGGCGGCCCCAACAGTTGCTATCTGGAAGACTCGCCGACGTATTCCAGGGAGCTGTTTGAGCTCGGTATCCCGGTACTCGGACTTTGCTACGGCGCACAGCTTATGATGCATGTGCTGGGCGGAAAGGTAGAGCGGGCGGCCGTGCGGGAGTACGGCAAGACCGACGTGATGGTGGACCAGAGTTCCAAATTATTTGAAAATGTTTCCGAGAAAACCGTGTGCTGGATGAGTCATTTTGACTACATTTCCCAGGTGGCTCCAGGCTTTGCCATCACGGCTCACACAGCGGACTGCCCGGTGGCGGCTGCCGAGAATGCGGACAGGAACCTGTACGCCATCCAGTTCCACCCGGAAGTGCTCCACACCCAGGAGGGCACAAAGATGCTCTACAATTTCGTGCGGGGCGTCTGCGGCTGCGCAGGCGAGTGGCGGATGGATTCCTTCGTGGAGAGCTCCATCCAGGAGATCCGCGAGAAGGTGGGAGACGGCAAAGTCCTGCTGGCCCTCTCCGGCGGCGTGGACTCCTCCGTGGCGGCGGCCCTCCTGTCCAAAGCCATCGGGACCCAGCTTACATGCGTCTTCGTGGATCACGGCCTTCTCCGCAAGGATGAGGGGGATGAAGTGGAGGCAATCTTCGGCCCCCGGGGAAATTTTGACCTGAATTTTGTGCGCGTGAACGCGCAGCAGAGATACTACGATAAGCTGGCCGGCGTGACCGAGCCGGAGAACAAGCGCAAGATCATCGGAGAAGAGTTTATCCGTGTCTTTGAGGAAGAGGCGAAGAAGATCGGCGCTGTGGACTTCCTGGCCCAGGGCACCATCTACCCGGACGTGGTGGAGAGCGGCCTTGGCGGTGAGTCCGCTGTCATCAAGTCCCACCACAACGTGGGCGGCTTGCCGGATTTTGTGGATTTCAAGGAGATCATCGAACCCCTGCGCGACCTCTTCAAGGATGAGGTTCGCAAGGCCGGCCTGGAATTGGGACTCCCGGCTGAACTCGTGTTCCGCCAGCCCTTCCCGGGCCCGGGACTTGGTGTTCGCATCATCGGAGAAGTGACCGCCGAAAAGGTGCGGATCGTCCAGGACGCCGACGCCATCTACCGCGAGGAGATCGCGAAGGCCGGCATGGACCAGGATATCAACCAGTACTTTGCAGCCCTCACGAACATGCGCTCTGTGGGCGTCATGGGCGACGAGCGGACCTACGACTACGCCGTGGCGCTGCGCGCCGTGAAGACGGTGGACTTCATGACCGCCGAGGCGGCGGAGATCCCCTTCGAGGTGCTGCAGAAGGTGATGAGCCGGATCATCAATGAGGTCAAGGGCGTGAACCGGGTATTCTATGACCTGACGAGCAAACCGCCCGGGACGATAGAGTTTGAATAGTAAACAGGGAGCCGGGAGACCGCATAAACACTGGGTTTCCCGGCTTATCATATGCTCCGTGGTACTATTTTGGAACTAAAATTGCAATGAGTAAAAATGAATAAAGAGATAGAAATGTGCAGAAAGCCGTTTGTTCTTTTAACTAAGAGCAGGCGGCTTTTTGGCGTTCTATAAATATATGGCTGCCTGCCAAAAGAGAAAGAGAGGAATTATTTATGAAAAAAATGAGAAAATCCGCTAGTAATGTGAACAATGCTGTTAATCTGATCTCCGGAGCCTATACCTTGCCCCTGATCGACAAACTGTTTTCCAACAGCCAGAGGATTGAGAATATGGATGATGTTTATTTCGCCATAACTGCATTGGTGGATACAGACAGAATCAGCGAGGCGTTCCATATGATAAGAGGATTGTTTGGAATTTCCGGTATGGAATATCCGCAGGAGATTGCACAGTTGGAAAAATCGGAAGAACTGCAGGAATCTTTTGTGTCGGAATTTATTTTTGATTTTTATGATGTGATAGAGGATAAGAGGATAGAAACAGAAGAACAGGAAATTCCCGTTTAAAATGCGGGAATATTACATAGCCGGAAGGTTTTCAATTTGCGAAAATCATCCGGTTTTTTCATGCCTATTTTTATACATAGTCATTTCCCTACACGGGAAGATGGCTATTAAATTTTCAGGAAAGGAGGGAACCGTTATGGCGAATTGCAAAGTAATTGCGATTGCCAACCAGAAAGGCGGAACGGGGAAAACCACCACGACTGTCAACTTAGGGATCGGACTTGCCAGAGAAGGGAAAAAGGTCCTTCTGGTAGACGCTGATCCACAGGGCGATCTGACCACTTCATTAGGGTGGCCGGAGCAGGATAATCTTTCTGTGACGCTTGCCACACAGTTAGAGGGCATTGTGGCTGACCGGGAAATGGATAGCCACGCCGGGATTTTACACCATGAGGAAGGCGTTGATCTGATCCCGTCTAACATTGAACTTGCAGGACTGGAAGTTATGCTTGTCAATGCCATGAGCCGGGAACTGACGCTGAAAAACTATCTGAATGAAGTGAGCTGAATTTCCTGGCGGTCACGAAAAACCTTCCGCTTGCTCGGATAAATCTCCAGACCTGGGAGGGAGGGAGTATCCCAAAGTTTGTGTAAACCTTCAAACTGATGTAAGATAGACTTACCAGTTTGGAGGTTTATTTTATGGCAAGGAAAAAAGATACCCCACAAAAAGCAGCCC
>NZ_JACJKS010000060.1 GCF_016901695.1 Mordavella massiliensis | reverse complement strand
TGCCAGATTAAATCCATATCCAGGTTAAAACAGGCGGAAAAGCCGCCTGTTATTGACATACCATCAAACGGATGGTATATATAAAACAAGGGTGAAAAGCTTATTTTTCAAGCCTTTCACCCGTTCTTATCATAGAAGAATCCTATTTACAGACTTTTCTTCACAGGCTCGCAGCGTTTGGAAAACTGGCTTGCCCTTACGAGGACACCAGACTTGATTCGTGAAAAAATCAGACAGCGTATGCGGGCAGATGTAACTGGTAATGACAAAACCGGCTTTTTTCCATATCTCAAAAACAACGACATCTTTTTTAATCAAAAATGGGTGTTAGCGATTGGCAAAAAAGATATTTAGCAAAGCCCGCCGCCCCGCACTATTATCAGAAAGGCGGAATTTCCATGACCGAAGATGAAGCCTACAAGGTGCATATCCAGTACACCTTTAACGCCTTTTGCAAGGTTGTCATTCGTCACGCCGCCATAGATATAATCTTGAAACTGCGCCGGAGGTGGGAACGGGGCGAAAATCATTGATATTGTCAAGATTAGTTGACACATTTTTCTCAAGGATATCACTGACTATGCAGCCACCTCCAAAGCCTCATAGTACTGCCTGCGTTTTACCATGGGAGGAAGGC
>NZ_JACJKS010000059.1 GCF_016901695.1 Mordavella massiliensis | reverse complement strand
GTCCGTTCACTGGGTATATGTACGCCCTCCGGCTGCTTCAGCAACAGCGCCTGATACATCCGGATCCGTCCATAAGTATCGTTACATTCATCCTCACTGATGATTTCTTTCATGGCATCCGCCAGATCCTGGTACTTCCATGGACGGTCTTTGTTTGCGAGATATTTATAGAAGCCCTGCCGGCTGATACCAAGCATCCGGCAATAAAATGAAATTTTTCCGGTAATCCTGCCGTCCTCTGTTTTCAAAGCGAGAAATATCATTCTCTGGTTTTTACTGACTTCCGACGGCTGGCGGCGAAAAAAGCGCTGGCTTCCTCCAGAAATTCGTTTTCTTCTTTCAGACGGCGGATTTCTTTATCCTGCTCCTTAACGCGCTTACGTAGCATGGTAATTTCTTCTGACAGGCTCATTGCACTGGCAGGGGTATGGGAACCTTCTCCAATATCCAGCTTACCGGCCCTTACGGCTTTCAGCCATGTATGGATGGTTCCTTCAGGGATTCCTAATTCTTTAGCAGCCTTAGCGCCGCCGATTTCTTTGGCAAGTTTTACTGCCTGTACTTTGTATTCATGGTCATATTTACGTGCCACTTTGAATACCTCCTTATTCTCTTGGTTTTATTATGAAATCCTTGAGAATAAGCTGTCAACTTTTTTTATACCACACCA
>NZ_JACJKS010000058.1 GCF_016901695.1 Mordavella massiliensis | reverse complement strand
TATCTCCAAAGTGTCCTTCTGTCTGGATCGATCGTGTCTGGCGTTTCAGGATCCCTTCTTCACTCTGGATATTCGCATTGGATTCCTCCCGCAGCGCTTCCCACCGTTCGTTGATCTTCATTACTTTATTGCGGTCTGGATTCTTCCCCGCATTGTATCTGTAAAGACATCTGGATTTATACTCACAGCCGCTGCAGTCTGCACATCCGTATACTTCCACCGTCTGGGTATAGCCGTCCTGTTCTTTGCTTTCCGTCCGGATATGGCGCAGTTCCCTCCCATCATGGCAGATGTAATAATGCTCATCTTCAAAAACAGCGTATGTCATGTTGGAATACTTTCCGATATCTTCCTTATAAGCTCGGGTTTTCCGTTTCTCATGGTCCTGAAGTTTAATGAAGCTTTTGATCTCCTTCTCTTTCAGATACAGCAGGTTCTTCTCGCTGCAGTAGCCGCTGTCGGCAGTTACCGCCTCCAACGTATCCCCAAACGCATTCCGGTGCTTTTCTAAAACCGGGATCAATGTATTATAATCTGTCCGGTCATTGCTTACATATCCGTGGATAATGAAGTAGTTCTCTACTGCGATCTGGACATTGTATGCCGGCTTTAACTGCCCGTTCATCATATGGTCTTCTTTCATCCGCATGAAGGTTGCTTCCAGGTCTGTTTTGGAATAGCTGTTGCGGTCTTTCCCCATGATCTCAAAACATTCCTTATATTCCATCAGACGGATCCCGCATTCCTCCAGTTCCTCGTAGAGCT
>NZ_JACJKS010000057.1 GCF_016901695.1 Mordavella massiliensis | reverse complement strand
TGCAAAGGCTTTCCTGTCTTTATCCGGAACATATTTCAGCGTATTCCGTACCTGATGTACGATACAGCGCTGATACTCTGTTTTCGGAAAGGCAGCTGCAATAGCTTCCTTGATCCCAGTCAGACCATCTGCACAAAGGATCAGGATGTCTTTTACACCGCGGTTTTTTAATTCATTCAGGACAGACAGCCAGTATTTGGAACTCTCATTATCACCAACCTGAATGGTGAGGACTTCTTTCTTGCCATCTGTATTGATACCCAAAATCACATATGCAGCCAGTTTTCGGATGATGCCGTTATCCCGCACAGAATAGTGGATTGCATCAATAAAAAGGATCGGATATATTTCATCCAAAGGCCGGTTTTGCCAATCCTCTATTTGCGGCAAGATCTTATCCGTCACATCTGAGATAAAACCCTCAGATGTTTCAAAACCGTAAATATCCTCTATGGTCTCTGAAATCTGCCGGGTTGTCATTCCCTTTGCATACATGGATATGATCTTCTGGTCAATATCCGAGATATCTTTCTGACGTTTTTTGACCACCTGCGGCTGGAAGGTTGATTTGCGGTCCTGCGGGACTTCGATTTCCATAGAGCCGTAACTACTGTTTACCCGTTTGCGCTTATAGCCATTCCGATAATCGTCATTGTCAGAACGTTCAGATTTTTCATAGCCAAGATGATCATCCATTTCTGCTTCCATCATTTCTTTAATGGTCCCGCCAAGAAGATCTTTCAAGGCATCCTGGATATCTTCAGCGGTCTGAATGTCGT
>NZ_JACJKS010000056.1 GCF_016901695.1 Mordavella massiliensis | reverse complement strand
ACGGATGGTATATATAAAACAAGGGTGAAAAGCTTATTTTTCAAGCCTTTCACCCGTTCTTATCATAGAAGAATCCTATTTACAGACTTTTCTTCACAGGCTCTAAAATGCTTCTCCCTTTTTGACTTATGTACCACTCATTTTATTCTGATATCAAATTTCAAGATTGCTTTCAGAATTGCAGTGTGAATATCTCCTTTCCATTCTTCGTCTACAATCATACTGACTGTGCCGTTTTCGTGATAAAAAGGACGCAAGCACAGTTTAGAGATATAAGATTCATAGAACTTCAAAATTTCTATGAGTGCTATTTCTTCTCCACTGGCAGCTTGGCATATCAATTCATAAGAGGGATAACCATAATCTTTTTTCATTTGTATGACTCCTCATTCAATAAAATTTTTAGTTTTTCAAGTCCTCTATTCCGCGTATAACTGATGGCGGAACGAGATAGATGATAAAATTTTGCGATTTCTTTATCATTCATATCTTGAAAATAATATAAAAGAATAAATTCACGTTGTCTGGCAGAGAGCTTACATAGAGCTGTGCCGATTTTTTCATCAGATACATAAACTGTAAAGTTTAATACTTGGAATATTGTCATATCGAAGAAATGTTCATCAATTGTTGTAGGTGGATTCATTTCTATTTCATTCATTTCACAGAATAATATGGTGTGGTATAAAAAAAGTTGACAGCTTATTCTCAAGGATTTCATAATAAAACCAAGAGAATAAGGAGGAATTCAAAGTGGCACGTAAATATGACCATGAATACAA
>NZ_JACJKS010000055.1 GCF_016901695.1 Mordavella massiliensis | reverse complement strand
AGTATCCCAAAGTTTGTGTAAACCTTCAAACTGATGTAAGATAGACTTACCAGTTTGGAGGTTTATTTTATGGCAAGGAAAAAAGATACCCCACAAAAAGCAGCCCTTCGGGAAATGATGGGCAACTACCTGAAAGAAAACAATGTAAAGGTCAAAGATGGAACGGATGTCAACTCCATCATGCGAGATATGATGTCCATCATCCTGGAAGGTGCCCTGGATCAGGAAATGGATGAGGAACTGGGATATTCCAAGTATGATTATCGGAACAAGGAAACGGATAATTCCAGAAATGGCCATTCCCAGAAGACCATGCACACCAGTTACGGCGATATGGAGATTGATATCCCAAGAGACAGGAAAGGTGAGTTTGAACCACAGATCGTTAAAAAGTATCAGAATACGGTCACTCAAGACATGGAAGAAAAGATCATCTCCATGTATGCCAAAGGAATGACCACGAATGATATCGAAAGCCATATGCGGGAACTCTATGATATCGAGATTTCTGACAGTACCATCAGCAGGATTACGGACAAGATCCTTCCCATCGTAAAAGAATGGCAGGAAAGACCTTTGGAGGAAATCTATGCGGTCGTTTTCATGGATGCCATTCATTACCATGTGCGCAATGAAGGCAGGATTGTAAAACGTGCGGTTTATATCGCTATAGGAATCGACATGGAAGGGCATAAAGACGTGCTCGGCATGTATGTAGGACAAAATGAGAGTGCAAAGTTCTGGCTTTCCATTTTGAACGGACTGAAGAACCGTGGCGTAGAAGATATCTTGATCGCATGCGTAGACGGTCTAACAGGCTTTCCCCAGGCGATTGAAGCTGTTTTTCCGGATACGGAGATCCAGCAATGCATTATCCATCAGATCCGGAATACGACAAAGTTTGTTTCCTACAAAGAGCTTAAACCACTGATGGCTGATCTGAAACGTGTATATGCAGCCCCAACAGAAGAAATCGCACTGGCTGAACTGGATGGCTTTGATGAGAAATGGAGTGGGAAATATCCCAAAATCGCAAAATCATGGAAGGACAACTGGGCGAATCTTTCAACGTATTTCAAGTATCCCGAAGCGGTTCGGCGTCTGATCTATACTACCAATGCCATCGAAGGATTTAACCGTCAGCTCCGAAAAGTCACGAAATCCAAAACGGTATTTCCTTCTGATGACAGTCTT
>NZ_JACJKS010000054.1 GCF_016901695.1 Mordavella massiliensis | reverse complement strand
AGAGTGACGAAGCCGGCCACCGAGACCGAAGAAGGCTCCAAAGCACGTGACTGCACGGTCTGCGACCATGTTCAGACCGAAACCATTCCGATGCTTGAACATGAGCACAGCTACGGCGACTGGCAGAAAGATAAAACCCAGCACTGGAAGGAATGCCGCTGCGGCGAGAAAACTGAAGTGGGCAACCATACTTTCGATGATTGGACGATAACAAAGGAGCCTACCACAACCGAAACAGGTTCCAGAGAACGTACCTGCTCCGTCTGCGAATATACGCAGAAAGAGACGATTCCGGTTCATGAACACAGCATCCATGATGAAGCATGGAAATATGACGATACCGAGCACTGGCAGGAATGCTCCTGCGGCGAAAGGCTGAATGTGGCAAACCATATCTACGGCGATTGGAGAGAGACGAAGCCGGCCACCGAAACCGAGGCTGGTTCCAGAGAGCGTGACTGCACGGTCTGCGACTATGTGCAGACCGAAACCATTCCAATGCTTGAACATGAGCACAGCTACGGCGACTGGCAGAAGGATGAAACCCAGCACTGGCAGGAATGCTCCTGCGGTGAAAAGCTGAATGTGGCAAACCATACCTACGGCGATTGGAAAGTAACCAAAGAGGCCACTGAGACCGAAGCGGGCTCCAGAGAGCGCGGCTGTACGGTCTGCAAATACGTGCAGGTCGAAGACATTCCGATGCTTGAGCATAAGCATGGCATCCATGATGAAACGTGGAAATATGACAAAACCCAGCACTGGCAGGAATGCTCCTGCGGTGAAAAGCTGAATGTGGCAAACCATACCTACGGCGATTGGAAAACAACCAAAGAGGCCACTGAGACCGAAGCGGGCTCCAAGGAGCGCGGCTGCACGGTCTGCAAATACGTGCAGACTGAAGCCATCCCTGCAACAGGAACCGGAGAGCCAACCGATTCGACTGATCCGACCGATTCATCCGATTCGCAGGGTCAGCAGGATCCTTCCGGCGACACCGGCAGCCCCCAGACTGGGGACAGCAGCGATATGGCGCTGTGGATCGGCCTGATGCTGGCTTCCTGCGGCGGCGTGCTGGGGATGCTGTTCTACAGGCGGAAAAAGGCGGCGGCCGGGAAATAAGGCTGAGTAATAAACAAAAACCGGCAAAAGCGCCTGCGGGCGGGCTTCGTGCAAAATCCACAGCCCGCCCCGGCGCAGCCGGTATCTTTTTCAAGAAGGGATATCCCTTCTATCCTTTGCTTACACCAAAGGATAAACAATCTTATTTGACAAGGAGGAAACAATCATGAAGCGAAAAATACTTGCAGGTTTGCTGACGCTTTGCATGGCGGC
>NZ_JACJKS010000053.1 GCF_016901695.1 Mordavella massiliensis | reverse complement strand
TAGTGATAGTATAAAAATAGTACAAAGTAAAGATGCCATGTATACCTAAATCATGTATGATAAGAAAGATGATATGAAGGAGGAAGCACAGACATGGCAAAAGGTACGAAATATGATCAGCAGTTTAAGGAGAACGCAGTCAGGTATCGTCTGGATCATCCGGAACTCACACTCAAGAAAGCGGCTGAAAATCTGGGAATCAGTGATTCTGCTCTCAAAACGTGGCTCCGGGCAGCCAAGGAACATGAAGGCTGTGTGCCAACAAGAGGATCCGGCAATTATTCCAGTGATGAGGCAAAAGAGATCGCCCGTCTCCAACGAGAGCTAAGGGATACAAAGGATGCCCTTGAGATTCTAAAAAAAGCCATCAGTATCCTGGGAAAATGACAGAGGCTGTTTATACTGCCACAGCAGAGTATATTGTGGAAATGGAGCAGCGGCCGGTGAAGCACCGTGTCTCTGTCAGCGGGGTACTGAAACGTCTTGGTGTTTCACGATCCGGCTATCACGCATGGAAAAAAAGATGCCCTTCTGCTGCTGAAAAACACCGCGGGGAGGTTAAGGAAAAAATTTTAAAAATCTATGAGGATTCCCACCAAAACTATGGTGCTCCTAAAATCACCAGGGAATTGTGGAAAGGTGGCGAAAAAATTGCAGTAAAAACAGTTGCGAATTATATGAGGCAGATGGGGATCAAAGCCCAATGGATAAAGCCTTATACGCAAACTACTATAGATTCTGATTTCAGCAAGGAATTGCACAATATTCTGAATGAGCAGTTCAATCCGGAACAGCCGGATGCAGTATGGGTATCGGATATCACATATATTTGGACATTTGAGGGCTTCGTATACTTAACCAGTATTATGGATCTGTATTCCAGAAAAATCATTGCATGGGTACTCAGCGAGACCCTGGAAGCATCCCATGTAGTGGACTGCGTAGAGAAAGCAAAGAAAATACGCAGCATTACACAGCCGCTAATTATACATACGGACAGAGGCTGCCAGTATGTATCAGACGCGTTCCGTCAGGCAACAGATGGGATGGTAAACAGTTATTCAAAGAAAGCATATCCATGGGATAATGCATGTATCGAATCCTTTCACGCGTTACTGAAGCGGGAGTGGATTAACCGCTTTAAAATTTTTAACTACCGGCATGCATATAAGTTGGTATTTGAATATATCGAAACATTTTATAATACAGTGCGGAGCCACAGTCATTGTGGATATCTTTCGCCTGATCAATATGAGGAGGCGTATTATGCAGCGTTAGACGAAAAAGCAGAAGCTTTGGCAGGGTAAGCCAACCTTAAAAAAGGCATGTTTAATTTGTACTTTTTCTTGACATAGGATCA
>NZ_JACJKS010000052.1 GCF_016901695.1 Mordavella massiliensis | reverse complement strand
ATTGATATTGTCAAGATTAGTTGACACATTTTTCTCAAGGATATCACTGACTATGCAGCCACCTCCAAAGCCTCATAGTACTGCCTGCGTTTTACCATGGGAGGAAGGCCGCCATTGGCAGAGCAGATCCTCCGGTTGTTCCAGTAGCTGAGGAAGTATCTCCAGATAAGTACCTTTAGTTCTTCTACTTCCATCTGCTTTGTGTCATAACGGTCATAAAGAAGCTCCGTCTTCATTCTGGCCCACATGCTCTCGCAGCGTGCATTATCATGGCAGCGCCCTCCGGCACTGTTCATGCTTTGATGGATATGATGCTCCCGGATGGTCTGACGGTAGGACTCGCTGGTATACTGTGTCCCGCGGTCACTGTGGATGACAGCGCCTTCCAACGCAGGATAGGCAGTCAGGGCGTTTTCCAATGTATGGATACATAGATCGGCTTTCATATTTGTTTCCATTGCCAGACCGAGGACACTAAGATCAAAGCAGTCAAAAATCGCAGATACATACAGTTTCCCATTGGATGCCGGAATCTCCGTGATATCCGTAATACATTTTTCTAATGGGGTATCAGAACGGAAATCCCGTTTTAGCAGATCATCCGATTTCATGGCTTCACGATCAGCCTTTGTGATCCCGTTGGGTTTTCTCTTAGGTCGATGGCTAAGGCCAATCTGATCCATAACTCGGTATACGGTTCTCTCACTGGGAATATGCACTCCTTCCGGCTGTTTCAGCAACAATGCCTGGTACATCCGGATTCGACCATAAGTATCGTTACATTCATCTTCACTGACGATTTCTTTCATGGCATCTGCCAAATCCTGGTACTTCCAGGGACGGTCTTTATTTGCGAGATATTTATAGAAGCCTTGGCGGCTGACCCCAAGCATTCTGCAGTAAAACGAGATTTTCCCGGTAATCCTGCCGTCTTCTGTCTTCAGGGCCAGAAAGATCATTCTCTGGTTTTTGCCGACTTCCGACGGCTGGCGGCGAAAAAAGCACTGGCTTCCTCCAGGAATTCGTTTTCTTCCTTCAGGCGACGGATTTCCTTATCCTGTTCCTTTACCCGTTTGCGCAGCATGGTAATTTCTTCTGCCAGGCTCATTGCGCTGGTGGGAGTATGGGAGCCTTCTCCGATATCCAGCTTACCGGCTCTAACAGCTTTCAGCCAGGTATGGATGGTTCCTTCTGGGATTCCTAATTCTTTAGCAGCCTTAGCGCCGCCGATTTCCTTGGCAAGTTTTACTGCCTGTACTTTGTATTCATGGTCATATTTACGTGCCACTTTGAATTCCTCCTTATTCTCTTGGTTTTATTATGAAATCCTTGAGAATAAGCTGTCAACTTTTTTTATACCACACCATA
>NZ_JACJKS010000051.1 GCF_016901695.1 Mordavella massiliensis | reverse complement strand
TATCCTCACCAGGTTTTGTTCCAGGATCAGTGCCCGGATCGGTAGAAGTCCCGGACGGGGATACTTTGATCACATCATTGGTGCAGTAGTAGCTATACATGCCGGTCTTCTCAATGACTGTCTTATATCCCTCCGGATAGCCTTCCTGATCCGTGGTAAGATTTCTCATACCCTCAACAGGAGCTGCAATTACAGCTTCTTTTTTATCGCCCCAATGATCCACAATCTCCATCTTGTCGGTAAGTCCCTTGTAAACGGAATACCAATATGTTCCTACTCCGCCTTCAGGAGGATATTCAATCTTATCCGGACCCCAATAGAAGGTTTCGCCGTCTTTTTGAAGTAAGGTCATGTTCATTGTATTTGAAATTTTTGCGTCAACGGTTTTTCCCTCGGGGTCCTTAGTATAGCCCTCGGGCCATGCTACGCCGGCGGTTTGGCTGACAGCTACCGCGAGATATTCATTTCCACTGGCAAGTCCGTCAACCTTTACAAGCTCAAACACATCAGTTTGACCCTCTGAATACTCATTAGCCTCGAAGAAGTAAATGCCGTAGAGTTTGCCGTCATTGTCCTTTGTGGCAAGCTGCCATGTTCTGTTAGCATAACTTTCTTCATCTTCATAAATAACAGTTGCACCCACTGCATATTCGCCTTCCACGCCGGAGTCAGGGGTCATGGTAAGGGCTGCTTCCAGATTGCCTTGGAAGGGAAGGGTTGAGGAGGTAGTAGATACAAAGGCCGCAGAATAAGTGTTTTCACCTGCGCTCTTATACGCTGTCACAGAAGCGTTTGAGCCGACCTTGAGCAGACCCTGTGTTCCCTCAGCCATAAAGCGGATCGCCGCAGTCTGAGATGTTTTGTTTTCATTGATGGTCAGGGAGCCGTCTCCGGTAATTTCCAGATTGCCGCCCCAGCCGAAGCCGTATACAACCAGTTCGGAGATATGGTTGTCTCCCACCAGATTAAGCTTCAGATCATCGCCCATCTCGTTGGCGACAAGGATATTGGTCGGGTTGTTGTAGTTGGTCAGAGTAACGGTGTTGCTCGCCTTATCATAAACAGCACCTGATACATCGTCAATCTGGCCGCTGTTGGCAAAGAGCGTCTGATACCCATCCTCCGAATTACCGAGCCTGAGGTATGCATAACTGTAGTCCCCGGACGAGGGGCCGTTCTCCGCAAATGCCGGCACAGCCATTCCAACAGCCATACAAAGCGTCAGCAGTCCTGCAAGAAGTTTGCGCTTTAGTTTCATGATTGATTTTTCTCCTTTCAAGATAACATTTATGTGAATATACAGGTTTGATCATTCTTTTTGGTGTGTCACCGCCTTTTTCTCTGTGTTCTATGCCATCCGTTCCCCGGCGCGCCGGTTCAGGCAGCCAGGGCGGAACGAATAACCTTCTTTAAGCCTTATTTCCCGGCCGCTGTTTTTTTCCGTTTGTAGAACAGCATCCCCAGCAATCCGCCGCAGGAAACCATCATCAGGCTGATCCACAGCGCCATATTGCT
>NZ_JACJKS010000006.1 GCF_016901695.1 Mordavella massiliensis | reverse complement strand
AAATCAGGAGAATGTCCACAAACAAAAGGATTTTCTCCTGATTTTTCCATAAACGGAGCGAGGGCGCCGCTCAATCATCTAACTTGATGATTTTGCGACACCCTCTTTTAGGTGGATGTTGTGATCCGAGGAGACTTTTGATGTTTTGATTTGGTATAGGTGGCGTGAAATAACAGAAAAAACCGGGTGCCAGATTTTTTTCCGGCAGCCCGAAAACCCCGTAAAACGGGAGGATGCCGGGTGACCGATCGCTCAGTCCCCGGCATGTATTATGAAAAAGTTTATACAAAAGTATTTCTACTGCGAAGCATCTTATTTATTTGATGGTTTTAGTATACGGGAAAGCTGTGAAAAAAGAATGTTCAAGAAATGAAAGATTTTTAAATGATACATGAACAAATTATGAACAGATGAAGTTTTACACAGATTTTACAAGATCTTGATCTCGAAAATAGGGAAGGGACGATATACTGTAGATAAAATTATCTGATCCGGAAAGGGGATACTCTATGGTAAAGATCTACGTGCTTGATACGAACGTCCTGATCCAGGCGCCCTACGCTGCCGGGTGCTTTGAGGACAACCAGGTCGTCCTGCCCATGGCGGTGCTGGAAGAGCTGGACGGTCTGAAAAAATCTGAGGGGGAGAGGGGGGTGAGCGCCAGGCGTGCCATCCGTTTCCTGGAGCAGCTCCGGCAGAAGGGGGACCTGCTTGCCGGAGTGGACCTGCCGGGCGGGGGAAACTGCCGTGTGGAGAGAAACTACGTGGATGTGGCGCTCCCGCCGGAACTCTCGGAGGAGATCATGGACAACCGGATCCTGAAGGTGTGCCTGGGGCTTGCGAGGAGCCATGAGGAGCAGGTGATCCTTGTGACAAAGGACATCCTGCTGCGGATCAAGGCGCAGATCCTGGGCATTGCTGCGGAGGACTTCACCACAGAGCAGGTGTTTGAGAATGAGAACCAGTACAGGGGCAGGATCGAAGTGTTTGCGCCGGAGGAGAGCTTTAAGGATTTTAAGAAGAAAGGGATCCCGGCCCGGTGCGTCTATGTGACCGATGAGGCGGGAGAGCGCCGGACGCCGCAGCTTACGGAAAATCAGTTCGTCATCCTGCGGGCAGACCAGTCTGTGAAGAAGACGCAGTTGGGGCGTGTGGAGCGGGGCGTGATCCGGAAGCTGGAGTACAAAAAGAGCACGCCCTACGGCATCCGGCCCAGGAACGCGGGACAGTATTTCCTCCAGGAGGCGCTGATGCAGCCGGCAAAGACGGCGCCCCTTGTGATCGTCAAGGGCATGGCGGGGACGAGCAAGACGTTCTACTCCCTGGCGGTGGGCCTTGAGAAGGTGCTCAATAACCCAACCGGAGAGTACCGGCGGATCCTTGTGTGCAGGCCCAACGCCCAGTTCGACTCAGACATCGGGTTCCTGCCCGGGGATGAGCAGGAGAAGATCTCCCCGCTCATGCGCCCGGTCATCGACAATCTGGAGCAGCTCATCGATTCCAGCGAGGACGAGCGGTTCGCCAATGAGGAGGAGCTGCAGGGGAAGATCGAGGAGATCTTTGCAAGAGGACTGATCCAGACAGAGGCCATGAACTACATACGGGGAAGGTCCATCATCAAGACCTACCTTATTATAGATGAGGCCCAGAACATGACGCCCAACCAGATCAAGGGGATCATCACCAGAGCCGGGAAGGACACAAAGATCATCCTACTCGGGGACCCGGACCAGATCGACCGGCCCTTCCTGGATGAGCGCACCAACGGCCTCAGCTATGCATCCGAGCATATGAAGGGAAGCCCCTTATGCTGGCAGATCACCATGACGGCTGAGGAGTGCCTGCGCTCCGAACTGGCCATGGACGCCATTCAGAGACTTTAGAGAAGATACAGGTTAGGAGAGGAAGAAAGCGTGTCAGTTACATATAAACAGATCCGGCAGGATGAGGAGATCAATCTGCTGATCGAACACGGAAACAGTATATTGAAAGAGCTGGGATACACAGAACATTCCAGGAAACATGCCGCCAGAGTGTCGGAGACGGCGGCCCGGATCCTGAAAGAGCTCGGATACGGCAGACACAGGATCGAGCTGGGAAAGATCGCCGGCTATATGCACGATATCGGCAACAGTGTAAACCGGCATGACCATCCCCACAGCGGGGCGGTCCTGGCCTACCAGATCCTCAAGGAGCGGGGGATGGAGCTGCAGGACGCCATGACAGTCATGACCGCCATCGGGCACCACGACGAGGAGACGGGGACCGCGGTGGACGAAGTGTCCGCAGCCCTCATCCTGGCGGATAAGACAGATGTGCGCAGGAACCGGGTGCAGAACCCGGTTCCCGCCAATTTTGACATCCACGACCGGGTGAACTACGCGGCCCTGGCATCCAGCCTGACGATCGACAGGGAGAAGCGGGTGATCCGCATGGAACTTGAGCTGGATGACGCGATCTGCACGGTGATGGACTATTTTGAGATCTTCCTGCAGCGGATGATCATGTGCAGAAGGGCGGCGGAGCAGCTCGGATGCAGGTTCAAGCTGGTGGCAAACGGGAGCAAGCTCTGCTGAGAGGGGCTCAGGGAAGCCGGCCGGAAAAAAAGGAGAGAAATCGTAGACTTTCTACAGGAAAGAAGAGAGACATATATGGTAAAACAGAAGATCCAGAATATTTACACGGCCCTGCGGCCATCCGAGCGCAAGGTCGCAGATTATATCTTTTCCTACCAGGGGGGAGCAGACAGCCTCCTCATTGAGGAACTCGCCAGGGAGGCGGGCGTGAGCCAGCCAACGGTGGTGCGCTTTGTGAAAGCCGTGGGCTACCAGAGCTTCCGGGATTTTAAATACGCGATGCTCCAGGACGAGATCCGGAACCAGGGGGAGGACAAAGATGGCGGGATCGGTCTGTACGGCTTCCGCCTGTCCGCCAGCGACAGGCTGGAGGAGATACCGGGCAAGATCATCACGACCTCTGTCCGGATGCTGGAAGAGACACTGCAGTGCATCCGGAAGAAGGACTTTATACAGGCGGTGGACGCCATCCTGGACGCGGACAGTATCGTGATCTACAGTGTGGAGAACTCCATCTGCACGGCCAACGACCTTTTGACAAAGCTGACGTACCTGGGGCTGAACTGCAGGATGTACACGGACTATTACCTGCAGCATGTAAGCGCAGACAATCTGAAAAAGGGCGATCTTGCCATCGGGATCTCCTACTCGGGCTACTCGAAAAACACGGTGGAGATGATGCAGGTGGCCAGAAAGGCCGGCGCCAGGACGCTGGTGCTGACGAATTTCGAGAACGCCCTGATCGCAAAGTATGCGGACATCCTGCTGTGCGCCAGTCACCGGCAGTTCTTTTACGGGGACACGATCTTTTCCAGGATCTCGCAGCTTGCGCTTGTGGACATGCTGTATGCGGGCGTCCTGAACCGGGACTACAGGGCGCTTTCAAAGAAACTGCAAAAGACCAGCTCGATCGTGGCCAGGAGAGCCTACAGCGAAGAAGAAAAGCCGCAGTAGGAGGAGAGACGCAGACGGGGAGGACCTGTAGAAAATCTACAGGCCTCCCTGTTTTATTATTCTTACCGGATCCGCCTCTCTAGCGCCTGTAGGCGAAGAGCGGGATCCCGTTCTTCGTGGGCAGCTCCACATGGCCCTGGGTCAGGGGACGCACATAATCGATGAAGGCGTCGCTGATGTCAGAGCCGTCATTTGTGATCCACTCCATGGGAACACCTTTTTCCTTATTGCAGATGATATTGACATCCGCCGTGCCGTAGGAAAGCTCGTAAGGTACGCTCTTGTTTCTTATGAAAGTGACCATTTTCCCGCTCTCGCCGGCGAGGGCAGCCTGTACGGCGTAGACGCCGGCGTTAACCGCCTCGTCCAGATCCACCCGGGACAGGTGGGAGCAGGAGCACCGCTGGCAGACGTTCAACTCCACGGAGCGGACCTTGACGCCCAGGCGCTCTTTCACCAGGTTCTCCAGGTACTTCCCGGAGCCGGTGAGCATCTTGTGCCCGAAGGTGTCGGTGCCTACGTCGCTCGCGTACTCGCAGATGAAGGTGCCCTTTCCGTCGTTGATGCCCTCGGAGATGCACACTACAAGGTTGGGCGTTGTCTGGAGGGCTTCCTCCACTTTGTCAATGAAGGCGTCCTGGTCAAAGGCGACCTCCGGCAGGTAGATGAGCACCGGGTTGTCCCCCTTGAACTTGCGGGCCAGCATGCTGGCGGCCGTGAGCCATCCGGCGTGGCGGCCCATGATCTCCACGATGGTGACGGACTGCTTGTTGTCATAGACCGAGGCGTCTATGGCGATTTCGCGGACCGTGGTGGCCACATACTTGGCCGCGCTGCCGTATCCGGGCGTGTGGTCCGTCTCCACCAGGTCGTTGTCAATGGTCTTGGGAACGCCGATGAAGCGGATGGGGCTGTTCATGAATGCCGCGTACCTTGACAGCTTGCTCACGGTATCCATGGAGTCGTTCCCGCCGATGTAGAAGAAGCTGCTGATGTTCAGCTCGGCGAAGCGGCGGAACAGTTCCGGGTACACCGGGTCGTGCAGATCCTCCGGCAGCTTGTAGCGGCAGGAGCCCAGGTAGGCGCCCGGCGTGGTGCGCACCAGCTCCAGCTCGTTCGTCTTGCCGAGGGCGCCAAGATCCATGTAATTGCCCTGCAGAAAGCCCTCGATCCCGTTGATCATGCCGTAGACCGTGCCGATCTCATCGGTCCTGCGGATCCCTTCCGATGCGACGCCGTAGAGGCTGCCGTTGATGACTGCTGTGGGGCCTCCGGACTGTCCCACGATGATATTTTTTTTCATACTCGATTCCTCCAACTCTTTGTCAGCCGGCTGTGTCCGTGCCGTGCGGCGACTGCCGGCCCTATACAGATAACTATAGCGGAAAAACAGGATTTTTACAATTGTATGCTGCGGATTTTGCAAAGATTGAGTTGGAAAACGCGGGGGAATACTATATACTAGTGTCATCAGGAGGAAGAGAAGTATGAAATACATTTCATTTGCGATCCCGTGCTACAATTCCCAGGACTATATGGCACACGCCATCGAGAGCATCCTGCCCGGCGGGGAGGACGTGGAGATCATCATCGTCAACGACGGTTCCAAAGACGACACATCCCGGATCGGGCACGAGTATGCGAAGAAGTACCCGGACATCGTGAAAGTGATCGACAAGGAGAATGGCGGCCACGGCGACGCGGTAAACTGCGGGCTTGCCAACGCCACAGGAAAATATTTCAAGGTGGTGGACAGCGACGACTGGGTGAACGAGGAGTCCCTGCACCGCATCCTGCAGGTGCTGCGCGGCTTTGAGGAGGAAGGCACGGAGGTGGATATGTTCATCGCCAACTACGTGTACGAGAAGGAGGGGGCGGAGCACAAGAAATGCATCCATTACCGGAATGTGCTGCCCCAGGATGAAGTGTTCCACTGGTCCGACATCGGCCATTTCCATCTGGATCAGTACATCCTCATGCACTCGGTCATCTACCGGACCGAGCTGCTGCTTTTGTGCCAGCTTAAGCTGCCGATGCACACCTTCTACGTGGACAACATCTATGTGTACTATCCGCTGCCCCATGTGCGCAGGCTTTACTACATGGATGAGGATTTCTACCGCTACTACATCGGGCGGGAGGATCAGTCCGTCAACGAGAAGGTCATGATCCGGCGTCTGGACCAGCAGATCTTTGTCACGAAAAAGATGATCGACATGTACCAGATGAAGGAGATCATGAACAGGAAGCTGAAGAAATACATGATCAACTACCTGGCCATCATGATGACCGTGTCCTCCATTCTCTGCATCCGCTCGAAGGAGAAGGAGAACCTGGACAAGAAAAAGGAGCTCTGGATCTATCTGAGAAAGAAGGACCCGGGGACCTACATCAAGATCCGCTACGGCATCCTGGGACAGACCATGAACCTGCCCGGCAGATCCGGACGGAAGATCTCCTCCCTGGCCTATCTGGTGGCAAGACGGCTCATCGGGTTCCAGTAGGAAGGCATAAAGCCGCCGCCGCGGCATATATTCTCTGTAAAAGGGCGAAGGAGCGTGCAGGGAAGGTGGCGGGACAGAAGATCGAGAACCTTTTGAATCTGGCGCTGGACGCGACGGAAGAGGAGAGGGAGAGGTCCGGAGAGCTGGAGACCGGCTATGATCCCATAGAGCGGGAGTGGGATGTGATCGTGAAGTATTCCGGCAGCCTGGAGAAGGTCAGGGAGACAGCCGTGCGTGTGACGCCGCTCCTCAACGAGTATGCGGTCGTCACGGTGAAGGAGTCCGCCCTGCCAGCCCTGGCGGACCTGCCGGAAGTGGAGTATATCGAGAAGCCAAAACGCCTCTTTTTTCAGGTGGCGGACGGAAGGCGCGTATCCTGTATCGATGCGGTGCAGGATGGGCGCCTTTCTCTTTCGGGACAGGGGGTGCTGGTGGCAGTGCTGGATTCGGGGATCGACTGGACGCTGCCGGATTTCTGCCACGCGGACGGCACGACCCGCATCCTGGCGCTCTGGGATCAGTCGTCAGGCACAGAGTACACGAAGGAGGAGATCGACCGGGCCCTTAAGGCCGGGACAGAGGCGGAGCGGTACGGGCTCCTCCCGGTCGCCGACAGCTCCGGCCACGGCACCTCCGTGGCTGCCATCGCGGCGGGGAACGGGGGCGGGGATGTCCGGTACCGGGGAGCGGCGCCGGGGAGCAGCCTTCTCGTGGTAAAGCTGGGCGTGCCCCGGGCGGACGGGTTCCCCAGGACGACGGAGCTGATGACAGGCATCGACTACGCGGTGAGGAAGGCGCTGGAGTACCGGATGCCCCTGGCTCTGAACATCAGCTTCGGCAATACATACGGAGCACACGACGGCACCTCCCTTCTGGAGCGGTACATTGACGATGTGGCCAATCTGGGCCGGAGCTGCATCTGCGTGGGGGCCGGCAATGAGGGCAGCGCCGCCGGGCACGCCCAGGGGCGGCTGGCGTCCGGGGAGACCGCGGCGGTGGAGCTGGCGGTCCAGGAGCGGCAGACGGCCATGAGCATCCAGATCTGGAAGACCTATGCGGACGAGGTGCAGCTCTCCCTCATCACGCCCTCCGGGGCCCGCACAGGGCCGGTGCGCCGCAGCGCGGGAGCCCAGCGGATCCGGATCGGGCCCACGGAGATCCTTCTGTACTACGGGGAGCCGAGCCCCTACAGCCTGCTGCAGGAGATCTACATCGACCTTCTGCCGGCGGACGCCTACATCGCAGCCGGCACATGGCAGATCGTCCTGGAGGCGGAGCGGGTGGTGGACGGAAGGTATCAGATGTGGCTGCCCTCGGAGGCGGTCCTGAATGAGGGGACCGGCTTCCTGCGCCCCTCGGAGGAGTTCACCTTCACCATCCCCTCCACCGCATCCCGGGTGATCACGGCCGGCGCCTACAACGGCCGCACGTTCAGCTATGCGGATTTCTCGGGCCGGGGCGGGGAGGGGGAGGGGTACCGCACCAAGCCGGATCTTGCGGCTCCCGGGGTGGGCGTGGTCACGAGAGTGCCGGGCGGCGGCACGGCGGCGGTCACCGGCACCTCTTTTGCCGTGCCTTTTGTGACGGGAGCGGCGGCCCTTCTCATGGAGTGGGGCATTGTCCGGGGGAACGACCCCTATCTGTACGGGGAGAAGATGAAGGCGTACCTGCGAAGCGGCGCCCGGCAGCTTACGGGGTCCGGCGCCTACCCGAACAACCTGGTGGGGTACGGCGCCCTGTGCGCCGGGGACAGCATTCCGGAAACAAGGTAGAGGGGGATTGCCCGGACTGCCAAAATGCGGTACGATAGCAGGAGAACTATGGCCGCCCGGACCGGCGGCCGGACAAAGGAGACTTACATTATGAGACCAGAACTTCGATTTGAGACAAAGACCATGCGCGCGGCGGACCTGGGCAGGGAGTCCTGCCTGCCGGACCTTCTCGGGGAGAGGATCCTGCAGAACGACCTCGTGTTCCGCCTGGACGAGGACGATGAGATATATGAAGGGTACGGGCGCAGGCAAAATGCCTACCCCTACCGGCAGTACAACTGCTACACGAGGAAGCTGAAGGAGCGGGACGTGCAGACGGCCGTTCTGGAAAACGACTATCTGACCGCTGTGTTCCTGCCGCAGTACGGCGGACGCCTCTGGGAGCTGTGGGATAAGGAGAGCGGCCGGAACCTGCTGTACACGAACGATGTGCTGCGGTTCAGCAACCTGGCCGTCCGGAACGCCTGGTTCAGCGGCGGCGTGGAGTGGAACATCGGCGTCATCGGCCACACGCCCCTGACCACAGAGCCTCTCTACACGGCCCGGACGCAGCTTGAGAGCGGGGAGCCGGTGCTGCGGATGTACGAGTACGAGCGGATCCGGAAGGTGACGTACCAGATGGACTTCTGGCTGGGGCAGACGGACCGTTTCCTCAACTGCCGGATGCGGATCGTCAATGAGAGCGGGGACGTGCTCCCCATGTACTGGTGGAGCAACATGGCGGTGCCGGAGTATGAGGACGGCCGCATCATCGTGCCGGCCGGCAGTGCGTTTACATACCGGGACGGCGCGGTGTACAAGGTGGATATCCCTGTGGTGGACGGAGTGGATGTGACGGCGTATCAGGAGATCCCCCGCTCGGTGGATTACTTCTTCGACATCCCCCGGGAGGCGCCTAAGTTTGTGGCGGATGTGGACCGGGACGGGTTCGGGCTCCTGCAGATGTCCACGGCCCGGCTGCGCAGCCGGAAGCTGTTTTCCTGGGGGCATCAGGGCGGTTCCGACAGATGGCAGGCGTTTCTCACAGACAGGGCGGGCCGCTACATCGAGATCCAGGCCGGCCTCGGGAAGACCCAGTACGGCTGCATTCCCATGGCGCCCCACACCGCCTGGGAGTGGCTGGAGCGCTACGGGGCTGTCCGCATGGAGCCGGAGGAGATGGCGGCGGGCCACGAGAGCCGGGCGGCGGCGCTCACAGGGAGGATACAGGAAGCAGGCATCCCCGCCCGCATGGAGGAGATCCTGGCGCAGACGAGGGGGATGGCGAAGGAGCCGGCGCGGCTGGTCCTGCCGGGCAGCGGGTACGGCGCGTTCCGGAACGCCGGCAGATGGACCGGACATCTTGCGTTCCAGGCGGAAGGGGACGCCTTTGCGAGGTGGCGGAAGTTCTTTGAGACAGGGATCCTGCACTGCCCGGATGTGAAGGACAGGCCCGATGAATTCCTGATCGACGAGGAGAACCTGCCCTTCCTTCTCGCCTCCCTGGAGGAGAAGAACCGGGATAACTGGTACGCCTTCTACCAGGCGGGGGCCTGCCTTGCGGCGGCCGGCCGGTATGCCGGGGCCGTGCAGGCGCTGGAGAGATCCCTGGCGCTTGCGGAGAGCCCGTGGACGCTCCACGCCCTGGCCTGCGCACATCTCGGGGAGGAGAGATATGAGGACGCCGTGCGCGCCATCTGCCGCGGCATGGAGCTTGCCATGGAGCTGCCGGACCGGGCGGACAGACTCTCCTACATGAAGGAGGGCTTTAAGATGCTGCACCTTCTTGATAAGGCGGAGGAGATCCGGAGGTGCTATGCGTGCCTGGATGGCGCCCTCGCAGGAGACGGCCGGCTCAGGTTCTACTATATATCCGCACTCCGTGACCTGGGAGAGTGGAAAGAGGCGCTGGCGCTTCTGGAGGCGGACGGGGGCCTTGTGATGGACGACATCCGGGAGGGGGAGGACTCCATCGGGCAGCTCTATACGTCCCTGCAGGAGAAAGTGACGGGACGGCCCGTGCCGGTGCCGGACCGATATGATTTCAACGCACTGTAGGGCGCGTGCGCAGTTGAATTTCCCCGCCGGATGATGTATGATAAAAGGCGGGTTACAAGCCAGATAACAGAGAAAGGACTAATTCCGATGAAAGAAGAAAAACATACACAGGCAGCCGGGGAGAAGCAGAAGACCCTGGCATTCCTGCGGGAGGCACAGGCCGTGTTCGTCCTCCTCTCCGGGCACACAAGGATGCCTTTTGTATTCTGCGATCCGGGGACATTCGACGATGAAGTCCTCCTCTACCGGACAGAGGAGGATGCCCAGAAGGGCGGGAAGCTGCTCCTTGTGCAGAAGGATCCGGTGCGCATCGTCAAGGTGGAGAAGCGGCACCTGCTCTCCTTCTACGCGAGCCTTTTCCCCATGGGCGTCAATGCCCTGGCGGTCAACAAGGGGCTGGAGGACGAGATCCACATCCAGTTGGGAGACCTGGTGAAACGGCCGGATATGGACCACCTGCCGGACGGGAAGAAATGGGTGGAGAACCCCCAGTTCCATCTCACGGCCCTCTATTTCATGCAGCAGATGCGCAAGGATCCGAAGCAGGAGATGACGGAGGAGCTCAGGGAGATGCAGGAGGAGATGCTGGTGGATCTCCAGAAGGGGAAATTCCTGATCGCCGTGGAGGACGGCAAGGGACTGCCTGTCCTGAAGCAGAAGGACGGCTCCGTGTTCCAGCCCATCTTCACGGATCCGGACGAGTTCCGCAAGTTCAACCGGAAGAACACATACAGGACAGCGCTGATCGAGTACGCGAAGATCCCGGAGATCCTGGCCCCGGAGGCGAAGGGCGTGCTGGTCAATCCCATGGGGGTCAATATCCCCTTCCACATCGCGCGCCCGAAGAAGCAGGAGCAGTAGAGGCTCCTATTTCTTGTACTGGCGACGAGCCAAAGTCCGGGCTTGCCCGAGACCTTGGCGACCGCCTACAATCCCGGAATGTGCCTTTCGGAACTTCCGGTGATTTGCGGAACAGGGAAAGCCGCCACGCATAAGATAGTATACAGAAGACAGAAAAGAAGAGGAGACGAGAGATATGATATACGGCAACATACTGGAAGCGACGGGACAGACTCCCCTCATCCGCCTGAACCATATGACAGGGCCGCAGGACGCCCAGATTCTTGTGAAATTCGAGGCCATGAACGCGGGCGGGTCCATCAAGACGAGGACTGCCCTTGCCATGATCGAGACGGCGGAGAAACAGGGACGGATCCGGCCCGGGGAGAACACCATCGTGGAGCCCACGAGCGGCAACCAGGGCATCGGCCTGGCGCTGATCGGCGCGGTGAAAGGGTACAGGACCATCATCATCATGCCGGACTCTGTCAGTGAGGAGAGAAGGAAGCTTGTAAAGCACTACGGGGCGGAAGTGAAGCTGATCCACGACGCGGGCAACATCGGCAAGTGCATTGACGAGTGCATGCAGACCGCCCTCGCCATGGCGGCTGCCGACCCGAAGGTGTATGTGCCCCAGCAGTTTGCCAACGAGGCAAACACATGGGCCCACAGGGAGCAGACCGGGCGGGAGATCCTGGAGCAGGCAGGCATTCCCATCCACGGATTCTGCTCGGGCATCGGCACAGGCGGCACCATCACCGGCGTGGGGCAGGCCCTCCGGGCGGCCAATCCGGATATGGAAGTCTGGGCGGCGGAGCCGGAGCATGCGGCCATCCTCTCCGGCGGCGCTGTGGGCACCCACATCCAGATGGGCATCGGGGACGGTGTGATCCCCGACATCCTGGACCAGAAGATCTACAACCGCATCGAGATCGTGACCGATGAGGAGGCCATAGAGACGGCCCGGGAGCTCGCCTCCAGGGAAGGCCTTATGTGCGGCATCTCCAGCGGCACCAATGTGGCGGTGGCCCGCCGGATGGCCCGGGAGCTCGGGAAAGGGAAGACGGTGGTGACGATCCTGGCCGACACGGCGGAGCGGTATTTTTCCACCGAACTGTTTGATGAGTAAGAGAAGGAGAAAACGGCATGTTCCGGACTTTGATTTCTTATTTTAAGCCCCATATGGGCATCTTCATCCTCGACATGTGCTGCGCGGTCTTTGTGGCGGCGGTGGACCTTGCGTTCCCCCTCGTGTCCCGGCACGCCATGTACGAGATGCTGCCGGATAAACTGTACGGCGCATTTTTCACAGTGATGGGCATCGTGGCGGTCAGCTACGTGCTGCGCTCTGTGTGCAACTATGTCATGACCTACTGGGGCCACACATTCGGCGTGCGGGTGGAGGCGGATATCCGGCGGGACCTGTTCCGCCATCTGCAGGAGCTGGACTTTGAGTTCTATGACGCCAACCGCACCGGAAAACTGATGAACCGCCTCACGGGGGACCTCTTTGAGATCACGGAGCTGTCCCACCACGGGCCGGAGGATCTGCTGATCTCCGTCCTCACCATCGTGGGGGCGCTGGGCGTCATGTTCTCCATGGAGTGGCGGCTGGCCCTGGTGGTGGCTGTGATCATCCCCATCTTTCTTGTGGTGGTTATGGTGTGCCGCCGGAGCATGGCGGACGCCTCCCTGCAGGTCAAGCAGAAGATGGCGTCCATCAACGCGGACATTGAGTCCTGCATCTCCGGCATCCGCACGTCCAAGGCGTTTGCAAACGAGGATGTGGACCAGGCCCGGTTTGATCACTCCAACGACGTGTTCAAGAACTCCAAGAGCGGGTACTACAAAGCCATGGGGCGCTTCAATGCATCCCTGGAGTTCTTCATGTGCATCATGCCGGTGACGGTCATCGCCTACGGCGGCTGGCTCATCATGCAGGGGGAGATGAACTATGTGGACCTCATCACCTTTAACCTGTATATCAGCGCCTTCATCACGCCGGTGCGGAAGCTGTCCAACTTCGCGGAGATCTTCACCAACGGCACGGCGGGCCTTCGCCGCTTCATGGAGCTGATGGCCATACAGCCGGCGGTACAGGAGAAGGAGGACGCGGCGGAGCTGACGGTGACGGAGGGGCGCATTGACATGGAGGATGTCAGCTTCTCCTACGACGGGAGCGCGGAGGTGCTCACCCACGTGGATCTGCACATCACGCCCGGACAGACCGTGGCGGTGGTGGGCCATTCCGGCGGCGGCAAGACGACGCTGTGCCAGTTGATCCCCCGTTTTTACGACGTGACGGAGGGAAGCATCCGCATCGACGGCACCGACGTGCGGGATGTGAGGAAGCGGTCCCTGCGCGACAACATCGGCATCGTGCAGCAGGATGTGTTCATGTTTGCGGACACGGTCTATGAGAACATCCGCTACGGAAAGCCGGACGCCTCCTACGAGGAGGTCGTGCGCGCGGCGAAGAAGGCGGAGATCTTTGACGACATTATGGAGATGCCGAAGGGATTTGACACGTACATCGGCGAGCGGGGCACCATGCTCTCGGGCGGGCAGAAGCAGAGGATCGCCATTGCCCGCATTTTCCTGAAGGATCCGAAGATCCTGATCCTGGACGAGGCCACCTCCGCCCTGGATACGGTGACGGAGAGCTACATCCAGAAAAGTTTTGACGAGCTGCGGGAGGGGCGGACAACCCTCATCATCGCCCACCGGCTTGCCACGGTGCGGGACGCGGACCGGATCATCCTCATAGACGAGGGCCGGATCCAGGAGAGCGGCACCCACGAAGAACTCATAAAAAAAGACGGGCAGTACGCCCGCCTGTACCACACGCAGGAGCTGCGGTAGCCCTGCGGGGTATCCCTTTACAGGAGGTTTTGCATGATGAGTGCATAGACCTCCTGATTTTTTTTGTTCCAGTTGTTGGCGATGGTCTGCGCCTCCGCCTCGGAGGGGACCGTGAGGGCCAGATCGATGAGGGGCTGGCCGCCCTCGATCACCTGGCAGCGGACCACATACTCCGCGCCGGTTCCCGGGAAATAGTCGGCTTTCACAGCGACCTCGTTCTTCAGCTCGTAGTGCTTCTCTTTGAGGAATGCGTCGATGTCCCCGCGGATGGCCTCGGAGATCTTGCCGCTGAAGAAGCGGATCGTCTCCTCCCCCTCCTCGGTCAGGTGGTAGAACGTCCTGCTGTGGGTGGCTTCCTCCCGGATGAAGCCGGACTGGGCCAGCTCGCTCAGCGCCTGCTGCAGTTTGAAGTAGGTGGTGTAGCCCTTGTCCAGGATGAAGTCAGAGATCTGGGCGTTTGTCAGGGGGAAATCCACCTTGTCCAGCATGTACAGTACGATCAGCTTGTAAAGTGTAAATGGTTCAGCCATGTATATAACTCCTTCCCTGCCAGATGTCCTGGCGTTTCAGATATGCGTGGAGCCGGTTCAGCACCTCCCGCTTGTTCCCGGTCCACAGCGGGGCGACAAGCAGCTGCTTCGGGCCGTCCCCGGTGAGCCGGTGCACGGTGATGTCCGGGCGCAGCCTGAGGAGGCACTCCCCCAGTACGTGAAAGTATTCCTCCATTGCGGGGATGTGAAACGGGTGTGCCTCATAGTATGCGGCCAGATCCGTCCCTCTTAAAACATGGAGAAGCTGCAGTTTGATGCCCTGGATATCCATGCGGTTTAAATAGCCTACGGTGGCGTACATATCTTCCGGCGTCTCACCCGGAAGAAAGAGGATCACATGGACGATGACGTCAAGGCCAAGGCTCCGGAGATCCCGGATCGCCCTCTCAAAGACGGGGAGCTCATAGCCCCTGCGGATGAAGGCTGCGGTCCCGGGATGGACCGTCTGCAGGCCCAGCTCCACCCACACAGGTCTGACCCGGCGCACCTGCGCCAGCACTTCCAGCACTTCCGGGCCCAGGCAGTCCGGCCTCGTGGCGATGGAGAGAGCCCGGATATCCGGGTGTTCTGCCGCTTCCAGGAAGATGCTGCGGAGCGTCTCCGGCGGGGCGTAGGTGTTGGTGTAGGCCTGAAAGTAGGCGATATAGCCCGTGCCCTTAAACTTCCCGGCCGCCTGGCGCTTGCCGGTCCGGATCTGCTCTGTGACGGACAGGGAACGGTCTGCGGCAAAGTCGCCGGACCCGCCCCGGCTGCAGAAGATGCAGCCGCCCGTTCCCAGCGTCCCGTCCCGGTTGGGGCAGGACATGCCTGCGTCCAGGGAGATCTTGTAGAGTTTCTCACCGAAGGTGCTGCGGATGTGATAATCCAGGGAGCGGTAGGGCTTCTCCCCCCAGCGCCGCGGGGCGCTTCTTGCTTCAAGCTGCTCCATGGGGATCAGATCAGCTCCTTTACGGCGCGGCTCACCGCGTCCGCCACCCGGGGATCAAAGGCCTCGGGGAGAATGTTGTCCTCACCAAGTTCCCCGTCCGGCACAAGGCCGGCGATGGCGTGGGCGGCGGCCAGCTTCATCTCCTCTGTGATCTGCGTGGCCCGCCCTTCCAGGGCGCCCCGGAAGATGCCGGGGAAGGCCACCACGTTGTTGACCTGGTTGGGGAAGTCGGAGCGGCCGGTGCCGACCACTCTGGCGCCCGCCTTTTTGGCCAGGTCAGGCATGATCTCCGGCACCGGGTTTGCCATGGCAAAGAGGATGGCGTCCCGGTTCATGGAGGCCACCATCTCCTCCGTCACAATACCGGGGGCAGACACCCCGACAAAGATGTCTGCGCCCCGGAGCGCGTCCGCTAAAGAGCCGGTCTGGTGCTCCAGGTTGGTGACCTTCGCCATCTCCTGCTGCATCCAGTTCAGGTGCTCAGCGCCCTCGGTGATGATGCCGTTTATATCGCACATGGTCACATGGGAAAAGCCGTAGGTGAGGAGCAGTTTTGTGATGGCCACGCCGGCGCTGCCCGCCCCGTTTACGACCACGCGCGCCTCCTCCTTCTTTTTGCCGGTGACTTTCATGGCGTTGATGATGCCGGCCAGGACGACGATGGCCGTGCCGTGCTGGTCGTCGTGGAAGACGGGGATGTCCAGCAGTTCTTTTAAGCGGGCTTCGATCTCAAAGCACCGGGGGGCGCTGATGTCCTCCAGGTTGATGCCGCCGAAGGCAGGCGCGATGTTCACGACTGTCCGGATGATCTCCTCTGTATCCTGGGTGTCCAGGCAGATGGGGACCGCGTTGACGCCGCCGAACTCCTTGAAGAGGACGGCCTTGCCCTCCATCACCGGCATAGCCGCCAGGGCGCCGATGTTGCCAAGCCCGAGGACCGCGCTGCCGTCGGATACGACGGCCACGGTGTTGGCCTTCATGGTGTAGGTGTAGGCGGCCTCCGGATCCTTCGCGATCACCTTGCAGGGCTCGGCTACGCCGGGGGTGTAGGCGATGGAGAGATCCTCCCGGGAGTTCACGTGCGCCTTGGCCGTGGTCTCCAGTTTTCCGTTCCATTCTCTGTGCATTTCCAGTGCTTTTTCCTGTATTGTCATCTCGAACCACCTTCTTCTATAGAATTAGCAAATCTCACTGTCTATAATCATACCATCCGGGCCGGGGCGGCGCAATACAAATTCATCTGCCGGGGCGCCAGGTGTGCGGCGCGCTCTTGTCAAAGAAGGGCGTTATCGCTTATAATAATCCTCATGAAGCAGTTAAATGAAGATCTGAAGACAGGAAAACTGAAGAACGTGTACCTCCTCTGCGGGGAGGAGGCTTACCTGAAGAGGCAGTACAGGAACCGGATCCGCAGGGCGGCCATCCCGGAAGGGGACACGATGAACTACGCCTACTACGAGGGGAAAAACATCCCTGTGCCTGAGATCATCGACCTGGCGGAGACCATGCCCTTCTTTGCCGAGCGCCGGCTCATCGTGATAGAGAACTCCGGCTTTTTCAAGACAGCCTCCCAGGAGCTGGCGGACTACATCCGGGTCATGCCGGATACGGTGCTCCTCCTTTTTGTGGAGTCGGAAGTGGATAAGAGAGGCAGGCTCTACAAGGCGGTGAAGGACAGAGGCAGCGTCGTGGAGCTTGGGTACCAGGATGAGCGGACGCTCACCCTCTGGATCGCCTCCGCGGTGAAGCGGGAGAACAAGAAGATCCGGGAGGATACGGTGCACCTTCTCCTCTCCCGGGCCGGAACGGATATGGAGAACCTGGAGCAGGAGCTGGAGAAGCTTTTCTCCTACACGGCCTCCCGGGAGGAGATCACCTCGCAGGATGTGGAGGAGATCTGTACGACCCGGCTGGAGAACCGGATCTTTGAGATGGTGGACGCGGTGGCGCAAAAAGAGCAGAAGAAGGCGCTTGACTACTACTACGACCTGGTCGCGCTCCGGGAGCCGCCTCTTAAGATCCTCGCCCTGCTCACGCGGCAGTTCCGGCTTCTTCTGGAGGTGAAGGACCTGATGCGGCAGGGACAGGGGAAGGCGCAGATCGCAAAGGGCGCGGGCATTCACCCCTACGTGGCTGGGAAGTGCATGCAGCAGAGCCGCGGATTTTCGGGGCAGCAGCTCCGGGAGATCCTGGAAGACGGGGCGGATCTGGAGGAGGCGGCCAAGTCAGGCCGGCTGGATCCGGTCATGAGCGTGGAGATCTTTATCGTAAAATACAGCGCCCGGGCGTGACGGCGCTTGCCAAAGAGGCCGCGGCATGCTATGATTACAGGCGGTAATTTCGCAGGAACATACATGGAATATAAATGGAAGGAACGATAGAATTGGGAGCAATCGAGCAGAGCAGAATCCGAAATTTTTGTATCATCGCCCACATCGACCACGGGAAATCCACCCTGGCGGACCGGATCATTGAGATGACCGGGCTTCTCACAAGCCGGGAGATGCAGTCCCAGGTGCTGGACAACATGGATCTGGAGCGGGAGAGGGGCATCACCATCAAATCCCAGGCGGTCCGCACGGTCTACAAGGCGAAGGACGGCCAGGAGTACATCTTCAACCTGATCGACACGCCGGGCCATGTGGATTTCAACTACGAGGTGTCCAGGAGCCTGGCGGCCTGCGACGGCGCCATCCTGGTGGTGGACGCGGCCCAGGGCGTGGAGGCCCAGACGCTGGCCAACGTGTACCTTGCGCTGGACCACGACCTGGACGTGATGCCGGTCATCAACAAAGTGGACCTGCCGAGCGCGGAGCCGGAGCGGGTCATCGAGGAGATCGAGGACGTGATCGGCATCGAGGCCCAGGATGCGCCTCTTATCTCCGCCAAGACAGGCCTCAACGTGGAGCAGGTGCTGGAGCAGGTGATCGAGAAGATCCCGGCGCCCACCGGGGACCCGGAGGCGCCCCTCAAGGCGCTGATCTTCGACTCTGTCTATGACTCCTACAAGGGCGTGATCGTATTCTGCCGCATCATGGAGGGGACCATCCGCAAGGGGATGCCGATCCACATGATGGCCACGGGCACGACGGCCGACGTGGTGGAAGTGGGATACTTCGGCGCAGGGCAGTTCATCCCCTGCGAGGAGCTGGAAGCGGGCATGGTCGGGTATTTTACCGCCAGCTTAAAGAACGTGAAGGATACCCGGGTGGGCGACACCGTGACGAGCGCGCAGCGCCCCTGCGCGGAGCCCCTGCCCGGCTACAAGAAGGTGCAGCCCATGGTATACTGCGGCATGTACCCGGCGGACGGGGCCAAGTACCCGGATCTTCGGGACGCGCTGGAAAAGCTCCAGCTCAACGACGCCTCCCTCCAGTTTGAGCCGGAGACGTCGGTGGCCCTCGGCTTTGGGTTCCGCTGCGGCTTCCTGGGACTTCTCCACCTGGAGATCATACAGGAGAGGCTGGAGCGGGAGTACGGGCTGGACCTGGTGACGACAGCGCCCGGCGTTATCTACAAGGTGTACAAGACGAACGGCGAGGTGATCGAGCTGACCAACCCGTCCAACCTGCCGGATCCCTCTGAGATCGAGTACATGGAGGAGCCCATGGTGAAGGCGGAGATCATGGTCACCTCGGAGTACATTGGTTCCATCATGGAGCTCTGCCAGGAGAGGCGGGGCGAGTACCAGGGCATGGAGTATATCGAGGCGACAAGGGCCGTGCTCCACTACCATCTGCCCCTCAACGAGATCATCTACGATTTCTTTGACGCCCTCAAGTCCCGGTCCAGGGGCTACGCATCCTTTGACTACGAGATGCTGGGATACCAGAGGTCCGAGCTGGTAAAGCTGGACATCCTGATCAACAAGGAGGAAGTGGACGCCCTGTCCTTTATCGTGCATGCCGGCACCGCTTACGAGAGGGGAAGGAAAATGTGCGAGAAGCTGAAGGAGGAGATCCCGCGCCAGCTCTTCGAGATCCCGATCCAGGCCGCCATCGGCAGCAAGATCATCGCCCGCGAGACAGTGAAGGCGCTGCGCAAGGACGTGCTCGCCAAGTGTTACGGCGGCGATATCAGCCGGAAGAGAAAGCTTCTGGAGAAACAGAAGGAAGGCAAGAAGCGGATGCGCCAGGTGGGCAATGTGGAGATCCCGCAGAAAGCCTTTATGAGCGTGCTGAAACTGGACGACAAATAAGGAGAAGCGCTATGAGAGAACTGGAATTGTACCTGCACATTCCGTTCTGCGTACAGAAATGCAAATACTGCGATTTCCTGTCCGCTCCCGCCGGAGAGGGGGAGCGGCAGGCCTATGTGGACAGCCTTTGCGGAAAGATCCGGTCTTACCGGGACACCGCGAAGGCTTATCACGTTGTCAGCATTTTCGTAGGTGGGGGCACCCCCTCCATCCTGACCGGGCAGCAGGTCCTCGCCATCTTCCGGGCGGTCCGGGAGACCTTCGCCGTGGACGCGGATGCGGAGATCACCCTGGAGGTAAACCCGGCCACCGTGGCCGGGGCGCAGGGCGGAAAGTCCGGGCCTGAGAACCTTTCGCGGGAGAAGCTGGAAGCCTGGAGGCAGGCGGGGGTCAACCGGCTGAGCATCGGCCTGCAGTCGGCGGAGGACCGGGAGCTGAAAGCCCTGGGGCGGATCCACACCTTCCGGGACTTCCTGGAGACATGGCAGGCGGTCGCGGAGGCCGGGTTTTCCAACCTGAATGTGGACCTCATGTCCGCCATCCCCTTCCAGAGTGAGAAGAGCTGGGAGCGGACCCTGCACGCGGCGGCGGGGCTTACCCCGCCGCCCACCCACATCTCCGCCTACAGCCTCATCATCGAGGAGGGAACGCCCTTCTATGAGAGATACGGGAGCGGGGAGCACGGGGAGGAGCTGCCGGATGAGGATACCGAGCGGCGCATGTATGAGAGGACGGAGGAAATCCTGTCCGGGTACGGCTACCACCGCTATGAGATCTCCAACTACGCCCTGCCCGGCTGCGAGTGCAGGCACAATCTGGGATATTGGGACAGAAGGGAGTACCTGGGCATCGGCGTGGGAGCCGCCTCCCTCCTGGACGGGAAACGGTGGACAGAAGGAGAGGAGCCGGTCGTTCTCACTGAGAAGGACGCCATGGAGGAGTTCATGTTCTTGGGACTGCGGAAGATGGAAGGCGTGTCCCGCCGCCGCTTCCGGGAGCAGTTTCAGACAAAGATGGAAGATGTCTACGGAAAAGAGATCGAAACCCTGTGCCGGGAGGGTCTTCTTGTGAAGGAGGAAGATAGGGTGCGGCTGACAAAGCGGGGGATCGATGTCAGCAACCTGGTGATGAGCGAATTTCTGCTGGATGAGGAGAAGGGGGACAGCGGGGAGAAAGATCGATAAGATAGGATTTGACACATGAGAAAGCGCCGGCTATAATATATTTAACAAGGGAGCCGTCAGTCAGCCTACACCTGACCGCCGGCAAAGCTGTAAGCAATAAAAATAGTGCTCCGGTTTACCAGACAGGAGCACTTTTTTTTTACTCTATTTCTTATGTTCTGCCTGGTATCGCAGCGCGGCCTCCACGAACCCTTTGAAGAGCGGATGGGGCCGGTTGGGCCTGGATTTCAGCTCCGGATGGGCCTGGGTGGCGATGAACCAGGGGTGGGACGGGATCTCCACCATCTCCACGATGCGGCCGTCCGGGGACAGGCCGGAGAGGAGCATGCCGTGGGAGGTGAGATCATCGCGGTAATCGTTGTTCACCTCGTAGCGGTGGCGGTGGCGCTCGTGGATCTCTTCCGCGCCGTAGAGAGCGTAGGCCTTGGAGCTCTTATCCAGCACGCAGGGGTAGGAGCCCAGCCGCAGGGTGCCGCCGATGTCCTCGATGCCGATCTGGTCCGGCATGATGTGGATCACCGGGTGGGTGGTGTCCGGGTTGAGCTCTGCACTGTGGGCGTCGTGGAAGCCAACTACGTCCCGGGCAAACTCCACGATGGCAAGCTGCATGCCGAGACAGAGGCCGAGGAAGGGGACGCCGTGCTCCCGGGCGTACCGGATGGCCTCGATCTTTCCGTCTATCCCCCGGCTGCCGAAGCCGCCGGGCACGAGGATGCCGCTGACGCCGCCCAGGAGTTCACCCACATTGCCGGCAGTGACAGTCTCCGAGTCAACCCACCTGATGTTGACTGTGGCCCGGGAGAAGATGCCCCCGTGCTTCAGGGCTTCCACCACACTGATGTAGGCGTCGTGGAGCTGGATATATTTTCCCACGAGGGCCACCGTGACCTCCGTGTTGGGGCTCCTCAGGTACTCCACCATCTCGGCCCACTCCTTCAGGTCCGGTTCGGGGCAGGGGAGATGGAGGGACTGGCACACCACATCCGCCAGATGCTCTTTTTCCATGGCCAGGGGCGCCTCGTAGAGGTAGTCCACATCCAGGTTCTGGAGCACATGGTCAGCCGGCACGTTGCAGAACAGGGAAATCTTTTCCCGGATCTCCCGGGTGAGCGGGTGCTCGGACCGGCACACGATCACATCCGGCCAGATGCCCATGCCCTGCAGGTCCTTGACGCTGGCCTGAGTCGGCTTTGTCTTCATCTCCTGGGACGCCTTCAGGTAGGGGATCAGGGTCACGTGGATGAGGACGACATTTTCGTGTCCTTTCTCGTGCTGGAACTGCCGGATGGCTTCCAGGAACGGCTGGCTCTCGATGTCGCCCACCGTGCCGCCCACCTCGATGATGGCGATCTCGGTGTCCTTTGCCCCGGGATTCCGGTAGAAACGGCTCTTGATCTCGTTTGTGATGTGGGGGATCACCTGCACGGTGCCGCCGCCGAAATCACCCCTGCGCTCTTTCTGGAGCACGGACCAGTAGATCTTGCCTGTCGTCACATTGGAATTCTTCGTGAGGCTCTCGTCGATGAAGCGCTCGTAGTGCCCCAGATCCAGGTCTGTCTCCGCCCCGTCGTCCGTGACAAAGACCTCCCCGTGCTGCACCGGGTTCATGGTGCCCGGGTCGATGTTGATGTAGGGGTCGAACTTCTGCATGGTCACCGTGTAGCCCCGGGCTTTTAGGAGACGTCCGAGGGACGCGGCCGTGATGCCTTTCCCGAGTCCGGATACAACGCCGCCGGTTACAAATACGTACTTGACTGCCATAACTTTTCCTCCTGTCTGTCTGCTGTGTCTGCTGGCTACCCTTAAAACGGCCGGGGGTCCTCCGGCCGATGAAGCGCCGGAAGACCCCGCGGTATTTTAAAAACATATTATAACTCTTTCTCTTCCAGATGACCAGCCTTTTTTTCATATTTTGGCTCAAAAGTCGCCTGGACAAACAATTTTTTGAAAACTTTCACATCCACGGAGCTGAGCATGACGGAAGTGTGGACCTGGCAGCCCTTCAGCTTCGGGAGCTGTTCCAGGGCGAGCTGGGCGTTCCGGTCCGTGGCGGCGCTGACAGAGAGGGCGATGAGCACCTCGTCCGTGTGGAGCCGCGGGTTGCGGCTTCCCAGGTAGTTGACCTTTAGCTTCTGGATGGGCTCGATGGCCTCCGGGGAGATCACGTGGAGCTCGTGGTCAATGCCGGCCAGCTCCTTGAGTACATTGAGGAGAAGGGCCGCGGAGGCGCCGAGCAGGTCGCTCGTCTTGCCGGTGATGATCCGCCCGTCGTCCAGCTCCAGGGCCGCGGCGGGAGCGCCGGTCTCCTGCGCCCGCTTCATGGCCGCGTCCACAACAGGACGGTCGTGGACGGTGATGCCGGTCTGGTTCATGAGCATCTCGATCTTGAACACCTCCTGCTCCGAGCAGGCGCCGGAGATGAACCGGTCCATCGTGTCGTAGTAGCGGCGGATGATCTCCTGCAGGGAGGCCTGCCGGCACACATCGTCGTCGCAGATGCAGTTGCCGGCCATGTTCACACCCATGTCCGTGGGGGACTTGTAGGGGCTCTCCCCGTAGATGCGCTCAAAGGTCGCCTTCAGAACGGGGAAGATCTCGATGTCCCGGTTGTAGTTGACGGTCGTCTCCCCGTAGGCTTCCAGGTGGAAGGGGTCGATCATGTTCACGTCGTTTAAGTCCGCCGTGGCCGCCTCGTAGGCTAGGTTTACCGGGTGCTTCAGCGGGATGTTCCAGATCGGGAAGGTCTCGAACTTGGCGTACCCGGCCTGGACGCCACGCTTGTGCTCGTGGTAGAGCTGGGAGAGGCAGGTGGCCATCTTCCCGCTCCCCGGGCCGGGGGCTGTGATGACCACGAGGGGGCGGGTCGTCTCAATGTAGTCGTTTTTCCCGTAGCCCTCGTCGCTGACGATGAGGGGGACGTTGCCCGGGTAGCCGGGGATGAGATAGTGGAGGTAGACGCGGATGCCGAGCCGCTCCAGCCTGGCCTTGAAGAGGTCCGCGCTGTTCTGGCCGCTGTACTGGGTGATCACAACGCTTCCTACGTGGAGGCCGGCGCGGATGAATTCATCCCGCAGGCGCAGCACATCCGAATCGTAGGTGATCCCCAGGTCGCCCCGGACCTTGTTGTTCTCGATGTCGCCGGCGCTGATGACGATGACGATCTCGGCCTGGTCGGCAAGCTGCTTTAAGAGGCGCAGCTTGCTGTCCGGCTGGAAGCCGGGCAGGACGCGGGAGGCGTGATAGTCGTCAAACAGCTTTCCGCCGAACTCCAGATACAGTTTTCCCCCGAATTTGTCAATCCTCTCACGGATGTGGGAGGACTGCATACTCAGATATTTGTCGTTGTCGAATCCGATTTTCATTAGCAGGTTCCTTTCTGAGGTTTATGTAAATATAAATAAACATTTCCTTCACAAGTATACTACAGGAACGCCTGAGTTTACAATCTTTTCATAATGTTTTTATTGATTTTAAAAAAAGGGATACTTATAATAAGATGGTACATACGTACAGGAGGAGATATATGGATAACCAGAATAACCAGAACCGAAACAACAACCAGGATCCGAACCGGAACAACCGGCAGGGCGTCTCGTTCGTCCTTCTGGTGACGCTCATCACGTCCGTACTGGTGCTGTTCCTTTTTCAGTTCCAGAATATGGAGAGCGCGGAGGAGATCTCGTACAATAAATTCCTGAAGATGGTGGAGGACGGGGATATCGAGAAGGTTGACATCGGAAGCAGCCAGATCAATATCACGACCAAGAAAGACAAGGACACGAACATCCAGAAGGAATACTATACAGGCATCGTCAACGACGACAAGCTTGTGGACAGGCTGCTGGAGGCGGGGGTGGAGGTCAACCAGGACATTCCGGACACCACGTCGGCCATGCTGCTCAATATCATCTTTACCTTCGTGCCCATCGCCTGCATCGTGGGGCTCTTCGTGTGGTTTACGCGGAAGATGTCCAAGGGCGGCGGCATGATGGGGATCGGCAAGAGCAATGCCAAGATGTATGTGGAGAAGGAGACGGGCGTCACCTTCCGGGATGTGGCCGGACAGGACGAGGCCAAGGAGTCCCTGCAGGAGGTCGTTGACTTCCTCCACAATCCGGGAAAATACACGAGCGTAGGCGCGAAGCTGCCCAAGGGCGCCCTCCTTGTGGGGCCGCCGGGAACCGGTAAGACGCTCCTTGCCAAGGCGGTGGCCGGGGAGGCCAGGGTGCCTTTCTTCTCCCTCTCGGGTTCCGCCTTTGTGGAGATGTACGTGGGCGTCGGCGCTTCCAGGGTCAGGGATCTGTTCAAGCAGGCCCAGCAGATGGCGCCCTGCATTATCTTTATCGATGAGATCGACGCCATCGGCAAGAGCCGCGACACCCAGCTGGGAGGCAACGATGAGCGCGAGCAGACGCTGAACCAGCTCCTGGCGGAGATGGACGGCTTCGAGAGCAACAAGGGGCTTGTGCTCCTGGCCGCCACCAACCGGCCGGAGATCCTGGATCCCGCGCTGCTCCGCCCGGGGCGCTTCGACCGGCGGATCATCGTCGAGAAGCCGGACCTGAAGGGGCGCATCGACGTGCTGAAGGTGCACTCCAAAGACGTGCGGATGGACGAGACGGTGGATCTGGAGGCCATTGCGCTGGCCACGTCCGGCGCCGTGGGCTCGGATCTCGCCAACATGATCAACGAGGCGGCCATCAACGCGGTCAAACACGGCAGGAACGCCGTGTCCCAGAGCGACCTTTTTGAGGCCGTGGAGGTGGTGCTGGTAGGCAAGGAGAAGAAGGACCGCATCATGAGCCAGGAGGAGAGAAGGATCGTCTCCTACCACGAGGTGGGACACGCCCTTGTGAGCGCCCTGCAGAAGGATGCGGAGCCGGTGCAGAAGATCACCATTGTTCCCAGGACGATGGGCGCCCTGGGCTACGTGATGCAGACGCCGGAGGAGGAGAAATTCCTCAATACAAAGAAGGAGCTGGAAGCGATGCTTGTCGGCATGCTGGGCGGCCGCGCCGCCGAGGAGATCGTGTTTGACACGGTGACCACAGGCGCTTCCAATGACATCGAGAAGGCGACCAGCATCGCCCGCGCCATGATCACCCAGTACGGCATGAGCGAGAAGTTCGGGCTGATCGGCCTGGAGTCCATCCAGAGCCGCTACCTGGACGGCCGCCCGGTCATGAACTGCGGGCAGGAGACAGCTTCCGAGATCGACAAGGAAGTGATGAAGATGCTTAAAAACGCCTACGAGGAGGCCAAGCGGCTTCTTGGCGAGCACCGGAACGCGCTGGATCAGATCGCAGCCTTCCTGATCGAGAAGGAGACCATCACCGGCAAGGAGTTCATGGAGATCCTCCACCAGGTGGAGGGCATCCCGCAGAAGGACGGGGAGACCCAGCCGGAGTCGCGCATCGCCATGAAGGAGGCGGACGCGGCGGCCGGGGGCGGAGAGGAGACATCCGACGCGCAGGCATAACAGAAAAGAGCAGGACAGGGGAGAAATCCCTTGTCCTTTTTTGTGCGGCACAGTATAATGAGTAGCATGGAAAATACGGATTTCAACATACAGGAAGAACTGAAGAAACTGCCTGGGAAGCCCGGCGTCTACCTGATGCACGGCGAGAAAGACGAGATCATCTATGTGGGGAAGGCCGTCAGCCTCAAGAACCGGGTGCGCCAGTATTTCCAGGCGAGCCGGAGCAAAGGGGTGAAGATAGACCAGATGGTCACCCACATCACCCGGTTCGAGTACATCGTGACCGACTCGGAGCTGGAGGCCCTTGTGCTGGAGTGCAATCTCATCAAGGAGCACAGGCCCAAATACAACACCATGCTCATGGACGACAAGGCCTATCCCTTTATCAAGGTGACGGTGGACGAGCCGTTCCCCCGGGTGCTCCTGGCCAGGCGGATGGCAAAGGACCGGGCGAAATACTTCGGCCCCTACACAAGCGCCGGGGCCGTCCGGGACACCATCGAGCTGATCCGCAAGATCTACAAAGTCCGCAGCTGCAGCCGCCGTCTTCCCAGGGACACAGGGAAGGAGCGGCCCTGCCTGAACTACCACATCCACCAGTGCAACGCGCCCTGCCAGGGCTATGTCTCCCAGGAGGAGTACAGAAAGTCCATCGATGAGGTGCTCCGGTTCCTGAGCGGGAACTACGACAGCGTCCTTGGGGAGCTGGAAGAGAAGATGATGCAGGCGTCGGAGGACATGGAGTTCGAGAAGGCCATCGAGTACAGGGAGCTGCTGGGGAGTGTGAAGAAGATCGCCCAGAAGCAGAAGATCACGGACACGGCCGGCAGCGACCGGGATGTGCTGGCAGCCGCCGTGGACGGGGAGGACGCGGTGGTGCAGGTGTTCTTTATCCGGGGCGGCCGCCTGATCGGGCGGGACCACTTCTACCTGCGGCGCAGCGGCGCTGAGACGACAGGGGAGATCCTGTCCAGCTTTGTCAAGCAGTTCTACGCGGGCACGCCCTATATCCCTGCCGAGCTGATGCTCCAGGAGGAGATCGAGGACGGGGAGGTGCTGGAGGAGTGGCTCACCCAGAGGCGGGGACACAGGGTCCGCATCCGGGTGCCCAGAAAGGGAAGCAAGGAGAAACTGGTGGAGCTGGCGCAGAAGAACGCGGCCCTTGTCCTCTCCACGGACCGGGAGAGGCTGAAGCGGGAGGAGGGGCGCACCATCGGGGCCGTGAAGGAGATCGCACGCCTTCTCGGGCTTGCGAAGCTGGACCGGATGGAGGCCTACGACATATCCAACATAAGCGGGTTCGCCTCCGTCGGATCCATGGTGGTCTACGAAAAGGGAAAGCCAAAGCGCAGCGACTACCGGAAGTTCCGCATCAGGAGCGTCCAGGGGCCGGACGATTACGCCAGCATGGAGGAAGTGCTGACGCGGAGGTTCCGCCACGGCATGGAAGAGCAGGAGGCAGGGAAGGAGAACGGGAGCTTTCACGTATTTCCGGATCTCATCCTCATGGACGGTGGAAAGGGCCAGGTGAATATCGCCCTTCAGGTGCTCGCTGATCTGCATCTTGACATCCCGGTCTGCGGTATGGTGAAGGACGACAACCACCGCACGAGGGGGCTCTACTATCGCAATGAGGAGATCCCGATCGACCGGAACTCGGAGGGGTTTAAGCTGATCACCCGGATCCAGGACGAGGCCCACCGCTTCGCCATTGAGTTCCACCGCAAGCTGCGCAGCAGGGAGCAGGTGCACTCCATCCTGGACGACATCCCGGGCGTGGGGCCGGCCAGAAGGAAGGACCTGATGAAGCATTTCGCAAGCCTGGACGAGATCCGGGCCGCGGAGGTGGAGGACCTGAAAAAACTGCCCAGCATGAACGAAAAATCCGCGCAGGAAGTCTATAAGTTTTTTCACTGATATGATATACTTAACACAGTATTTTTAGGAAAAAGGAGATAGGACATGTCGAAAATAGCTATTCAGAAAGTCGTTGAGAAGATGGATCTGAAAAACCTGACGCCCGATGTGGGTCTTGCCGACAAGTATGTGGAAGTGCCGGACATCAACCGCCCGGCCCTGCAGCTCACAGGATTCTTCGACCACTTCGACGCGGAGCGGGTGCAGATCATCGGATACGTGGAGTATACATTCCTGGAACAGATGGATCCGGAGACGAAGCATAAGGTGTATGACACGCTGCTGGACTACAAGATCCCCTGCATCATCTTCTGCCGGGACCTGAGACCGGACGATGAGCTGCTGGAGAAGGCCGCCCGGATGGATGTGCCGATCTTCTCCACGCAGATGAAGACGTCCGTGTTCACCGCGGAGCTGATCCGCTGGCTGAACGTGCAGCTTGCGCCCTGCATCTCCATCCACGGCGTGCTTGTGGATGTGTACGGCGTGGGCGTGCTGATCATGGGAGAGAGCGGCATCGGCAAGAGCGAGGCTGCCCTGGAGCTGGTGCGCAGGGGCCACCGCCTCGTCAGCGACGATGTGGTGGAGATCCGGAAGGTCAGCGACGATACGCTCGTTGGAACCGCCCCGGATATCACCAAGCATCTCATCGAGCTGCGGGGCATCGGCATCGTGGACGTGCGGATGCTCTACGGTGTGCAGAGCGTGCGTGAGACGCAGAACATAGAGCTTGTCATTACCCTGGAGGACTGGGACCGGGAGAAGAAGTACGACAGGCTGGGCATGGAGGAGGAATACACAGAGTTCCTCGGCAACAAGGTTGTCTGCCACCAGCTGCCCATCCGGCCGGGCCGGAACCTGTCCATCATCGTCGAGACGGCCGCCATCAACTACAGGCAGAAGAAGATGGGCTACAATGCGGCGGAGGAGCTGTACAAGCGGGTGCAGCGCAACCTTGCCAGAAAGTCGGATGACTAGAAGAGGAAGGGAGAAAGGATAGAGAAGATGAAGTATTGTTTCGGAGTGGACGTGGGCGGCACCACGGTGAAGATGGGACTGTTCTCGCCGAAGGGAGAGCTGTTCGAGAAGTGGGAGATCAGGACCCGCACGGAAGATGAGGGGAGGAATGTGCTCCCGGATATCGCGGCTTCCATCCGGGCGAAGATGGAGGAGAGAGGCATATCCGCCAGCGATACCGTCGGTGTCGGCATGGGCGTCCCCGCGCCGGTGAAGGACGGCATTGTGAAAAACACAGCCAACCTCGGCTGGGGATACAAGAACGTGAAAAAGGAACTGGAGGAACTCCTGCCGGGGATCCGGGCCAGGATCGGGAACGACGCCAATGTGGCGGCCCTGGGTGAGATGTGGCTCGGCGCCGGGAAGGGCTGCCAGGACATGGTCATGGTGACCCTGGGCACAGGCGTGGGCGGCGGCGTGATCTGCCACGGGAACATCCTGGACGGCGCCCACGGGGCCGGCGGAGAGATCGGACACATCTGTGTGAACTATGAGGAGACGCAGGCGTGCGGCTGCGGCAGGAAGGGCTGTCTGGAGCAGTATGCCTCGGCCACCGGCATTGCCAGGCTGGCCAGGATCCGGCTTTCCAAACCCCACGGAAAGACGCTCCTGGAGGGAAAGAACATAAGCGCGAAGACTGTCTTTGACGCGGTGAAACAAGGGGATGAGACAGCGACAGAGATCGCGGAGGAGTTCGGGCGCTATCTCGGCTATGCCCTTGCCAACCTTGCCGTTGTGGCGGATCCGGAGCGGATCGTGATCGGCGGCGGCGTCTCCCATGCGGGGGAAGCCCTTCTTCCGTTTATCGAGAAGCCTTTCCGGGAGAAGGCCTTCTTCGCCAATATGGACACGCAGATCGTGCTGGCGACCCTCGGAAACGACGCGGGGATCTGCGGCGCGGCCAGGCTCATCATCTGACCGGATCCGGCTTTACAGGGCCCGGATCGAATCAGGAGCAAAAAAAGAGATGTACGCATATCGCGTACATCTCTTTTTTTGCTGTTATCCGGTTGTTTCGCCGCCGGTGCCGGGATCCGTGCCGCCGCCGGTGCCGGGATCCGTGCCGCCGCCGGTGCCGGGATCCGTGCCGCCGCCGGTGCCGGGATCCGTACCGCCGCCGGTGCCGGGATCCGTGCCGCCGCCGGTGCCGGGATCCGTGCCGCCGCCGGTGCCGGGATCTGTGCCGCCGCCGGTATTGCCGCCGGTGCTGCCGCCTGCGTTTGGATCAGCCGCCGGTGCGGAACCGGTGCCGGCATTGGGATCCGCAGCAGCATTGCCGCCGGAGCTTTCCGATCCGCTTCCGCCGCCGGAAGAACCATGTCCCGGGCAGGCTTCTGTGGGCGAGTTGTCCGCTGCAAAAAATTCTGTTACAGCCGGACAGCCCGGCCGTGCAAGCTGGCCGGAGAGGGTGCAGACTGTCTTCTGCTCTACCGAGGCGGGCATAGAGAAGTCTTTCGTCTCCAGTCCCGCGTGAATGCGGCTCATGATAGACTTCCAGATCCGGAAACGGAAGGTTGTATCAATGTTGGTCATGGATTTAGGATCGTCATAACCGCCCCACACCGCGCAGGTGTAGTAGGGGGTGAAACCGCAGAACCAGATGTCCTTGTCGTTGTCAGCGGTTCCGGTCTTGCCGGCCACCGGCATGTTGTCCAGGGCAGCCGCGCGGCCGCTTCCTTCCTGCACAACGCTCTCCATGGCGCTGGTGAGCAGTGCGGCGGTGCTGTCCTTGACTGCCTGGTGCGATTCTGTGGGATTCTCGATCAGCACATTGCCGTCATGGTCCAGGATCTTGGTGTACAGCGTCGGCGTATTGTACGTGCCGCTGTTTGCGATGGATGCAAAGGCTGCGCACAGTTCATAGTTGTACACACCGTTGACGCCTCCCAGAGCGATCGGCTCGTACATGTCATCCTCTACCAGCGTACTCATGCGGAAGTTGTCCTTCGCATATTCGTACCCAAGCTGGGGACCGATCTGCTGAATCGTCTGTACAGCTACGGAGTTCATGGACTGGGCGATGGCCTCGCGCACGGTGACGTTCCCATAATAGGCGTTGCCTACGTTTTTAAATTCGGTTCCGTTGGAGTAATGCCACGGTTTGTCGTCGAAGACAGTGGCCAGCGTCACCTGGTTTGTATCGAGAGCCGGCGCGTAGGTGGCGACGATCTTGAAGCAGGATCCGGGCTGGCGCTTGGAACCCCGGTAGGCCCGGTTCAGGCTCTGGCTCGTCTCCTTGGCGCCCCGTCCGCCCACCATAGCCTTGATCTGCCCGGTGGCCTGGTCCATGATGGTGACAGAAGCCTGGGGCTGAGGCGTGATGGTGATGCGCTCGTCGTAGGTGTCGCCCTCCCGGGCGATGGTCGCCTTCCACTCCTCCACCATGGCTCTGGCCTGATCCTCAGACGAGAAGGTCAGCGCGGACTCTATGCCGTAGGTGCTCTCCCGGTATGCCTCCACAGCCTCTGAACCATAGTTCTCGATGGTGCCGTCCGCGCGGGTGACAGTCAGCGCGTAGGAGAGGCCGTATTCTTTCAGCCACGGGAAATTGGCGTCGTTGTTCATCTCCTCGTCGCAGATCTGCTGCATGGTAGTATTCTGCGTGGAGATGATGGTCAGGCCGCCGCTGTAGAGGGCGTTGTAGGCCTGGCTCTCCGTGTATCCGAGACGGGACATGAGGTCGTCGATGACCTGCTCGGAGAGGGCGTCTATAAAATAGGAATAGGGCGAATCCTCGCCGATGGTGCCGTCGACAGCCTGGATGCGGCTGTAGACGTCGTCCGCTATCGCTTCATCGTAGGCGGCCTGGTTAATGTATCCCTGATCCAGCATCTTATCCAGCACTTCCGTGCGGCGCCGCGCGTTGTCCTCCGGGTTGGTGATGGGGTTGTACAGGGACGGGTTCTGGGTGATGCCCGCCAGCACCGCGCACTCGGACAGGGTGAGCTCGGACACATCCTTGTTGAAGTACCGCTTGGAAGCGGACTGGACGCCCAGCGTGTTCTGTCCCAGGTTGATGGTGTTCAGGTAAGCCTCCATGATCTCGTTTTTGGACATCTGCTTCTCGATGTCGAGGGCGAGGAACTGCTCCTGGATCTTCCGCTCCAGCCGGTCGTAAAAAGTCTCCTCGTTCACGAAATCCGGGAAGACGTTGTTCTTGATGAGCTGCTGCGTCAGTGTGCTGGCGCCCTGGGAGAAGTTGCCCCCGGAGGAGATGCCCTGCACAGCCGCGCGGAGGATGCCCTGGGGGTCGATCCCGTTGTGCTCGTAAAAGCGCTCGTCCTCGATGGCCACGAACGCATGCTGCAGGTCCTTGGGGATCTGGTCGATGGATTTGTATTCACGGTTGGATCCGGCCTCTACGAACCGTTCCAGCTCCGTGGCTCCGTCGTCCGCGTAGACGATGGTCGTGTACCCCTTGGGGCGGACGTCGTCCGGCGTGACTTCCGGCGAATTGTCAAGGATCCTCTTGGCAAAGAGCAGACCGCCGATCAGCCCGATGAGGCAGATGGCCAGCACGCACAGGATGAAACCCTTCAGCAGGCGCACGGAGACGCGCTTCCCCTGCATGGCCGCTTTGGAAGAGATCTGCTTTTGTCTCTTAGAAGCCTTCTTCTTTCCATAATTCATGTATTCAGCCTCCTTCATACTTTAGACATTATAGCAAATCTGCCTGTTGAAATAAAGAAAAAAATGAAAACTTCACATTTCGGTAGGAAAAACTTAAGAAATGCAGTATAGTAGTAGGTAATGACGGCATCTGCCGGATTTTGCGGGGCTGCCGGAAAGGGGAGAATGCGGAAGTGGAATACAGGATGGTGCTGCAGGGCGGCGAGGGAGAGATCACTGAGAAGAAATCGAGGTTCATCGCCACGGTCCGCCCGGTGAAGAGCGAGGAGGAGGCGGCGGCCTTCATAGAGTCCGTGCGCAAGCAATACTGGGACGCCAGGCATAACTGCTATGCCTATGTCATCGGGGAGCGCCAGGAGGTCCAGCGCTACAGCGACGACGGGGAGCCGGGCGGCACGGCGGGGCGCCCCATGCTGGATGTGCTGCTGGGGGAGAACCTGCACGACACGGCCGTGGTGGTCACCCGGTATTTCGGCGGCACCCTCCTCGGGACGGGCGGCCTCGTCCGCGCCTACCAGGGGGCCGCGAAGGAGGGGCTTGCCGCCTCCCGGGTCGTTGTAAGAAGAGAGGGCGTGCGCCTGGGGATCACGGCGGAGTACCCGGATCTGGGCAGGATCCAGTATCTCCTGGGCGAGAGGGGGATACCGGTGCTTGCGAGCGCCTACGCGGAGAAGGTGGATCTGGAGGCGCTTGTCCCCGCCGGGGAGAAGGAGGCGCTTCTGGAGGAGCTGACGGACGGAACCGGAGGCAGGGCCATCCTTGCAGAGAGGGGAGCCTGCTTCTACGCTAAGGAGGACGGAAAAATACAGGTCCTGGCATGATGCCGGGACCTGTATTTTTTATCGCCTTATAAAATCTTTTACTGGAACTCGGGCTCGATCAGGCCGAAGGTTCCGTCCTTTCTTCTGTACACCACGTTGACTTCGTCCGTCTCCGCATTGCAGAATACGAAGAAATCGTGTCCCAGAAGATCCATCTGGATGCAGGCGTCCTCCGGGTACATGGGCTTGATGCCGAAGCGCTTGGTCCGCACGATGCGGATCTCCTCGTCGCTTCCGGGCGTGTCCGCCTCGTCGAAGAACTCCTGACGGAAATTGCCGCCGTCCTGGTGTCTCGCGATCAGTTTTGTTTTATATTTGCGGAGCTGTCTCTCGATGACTTCCTCTACAAGATCAATGGATACGTACATGTCGCTGCTGACCTGCTCGGAGCGGATGATGTTTCCCTTCACCGGGATGGTCACCTCGATCTTCTGGCGTTCCTTCTCCACGCTCAGGGTGACGATGATCTCGGTATCCGGAGTAAAGTACCGCTCCAGTTTGCCGAGCTTGTGTGTGATCGTGTCTTTTAAGCCGGGCGTAACTTCAATGTTCTTTCCACTAATGATAAATTTCATACTGTCCAACTCCTTTGCGATATGATTTCAGATGGAATAATGTCTGACAAAAATCATCATTAACCAACTTCTATCTGATATATCGAGTATAACATGTTTTTCTGTCAATGTATAGCATGTATTACTTCAATTCTCTTGATTTTTCCGTCGCGCATTTTTGTGATCCGAAGTCCCGCGTCTTCAAAGTAGACGCAGGCGTCCTCCCTGGGCGTGATATCCTCGGCCTCAGCCTTGGCGCAGAAGGCGGATTCCAGGGTGTCGGAGTCGGATGTGCAGGGCAGATGGCAGCCCATGACCTTGTTGACGACCCGCACCCGGGAGGAGCCCCGGAATATGTTTTTCTCCAGCATGTCGTAGCCGAAGAAGAGATACTTCCTTGTGGCGAACAGGACGGCGATGGCCGCCACGCCGATCAGGCTTGAGAGGGCGGATGTGTGGTCGATGATGATCTGCCTGGCAATGGCAAAGAGAAGCACCTCGAACACCGTGTCGGGGGTGTGGTAGCACATCATGCGGATCAGCTCCACGCCGATGATCAGCTCGAAGCAGGCGGCCAGCAGATCGTCATAGTTCGGATACACGTCCAGGTCCGGTATGTGGATCAGGGACCCGGCCAGCCGGGCGCAGAGGAGTATGATGCCTACGGCCAGCATGATGGAGATGAAGAACTCCAGAAATACGGTCAGACGTGTCAAAAAGGCAGAAAAATATTTTCCCATGGGATTTCCTCCTGTTGTGGGCGGTTGCTATTTGTTGTAGTTGCTTCTCCTGCGCAGCTTGGGATCCAGGATCTTCTTGCGGATGCGCAGGGATTTGGGGGTGACCTCCAGCAGCTCGTCTGTGTCGATGAAGTCCAGCGCCTGCTCCAGGCTCAGGACCCGCGGCGGCGTCAGGCGCAGCGCCTCGTCCGCGCTGGAGGAGCGGGTGTTGGTCAGGTGCTTCGTGCGGCAGACATTCACCTCGATGTCGTCCGTCTTGCCGTTCTCGCCGATGACCATGCCGGCGTAGACCTTCTCGCCGGGGCCGATGAAGAGGGCGCCCCTCTCCTGGGCGCTGTAGAGGCCGTAGGTGACGGACTCGCCCGTCTCAAAGGCGATGAGGGAGCCCTGCTTGCGGTACTGGATATCCCCCTTGTAGGGCGCGTAGCCGTCAAAGGCCGTGTTCATGATACCGTTTCCCTTTGTGTCTGTCAGGAAATCGCCCCGGTAGCCGATGAGCCCCCTGGAGGGGATGGAGAATTCCATCCGGGTGTAGCTGCTCCCGATGGGGCCCATGCTGCGAAGCTCGCCTTTGCGCTGGCCGAGCTTCTCGATGACCACGCCGGTGAACTCGTCCGGCACGTCGATGTAGGCGGTCTCCATGGGCTCCAGCAGCCTGCCCTTCTCATCCTTGTGGTAGAGGACTTCCGCCTTGCTGACGGCGAATTCATAGCCCTCCCGGCGCATGTTCTCGATGAGCACGGACAGGTGCAGCTCCCCGCGGCCGGATACCTTGAAGGTATCCATGTCCTCCGTCTCCTCCACCCGCAGGCTGACGTCCGTGTTCAGCTCCCGGAACAGGCGGTCGCGGATGTGGCGGGACGTGACGTACTTGCCCTCCTGTCCCGCAAAGGGGCTGTCGTTGACTTTGAACTGCATGGCGATGGTGGGCTCGGATATCTTCTGGAAGGGGATGGCCTGCGGGTTCTCCGGCGAGCAGATGGTATCGCCGATGGACAGGTCCGCGATGCCGGAGATGGCCACGATGGATCCGACGGACGCCTCCTTTACCTCCACCCGGTTCAGGCCGTCGAACTCGTAGAGCCGGCTGATGCGCACCTTCATCAGACGGTCCGGGTCGTGGTGGTTGACCACGACCGCGTCCTGGTTCGTGCGGATCGTGCCGTTGTCCACCTTGCCGATGCCGATGCGGCCCACATACTCGTTGTAGTCGATGGTGCTGATGAGGACCTGGGTGTCCGCCTCCGGATCCCCCTCGGGAGCCGGGATGTAGTCCAGGATCGTCTCAAAGAGGGGCACCATGTTCGCCGGCTTGTCCTCCAGGTCCAGCAGGGCGTACCCGTCCTTCGCCGAGGCGAAGACGAAGGGGCAGTCCAGAAGCTCCTCCGGCGCGTCCAGATCGATGAGGAGCTCCAGCACCTCGTCGATGACCTCCGCCGGCCGCGCCTCCGGGCGGTCGATCTTGTTGATGCACACGATGACGGGGAGCTTCAGCTCCAGCGCCTTGCGCAGCACGAACTTTGTCTGGGGCATGGCCCCCTCAAAGGCGTCCACCACGAGGATGACGCCGTTCACCATCTTCAGGACGCGCTCCACCTCGCCGCCGAAGTCGGCGTGGCCCGGCGTGTCGACGATGTTGATCTTCGTCCCCTTGTAGAAGACAGCCGTATTCTTGGAGAGGATCGTGATCCCGCGCTCCCTCTCGATATCGTTGGAGTCCATGACGCGCTCGGCCACTTCCTGGTTCTCGCGGAACACGCCGCTCTGTTTCAAAAGCTCATCGACCAGTGTTGTCTTGCCGTGGTCAACATGGGCGATGATCGCAATATTACGCACATCTTCGCGTTTCGTCTTCATATGAAATCTTCCTTTTCTCTTCCTATTAATATTCCATTCTTCTGTAACTTTAATAGTGTATCATAATTTCCGGCAAAAAACAAAGAATTTAGTTCTAATCCATGGATTTCCCGCATAAATTAGGTAGTGACTTCAAAGGCATAAAAATACGATTCGGAGGAAGGGAGATTGTAAGATCATGTCAGATAAGATCATTGAAAACAACCAGGTAACGATTATGGGGCAGATCGCGTCCGGCTTCACGTTCAGCCACACGGTGTTCGGGGAAGGGTTCTATATGGTGGATGTGCTGGTGAGACGCCTGAGCAGCTCCAAGGACCGGATCCCGCTCATGATCTCGGAGCGGCTTCTGGATGTGACACAGGACTACACCGGGGAGTTCATCATGGCAACCGGCCAGTTCCGCTCCTACAACCGGCACGACGAGCAGAAGAACAGGCTGATCCTGTCCGTCTTTGTGCGGGAGGTGTCCTTCATCGACGAGGAGCCGGACGGGGCGAAGACGAACAGCATCCTGCTGGACGGCTACATCTGCAAGCTGCCGGTCTACCGGAAGACGCCCCTTGGCAGGGAGATCGCGGATCTTCTGCTGGCTGTCAACCGGCCCTACGGGAAGTCGGACTACATCCCCTGCATCTGCTGGGGAAGGAACGCCCGGTTCGCGGCCTCCTTCCAGGTGGGGGAGCACGTGCAGATCCTGGGGCGGATCCAGAGCAGGGAGTATGTCAAGAGGCTCTCGGAGACGGAGTCGGAGAAGCGGACCGCCTATGAAGTGTCCGTGAGCAAGCTGGAATGTATGGAGGATTGAGGGCGCTGCATTGACATTGCAAATGAATGATGATACACTTTTTGAAAGATTTAATTTCAGAAGGGCAGGAGGAAGACAATGGCAATTTTTACTGGCGCGGGAGTAGCGCTTGTTACTCCGTTTCGCGAAGACGGCAGCGTAAATTTTGATAAACTGGATGAACTGATCGATTTCCATTGTGAGAACGGGACGGACAGTCTGATCATCTGCGGTACGACCGGAGAGTCGTCCACGTTATCCGAAGAGGAGCACATGGAATGCATCAAATTTGCGGTGGAGCGGGCAAAGGGACGCCTGCCCGTGATCGCCGGCACAGGTTCCAACGCTACATACACGACCATCGATATGTCGAGGGAGGCCGTGGAGGACGGCGCGGACGGCCTGCTGATCGTGACGCCCTACTACAACAAGGCGACGCAGAGCGGCCTCATCGCCCACTACAAGGCGGTGGCTGCGGAGGCGAAAGCCCCCATCATCATGTACAGCGTGGCGAGCCGCACAGGGCTCAACATCGCGCCGGAGACGGTGGCGACGCTTGTGAAGGAAGTGCCGAACATCGTGGGCGTGAAGGAGGCGTCGGGCAATATCAGCCAGGTGGCGAAGATCATGAGCCTCACGGACGGCAACATCGATCTCTACTCCGGCAACGACGACCAGATCGTCCCGCTCCTCTCCCTGGGAGGGAAGGGCGTGATCTCCGTCCTGTCCAACGTGGCGCCGCGGGAGACGCACGACATCTGCGCGAAGTTCTTTGCCGGCGACGTGAAGGGCGCCTGCGAACTGCAGTTGAAGGCGATCCCGCTCATCGACCAGCTCTTCTGCGAGGTCAACCCGATCCCGGTGAAGAAGGCGGTCAACCTGATGGGCATGGAGTGCGGCGGACTGCGCATGCCGCTCACAGAAATCAGTCCGGAGCACGAGAAGAGCCTGGCGCAGGCCATGCGTGACTTCGGGATCAGGCTTGCATAAAAGAAAGAGGAGGGGCAGAAGGGCTGTTTCCTGCGAAGACGGGCAGGAGGCCTTTCTGCTTTTTGTGTTTTAGCAGACAGTTACAGGACAAGGGAGGATAAAGAGTATGGTAAAAGTGATCATGCACGGATGCAATGGAAAGATGGGACAGGTTATCACGCGGATGGCAGGGGAAGACCCGGATCTTGCGATCGTGGCCGGCGTGGACATGCGGGCCGAGGCGCGGAACGATTACCCCGTGTTTGCGGATATCGCGGACTGCGATGTGGAGGCGGACGTAGTCATCGACTTCTCCAACGCGGCGGCGGTGGACCATCTGCTGGACTGGTGCGCCGGGAAGCAGATGCCGGTCGTGCTGTGCACCACAGGCCTGTCCGAGGCGCAGCTTGCCAGGGTGGAGGAGACGGCCGGGAGGACGGCGGTCCTTAAATCCGCCAACATGTCCCTCGGGATCAACCTGCTCATGAAGATTCTTAAGGATGCGGCGAAGGTGCTGGCGGCGGAAGGGTTTGACATGGAGATCGTGGAGCGGCACCACAACCAGAAGGTGGACGCGCCCAGCGGCACGGCTATCGCCCTGGCGGACGCCATGAACGGGGCGCTTGCAGAGGACTACAGCTATGTGTACGACAGGAGCCGGGAGAGAAAGAAGAGGGACCGGCAGGAGATCGGCATCTCGGCAGTCCGGGGCGGCACGATCGTGGGCGAGCACGAAGTGATCTTCGCCGGCGAGGACGAGGTCATTGAATTTAAGCATACAGCCTACTCCAAGGCGCTCTTTGCAAAAGGGGCGGTGGCGGCCGCCAAATTCCTTGCCGGAAAGGGACCGGGCCGCTACGACATGTCCGATGTGATCCATATGTAGCGCGGGCCGGAAGGAGTAGCGGTCTCATACCGGAGAAGATCTGAGGCAGGAGGAAGAGCATGAAATTCAGGCCATGTATCGACATACACAACGGAAAAGTAAAACAGCTCGTGGGCGGGAGCCTGCAAGATGACAGGGACCAGGCGCAGGAGAACTTCGTGTCGGAGAAGGGCGCGGCGTACTACGCCCGGCTGTTCCAAAAAGACGGGCTGAAGGGGGGCCATGTGGTCCTCCTCAACCCCGCGTCCTCGCCCTGGTTTGAGGAGGACTGGCAGCAGGCCGCGGCGGCCCTCGCGGCCTACCCGGGAGGACTGCAGATCGGCGGCGGCGTCAATGCGGACAATGCCGCTTCCTATATTAATGCGGGCGCCAGCCATGTGGTGGTCACATCCTACGTCTTTAAGGACGGGGAGGTCCAGTGGAAGAACCTGGAAAAGCTGGCCGGGGCCGTGGGGCGTTCCCGCGTGGTGCTGGACGTGAGCTGCCGGAAAAAGGACGGGAAGTACTATATCGTGACGGACCGCTGGCAGAAATTCACGAAGGTGCAGCTAACGGAGGAGATCCTGTACTGGATGCGGGAGTACTGCGACGAATTCCTCGTCCACGGCGTGGACGTGGAGGGGAAGGCGTCCGGGATCGAGGACGCTCTGGTGGAGCTTCTCTCGGACGTCCCCGGGGTTCCCATCACCTATGCGGGCGGGATCAGCAGCCTTGAGGAGCTGGAGCGGTTCCGCCGGATCAGCGGCGGAAAACTGGACTTTACGATCGGGAGCGCCCTGGATCTCTACGGGGGCAGCGTGCCCTACGACGTGGTAAAAAGCTGTTGAATTGGATAATTGATAGTGATAAAATGTGGAATAGAGTAATTTTTTTGATAAGGAGTAATATATATCATGGGTCTGATAGAGAAAATATTCGGCACGCACAGCCAGAATGAGCTGAAGCGCATCTATCCCATCGTGGATCAGATCGAGGCGCTGGAGGAGGAGATCAAGCAGCTTTCCGACAGCGAGCTCCGGGACAAGACGCGGGAATTCAAGGAGCGTCTGGGCAGGGGCGAGACGCTGGACGACATCCTTCCGGAGGCATTCGCCGTTGTGCGCGAGGCGGCGTCCAGGGTGCTCGGCATGCGCCACTACAGGGTGCAGCTCATCGGCGGCATCATCCTGCATCAGGGCCGTATCGCCGAGATGAAGACCGGTGAAGGAAAGACGCTCGTGTCCACATTGCCGGCTTACCTGAACGCGCTGACAGGCGAGGGCGTGCAGATCGTCACAGTCAACGACTACCTGGCAAAGCGTGACGCCGAGTGGATGGGACAGGTGCATGAGTTCCTGGGCCTGACGGTGGGCGTGGTCCTCAACAGCATGGACAACGACGAGAGGCGGAAAGCCTACAACTGCGATATTACGTATGTGACAAACAATGAGCTCGGCTTTGATTACCTCCGTGACAACATGGTGATCTACAAGGAGCAGCTGGTGCAGAGAGGCCTGAAGTTCGCTATCATTGACGAGGTGGACTCGGTCCTCATCGATGAGGCCAGGACGCCTCTTATCATTTCCGGCCAGAGCGGCAAGTCCACGAAGCTATACGAGGCCTGCGATATCCTGGCGCGCCAGCTGGAGCGGGGCGAGGCGAGCGGCGAGTTCTCCAAGATCAACGCCCTCATGGGGGAGGAGATCGAGGAGACCGGCGATTTCATAGTCAATGAGAAGGAGAAGGCCATCAACCTCACAGAGGACGGCGTGAAGAAGGTGGAGAAGTTTTTCCACATCGAGAACCTGGCGGATCCCGAGAACCTGGAGATCCAGCACAACATCATCCTGGCCCTGCGGGCCCACAACCTGATGTTCCGCGACCAGGACTATGTGGTGAAGGACGACGAGGTCCTGATCGTGGACGAGTTCACCGGCCGCATCATGCCGGGCCGGCGCTACTCCGACGGCCTGCACCAGGCGATCGAGGCGAAGGAGCACGTGAAGGTGAAGCGGGAGAGCAAGACGCTGGCCACCATCACATTCCAGAACCTGTTCAATAAATATGAAAAGAAGAGCGGTATGACCGGTACCGCCCTGACAGAGGAGAAGGAGTTCCGTGAGATCTACGGCATGGACGTGGTGGAGATCCCCACCAATATGCCGGTGATCCGCGAGGACCTGGAGGATGCCGTCTACAAGACCCAGAAGGAGAAATTCCGGGCCGTGTGCGACGAGGTGGAGCGGGCCCACGCCAAGGGCCAGCCGGTGCTGGTGGGCACCATCACCATCGAGGTGTCCGAGCATCTGAGCAGCATGCTGAAGAAGCGGGGCATCAGGCACAACGTGCTGAATGCCAAGTACCATGAGCTGGAGGCCGAGATCGTGGCCCAGGCAGGCCAGCACGGCGCTGTCACCATCGCCACCAACATGGCCGGCCGTGGTACGGATATCAAGCTGGACGACGAGGCCAGGGCCGCAGGCGGACTGAAGATCATCGGCACAGAGCGCCATGAGTCCAGGCGTATCGACAACCAGCTGCGCGGGCGTTCCGGACGTCAGGGGGATCCGGGTGAGTCCAGGTTCTACATCTCCCTGGAGGACGACCTGATGCGCCTGTTCGGATCCGAGCGCCTGATGAACGTGTTCAACGCGCTGGGCGTGGAGGACGGCGAGCAGATCGAGCACAAGATGCTCTCCAGCGCCATCGAAAAGGCCCAGGAGAAGATCGAGAGCAACAACTTCGGCATCCGCAAGAACCTGCTGGAGTACGACCAGGTCATGAACGAGCAGAGGGAGATCATCTACGGGGAGCGCCGCAAGGTGCTGGACGGCGAGAGCATGCGGGATTCCATCTACCATATGATCAGCGAGTACGTGGAGAACCTGGTGGATATGGAGATCTCCGCGGATCAGGATCCGGAGGACTGGGACCTGACAGAGCTGAACGTGGCCCTGAAGAATACGATCCCCATGATCGAGGCCGTGACGCCGGACGACACGAAGAAGCTGGATCAGAAGAAGCTGAAGCACCTCCTGAAAGAGCGGGCGGTGAAATGCTACGAGATGAAGGAGGCGGAGTTCCCGGAGCCGGAGCATCTGCGGGAAGTGGAGCGCGTCGTTCTTCTGAAGGTGATCGACGCCAAGTGGATGGACCACATCGACGATATGGACCAGCTGCGGCAGGGCATCGGCCTGCAGGCGTACGGGCAGCGTGACCCGAAGGTAGAGTACAAGATGCTCGGCTACCAGATGTTCGACGACATGACGAAGTCCATCGAGGCGGACACGATCCGCACCCTGTTCCACATCAAGCTGGAGCAGAAGGTGGAGAGGGAGCAGGTGGCCAAGGTGACCGGAACGAACAAGGACGATTCGGCCGTCCGGGCGCCGAAGAAGCGGGCGGAGAAGAAGATCTACCCCAACGATCCCTGCCCCTGCGGAAGCGGAAAGAAATACAAGCAGTGCTGCGGGCGCAAACAGAGCGCTTAGCTGCAGCGCGGCATACGGTTATACAGGATAGAAAGAGGTGAAGGAAAGTGGTTGTACTGGACGAGTACAAAAGCGAACTTGGCGCTTACGAGGAACCTCTTGCCGGAATGAGGGATTCACTTTGACATCCCCGGCAAAGAGAAGAGAGTCGAGGAGCTGGAGAGAAAGATAGAGGAGCCCGGGTTCTGGGACGACGCGGAGCGGTCCCAGCATGTGATGAAAGAGCTGAAGGACCTGAAGGATTTCCTGGAGTCGGTCCACGGCCTGCAGGAATCCTACGAGGACATTGAGACGCTGATCGAGATGGCCCAGGAGGAGGACGACGAGTCCGTCCTCCCGGAGATCCGCGAAGAACTGCGGGATTTCACAGAGAAGTTTGAGTCCCTGCGCATCCAGACGCTGCTCTCGGGCGAGTACGACGGATGCAGCGCCATCGTCAACCTCCATCCGGGGGAGGGCGGGACCGAGTCCTGCGACTGGACCGCCATGCTCTACCGGATGTACACACGGTGGGCGGAGAAAAAGGGCTACAGCATCCAGGTGCTGGACTACCTGGACGGGGATATCGCGGGCATCAAGAACGTCACCTTCGAGGTGAACGGCATGAACGCCTACGGGTATCTGAAATCCGAGAAGGGAGTGCACCGCCTCGTGCGCATCTCCCCCTTCAATTCAGCCGGGAAGCGGCAGACGTCCTTTGCGTCCTGCGATGTGATCCCGGACCTGGAGGACCAGGTGGGAGACATCGAGATCTCGGACGACGAGCTGAAGATCGACACATACCGGGCCAGCGGGGCCGGCGGCCAGCATGTCAACAAGACGTCCTCCGCCATCCGCATCACCCATCTCCCCACGGGGATCGTGGTGCAGTGCCAGAACGAGCGGTCCCAGCATCACAACAAGGAGAAGGCCATGCAGATGCTGAAGGCCAAGCTGAAGCTTCTGCAGGAGCAGGAGCAGGCCGAGAAAGTGTCGGACATCCGGGGCGAGGTAAAGGAGATCGGGTTCGGCAACCAGATCCGCTCCTATGTCATGCAGCCCTACACGATGGTAAAAGACCGCCGCACCGGGGAGGAGAGCTCAAATGTCACCGCCGTTCTGGACGGGGATCTGGATCCGTTCATGAACGCGTACCTGAAAGCACAGCAGTAGGAAGTAAACACAGCACCGAAAGGGAGGAACTATGGTAAAGATAGCAGTACTTGGATATGGAACAGTGGGATCCGGCGTAGTGGAGGTCATCCGGACCAACCAGGACGTCATCGGCGAGAGGCTGGGGGAGGAGCTTTGCATTAAGTATGTGCTGGACCTGAAGGAGTTTCCGGGGGATCCGGTGCAGGAGATCATCACCCACGACTTTGAGGAGATCGTGAGCGACGATGAGGTGAAGATCGTCGTCGAGGTGATGGGCGGCATCGAGCCTGCATATACATTTGTAAAGCGCTGCCTGGAAGCGGGAAAGAGCGTGGCCACATCCAACAAGGCGCTTGTGGCGAAGCACGGGGCACAGCTTCAGGAGATTGCCCGGGAGCACAATGTGAACTTCCTCTTCGAGGCAAGCGTGGGAGGCGGCATCCCGATCCTGCGCCCCTTAAGGTCCTCCCTCACAGGGGATGTGATCGAGGAGATCGCCGGCATCCTCAACGGGACGACCAACTACATGATGACAAAGATGTTCTACGAGGGGGCCGACTACGACGAGGTGCTGCGGGAAGCTCAGGCAAACGGCTTCGCGGAGCGCAATCCGGAGGCGGACGTGGAGGGATACGACGCCTGCCGCAAGATCGCCATCCTCTCTTCCATCATTTCGGGAAAACAGGTGGATTTTGAAGATATCTACTGCGAGGGCATCACGAAGATCACGGTGGAAGATATGAAGTACGCCCGGGCCATGGGCATGACCATCAAGCTGCTGGCCACCTGCAGGCGGGACGGGGAGAAGCTGAACGCCATGGTGGCGCCCTGCCTTCTGCGGGCGGAGCATCCGCTCTTTGCGGTGAACGGCGTGTTTAACTCCATCTTCGTCCACGGCAACATGCTGGGGGACGCCATGTTCTACGGCAGCGGCGCGGGCAAGCTCCCCACCGCCAGCGCGGTGGTGGGCGACGTGATCGAGGAGGCCCGCAACCTGGACCGGAACCTGGGCGTGATGTGGACGCAGGAAAAACTGGCCCTGGAGGATATGAAGGAAGTGGAGAGACGGTTCTTCGTGCGCATGAAGGGCAGCCTGGAAACGATGCGCCGGTCCGTCGACGATGCCTTCGGCGCGGTGCAGTATGTCCGCGCAGAGGGGCTGGAGGATGAGTTCGGCTTTGTGACAGAGAAGATGCCGGAGGGCGCGTACGACGCCAAAGCGGAGTCTTTCCGCGGGCAGATCGCCGCGATGATCCGGGTGGAAGAATAGAGGCAGGAGAGGAAGACGGATGAAATACGCAGTGGTTCTCGGAGACGGAATGGCGGGCTGGCCGCTGGAGGAACTGGGGGGCAGGACGACGCTGGAGGCGGCGTCCACGCCTGTCATGGACCGGCTTGCCCGGACGGCGCAGATCGGCCTGGCATCCATGGTGCCGGAGGAGATGGCGCCGGGCAGCGACACGGCCAATCTGTCTGTCCTTGGATATGACCCGCGGATCTACTACACGGGGCGCTCCCCTCTGGAGGCGCTCAGCATCGGCGTGGATATGGCGGCGGACGACGTGTCCTTCCGGTGCAACCTGGTGACGCTGTCTGAGGAGGAAGAGCGGTATGAGGACAGGCACATGCTGGATCACAGCTCGGACGAGATCTCCACGGAGGATGCGGCCATCCTCCTTGCAGATCTGAAGAAGGACCTTGAGCGGGAGGGATACACCTTTTACGCGGGGACCAGCTACCGCCACCTGCTTGTGTGGAAGAAAGGGCAGGTGACAGAGCTTGTGCCGCCCCACGACATCCTGACAAAGCGGATCGGGGCGTATCTCCCGGAAGACGCGCAGCTCCGGGAGATGATGGAGAGAAGCTACGATATCCTGTCCGCCCATCCCCTGAACCTGGAGAGAAAGAGGCGGGGGCTCCATCCGGCCAATTCCGCCTGGTTCTGGGGCGCCGGCACGCGGCCGCGCCTGGCCTCCTTCTCTGAAAAGACGGGGATGCGGGGCGTCATGATCTCCGCTGTGGATCTCCTGAAAGGGCTGGCCGCAGGGGCCGGCATGGACCGGGTCCTGGTAGAGGGAGCCAACGGCGGCCTCAACACGAACTATGAAGGGAAGGCGGACGCCGCCGCGCATGCGCTTCTGCAGGACGGGTACGACTTCGCCTACATCCATGTGGAGGCGCCGGACGAGATGGGACACCAGGGGAGCATAGAGAACAAGATCCGCGCCATCGAGTACCTGGACGGCCGGGTGATCGGACGTCTTGCGGACGCGCTGGATGCGGCGGGGGAGGCGTACCGGCTCCTCGTGCTGCCGGATCATCCGACCCCCATCCGGGCCAGGACCCACACGAAGGACCCTGTGCCGTACCTGCTTTACGACAGCCGCCGGGCCGACCCGGGGGATGTCCACACATACGGGGAGAGCGCAGCTGCCGGGAGCAGCCATGTGTGGCCGGACGGATACCGGCTTTTAGACTGCCTGCTGGAGCTGGATCAAAGATAAAGGAAAGAGAGAAGAGAAGATGCTGATTGTAAAGAAATTCGGCGGCAGTTCCGTCGCTGACAAGGAGAGGATCTACAATGTGGCGCAGCGCTGCATTGAGGATTACAGGGAGGGGCATGATGTAGTCGTTGTGCTGTCCGCCATGGGCGACACGACGGACGACCTGATCTCCCTGGCGAAGTCCGTCAATCCGGAACCGAAGAAGAGGGAGCTGGATATGCTGATGACCACCGGCGAGCAGGTGTCCGTAGCCCTGATGGCCATGGCCATGGACGCCATGCACGTGCCTGCGGTGTCCCTGAACGCATTCCAGGTGAAGATGAACTCCACGTCCCGGTACGGGAACGCCCGCTTCAAATCCATTGACACCAAGCGGATCCGCCACGAGCTGGATTCCCGCAAGATCGTCATTGTCACCGGTTTCCAGGGCGTGAACAAGTACGAGGACATCACCACACTGGGGCGGGGCGGCTCCGACACCACGGCCGTGGCCCTGGCGGCGGTGCTCCACGCGGACAAGTGCGAGATCTTCACAGACGTGGACGGCGTGTACACGGCGGACCCGCGGGTGGTGAAAAATGCGAGGAAGCTGGAGGCTATCACGTACGACGAGATGCTGGAGCTGGCCACGCTGGGCGCGAAGGTGCTCCACAACCGGTCCGTGGAGATGGCGAAGAAGTACGGGGTCGAGCTGGTCGTGAGATCCAGCCTGAACCGCAGCGAAGGAACGATTATCAAGGAGAAAGTAAAGATGGAAAAAATGTTGATCACAGGCGTTGCCGCCGACAAAAATACAGCCAGGATCTCCGTTATCGGAGTTGAGGATAAGCCGGGAGTCGCGTTCCGGATCTTCAACACGCTGGCAGCCAACAATATCAATGTGGATATCATCCTGCAGTCCGTGGGCAGGGAGGGGACGAAGGACATCTCCTTCACTGTAGCCGAAGATGAGCTGGGACGCGCCCTGGAGGTGCTGGAGGAGCACAAGGAGGCGCTGACGATCAAGGAGATCACCTACAATGCCAAGGTGGCCAAGATCTCTGTCGTGGGGGCCGGCATGATGAGCAATCCGGGCGTGGCGGCGAAGATGTTCGAGTCCCTGTACAACTCCCACATCAACATCAATATGATCTCCACCTCAGAGATCCGGATTACGGTCCTGATCGACGAGAAGGATATCGACGAGGCCATGAACGCAGTGCACGAAGGATTTGCACTGGCGCTTGTGGAGTAGGAAAGACAGAAGAAAGAAAAACGGATCCGCTGCCTGCGGGTCCGTTTTGCCGTTCAGATGCGGCTGAGGGTGCTGTTGTGGTAGAGCGGGCTGAAGGTGACGTCCTCGCCGAACCAGGCCGGCGGCTGAAAGGCGCGGGCCATCTCCTCGGTGGGGAACTCCACCTCCGCCAGCATGAGGGGGGCCAGGTCGCCCCCGAAGACGTCCAGCTCAATGAAGAGGCCGGTGCCTGCGAGGGGGATGACGTGCCGCACTTTCTCGATGATGCGCCCGTCCGCCTTCGCCTTCAGGTGCTCGTAGGCCTCCCGGGTGAGGGGGAGATTGTACTCCTCGCGCACCATGAGGCCGCTGGATTTATAGGTCAGGATATAGTCGTCATCGTCCCGGCGGATGCGCACCACAGGGGAGGTGCACAGGTAGCCCTGCTCGATGGAGCGGGTCTTCTGTATGGGCAGATCCGGCGGGATCTCGGTGATCAGGTACTTGCGTTCTATCTCCATATGCGTCTCCTTTCCGCAGGCCGCGCCGGCGCCCTGCACACTAAGGATACTGTAAAAAGAGAAAAATGTAAATAAATTGCTTTTTGGAAAGCAGTCTGCTACTATAAACGTATGGGTTGCCGGCCGTACCGGCAGATCAGAAGGAGGAGTCAGGATGAAGAAAGCGGCAGTATTACTTGCAGACGGTTTTGAAGAGATCGAGGCGCTCACGGCAGTGGATCTGCTCAGGCGCGCGAGGATATATGTGGACACCATCTCCATATCGGACGATTACATGGTGAACGGATCCCACGGCATCAACGTACAGACGGAGGATCTGTTTGCCGAGGTGGATTTCGGCGAGTTTGACATGCTCGTGCTGCCGGGCGGCATGCCCGGGACCGCGAACCTGGACGCCCACGACGGCGTGCGCCGGGTCGTGCGGGAGTTCTGTGAGAAGGGGAAGTATGTGGGAGCCATCTGCGCGGCCCCCAGCATCCTCGGGAACATGGGGCTTCTGAAGGGAAAGCGGGGCACCTGCTTCCCCGCCTTTGAGGACCGGATGTCGGGCGCGGTGCTGGTGAAGGCGCCGGTCGTCCAGGACGGCAATATCATCACAAGCAGGGGGATGGGGACAGCCATCGAGTTCGGCCTGAAGCTGGTGGAGGTGCTCACGGACAAGGCAAAAGCGGACGAGATCGCCCAGTCTATCATTTATCTCAAATAAAGCTGGCTATTTTCAGGGGTTTGTGTTATACTCATACAATGAGTGTATGCGAAAGCGCCTGCCTGTCATACACATTCGGAAGAGGGCTTTGCAAGGGCCGCGGCAGGTTAGAAACAGGAGGAATTTTTTCATGAGTTTACAGGTAGAGAAATTAGAGAAGAACATGGCGAAGCTGACCATCGAAGTTTCCGCCGATGAACTGGAGAAAGCGCTCCAGACTGCGTATAACAGACAGAAGTCCAAGATCAGCATCCCGGGCTTCCGCAAGGGAAAAGTACCGCGCCAGATGATCGAGAAGATGTACGGCGCTGAGATATTCTACGATGACGCTGCCAACGCGATCATCCCGAAGGCATATGCCGACGCTTACGACGAGTGCGAGCTGGAGATCGCTTCCCAGCCGAAGATCGACATCGTGCAGATCGAGAAGGGCAAGCCCTTCATCTTCACAGCAGAAGTTGCAGTGAAGCCGGAAGTGACACTTGGCGAGTACAAGGGACTGAAGGTTGAGAAGATCTCCAGCCGCGTGACGCAGAAGGAGATCGATGCGAAGCTGCAGGAGGAAGCGGAGAAGAACGCGAGAACGATCACCGTTGAGGACCGCCCGGTACAGGACGGCGACGAGATCATCCTGGACTTCGAGGGATTCGTGGACGGCGAGGCCTTCGAGGGCGGAAAAGGAGAGAACTATCCGCTGACCATCGGTTCCGGTTCCTTCATCCCGGGATTTGAGGAGCAGCTGATCGGCGTGAACTCCGGCGAGGAGAAGGAAGTGAAAGTTACCTTCCCCGAGGATTACCACGCAGAGGACCTGAAGGGCAAGGACGCTGTGTTCAAGTGCACCGTGCACGAGATCAAGGCGAAGGAGCTGCCCCAGATCGACGACGAGTTCGCAGCGGAAGTGTCCGAGTTTGACACATTAGAGGAGTACAAGGCTGACATCAAAGCCAAGATCAAAGAGCAGAAGGAGTCCGAGGGCAAGACGAAGCAGGAGAACCAGGCCGTAGAGCAGGCCATCGCCAACGCTTCCATGGAGATCCCGGACGCCATGATCGACACACAGGCAAGACAGATGCTGGACGATTTCGCCAGAAGGATGCAGGCCCAGGGCCTGACGATGGAGCAGTACTGCCAGTTCACGGGCCAGACCACAGACAAGATGCTGGAGGACCTGAAGCCCCAGGCAGTGAACCGCATCCAGACACGCCTTGTCCTGGAGGCCATCGCGAAGGCTGAGAACATTGAGATCAGCGACGAGAAGCTGGACGAGGAGATCCAGAAGATGGCCGAGGCGTACAAGATGGAAGCTGACAAGCTGAAAGAGTACATGGGCGAGGAAGAGAAGAAGCAGATGAAAGAGGACATGGCTGTACAGGAGGCTGTGACATTCCTTGTGGAGAATGCAGTTACAGAGTAAGACCGACAGCCGTGGCAGATAGACAGGAGGAATTTGCATGAGTTTAGTACCTTATGTCATTGAGCAGACCAGCCGTGGAGAGCGCTCCTACGACATTTATTCCAGACTTCTGAAGGACAGGATCATCTTCCTTGGAGAGGAAGTGACAGATGTCTCCGCAAGCATTGTGGTGGCGCAGCTTATGTTCCTGGAGGCGGAGGATCCGGAGAAGGACATCCATCTGTACATCAACAGCCCGGGCGGCTCTGTCACAGCGGGAATGGCGATCTACGACACCATGCAGTATATTAAATGCGACGTCTGCACATACTGTATCGGTATGGCGGCGAGCATGGGATCCTTCCTGCTGGCCGGGGGAGCGAAGGGCAAGAGATTTGCGCTCCCGCATGCAGAGATCATGATCCATCAGCCCTCCGGCGGCGCGCAGGGACAGGCGACTGAGATCCAGATCGCTGCACAGCACATCCAGAAGACAAAGGATACCCTGAACAGGATCCTTGCCGAGAACACGGGTCAGCCGCTGGAAGTGATCTGCGCGGATACAGACCGCGACAACTTTATGTCTGCCGAGGAGGCCAAGGCATACGGATTAGTGGATGAAATCATAGTAAGCCGCAAATAAGACCGGGGGGCGGGCGTACCAGGGAGGCAACCTCCCGGTATGCCGGTCCTCCGTTTGTGTTACGAGAACAAACTATATATGAGGTGAGAGTATGGCAGGAAGAAATGACGACCAGGTAAGGTGTTCATTCTGCAATAAGCCCCAGTCCCAGGTGCGCAAGCTGATCGCCGGGCCGGGGGGCGTGTACATCTGTGACGAGTGCATCGACGTGTGCGCGGAGATCATGGAGGAGGAACTGGAATACGAAAACCCCAGAAATATCAATCCCTTTGACGATATCAACCTTCTGAAGCCGGAGGAGATCAAGCATTTCCTCGACGAGTATGTCATCGGCCAGGAGGAGGCCAAGAAGGTATTGTCTGTTGCAGTATACAACCATTATAAACGGATCATGTCCCAGCAGGATCTGGGCGTGGAGCTCAAAAAGAGCAACATCCTGATGCTGGGCCCCACGGGCTGCGGCAAGACGCTGCTGGCCCAGACGCTGGCGAAGATCCTCAACGTGCCCTTTGCCATCGCGGATGCGACGGCCCTGACGGAAGCCGGGTACGTGGGCGAGGATGTGGAGAACATCCTGCTCAAGATCATCCAGGCGGCGGACGGGGATATCGAGAGAGCCGAGTACGGCATCATTTACATTGATGAGATCGACAAGATCACGAGGAAATCGGAGAACCCGTCCATCACGAGGGATGTCTCCGGAGAGGGCGTACAGCAGGCCCTCCTCAAGATCATTGAGGGAACGGTTGCAAACGTGCCGCCCCAGGGAGGCAGGAAGCATCCGCACCAGGAGCTGATCCAGATCGACACGACCAACATCCTCTTCATCTGCGGCGGCGCATTTGAGGGGCTGGAGAAGATCGTGGAGAAGAGGATCGACCAGAAATCCATCGGCTTTAACGCGCAGATCGCGGAGGGGCACGAGGACGACATCGACCGTCTCCTCAGGCAGGTGCTGCCCCAGGATCTGGTGAAGTTCGGCCTGATCCCCGAGCTGGTGGGACGTCTTCCGGTGACGGTGTCCCTGGAGATGCTGGACCGGGAGGCCCTGATCCGCATCCTCACGGAGCCAAAAAGCGCCATTGTCAAGCAGTTCCAGAAGATGCTGGAGCTGGACGGCGTGGAGCTGACCTTTGACAGGGAGGCGCTGGAGGCCATCGCCGACACGACCCTGAAGCGGAAGACCGGCGCGAGAGGCCTGCGGGCTATTATGGAAAATATCATGATGGATACCATGTATCATGCCCCATCTGACGAGACGCTCAGGACATGCCGCATCACGAAGGACGTGGTGGAAGGCAAAGGAGAGCCGATCTGCGGACATGATGATCTGAGGGTTGAGAGCGCGTAGACGCGCTTACGGGGCGGGTGCAAGTAAGATTGCGCCCGCTTCGCTTGTTTCACGAAACGGAAATCTAGATACAGGAGCAGATAAAATGACAGAAAGAGAAGTAAGAAGCCTTCCCATGGTGGCGCTCCGGGGCATGACAGTGCTCCCCGAGATGGTGACCCATTTCGACGTGAGCCGGGAGCGCTCCATCGAGGCCATCAAGGAGGCCATGCAGGAGGACGGGCAGAAGATCTTCCTGACCGCGCAGCTGGATATCGAGGTGGAGGAGCCGTCGGCGCAGGATCTGTGCCAGGTGGGGACCATCGCCTCCATCCGGCAGGTGATCAAGCTGCCCAGGAACCTTTTGCGGGTGCTCATCTCCGGCGAGGAGAGGGCTTCCATCAACACAGTGGAATTTGAGACGCCCTACATGCGGGCGAATGTAACAGTGCTGCCGGACACGGAGGAGGAGCCTTCTCTCTCCCCGGACGCGGCAGCGGACCAGACCGGCCTGGAGGCCATGGCAAGAGGCATGAAGGAGATCTACGCGGAGTACGTCTCCCGCCTCCCGAAGTACCCCAAGGACCTGGCAAAGCAGGTGCAGGAGTACACGGATCTCAAGAAGGTGGTGGACTGGATCGCCGCCAACGTGCCGCTGGACCAGAAGGACCTGCAGGAGCTGCTGGAGGAGACGGATCTCATGAACCGCTATCAGCTGCTGGCGTTCAAGCTTGTCAACGAGATGCAGATCATGAACATCAAGGAGGAGATCCAGAAGAAAGTCCGGGAGCGCGTGGATCAGAACCAGAGGGAGTACATCCTGCGGGAGCAGCTGAAGCTGATCCGGGAGGAGCTGGGGGAGGACAATACGGTCTCCGACGCGGAGGAGTTTGAAGCCGCCCTTGCAAAGCTTCAGGCATCCGATGAAGTGAAAGAGAAGATCCAGAAGGAGATCGGCCGCTTCCGCAGCTCCCTGAACAGCCCGGCCGAGAACGGGGTGATCCGCACCTACATCGAGACCATGCTGGAGATGCCCTGGAACAAGGCGGCGAAGGATCACAGGGACATCGCCTACGCCAAGCAGGTGCTGGAGGAGGACCATTACGGCCTGGAGCAGGTGAAGGAGCGGGTGCTGGAATTCCTGGCGGTCCGCGCCCTGACGACCCGGGGCGAGAGCCCGATCCTGTGCCTGGTAGGCCCGCCGGGAACCGGCAAGACCTCCATTGCCAGATCCCTGGCCCGGGCGCTTAAGAAGCCCTACGTGCGCATTTCCCTGGGAGGCGTGCGGGACGAGGCGGAGATCCGGGGCCACAGAAAGACATACGTGGGGGCCATGCCGGGCCGCATCGCGGCGGGGATCCGCAGCGCAGGCGTGAAGAACCCCCTGATGCTGCTGGACGAGATCGACAAGGTGAGCAATGACTACAAGGGCGATACCTTCTCCGCGCTCCTGGAGGTGCTGGACAGCGAGCAGAACTACCGGTTCCGGGATCACTATCTGGAAGTGCCGCTGGATCTGTCGGAGGTGCTCTTTGTGACCACGGCCAACACGCTGCAGACCATTCCCCGGCCCCTGCTGGACCGGATGGAAGTGATCGAGGTGTCCAGCTACACGGAGAACGAGAAGCTCCACATCGCCATGGAGCACCTGATCCCCAAGCAGTTGGAGAGACACGGCCTGAAGCCGGAGCAGCTCTCCATCAGCCGGGGGGCTGTCTGGAAGATGGCCCGCAACTACACGAAAGAGGCGGGCGTGCGCCAGTTGGAGCGGGAGATCGGCAACATCTGCCGCAAGGCCGCCAGGGAGATCCTGGAGGAGAAGCGGAAAAAGGTGCGCGTCACGGAGACCAATCTCCACAAGTATCTGGGGAAGGAGAAGTACGTCTACCAGATGGCGAACCTGACCGACGAAGTGGGCATCGTGCGGGGCCTTGCCTGGACAAGCGTGGGCGGGGACACCCTGCAGATCGAGGTCAACGTCATGCCGGGCAAGGGGGAGCTCATCCTGACCGGGCAGCTCGGGGACGTGATGAAAGAGTCGGCCCGCACCGGCATCAGCTACATCCGCTCCGTGAGCGGCACCTATGGGATCGCGGAAGATTTCTTTGAGACACACGATATACATATCCATATCCCGGAGGGAGCGGTGCCCAAGGACGGCCCCTCCGCCGGCATCACCATGGCCACGGCCATGCTCTCGGCCGTCACGGGCCGCCGGGTGCGCGCGGATGTGGCCATGACCGGGGAGATCACCCTGCGGGGCAGGGTCCTGCCCATCGGCGGGCTGAAGGAGAAGCTTCTGGCCGCCGGCAGCGCCGGCATGAAGACGGTCCTCATACCGAAAGAGAACGAGAAGGATGTGGAGGAGCTTTCATCCGAGATCACGAAGGGCCTGCGGATCGTGCCTGTATCCCACATGGAGCAGGTGCTCCTGGAAGCCTTTGTGAAGGAAGACTAAGGAGGCAGACATTATGATCATACGAAACATCAACCTGGAGACAGTGTGCGGCATCACAAGCACGCTGCCCAAGAACGACAAGCCGGAGATCGCGTTTGCGGGGAAGTCCAACGTGGGCAAATCCTCCCTCATCAACGCGCTCATGAACCGGAAGTCCTACGCCCGCATCTCGGCCACGCCGGGCAAGACGCAGACCATCAATTTCTACAACATCAACGATGAGATGTACCTGGTGGACCTGCCGGGCTACGGCTATGCGAAGGTGTCCCAGCAGGAGAAGGAGAAGTGGGGCAGGATGATCGAGCGGTACCTGCACACATCCGGAAGGCTGCGGGCCGTCTTCCTCCTCATCGATATCCGCCATGAGCCGTCCGCCAACGACAGGCTCATGTACAACTGGGTGGTGGAGCAGGGGTACAATCCCATCATCATCGCCACCAAGCTGGACAAGATCAAGAGGAGCCAGGTGGACAAACATGTAAAGATGCTGCGCCAGGGGCTGGGGCTTTTGCCTGGCACGAAGGTCATCCCCTTCTCCGCTGTGACAAAGCAGGGGAGGGACGACATCTGGGACCTGGTGGAGCGGGAGTATCTGGACAGGGATACCGCGCAGGAAGAACAGTAGGAAGAGGTGGAGCAGATGGAGACAAACGAAGGAGCAGGCGTCCGGGACGGGCGGCCGTACTGGAAAGTGATCGTCAGCCTGGCGTTCAGCCTGCTGGGGACGGTCCTGTTTATCTATGTGGGAGTAAAGGCCATCTTTTACTTCATGCCCTTTGTGATCGGCTGGTTCCTGTCTTTTATCGCCAGCCCTCTTGTGGTGTGGCTGGAGAGGCGGCTTAAGATCGTGAAAAAGCTCGGATCCGCCATCATCATCATCCTGGTGCTGGCGGCCTGCGTCGGGATCATTTATCTGGCGGTAAGCAGGCTGTGGATCGAGGTGCGTTCCCTGATCCGGGATTTCCCGTCCATGTACCGGGACCTGGAGGCCGGGTTCCGGCAGATCGGGGAGAGCACAGGACAGATCTTCTCCCTTCTGCCGGACGGCGTGCAGGAGGGATTTGACACCGTGATCGCCAACCTGGATGAGACGATGACAGACATCATCGGCAGCATCAGCGAGCCGACGGTGGCTGCGGCAGGCAGCATCGCGAAGCGGATCCCGTCCATTCTGATCTCCGTGATCGTGACGATCATTTCCGCCTACTTTTTTATCGCGGACAGGGAGAACATCATCATCTGGGCCAAGCGGATCTTCCCGGATCCCATTGTGCACAGGATGACCATGGTGACAGACAACTTAAAATATGCCGTGGGCGGGTATTTTAAGGCCCAGTTCAAGATCATGGCCGTGGTGTTCCTCATCCTCCTTGTCGGCTTCGAGATCCTGGATGTGCACTTCTCCATCCTGCTGGCGCTGGCGATCGCGTTCCTGGACTTCCTGCCCTTCTTCGGCACCGGGACCGCCCTGATCCCCTGGGCGGTCTACGAGTTCCTGACCGGCGACTACAAGAGGGTGCTGGCGCTCGTCGTCCTCTACGGGGTGACCCAGCTTGTGCGGCAGCTTATCCAGCCCAAGCTGGTGGGGGACAGCATCGGGCTGACCCCTCTGTTCACCCTTGTGCTCCTCTACACCGGCTACCGGGTGGAGGGCATCTTCGGCATGATCGTGGCTGTGCCCATCGGCCTCATTGTTGTAAACCTGTACAAAGCGGGAGCCTTTGATTACATTCTGGACGATGTAAAGATCCTGGCGGACGGGGTCTTAAGTCTCCGGAAGTGAAAATGATTTTCAAAAATAACAGACCAGGGTATTGCAAAACACCCTGCCAGGGTATATAATAGCACTGAAATACCAACAGGGGGTATAAACAACTGAGCAGAAAAGGAAGGTGACCCTGGTATATGAAGAAAGAAAAATATAACGTGACCGGCATGACCTGCGCGGCCTGCCAGGCCAATGTGACCCGGTGCGTACAGAAGCTGGACGGCGTGACGGATGTGAATGTCAGCCTTCTGGCAAATCAGATGACGGTGGACTACGATGAGACGAAGCTGGACGCCGCCTCCATCATCCGTGCAGTGGAGGGCATCGGCTACGGGGCTTCCGAGGCGGACAAAGCCCCGGAGGCCGGGAGCAGAAAGGGGGGCTTCCGCAGCGAGTGGCAGGCCCGCCAGGACAGGGCTGATGAGGAGCGGCGCAGCATGAAGGTGCGTCTCATCTCATCGGTCATTCTTCTTGTCCCGCTTATGTATGTGGCCATGGGGGCCATGCTCGGCCTCCCCGTCCCGGGCATCCTGACCGGCATGGAGAACGCCATGATCTCGGCCCTCACACAGCTCATCCTCACGGTGCCGGTCCTGGTGCTCAACCGGAAGTTCTATCAGGTGGGGCTGAAGGCACTGGCACACCGGGCTCCCAACATGGATTCTCTGGTGGCCATCGGCTCCGGGGCGTCCCTTGTATACGGGCTCTTCGCCATGTACCGGATGGCCTGGGGGTTCGGGCACCAGGATATGGCGGTGGTGCACGAGTACGCCCACGCCCTGTACTTTGAGTCGTCGGCCATGATCCTGACCCTTGTGACGGTCGGGAAATATCTGGAGGCAAGGTCTAAGGCAAAGACGTCCGACGCCCTCGGCAAACTGGTGGATCTGGCGCCCAAAACGGCGGTCGTCCTGAAGGACGGGCAGGAAGTGACCGTGCCTGCAGAGCAGGTGGCAGCCGGGGACATCGTGGTGATCCGTCCCGGGGAGAGCATCCCGGTGGACGGCGTCGTGACAGAGGGGAACGGCTTCGTGGACCAGGCGGCCATCACCGGGGAGAGCATCCCGGTGGAGAAGCTTCCCGGAGACACCGTGATCTCCGCGACCATCAACAGGAACGGCTCCTTCCGGTTCCGGGCGTCCAGGGTGGGGGAGGACACGACCCTCTCCCAGATCATCCGTCTCGTGGACGAGGCGGGCAACTCCAAAGCGCCCATCGCCAGGCTGGCGGACAGGGTCAGCGGCGTCTTCGTCCCGGTCGTGATCCTCATTGCCATTGTGACGGCCGCCGTGTGGATCCTGGCAGGGCAGACCTTTGAGTTCGCCCTCTCCAACGCCATCTCCGTGCTCGTGATCTCCTGCCCCTGCGCCCTGGGGCTTGCCACCCCGGTGGCCATCATGGTGGGGACCGGCCGCGCGGCGGAGCAGGGCATCCTTGTCAAATCCGCCGAAAGCCTGGAGAATCTCCACTCCATCGACACGGTGATCCTGGATAAGACGGGCACCATCACAACGGGCCATCCCGCTGTGACGGATCTGGAGGTCCTGGACAGGGAGCGGTTTGACGAGCGGTCCTTCCTCGCCCACGGTGCGGCTGTGGAGGCGGGGAGCGAGCATCCCCTGGCCCAGGCCGTGGTAGAGCGGGCAAAGAAAGACGGAGCCATGCACCTGCAGGCCCGTCTCTTTGAGGCCCGGCCCGGCCGGGGCGTGACGGCCCGGGTGGAAGAAAGTGACTGGCTGGCCGGCAACCTGGCCTTTGTGGAGGAAGAGCAGGGCTTTCTAGACGCGGCGGAGAAAGAGAGGGTTGCCGCCCGCATGCGGACGTACGCCTCCCAGGGAAAGACCCCCCTCCTCTTCGTCTGCGACGGACGCCCGGCGGGCATCATCGCCGTGGCGGACACAGTGCGGGAGACGAGCCGGCACGCCATACGCAGATTGAAGGAAATGGGACTTACGGTGGTCATGCTGACCGGCGACAACAAGGTGACGGCTGAGGCCATCCAGAAGGAGCTGGACATCGCCGAGGCTGTGTCGGACGTGCTGCCCACCCAGAAGGAGGCCTGCGTCCGCTCCTGGCAGGAGAAAGGCCATAAGGTGGCCATGGTGGGGGACGGCATCAACGACGCGCCGGCTCTCATCCGGGCCGACATCGGCATCGCCATCGGGGCGGGTACGGACATTGCCATCGAGTCGGCGGACGTGGTGCTCATGAAGGATTCCCTGCAGGACGTAGTGACGGCCATCGAGCTGAGCAGGGCTGTCATCCGGAACATCCACATGAACCTGTTCTGGGCGTTCTTCTACAACATCCTGGGCATCCCTGTGGCGGCGGGCGTCCTGTTCCCGGCCTTCGGTCTGCGCTTAAGCCCCATGATCGGCTCCGCAGCCATGAGCCTGTCCTCCGTGTGCGTGGTGACCAACGCGCTGCGGCTGCGGTTCTTTCAGGCTCCGGGTACAGCAGATGCGGACGAGGAGGCACGGACAGAGAACAGGGCGGCTCCGGACGGGATGGATGGAAAAGAAGAAAATGAAAACAGGAAAGGACTGGTAACGATGAAGAAAGTACTGACAGTAGAAGGTATGATGTGCAACCACTGCAAGATGCACGTGGAGAAGGCCCTGGCGGGCGTGGCGGGCGTGGAGAGCGCCGAGGTGGACCTGGAGGCAAAGACAGCCACCGTCTCCCTCAAAGAGGACGTGGCGGACCAGGTGCTCCTGGATGCGGTGAAGGACGCCGGATATGAGCCGGTGAGCTGCCAGGCACAGTAAAAAGGATCTTGCGGGACGACTTCGGTCGTCCCTTTTTTTAATGAAGCTGACAGATGCAAAAAAAACTCTTTATAAAACGGAAATATGTGTTATAATTTAGTTAAAATTAATTTTAATAAAATGTATTTTAATAAAAACGATTTCCGGGGAAACTGAAACAGTGAATGGAGGGATATTGTGGAGCGCTTTATCGGGCGGAAAGAAGAGTTGAAAAAACTGAATGAACTGTATGAAACAGAAGGATTTCATATGGCGGTTATTTACGGGAGAAGGCGGATTGGAAAATCTACGCTGCTTACGAAGTTTATTCAGGATAAAAAGGCAGTGTATTACGTGGCGACAAAAGTCGGATCAAGGCGGAATACAGAACTTCTGAGTAAAGAAGTGATGGCTGTTCTTGCACCTGCTATGGCGCAAGTGTCATTTCATGAGCTGGAAGACGTTCTTTCTTTTGTAAGCGCTCAGATCTCTGACGAAAAGATCGTGTTTATTATTGATGAGATACCTTATTGGGCTGAAAAAGACGAAAGTGTACTTTCTGTTTTCCAGAAATATGCGGACGGAGACTGGGCAAAGAAAAATATGTTGTTTATAGTATGCGGTTCTTCGCTAAGCTTTATGGAAGATAAAGTATTAAGTGAAAAAAGTCCGTTGTTTGGACGGCGGACGATACAGATCCGGCTGGAGCCGTTCGACTATCTTGAGTCGGCAGAGTTCGTCCCGGGATATTCGAATGAAGATAAGGCCGTCTGTTACGGGATCACAGGAGGAGTGGCGAAATATCTTTCGATGCTGGATGACAGCAGGAGCCTGGATGAAAATATCACGGAACAGTTCTTTACAAAAACAGGATATCTGTATGATGAGGCGCGGAATCTCCTCGCACAGGAATTTTCGGATACGGCGATCGTAAATAACATTATCGAGCAGATCGCATCAGGAGAAACTGCGCTGAATATCATTGCAGATAAAATACATGAAAAGGAAGCCACGGTTCTCTATTCACTGAATAAACTGATCAGTGTGGGACTGGTAGAAAAAAGACATTGTATTACAGAAGAAAAGAACCGGAAGAAAACACAATATATCCTGAAAGATCAGATGTTCCGTTTCTGGTATGCCTTTGTTCCTGCCGCGGCAAGCTCTGTCGAGATAGGAAAGGGAGATGTGTATTACAATAAAATTGTCAGGCCGCAGCTTCATACTTTCATGGGAAACGTATTTGAGGAAATGTGCCGGTATTATATACTTCGGGAAGGACTGGACGGGAACCTGAACTGTTTTGTGACGCAGGTCGGGACCTGGTGGGGGACGGAGATCATCGAAAATGACGCAGGTCAGAAAAAGATACAGAGCGCAGATGTGGATGTAGTCGGACTGGCGCCATCTGAGAGGGCAATGATCGTGGGAGAATGTAAATTCAGGAATGAGAAGACCGGCCGGGACGTGCTGGAAACACTGGTGCGAAGGAGCAGAGCGATCCCATCACACTACAGAATTGTTCAGTACCTGCTGTTTTCCAGAGGCGGATTTACAGGATGGTATGAGAAGGAGGCCCCTGAGGATGTGAGGACGTTCAGTCTGGATGATTTATACAGGAAATAAACAGAAAAAACAGGAGAAAGAGCGGGAGGAAAAGCGATGTCAAATGCAGTGGTTACATTAAAGAAAGGCGCAGGGCGCACCTTCAAGCAGGGCGGTCCCTGGATCTATGATAATGAGATAGAGAGCATCATGGGGAGCTTCGCGGACGGGGATATCGTTGCCGTCCATGATTTTGACGGGTATCCCCTGGGGAAAGGATTCATCAACCGGCATTCCAAACTGACAGTCCGCATGATGACAAGAGACCGGGACGCACAGATCGATGAGGCGTTTATCCGGATGCGCGTGCAGAATGCGTGGGAGTACCGGAAGAAAGTCATGGACGACATTTCCAGCTGCCGCGTCATCTTCGGCGAAGCGGACTTCCTGCCGGGTCTGGTGGTCGATAAATTCGCCGACGTGCTGGTGGTGGAGTCCCTGGCGCTGGGGATCGACCGGTTCAAGGGGATGATCGTGGATATCCTGAAAGAACTGATGGAGGCCGACGGCATCCACATCCGGGGCGTCTATGAGCGGAGCGACGCCAAGGTGCGCGAACAGGAAGGAATGGAGCGCATCAAGGGTTTCCTCGGCGAACCCTTCGACACGAAAGTAGAGATCCTGGAGAACGGCGTGCGCTACTACGTGGATGTCAAAGACGGGCAGAAGACCGGATTCTTCCTGGATCAGAAATACAACCGCCGGGCAGCGGCGAACCTGTGCAGAGGCGCCCGGGTGCTGGACTGCTTTACCCACACCGGCTCCTTCGCCCTCAACGCGGGACTGGCCGGGGCGGAGCATGTGCTGGGCGTGGACGCCTCGGAGCTGGGCGTGGCCCAGGCAAGAGAAAACGCGGAACTGAACGGCCTTTCCGACCGGGTGGAATTTCTCTGCGAGGATGTGTTCGAGCTGCTCCCGCGGCTGGAGAAGCAGGGAGAGAAGTTCGACGTGGTCATCCTGGACCCGCCGGCCTTTACAAAGTCCAGAAGCTCCATCAAGAAAGCGGTAAAAGGTTATCGTGAGATCAACCTGCGTGGGATGAAGCTGGTGAAAGACGGCGGTTACCTGGCGACCTGCTCCTGCTCACATTTCATGGATCCGGAGCTCTTTGCCAAGACCATCGGGCAGGCGGCGCAGAATGTGCATAAGCGGCTGCGGCAGGTGGAGTTCCGCACACAGGCGCCGGATCATCCGATCCTGTGGGGAGCCGGGGATTCGTACTATCTGAAGTTTTATATCTTCCAGGTGTGCGAGGAGAAATAGGGGCGGAAACGTCCGGAAAGCCCTGACAGTTAATAGTAAAACTGCCAGGGCTTTTTGCTGACAAAATGGAAATTCTGTAAATGTTCCAAAGGTAAAATTGCCGGAAGAACAAGGATTTTCAACTGGTGAAGTAAATTATTATACCTACCCAAACTGGGGAATGCTTTTGTGCCGATGTGAAGCAGGTAAGAATGCTTCTAATGCGATTTTTTCTTTTGATGATGCAAACTTGGCTCAGCAAGAGATTGAGCAACGACTGGACACATGTTATAAAAGGATTCAAGAATAATTATATAAAGAATTTCTTCCTCTGTTTCGGTTGACTTTTTGCTTTCCCTATGAGTTGATATGTTTTTCAAACCGTCTCATTGCATGAAGTATTACACTTCATTATAATTAGGGTAGGAAATGTCAGGAGAGGGCAAACAAAGATAAAAGGTTGAAATATATGGGAGTAACCGCCATGAAAAGAAACATACTGTGTATTCTACTTCTATTTGGAATTGTTGTTTGTATGACGGGCTGTAATATAAACAACATATTCAAAACTGAAGAAGAGAAAAATGATGAAAAATGCCAGCAAATAATAATGGCGATAGAAAATCACGACGCCGATGCATTAAAAGGACTTTTTTCAGAAACAGCTCTTCATGAAACAAGCGATTTCAGCGAGGGATGTGATTATCTTTTTTCAGAATACCACGGAACGGTTGAGTCTATTAAAAGGACAAGATACTCAAGTAACACCCATTATGAATCGGGAAAACATGCCAGAGAAATTGATTGTGAATATGAGATAACAACATCAGAAGAAACATATTTTCTCTATTTTAATGATTGGGAAAGCAACACCATTGATCCAGAAAAGGAAGGCTTATATTCTGTTAAAATGGTAACATTAGAAATCAAGGATAATACGGAAAATTTTGATCCGGGAAGCCGCAATAAAAGGGCTGGAATATATTATCCTGCATGGGATGAATAAGATTACTCAAATATTGATAAAGTATGTTTTTATGTCTGTCCTTCCTGTGGAAATATTTTGGTGAGCACAGGAAGTGCCTCTATCTTCTGCTGCGGAAGAAAGTTAGAACGTATCTTGCCTACTGTTGCAACTATTACACCAAAAATCACGGTAGAGGAAATAGATACTGATTACTTTGTCACTTTTGACCATCCAATGACCAAAGATCATTATCTTTCTTTTGTGGCCTGTGTTAAAAGTGACAGAGTATTTCTAAATCGCTTGTACCCAGAACAAAGTCCAACTTGTAGGTTTCCTATAACTACCGGTGGCAAACTATTTGTTTATTGTATTAAGCATGGCTTATCGGTATATTCAGGTAATCTATAATTAAATCAATATTATCTTCCTGAGATGTATATGTTTGTTGTACTGTCCGTGGCTTTTTTCAATTTTAAACGTTGTTTAAAACAACTTATTGTGTTAAAATATATGCTGATACAAATAAGAGTTTAGGAGGAACCGAAACTATGACAGCCTCAATGCGTTTAAGATAAGCTGGCAATAAAAAAGCAGAATCTATCCCCGATGATAGGCTTTTTTGTTGTGCTTATTTATACGATATTGAGCATTCATTAGTTACGGTGAGATATAAGTTATTTAACTATACCTTTATTTAACTATGTCTTTAATATGAATGTTTCCAAATTGTATGTATGCAGACCAAAAGCCACATTGTGGATTTAGGACTGCATTTTTTATTGCCTAGAATGCTATTCAAAATAGAAATTCAAGCAAAATAATATGCAGGAGATAATATAAATGGAAAAATACAACAATTGGAAACTTAAGTTTTATACAATATGGGCAGGGCAGGCAGTATCATTAATCACTAGTGCCATCCTGCAAATGGCGATCATTTTTTACCTTACAGAGAAAACAGGATCTGCGATGGTCTTGTCTATGGCTTCACTAGTAGGTTTTTTACCCTATGCGGTCTTTGGACCAGCTATTGGTGTATTAGTGGATCGTCATGATAGGAAGAAGATAATGATTGGTGCTGATTTAATTATCGCAGCAGCTGGGGCAGTGCTTGCTATTGTTGCATTGTATATGGAGCTACCTATCTGGATGGTTATGGTAGTATTGTTTATCCGTAGCATTGGAACGGCTTTTCACACCCCGGCTCTCAATGCGGTTACGCCACTTTTAGTACCAGAAGAACAGCTTACGAAATGTGCAGGCTATAGTCAGTCTTTGCAGTCTATAAGCTATATTGTTAGTCCGGCGGTTGCAGCACTCTTATACTCCGTTTGGGAACTAAATGCTATTATTGCCATCGATGTATTGGGTGCTGTGATTGCATCTATTACGGTAGCAATTGTACGTATTCCTAAGCTGGGTGATCAAGTGCAAAGTTTGAAACCAAATTTCATACGAGAAATGAAAGAAGGAATGGCTGTACTACGGCAAAATAAAGGATTATTTGCTTTATTACTCGTTGGAACATTATATATGTTTGTTTATATGCCCATAAATGCTTTATATCCTTTAATCACTATGGAATATTTTAATGGTACACCGATGCATATTTCTATTACGGAGATTGCTTATGCCTCTGGGATGTTGATAGGGGGTCTATTATTAGGGTTATTTGGGAATTACCAAAAGCGAATCTTATTAATAACGGCATCCATTTTTATGATGGGGATAAGCTTAACCATTTCAGGATTACTTCCCCAAAGTGGATTTTTCATATTTGTAGTCTGCTGTGCAATAATGGGGCTTTCGGTTCCGTTTTACAGCGGTGTGCAAACAGCTCTTTTTCAGGAGAAAATTAAGCCTGAATATTTAGGACGTGTATTTTCTTTAACTGGAAGTATCATGTCTCTTGCTATGCCAATTGGGTTAATTCTTTCTGGATTCTTTGCTGATAGAATCGGTGTAAATCATTGGTTTTTACTATCAGGTATTTTAATTATTTGCATTGCAATAGTTTGCCCAATGATAACTGAGATTAGAAAATTAGATGCAAAATAAAATAAAGGAGTGTGTTCGTATGATATATAATATTATTCAATCAGTGACAGAAAAATTATCCTCTTTGCCTTATATAGAAGGCATCGTATTAGGGGGATCCCGTGCAAGAGGTACCCATACAGAGGATTCTGATATAGATATCGGAATTTATTACAATCAAGAATCATTTGACCTGACAGCGATTAACCAAATTGCTACAGAGTTGGATGATGAGAATAGAAACGACCTTGTTGTACATCCCGGAGCGTGGGGTGATTGGATTAATGGCGGCGGATGGTTAGTTATAAACGGGTATCATGTTGACTTGATTTTACGTGATATAAAACGGGTGGAACAAATAATCAAAGATACGGAGCAAGGAATTGTTACTGCCAATTATCAGACTGGGCATCCCCATGGTTATATAAGTGCTATGTATCGTGGAGAATTGGCGATCAGCAAGATACAATATGCTAAGAATGAACGCTTATGCGAATTAAAAAATCAGGCAGAAATTTACCCTGGTGCTCTAAAGAAGAACTTGATAAACTTTTTTATATTTGAAGCAGAGTTCTCTTTAATGTTTGTAAAAGCAAATGCGGGAGCAGAGGATAAATATTATATTGCAGGCCATGTTTTTCGTATTATTTCATGCTTAAATCAAGTACTATTTGCATGTAATAATGCTTATTGCATTAACGAAAAGAAAGCTATAAAACTGCTTGAAACTTTTGAATATAAACCTGAAAAATATGCCGAAAGGGTTAATCATATTTTTGAAGTACTCGGTCTTTCACTTTTTGAATGCTACGATATGACCGAGAAGCTTTATAAAGAAGTGAAAAAAATTGCAACGGAGATAAATAACTTTTTAAACGAGGGGAATTCAGATGAAAGAAAACAAATATGATGATAATATATTTTTTCAAAAATACAGTCAAATGAGTCGCTCACAGCAGGGACTAGCCGGTGCAGGAGAATGGGAAACATTGAGAAAGCTGCTGCCGGATTTTAAAGATAAGCGTGTGCTTGATTTAGGATGCGGCTATGGATGGCACTGTATTTATGCGATGGAACACGGAGCGTCTTCTGTTGTAGGTGTTGATATTTCTCATAAAATGCTCGAGGTAGCCAAAGAAAAAACACATTTTCCACAGGTTGAATATAAATGCTGTGCTATAGAAGATGTGGAATTCCCAGAGGAGAGTTTTGATGTAATATTAAGTTCACTTGCGTTTCACTATGTAGCAGATTATGAGATTTTAGTAAAAAAGATATATAGAATACTGAAGTCTGGTGGTAAGCTAGTTTTTACGGTTGAACATCCTGTTTTTACTGCCTATGGAACACAAGACTGGCATTATAACGAAAAAGGAGAAATACTGCATTTTCCGGTGGATAATTATTATTATGAGGGCAAACGGACAGCTGTGTTTTTGGGAGAAAAGGTTACAAAATATCATAGAACACTGACCACATATCTAAATACACTGCTTTCAAATGGTTTTATAATAAATCATATTGTGGAGCCGCAGCCGGCGGAAAACATGATGGATATTCCGGGGATGCAGGATGAAATGCGCCGTCCCATGATGCTGATTGTATCGGCGAACAAAAAAGTGGATAGATAGAACTAAAACACCTATAAGGTATAAATGGAGGTAATTTATGTTTAAAGAAAAAATTATTATAGAGATGAAAGAAGTATTCAAAGAAATTCCCTTTGGCATAGAGCATACTCTCAAAGTTTTGAAAAATGCAGAAGATATAATGAAAGGAGAAAATATCGGAGAGGAAGAAAAAGAATTCATCAGTATTATTGCTATACTACATGATATTGGTGCGGTTGAAGCACAAAAAAAATACGGTTCTATTGATGGTGTCTATCAAGAAAAGGAAGGACCAGAAGTAGCGAAAGAAATATTAAAAAAGGTAGGCTATAACAAAAATATTGATAGAATATGCTTTATAATAGGCAACCATCATACTCCATCTAAAATTGATGGACTTGATTTTCAAATACAATGGGAAGCTGATTTACTTGAAAATTTAACGGTTATGGATAAAGAAAAAGAACAGGAAAAGATAAAAAAGTGTATAGATGAAAACTTTAAAACAAACACAGGAAAAAGGATAGCCTATAATCGCTTTATTTTAGATTAGTAGTAGATTATTACAGTTATGCAATTAGACACTGGGGATTTCCATCCGGGATCTGGATCTGCTCACGATTGGGCTGGTTCTGGATATGTGGACGGAAAAATCCAATGACGGCGTGAAATATAAAAGACTTGCCACTCAGGAGGACTTTGATAAGTTTTAAGAAAGATTATAGGCTTGTGGGGAATGAAAACAACCGGATTATGCATTGCGGTGTTCCATTCCCCATACACATAATTGATCTAATACCGCCATGAGAGAACGGCCTTTCTCGGAAAGAGAATACTCTACTTTAGGTGGGATTTGCGGATATACTTTGCGGATGATTAAATTGTCGGCTTCCAGTTCCTTTAGGTTCTGGCTAAGGGTTTTATCAGATACCTTCTTTAAATAACGCTGCATTTCATTGAAACGGACAGGCTCATATTCCATCAGGCAGTAAAGAATGATAGGTTTATATTTCCCCGCTATCAGTGAAAGCGTGTAACTATAACCGGTATCTTCAAAATTTGCGTTTTCAATATCTTTTTTACTCATTTAACTTACCTCTAAGAAAGTACCTTACGTTCATGTGGGTACTTTTAATTGCTTCGGTGCTATGTTATCATAGATTTAGCCGGAAGGCAATAAAAACAGGAGGCTGATACGATGAGAAAAGATATTAAAACAACGGAAGCCATTTTCCCGATGCCTGTACTTATGGTGGCTACCTATAATGAAGATGGCAGTGTAAATGTGATGAATGCTGCATGGGGGACTATGCAGGAAAGAGACCATGTTGTACTGAATCTGACGGAAACACACAAAACCGTTCAGAATATCAAGGCACGGAAAGCATTTACAGTCAGCATAGCAGACGCTTCTCATGTAGTGGAAGCGGATTATTTTGGAGTGGAATCCGGAAATAAAACACTGAAAAAATTTGAAAACAGCGGATTGACTGCCGTAAAATCTGAACATGTTGATGCGCCTATTATACAGGAATTCCCGCTGTGCATGGAGTGTGAATTTATAGAGTACCAAGATGGTGAATATGGCTGTGGAGTTATTGGAAAGGTTGTAAATACGACCGCTGACGAAAAAGTGATGGATGGTGATAAAGTTAACATTTCAAAAGTGGATGCCATCGCTTTTGATCCATATACGCATGGCTACTATAAGGTCACTGAAAGAGTTGGCGAGGCATTTAAAGATGGCCTTCAGTTAAAAAAATAATTTTGTTTTTACATAAGCATCGGTTAGCAATAATCGGTGCTTTTTTCATGCTCGGAGGTAATCCGGGCTTTTTTCATGCCCATTTTTAAGGAGGTGAGGGGTGTGGCGAATCGGATTAAGGGTATTACCGTGGAGATCGGCGGCGATACTACCGGTTGATTATTCCGGGGCTCTTTGAGCCACCTGTCCGGACTTTGTGAGCCACCATTCCGGAGTATGAGAGCCACATATTCCGGTAATTCAGAGCCACTTTAGGCTCTATTACATATATTTCCTTTATACTGTAAGAACACATCGTCTGATGTGAATACAGTTAAAGGAGGTCACCATTATGACCAAATATCGAGAAATTCTTCGCCTGAAAAGCTTAGGATTCAGTGAACGGAACATCGCGCATAGTTGCGGTGTGTCCCGTAACACAGTTGCCAAGGTCGTCAAAAAGGCTGCGGAAATAAAACTTTCCTGGCCACTGGATCATGACATGACCGACAGCACACTTGAGGAAATGCTTTTCCCCAAGACAAAATCAGCAACCAATAAACGGATGCCTGATTATGACTACATCCGCAGAGAACTTCTGCGTAATGGAGTCAATAAGAAGCTCCTGTGGGTAGAATACTGTGAGGAATGCCGCATGAACGGTGAAGAACCTCTTATGTATTCCCAGTTCTGCTATTACATCCAGAAGGATGAAGAAAAACGCAGGGCAACCATGCACATCCCACGGAAACCGGGTGAGCAGATCGAAGTAGATTGGGCCGGTGATCCGGCACAGCTCATCGATCCGGACACCGGTGAGATCACGGAGGCATGGATCTTTGTAGGAGTCCTTACTTATAGCCAGTATACCTTTGTAAAGGCATATCTGAACCAGAAGACAGACAACTGGATCAAAGCGCATATCCAGATGTTTGAATTTTTCGGCGGCGTTACACCGATGCTTATTCCAGATAACTGTTCTACGGCAGTGAATCATTCGAAAAGTGACTGGTATACCACCGCACTGAATACTACTTATCATGAGATGGCAGAACATTATAATATCGCCATTATTCCGGCAAGAGTCCGGAAACCCAAGGATAAACCAAATGCAGCAGGCTCAGTTTATTTCTTGGGGAAGAAAAGCCATTGCTGGCACCGCTGCCTGCTACACCTTTCGAACTGGCTGAGTGGAAACAAGCCACTGTCCAGTTCAACTATCACATCGCAGTAGACAAGATGTACTACTCCGTGCCTTATCAGTATATCAAAGATAAGGTCGATGTGCGTATAACAGAAACAACGATTGAAATATTTTATCATCACAACCGGATTGCCTCACACCGCCGTCTCCATGGCAGGAGCGGCCAGTATTCTACGGTAACGGAACATATGCCGTCAGATCATCAAAAGTATCTGGAATGGAACGGCGACCGTTTCCGCAGGTGGGCAGATTCGATTGGGATCAACACAAGGAAAGCAGTTGATGCGATTCTGACCTCCGGCAGGGTGGAACAACAGACCTACAGAAGCTGTATGGGACTGTTGAAACTGGCTGAGAAGCATTCTCTCACAAAACTGGAAGAGGCTTGTAAAAGGGCGCTTCTTTACTCCAGGACACCCAGCTATAAAAGTATCAAAAATCTATTAGCTGCCATGAAAGAGAATCCCGAATCCGCATCTCAGGATTCGAATCAACTTTCAGCAGGATCACAGGCACATGGCATTACCAGAGGTGCTAGATACTACGGAGGTAAACAATCATGATCAATCAAAGTACCATAGATAAACTAATTGAAATGCGGCTGTCATCTATGGCAGATGCATTCCGAATCCAGATGAATGATCCTTCTATGAAAGAAGTCCCTTTTGAAGACCGCTTCGGAATGCTTGTTGATGTTGAATATACAAACCGTAAAAACAACCGGTTAAAAAGGCTGCTCCGCAAAGCAGAACTGGAACAGCCGGATGCAAGCATTGCAGCAATCGATTATCAGTCTGGCCGGAAACTGAATAAAGCTTTAATCAGCCGTCTGGCAACCTGTGAATACATTATGGAATACCGTAACATCTTTATTACCGGCGCTACAGGGAGCGGCAAAACATATATGACATGCGCCTTTGGTATGGAGGCCTGCAAACATTATTACACCGTGAAGTATGTCCGGCTTCCAGACCTGTTACTTGATCTCCAGGCAGCCAGAGATTCCGGTACTTTTACCAGTGTACTAAAGAAATACACCAAGCCAGTCCTGCTGATCATTGATGAATGGCTCCTGCTCAAACTGACCGAGTCCGAAGCCAGAAATCTTTTCGAGCTGATCCATAAACGCAGGAAGAAGTCATCGACCATCTTCTGCTCCCAGTTCCGGGAAAGCGAGTGGTACCAGCAGATCTGCAGCGGTGAGAGTACTCTTGCAGATGCTATCATGGATCGTATTTCTTACGATTCATATAAAATCAACATTGAGAGCATCGATCCATCGAAAGACCTTTCCATGAGAGAGGTATATGGCTTGGATCCTGCTCAGGCCGAGTAACTATAAATAGTGGCTCCGTTAGTCCGGACAGGTGGCTCACGCCACGCCGGACTGGCGGCCCTGCCGCACCGTAATATTCACAATGACTACCAGGCAGGCGGCGGAATATTACGGGATTAAAGTGACAGGGAGCGGAATTCAAAGACAGACAATTAACATGGAAGGAAAGTATGAAATACAGATTAAAAATATTGAAGAAAAGTGCAAAAGTCGAGATAACAACATTGAAGAAAAATGATTTTTATGATATAACATACTCATAAAGGCGGCTGCGGGAGGTAAATCATGTATTTTGAACGAAAGGCATATAAAAAACTGACGGAATGGAAAGCGGAATATGCGGATAAATATGCTGTTTTGCTTGAAGGAGCCAGACGAGTTGGCAAATCGACAATTGCAGAGCATTTTGCACAGAATGAATATAAGTCTTATATTTTGATCGATTTTTCAAAAACAACGGACACGATACGCAATTGTTTTGAAGATATCGGGAATTTAAATATATTTTTTTTGAGATTGCAGGCAGAAACAGGGATAACTTTATATGAGCATGAATCATTGATCATTTTTGATGAGGTGCAGCTCTTTCCTAAGGCGAGACAGGCTATAAAGCATCTCGTATCAGATGGCAGGTATCATTATCTGGAAACCGGGTCTTTGATATCGATAAAGAAAAATGTAAAAGATATTCTGATCCCATCAGAAGAAATGAAAATACAGGTTTATCCGATGGACTATGAAGAATTCTGCAAGGCTGCCGGGGGTAATTATGAACTTTTACAGCAGATTTATCAGATGGATTCAGCTATTGGACAGGCAACAAACCGTAAATTAATGCGGGATTTGAGAATCTATATGGCTGTGGGAGGAATGCCGCAGGCGGTGGAAGCGTATATAGCGGGGAAAAACTTTTCGCAAATTGATATGGTAAAAAGACAGATCATTTCTCTTTATGAAGAAGATTTCAAAAAGATTGATGCATCAGGAAGAATATCGGCATTATATCATTCAATTCCTGCTCAATTGTCAAAAGATCCCCGGAAATACAGGATCACAACTGCCATAGGAAAGCAAACCAATACCAGAGCAGATGAATTGCTATATGAGCTGATAGATTCAAAAACAGTTTTACCATGTTATAATTCAACAGATCCAAGGGTCAGTCTGGCAGATACAAAAGATTTTACCAGTTATAAATTATATCTTTCAGATACAGGCTTATTTGTGACTCTGATGTTTATAGACCGGCCGGTAACGGACAATGATGTATATGCAAAATTGCTTTCGGATAAATTGCCGGCAAATTTAGGATATCTTTATGAAAACCTCGTTGCTCAGATGATTGCTGCATCAGGAAGAGAACTCTATTATCATACCTGGGAGAAAGCCGGAAGTACACATTACTATGAAGTTGATTTCCTGATCTCAGAGGGAAGTAAAATAAATGCCTTTGAGATAAAGTCTTCTGGCGTGGGAAAGCACGAGTCGATTAAAGAGTTTTACAGAAAGTTTTCAGGAAATGTGCATAACATATATTTACTGTCACAGAAAGATGTTGGGAAAGAGGAAAATTTATTATTGAAACCGTTTTATCTGATGCCATTTTTAACGTAACAAACTTCTGCGGTTGCATCCCTTGTCTATCAGCAGTTCACAAACGACACATTCAGCACATTTGACTGCCTTTGGCGTGGCGATCTACTCTGTTGCATCCAGGATCGAAGAGTAGGAAGAACAAAAAATAAGACAGAGAAATCCGGCGGGATCCTTTTCGAGGTTTCCCGCCGGATTTTTTTGTCTGCCTGTCTACATCTGTGCCGGTATATGCCGGGCGCTTTCCGGATGGACGGCCGGGGAGCCGGCGTCCGGAAGGCAGGCGTCCTGCGCGATGTCTGTGACGCCCTTTCCGGCGTTCGGATGGAACTGGGAGTACACGGCGTCCGCGGCAAACGCGATCATCAGGACCGAACATACAGCCATGACTCGCTTTTCATTTACCCGGGCCAGCAGGTTGTCGATGATCGGGGCCAGCACGTACGTGATCGCCAGGCCGCCGATGCCGAATACAAGCAGCCCCTCCGCACAGATCCTTCCGTTCAGGTTCAGGTAGTATCCGCTGTAATCCCACCACTTTGTGCCGCCGGTGGCGATCTCCATGACGAGGGAGGTGGTGTATTCCAGGCAGCCGCACAGGAGCACGGTGGCGAGGAACAGGAGGGCCGGATTTCTGCGGAGCCGGTTGAGGATGAGCAGGATCAGCACAGCGCCTGTCCCGTAGATCGGCAGCCAGGGCCCGTGGAGCGCGCCCCGGTTGACGAACTCACCGTTGGTGACAAGGTGCATGCCCACCTCCCACAGCCATCCGAAGAAGGACATGCCAAGGAAGATCGCGAGCAGCGACCACACGGAGTAGTGGCGCATATAGTTCAGGGACTGGACCAGTTTGCGGCGCTCCTCCTCCGCGATCGGATAGAGGCGGACCGGGTAGGCCTCTCCCCGGGCATCGTCGACCATCTCCTGGATGCGCACATATTCTGCCAGATGCCGCTCATACGCGCGGTCCTCCCGGCGGCGCATAAGGAGCAGGCCGAAGTTATTGGCGAGGAAGCCGCGCCAGCCGGCCAGCTTCTCCGGCTTCGCCTCCGGGGCGTCCATCACCTGGATCACATCCCTGTATGTCTCCTCAAGCAGCGCCCCGTCTGCCTTTTCATAGAGACAGGTGTCGTGCAGGAGCTCGGATCCCGGCAGGTTTTCTGCCAGCGCCGCTGCCCGAAGCTGCGCGTAGTACTGCGTGAATGAGGCGGTCTTGTACGGGTTGGTGTAGAAGATGTTGAAAAGCCCCATGGTCAGGATGCCCAGGATCTGCCAGCCGACAAAAGTCAGCTCAAAGACAAAGCATTCCCACTTGTGCCCGTTCATCATCCTGCGGGAGAGGGTGATGGCGTCCCTGGCTTTCATGTCCGGGTTCTCCGCCGCGATGTAGGGCACGAGGTAGTAGGAGTAGCGCTTGATGACCGCGCCCACGACCGTCAGGCTCCAGAGAGAGTAAAATACATATTTTACAAACATGATCCAGGAGGCCCGCGTCCACTTCCGGATCCGCAGCAGGAAGGTGAACCGCTGGGCGGTCACGCGGTCGTAGACCAGGCCCTCCAGGAAGATCCTGCGGGTCACCACCGGGAATACGTTGACGACAAAGAACCAGAAGGCAAAAGCGCCCAGCGCGCCCAGCAGGATGAGAAGGATGATGGCCAGGCTCTCCGAGCCGGTGATAGAGGCGCCGGCGGCCACCAGCGTCACGAGGATAGAGCCGGAGCTCAGATCATTGACGACGCCGGACAGGACGCCGCGGGTGCGGCCGAATATGGGATTCCCGTCCGCCGCGTCGCGGATCTCTTCCTCCTCGATCTCCTGCGTCATCTCGCGGCCGGCCTGGGTATTGTTCTCCGCGATGGTCATCAGCACATCCTCCCAGGAGACGCCGCTTACTTCCGTCTTCACCTGGGGCGAGAAATCCCCCTCCAGGTTCCGCTCAAATTCCTGTGCGGTCTCCTCCCGCTTCTGGGCGGATGCAAAGTCGAGGGAGCTTTTGAACTCCGCTCCGAGGAAGGCCGCAATAAGACAGGCGGCCACGAAGACGGTATAGTGCTTCTTCAGCGAGCGCCTGCCGAGTTCTTTCATTTTTTTTCTTGTGTTCATTGTGTGTATGTCCGGCGTCTGCGCCGGTTCCTCCTTTGTTGATCTACAGACAGTATATAGGAAACAGGAAGGAATAGCAACAGAAAGCCGGGTTTTGCGGGGAGATCATGAACATCCTGTGAAATCCGGCAAAAGTTTAAGTTCAGTTTAACTGTGCCCCCTAAAATAATCATAAAAAATCACAGGAAAAGGAGACGACATGGGAAAAACAAGTGCGGCAGACAACAAAAAGAAAAAAGGAAAGCGGGTCAGGCGCATCCTGCTCTGTGCTGCGGTCCTTCTTGCGGCCGGGACAGCAGCGTTTATCCTCGTCCCGCGCCTTGCAGGGCGGGGCAATGAAAATGAGATCACCACATCCTACCTGGTAGACGAAGTGACGGTAGGGGATGTCTCGTCCACTGTCAGCGGCAGCGGGACGCTCTCGCCTATATCCCAGCAGACACTCACTGCGGAATTCGGGGCAGAGTTATCTTCTGTGAATTTCAGCGCAGGGGACAGCGTCTCGGAGGGCGAGGTGATCGCGGTGATCGACAGCGACGCCCGCGGGAGCAGGGAGATCAAGGCGCCCTATGACGGGATCCTGACGGAAGTGCCCGTCCGCGCAGGAGACTCTGTGTCAGCCGGCGGCGAGGTGGCGATGATCATGGGAAAGGACGGCTTTACCCTGGACATCGCTGTGGATGAACTGGATATAGCGGCCATTGAACAGGACCAGGAAGTGGCCGTCAGCATTGACGCCGTCTCCGGGGAGCAGACGGGAACCGTCTCGGAGATCTCCTACAACGGAAGCTCGAATGGGGGGACGACGGCGTACCAGGCGACCGTGAAGCTGGACTATGTGGAAGATGTATATCCGGGGATGAGCGCGTCGGCCGAGATCGTGACGGAGGACAGCGGGGAAGGCATGATCGTGCCCGTGGAGGCTGTAGGCACATCGGGCGACGACAGCTACGTCTGCCTGGCGCCTGAGGGAGCTGAGGCGGGCGACGTGTATGAGGAGGACGATCTGGACCCGGAGAAACTGACGAAGGTGACAGTGGAGACCGGCATGTCGGACGGCACGTATATCCGCATTGACAGCGAAGAGCTGGAGGAGGGGGATCTCATTGTCATCACGCAGGTGACCTCCTCCCTGACGGGACAGGAGGAAGGCGCGCAGAGCAGCGGCCAGCCGGGAGAATTCCCGGACGGTATGGACTTCGGGGACTTTGACTTCGGCGATATCGATCCGTCTGAGCTGCCCGAGGGAGGCGGACCGGGAGGCATGTTCCCGGGCGGCGGCAGCTACTAGGCGCCAGGAGGGATTCGTATGATCAGACTCAGACATATTTACAAGAGCTACAGGATGGGCAGCATGGCTGTCCCTGTTCTGAAAGATATCAACCTGCATGTCAGGCCGCAGGAATTTCTCTCCATTCTCGGGCCTTCCGGCAGCGGGAAGACAACGCTGATGAACATCATCGGCTGTCTGGATGTGCCAGACGAGGGAGAGTACCTGCTGGACGGGCAGCCGGTCGAATCGTGCGGGGAAGACGAACTGGCCGAGATCCGGGGAAAGAAGATCGGATTTATCTTCCAGCAGTTTCATCTGCTGCCGGATGCGACAGCCTACGAGAATGTGGAGATGCCTCTCCTCTATCACAAGATCCCTGCCGCAGAGAGAAAGGCAAGGGTGGAGGAGACACTGGAGAGGGTGGGCCTGGCCGACCGGATGACCCACAAGCCGGCGCAGCTGTCTGGCGGGCAGCAGCAGAGGGTTGCCATCGCCCGCGTTCTGGCGGCCCGGCCCTCCATCATCCTGGCGGACGAACCCACCGGCAACCTGGATTCCGGCTCGGGAAGAGAGATCATGGACATCATCCGGGGGCTGTGGCAGGCGGGGAATACGATCGTTTTGATCACCCACGACATCCATGTGGCCAATGAGGCCCAGCGCAAAGTCTACGTGCGCGACGGAGTGCTCAGCGACAGGGAGGAGGACATATGACAAGGAAGATTATCAGGCTTTCACTGAAAACCATTTTTCACAATAAGATGCGGTCCTTTCTCACTGTGCTTGGGATCATCATCGGCGTGATGGCTGTTGTGACCCTTGTGTCCATCACCCAGGGCGCGGCGGCCGGGATCACGGACAGTATCTCCGATATGGGTTCGCAGCAGATCACAGCCACCATCACGGACGAGGACGCCTCCGTCAGCGCGGCGGATGTGGAGGAGCTGCATACGTACAGCGCGGTCAGCGGCGTGGCGGCTGTGAACACCTTCAGCGAGACCGTGAAGAAAAAGGAGGAGACGGGCACCTACAGCATCGTCGGGGTCACGCCGGAGTACTTTGAGGTGCAGGATCTTGCCGTCCAGAGAGGGAGGAAGATCGCGCCGTCCGATGACGAGTGCTGCACAAGGGTGTGCGTTCTCGGCACGGAGGCGGCGACAGACCTGTTCGGGACATGGGACGCGGTCGGAGGCACAGTGCGCATCGGGGACAGGACCTTCCAGGTCGTCGGCGTCCTGGAAGAGCAGGGGAGTTCCCTTGCCGGATCCGACGACAGCCGGATCCTCATCCCCTATTCCACCGCAGAGCGGATGACGGGGCAGACGGGCGTGAGCACCTTTTACGTCCGCGCCTCCTCGGAGCAGGAGGTGGAGGCGGCGGTCAGCATCGTGGACGCGTTCCTTCTACAGGCCACCCGGGATGAGGACGCCTACACCGTGAACAACCAGTCTGACATTCTGGACACGATGGACGATGTGAGCGGGACCATGTCCCTCCTGCTCGGGGGGATCGCGGCGATCTCCCTCGTGGTAGGCGGGATCGGGATCATGAACATCATGCTTGTATCCGTGACGGAGAGGACGATGGAGATCGGCATCCGGAAGGCGGTGGGCGCGAAGCGGCGGCATATCCTGCTGCAGTTCCTGTGTGAATCCTGCGTGCTGTCCGTGCTTGGCGGGGCGGCGGGCCTTGTGCTGTCCTTTGTGTGCATCCGGGGCTACGACCTTCTGACCGGGAGCGGGAGCACGGTCAACCTGGCGGTCGCGCTGGCATCGATCCTGTTCTGCGCCGGGATCGGGGTCGTGTTTGGCAGCTATCCGGCGGCAAAAGCGTCCAGGCTGCAGCCCATCGATGCGCTCCGCCGTTCCTAGATAACGGGGAGAGTATGAAAATACTGTGAAATCCGGGAGAAGTTTAAATTTAGTTTAAACTCCGGTCATAGAATAGCTGCTGAAAAGAACTGTATCAGGAAGGAGAAGGAAATGATAGAAGTCAAGAACCTGACGAAATTTTACGGCGACCACAAAGCCGTGGACAACATCAGTTTCTCCGTCAAGGACGGGACGGTCTGCGGCTTCTGCGGCCCCAACGGAGCCGGGAAGTCCACCACCATGAACATCATGACCGGCTGCCTGTCGGCCACGGACGGAACGGTGACGATCGGGGGGCACGATATATTTGAAGAGCCCATGGAGGCTAAGAAGCTGATCGGCTATCTGCCGGAGCAGCCGCCGCTCTATCTGGAGGAGACGCCCCGGGAATACCTGCGGTTCATCGCCGAGGCGAAGAAGGTGCCGCGGGAGAAGGTAAAAGGCGAGATCGAGAGGGTGATGGAGGAGACGCAGATCCTGGATGTGGCGGACCGCCTCATCAAGAACCTGTCCAAGGGATATAAGCAGCGGGTCGGCATTGCCCAGACCCTGCTGGGGAACCCAAAGGTGATCATCCTCGACGAGCCCACCGTCGGGCTCGACCCGATCCAGGTGGTGGAGATCCGCGACCTGATCAAGAACCTGGGGAAGCGGCACACGGTCATCCTGAGCAGCCACATCCTCTCGGAAGTACAGCAGATGTGCGATGAGATCATCATCATAGCGAAAGGGAAGCTGATCGCCTACGATACGGCGGAAAATCTGGAGAAGCTCCTGCAGCCCAAGGTGACGCTGGAGGTGCTGACCGACGCGACCCGGGAGGAGAGCGGGGCTGTGCTGGGGCAGATCGCAGGCATCGAGTCGGCGCAGTATGCGCAGGAGGACGGCCTCCTCCTGATCCGCCTTACGACAGTCCCGGAGAAGGAGCTGGAGATCCGCAAGCTGCTCTCCAGAAAATTCGCGGCCATCGACAGGGCGGTGCTCAGGAATGACAAGCTCAAGGCGAATCTGGAGGAGATCTTCATCGAGCTGACGAGCCCGCAGCCGGACGGACCGGAAGAGAACAGAGAGGAGGAAGCATAAATGACAGCCGTGTTCCGACATGAGATGCGTCTGCTTTTTTCAGGCCTTACCGCCTACGTGTACGGGATGTTTTCCCTGCTGGCAGTCGCGATCTATATGATGTACTACAATTTAAGCATGGGGTACGCCAATTTTGAGTACGCCCTTGCGGGCGCGTCCTTTGCGCTCCTTATCATGATCCCCATCCTCACCATGCGGGTCATCGCGGAGGAGAAGAAGCAGAAGACAGACCAGCTTCTCTATTCCCTGCCAGTCTCGACGACGCAGGTCGTGGTGGGCAAATTCCTGGCGCTGCTTCTGACGTCCGTGATCCCCCTTGTCTTTGTGGTGGCGTACCCGGTCATCCTGAAGCAGTACGGCAGCCTGTATCTTCCCACCGCCTGGGGTGCGCTCGCCGGCTATATCATGCTGACGGCCTCCCTCCTGGCGATCGGGATCTTCATCTCCTCCCTCACGGAGTCCCAGCCCATGGCGGCGGGAATCTGCTTTGCGGCCATGGTGCTGAACTACTACATGGTCAAGCTGGCGCAGTACGCCACGTCGTCGGCGTTCGGCTCTCTTGTGGCGCTTATTGTCATGGAGTTCATCCTGGCCCTTCTGATCAACCATATGACGGGGAATTCCTTCCTGGCGGAACTGACCGGGGGCGTGGCCATGCTGGGGACGGCGGCGGTCTACCTCTTCCGGACGGACTGGTTTGAAGGACTGTTTCCAAAGATACTGGAGAATATTTCCGTCTACGAGCGGTTCTATGAATTTGTGGACGGGGTTTTTGATTACACCCATGTAGTGTACTTTGTCAGTGTCATTGTATTTTTCCTGTTTTTAACGGTCCAGTCACTTGAGAAAAGGAGATATAACTGATGAAAGAGACGATCAAAAACTATATCACAACGATACGGGAGCAGTTCGGGACGCGGTCCAGCAAGGTGGGAAGCTACAGCTTTATCCTGACGGCCGTCGTGCTGGCGATCCTGATCACAGTCAACGCCGCGCTTGGCTTTCTGCCGGACAGCTACGCGCAGGCGGACTTAACGGCCAACCAGCTCTATTCCATCTCCAGCCAGTCCAAGGTCATGCTCAGCTCGCTGAAGGATGACATCACGATCTACTGGATCGTGACCGCGGGGCAGGAAGATGAATTTGTGGAAAAGCTCCTGCACAACTATGAGGATTACAGCAGCAAGGTCAAGGTGGAGAAGAAGGATCCGGACCTGAACCCGGATTTTACCAACGCCTATACGGACGAGGAGATCTACAACAACTCTGTCATCGTGGAGTGCGGTGACAGGTACCGGTACATCAGCTACGAGGACATGTACAGCACGAGCAGCACGGACGCCTACTCCATGTACACGGCCGCGGATGAGTTCTCCGGCGAGAAGCTGATCACCTCGGCGGTCTCCTACTGCACGACCGAGGATATCCCGGTGATCCACGTGCTGGAGGGACATGGCGAGACGGCGCTCTCCGACAGCTTTGCAGAGGCCGTCGAGACTGACAACCTGGAGACGGAGACGCTCTCCCTCCTGAACGGCGAGGCTGTGCCGGAGGAAGTGGAGTGCATCCTGATCAACGCGCCCTCCACGGACATCTCGGAGCAGGAGAAGGATATGCTGACCGAATTCCTCGAGGGCGGCGGGAGAGTCCTGATCCTGAGCGGGACCAACACGGAAGACGAACTGCCCAACCTGAAGGCGGTGGCAGAGTATTACGGCATCTCCGTCATGGAGGGCGTCGTGGTAGAGTCGGACACGGATCACTATGTGTTTAACACACCTGTCCTGCTGATGCCGGATCTGGAGTCCAGCGAGATCACGGACCCGCTGATCGACGACAACTATCACGTGATCATGCCGGTCGCGAAGGCGCTGGATCTGTCTAAGACAGACAGCAATGTGACGGTCACTTCCCTTCTGACATCCTCGGAGGGGTCCTACCTGAAAGAGGACGGGTACAACATCGGGACCTACGAGAAGGAGGACGGGGACACGGAGGGCCCGCTGACGCTGGCAGCCCTGGCGGCGAAGGAGACGGAAGACGGCGAAGGGCAGATGCAGCTTGTGTGGATCGCATCCTCGGTGATGCTGGACGACGCCTACAACCAGTATTCGTCTGATGCAAACGAGGACTTTGTGCTCAACGCGCTGGAGATGATGTGCGGGAAGGAGGACAGCGTATCCGTGCGCTCCAAGAGCCTGACAAACGAGTATCTCACCGTCAGCACGAGCGCCTCCTCGCTGATCAAGATCGTGACCATCGCCGTGATCCCGGCGGCCTATCTGATCTTTGGCATTGTAGTTGTAGTAAGGAGGAAGCGCAGATGAAAAGAGAACGGAAACTGTTGATCCTCTCCGGCGTCCTCGTGGTCTGCGTCGCCGGAGCCGTGGGGGTCTCCCGGATGGATTTCGAGGAGAAGATGACCGGGAAAGAGACGACGATCGTGGATGTGGACAGCGGGGACATCACCCGCCTGTCCTGGAACGCAGGGGACGACCAGCTTGCCTTTACCCGGGAGGACGGCGCCTGGTCCTACGAGGCGGACGCAAAGATGTCCGTGGACCAGGACCTGCTGGACGAGATCGCGGAAAACCTGTCCCACATCACCTCAGACAAGATGGTGGAGGAGGTCCAGAGCCTGGGCGTCTACGGACTCAGTGATCCGGCTTACACGGTCACCATCGGGACAGAGGACGACACCTGGCAGATCGAGGTGGGGGACGAGACATTCTCGGACGGTGAAGTCTACATTTCAAGCGGCGACGACTATGTCTATCTGACAGACGCCGGCCTGACCGACCATATCTCCTACATGCTGCTGGACTGCGTCCAGAAGGAGGAGATCCCGGAGATGGAGAGTATATCCGAGGTCCGGGTGGACAACGAGGCCGCGGCGGATATCGTGTATAAGGAGGACGCCGGCTACTGCTACAGCGACGCGTACACCTACTATCTGAAGGACGGGGATACGTACCGGAACCTGGACAATACGAATACGGAAAATGCCCTCACCATGCTTTCCGTCTTTTCCTGGGACGCCTGCGCGGACTACTATGCGGATGAGTCGGAGCTTGCGGCTTACGGCCTGGCGGAGCCTGCGGCGGAGGTGACCATCACCTACGTGCCGGCGAAGGACGAAGAGGAGACGGATGACGGCGAAGAGGCGGAAGATGAGGAGGAGCAGACGTTCAGCTACCAGGTGGGGACCAAAGACAATGCCTTCTATGCAAAGCTCACCGATTCCCATATCGTGTACAGCGTCACCCAGGATCTCTACAACGCGGCAGTCAATGCCTCCTATGAGCAGCTGAAACCGGACGAGGTGATCCTCCTTGACTGGGATACGGTGGACAGCGTGGAAGCGGAGCTGGATGGGAATGTCTATACCGTAGAGATCGGGAAAGACGGGGAGGACGATGGCTATACCTGCACGCTGGGCGGGGAGGAGATCGCCTTCCAGGATGTCCTGGACAGACTTCTGGATATCACCATTGCAGAGGACAGCGGCGATGAGGAGGAAGACACAGACGTGCCGGAGGAGGAGCCGGCGCTTCAGGACAACAAGTCCGAGCTGAAACTTACCTTCCACCGCAATACAGACAGGTACGATACAGTGGAACTGGAATTTTACCAGTATGACGGGTCGTACTGCATCAGCGTCCTGGACGGGGAGGAGATGCACTATACAAACCGCTCCTCCGTGGTCGATCTGAAGGAAAAGATCAGCGCGGCGATCCTGGACAGCGGCGCGGACGAATAGAGAGAAGGACAGATAAAAAGGCCGGCGCCCCGCAAAAGGCGCCGGCCTTTATCTGCCGGATCTAGGGCTGCGGGAGGGTCACGGTAAAGGTGCTGCCCTCCCCGGGCCTGCTGCTGACACGGACCGCTCCGCGGTGGAGGGATACGATCTTTTTGACGAGGCAGAGCCCCAGCCCGTTTCCCTCCGTGGCGTGGGAGAGATCCCCCTGGAAAAAGCGGTCGAAGATCTTTTCCTGCGTCCCGGGATCCATGCCCGCGCCCTGGTCGGTGATCCGGAAGAAGAAGGTACCGCGCTCCCGGCCGGCGCGGATCGAGATCACGCCTCCCGGCGGGGAGAACTTCACCGCATTGTCGATCAGGTTGACCCACACCTGCTTCAGGAGGTCCGGGTTTGCATGGATCCTGCAGTCAGCCAGATGGAGGTCGAATTCGATCATTTTTTTCTCCCACTTCTGTTCCAGTTGCAGGATCGCCTCCCGGATCTGCTCGGCGGCGGGGCAGGCGGCCACGTCCGCCAGCACGCTGATGCTCTCCACCTTGGACAGGCTCAGCACGTTGGAGGACAGGGCGCTTAGGCGCCGGCATTCGGAGATGATGATATCAAGGTACTGTGCCCGTTTCTTTGCACTTACCGTCTCTTTCTTCAGGAGCCTGGCGAAGCCAAGGATCGATGCGATGGGCGTCTTGAACTCGTGGGAAAAGTTGTTGATAAAGTCGGAGCGGAGCAGCTCGATCCCGGCCAGCTCGTCTGTCATCTGGTTGAAACTTTCCGAGAGATCCCGGAACGCCTTCGGGTGCTTCAGATGAATCTTCGTGTGGAAATCGCCGCCGGCGACCGCGTGGATCCCGTCCATGAGCTCCCCGAGCGGGCGCAGGGGGAAGTGACTGAGGACAAGGGTGAGCAGGACGCCGATCAGGATGCTGACGATGCCTGTCTGGATCAGGAAGGGGAAAAGGGGCGTCCCCGGGCGGCCGGTGATGAGGCCGGCCTGCACGCCCATGATGATGATCCAGTTGCTGATCAGGGTGGTCAGGAACAGAAGGATAAAGATAAGTCCGGTACAGAACAAAATGATGGGTGCGTTGGATCTTTTTTTCGTGTTCACAGGTCTGCCTCCTTTATCTGTGCTTTGTATCCCAGGCCCCGGACCGTCAGGATCCGGAAGTCCGGATTGTCTGCGAAGCGGCTGCGCAGACGGTTGATGTGTACGCTCACCGTGGACTCCATGGACTCCGTGGACGGGCCCCAGATGTCCTCCAGAAGCTGGATCCGGGTGAAGATCTTGTTCGGGTAGGAGAGCAGCTTGTAGAGGAGCAGGAACTCCTTGAGGGGGAGCGTGCAGCTCTCCCCGTCCCGCCCCACGGTCAGGGAGTCGTAGTCGAGGACCGTGTCGCCCACGGTCAGCCTGTGGTCGGAGGCGATCCGGGCGCGCCGCAGGAGCGCCTTGATGCGCAGGAGCAGCTCCTCCTCGTCGGCGGGCTTTGTCATGTAGTCGTCCGTCCCGGCCAGGAAGCCGTGCTTGATGTTGTCCGGGAGCTGCTTGGCCGACAGCATGAGGATCGGGAGATCGTAGCGGCAGTCCCGGAGCAGCCTTGTGAACTCGTAGCCGTCCATGCCGGGCATCATGATATCCACGATCAGCAGGTCAAAAGGCACTTTCTTGAGCAGGTAGAGCGCCTCGCCTGCGGAGGAAGCGCTGTAGGGCTCGTAGCCGGCGTCCGTCAGGAGCGCGCGCAGAAGATGCCGGGTGTTCCTGTCATCATCTACAACAAGGATCTGAAACATAAGAAACCTCCATTCCGCTGTTAAGCTGTAAAACAGACAGCTTGCTTTGACAGGAAGTATAGCAGGAAATCGTGACCATTCTGTTTAGAAAAGGGGAGTTCACAGATATTTCATAAAAAACTGCTGCTCATTTTTGCGGGGATCATCCGGGAAGGGTTTTCCATGCAGAGTGAACTGGATGAAGTGTGGTAGGTGAGAGTATGGCGATCATTTTGAGACTGGACCGGGTCATGGCGGACCGGAAGATGTCACTGAAGGAACTTTCAGAGAGGGTGGGGGTTTCAAATGTCAATTTATCCCGGGTAAAGACAGGGAAGATCAGCGCGATCCGTTTCTCCACCCTGGACGCGATCTGTAAGGCGCTGGAATGTCAGCCCGGGGATCTTTTGGAGTACCGGCCGCAGGAAGATGTCCGGGAATTAGAATAGCCGCGGCATCCGGCATATAGTAGTAAAAAAGATGTGAGAGCCAGAGTATGAAGTGCAGCGATTATTGTACACAGCAGACAGGATGTCCGGGGCAGCAGCCCTGCCGGAGGGGGCCAAGGGGAAGAAACGGCCGTCCCGGCCCGCCCGGGCCGCAAGGCGAGCCGGGGCCGGCGGGCCCCCAGGGACCTGCGGGCGAACAGGGGCCGGCAGGCGGCACGGACGATTTCTTAAGCGCCTACGCCACGCCGCCCCAGACCGGTGCGGACGGGACGGATCTGATCTTTGACAGGAACGGCGCAGTCAGCGGGAACGCCATCTCCCACGCTGCCAACAGCCCGGATGTGGTCCTGCAGGAACCGGGGACCTACTATGTGTCCTTCCAGGCCTCCGTGAGCCCGGGAACCGGCGCATCCGTCCCCGCAAGCATCCGGCTGTACCTGACAGAGAACGGAAGCGAGGTGGCGGGCGCGTCGGCGGTCCATACCTTTACGGCCCAGGGGACGACGGCAGTCCTGCCGTTCTCCCAGATCGTGCAGGTGACAGACGCGCCGGCGACGCTGAACGTGGCGGCCCAGGGCGGCAGCTTCGTGTACGGGGAGACGAATCTTTCCGTGGTAAAGATCCGCTAAACCCCGCTCTTTCATGGCGCGCCTACAGCCCCTCCAGGTCAAAGGGCGGCGTGTACTCCTCCTTTGCGCTGGAGCGCGCCTGCATGAACCCCTCGTCCAGCCCGAGGGCCAGGGCGGCGTCCACCACCCTGCCGTACTCGTAGGAGGTGACGCGGCGGTTGATCTCCGGATGGCGGGCGGCCTGGTAGAAGGGGGTGTACTGGCTCAGGAGGCTGAGGAGGAACTGCCCTCTTGGAAGGGACGCGGCCATCCACCTGAGGATGCGGACAGAGTCCTCCCGCTGTCCGGGCAGCACGAGATGGCGGATGAGGGTGCCCTTTTGCAGGCTCCCGTCCGCGGCGAACACAGGTGTTCCGGTCTGCCGGATCATTTCTTTCACCGCCTCCCGGGCGTGGAGGAAATAGTCCGGCGCACCGGAATATTTTTTTGCCGTCTCCGGGGAGCAGTATTTCAGATCCGGCAGGTACACGTCCACATACCCTTCCAGCATCCGCAGCGTCTCCATCCGCTCGTAGCCGCCGCAGTTCCAGACAATGGGAATGGCAAGCTTCGGGCGGACCCGCCGGAGCACGGGGAGGAGGGAGGGCAGGAACTGGGTGGCTGTGATGAGGTCGATATTCTGGGCGCCCTGCTCCTGCAGGTTAAGAAGGATCCTCTCCAGCTCTTCCTGGGAGAGGATTTTCCCGACCCCCTCCTGGCTGATGGGGTAGTTCTGACAGTAGCAGCACTTCAGGGTGCAGCCTGAGAAAAAGACGGCGCCGCTGCCGCCCTGGCCGGACAGGCAGGGCTCCTCCCAGAGATGGAGCGCGGCCCTCCCGGCAGTCAGGTCCGTCCCGCAGCCGCACACGCCTGTGCGGGCGCGCCGGTCCACATGGCACATGCGGGGGCAGAGTGTGCAGTTTTCATACAGGGAAGACAGGTCTTTCATGGGAACCTCCAGCGTGTTTTTATCCAATACGACTATTATAATACAAAAAAGCAAGCTTGTCCCCCGCCGGAAAAAGGTATAAGCTGATAGAAGAGAAATCCAGGCTGTAAGGAGCGGAAGAAACATGAACGAGACAGGAGAAAAGATCTATTTTGACAACGGCAGCACATCCTTTCCCAAGGCGCCCGGCGTGGCGGAGGCGGTGGGGGAGCTGCTGAAAAGCGGCGCTTTCAACATCAACCGGGGCAGTTACGAGGGCGCCTACGAGGTGGAGGCGGCGGTGCTGGAGACGAGGGAGCAGCTGGCGCGCCTGTTTCATGCGCCGGACTCCCGGCGGGTGATCTTTACGCCGGGCATCACCTACTCCCTCAATTACTTTATCCGCGGCTTCCTGAAGCGGGGGGATCACGTGCTTGTGACAGGCATGGAGCACAACGCGGTCATGCGGCCCCTGCACTGTATGGAGAAGGAGGGCGTCGTCTGTGAGGCGCTGCCCACGGACCGGGAGGGAGGTGTGGACCCGGCGGATGTGGAGCGGATGCTGCAGCCCCGGACGAGAGCGGTCATTGTCCTCCACGCGTCCAACGTGTGCGGCACCATTGTCCCCATCGGGGAGATCGGGCGGATCTGCAGGAAGAGGGGCGTCTTTTTTGTGGTGGACACGGCCCAGAGCGCCGGCACCATCCCGGTGGATATGGAGGCGGCCTGCATTGACTTCCTGGCGTTCACGGGGCACAAGGGGCTTCTGGGCCCCCAGGGAATCGGCGGCTTCGTCATCTCCGGGGCGCTGGATAAGGAGATGGAGCCGCTGATCGCAGGCGGGACCGGGAGCATGTCCGACAGCCTCTCCATGCCCCGGACGCTGCCGGACAAGTATGAGAGCGGCACCATGAACCTGCCGGGGATCATCGGCCTGCACGCGGCGCTCGCCTACATAGAGAAGACCGGGCTGGATGTGATCCACCGAAGGAAGATGGAGCTGACGGCCCGCTTCCTGGAACAGGTCAGGGCGCTTCCGGGCGTCCGGATCGCCGGGCGGCAGGGGACGGACGGCAGGGTGGCGGTGGTATCCCTGGACTTCCCGGGCAGGGACAATGCAGTGCTGGCCTTTGCCCTGGAGCAGGAGTACGGCATCATGACCCGGGTGGGGCTTCACTGCGCGCCCATGGCGCACCGGGCTCTTGGGACCTTCCCTCAGGGGACCGTGCGCTTTGCCTTCAGCGCGGCCAACACAGAGGCGGAGGTGGACGCGTGCATCCGGGCCCTTGAAAGGCTGCTGGACCAGCCGGAGGACGGCATATAGAAAAAAACAATAAATCAGGAATTTCTATCAGAAAAATCTATTATGAAACCTTCTCATTCCAATTGTTCCTCTATACGAAACGTGATACCGTAGTATACAGGAAAATGCAGGGAAGCCGGGGGAACGCCGGCTTCCCGCACGAAAGAGGAGGTTTTTTATTATGGCAGATTACAGAAAGATGTGGGAAGATCTGGGCATGGATGTAGATACGCACGATCAGCTCTGCGAAGTGCTGCCCCAGGCGTTCGGGGATGTCTATCTCTCCCAGGAGAACCGGCCGGAAGCCATGGACTATTTTAACTTTGTCGTGGCGGAGATCCACGGCGTGCGCCCGGCGGAGCTTATCGAGCACCAGAAGAAGGGCGGCAAGGTGTTCGGCACCTTCTGCGTGTATGTGCCGGACGAGATCGTGTTCGCGGCGGACGCCATCGCCACCGGCCTGTGCGGCGGCTCCCAGTTCTGGGTTCCCGGCGGCGAGAAAGTCCTTCCCACCAACACCTGTCCCCTCATCAAGGCGTCTGTCGGCGCAAGGCTTGACCGGACCTGCCCCTTCTTCCGCATTGCGGATATGTATGTGGGCGAGACGACCTGCGACGGCAAGAAGAAGGCGTGGGAGATCCTGGGCGAGGACGTGCCCGTGCATGTGATGGACCTGCCCCAGATGAAGCGGGAGAAGGACGTCTGTTCCTGGGCGGATGAGATCCGCACTTTTAAGAAAGTAGTGGAGGAGTTCACCGGCAACACCATCACGGCCGACAAGCTGGCGGCCAGCATCCATCTGATCAACAACAAGAGAAAAGCGCTGGAGAGACTGTATGCGTTCCGCAGGAACGAGAAGCTCCCCATCAGCGGCAAGGATGTGCTCCTCATCTCCCAGATCGCGTTCTACGACGATCCGGCCAGATTTACGGAGATGACGAACAAACTCTGCGACGAGCTGGAGAAGAGGGTGGCGGAAGGCGTCAGTGTATTCCCGGCAGGGACGAAGCGGATCATGCTGACCGGCACACCGCTCGCCATCCCCAACTGGAAGCTCCACAACCTGGTGGAGACGAGCGGCGGCGCTGTTGTCTGTGAGGAGATGTGCACCGGCACACGCTACTTCGAGCGCCTCGTGGACGAGACGAAGACGACCGTGGACGAGCAGATCGACGCCCTGGCGGAGCGGTATATGGGCATCAACTGCGCATGCTTCACCCCGAACCATGCAAGGATCGACGACATCATTCGCCTGGCAAAGGAGTACAAGGTGGACGGCGTCATCGATGTGAACCTGAAGTTCTGCAGCCTGTACGATGTGGAGGGCTACACGGTGGAGCGCGAGCTCAAGAAGGCAGGCATCCCGGTGCTCGGCATCGAGACAGACTACGTGGACAGCGACGCCCAGCAGCTGCGTACAAGGATCAGCGCGTTCATCGAGATGCTGGGGGCGTAGGACAGATGAAAGAGATACAGTATTACGTGCTCTTTCCCAACCATGACAACGGCATGCGGCTCTACCAGAAGCTGAAGAAGGAGGGGGTGCGGTCCGTGATCGCGCCCACCCCGAGGAGCGCCAGCAAATGCTGCGGCATCTCCCTCCTTGTAAAGGAGGAAGATCTGGGGAAGATCCGGGCCTGCGTGGAGGAGAACGGCATTGAGATACTGGAGATAGCGGCAGTTGAGAAAGACGTGAACCCGGGCAGGGACCGCTACTGCTGACAGGAAGGAGTGCAGGATGGATTACATAGGAATCGATATAGGCTCCACGGCCGCCAAGGTGGTGGCCCGCGGAGACCATGAGCTGGAATTTGCCCTCCCAACCGGCTGGAGCAGCAAGGAGACGGCGCGCACCATCGCAGGGCGCCTGCGGGAAGACGGCATCGACGTGTCCCGGGAGACGGCGAAGGTGGTGGCGACAGGCTACGGACGCGTGGCTGTGGACTACGCGGACTACGTGATCACGGAGATCACCTGCCATGCCAGAGGCGGGCGGGAGATGGGGAGCGACGACTGCGCCGTCATCGACGTGGGCGGCCAGGATACGAAGGTCATCCTCATCAGCCGCGGCGTCGTGCAGGATTTCCTCATGAATGACAAGTGCTCCGCCGGGACAGGAAAATTCCTGGAGATCATGGCCAACCGGCTGGGCGTGGACCTTGGCGAGCTCTTTGATATGGCGGAGAAGGGGGAGACCCTGGCCATCAGCTCCCTGTGCACCGTGTTCGCGGAGTCGGAGGTCATCAACTACATCGGCGAGGGCCGCAGGCGGGAAGACATCGCCGCCGGCGTGGTGGATTCCGTGGCGGCCAAGGTGGCGCAGCTCGCCATGCGCAAGGAACTGCCGGACCAGATCATACTGACAGGAGGGCTCTCCTCCAGCCGGTATTTCACAAAGATTTTGTCCCAGAAGATCGGAAAGACCGTGTCCCCCACGGATTACGGACGCTATGCCGGTGCTCTCGGGGCGGCGCTGCTGGCGAGGGAAAAGACCATGCGCGCAGCGGCAAAGAACAGATAGGAGGAGAAGAAAGACAGCATGGAACTGATCAAAGATTTACCGGAAGTATTTGAAGAATTTGCAGAGCAGAGGAAAAACTCTTTCCTGGGCGTGAAGAAGTTAAAGGAGCAGGGCGTCCCCATCGTCGGCGCTTACTGCACGTATTTCCCCCAGGAGATCGCCATGGCCATGGGGGCGGCGACCGTAGGGCTCTGCTCCACGTCTGACGAGACGATCCCGGACGCGGAGCGGGATCTGCCGAAGAACCTGTGCCCCCTGATCAAGTCGAGCTACGGCTTTGCCAAGACGGAGAAATGTCCGTTCTTCTATTTCTCTGACGTGGTGGTGGGGGAGACGACCTGCGACGGCAAAAAGAAGATGTACGAGTACATGTCCCAGTTCAAGGACGTGTTTATCATGGAGCTTCCCAACACCCAGGGCCCGGAGGCGCTGAAGCTGTGGAAGAGCGAGATCATCCGCTTTAAGGAGTACCTGGAGAAGAAGTTTGACGTGACCATCACGGAGGATGAGATCCGGGACGCCATCCGCGTCAACAACGCAGGCCGCGCGTCCCTGAAGCACCTGTACGAGGTGATGAAGAACGACCCGGTGCCGATCACGGGCCACGATCTCTTTAAGGTCCTGTACGGCAGCACCTTCAAGTTTGACAGGAAAGAGATCCCGGGCGAAGTGGACGCCCTGGTTGAGAAGATCAAAAAAGAGTACGCGGACGGCAAGATGCTGGAGAAAAAGCCCCGCATCCTCATCTCCGGCTGCCCCATCGGCGGCGCGACGGAGAAGGTCATCGACGCGGTGGAGCAGAACGGCGGCGTGGTCGTCACATTTGAGAACTGCAGCGGCGCCAAATCCATTGACAAGCTGGTGGACGAGGACAACCCGGATGTATACCAGGCGCTGGCGGAGCGGTATCTCAATATCGGGTGCTCTGTCATGACGCCGAACCCGAACCGTCTGGAACTGCTGGGCCGGCTCATCGACGAGTACAAGGTGGACGGCGTGGTGGAGATGACGCTGCAGGCCTGCCACACCTACAACGTGGAGGCGTTCGGCATCCGCAAGTTCGTCAACGAGGAGAAGGGGATCCCCTACATCAATGTGGAGACAGACTACTCCCAGGCTGACATTGGCCAGTTGAACACGAGGATCGCGGCGTTTATTGAGATGCTGTAGATCGCGGAGATCAGGAGGATGGACATATGGAGATGTTCTGTATGTCCATCTTTTTTGTTGACAGAAGCGCTTTTCCCTTGCTATAATCCATTCACAAACAAAATTCAGAGATATTCTGTATTTTATCTTGATACGTATCAGCCGCTGTATCGCGGAACTATTCCATTCAAAAAAGAAAAAACTAATATTGGCTTTTCCAGGCAAAAGCACTACAATGAAAGGAGAAAAGAATGCAGAAAAGGAATCTTGAAGAGCTGAATTTACTGGATGATTTTCTGATGGGCAGCGTGTTGAGCTATCCGGGAATCGGACCGGAAGTGTGCAGGAGGATGGTATCCGGCTGGATGTATATGCAGAAGAATCCAGGGAAGATGATATAGACATGGTCTATGACATTGAGCCGGATAAAGACGGAAGGGAAACACTTCGTCATATACTGCCGAAGCGTGCACGATTCTATCATGCCAAGATAGATGCGGACAGTCTGGCATCGGGAGAAGATTATGGACAGTTGAAAAATGTAGCTGTGATCTTTATTTCTCCGTATGATCCGTTTCAGTTAAATCGGATGGTATATACGATCAAAAACAGTTGTATAGAAGAGCCGGAGTTGTCTTATGAAGATGGAGCGAGAACGATATTTCTCTATACAAAGGGGACAAAAGGAAATCCGCCGGAAGAGCTCCGGAGACTCTTGAAGTATCTTGAAGATTCCAGGGAAGAAAATGCAAAAGATGCAGATCTTATGGCCATCCATCAGATGGTGCAGAAGGTCAAGCATGACAGGGAGGTGTCACTGGAATATATGAAGATATTTGAGAGGGAGCGTATGATACGCGAAGACGGTTACACAAGTGGAAAAGAAGCGGAGTTGATCGGGATTATCCGAAGGAAGAGGGGGAAAGGACTATCTGCAAAAGAAATTGCAGAATGGCTGGAACTGGATGAAGTATATGTGCAGAATGTTGTTGATCTGTTGGAGAAAAATCCGGATGCAGACGATCCGGAGATCGGGCAGATGTGCAGGGAAAACAGGAACTAGAGTACAGGGGCTGTGTATAGAAATTATCTATATACAGCCCCTGCTTATTATCTATACCGATTGGACAACCATTTCTTCCGTCTATAGAATAAATAGAGGGCAGCATGTCTGCCCGGACTCATTCTATTTTTTATGAGCAGGAGGTATACGTATTATGAAGAAAAGAGTATTAGCGGCGTTCCTCTGCATGGCAATGACAGCGTCCATGCTGGCGGGCTGCGGTACAGACACATCCGCAGAGTAGGAGCAGACGCAGGAAGCTGCAGAGGAGACCACAGATGACGCCGCGGAGGCGGAAGATGTGGAAGTGGAGCCGGTGGAGACGAAGACGGTCTATGTGACGCCCCAGTGGGTGCAGAGCGCGCTGGACGGGGAGCAGGAGGGGTATGAGGATATCCTGATCGCGGAAGTTGGTTACGGTGATGTGGCGGACTGCGCATCCTACAACGAGGGGCATGTGCCGGGAGCCATCTATGTGGACAACTGCGAGGTGGAGGATGCCACCGGAAGCGAGGAGGGGGCATACAACCTTCTGGCAGCAGAGGAAGTAGTTGACTATATGCTGAACCACGGCATCACAAAAGACACGAAAGTCGTTCTCTACGGCGGGGATGTCAGCGGAACTGCCAGGCAGGCATTTGCCTATCTGTGGGCGGGCGTCGAGGATGTCAAGGTCATCAACGGCGGAATTGAAGCCTGGAAAGACGCCGGATACGACACGGAGACAGAGGTAAACGAGGGCGAGCCCGCGGAGGATTTCGGCGTGGAGGCCCCGGCTCATCCGGAGTACCGTCTGGATATCGAGGACGCCAAAGAGAAGCTTGAGACAGACGACAACTTTAAACTTGTCAGCATCCGGAGCGAGGAAGAGTTCCTTGGAGAGACGAGCGGATACAACTATATGGATAAGGCCGGCGAGCCGGAGGGCGCTGTCTGGGGCAAGGGATCTGAGTCCTCAACAGATGTAAACGGCTTCCTCAATGACGACGGCACAGTGAAAGACCTGGCAGGATTTGAAGAAGAGTGGGCGGACTGCGATTTCACGCTGGACAATGAGCTCTCCTTCTACTGCGGCACAGGCTGGAGGGCATGCGTTCCCTTCCTGGTGCTCTACGAGAACGGATACGACAATATCTCCGTGTATGACGGCGGCTGGTATGAGTGGCTGATGCATGACGATTACCCGGTACAGGTAGGCGACCCCGCAAGTGATGACTGCGAGCACACGACAGTGGGCGAGCTCCCGACAGGAAAAGCAGCTAAATAAGTAGGATATAAAAGACAGCGGCGCTGCTATTTGTAAAAGGATGGCAGCGCATTTTTACGATCAGGAAATGGAGAAGAAGACATGAACGCAAAGAGGATCCTGTATATAGCGGCTGTGGTGCTGGAGGCCGCCGCACTGACCGGAGCGTATATCATTCACTATTTTACCAAACGGAAGCTGGGCATGGTCCGGTATGTGAACTTTAAGAACATGAGCTGGGAGCGGGACTACCCGGTGGAAATCCTTACGACAGTCTGCGCAGCCGCGGCGGTCGTGCTGACGGTGCTGATCCTGCTTGCCTTTCTGAAGAGACGGCGGGAGCTGACCGGGCTCACGGCAGCCATGAACGCAGCCATGGTTGTCCTGACAGCCCTCTATGCGGGGTATGCGCTGGGGTGTTCAAAAGAAGTGATGGCGGATTACTATTTTATCAGCGGCCTCTTTTTGCTGGCTGCGGCGGTGCAGATCGTGAAGACGGGACTGTCCACCTTTGCGCTGGGAAGAAGGAAGGAGAAGGGCAGTGAAGAATAAGAAGCTGTGGATCTTCATCGGGCTCGTTCTCCTTATCATGATCCTGAATCATATCTTCGGCTGGTCCGGGTATCTGGGGGATGCGGATAACCTGGCGTTCCTTAAGGACCTGATCAGGGATAACCTGGCGGCCGCCATCGCTGTCTACCTGGCAGTGACCGTGATCGGAAGCGTGGTCCTGGCCCTGCCGGGCGTCACCTTCGCCATCCTGGCAGGCTTTCTGTTCGGACCGCTTCTGGGCACCGTACTCTGCGCGGTGGCGGCAACAGCGGGGGCGGTGCTCGCCTTCCTGGCAGGCCGCTTTTTCCTGCGGGACAGCATCCGGCCGGCAGCGATGAAAAATAAGTATCTGAAGAAGTGGCTGTTTGACGAGTCGGGGAAGAACCAGCTTTTCGTGCTCATGATCACGAGACTGGTGCCCATTTTCCCCTACAATCTGCAGAATTTTGCCTACGGGGTGACGGACATCGGGTTTGGGACCTACACGGTGGGATCCTTTTTGTTCATGATACCGGGGACAGCTATGTACACAGTCGGTACGGCCGGGCTTGCGGATGCCGGGAACCGGGTCCTGTACATCGGGATCGCGGCGGCCATTGCGGTGGCAGTGATCGTGACAGGGATGCTTTTAAAGAAAAAATACATAGGGGAGGAGACAGATGAAGGAGAATGAGAAAGTGGTTTCGCCGGAAGCAGCGGCGGACGCCTGCGTGCACTGCCATCTGTGCCGGAAGAGCTGCGCTTTTCTAGAGAAGTACGGCATGGATATCGGCGATACCGGACGCCTGCGGGAACTTGCCTATCACTGCTTCCTGTGCGGTACCTGTACGGCGGTCTGCCCGAGAGGGATAGACGGCCGGCAGGTCGTCCTTACTATGCGCCGGGAGCACGCGGCGAAAGAGGGCGGGAGACCGAAGGGGTACGGGATGCTCCTGTGGGAGAAGGCGGATTACAAATTCCGGAATTACAGGAACGCGGCGGGGACATCCGTCCTTTTCCCGGGCTGTAACTTTCCCTCCTTTTACCCTGAGACGACGAAATATTTGTCCGCGCTGCTTAAGGAGAGGGCCGGGATCGGCACGGTGTACGACTGCTGCGGCAAACCGGTGGCGGAGCTTGGCATGGCGGACCGGGAGGAGACGATCCTGCGGGAGCTTGACGCGCGTCTGTCCGGGGAGGACATAGAGGAACTGATCCTCGTCTGTCCGAACTGTTATCATTTCCTGAAAGGAAAGCTCCGTGCCCGGGTTGTCAGCATTTACAGAAAGCTTCAGGAGCTCGGGATCCGGACAAAGGAGATGAAAGGCTCTCTTTCGTTCTTCCTTCCCTGTCCGGACCGGGTCCAGCAGGAAATGTTAAAAGATATTAAAATGTTTCTAAAGAAAGATCCAGAAATCCTGGATGGAGTGCAGTGCTGCGGCCTGGGAGGATGTGCGGCGGGAAAAGAACCGGATCTGGCCGCCGCTTTGACGGATCCTCTGCTGCGGGAGGAGCTGGTGTACACATACTGCGCCTCCTGCTGTGGGAACCTGGCGAGGAAGGGATGCCGGGCGGAGCACATCCTGGTAAAACTCCTCGGGACAGGGGAGACGCCGGATACGAGGAAGTCCCTTCTCAACAGGGCGAAGTTTACATACCGGAAGGAGAAAAAGGAATGAAGGAAAAGAAAAACTGGGTAAAAAAAGTAGTCATTGTGGCGATCGCCGCCGTGTGCGTGGCGGTCTATTTCCTGGTGCCGTCTGTCAAAAGCGCGATGAACCGGGTGTTCGGCATGTTCGCCAGCGGAGATTTTGATGTGGTGCGGGACTTCGTGGCGTCCTACGGCGTGTACGCGGCGGCGGTGTCCTTCTTCCTCATGATCTTCCAGTCGGTGGCGGCGCCGCTCCCGGCGTTCCTGCTCACACTTGCCAACGCCAATCTGTTTGGCTGGTGGCAGGGCGCCATCCTTTCCTGGAGCAGCGCCATGGCCGGCGCGGCAGTCTGCTTTTTCATCGCCCGCATCCTGGGGCGGGACGTGGCGGAGAAGCTGACAAGCAAGGCCGGGATCGACCAGATCGACACGTTTTTCGAGAAGTACGGCAGGAACACGATCCTGATCTGCCGCCTGCTTCCCTTTGTCTCATTTGATATCGTCAGCTATGCGGCGGGGCTTACGTCCATGTCCTTCAAATCCTTTTTTATCGCCACGGGCATCGGACAGCTTCCGGCTACCATCGTCTATTCCTACGTGGGCGGCATGCTGACAGGAGGGGCGCAGCTCCTCATGACCGGACTTCTGATCCTGTTTGCCTTATCAGCACTTATTATGATGTTAAGGAAGATATATATGGACAGGCAAAAGAGTAAAAAAGGAGGAACAAAGTAATGGAAACCTACTACAATCCGGAGGATCTTGCAAAATTCGGCACCATCGGCGAGGAGGCGCCGCAGCTTGCGGAGAAGTTTTTTGACTACTACGGAGCGGTCTTTGCGGAGGGAGCCCTGACAGCCAGGGAGAAGTCCCTGATCGCCCTGGCAGTGGCCCATACGGTCCAGTGCCCCTACTGCATCGACTCCTACACAAACGACTGCCTGAACAAGGGCGTCAGCGAGGAGGAGATGACGGAGGCGGTGCATGTGGCGGCGGCCATCCGCGGCGGCGCCACACTGGTCCACGGCGTACAGATGAAAAATATTGTAAAGAAACTGGAGCTGTAAGATATGAATCAGGCGTTAAAAGATGTGGAAGAGTTGACGAACATACCGGCCTTTGCGGACCGGATCACAGAGGAGGAATACGGGTATACGACAGACAGCCTGGATGTGATGCAGATCAATGTGGGCAGACGCTGCAATCTTGCCTGCAAGCACTGCCATGTGGAGGCGGGGCCGGCCAGGACGGAAGTCATGGACCGCAGCGTCATGGAAGCCTGTCTTGCCGTGGCCCGGGAGCAGCAGGTGGGCACCATCGACATCACAGGCGGCGCGCCGGAGATGAATCCGGATTTTGAGTGGCTTGTGGCGGAGAGCTGCAAGATCTGCAGCCACGTGATCGTGCGGACCAATCTGGTCATTCTGAAGGAGGAGGCATACCGCCATCTGCCGAAGTTTTATGCGGATCACAGGGTGAACATCGTCTGCTCCCTCCCCTACTACCGGGCAAAGGAGATGGACCGGGTCAGAGGCAGCGGCACGTTTGACAAAGCGGTTGAAGTCATTCAGGAGCTGAATGCCCTTGGCTACGGGAAAGAGGACGGACTGGAGCTGGATATGGTCTACAATCCGGCAGGCGCCTTCTTCCCGCCGGCCCAGGATGCCATGGAGAAGGAGTACAAAAAGAAACTTTGGGATGACTATGGAATTGTTTTTAATAACTTATTTACAATCACAAACAATCCCATGGGGCGGTTCGAGGCATTCCTGAAGCGCACGGGCAACCTGGAGAGTTACATGAAAAAGCTCTCCGATGCGTTCAATCCGGGCACGCTTCCGGGGCTGATGTGCAGATACCAGATCTCCGTGGGATATGACGGACAGGTCTACGACTGTGACTTCAACCAGGCGGCAGACCTGCCGGTGCTGACAGGGGAGACGATCTTTGACATGGCGGGCAGACCATACCAGAAGAGAAAGATCTGTCTGGCCAACCACTGCTACGGCTGTACGGCAGGGCAGGGTTCAAGCTGCGGCGGGGCGACAGAATAGGAGAAGGGCATGACGAAAGAAGAGATCAAGAATTTATTTTTAAGCGGGATCGACTGCTCCCAGGTGGTGACCGGGGCATTCGCAGAACGGATGGGAGTTGACCGGGAGACGGCCAGAAAGATGTCCGCCTGCTTTGGCGGCGGCATGATGTGCGGCGAGACATGCGGGGCCGTGACGGGCGCGCTGATGGTCATCGGCATGGTCTGCGGCCATGCAGAGGAAGGCGACCAGGAACAGAAGGCGGTCATGAGTGCAAAGACGGCAGAGTTCAAAAAGCTGTTTGCTGAAAAGTACCCCTCCTGCATGTGCCGGGAGCTTCTCGGACATGATATATCCAAACCGGGGGAGATGGAGAAGGTGCTGGAGAAAGGCCTGATGTTTGATTTCTGCCCGCAGGTCGTGAAGGATACGATAGAGATACTGGAGAAGATAGTATAAATGATGAAACAGGCAGTGATCCTATTTACAAGAGTCCCGGAACCGGGAAAGACCAAGACGCGGATGATGCCCCATCTGACGCCGGGGCAGTGCGCCCGGCTCCACACCTGCTTTCTTATGGATATCGCCGCGCAGTGCAGGAAGAGCGGCGCAGATATTTTCGTGAGCTTTACGCCGGAGGGCGGCCGCGGAAAGCTGGAGGGGATCCTCGGCCCGGCAAAGGGGTGGATGGCGCAGAGGGGCGACACGCTGGGGGCGCGCATGTACACAGCGATAGAGGAAGTGCTTGGCCTGGGCTATGACGCCTGCCTGCTCATCGGCACCGATGTGCCGGAGCTGAAAGCGGAGCATCTGGAGAAGGCTTTCCGGGTGCTGGAGGAGAAGGACGCCGTGTTTGGCCGGACAGCGGACGGCGGCTACTACCTGGTGGGGATGAAGCGTCCCCTGAAGGAAGCGTTCGCCCTGGACGAGTACGGCCATGGGAAAGTACTGGAGGAGACCCTGCGCAGTATGGGGCAGGCGGGCCTGAGCGTCGGCTGCACGGACACACTTTCGGACATGGACACCTGCGGGGATCTGCGGGGATATACAGTCCGGATGTGTGGAAACAGGGCGATGCGCAGGAGCTTTACCGGAAGATACCTGGCGAAGATCCGCAAGGTATCGGTCATTGTGCCTGTCTACAATGAGAGCGCCACGATCGGGCGGATGCAGGAGCAGCTTGCGCCCCTTCTTGGAAAGTGCGAGATCCTTTTCGTGGACGGCGGCAGCACGGACGACACGCTGGCGAAGATCGATCCGGCATTCACCGTGATCCGCTCCGCGAAGGGGCGGGCCAGGCAGATGAATGAGGGGGCCAGGCAGAGCACGGGAGATATCCTGTTTTTCCTGCACTGCGACAGCGAACTGCCGGACCACGCCCTGGCCAGACTGAAGAAAGTGATGCGGGACCACCGCGCCGGGTGTTTTGGCATTGCCTTTCATTCAAAGAACTTTTTCATGTTCACCTGCCGTGTGATCTCCAACCACCGCGTCAAAGACCGGAAAGTCATGTTTGGCGACCAGGGGATCTTCCTGGAACGGGATCTTTTCTTCCAGGCGGGCATGTTCCCGGAACTCCCGGTCATGGAGGATTACCAGTTTTCACTCACATTGAAGGAGATGGGCGTAAAGCTGGGGATCGCTGACCGGCGGATCTACACGTCGGACCGGAGATTCCCGAAGGGAACGGTGCCGAAGCTCAAGCTGATGTGGAAGATGAACCGGCTGCGCAAGATGTACCGGGACGGCGTGGACATTCAGAAGATCGCAGATCTGTACCGGGATGTGCGCTGAGAGAGGAGGCGGGTTATGAAAAGTAAAGATCTGGATCTGACGGAAGGGCTGGCTGCCTATGTGAGGTCGCCCGGCTACCGGCAGGCCCTCGGCCTGCCTGCCGGGACGGAGGAGGAATACCGTCTGCTGGCTCAGGGGGAATACAACCGGAACTATGTGTTCACGCACCCGCTGACCGGACAGGAGCTGGTGCTGCGGATTAATTTCGGCAGCCAGATGCATCTGGAGCGCCAGATCGAGTACGAGTACCACGCCCTGAAACTGCTGGAGGCGTCCGGACGCACGCCCCGTCCTTTCTATGTGGACGGAAGCTGCCGTGGGCTTCCGAACGGCGTGATGGTCATGGAGTACCTGCCGGGGCATGCGCTGGACTATGAGACTGAATTGTGCCGGGCGGCAGCAGTGCTTGCGGATATCCACAGCGTACCGCTCCCGGAAGGATACAGCCTTGTCGCGCCGGAGAATCCGGTGAAGGCTATCCTGGAGGAGTGCGAGGCCATGGCCGGTAAGTACATGGACAGCCCGCTGGCGGATCCGAAAAAGAAGGCCGTAATCCGGCGGCTCCTCGACCGGGTGTGGCGGGAGGCGGATGTGCTGGGGCCCGCGCCTTACCGCTGCTGCATCAACACGGAACTCAACTCCACCAATTTCCTGATGGGAGGCAGCGGGCAACGGGACTACCTCATTGACTGGGAGAAGCCGCTCTGCGGGGAGCCGGCCCAGGACTTGGGGCATTTCCTGGCGCCCACCACAACCTTCTGGAAGACGGATGTGATCCTGGACGAAGTGCGGATGCGGGCTTTTACAGACCGGTATATGGAAGCCGTGAACGGAAGATTTCCTACAGATGATCTCTGGGAGCGGACCTGCGTCTACATGACGGTGACCTGTCTGCGCGGGATCACCTGGTGCGCCATGGCCTGGGTGGAGTATCAGGAGCCGGGCCGCGATCTGGTAAACGAGTCCACCCGGAGGAAACTGGAGGCTTATTTAAGCTCGGATTTCCTTGACAGGATCGGGGCGTTTATCGAGAGATAGTGGGGTGCGGACGGGTATAGAACCTGTCTATATGTATATAACATAAATCAATAAACAATTCTGACAATTCGCTTGAACAGGTACGGGAGACCTTTTATAATTGATGTACACCATGAGATAAGGAGGATACAGGTGGTTATGAAGAGAAGAATGGTAGCTGTCTTACTGGCAGCAGCAATGGCAGGAGCCATGATCACAGCGTGCGGCTCTGAGGAGACGGCGGAGACATCCGCATCTGAGGAGACGGCCGCAGAAGACGGCGCGGCAGAAGAGGAGGACGCAGCCAGCGACGGATATGTGTCAGCCGAGGACGCGGTCGAGGCGGCGAAGGCCGGCGGCACGCATGTGCTGGATGTCCGCGAGTGGGCGAACTATGTGGAGGGCAGGGTGATCAACTCCGAGTGGTGCCCTATCTTCCCGTTGGAGGACGACTCCCTGGCAGAGGGAATGACAGCTTACGCGGAAGAGAATTTCCAGGACGATGAAGATATCTACATCATCTGCAACAGCGGACAGAAGGGAGCCCAGAAGGCCACGGAAGTCCTGCAGGAGGCAGGTATTGATGCGGCGAGACTGTTTACCGTCGAGGGCGGAGCCAAGGCGCTGGCTGAGGTGGACGGAGCGCTCACAACGAACCGTACGGAAGACAGCATCGAATGGCAGTATGTGTCCGGCGCAGAGGCTGTTGAAGCGGCAGGCGGCGGGGACGTGCAGATCCTGGATGTGCGCGACGACGATACATATGCACAGGGCCATCTGGAAGGATCCCTGCAGTGCAATCTGAAGGAGATCGAAGATCCGGCTGCCCAGACGGCAATGTACGAGCTGGCCACCTCTGAGATGGATCCGGAGAATCCGGTGTACCTTCTGTGCTACAGCGGAAACAACTGCGCGAAGACAGGTATCTCTGTCCTGAAAGACGCAGGATTCCCGCTTGAGAACCTTTTCATCATTGAGAACGGCGCCAAGGATGCAGACGTATCCGCAGCGTTTGTGACAGACTAAGAAATAAATGACAGGGAGGCCGCTTTTGCGGCCTCTGTTTGTGTGTCCTTTGCGGTTTCACAGAAAGGGGATTCTCGGGAATAAGTATAATAAACAGTTGCTAATGCCATGATTTCTTTTTAAAATGATAAAGAAAAGATTTAATAAAAAGAAGAGTGGATAAATATGGATCATTGTGAGACGGCAAAATTATTCAAGGCTTTTTGTGATGAAAGACGGTTGGAAATACTGGATCAACTGAGATCAGGGGAAAAGTGTGCGAAAGATCTGATCGAGCAGCTTGATATCGGGCAGTCCACACTTTCGCATCACATGAAGATTTTGTGTGATTCCGGGGTGGTAAGTCTGCGGAAAAGGGGAAAATATGCTTACTATTCCATTAATGCGGCAGAGGGCAGTCATATAAAAGAAGTGATCGATGCGCTCGTCAAAATAGAAGGATATAAAAGCAGGGGGAGGAAAGAGATATGACCAAAGAAGATGTCCTGGCAGAATTTGAAAAAGGGTATGATTGCTGTCAGGTGATTTTCCAGTACTGGGCTGAAAAGGCCGGTATGGACAGCGAGACTGCGTATAAGCTTTCTACCGGCTTTGGTGCAGGTATGTTTCAGGGAGAAACCTGTGGAGCTGTCATAGGAGCATATATGGCGCTCGGATTGAGATACGGGTATTACAAGGCCGGGCAGGAGGGAGAAGAGCAAAAGGTACTGGCGGTTATGAAAGATGTTCAGTTTCGACAGAAGTTCCTTGAAAAATATCCTTCTACAATGTGCAGGGAATTATTGGGAGCAGATTTTTCTACGCCTGAGGGAGCAAGGAAAATCAGGGAGGAACAGAAAATGATCACATTTTGTCCTCAACTGGTGGCAGATGTCAATGAGGTGCTGGAAGAAGTCATACAGGCATGAGTTATAGATGACTTAAATAAAAACGCTGGTTTATATCTATTATCAATTGGACGATGCTTTTTGCAGGGTGCTAATATTGATATATCTAAATATTTAGATATATCAATATTTTTATTTGGAGGAAAACAAATGAAAAAGACAGCATTATTTCTGGCACTTATTTTGACAGTTGGTCTCGTGGGATGCGGGGGAACGACAGAAGATCCTGCGGCTGAAAATAACAGCGCAGGGACCGGGGAAGTGGCCGCAGAGCCATTTGAAGGGGAGTATATTGTAGATGCAGATTACGTAAAAGAAAATCTGGATGACATTATTTTAGTGGATGCCCGCGGAGATGAGGCAGCAGCAGAGGAAACGATTAAAGGAGCTGTTCCGATTATGTGGCAGTACCTTGCGACCTGCGAGGATGGCGTATCAGGAGATGCAAACTGGGGATGTATCCTTGATCCGGAGCGCCTGAGTGTCCGCCTAAGTGAAAAGGGTCTTGATATGGACAAAGAGATTGTGTTATTTGCAGCCGCACAGGACGGCTGGGGAGATGACGGACGTATTGGCTGGGAATTACTTGCGGCAGGATACGATGACGTAAAACTGGTTAACGGGGGCTTCAATGCGTTAAAAGAGGCTGGAATCGAGACACAGAAGGGTGGGACAACGCCGGAGCCGGCAGACGTTACAGTAGAAGCGATTGACGAGACACATCTGATCAATACCGATGAACTGAAAGCAAATTATGACGATTATAAAGTGGTTGATGTCCGGGCTGATGAAGAATATGACGGAGAGACTCTTTACGGGGAAGTAAAGGGCGGACACCTTCCAGGTGCGATCCATATCCGTTATACAGATCTTTTCCAGGATGATGGCACGTTAAAGAGCAACGACGAGATTGTCCAGCTTTTTGAGGATGCAGGGCTTTCAAAAGAAGATCAGATTGTTACATATTGTACGGCGGGAATCCGCTCAGCATATATGCAGTTGATTCTGGAAATGTGTGGTTTTGAAAATACTAAGAATTACGATGAGTCATACTACAGATGGTGTGCTGTGGAAGAGGTAGAATAAATAGAAAAAGACGAGGACAGATTGGTGAAAAAGTATGCTCCTAAACTTATATTGCTCCTGGTTATTCTTGTTTTTGCCGGAATGTATATGTGGATCCCTGTAGTTAATTCAAAAGTGAACTATATATTCATGCTGTTCAGTTCTCTGAGTGTGGAAAGCATCATAGGATATCTGAGATCTTATGGACCATATGCAGCGGCGATTTCCTTTCTACTGATGATTTTTCAGTCCGTAGCAGCTCCGCTTCCCGCATTTCTGATCACTTTTGCGAATGCTGCTGTTTTCGGATGGTGGAGAGGCGCGATCCTGTCCTGGACCAGCGCCATGGCAGGTGCATTGGTCTGTTTCCTGATCGCAAGGATCGCCGGTCGTGACGTTGTGGAGAAGCTGACATCCCGGTTTGCGATGGACAGTGTGGACACTTATTTTGAGAAATATGGCAGGCATACCATCCTGATCTGTCGTCTTCTTCCTTTCGTTTCATTTGACCTTGTAAGTTATGCGGCGGGACTGACATCTATGAAGGCGCTTCCGTTTATAGTTGCTACAGGTATAGGCCAGCTTCCTGCGACACTTGTTTATTCCTATGTCGGCGGAATGCTGACAGGTAGCGTTAAGACAGTAGTGACAGCGCTTTTGATTCTGTTTGCACTTTTTATATTTATCTCTCTGGTGCGGAAGATATATAGTGAAAAAGGCAGTGCTTCTGCTGAAAAGAGGGAATGATTCTGTGGAGGGAGCAATGGCATCGGAAATATCCGGTGCCATTTTGTTTTGTACTGGCGACGGGCCAGAGTCCGTGCCTGCCAGCGCCCTAGGCAGACCACAGGTATGTACAGTTCTAAAAAGATTGCATTATGTCCCTGTATATGTTATCCTGTCTGTATCTTCTGAGACAGATCAGATCTATTTTTCAATTCACTTCTGTTGTATCTGTAATTTTTCCATTTTTTTACGATGCTGAAAGGATGCGGGGGTGGTTCCCATGCCGGTATAAAACTACATAATCAGTTTGTAAGATAAGGTTGCACGCAGGAAACAAGATGTATTATACTGGAGAAGAACAAATGACAAAGAGAAAGCTACAGTGGCATCCCGGCTTCTGCGCGGCTTTGCGGATCGCTATGCAGGATCAGATGGAATATCTGGAAATGCAGGAGGAACATCTGCTGAGTAAAAAGCCGCTGCAGATGGACGTCCTGATCATTAAAAAGGTGCGGGATATCGCAATCCAGAACCGGATCGGCCGGATGTTCAGAACATACAATATCATAGAGTACAAGTCGCCGGACGATTATCTGAGTATCAATGATTTTTATAAAGTATACGGATATGCCTGTATTTATCAGTCCGATACAGATCGTGTAAATGAGGTTGATCCGAAAGAACTTACGATTACCTTCGTATGCAGCCATTACCCGCAAAGACTGCTCCGGCATTTGAAAGATGCCCGGGGAATAAGTGCGGAATATCAGGGTGACGGGATATATTATCTGAAGGGAGATCCGATCCCCATGCAGCTTTTGATCGCACCGAAACTGGCAGGGACTGAAAATTACTGGCTGCGGAGCATGCGGACAGATCTGCGGGCAGGACAGGAAATACAGACCTTAATGGCAGAATACGAAAAACACAGGAAATCCCAGGATTATGCTGCCGTGATGGACTTGATCACGCGGGCAAACTGGGAACAGATGGAGGTGGAGAAAAAGATGTGCGATGCACTGAAAGAATTGTTTGCAGAGGAATTGAAGGAAGCTGACAGCCGGGGCAGGACAGAAGGCAGGACAGAAGGAAGGGCGGAAGGACAAAGAGAGATGGTGCGGGCTTTCCTAAAAGCCGGCGCGGATCTGAATATGATCCGGGAGGCCAGCGGGTTTAGCGAGGAGCAGATCGAGAGGATAAGGAAAGATATAAAAGAGTGAGGAAGACTTTTGCGGCGGGAGCCCTGGCATCGGAGAGATCCGATGCCTTTATTTTATCAGAAAGTACACCCCCGCATACGCCGGCAGATCCAGCCGGAAGACGCCCTCCCGGTCCGTCTTTTCTGCCGGGGGCATCTCCCGGCTTTTGCCGCTGTACCGTATCAGATCGCTGGAGAGCGCAGGGGCAAGCGTTTCTGCACCCGGAACCTCCAGAAGATACCCGCCCTGCGGTCGGTCGGAGAAGTTGAAGACAGCCGCGAGGCGCTCCCCCCGGCTCCGGCGCTCGAACGCGTAGATGCACCGCGCCTCCTGGTGGCAGTCCAGCCACCGGAAGCCGTCCGCTTCATAATCCATCTCCCAGAGGGAGCTGTGCTTCAGATAGAAGTGGTTCAGATCCGTCATAAAGTCCCGGAAGCCGCAGTGGATGGGGTAGGTAAGGAGGCTCCAGTCCTGCTCCCGCTTCTCATCCCACTCCCTGAGCTGGCCGATCTCGCCGCCCATGAAATTCAGCTTTTTCCCGGGATGGGCGTACATGTACAGGTAGAGGGCGCGGGCCTGGGGGAATTTCCCGTCGTAGTCCCCGTGCATCTTCTGCAGGATCGTGGCCTTGCCGTGGACGGACTCGTCGTGGGAGAGGGGCAGCAGGTAGCGCTCCTGGTAGTAGTAGGCCATGGAGAAGGTGAGCTTGTGGTAGTTTCCCGCCCGGTATGCCGGCGCGGTGCGGAAGTAGTCCAGGGTGTCATTCATCCATCCCATGTCCCATTTGTAGTCAAAGCCAAGCCCGCCTTCCTTCGCCGGTTTTGTGATATCCGGGAAAGAGGTGGAGTCCTCGGCCGCCAGGATGACGTTCGGATGAAGTTTTTTCAGGCCGCTGTTCATGTGCCGCAGAAAGGCGACGGCGTTCTGGTTCACGCCCCGCTCCGGCTGTCCCTGCCAGTAGATGGCCCGGCTGATGGCGTCCATCCGCAGGCCGTCCATGTGGTACTCGGTGAGCCAGTAGCAGGCCGCGGACTGGAGGAAACTGCGCACCTCGCCCCGGGAGTGCATGAAGTTGCAGCTGCCCCACTCGCTCTGGCCGACGGCGGCGTTTGGGTACTCGTAGAGGGCGGTGCCGTCATAGCGGGCGAGGGCGTAATCGTCCACGGCGAAATGGACAGGCACAAAGTCAAGGAGCACGCCGATGCCGCTTAGGTGGCAGGCATTGACGAAGGCTTTCAGCTGATCCGCCGTACCGTACCGGGAGGTGGGGGCGAAAAAGCCGGTGGTCTGGTAGCCCCAGGACTCGTCGCTTGGGTACTCGCATAGGGGCATGAGTTCCACATAGTTGTAGCCGGCCTTTTTAAGATAGGGGATGAGGATGTCCGCCATCTCTGTGTAGGAGTACCAGGCGTCCGGCTCGTCAGAGGGTTTCCGGAAGGAACCGAGGTGGAGCTCATAGATGTTGAGGGCTCTGTCACGGCAGTCGGAGCGCTGTCTCAGCCAGGACCTGTCCTGGAACTGAAAGCTGTCCGGATCCCGGATGACGGAGGCGTTGTGCGGGCGCAGTTCCATGCCGCAGCCGTAGGGATCGCAGTGATCGATGCAGCGGCCGTCCCCGCTGCGGATCCTGTATTTGTACAGCATGCCGGGGGCTGCCCCTTCCACCCGCGCTTCCCAGAAATTCCCGTCGTGCACCCGTTCCATGGGGATCTCCTGCCAGCCGTTCCATTCCCCGATCAGGGCGACACTCCCGGCCGCAGGGGCGAAGGTCCGGAAGACCACGCCCGTCTCCTCTGCATGGGCGCCAAGATACTTGTATGCGTCAAAGACCTTTCCTGTGTAAAATCCGTAAAAATCCATAACAGTCCTCCCAAGATAATAGACATCCGTCGGTTTATGGCTTATACTTATCATATCTGAGGCGGGAAGTCCACCGACGATTTTGCCGGTCTGTCGGAAAACCGACATTTTGGGGGAATCGTCGTTTTACGGGATCTTATGATGCGGGAAGGAGAATAGAAGATGGATCTGCGCATTGAGAAGACAGAGAAGGCGGTGCGCAACGCGTTTATGGAGCTGCGGGCCGGGAAGCCGCTGGAGAAGATCAGCGTCAAAGAGCTGTGCCAGAGGGCCAGGATCAACAAGTCCACGTTTTACGCCCACTACAGCGATATCTACGCGCTGTCGGAGACGCTGGAGCGGGAGACGGTCTTATCCATCGTGAACAGCATCCCGGATCTGAAGGCGCACTCTGCCCGGAATCCGGACGCCTTTACCCGGGCGCTCTGCCTTGCCTTTCTCTCCAATATTTCCCTGATCCGCGTCCTCTTTGCAGGGAAGGAACAGAACCATCTCGGGAGCCAGCTGGAGCGGGAGCTGAAGAAGGTGATCTACCGCAGGTATCCCCGGTATGAGGGGGACCCGGAGAAGGAGGTCCTCTTGTCCTACTGCATCCAGGGAGCCTACCACGCCTATCTGAACACCTGTCTTCACGGGGCGGCCGCAGACACGGATGCGTTTGTCCGGACGGTGGAGAAGATCGTCCGCTGCCTGCAGCCTCTGTTCTGAGGGGCGTGGAAGAATATTTTTTTAAAAGTCTTGTAAAAAAGTATCATCTGTATTATATATATTAATACAGATGATACTTTTTTGAGAGGAGGCGGGCGTATATGATCATTTCTCTTGATATGAGCAGCGATGTACCCATCTATCTGCAACTGCGCAACCAGATCGTCACAGGGATCGGTAAGGGGGAGCTGCGGGCCGGGGATCCCCTTCCCTCCGTCCGGCAGATGGCCAGGGATGCGGGCATCAACACCATGACTGTCAACAAGACCTATCAGATCCTGAAGGCGGAAGGGTTTATCGAGATCGACAGGCGCAAGGGGGCTACGGTGCTGCCGGCGGGACAGCAGGCAGACTGCATCCGGGAGAAGCTGGAGGCGGATCTCGAGCTTCTGTCTGCGGAAGCCTGCCTGAGGGGCATGAACAAAGACGAGTTTATGCAGATCTGTGAAGAAATGTTTACAAGTATGCATCCAAGAGAAAGCGAGGGATAACTATGGAAATATTAATGTTTCTTATATTTCTTGTTTCAGATCTGATCGTCGTACTTCTCTGCAAGTACAGTTACGGAAAGAAATGGGAGTACCGGGAGGGGATGATGCTCGGCGTCCACATCCCGGCCACCTGCGTCCGGCATCCGGAGGTGGAGAAGATTTGCAAAAAAACAGAGCGGGACTGGAACCGGTTCCACCGGGTCAACCTGATCGTGAGCCTTGCCCTCTGTCTGCTCTGCTTTGCCGATATCATACTTTTTATGATCCTGTGGACGCTCTGGCTTCTGGAGTACATGGCGGGGCTGGAGTACCTCGTCATTGTCCCCCACCGCCTGATGTACCGGCTGAAAGTCAGGGAGGGGTGGACCGACGAGCGGAGCCGGAAGATCGTCCGCATCGACACGGCGGTCTCTGCGGCCGCCGGAAAGCTGGCGCTGGACTGGAAGTGGCACCTTCCCATCCTGGTCCTCACCGGTCTCTCCGGTCTTCTGAACGTGGGGGCGGCGCGAAGATTTGCAGTCGGCACGGAGGAGGCGTGGCCCTTCTGGCTTCTCTATGCCGCCGGAGTGGGCATCTGCCTGCTCTTTCTTGTCGTGCATGTGGGAATCGCCCGTCACCCAAACCGGGTGTACAGCGAGAATACGGATATTAACCTGGCAGCGAACCAGATCATGAAGCGCTCCTGGACGGAGGGGCTTGTCTACGGATCCTGGCTGAACGGCATTGCATGGATCTATCTGGCAATCTCATATTACTGGTACGGACTTGATATGTCCTGGCTTTCCCTTGGCATCTATACAGTGCTCCTGCTTGCCTCGATAGCAGCGCTTATCGTACCGGTGGCTCTCTCGGTGGGGAAAAGGCGGGAGGTGCTGGAGGCGGACACGTCCGCCTGCTACATAGACGATGACGAGTACTGGAAAAAAGGGTGGTACAACAATCCTTACGATCCCCACATTCTTGTGCAGGACCGCTTCAACAGCATGAACCTGTCCCTCAATTACGGCCGGCCTGCGGCAAAGGTTTTTACTATTGTGATGGCGGCTGTGGTGGCCGGGGTGCTGATCTGGACAGCCACCATCCTGGCGGAGTTTGTCAATGTGGAAGTGGTGTTTTCCAGGGAGGGGGATTCCTGGAGTTTTGAGGCGGCGGGATACGACTGCACCTTCACGGCAGATGAGATCCGGTCTGTCCGGCTGATCAACGCCCTGCCGGATGAGAGCTTCACGCGGACCAACGGGGGCAGCACGGAGAAGTACAATGTGGGGTATTTCCGCGGACGCGAGACGGGGAAGTGCATGATGTTCCTGTACAATGACAGCAGCCCCCTCCTGGAGATCCGGCTGGACGATATGACTGTATTTGCCAACAGCGACAGGGGGGAGACGACAAAGGAGTGGTACGAAAGCCTGCAAAAGAGCTGCCGGGGGACGGTGCACACGGCAGGATAAAGAAACAGTATTTGTGACCAGGTCACGGAAAAAGAAAGAAAACCGTGTATAATAGAGACAGAAGCTGAGGCAGATAAGCCCCGGGGACAGATAGAACAAAAAAGAAAAGGAGAATAGAATATGGCAGCATTACATTTCACAAAGGACAATTTTGAGAAGGAAGTATTACAGGCAGATGTGCCGGTTCTCGTAGATTTCTGGGCATCCTGGTGCGGACCGTGCCAGATGGTGCTCCCCATCATCGAGGAACTTGCCGGCGAGCTCACAGGTGTGAAGATCGGCAAGGTCAATGTAGATGAGGAGATGGAGCTGGCTAAACAGTACAGAGTCATGTCCATTCCGACTCTGATCGTCTTCAGGGACGGGAAAAAGGTGAACATGGCCATCGGCGCCAAGAGCAAAGAAGAGATCAAAGAGCTTCTCGGCGTATAAAAAGATATAAAAAAGTTTCAAAAACCTCTCAAACCTCTCAAAGATTATGAAGATATGCAGGGATGTGAAAGTCCCTGCATTTTTATTTACACGCCAGGCGGGCCGTGGTATCCTTTTTTACAGAGAAAAGAAAAGACAGGAGGAGTGACGGGATGATACAGAAGACAGCCATTATCGGTATGGGGGCGCTGGGACTTCTCTACGCGGACATCATCGCGTCTGCAAAAGGCCCGGCAGGCGTTTCTTTTGTGATGGACCGGGAGAGGCTTGAGAAATACAGGGGGATGGTCTTTGACTGCAACGGGCAGAAGAAGACGTTCCCCATGGAGTGCTGTGAGGACGCATCTCCCGCGGATCTGGTGATCGTGGCGGTGAAGTACAACGGACTTGCGGCCGCCCTTGACACGATGAAAAACTGTGTGGGAAAAGATACGGTGATCCTGTCCGTGATGAACGGCATCAGCAGCGAGAAGATCATCGGGGAGCGGTACGGACACGGCCGCCTCATTGACACAGTGGCCCAGGGCATGGACGCCATGAAGTTTGGCAGCAGGCTCACGTATACAAAGAGGGGGGAGCTGCGGATCGGCGCCGAGGATGAAAGCCAGGAGGCGAACCTGCGGCTTGTGGCGGCGTACTTTGACGAGATCGGGATGCCCTACACGGTCGAGAAAGATATCCTGCACCGCCTGTGGGGCAAATTCATGCTGAACGTGGGCGTCAACCAGACCTGCATGGCCTACGAGACAAACTACGGGGGTGCGCTGGCGGAGGGAAGCGGTGCGAACCGGACGATGCTGGCCGCCATGCGGGAGGTCATCGCCCTTGCCAATGCGGAGGGGATCCGGCTCTCCGAGCAGGATCTGGATGAATATGTGGACATCTTAAAGACCCTGTCGCCGGAGGGGATGCCGTCCATGCGGCAGGACGCGGTGTCAAAGCGCCCCACAGAGGTGGAGATGTTCGCGGGGACGGTGATCCCCATGGCCGGGGCGCACGGCATTCCGGTGCCGGCCAATGTTTTTTTATATGAGACGATCAAAAAGATGGAGCAGGCATATACATAAAAGACGATGCGTGCAGAAGGGAGCAGGTATGACGACAGACAGTGTAAAGATCGGATTTATCGGGTTTGGAAATATGGGGCAGGCGATCGCAGACGGATTTCTCTACAAGGAGGCCCTCGGCCCCTCGCAGATGGGCGCCTGCGCGCAGGATTATGAGAAACTGAAGAAGAATACGCAGGCGAGAGGCATGCACTCTTTTGCAGACAGCAGGCAGACAGTGGAATGGGCGGATGTGGTCGTGCTGGCCGTGAAGCCGTGGATGGTCGGCGCTGTGCTGGAACCGGTGAAAGATATGCTGGAAGGGAAGATCTTGTGGTCCGTGGCAGCCGGTGTCATGTTCGATGATTTTGAGAAGATGCTGCCGCCGGGGATCCATCATATCAGCGCGATCCCAAGTACGCCTGCCGCGGTGGGGGAGGGGATCTTTACCTGCGAAAAGAAGCATTCCCTCACAGGAGACGAGCATGCTTTTTTCTGCAGTATGCTCTCCAGGATCGGTCTGGTGGCAGAGGTGGAGACCGCAAAGGTGAATATTGCCAATACGATCAGCGGGTGCGGCCCGGCGTTTGCCAGTATGTTCGCGGAAGCGCTGGGGGACGCCGGCGTCATGTACGGGCTTACAAGATCCCAGGCGTATGAGCTGGCGGCCGGGATGCTTGCCGGCACGGGGAAGCTGATGCTTGGGCAGGGCAGGCATCCCGGACAGATGAAGGATGACGTCTGCTCTCCCGGAGGCACTACGATCCGCGGTGTGGCAGCTTTGGAGAAGGCGGGGCTGCGCAGTGCAGTGATCGGCGCAGTACAGGCCGCCATGGGAAAATATGAAGAATAGGCAGAAGAAAGACCGGTTCTTTGTGCGCTACGCCTGAGAGGCCAGCCTGCGAAGGGCGGCCTTGTCCGTCAGGCGGACCGCGCCGCGGGAGAGTTCCACATACCCTTCCTGAGAGAAATATTTCAGCATGCGCGTCACGACCTCCCTGGCGCTGCCCATGAGCCTGGCGATCTGCTCATGGGTCAGCTTCAGCTCGTCTGTGCCAAGGGAAGCGGACTCGTCCAGGAGAAAGATGGCGAGCCGCCGGTCAAAGCTCATAAAGAGGATCTGCTGCATGGCCCACATGACGTCCGAAAAACGCTCCGCGGCAGCCTTGTTGGCAAAGGCCTCCACATAGATGTTGTCGTGCATCAGAAGGGAGATGGCAGAGGAGCTGATCTGGATCAGTTCACAGTCGTCCACCGCGTCGATGTACACGTCAAAGGTGATGGCCGACAGGACGCAGGAGGCGGAAAGGATGCACAGTTCGCCCGGGTAGATGCGGTACAGGGTGATCTCCCTGCCGTCCTCGGACATCATGTAGACCCGGAGGGAACCGCTTTTTACAAGAAGCAGCCCCAGGCATTTGTAGTCCGCGCTGTGGATGGACTCTCCTTTCCGGTATGCCGTGCTTCCGGCGTGCTGGAGCAGCACTTTTTTTTCAGAAGGAGAAAGCTTCTGGAAAAAAGGAAGAGAAGTTACAAGGAATGCGCGTTCCGTTTCGTTCAGCATGATCATGTGCCTCCATTGTTTGTCGTGAATATTGTGTAAATGTAATTTATAGTGTATCTTAAAAGAACAGAAAGTACAAGAAGGAAGAAGGCAGAAGACATGGGAATACAGATGACAGAGACAGGTGTGGTGAACGCGAGGTTCCAGATCCCGCACCTGAAGCATATCGAGTATGTCCTGGCGGCGAAGATGCGCTGCCGGAAGCTGTACATCGGCATCACGAACCCGGATCCGTCCTGCGTGCGGGAATCCGTCAACGACGAGATCCGTTCCACGCCGGAGGCGAACCCGCTCACGTACCTGGAGCGCTTCGAGATGATCAAGGCGAGTATGGAGGAGTTCGGCGTTCCAAGGTCCGACTACGAGATCGTGCCATTTCCGATCCACCGTCCCGAGTACATCACCCAGTATACGCCGGCAGATGCCGTGTACTACCTGGGGATCTGCGACGGCTGGGATGAGGAGAAACTGAAGATCCTGAAGGGACTCGGGCTTGAGACAGAGGTACTGTGGCGGCGCACCGGCGAAGAGTGCGGCGTCACCGGCACCTGGATCCGCAGTTGCATCGCCACCGGCGAGGAGTGGGAACACCTGGTTCCCCGGTGCGTGTACCAGTACATCCGGGAGCACGGGATCGACAAGCGGATAAAAAGTTCATAGCTGCCGTCATTGCCGTCATTACCGTCATTACCGTCATTGCGGACGTAACACTTTTAAAAAGTGTTACGTCCGCAATTGCGTTTTTCCGTTAGCCAAATGAATAAATAATTGTAAAGAACGTGAAAAAAGTGTGAATAATGACCATATACTATTGACGGGATTGGTATCTGTTACTAAAATATCCGTTAGTTAACTAACGAAAAGTGAGGTGCCGGATTTTGAGTGACAGACTAAACGGGAAAAATATGCCGATCCAGATGCTTCTGATGCGCAGCGGGCATCTGCTGAAATACCAGATGTTCTCCCTTCTGGAACAGTATGATATGAACCCGGGGCAGGTGGGCGTCCTGTTCATTCTGGAGCGCTACGGGAACCTGAGCCAGCGCCAGCTGGCGCGGATCGCGGGCATTTCGCCGCCGTCCATGACGGTGGCGCTGCGCAAGATGGAGGAGAAGGGCCTGATCGGAAGAACGCCGGATGCGGATGACCAGAGAAAGATACGCATCGATCTGACCGATGCGGGGCGGGCCCGGATCGGGGATATGAGGCAGCTCCTATATAGGACGCAGGAGCGCATGCTGGACGGCTTCTGCGAGGAGGAAAAGCTCCTTCTGCGCCGGTTCCTCCTGCAGATCGAAGACAACATCCTGCATTCGGGGGATATGGAAGAGGCGGATCTGTCCGGGATCTTCCGCCGCATGCACCAGAAAAATGAATTCTGACCCGCAGCAAAGAAGGAGTGACAAAAATCTATGGGTAAATTACTGAAATTTCTGAAACCGCACGCAGCCGCCGTGTTCGCGGTCCTGTGCGTGCTGATCGTACAGGCCTTCTGCGACCTGTCCCTGCCGTCCTACACGTCGGACATCGTCAATGTGGGCATCCAGCAGGGCGGCATTGACGAGGCCGTGCCGGAAAAGATCGGGGAGGACGAGCTGGAGCGCCTCCTCCTCTTCGTGCCCTCTGGTGAGAAGGACGCCGTAAGAGACGCCTACAAGGAGGCAAAAGATAGCGGTCCCGCATACGGCGGCACCGTTCTGGAACTGAAGGAAGAGGTAAAAGACAGCGAAGAGGAGCTGGAGGAACTGGCCGGCGTGTTGGGACAGCCGATGCTGCTGGCCTATACATTTGAAAACGGCGCTTCCGGCCAGGCGGAAGCCGGCGTACCGGACCCGGAGACATTCAAGGTGCTGGACGATGCATCCAGGGACCAGGTGCTCGCCCAAATGGAGGAGGGCATGAAGGATATACCAGACACCATGACGGACCAGGCGGCCGTCCAGTATATCCGTTCCGTCTATGAGAAACTCGGCATGGACATGGACGCCATCCAGACAAACTACATCCTTCTGACCGGCGGGAAAATGCTGGCCCTGGCCGCCCTTGGCATGCTTGCAAGCATCACGGTCGGCCTGATCGCCTCGCGGGTGGCGGCCAGCGTGGGAAGAGAGGCAAGGGGGAACGTATTCCGCAAAGTCGTCGGCTTTTCCAGCGGGGAGTTCGACCGGTTCTCCACCGCCTCCCTGATCACCCGGAGCACCAACGATATCCAGCAGATCCAGATGCTGACCGTCATGATCCTGCGGATGGTGCTGTACGCGCCCATCATGGCCGTGGGAGGCGTCTGGAAGGTGCTGAACACAAATGTGGACATGACCTGGATCATCGCCCTGGGCGTGGCGCTGATCTTTATGGTCGTCATCGTCCTCTTCCTGGTTGTCATGCCGAAATTCAAGGTCGTGCAGAAAATGGTGGACCGCTTAAACCTGGTGTCCAGGGAGATCCTGACAGGGATCCAGGTCATCCGGGCCTTCGGGACGGAAACATACGAGGAGGAGCGGTTTGATGCGGCAAACCGGGATCTGACCCGGCTGAACCTGTTTGTAAACCGGGCCATGACCTTCATGATGCCTGTCATGATGCTTGTCATGAACGGCATCTCCGTGCTCATCGTGTGGACCGGCGCCCACAGCGTGAACGAGGGCGCCATGCAGGTGGGCGACATGATGGCGTTCATCCAGTATACGATGCAGATCATCATGTCCTTCCTCATGATCTGCATGATCTCTGTCATGCTGCCCCGGGCCGCTGTCTCCGCGGAGCGTGTGGATGAGATCCTGCGCTGTGAGGCGTCCATCCGCGATCCGGAAAAGCCGGAAAAGCTGCAGGACTGCCGCGGCGAGATCTGCTTTGACCATGTGTCATTCCGCTACCCGGGCGCAGAAGAAGATGTGCTCCACGACCTGAGCTTCACGGCGAAGCCGGGGCAGACGACAGCCATCATCGGCAGCACGGGCAGCGGCAAATCCACGCTTGTAAACCTGATCCCCAGATTCTACGACGTGACGGAGGGCGCCATCACCCTGGACGGCCGCGACATCCGCAGCCTCACCCAGCACGACCTGCGGGCGCAGCTTGGCTATGTGCCCCAGAAGGGGATCCTCTTCTCCGGCGACATTGCCTCCAACATTCTGTACGGCAACCCGGGAGCATCGAAGGAGGAGATGGAGGAGGCGGCGCAGATCGCCCAGGCCACAGAATTTATAGAACATAAGAAAAAGAAATATGAAAGCCCCATCTCCCAGGGCGGCGCCAACGTCTCCGGCGGGCAGAAGCAGAGGCTGTCCATCGCCAGGGCCATCGCAAAACGCCCGAAGGTATTCATCTTCGACGACAGCTTTTCCGCGCTGGACTACAAGACAGACGCGGCCGTGCGCAGCGCGCTTGCCAGGAAGACAAAGGATGCGGCGGTCATCATCGTGGCCCAGCGGATCAGCACGATCCTCCACGCGGACCAGATCCTTGTCCTGGACGACGGCAGGATCGCCGGCATGGGCACCCACAGGGAACTCCTGAAACAGTGTGAGGCATACTACCAGATCGCGGCATCCCAGCTCTCCGAAGAGGAGCTGGCGCGCGACATGAAGGAGGCGGTTTAACATGGCGGAAAAAAGACAGATGAGAGGCCGCGGCCACATGGGCGGCGGCCGGCACATGATGCCCGGCGAGAAGGCGAAAGATTTCAGAGGGACCATGAAAAAACTCCTGGCATACCTGGGGAGGTACAGGATCGCCATCCTCTTTGTCATGCTCTTTGCAGTGGGAGGAACGGCCTTCAACATCATCGGCCCCAAGATCCTGGGAAACGCCACCACGGAGATCTTCAACGGCCTGGTGAGCCGCGTCTCCGGCGGGGACGGCATTGACTTTGGCAAGGTGGGCAGGATCCTCCTTTGCGTGCTGGCCCTCTATCTGGTAAGCGCGGCCCTCTCCTTCGTGCAGGGCTACATCATGACCGGCATCTCCCAGAAGATGACCTACCGGCTGCGCAGGGAGATCTCAGAGAAGATCGACCGCCTGCCCATGCAGTATTTTGACCGCATGACTCACGGCGAGATCCTCTCCCGCATCACCAACGACGTGGACACGCTGGGGCAGAGCCTGAACCAGAGCGCCACCCAGGTGATCACCTCCGTGACGACCATCCTGGGCGTGCTTGTGATGATGCTCAGCATCAGTCCCCTGATGACGGTCATCGCGCTTCTGATCCTGCCTCTGTCCATGGGGCTGATCTCTGTGATCGTCAGGCATTCCCAGCGGTACTTCAAGAGCCAGCAGGAATATCTGGGCCATATAAACGGCCAGGTGGAGGAAGTGTACGGCGGCCACAACATTGTCCGGGCCTTCAACAAAGAGGAGGACATCATCCGGACCTTTGACGGGACGAATCAGATCCTGTACCAGTCCGCCTGGAAGTCCCAGTTCTTCTCCGGCATGATGATGCCCATCATGCAGTTTGTGGGAAACCTCGGCTATGTGGCGGTCTCCATCCTGGGCGGCTGGCTTGTCATAAAGAACGCCATCGAGGTGGGCGACATCCAGTCCTTTATCCAGTATGTGCGCCAGTTCACCCAGCCGATCCAGCAGGTGGCCCAGGTGGCAAACATGCTCCAGTCCACGGCAGCGGCCTCCGAGAGGGTCTTTGCCTTCCTGGAGGAGGAAGAGGAGGAGAAGACAGCCGACTGTCCGGCGTCCACAGACGGCCTGGAGAGCCGGGTGGAATTCGACCATGTGCACTTCGGCTACAACCCGGACCACATCATCATCCACGACTTCTGCGCGCAGGTGGAGCCAGGCCAGAAGATCGCCATTGTCGGCCCCACCGGCGCCGGCAAGACGACCATGGTCAAACTGCTCATGCGTTTCTATGACGTGAACAGCGGCTCCATCCGCGTCGGCGGCCACGACCTGCGGGAGTTCGACCGCCACGACCTGCGCGGGCTGTTCGGCATGGTGCTGCAGGACACCTGGCTCTTTAACGGCACCATCGAGGAAAACATCCGCTACGGCAGGCTGGACGCCACCCACGAGGAGGTGGTGGAAGCGGCGAAGGCCGCCTATGTGCACCGGTTTGTGCAGACGCTGCCCGGCGGCTACGATATGGTGCTCAACGAGGAGGCCAGCAATGTGTCCCAGGGCCAGAAGCAGCTCCTGACCATCGCCAGGGCAATCCTGGCGGATCCGAAGATCCTCATACTGGACGAGGCCACAAGTTCGGTGGACACCCGGACGGAGGTCCGCATCCAGAAGGCCATGGACAACCTGATGCGGGGGCGGACCAGCTTTATCATCGCGCACCGCCTGTCCACGATCCGGGACGCGGATCTGATCCTTGTCATGAAAGACGGGGATATCATCGAGCAGGGCCGGCACGAAGAACTCCTGGCCCGGAACGGCTTCTATGCGGAGCTTTACAACTCCCAGTTTGAGAAAAGTGCCTAATCAGCACATTATGTCGCATTTTGCGAAGCGGGATTGAAAAACATAAATCCTTATGTTAATATCGTATATGTCGACACCATCTCTGCCTGCATCTGCAGATGTCATTTCTGAAAAAAGCAGCGCAGCCCTCTCTTTTGGGCCGCGCTGCTTTTTGATCGTGCACGCTACGAGATAAAAAGGGAGAACAGGACGGTCACGATGCCGCAGATCCCGATGGCCAGGCCGCTCATGGCCCCCTCTGTCTCGCCAATCTCAATGGCTTTGGAGGTCCCGACAGCGTGGCTGCAGGCGCCGATGGCCAGGCCGGCTTCCAGCGGATCCCTCACCCGGAAGAGGCGGATGAAGGCCGGAGCCAGGATGCTGCCCAGGGTTCCGGTGATGATCACCGCCACCACCGTGACGGGCACCACGCCGTCCAGCCGCTCTGTAATGCTCACCGCGATGGGCGTTGTCACCGACTTGGAGAGGAGGGAGAGGCTCACTTTCTCATCCAGCCCGAAGAGGCGGCACATGAAAAAGATGCTGCCCATGGAGGCGAGGGAGCCGCAGGTGCAGCCCACCAGGATGGGGAGCCAGTTCTCCTTAAGAAGCCGGATCCTCGTGTAGATGGACACGGCCAGGCAGGCGGTGGCAGGCGCCAGGAACATATTGATGATCTGTCCGCCCTCATTGTACGCCTCATAGGGGATGTCGAAGAGGAGCAGGATCCCTGTGACGAGCACGATGGCGATCAGCAGGGGGTTGAGCACCGTCAGACGGAATCTCTTCTGCACCTTCTCCCCGGCCCAGAAGGCCAGTATGCTCAGGGAAATGCCGAAAAACGGGGAAGAAAATACATCGCTCACTATCTTTTCCACCTCCTCATTGCCGCCGCGGTCAGCCGCACGCTCCAGGCGGTGACGGCAAAGGTGATGACCGTGGAGACCACGCAGATCAGGAGGAGCGGCACAACGCTGTCCGCCAGCAGATCCAGGTAATTCATGATGCTGACACCGGCCGGCACGAAGAAGAAGGCCATGTTGGAGAGCAGGAAATCGGATTTCTCCTGGATGTGGCCGATCTTCAGCACGCCGGTGAGCAGGCAGAGAAAAAGGAGGATCATCCCGATGACGCTGGCCGGGAAAGAGAAGGGCAGGAGCGCTTCAATGACCAGGCTGACCCAGCACAGCAGGAAGATGATCCCCACCTGTTTGATGATTTTCATAGAACAAGATCCTTTCTTTCGTATAGGCTTCCTCCATTATAAGTTGGAAATCATGCTCCGCGCAAGGAAGATTTGCGAAATCTTTTGCTTATCCATGCGGGGTGAAGTATAATAAAGGCAGAAGAAAAACTCCCTCTTCGGAGGGGATAGGGAAAGGAGCGGATCCATATGACAGAGCATACAATCATAACCATCGGGCGTCAGTTCGGAAGCGGAGGCCACGAGATCGGCAACAAGCTGGCGGAACGTCTTGACATTCCTCTCTACGACAAGAATCTGATCCATATGGCAGCCCAGGAGATCGGCATTACAAACGAGGCTGCGGAGAATATCAACGAGACGGTGCTGGGGCGCTTCCTGTCCGCTTACGTGATGAGCCTTGGCGATTACACCGCGTTCATGAGCCGGGACGCCGCGGAGCCCCTGAGCGACCAGATGTACCGGGCGCAGACAGAACTGGTGAAGAAGCTGGCTCAGCGCAGCTCCTGCGTGATCGTCGGCAGGTGCGCCGACTATATCCTCGGGGATTACAGCAACTGCATCCATGTGTTCGTGCACGCCTTCAAAGACGACCGGATCCGGCGCATCTCCAGGATCTACAAGCTCAGCGAAAAAGAGGCCTGGGACAAGATCCGGCGGACGGACCGGGAGAGAAAACTGTACTACGAGACCCACACGGGAAGAGAGTGGGGCAGCATTGAATCCCATCAGATCCTCTTCAACGCCAGCCTGATGGGCGTGGACGGGATCGTGGACGCACTGGAGGCCATGTACCGCGCCAGGGAAGCGAAACTGGCAAAGAAGGAGAAGTAAGGAGACCGGCAACTATGTATGAGATCATGAGTTCTGACGAGGCGATCCGCCTGATCCGCGACGGAGACTGCATCTGCGTCAATTCATTTGTGGGGATCGAGAACCCGGTGGAGCTGCACGAGGCGCTGCAGCGCCGGTACCAGAGGATGCAGTCCCCCAGCCACCTGACGGTCATCTCCAGCGCCGGTTTCGGCGTCTGGGATGAGAACCGCAGCGCGGAGGGGTACATACGCGACGGGGCGGTGGACCGGCTGATCTGCGGCCACTTCGGGGCCATGCCGAGCACGAAGAAGCTGGTGCTGGAGGACCGCTTTGAGGCCTACAACCTCCCACTGGGCTGCATCTCCCACGCCATCCGTGCCCAGGCCGGGGGACTTCCGGGGGCCCTGTCCAAGGTGGGCCTCGACATCTTTGTGGACCCGAGAAAGGAAGGGCCGGGGATCAACCGGCTCTCCATCGACGACTCCCTCGTGAAATACGTGGAAGTGGACGGGGAGGAATTCCTCTACTACAAACTGCCGAAGATCACGGTGGCCCTGATCAAGGGGACGGCCGCGGACCGCAAGGGAAATATTTCTTTTGACGACATGTTCATGTCCGGCGACGCGCTCTCCATCTGTCAGGCGGTCAAGGCGAACCACGGCAGGGTGATCGTGCAGGTGGACAGGCTGGTGGGCACGCCGTCCCGCCCGAGGAACGCCATCATACCCGGCTGCCTGGTGGACGCCATCGTCGTGGCGGAGCCGGAGGAGCGCAACGAGGCCTACACGGCCCTCACCGGCAGTTTCGAGATCCCCTACGAGGAGTGGAGCGCCTGGAGCGAGAAGATCGACACCGCCTCCGCCGGGCAGAGGAAGAACAGTGCGGCGGCCAACATCATCGGCAGGCGGGCGGCGAAGGAGCTCCGGGTGGACGACATCGTCAACATCGGCATCGGTCTGCCGGAGATGGTCTCCCGGCACGCCCGCAAAAACGGCATGCTGGATCTGGTGACCCTCACGGTGGAGTCCGGCGGCATCGGCGGCTTCCCGGTGTCGGGGGAGGCCTTCGGAGCCATGATAGGCGCCGCCTCCGTATACGATATGGCCAACCAGTTTGACCTCTATGACAACGGGGGCCTGGACATCTGCTTCATGGGGGCCCTGGAGGTGGACGGAAAGGGGAACGTCAACGCCCACCGGGGGCCCGGAGCCTTTGCGGGCATCGGCGGGTTCGCCAACATCACGGCGAAGACGCCCACCGTTGTCTTCTGCCTCACCTTTGACACGAAGGGGCTGGAGGTATCCCAGAAGAAGGGAACAGTCACCATCGAGCGGGAGGGGGAGATCCCCAAGTTCGTGGAGCGGGTGACAAGTGTCAGCTTCTCGGCGGGCCGGGCTATCGCCAACGGCCAGAAAGTGCTGTATGTGACGGAGCGGTGCGTATTCCGGCTGACGCCCAAGGGGCTGAAGCTGATCGAGGTGTACCCGGGCGTGGATGTGCAGCGGGATATTCTGGACCGTCTGCCCTTTGAGATAGAACTATAAAAAAGTATGAGGAGGAACAGGAAATGAAGTATCAGATTTACGGAGACACCCTTCCGGTCGTGATCTGCGAACTGGAGGGCGGGGAGAAGATGATCACAGAGGGAGGCGGCATGGCCTGGATGTCGCCCAACATGAAGATGGAGACTTCCAGCAACGGCGGCGTGGGCAAAGCGTTCGGCCGGATGTTCAGCGGGGAGGCCATGTTCCAGAACAACTACACCGCCATGGGCGGGCCGGGCATGATCGCCTTTGCGTCCAGCTTTCCGGGATCCATCCGTGCGTTTGAGATCACCCCTGGCAACGAGATGATCTTCCAGAAGAGCGCCTTCCTGGCCGGGGAGGCGGGCGTGGACGTCTCGGTCTTCTTTAACAAGAAGCTCGGCGCGGGCCTGTTTGGCGGCGAGGGCTTCATCATGCAGAAGTTCAGCGGGAACGGCATCGTGTTCGCGGAGTTTGACGGCCATGTGGTCGAGTACGAACTGCAGGCCGGGCAGCAGATCGTGGTGGACACCGGGCATCTGGCCGGCATGACTGCCAGTTGCCAGATGGAGATCAAGAGCGTGCCGGGCGTGAAGAACATGCTCTTCGGCGGCGAGGGATTCTTCAACACCGTCGTCAGCGGTCCGGGCAGGATCTGGCTGCAGACGATGCCCATCAGCAATGTGGCAGGCGTGATCCGGAAATATATCCCGACCTCGAATTAGCGGAAAAACGCAGGATTTTTATGGGCAGAAATACTAAGTGCAAACCGGGTTTTGTCTGAATATTGAGCAGTTTTCACAGCAGTGTCTGAGAGCCATTGCAATTTCCAAAGAGTGTGTTATAATATTGACGACTTAGCGAGGAACGGCATAAAGAGAAAAAATATATTGTAAGAGAGTATTCAGGAGGAAATGAGATGGCTGCAAAAAGTGCAAAGACAGTAGCAAGCGCAAAGACAGTTGCAAAAGAGGTTAAGACAACGCCGGTTGCCGCTGCCGCAAAAGCAGATACAAAAGAGACTGTAAAGAAGCAGGAGACTGCTGCAAAGGCTGCTGAGACAAAGAAAGCAGAGACAAAGACATCTGAGAAGAAGACGGCTGAGAAGAAGACGGCTGCAAAGAAGGCTCCTGCGAAGAGGACAGCCGCCAAGAAGGAGATCAAGGTAAAAGCGTTCGTACAGTACATGGGCAAAGAGGTAGAGGAGAAGGATATGATCGCCTCTGTCAAGAAGGCCTGGACGAAGGCTGCCGGCAAGAAGGTTGCGGATATCAAGTCCATCGACCTGTACATCAAGCCGGAAGAGGGCGCTGTTTACTATGTGGTAAACGGAACAGACACAGGCTCTGTCGCTTACTAATTCGAAACAGAACATATGCGAAAAGGTGCGCGGATGCGCACCTTTTTTTGTACTGGCGGCGAGACAAAGTCCGCCTCTGTATTAATTTACGGAATATTTTAAAACAAAAAGAAAATTAATAGATAAATAAAAATTTATAATAAAATATATTGACAAATCAGGGCCAGAGTGGTAATATAAACTCACAAATAAAAATCTTTGAAGGACGAAAGCCATCTGTTTATAAAATGAACAGAGAGATGAACTTGTTACAGTTGGATAATAAGAAATCCCGTTCAGATAAAATAGACAGACAGACCTCAGACTTCAAAGTAAATAGTTTAAGCAAAGGAGGTACGGACCGCCAAAAGATTAAACTATCTGTACTGATCCAAATGAAAAAATCCAAAAAGGCTGAAAGCTGAAAGCCAGAGTACTGAGAAAAGATAGTATTTCAGAAGATATCCGGATATCGGAAAAGAAATAAGATCAAGAGTATCAGGAAGTTTATAGCGGACAGTTAAAAGTCATACGATGAAAGTAAAGAAGATCAGTACACAAAAGAAAATCATTTTTTACTGTACATGTGCAGGGAAAGGAAGAAAAATGATTGAAACAGTTAAGTAGGGACGGGCGTTAGTTTACAACAAATTGATGCCCGTCTCTACTGCTGTGTGTAAAAATATGTCTTAACAGGACGAAAAAAAGATGCTATAATACCCCTGTCTAATTTATACAGGAACAAAGGAGAAAGATATGGACAAAATCATGTCAATGGTGAACCAAGTGGCCGAAGGGGGAGCGGCACAGTTCGTGGAGATGATGAAAGAGGCGCTTCACAGCAGTCTGGCTCCCACTGTTACAGGGATTGTCCTGGGACTTGTCATCTGCTTCTTCGGACTGAAGCTGATCCGTGTCCTTGCGGCTATAACAGGTATCTTTGTCGGCATCATCCTGGGCGCAGTCTTCTCCTGGATCTTCGCCCTGCAGGGAGGCGCTTTTTTAGGCGCGATGGCCGTCGGCGCGGTGCTGTTTGCCTGCTTCGGCGCGATCATAAGAAGAGTGGGCGGCTTCCTCTTTATTGGCGCGCTCACGACCGGTGCGATGGAACTGCTCCTGATGCCGCAGTCCCTTCCGTTCCATCTGATCTGCGTGGGCGTGGGGCTTGTCCTCGCGATCATCACGGCGATCCTGATGGACCCGCTTCTGATCGTCATCTCCTCCATATGGGGAGGCGTGATGGCCGGACACGCCGCATTTGAGCTGGCCGGCGTGGATGTGAACGTCCTTGTTGTCTACGGGGCCTGCGCAGCGCTCGCCGTTCTTGGAATGATTGTGCAGTTCATGATGAAATCCCGCGAGGTGGGAAGGAAAGAGAAGCGCTTCTCCCAGGCCGTAAAGGAGGAGAAGTCCGTGGAGACAGAAGTGGAGAAAGCCCGGATGCTTCTGGACGGAGACCTCCCGGAGGAACCGGACGATGAGGAACCGGACAGCGGGGAGCCGGGGGAGGATCCGGACGACGAAGATCTTGAGATCATGTATCTGGACGATGAAGATCCGGATGAGGAGCCGGGGAAAGAAAAGTAACAGAGACGGAATACAAGTCGGATTTATAGAACACCTTATCTGCTATGGTAGGACCATGGAAAGAGGAGGTGTTCTTTTATGTACAGAAAAAGCAGGATCATATCCATGGGGGCGGGCGCAGTCCTGGCGGCCGGTGCGTCGCTCTCCTTCGGGTTTATGCAGACAAGTCTGCCGGGAAGCGTGTATATGGCGGTGTGCCTTCTCGGTCTGGCGCTGATCTATTTCCCCAGCAGGGGGCTGTCCGAAGAAAGGTGACGGATTTATTTTTTCCCCGCTTTGTGTTATACTATACACGACAGATAAAAGCACAAAGGGGGCTTACTTATGAAGCTGGATATGCATTGTCATGTAAAGGAAGGGTCTCTGGACAGTAAAGTAAGCTTGGACGAGTATATTACGAAGCTGAAGCAGGAAGGCTTTGACGGCATGCTCATCACGGATCATGATACGTACAAGGGGTACAGGCACTGGAAGTACAATATGAAGGGGAAGGTGCACGAAGACTTTGTCGTTCTCAAAGGGATCGAGTACGATACCTGCGATGCGGGACATATCCTGTGCATCATGCCGGAAGGCGTGAAGATGCGGCTCCTGGAACTGAAGGGGATGTCGGTGCAGATGCTGATCGACTTTGTTCACAGGCACGGCGGTATCCTGGGGCCGGCCCATCCATGCGGGGAGAAATATTTAAGTTTTACAAACACGAAGAAGTATTTCAGTTCCCCGGAGACGATCAAGCGGTTCGACTTTATCGAAGCTTTCAACTCCTGCGAGTCGGAGGAGTCCAACGCACGTGCCAGGAAACTGGCGCAGAAGTACAGGAAGCCGGGCATCGGCGGGAGCGATTCCCACAAGATCGAGTGCGTGGGACAGGGGTATACCATCCTGCCCCAGCATGTCACCTGCGAGACGGAGCTGATCACGCTGATCCGGGAGAAAGCCGAGATCCAGGCGGGCGGGACGCTGTACGGCAAGACGACAAAGGAGAAGCTGGGCAAGATGAACAAGATCCTGCCCTACTCCTTCTGGTTTTACAATAAGGGCGGCGAACTGCTGCGGCGCAGGAAGCGGAACCAGAAGGGAAAGATCGAGAATCCCATGAATCCCATTGACCCCATTGAGATCCCCTACCTGGACGGGATCCGGAAGAAATAACAGGCGAAAAAGACAAGAGAAGAAAAAAAGATGCGGGACAGGCTGTGGAAGCGGCCTGTCCCGGTGCTGTGCAAAGAAGGAGGAAAAAAGATGTACATACTGTGGTGCCGGCTGTTTCAGAAGGTGATGAAACTTGCGATGGATCTTGTGCCGTTCTGGCGCAAGCCGAAGATGATCACCGGGAGGGACAGCCTGAGGAAGCTCCCGGACATGCTGAAGCATAAGGGAATAAAAAACGTCATGCTGGTGACGGACCCGGGCATAGCCGCCCTGGGTCTCCACGAGCAGCTTCTTGCGTGGATCCGGGAGGGCGGGATCGAGTGCGTGGTCTACGATAAGACCACGGCCAACCCCACCATCGCCAACGTGGAGGAGGCGCTGGAACTCTACAGGGAACACGGCTGCCACGCGCTGATCGCCTTCGGCGGCGGCTCGCCCATGGACTGCGCCAAGGGCGTGGGGGCGAGGGTGGCCCGGCCCCACAAAAAGATCTCCGCCATGCGCGGGGAGCTGAAGATCTTAAAGCCCATCCCGCTTCTCATCGCGGTTCCGACGACAGCCGGGACCGGCAGCGAGACGACGCTGGCGGCCGTGCTGACAGACGAGCGGACCCATGAGAAGTACGCGCTCAACGACTTTGTGCTGATCCCGAAGTACGCGGTACTCGATCCGGTGCTGACCCGCGGGCTGCCGCCCCATATCACGGCGGCCACCGGCATGGACGCCCTGACCCACGCGGTGGAGGCGTACATCGGAAAGAGCAACACGGCCCAGACCATCGAGGACAGCGTGGCGGCCGTCCGGCTGATCTTTAAGAACCTGGAGCGGGCCTACCGGGACGGCTCGGATATGGAGGCGAGGGAGAACATGCAGAAGGCCTCCTTCCTGGCCGGCGCGGCGTTCACGAGGGCCTATGTTGGCTATGTCCACGCCATCGCCCACAGCCTGGGCGGTGAGTACGGGATCCCCCACGGCCTTGCCAACGCGGTGATCCTGCCCTATGTGCTGGAGGCCTACGGGAGCGCGGTGTACATGTCCCTGGCGGAGCTGGCCGATCTTGTGAAGATCGGGCAGGACCTGGAGAGCGACCAGGAGAAGGCGAACGCCTTTATCGCAGAGATCCGCGCCATGAACCGCAGGATGGGCATACCGGAGAAGCTGGAGGGCATCCGGGAGGACGACATCGATATGCTGGCAAAGCGGGCGGCCCGGGAGGCCAACCCGCTGTACCCGGTCCCGAAGATCATGCGTAGGGACCAACTGAAGGAAATCTATTACCGGATACGTGCGTAGGAGGGAAAAGGAATATGGCAGAATATAAAGCAATGCTGCAGAGGCAGCGGGAGTATTTCCGCACCGGGGAGACGAAGAGCGTGGAGTTCCGCGTCCGTCAGCTGGAGCGGATGGCAAAGTGGATCCAGGACAATGAGGAGGACATCATGGACGCCCTGAAGGGGGACCTCCACAAGTCGCCGTTCGAGGCTTACGCCACAGAGATCGGCATCGTGAAGGAGGAGATCCGCTATACGCTGAAGCATATCAGGAGCTGGGCCAGGCCGAAGCGGGTGCCCACGCCCGTCACCCAGTTCCCGTCAAAGTCCTTCATCTACCCGGAGCCATACGGCGTGGCGCTTATCATGTCCCCCTGGAACTACCCCTTCCAGCTCACCATCGCGCCTCTTGTCGGTGCCCTGAGCGCCGGCAACTGCGCCGTGGTCAAGCCCTCCGCCTACTCGGCCCGCACCTCCGCCCTCATTGCCCGGATGATCGGGGAGCTGTTCCCGGACAAGTATGTGAGCGTCATACTGGGCGGCAGAAAAGAGAACGAGGCCCTTCTGAATGAGAAGTTCGACTACATTTTCTTCACGGGAAGCGTAAACGTGGGGCGGTATGTGATGGAGAAGGCGTCCGCCCACCTGACGCCGGTGAGCCTGGAGCTGGGCGGGAAAAGCCCCTGCATCGTGGATGAGACGGCGGATATCTCCCTGGCGGCAAAGCGGATCGTGTGGGGGAAATTCCTCAACTGCGGGCAGACCTGCGTGGCGCCGGACTATATCTTCGTCCAGAAGAATGTGAAGGAGAAGCTGCTCCGGCAGATGGAGAAGCAGATACGGAAGATGTACGGGAAGGACCCGTGCCGGAACGAGGAGTACCCGAAGATGATCAACGAGAAGCATTTTGAGCGGGTGCTCGGCCTGATCCGGGACGCCCATGTGGTCTGCGGGGGCGGCAGCAGGAAGGAGACGCTGCAGATCGAGCCCACCATCCTGGACCAGGTGACATGGGAGCATCCGGTCATGCGCGAAGAGATCTTCGGGCCGGTCCTGCCGGTCCTGACGTTCTACGACCTGAAGGAGGCGGCGGCCCAGATCAGCGCGCGGCCCAGACCGCTGGCCCTCTACTTCTTTACAAGGGACAGGCAGCGTGAGGCGTGGGTGCTGAAGCATCTCTCCTACGGCGGGGGATGCATCAACGACACGGTCGTGCACCTGGCCACGTCCCACATGCCTTTTGGCGGCGTGGGGGACAGCGGGATGGGAGGCTACCATGGCAAGGCCAGCTTCGACACCTTCACGCACCAGAAGAGCATCATGAAAAAATCGGGGCTCATCGACATCCCTGTCCGATACGCCCCGTTTAAGAAAAAACTGGATCTTCTGAAGAAGATCCAGTAAGAGAAGACTTACAGCAGCAGGCCGATGTGGTAGACAGCGAAGCTGACCACCCAGGCCACGAGAAACTGGAAGCACACGAAGCAGGCGGTGAGACGCCTGCTTTCTGTTTCCCTGCGGATCGTCGCGATGGTGGCGGTGCAGGGAATGTAGAGCAGGCAGAACACCATCAGCGCGTAGGCGTTCACGGCCCCGAAGCCCATGGCGCCCAGCGTGCCGGCCATGGCGGTCATGCCGTGGGAGGTGGTGATGTTCTGGATGCCGAAGAGCACGCTGCAGCTTGATACGACGACTTCCTTGGCGGCGATGCCGGCGATGAGGGCCACCACGATCTGCCAGTAGCCAAGGCCCAGAGGCCGGAAGACGGGCACGATGGCCTTTCCGATCCAGGCGCCGAAGCTGGCGCTTATGTCTGTCACATAGCCGGCGGGTCCGAAGTTGAGGAGCACCCACATGATCACGGAGGCGATGAAGATGACGGTCCCGGCCTTGGTCAGGTAATCCTTGATCTTCTCCCACACGTAGATTGCGATGGTCCGCGCGTTGGGCGACTTGTACTCCGGCAGCTCGATGAGGAGGGCGTGCTCCGCCCGGCTCCCGTCAAAGCGGGAGATGAGGAAGGCGCACACGATGGCCACCACGATCCCGAGCAGGTACATGGAGTAGCAGACAAGCATGGCGTTCTCCCCGAAAAACATGGAGGAGAAGAGCACATAGATGGGAAGCCTTGCGCTGCAGGACATGAACGGCGTGATGAGGATCGTCTTCAGCCTGTCCTTCCGGTGCTCCAGCGCCCGCGAGGCCATGATGGCGGGGACGGAGCAGCCGAAGCCGAGGAGCAGGGGGATGAACGCCCGCCCGGAAAGTCCCAGGCCGCTCATGATGTCGTCCATGACAAAGGCGACGCGGGACATGTAGCCGCTGTCCTCCAGGATGGCAAGCGCCAGGAAGAGGATGAAGATGTTCGGCAGGAAGGTCAGGATGCCGCCCACGCCGGAAATGATGCCGTCCACGATCAGCGAAGTGAGCATGGGGCTTGTGTGCACGCCGGCCAGGCCGCTGCTCACCAGGGAGGAGAAGGCGTCCAGCCCGATCTCAAAGTAGCCCTTCAGGAAATCTCCCACCGTGAATGTGAGGAAGAAGACGAGGGCCATGATGGCGAGAAAGATGGGAAGCCCCAGCCATTTCCCGGTGAGATACCGGTCGATGTGGTCCGTGCGGGCCGCGTTCTTCGACTTGTTGACAAGCACCTCCGCAATGATCTCCTCGATAAAGTCGTACTTTTCGTTGATGATCTCCTTCTCGTAATCCCGGTCCAGGATGCCGGACAGATCAAGAGGGTACTTCTCGTTGACGTTCTTGTCCCCCTCCAGATACTTGATGGCATGCCACCGCTTGTTGGGGATGTCCGGATAGCGGCTGCGGATCTGCTCCATCACCTGGTCGATCTTGTCCTCGATATCGTCCCGGTACACCATGGCGTACTCCTGATGGTGGTCGTGCCGGTGGGAGGAGTGCTCCTTGTGGTGATGGTGGATGAAGGGGCTCTGGGAAGCGTGGTCCTTGTGGTGCGCCACTGCGTGCAGCAGGATGGACAGGCCGGTCTTTTTCCGGGCGGACACGGGGATGGCCGGGATGCCCAGCATCTCCGGGAGGCGGTGCAGGTCGATCTCCATGCCCCGCTCCTCCACAATGTCCATCATGTTCAGGGCGAGCACCACCGGCTTGCCGAGCTCGATGAGCTGAAGCGTCAGATAGAGGTTCCGCTCCAGGCAGGAGGCGTCCACCACATCCACGATGATGTCCACATCATCGCTTAAGATGCATTCCCGCGACACGGTCTCCTCCATGGTGTAGGAGGTGAGGCTGTAGATGCCGGGCAGGTCGATGAGGCGGAAATCCTGGCCCTGGTAGGTGGCGTGGCCCTCCTTCTTTTCCACGGTCACGCCGGGCCAGTTGGCGACTTTCAGGTTGGCCCCCGTGTAGGCGTTGAAGAGGGTGGTCTTGCCGCAGTTCGGGTTGCCGATGAAGGCGACATTAATCGTCCCTGCCATCTTCCGACACCTCCTCCACATCGATGTGGTCGGCGATCTGCCGGCCCAGCGCGAAGCGCGTCCCGCGGAACTTGGCCGTGAGGGCGCCCTTTTTGTCATTATTTAAAACAGTGATGAGAGCGCCCTGTGTAAGCCCGAGGGCCTCCAGGCGCCGCTCCAGTTTCATCTGTGTATGGATCCCGCAGACGCGGTAAGTACAGAGGTTCTTTCCTTCTTTGAGTATCATTCGTAAGTCTCCTTTTTGAGAATAATTATCTCCAGGTGAAAATTATAGCATCATTTGACGGACGTGGCAATGTGAAGTATAATCTTTCTGACATTCTGAAAAGAGAGCAGGAGATCCGTATGCAGATATATGAACTGATCCTTTATTTCTTTATATACAGCTTCCTCGGCTGGTGCGCCGAGGTGGCCTTCGCCACAGTGAAGGAGCGCCGGTTCGTCAACCGGGGCTTCCTGAACGGCCCCCTGTGCCCGATCTACGGCGTGGGGGTGACGTCGGTCGTCGTGCTTCTTGCGCCCTTTCGGGACAGGGCGGTCCTTCTGTACCTGTCCTCCTTTGTGCTGGTGACGCTGATCGAGGGGCTGACGGGCTTTGTCATGGACCGGCTCTTCCACCACAAATGGTGGGACTACACCGGCCTCCCCTTGAGTATCGGCGGCTACGTGTGCCTGCCCTTCTCCCTTGTGTGGGGGCTGGCCTGCGTGGTGATCGTGAAGGCGGTCCATCCCCTGATCGGCAGTGCGGTGGGGCTTTTGCATGTCTCGGCGGGGCTGGCGCTGGCCTGCGTGTTCCTGGCTGGGCTTGCGGCGGACGTGGCTGTCACCACCGCCGGCATCCTGAAGCTGAACCGCCGTCTCGACATGCTGGAGCGGATCGGCGCGGAGCTCCGGGAGATCTCAGACCGGATGGGAAGCAATATATACGAGAACGTCATGGAGGGGCTGGATTATCTTGGCGACGAGCCGCGGGAGCGCTATGAGGAGCTCCGGAAGCGCTACGACGAGCTGCGGGGCCGCTATGCGGTGCTGACCGGCGCGACGCTCCAGGCCAGCCGCCGCCTTGTGCGGGCGTTCCCGAAGATGCAGTCCAGACATCACAGGGACCTGCTGGACGAGCTGAGAAAACGGCTGGAGGAGGCGGCGCACAGGCGCTGATCCAACGTGCGGCATCATAAAAAGCGGGCGGCGGATTCCCCGGTCTGTTCCGGGGCTATCCGCCGCCCGCTTTTTTTGTCAGGACCTGAGCTGCCGGTAGGAGATCAGACGGTCCAGATTGTGCAGGAACAGCGTGTTCTGATTTGCGATCTTTCTCTTTTCCAGCGCGGACTTGCGCTGCTCCAGATAGCTGTCGTACATGGAGTAGAGGAGCGGGTAGGGCAGATCCCTGTTCTGGCTCCACTGGAAGAGCAGCCAGTTCATGGCGTGGGAAAACCAGTAGCGCCGGGGGATCTCCCCGTCCTGCAGGACGAGGATGCGGGGATGCGCCTCCTCGGCGATGGCGGCCAGCTTTTCCGCGTCCGGCTCCTGCCGGCTGAACTTCTTCTGCTTCAGGAGCGGCGCGCTCTCGCTGACAAGCCCGTTGAGCCGGTCCGCCGCCTCCCAATAGGGCGCGAAGTTCGGCGAGAGAGGCCGGGCGCCCATGGCCTCCCGCTCCCGGGCCCGCTCCGCCTGCGTCTCCCTGCGGACGGGGTTGCGGATCCGGCGGTCGTAGACTCTCCGGCTGTCCGGGTTGCTCAGGATCCGGTAGGCGGTCAGCACGTTCTGGATATAGGACGTAGTGTCAAACCGGCTGTCTATATTTGCGTCGGGATGCAGTTTCTTCACTAAAAAATTCTTGGCGTCCGCGATCTCTTTTTCATCTGCATCCATGGAAACGCCAAGAAGGTCATAATAGGTACAATCTTTCATATACTTCTCCCCTTACTGATACGAATGATTTATATACTCCCACCTATTATAATACTTCAGAGGGGCCGGGAAATCAATCGGCAATTCAGCTTGTTGTTCCGCGCAAAGAGTGATAAACTGACCATAAAGGCGCGGGCCTTCCAAAGGAGAGCCGGGGATGCAAAGAAACCTGCCGGGCCGCGCGGGAGAGAAAGGAAGAGATACAGTATGAAATATGAGATGAGAAGACCAAAGAGGAGAATGACGGATATAGGTGAGATCACGAAGATGATCGGCGAGTGCATGGTGTGCCGGGTGGGCATGGTGAGCGAGGGGAAGGTGTATGTCGTCCCCATGAACTTCGGGTATGAAAGCCGGGGGGACAAGCTGACATTCTACCTCCACAGCGCCAAGGTGGGGCGCAAGATCGGAACGCTTAAGGAGGAGCCGGAGGTGTGCATCGAGCTGGACTGCCGCCACGGCCTTAAGGAGGCGGAGCTCCCCTGCAGCCACAGCTACTACTACGCCAGCCTGATCGGGACAGGGAAGGTCCGGGTCCTTAAGACATTTGAGGAGAAGCTCCATGGTCTTAAGGAAGTGATGCGCCATCAGACGGGAAAGGAATTCGACAACTTTGACGAGAAGTGGGTGAACGCGGTGGAAGTCCTGAAGGTGGAGCTGGACGAGTACGCCTGCAAGCATTACGACGGGACAAATTAAGGAAATCTGTATTTTTCGCAAATTAATGCTTTAACTTGCGAAAGTATTGTGCTATACTAAGGGAAGCACGACGCGGAAGCGTAAAATTGAAGGAGGAAATGTCATGATCTGGTCGAAGGAAGAGACCCTGCCAAGAGGCGAGATAGAAGCGATCCAGCTGAAGAAGCTGAAGGAGACGGTGCCCTATATTTATGAGAGGGTTGCTCCCTACCGCAGGAAAATGGACGAGGCAGGGGTGAAGCCGGAGGATATAAAGACACTGGCGGATCTGACGAAGCTGCCCTTTACATACAAAGCGGATTTCAGAGACAACTACCCCATGGGGCTTTTTGCCGTGGACAAGAAGGAGCTGGTCAGGTTCCACGCCAGCTCAGGGACCACAGGAAAGCCCACGGTGGTGGGATACACAAGGAATGACCTGGACATGTGGCTGGAAAACGTGGCCCGCATCGCCTGTATGGGCGGCGCCACAGCCGATGACGTGGCCCAGATTTCCTTTGGATACGGGACCTTCACAGGGGCCCTGGGACTCCATGGAGGTCTTGAGAAGATCGGCGCGTCTGTCATTCCCATGTCTTCGGGAAACACGAAGAAGCAGATCATGTTCCTGCAGGATATGGGCGTGACCCTTCTGGTGGCCACCCCCTCCTATGCGCTCCACCTGGGGGAGGAGATACGGGCGAGAGGCCTGGACCCGGAGAAGGACCTGAAGGTGCACATCGGTCTCTTCGGAGGCGAGGGCATGACGGAGCCCATGCGGGATGAGATGCACAAGGTGTGGGGCCAGCGCTTTCTGTGCACCCAGAACTACGGCATGAGCGAGCTGTGCGGCCCGGGCGTGGCCGGAGAGTGCGAGGAGCTTGTGGGCATGCATGTCAACGAGGACTGGTTTATCCCGGAGATCATCGACCCAAAGACAGAGGAAGTGCTGCCTCCCGGAGAGAGAGGCGAGCTGGTGGTCACCTGTCTCGGGAAAGAGGCGCTGCCCCTTGTGCGCTACCGGACAGGGGATATGACAAGGCTCATGTATGAGCCCTGCAGATGCGGAAGGACGACCGTGCGCATGGAGAACATCTCCGGCCGGGCGGACGACATGCTGGTCATCAGAGGCGTGAATGTATTCCCGACCCAGATCGAGGAGGTGCTGCTCCAGATACCGGAGATCGGACCCCACTACGAGATACTGGTGGAGAGAAAGAACCGGCTGGATGTCATGACCATCACCGTGGAGCTGGTGGACGACAGGCTGCTTGACAGCTACGCGCAGCTCAGCGAGCTGGAGATGAAGATCAGGAAGGGACTGAAGTCCCAGCTGGGCCTTGCCACCCAGATCAAGCTGGTGGCTCCCTACTCCCTGAAGCGGTTTGAGGGAAAGGCAAAGAGAGTGACAGATTTGAGAAAGGATGGACTGTAAAATGTCAGAGTCAAAGAGAGTGATCATGCTCGGCAATGAGGCCATTGCCAGAGGCGCCTACGAGGCGGGAGTGAAGGTGTCAGCCGCCTACCCGGGTACGCCGAGCACGGAGATAAGCGAATATCTTGTACAGTACAGAGACGACCTGTACTGCGAGTGGTCTCCCAACGAGAAGGTGGCCACAGAGGTGGCGATCGGCGCCTCCATAGCGGGGACGAGAGCTATGTCCTGTATGAAGCACGTGGGCTTTAACGTGGCGGCAGACCCGGCCTACACCGTCTCCTACATGGGAGTGAACGGGGGCCTTGTCATCGTGGTGGCCGACGATCCGGGACTTTACAGCTCCCAGAACGAGCAGGATACAAGGATGGTGGCAAGGGCGGCCCACCTGCCGGTGCTGGAGCCCTCCGACAGCGCGGAGGCAAAGGAGTTCATGAAGCTGGCCTTTGACCTGAGCGAGCAGTTTGACCGGCCCTTCGTGTACCGGACCACTACCCGGCTGGCCCACTCCCAGGGGCTGGTAGAGCTGTGTGAGAGAGAGGAAGTGCCGGATAAGCCCTACGAGAGAGACCCGGCCAAGAACGTCATGATGCCGGGCAACGCGAAGGGGCGCCATGTGGTCATCGAGAGGCGGATGGAGGAGCTGGCTGAGGCAGCCAACACACTTTCCATCAACAGGGTGGAGATGAACGATACGAAGATCGGCGTCATCACAAGCGGTATTCCCTACCAGTATGTAAAAGAAGTGCTGCCGGAGGCATCCGTGCTGAAACTTGGCATGGTCAATCCTCTGCCGAGAAAGCTGATCGAGGACTTTGCGTCAAAGGTGGAAACGCTCTATATCGTGGAGGAGCTGGATCCGGTGATCGAGGAGCAGGTGAAGTCCTGGGGCATTAAAGCCATCGGCAAGGAGATCTTTACCGTGCAGGGCGAGTACAGCGCCAATATGCTCAGAGAAGCCATCCTCCATGAGGACCTGCAGCTTGATGCGCCGGCCCAGGTGCCGGGACGCCCGCCTATCCTCTGCCCGGGATGTCCCCACCGCAGCGTCTACTATGTGCTGAACAAGCTGAAGATACACGGGGCAGGCGACATCGGATGCTATACGCTGGGAGCGGTAGCGCCGCTGAGCGTGGTGGACACCACCGTCTGTATGGGCGCCAGCATTTCCACTCTCCACGGAATGGAAAAGGCGAAGGGCAAAGACTATATTAAAAACTGGGTAGCCGTCATCGGCGACTCCACATTTTTACATACAGGTGTCAATTCCCTCATGAACATGATGTACAACAAGGCCACGGGAACGGTGATCATCCTGGACAATTCCACCACCGGAATGACAGGACATCAGGACCACGCGGCCACGGGCAAGACGCTCCAGGGCGACCCCACCTACGCCATCGACATCCCGGGACTTTGCCGGGCGCTGGGCGTGAAGCACGTGCAGGAGATCAACGCTCTGGACATTGACACTCTGGAGAAGGCCATCAGGGAAGAGGTGGCAAGGGACGAGGTGTCGGTCATCATCACAAAGACCCCCTGTGTGCTCCTGTCCAAGGCGAAGAAGCCTCTCTACACCGTACATGCGGACAAATGCAAGAAGTGCGGCATGTGCATGAAGCCGGGATGTCCGGCCATGACGAGAAACGAAGACGGAACCATCCATATTGACGATACGATGTGCACCGGATGCGGACTGTGTCAGTCGCTGTGCAAATTCGGGGCGATCGAACTGGTAAAGGAAGGTGACAGATAATGGCAGTAAAAAATATTATGATCGTAGGCGTGGGCGGCCAGGGAACCCTGCTCACCAGCCGTGTCCTGGGAGGCCTGGCCATCGCCGGGGGCCATGACGTGAAGCTGTCCGAGGTGCACGGTATGGCCCAGAGGGGCGGAAGCGTTGTCACCTTTGTGCGCTACGGAGACAAGGTGGCGGAGCCCATCGTGGAGGAAGGGCAGGCGGACGTGATCATCGCCTTCGAGAGACTGGAGGCCATGCGGTACGCCCATTTCCTCAAAAAGGACGGGGCCCTTGTAGTCAATGACTGGAGGATAGACCCCATGCCTGTCGTGATCGGCAGCGCCAGCTATCCGGAGGGCATCCTGGAGGAGCTGGGGAAGACCCACAAGGTGTACGCGGTCAATGCCACGGAGGAGTCCAAGAGGCTGGGCAATCCAAAGGTGTTCAACATGATCGTGCTGGGCGTGGCGGCGCAGCACATGGATTTCAGCAAGGAGGACTGGTACAGGGTCATTGAAAATACAGTGCCGCCAAAGACAATAGATATCAACAGGAAGGCATTTGACACAGGATATCACCTTACTGCAAGATGATATAGATTTAAGGACCAGAAAAAAGGAGGTGTCACATGATCAAGCAGCTATCAGTTTTCGTGGAGAATAAGCCGGGCAGCCTGATGGAGGTTACATCCAAGCTCACAGAAGCACACATCAACATCCGGGCCGTCGCGTCTTTTGATACTCCGGAGTTTGGGATCCTTCGTCTCGTAGTAGATAAGCCAACAGAGGCGAAGGGTTATCTCACTGAGAGGGGATTTGTCGTCAGAGTGAATGATGTCATCGGCGCAGAGCTGGAGGACAAAAAGGGCAATCTCAATCAGATGTTGGCAGTACTTGCAGAAAACAGCATAAACGTGCGCTACATCTATTCATTTGTAATCCGCGAAGGACGCGCTCCGGTTCTGGTTTTCAGCACCGACGATTATGAGAAAGCAGCTTCCATTCTTAAGGATGCAGGTGTGAAGATGGTAGACGAGTCAGACCTGTAGGCCTGGCCGCACCAAAAGTATCAAGAATAGGAGTAAAAGAAAATGGCAGGAGTATCATTAGAAAATTGGCAGGAGAGGATCAGGGATCCGAAGATCGAGTGTATGAGCAGGGACGAAATGAGCGCCCTGCAGAGTGAAAAGCTTGTTAAGCAGGTAAAGAGAGTGTATGAGAACGTACCCTTCTACCGGAGAAAAATGCAGCAAAAAGGCGTGGAGCCCGGCGATATCCGGGGGATTGAGGATATTGGAAAGCTGCCCTTCACCACAAAGGAGGACTTGAGAGACAACTATCCTTTCGGTCTGCTGGCAGTGCCCCAGGAGAAGATCGCCCGGGTACAGGGAACATCCGGCACGACAGGCAAGCTGACACTGGCCTCCTACACAAAGTATGACGTGGAGGTGTGGGGTGAGTGCGTGGCCAGGGCCCTCACTATGGCCGGCCTTACCAGCGAGGACCGCATCCACATCTGTTACGGGTACGGGCTTTTCACGGGAGGTATGGGGCTCGACTATGGCGCTATGCAGCTGGGAGCTATGGCCATTCCCATGTCTGCGGGGAATACCCAGAGACAGATGATGTGCATGGAGGATTTCGGAGCCACAGCCTTCGCCTGCACCCCGTCCTACGCCCTCTACCTGGCCGAGTCCATTCAGGAGGCAGGGCTTGTGGACCGCATGCAGCTGAAGGCGGGCATCCACGGTGCGGAGCCCTGGACGGAGGAGATGCGCAGAAAGATTGAAGATATCCTCCATATCAACTGCTTTGATATTTACGGCCTCTGTGAGGTGACAGGACCGGGCGTTGCCCTGGACTGCATCCACCACGAGGGACTCCATGTATACGAGGACCATTTCTATCCGGAGCTGATCAATCCTGCGACCTACGAGCCCTGCGCGGACGGAGAGACGGGAGAGCTGGTGTTCACAACCCTATCCAAGGAAGGAATGCCCCTGATCCGCTACCGCACAAAGGACCTGACGAGTATGACCCACGGCACCTGCAAGTGTGGAAGAACGCTCGTGAGGATCCACAAGTTCACAGGACGCACCGACGACATGAAGGTCATCCGCGGCGTGAATGTATTCCCGACCCAGGTGGAGACGGCCCTGCTGTCTATGGGCGGAGGCGTGGCGCCCCACTATCTGATGATCGTGGACAGGGAGAACAATATGGACGTGCTCACTGTCATGGTGGAAGTGGACGAGAGATATTTCTCCGACGAGATCCGCAAGCTGGACGAGCTGAAGAACAAGGTGGCGGCTGTGCTGAAGCAGGCGCTCGGCGTATCTGTCCGCGTGAAGCTGGTAGAGCCGAAGACCATCCAGAGAAGCGAAGGCAAGGCCAAGCGCGTCATCGACAACAGGCAGATGTAAGAAGGAGGGGAATATCATGGGAATTAGTAATACAGTACAGCAGTTATCCGTATTTCTGGAGAACAGGGAGGGACGTCTGGACGAGGTGCTGGCAGCGCTGGCAAAGGGCGGCGTGAATATCGTGGCCCTCAGCCTGGCGGACACCTCCGAGTATGGTATGCTCCGGATGATCGTATCGGACCCCCACAAGGGACGGATGGTCCTGAAGGAGGAGGGGATCACGGCCATGCTCACGGACGTGGTGGCCCTGCGGGTGCCTCACGCCACGGGCTCGCTGGCAAAAGCCATGCACCAGCTTGTGGAGGGCGAGGTCAACATTGAGTACATGTACGCCTTTGCCAACGGAAGCGACGCCGCGGCAGTGCTCAAGAGCGATGAGCCGGGAAGAGTGATCGATATCCTGAAGGGAAGCGGCTTTGACGTGTACACTGCTGACGAGGCATACCGGGCAAATGTATAAAAACTGTATAGTTGTGAAAAAATAAACAATTGTACGAAATGTCAAATAAAAAACAATTATTGACAGAAAATTTCGGGGCGTTTATAATAGAGCCAGATTTAATGAGACAGGTGTTACGATCTGGACGAGGCTCTGGATGAACGGACAGGGAGAGACTGGTTTCAAGGGAAGAAGACGGTCTCTCCCTTTTTATTTTCATTTGTCTCATCAATAAAAAAGTCTGGCAAAGGAGGAAAAGGAGAAATGGAACGGAAAACACCGCTCTACGAGGCACATGTGGAGGCGGGCGGGAAGATCGTGCCCTTTGGGGGCTATCTTCTCCCGGTACAGTACAAAGAGGGCGTGATCAAAGAGCACATGGCAGTGCGCACCCGGGCGGGGCTTTTTGATGTGTCCCACATGGGGGAGATCCTCTGCCAGGGGAAGGACGCCCTGGCCAACCTGCAGATGATGCTGACCAACAATTTTGACGATCTGACAGACGGTCAGGCCAGATACAGCCCCATGTGCAATGAGCAGGGGGGCACGGTGGACGATCTGATCGTGTACAAAAAGGCCGATGAGGACTATTTTATCGTGGTCAACGCGGCCAACAGGGACAAGGACTACCAGTGGATGCTGGACCATCAGTTCGGCGAGGTGACATTTACCGATGTGTCGGACCAGTACGCCCAGCTGGCCCTCCAGGGGCCGAAGGCCATGGAGATCCTGAGGAAGGTCACAGCAGAGGAAAATATCCCGAAGAAGTACTATCACGCCGTGTTTGACACGGAGGCGGCGGGGATTCCCTGCGTTATCTCAAAGACCGGATACACCGGCGAGGACGGGGTGGAGCTCTACCTGGACAGCGCAAGGGCCCGGGAAATGTGGGATGCTCTCCTTGCGGCCGGGGAGGAGGAGGGACTGATCCCCTGTGGCCTGGGAGCAAGAGACACACTCCGGATGGAGGCGGCCATGCCTCTTTACGGACACGAGATGGACGACCAGGTGACACCCCTTGAGGCCGGTCTGGGATTTGCGGTGAAGATGGGAAAAGAGGACTTCATCGGAAAGAGGGCCCTTGAGGAGAAGGGGGGACCGGCAAGAAAGCGCATCGGACTGAGAGTGACCGGCCGGGGCATCATAAGAGAGCATCAGGACGTATACCTGGGTGACCGGCTCATCGGCCGCACCACCTCCGGCACCCACTGCCCCTATCTTGGCTGCCCGGTGGCCATGGCCCTGGTGGATGCGGACTGCACAGAGCCGGGGACAAAGGTGGAGGCGGACGTGAGAGGACGTCGGGTGGAAGCCGAGATCGTGTCCCTTCCGTTTTACAAGAGGAGCAAATAGAAAACAGAGAGTGAAAGGAGAAGATCATGGAATTAAGAGAAGGACTGCTGTATTCAAGATCACACGAGTGGGTAAAAGAGGAGGGCGATGAGGTCCTCATCGGACTGACAGACTACGCCCAGTCTGAGCTGGGCGACCTTGTGTTTGTCAATCTCCCGGAGGAGGGCGACGAGGTGGCCACAGGAGAGAGCTTTGCGGACGTGGAGTCTGTCAAGGCTGTGTCGGATGTGTACTCCCCGGTGACCGGCGTGGTGAGCGCTGTGAACGAGGAACTCCTGGATGCGCCTGAGTCCATCAACGAGGCACCCTACGACGCCTGGTTTGTCAGGGTCAAAGATATCTCTGACCGGGAGGAGCTGCTGACAGCGGCGGAGTATGAGGCGTTTGTGGAGAGTGAGAAGGACGCGTAAGAGCAGAGGAGGAAAGCAGAAGGAGAGAAGAAGGAGGGAAATATATGGGAAGCTATGTGCCGAACACCCAGGAGGAACGGCAGGCAATGCTTGAGGCCGCCGGCTATGCGTCCATGGACGACCTGTTCCGGGATATCCCGGAGGAGGTGAAGCTGAAGGGCGGACTGAACATACCTGAAGGGCTTTCTGAGCTGGAAGTGAAGAGAAAGATGCAGTCCATAGCTGCAAAGAACAAAGTGTTCCCCACCATCTTCCGGGGGGCGGGGGCCTACCGCCACTACATCCCGGCCGTGGTGGGCAGCGTGACATCCAAGGAAAATCTGCAGACTGCCTACACCCCCTATCAGGCGGAGATCAGCCAGGGAATCCTGCAGTCCATCTTTGAATACCAGACCATGATCTGTGACCTGACCGGGATGGATGTCTCCAACGCCTCCGTCTATGACGGCGCTGAAGCCGCGGCAGAAGGAGTGGCCATGTGCAGAGAGAGGAAGCGCGGCAGGGCCTGCATATCCGCCGCGGTCCTTCCCTGCATCCTTGAGACGGTAAAGACCTACTGCTTTGGGAACGGGATGGAGCTGGAGGTGATACCGGAAAAAGACGGTGTGACAGATGTGGAGTGGCTGAAGGCACACCTGGATAAAGAGACAGCCTGCGTCCTCATCCAGCACCCCAATTACTACGGGAACCTGGAGCCGGCAAAGGAGATCGGCGAGGCAGTCCACCAGGCGGGGGCCAAATTCATCATGAGCGTGAATCCCATCTCGCTGGGTATCCTGAAGACACCGGCCGAGTACGGGGCCGATGTGGCGGTGGGAGAGGGGCAGCCTCTGGGACTTCCTCTCGCCTTCGGCGGACCCTACCTGGGCTTTATGGCCGCCACCAGGGCCATGATGCGCAAGCTGCCGGGCAGGATCGTGGGACAGACGAAGGACCGGAACGGAAAGACCGGCTACGTGCTGACCCTGCAGGCAAGGGAACAGCATATCCGCAGGGAGAAGGCATCCAGCAACATCTGCTCCAATCAGGCCCTCTGCGCCCTGGCGGTGGGCGTCTACCTGACAGCCATGGGAAATGAGGGGCTTGAAAGAGCCGCCTCCTCCTGCCTGTCCAAGGCCCACTACTTTGCAAAAAGGCTGGGAGAGGCGGGCTTTGAGCTGGAGAACAGGGGCGGGTTTTTCCACGAGTTCGTGACCGTGTCGGAGAAGGAGTCCGGCCGGGCGCTGCAGGCCCTAGAGGAGCACGGCATCCTGGGTGGACTTCCCCTGGACGACCACCGGATCCTCTGGTGCTGCACGGAGATGAACACAAAAGAAGAGATGGACGAGGCAGTCCGCATCCTGAAGGAGGTGTAAGGCATGTTAGTATTTGAAAAGAGCAGACCAGGCAGAGGATGCCCTGCGCTTCCTCCCTGCGATGTGGAGACCGTGAGCCTGCCGGAGGGGGACAGACGGGGGAAGGAGCTCCACCTGCCCGCCCTGTCCGAGGTGGAGATCTCCCGGCACTACACGGAGCTTGCAAGGAAGACCCACGGGGTCAACGACGGTTTTTATCCCCTGGGCTCCTGCACCATGAAATACAATCCCAGAGTCAACGAGGCGGTGGCCTCCCTTCCCGGATTTACCGAGATCCATCCTCTCCAGGGAGAGGACACGGTGCAGGGCTGTATGGAGGTGCTGCGCCTGGCGGAGAAATATCTGTGTGAGATCACCGGCATGGACCGTATGACCTTCCAGCCCGCGGCGGGAGCCCACGGGGAATTTACCGGGCTTCTCCTCATCAAGGCCTACCATGAGAGCAGGAAGGATGGAAAGAGGACGAAGATACTTGTTCCCGACTCGGCCCACGGCACCAACCCGGCCAGCGCGGCCATGGCAGGCTACTCCGTGGTGACCATCCCCTCCAACGCGGAGGGCTGTGTGGACATCGGGAAGCTGAGGGAGGCGGCCGGCGATGACGTGGCGGGCCTGATGCTGACCAATCCCAACACAGTGGGACTGTTTGACAAAAATATCCTTGAGATCACAGATATCGTGCACAAATGCGGCGGACTGTGTTATTATGACGGGGCGAACCTGAATGCGGTCATGGGCACTGTGCGCCCGGGTGACATGGGCTTTGACGTGGTCCACCTGAACCTCCACAAGACCTTTTCCACGCCCCATGGAGGCGGCGGCCCGGGAAGCGGTCCGGTGGGCTGCAGGGAGCTGCTGACAGATTTCCTTCCATCCGTTCTCGTGACGGGGGAGGACTGCTGCCGGTTTGAGAGGCCGTCCCGGAGCATCGGGGAGATGAAGAGCTTCTACGGCAATTTCCTTGTGGTGGTGCGGGCCCTCACCTACATCCTCACCCTGGGGAGAGAGGGCATCAGGGAGGCCAGCCAGAACGCGGTGCTGAACGCCAACTACATGAGATGCGCCCTGAAGGATCTGTACACCATGGCCTATGACGAGACCTGCATGCACGAGTTTGTCATGAGCCTTGCGGACCTGAAGAAGGGGACCGGCATCTCGGCCATGGACATTGCCAAGGGACTGCTGGACAACGGCATCCACCCGCCGACCATGTACTTCCCCCTGATCGTGGAGGAGGCCCTCATGGTGGAGCCCACGGAGACCGAGTCAAAGGAGACGCTGGACGATGCCATCCAGGTGTTCCGCAGCCTGTATGAGCTGGCGAAGACAGATCCGGAGAAACTGCACGAGGCGCCTGTCACCACGCCGGTCACAAGGCTGGACGAGGTGGAGGCGGCCCGACATCCGGTCCTCACCTATGATTTCGGAGCAGAGGGAGAAGTATGATCGACACCATCAGATATACAGAGAGCGGGCAGTTTGTGCCCTACCACAATCTGGCTGTGGAAAAATATCTTCTGGAGACCTGCGGCGAGAGGGAGTGCATCCTGTATCTCTGGCAGAACCAGAGGACGGTTGTCATCGGGAGGAACCAGAATGCCTGGAAGGAGTGCAGGGTGAGCCGCCTGGAAGAGGACGGCGGGTATGTGGCCCGCCGGCTCTCCGGAGGCGGTGCTGTCTACCATGACCTGGGGAACCTGAATTTTACTTTCCTTGTGAGAAAGAAGGATTACAGCGTGGAAAGGCAGACCGAGGTGATCCTGCGGGCGGTCAGGGCCCTGGGCATCCCTGCGGTCCGGTCGGGCAGGAACGACCTTCTGGCAGACGGGCGGAAATTCTCCGGGAATGCCTACTATGAGCAGGGAGACTACTGCTATCACCACGGTACGCTGATGGTGGACGTGGACAAGGAGGTGCTGGGCAGCTATCTCACGGTGAATAAGGAGAAGCTGAAGTCCAAGGGTGTGGACTCTGTCCGCTCCAGAGTGGCCAACCTGCGGGAATTTGTCCCGGACCTGACTATAGACAGGCTGAAGGCAGCACTGCGGCAGGCCTTTGAGGAGGTGTACGGCCAGAGGAGCACTCCCCTGACAGAGGAGGAGCTGGACGGGGAGAGGCTGAAGGCCGACGAGGAATATTTTGCATCCTGGGAGTGGAAATTTGGGCGCAGGCTGGAATTCCAGTTTGAGCTGTCTCACCGGTTTCCCTGGGGGAGCCTCTCTGTGGAGCTGAAGGTGGATCAGGGAAAAGTGACAGACGCGGCGGTCTATTCAGACGCCCTGAAGCCGGGGCTTATCCTGGCTCTTCCCGACTGTCTGAAAAACGCCAGGTACAGCAGGAAGGCCCTCTGCAGGCAGCTTGGCCTGCTCCACCCGGCCGACCCGGCTGAGGCAGAGATGCTGCGGGATGTCATCCGGTGGGTCGCGTCGGAGGAGATATAGGGAGACAAAAGGAGAAGAGGATATGGAAGAAAGATTCGATCTGATCATCATAGGCGCGGGGCCCGGGGGCTATGTGTGCGCCATCAAGGCCGCAAAGCTGGGGCTGAAGACGGCCGTTGTGGAGGAGAGCCGGGCGGGGGGGACCTGCCTGAACCGGGGCTGTATCCCGGCCAAGGCCATGCTCCACGCCTCCGGACTCTACCGGGAGATCCGGCAGGCGGAGCGGTTCGGGGTAAAGGCAGAGGGAGTCAGCTTTGACTTTGAGAAGATCCTGGCCTACAAGGAGGAGACCACAGACCAGCTGGTGCAGGGAGTGGAGCAGCTCCTTAAGGGAGGCGGCGTGACCTGTCTGGCGGGCAGGGGAAGGCTCCTCCCGGGAAGACAGGTGGAAGTGGAGAAGGACGGAGAAAAGCAGGTGTACCAGGCGGAGCAAGTGGTGCTGGCGGCCGGCTCAAGACCTGTCATCCTGCCCATCCCGGGCATGGATCTGCCTGGTGTCCTGACAAGCGACGAGCTCTTTGCGCTGCGGGAGGTGCCTGAGAGCCTGGTCATCATAGGGGGAGGCGTCATCAGCGTGGAGTTCGCCACCATCTATTCCTCCCTTGGCTGTAAGGTGACGATCCTGGAGGCCATGCCCCGGCTGGTGCCAAACATGGACAAAGAAATCTCCCAGAACCTGAAGATGATCCTGAAGAAGAGAGGAGTGGATATCCACACGGGAGCGGCAGTCCGGTCTGTGGAAGAGGCGGCGGGCGGACTTGTCTGCCGGTTTGAGGAGAAGGAAAAAGAGCAGTCCGTCTCCGGACAGTATGTGCTCTGCGCCGTGGGGAGACGGCCCGCCTCGGAGGGACTTTTTGGGGAGGGTGCAGTCCCGGATATGGAGCGTGGCCGCGTTCTCGTGGATGACAGGTTTGCCACGAGCATCCCGGGCGTCTACGCCATCGGGGATATGATCCCGGGCGCACAGCTGGCCCACGCTGCCAGCGCCCAGGGCATGGTGCTGGCGGAGCTGCTGGCAGGACAGGAGCCCTCTGTGGACCTGGCGGTGGTGCCGGGCTGCGTGTACACGGAGCCGGAGATCGCCTCGGCGGGGCTGGACGAGGAGACCGCCAAAGGGGAAGGGATCCCTGTGCGGACAGGCAAGTTCATCATGAGCGCCAACGGGAAATCCCTCATCTCAAAGGAGGAGAGAGGCTTTATCAAGGTGGTCATCCATGAGGAGACAGAGGAGATACTGGGCGTGCAGATGATGTGCGGCCGGGCCACAGACATGATCGGTGAGTTTGTCAGCGCTATCGAAAACCATCTGACGGCTTCCCAGGTGCTCCGGGCCATGCGTCCCCACCCCACCTACAATGAGGGCGTGGCGGAGGCGCTGGAGGAGCTGAAGGGCGGAGCCATCCATGTGATGCCCAGAAAGAAGAGATAGCAGAAGAGCCAGAGAGAACAGACAGAAGGACAGAGACAAAAAGAGAAGGAGAAAGACTATGATGATGCTGGAGATGAAGACTACGGAGTTCCTTGAGGAGCTGTCTTCCAAGGCCCCCGTGCCCGGGGGAGGGGGAGCCTCCGCCGCTGTGGGAGCCTTCGGGGCTGCCCTTGGCATGATGGTGGCGAACCTGACTGTGGGGAAAAAGAAATACGCGGCAGTGGAGGAGGAGATCCTGGCGGCCCTGGAGGAGCTGGGGAAGCTGCGGGACAGGCTGGTCGCCCTGACAGACCGGGACGCCCAGGCCTTTGAGCCCCTGTCCAGGGCCTACGGGCTCCCGAAAAATACAGAGGAGGAGAAGGCTGCCAGGGAGAAAGTCATGGAGTCCGCCCTTTACGACGCCAGCGTGGCCCCGCTGGAGATCATGGAGACCGTGCTCGCCTCCATGGACCTTTTGGAGGTCCTGGGGGAGAAGGGCAGCAGGCTGGCCTTAAGTGACGTGGGGGTGGGCATCCTCTTTGCCCAGGCGGCCCTGGAGGGAGCCTCCTTAAATGTCTTTATCAACACACGGCTCATGAAGGACAGAGGCCGGGCGGAGGAGCTGAACGGCCGGGCTGACCGGATGATCGCAGAGGGCCGGGAGAAGAAAGAGCGTATTTACAGCCAGGTGCTCCAGAGTGTAAAATAGAGCGGTACCGATCCGGAAGCCTGACGGTGGACGGACGACATGCGGAAGCAGCATGCAGACACAACACAGGAGGGACAAAAAGATGGGAACAGTGATGTTGGGAACCGAAGTGGCGAAGGCCATGAAGGAGCGCCTGATACAGAGGACAGAAGCGCTGAAGGAGAGGGGGACAGAGCCAAAGCTGGCGATCCTGCGGGTGGGGGCAAGGCCGGACGACCTCTCCTATGAGCGGGGAGCAAAGAAACGGATGGAGCTGACGGGTATCGGATGCCAGGTGACAGAGCTTCCGGAGGACGTCTCCCAGAGGGAGCTGGAGGAGGCGCTGGAAGCGCTGAACAGGGACCCTTCCGTACACGGGATCTTAGTGTTCCGCCCCCTTCCCGGGCATCTGGACGAAGAGCCCCTAAAGAGCCTTATCGACCCGGTCAAGGACGTGGACTGCCTGAGTCCTGTCAATATAGCGAAGGTCTTTTCCGGGGACGACAGCGGCTATGCGCCCTGTACGCCGGAGGCGGTGATGGAGATGCTGGACCACTACGGTATTGATCCAAAGGGAAAGAAGGTGACTGTCATCGGAAGGAGCATGGTGGTGGGCAAACCCCTGGCCATGCTGCTCCTTAAGCGGCACGCCACAGTCACCATCTGCCACACCCGGACAGAGGACCTGACAGGCACCTGCCGGGCGGCGGACATACTCATCGCTGCCGCCGGAAAGGCGAAGATGGTCACAGCCCCCATGGCAGGGGAAGGCGCTGTGGTGGTGGACGTGGGCATCAACGTGGATGAGGACGGACATCTCTGCGGGGACGTGGACTTTGAGGCGGTGGAGCCGAAGGCTTCCCTGATCAGCCCGGTCCCGAGAGGCGTGGGGAGCGTGACGACCTCCGTGCTGGCCGCCCACGTGGTGCGGGCGGCGCAGGCAGTGTGCGGGAAACGGAAGAAAGAGTAGGAAAGGAGACGGTTTTTGAGCAGAGAGACAGTAGCAGAGAGACTGAAAGAGAAATTAAAAGAGGCGGTCAGCGCGGTGCTTCCCATCATCGTCATCGTGCTGGCGCTGTGTTTTACCATTGTCCCCCTGTCGCCCGGTATTCTGCTGGAATATATCATCGGTGCGGCCATGCTTGTGCTGGGGATGATGTTCTTTACCCTGGGGGCGGAGATGGCCATGACCCCCATGGGGGAGAGGGTGGGCAGCAGTATGACCCGCTCGAAGAAGCTGTGGGTGATGGTCATCCTTGGCTTTGTACTCGGGTTTATCATCACCGTGTCGGAGCCGGATCTGCAGGTGCTGGCCCAGCAGGTGCCGGCGGTCCCGAACATGGTCATTATCCTGGCGGTGGCGGCAGGCGTGGGGCTCTTCCTTGTGGTGGCCCTGCTGCGCATGCTGTTTGGCATCCCCCTGCCGCGGATGCTGGTGGTGTTCTATCTTATCGTATTTGCGCTGGCGGCGTTTACGCCGAAGGCATTCCTCGCCGTGGCCTTTGACTCGGGCGGCGTGACGACGGGCCCCATGACCGTGCCCTTTATCATGGCGCTGGGCATCGGTATCGCCGCGATCCGGAGCGACCGGCACGCGGCGGATGACAGCTTCGGACTGGTGGCCCTTTGCTCCATCGGCCCGATCCTGGCGGTGCTCATCCTGGGGCTGATCTACGAGACGGACGGGGGCGCCTACAGCCAGTCCGCCCTCACGGAGGTGGGGGACTCCATTGAGCTTGGCAGGCTGTTTTTGCACGCGCTCCCCGAGTACCTGGGGGAGATCGCGGTATCCCTGCTTCCCATCGCCTTGTTCTTCGCCCTGTTCCAGATCTTTTCCCTGCGGCTGAAAAAGCGGCCCCTGATCAAGATCCTGGTGGGGCTGTTCTACACATACATCGGGCTTGTTCTGTTCCTGACGGGCGTGAATGTAGGGTTCATGCCGGCGGGGAACTACCTCGGCCAGATGATCGCGGCCCTTCCCTACCGGTGGATCATCGTCCCCATCGGCATGCTGATCGGCTACTTTATCGTCATGGCGGAGCCGGCCGTGTACGTGCTGACCCGGCAGGTGGAGGAACTGACGGACGGCGCCATCGACAGCGGCGTCATGAAGACGGGCCTGTCCATCAGCGTGGCGGTCTCCGTCGGACTTGCCATGCTGCGGGTGCTGACGGGGATCTCCATCTTCTGGCTCCTTGTGCCGGGCTATGCCCTTGCCATCGGGCTGTCCTTCTTCGTGCCGAAGATCTTCACGGCCGTGGCCTTTGACTCCGGCGGCGTGGCCTCCGGGCCCATGACGGCTACCTTCCTGCTTCCCTTTGCCACAGGCGCCTGCCTGGCGGTGGGGGGAGACGTGGTGGCGGACGCCTTCGGCGTGGTGGCCATGGTGGCCATGACGCCCCTGATCACGATCCAGGTGATCGGCCTGATCTACCGGCTTCAGGAGCGCAGGGCGCAGGCGACGGCTGCCGCGGGCGCGCCCATGTCCCTGGACGCCTATGCGGATGACGCGGTTATTGAATTGTAGGGAGAGGTACAGCTATGAGTGAAGTATATATGATGGTGACGGTCATCGACCGGAAAGATACGGAAAGATTTCTGGAGTTTTACGCGGGCAGGCAGGCGGACGTGCAGATCGTGGCCCTGGGGAAGGGGACTGCCGGCAGCGAGATCCTGGATTACCTGGGGCTCGAGGATGCGGAGAAGGCGGTCGCCCTCTCTGTTGTGACAGGCGATGTGTGGCAGACCGTCAAAAAAGGCCTGCGGCAGAAGTTCCGGATCGATGTGCCCGGTACGGGCATCGCATTTACGGTTCCCGTAAGCAGCATCGGCGGGAAGAGGGAGCTTTTGTTCCTGCTGGACGGGCAGAATTTTGAGAAAGGGGAGGAGACAGTCTTGAAGGATACAGCACACGAACTGATCGTAGTGATCGCAAACCAGGGGTACAACGAGATGGTGATGGACGCGGCCAGGAGGGCCGGCGCGGGCGGCGGCACAGTGCTGCACGCCAGGGGGACCGGGATGAAGCGGGCGGAGAAGTTCCTGGGCGTCTCCTTAGTCTCTGAGAAGGAGCTTGTGCTCATCGTCGCGAAGACGGAGAAAAAGAACGCCATCATGCAGGCTGTGATGCAGGGCGCCGGCATGGATACGAAGGCAAAGGCCATCGTCTTTTCCCTCCCTGTCACGGACACGGCCGGCCTGCGCCTCATCGAGGAGGACGACGAGAGCGGGGAGCAGGTATAGCACACAGAGATCATACGAAAGAGGAGGCGTTTATGCCTCCTCTTTTTCGTGCACGTCTGATGCAGTGCTTTAATCGCGTTTACATGTATTGCTTTTAAATATCTAAATGAAATTGCCGTTTATATAAATAAAAGGTACATCTTATGCCGATTAATGCCTTGTCTGTGGCCTCTACAGCTTCACAACATTGACAGCCTGAGGTCCCTTGGTTCCCTCGGTCACATCGAACTCTACCTGCTGTCCTTCGTCGAGCGTCTTAAAGCCGTCCATCTGAAGTCCGGAGTAGTGAACGAAGATGTCTTTTCCCTCCTCATCTGAGATGAAACCATAGCCCTTCTGATTGTTGAACCACTTTACAGTACCTTTGCTCATAGACTACCTCCACATAAAATATAAATAAAAGATAAAAGGTTCATAAATCTACAGAATTGTCTGTAAATTTACTCTGTCAGCGTAGCATAAATCGAATTAAAAGTCAATCTATATGACAGAAATATACAGAAAATCCGCGGCTTCCGGGAGACAGCATGTGCAGTTTTCCTTGTGCAAATACGGAGAATCCAGTATAATAGAAAAGTATTGGGAACAGAAATGTAAAAACTTGGGAAAAATAGAAAAGGAGGAAACGTACATGGGCGGACTTTTCGGTGTCGCATCTAAGAATGACTGTATGCTGGAGCTCTTCTACGGGGTGGACTACCACTCCCATCTGGGGACGAGGAGGGGAGGTATGGCGGCCCACGGGAAAGACGGCTTCTGCCGGGCGATCCACAATATCGAGAACTCCCCGTTCCGGACAAAGTTTGAGCGGGATGTGGAGGAGATGAAGGGCAATCTGGGGATTGGCTGCATCTCGGACTACGAGCCCCAGCCGCTGCTCATCCAGTCTCATCTGGGGAGCTTTGCCATCGTGACGGTGGGGAAGATCAACAACATGGACGAGCTTTTGAAGAAGGTTTATGACGAGGGGCATTCCCATTTCCAGGAGATGAGCGGCGGCGTCATCAACGCCACAGAGCTGGTGGCCTCCCTGATCTGCCGGAAGGATTCCTATGTGGAGGGCATCCGCTACGCCCAGGAGCTGGTGGACGGCTCCCTCACCCTGCTGATCATGACAAAGGACGGCATCTACGCGGCCCGGGATCTCTGCGGGCGCACGCCCCTTATGATCGGCCGCAAGGAGGATGCGTTCTGCCTCTCGTTTGAGAGCTTCGCCTACATCAACCTGGGTTACACAGACTACCGGGAGCTGGGACCAGGCGAGATCGACTACGTGACGCCGGAGGGCGTGGAAGTCATGCTGCCACCCGGGGACAGGATGAAGATCTGCTCCTTCCTGTGGGTGTACTACGGCTATCCGACCTCCACTTACGAGGGTGTGAACGTGGAGGCCATGCGCTACCGCTGCGGCAGCATGCTGGCAAAGCGGGACGATGGAAACGTGGAACCGGACATCGTGGCCGGCGTGCCGGACTCCGGCATCGCCCACGCCATCGGGTACTCCAATGAATCCGGGATCCCCTTTGCCCGCCCCTTTATCAAATATACGCCCACGTGGCCAAGATCCTTTATGCCGCAGAACCAGAGCCAGCGGAACCTGATCGCGCGCATGAAGCTGATCCCGGTGCGGGAGCTGATCGAGGATAAGAAGCTGCTTCTCATCGACGACTCCATCGTGCGCGGGACGCAGCTTCGCGAGACGACGGAGTTCCTCTATAAGAGCGGCGCGAAGGAAGTGCACATACGTCCCGCCTGCCCGCCTCTTTTGTACGGGTGCAAGTACCTCAACTTCTCCCGCTCCAAGTCGGAGATGGAGCTCATCACACGGCGCGTGATCCAGGAAGAGGAGGGGCCGGACTGCCCGCAGGAAGTGCTGGAGGAGTACACGGATCCGGATTCCTGCCGCTATGCGAAGATGATCGAGGCGATCCGGAGGAAGCAGAATTTCACGACGCTTAGGTATCACCGTCTGGACGACCTGCTGGCCTCTATCGGCATCGAGCCGTGCAAAGTGTGCACCTACTGCTTTAACGGGAAAGAATAAGAACGAAAAGGAGAGGTTGGACCGATATGGCAGCAATCTATACACGGGTAGAGGAACTCATCGGCAGGACCCCGCTCTTTGAGCCCGCCGCGCTGGAGAGGGAGCTGGGGCTGAAAGCCAGGGTGCTTGTCAAGCTGGAGTTCTTTAACCCGGCCGGGAGCGTGAAGGACCGGGCGGCCCTCTCCATGATCCTGGACGCGGAAGAGAAGGGCCGGATCCGGCCCGGGGACACCATCATAGAGCCCACCAGCGGCAACACCGGCATCGGCCTTGCCGCCGTGGCTGCCTCCCGCGGCTACCGGGTCATCTTCACCATGCCGGAGACCATGAGCATGGAGCGGCGCAAGCTCCTGCAGGGCTACGGGGCAAAGATCGTCCTGACAGACGCGGCTGCGGGCATGGCCGGCGCCATCCGGAAGGCGGATGAGCTGGCGGCAGAGACAAAAGGGGCGGTTGTGCTCGGGCAGTTCGTGAACGGGGCCAATCCCCGGGCCCACTATGAGACGACCGGGCCGGAGATCTGGGAGGATACAGGCGGCCAGGTGGATGTGTTTGTGGCCGGCGTGGGGACCGGCGGGACCATCACGGGAACGGGCCGTTTCCTCAGGGAGAAAAATCCGGATATCCATCTTGTTGCGGTGGAGCCGGCGGACTCCCCCGTCCTCTCGGGGGGCGCAGCCGGGCCTCACGGCCTGCAGGGGATCGGGGCCGGGTTTGTCCCGGAGATCCTGGATACAGACCTGTACGATGCCGTCATCCGGGTAGAGACCCGGGAGGCGTACCGGGCAGCCAGGATGCTGGCAGCGCGGCAGGGCCTGCTGACCGGGATCACCTCCGGCGCGGCTCTTCATGCAGCCCTTCTTCTCGCAGGACAGGACAGATTTGCGGGGAAGACGATCGTGGCGCTGCTCCCGGACACAGGAGAGCGCTATCTGTCCACACCACTTTTCGAGGAGTGAAATACGTATGATTACTTTAACAGGAAAAAAAGTATCGGAAGGCATCGTGATCGGCCGCCTCGTCTTTTTCAACAGGGGGGAGCGGGAAGTGCGCCGGATCTATGTGGAGGATGCGGAGAAGGAGCTGGTGCGCTTCCAGAAGGCCCGGGTGCGGACCGCGGAAGAACTGCAGGAGCTCTGCGAGGAGTCCGCAGGCGAGCTGGGCGAGACGAACGCCATGATCTTTGAGGTACAGCAGATGGTGATCGAGGATGACGCGTTCCTGAACCAGGTAGTCCGGATCATCACGGAGCAGAAGCTGAACGCGGAGTACGCGGTCCGGGAGTCCGCCCGGGAGTTCCTCAAGACATGCGGGGCGAGGCCGGAGAGCTACGTGCGTGGGCACGAGGCGGACGTCCACGATGTGGTGGCCCGCATCCTGCGCATCCTCTCCAGGGGAAGGAAGGACCGCATGATCATGGACGAGCCGTTTATCATGGCGGCCAGGGACCTGTACCCAAGCGAGGCGGTCCGGCTCGACAAGACAAAAGTCCTCGGCTTTGTCACCATGTACGGCTCCATCAATTCCCACACGGCCGTGCTGGCGCGGACAAAGGGAATCCCATCCGTGATCGGGCTCGGAGAGGCCCTGAAGAAGGACTACGAGGGGAAAATGGTCATCATCGACGGCTTTGACGGGAAGCTGTACATTGAGCCGGATCAGACGACCATGGAGAAGATGAAGCAGAAGAAGCAGCAGCACATGCAGAAAGTAGAGACGCTGGAGCGGCTCAAGGGCAAGGAGAACATCACCCAGAGCGGCCAGAAGATCGAGGTGTGCGCCAACATCGGCAGCCGGGAGGACATTGAGAGGGTCCTGCGCAGCGACGCAGGCGGGATCGGCCTGTTCCGCAGCGAGTTCCTCTACATGGAGACGCCCGGCAGGCTGCCCACCGAGGAGCAGCAGTTCCAGGTGTACCGGCTGGCGGCCGAGGCCATGGGAGCCAAGAAGGTGGTCATAAGGACTGCGGACCTGGGCGGGGACAAGATGCCCGAGGGCATGGAGATCCAGGGGGAGGCCAACCCCATGATCGGGTACAGGGGCATCCGGATCTCCCTGGACAAGCGGGAGATGTTCAAGACCCAGCTGCGGGCCATCCTGCGGGCATCTGCGTTCGGCAACCTGCAGGTCATGTTCCCCATGATCACCTCCATCGAGGAAGTGACGGAGGCGAAGAAGGTTCTGGAGCGGGCCAAGGCGGAGCTGAAGGAAGAGAAGACGGCCTATGACGAGAATATCCGCGTCGGCGTCATGATCGAGACGCCGGCGGCCGTCATGATCAGCGGGGAGCTCGCCAGGGAAGTCGACTTCTTCAGCATCGGGACTAACGACTTGACCCAGCACACCCTGGCCATGGACCGGACCAACCGCAAGCTGACCGGGTTCTACAATCCCTATCACCCGGCGCTCATCAAGATGATCCGGATCGTGGCGAACAATGTGCACCTGGAAGGGAAGCATATCAGCATCTGCGGGGATCTGGCGGCAGACACGGATATGACGGAGACCTTCCTACAGATGGGGATCGATGAACTGTCCGTGGCGCCGGGCAAGGTGCTGCCGCTGCGGAAAAAGATCCGGGAGATCCGGTAGGATCCCCGGGGACAGGAGCGGATATGAGGTATGTGAGACCTTCGTATTACGATGCGTTCCGGTGCGCTGCGGATGCGTGCCCGTCCACCTGCTGCGAGGGCTGGCAGATCGTGATCGACGCGCAGTCCCTCAAGCGGTACAGGGACTATACAGGGGACTTTGGCAGGCGGATGCAGGGCTGCGTCTCCTGGGAGGAGGGCGTGTTCCGGCAGCGGGACGGCCGGTGCGCCATGCTGGATGACAGCGGGCTGTGCGACCTGATCCGGGAAAAGGGGGAGGAGGCGCTGTGCGAGACGTGCAGGCAGTATCCCCGCCATGTGGAAGAGTTTGAGAATGTGCGGGAGTACTCCCTGTCTCTCTCCTGCCCGGTGGCCGCCCGCATGATCCTGGAGGAGACGGGTCCCTTCTCCCTCCTGACAGAGGACACGCCGGAGGAGGAGTGCTTTGAGGAGGGGTTCGACCTGCTTCTCTACACAAGGCTGGCAGACGCAAGGGAGGTGCTCTTTGCGCTTTTGCAGAAGCGGGAGCTCCCGTTTGAAAAGCGGGGGGAGATCTGTCTCGCCTTTGCGGGAGACCTGCAGGAGTGCCTCGAGGCGGGCGATTATTCCGGGATGGACGAGGAGATCCGCAGGATGCAGGAAGCGGCGGAAAAGCCGGGGATATCCGGGCAGACGGATCTGATCCGGCCTGCGAAGGACAGGTGGATGCGCCGCAGCCCCGGGCATAAGCAGCGGGAGAGGGAGCGCAGGCTTCTGTGCAGCCTGGAGAGGCTGGACCCGGCCTGGGACGACCTGATGGCGGACGAGCGGCGGTTTCTCTCATCCTGCAGCGGGGAGGAGTACCGGGAGCTGCGCGGGGCGTTCCTTGAAAAGACCGGGCTGGATGAGCGGTTGCCGGAGAAGCTGGCTGTGTTTTTTATCTACACGTACTTCTGCGGGGCTGTCTACGATGACTCCATCCACGGGAAGGTGCTGCTCGCGCTGTTTAGTGCAGACTGGATCCTGGAGCTTCTCATGGCGCGCCGGTATCTGTACGGGGAGGAGCCGGACGGGGCGGCCTTTGTCCGGATGGCGTACCGCTGGGCCAGGGAGGTGGAGCACTCCGATGAGAATCTGCTGGCCCTGGAGGATTATTTCTGGGACCTGACCCATCCGGGGCAGTGAGGCGGCTTTGATAAAAGACAATGTGAAAAAAAGCAGCGGGCGCTGCGCAGGAAGAACATTCCTGTGCGGCGCCCGCTTTGCTGTCAGCTGGCGGTGCCGGCCGTGTCCGCGGCAGTTCCCGCGCTGCCGGCCCCGCCGGATCCGGTGTCCGCAGCAGGGGCGGCTGGTGAAGAGACGGAGGAAGGGGTTCCTGTCTCGTCTCCCTGTGTGACGGAGGAACAGCAGGGCGTGCAGAAGGCGCAGTCCTTTTTCAGCTTCTCCTCGCATTTGGGCGGGCCCAGTTCCAGCGGCTTGATCTCATAGTCCAGCAGTTCGCCGGACACGAAATCCATGCAGATGGTGTCCTCATCCGGTACGATGCTTCCCTTCGGCACAGACGCCCTGCCCTTGTTGGGGAACAGGTACTGTGAGAAGTACACGCTCTTGATATAGACGCTGATCCCCAGAGTGAGGGACGGGGCAGACGGGTCAAAGCTCAGGATCCGCGGGATGGCGATCATGTTCAGGCCCTGGCGCAGGGCGTTGTTCGTGGTGGAGAAGCCGATGTAGTTGATCACCGGCTCGCTTACCGCGGCATCCCTGTAGGAGAGCCCGTAGGGCGCAAAGATCTCGAGTTCCACGCTGGACGGGTTGGTCTCGTCGTCCAGGTACTGGCTGTCCGCTGTGTCGGATGCCGGCGGGAGATAGACGGCTGTCTCCGTGAGCGTGTTGATCAGCCTGCCGGAGCAGTCGTAGATATTGACCGCGAAATTGACGGACAGGTTGGTGAGCGTCACCAGATAGCAGTTGGGCCGTCCGGGGATGGGGCTTACGGTCGTGCCTGCCCCCGTGCTGCCAAACGTCACATCCAGGATCTGGGCGGAGGCTGACAGGGGCGGATTGCCTGTGATGGTGCCGGTCAGAGGGATCTCCCGGCAGAGGTTGATGCCGATCTCATCATAGACGACCGGGGCCAGGAGCGTGAGCGTGTCCGGCGTCCCGCAGACCGGGTTGGTGCACACATCGATACAGTCCGCGTGGGTGGTGATGCCGGGGCTGACATAGCGCCGTTTCCCGGAACATCTGCAGTTCTTGGGAATATATTTTGCCATATGAGTAGACCTCTCTTTTTTGTTCTTCAGTTTATTTTATGCGCGAGATGTCTTTCTGTTCGGGAAATCCCATATACATAGACAAAGACGCACCGGGAGCGTGGAGAAGGAATGGACTGTGTGCTGCAGACGAAGGACGGGCGCAGGGCGGCGCTGTACAGCGCGGGAGGCAGGCTTTTATTTGTCTGGCTGCCGCCGTTTGGAAGATATGGGAGGGGCTTTGACAGAAGGATGGAGGCGGGGGCGGCGGTGCTGGCGGAAGACTGCCTGTCCGGGCCGGCCGCCTGTATGCGGGGGGACAGGATCTGCTGCGCGTATGTGCAAAGGACCGGGGAACTGGTCTGCGGGGTGTTCCCTGCCGGGGCGCTGCGCCCCGGCATGAGCCGGCAAAGTCAGCTGTTCCCTTACCAAACCTGTCCGCCGCCGGAGATGTCCGGCGCAGACAGCGCCAGGGCGGGGCGCATCCTGCACCCCTTCCTTTTTCCGGCCGGGGAGGGGGCGGGACTGCTTTTTCTGGAGGAGACAGAGGACGGCGGGGGGAAACGCCGGAGGCTGTGGCTTGGGTTTCCTTTTGCGGCCGGGGCGGATCGGTGCGGAGTGGTTGCCGGGGGAGACGGTTCCCTGGATTTCGAGGCGGCCGGGCTGGAGACGGGGACGGCGCTGGCCGTGACGGAAGCGGGCCAAAAGACAAGGCGCTTTGTCTGGGACGGGGAGAGGTTCCGCGGCCTGGCGGATCCCGGGGAGGAGGCCGCGAAGGCCCGCCGGCAGCAGGAGGAGCAGCTTGCAAAGGTCCGCCGGCAGCAGGAGGAGCAGCTTGCAAAGGCACGCCGGCAGTACGAGGAGCAGCTCGCCCAGGTCCGCCGGCAGCAGGAGGAGCAGCTTGCCCGGGCCGGACGGCAGTACGAGGAATTGGCCCGGGTGACCCGTCAGCTCCAGGAGGCGGGGCGGAAGTGGCGGGAGATGCATTTTGAGGAGATCTGAAGGGCGGGAGCCGGCAGCTCTTTATTGTTGTGAAAAGTGTATAATTGCGGTAAGATAAAAACAGTAAAATCCGGAGCAGGGAGACAAAAAGATGAAATCAGTATTTATTTCCAGTACATTTAAGGATATGCAGGCGGAAAGGGATCTGCTGCATGAAAAAATATTCCCGCGGCTCAGGAGGATGGCTGCAGAGTACGGGGAGGATGTGCAGGAGCTGGATCTCCGCTGGGGCGTGGATACGGCGGACATGACGGAAGAAGAGAGCGGACACATGGTGCTGAAAGTCTGCATCGATGCGATCGACCGATGCGTTCCTTATATCATTGTGCTTCTCGGGGAGCGCTACGGGTGGATCCCCGGGGATGAGATTGTCGCTTCCGCAAATGACATGCGCGTGGATGCGTACTATCAGCCGGGAATGAGCATCACTAATCTGGAGATCCGGTACGGAGCGCTGCGGGAGAAAAGCGATCTGGAACACTGTGTGTTCTGCATGCGCGGTCCGTCCGTGATCGGAGAGATAGACCCGGAGTACCGCAGCATTTATGAAAGCGAAAGTGAAGAGCACAGGAGGAAGTTGTCTGATCTGAAGGCGGCCATCCGGGGCATGGAAGATGCAGTTGTGCTCGATTATGAGGCGAAATGGGACAGAGACCGGTGCAAGATCAGCGGACTGGATACATTTGGCGAAGAGCTGTACCGCATTCTTGAGCAGATGATCCGCAGGGAGTATAAGGATTTCAGGGAAACCGGCTGGCAGGAGCGCGTATTGCTGGAAATAAAGCGGACAAAAGAGCAGTATCTCTCCTCCTATGTGGAGAGACCGGTCGAGGAGGCAGGTGTGTGCCGGAACATACAGGCTGCCGTCTTCCTGCAGGGATCAGCGGGCCTGTCGTGCAATCTGGTGAAAGTAAAAGGCGCGGCCGGAACCGGGAAAAGCGCGCTCATGGCTGCCTGCGCGCAGAGACTGGAAAAGGCCGGTTATCCGGTTATCCTGTATTTCGCAGGGAACCCGGGATGCCAGAACCCGGATCTGCTGAAGCAGATGCTGATCTGCGGGCTGGAGCGCATCACGCAGTCTCCCCACAGGGAAGACGGGATGACGTTGGATGAGAGATTATCTGAACTGGATACGGAAGCAAAAGACAGGAAAGTGATCTGTTTCATCGATGCACTGGATCAGTTGTATGAAAAGGAGAAGGAGCCGGAACTGGACTTTGTCCGGATCTGTCCCCACCTTATCTTTGTGGTGTCTTCTCTGGATGATTTTGCGTATACCGTGCCGGTCGGGAAGACGATATTTCCGTGGCTGACAGAGGTGAGGGAACTTACACGGTCCGGGCAGGAGCAGGTGATGCTCCGCACAGCCGGCAGACGGGGGAAGAAGCTGGACGATGTCCTGATGGGGGATATCGCGGCGAAAGAAAGCAGCAGCAATCCCCTCTATCTGTCCAGTATCCTGCAGCGCTTTTTTATGATGGACGGGAAAGAATTCGGGGAGGCAGAGAGACTTGCCCCGGGAATGGACGGCATCCACTGCTATATGGAAAAGCTTTTGGCCGGAATGCCGGACAGACAGGAAGACATGGTGCTCTATCTCCTGAAAGCGGCAATGGACCATTTTGAGGCGGAATATCTGTATGAGGTACTGTGTCTCATCACCCTGTCCAGATCCGGGTTAACAGAGACGGAGCTTTCAGATCTTCTGAGAACCGAAGGGAAGGCATTCGCCCAGATCAGGTTCCAGCAGCTTGCCTCCTATCTTTATGAGGCGTTTGTGCAGAAAGAGGACGGGAAGTGGACGTTCCGCCACCGCCTTTTCAGGGAAGCCCTGCAAAGGCAGATGAGCGCGGAAGAAAAAGAGAGGTGCATGGAGAGCTTTGTTCAGTATGCAAAAGAAAACAAAGCGTTTCTAAAGCAGGAAGGGTTCTATTATGTCCTGGAACAAAAGAGCAGGTTCGGCGGTGAGATCCTGGAAGACAGCGGCGGATTTGAACCGGACCGGCTGGGCGGAGCGGTCGCGGAGCTGGCAGAGCGTGATCCGTCATATGAACTGTATTTCCTGGAGCTTGCAGACGCGTATCCGACGGATGCATTTGCGGCATTCTGGCAGGAGAAATTCGGGAAATATGCATACCGGAAGCAGACCGCGCTCTTTCATATCCGGATGCTCCGGAAACTGAGCGGGATGAAAGAGATCAGCGGTGCGATCAGATGCAGATGCCTGAAAAAAGCAGCGGACTTCTATGCGGGGCGGAAGGAGTATGGGCAGGTCAGGCAGTGCATCAGGGACATGGAACAGCTGCTGGACAAACTGCCGGAAGCGGAGAGAGAACTTCAGACAGCGGTCATGTACAGAATAAAAGCAACGGTTTCTTCCCTCGCTGATCAGGATATGGCGGGATCAATGGAATACCAAAAGAGCGCGCTGGAACATTTGGAGCGGGCAGAGCTGCGCAGGCCGGAAGACGAAGAGATCTGTTATCAGAAAGCAAGGGTCAAAGAGGATCTGTATTGGGATTATGCGGATACAGAACAGAAAACCCGCCCGGAGATACTGGAATCTTCCCTGCAGGATATCTTAAGGAATAAGAAAGATCTTGATCATTCGGATCTGGCGAGACAGCGGATCGCAGTGCTCGGAGACCTGGCCGTATGCTACTGCGACAGGGCTGGCGGACATTTTGATGAGAGACGGTCCCGGTCTTACGCAGATGAAGCGCTGAAACTGGCGCGGGAGCTCGTGAAGAACTATCCGGCTGTGAACAACATGCGTATGCTGGTCAGGATCCTCAGGCAGGTGGCTTATGCCGCGGGGACAGATTCCAGATATCCGTTTGACCAGGAAGCATATCAGTATTGTAAGAAAATGTATGAAAGCTGCGGCACGCTGGATGCGAAGGAAGGGTATGCGCGGCAATGCTGGGCAGCAGGGCTTTCCGCAGCTGTGGCACAGAAGCCAGATGTCAGAAAGATGTATGCGGAAGCCATCCGCCTCTATGGGGAACTGGCGGAGGAATGCCCGGAAGAGCCGGAGTACCGGCGCTTTTTCTCCAAATGTAAATTGGAGATCATGCAGTTTGAACTGGAGTCTGACGGCAGCCGTGATGTGTGCGAGAAGATCCTGAGCGAGGTCCGTCCTGTAGCGGAAACCCTCCTGAAAACGGGACCTGACCGCTATATTTATGACGCCTTTGAACTGCTGGCAGATGCGTCTGCCAGCCTGGACCGGTTTTCTGAAATGGAGAGGGACGCCCGGATCATGGCGGATGCGTCATCCCGGCTTTTTGAAAAGAAACCGGCAAAATGGAACCGGCGGCGCCTGTTTAAGAGCCATGTCTATCAGGCGCTTGGGTTATATCATAACGGGAAAGACCCGGAACCTGTCCTGGAGGCTGCGTACCGGGAGTACAGGGAACTGGACGAAGATGCATGGGCGGAACAGAAGGTTCTGGCACATCTGCTCTATGATATGTATATACAGGTCCTGCTTGAAAAGCGGGCTACGGACCGTGCGGCAGAGCTGTACCGGGAACGGAGAGCCCTGAAGGCTCCGGATCATCCTCGCAGTTACGCTGCCATGTGGCGGCAGGCCGCACGCTCATATTATGACAGGACCGTATTGCAGTGGGAGGAAAGCGCTCCGTCCGCCGGTGAAGTGGACTGGAGTCTGCTAAGCGCGGCCCTGCATGAGGATCAGAGAAAGAAGAAATATCTGGCAGGGCGCGTCGGCGACAGGATACGCAAGGGGGATTTTACATACCTTCCTCAGATCATACGGAATTGCTTCCTGGCAGGGGAGTACGAACTCGCGGCGGATTACCTGGAGAAGATGGAGGAAAACGGCTGGAGTGGGGGCGATGGAGAGGAGCAAAGGCTGCTGCGCGTGCTCTGCAGATTCTTCCTGTTGGAAGGAGAAAGCGATCCGGAAAAACAGAAATCTCTGGGAAAATCTGTAAAAGAGATGCGCTTTTACCAGGAATTATCCGGAAAGGCAGAAAAAGAAACGGATCCCTTTGGATCGCTTGTACGGTCTGCCGCAGACGAGGCCATGCTTTTTGCGGCAGAGGGGAAGGAGAAGGGGGAACTGCTGGGACGTCTGCTGAAGTGCGTTTCGTTCGGTACGGATGCGGATCCGCTCTTTGGACAGGCACGGCACAGGAGCAGGGCGCGGATGGCAGAGCTCCTGAAAGAAAAGGATTTTTTTGCGGATATCCCGGCGGAAGACATGGCAGCCCTGGGCAGGAAGCTGGATGAATTTGTCGGCAATCTTGGCACGGCTGCCGGGAGGATGAAGATCAGGATAAACATTGCGGACCGGCTCCGCGCCAGTGAGCAGGAAGAATACCGGGATATGGCCGGAGCGTATTACAGAAAAACCTTTTATAAAGAATGGAACCATCCGAAACAGATGACTGTGGAAGAAATGCAGATGGGAATGTATGCGTACGAGCAGATGGTGTGCAGTGGAAGCATTCTGCAGGACGAGTGGAAAGAACAGTACGTGGCAGTGCTGCTCGAATACTACGAAAGGACAAGAGATGAGAATGTATGGGAGAAAATCCTTGAAGATCCGGAGTATCTGAAAAGGATGAAGTTTCAGAAACAGGTCCAAATGAGGGCAGTGCTGCGCAGGCATATGTCGGAAGCGGAGAAGGAGTTATTTGACCGGATGCTTGAGGAAAAAGGGAGGGAAGAACTGGCCGCTGTCGAAAGGGAACTGGCGGAGGAAGTGAAATAGGGAGGGAGACAGGTCGTCTCCCTCTCGCTTTGCGGGGTACAGAACCGGTATGAACCGGCAGTCCCGCGCCGTCCGGTCATGCGGTACGGCGATCTATATGATCAGCCTGCACAGGCAGGTTGTCAGCTGTTTTGTCCGGCGGCTTTCCCGGCAAATTCCGTATTTACAAGCGCTTCGTAGGGCGCGCGTTTTTCCAGCTCCCCGGAGTCTTCCAGGATATCCTGCAGAAGATCGAAGCTCTCCTCGGAGAAGACGAGGGAGTCCGGCCATGTATCCTGCTCGTAGTAGCGGCTCACGATGGTGGTGATGGTCTCCAGGTCCGTCTCCTCAAACTGCGGGGCAATGATGGCAGCGATCTCTTCCGGCGTGTGGGCGGCTACATAGTCCATCCCCTTCTGGAGCGCGTCTGTGAAGCCCTGGATCGTGTCCGGGTGCTCTTCCATATAGCTCTTTTTTGCAGAAAAGGCAGTGTAGGGGACGTAGCCGCTGTCCGTTCCCAGGGAGGCGACCACGTAGCCGCGGCCCTCCTGCTCCAGGCTGGTGGCGCCCGGCTCGAACTCGACCGTGAAGTCTCCTTTTCCGCCTGCAAAGGCTGCTGCAGTGGAGCCGAAGTCAATGCTCTGGTCGATGGTCAGATCGTTTGCGGGGTCCATCCCATTCTGCCTGAGAATGTACTCAAAGACCATCTCCGGCATGCCGCCTTTGCGGCCGCCGAGCACGAGGTGCCCGTTCAGGTCTTCCCAGGAGAAATCTTCCATCGGCTCCCGGGCCACAAGGAAATTGCCGGCTCGCTGGGTGAGCTGGGCAAAATTGACCACGTAGTCGTTGGCCCCCTCGTTATACGTATAGATGGAGGCTTCCGACCCCATAAAACCGATGTCAGCCTCGCCGGAGAGCACCGCCGTCATGGTCTTATCTGCGCCAAAACCATTGACAAGAGTGAGATCGATCCCCTCTTTGGCAAAATAGCCCTCCTCGATGGCTACGTACATAGGCGCGTAGAAGATGGAATGCGCCACCTCATTCAGTACGACATCCACAGATTCCTTTTCCCCGGGATCCGACCGGTCCTCCTCCCTGCCAGGCGCGCATCCGGCCAGAAGGGACGCGGCCAGCAGCGCCGCGAAAAACATGTGTAACAGACGCTTCTTCATAAGATCCTCCCTAAAACAATTTGTGGTATAGTATATGCAGAAGGGAAAGAAGTGCCAGCAAAACACACAATTACACACCAGTTGATGTAATTCCGGACGTAACACTTTTAAAAAGTGTTACGTCCGGAATTACAATTAACAGACAACAATAATCCGTCTTGGAGTCGTCTGCGGCGGTATGCTCATGGTGGCTGCCGTGTAGTAGACAATGAGGAGATGTCCGCCGAGGCTGCAGCCAAATGGCTGGCCGTTGGAGGTCAGGATCTGTGTGGAGGGCGCCAGGTTCAGCTTCAGTGTCTGGTCCTCCGAAAGCAGATCCCCGTCGAACCAGCCGGCGTAGATCGTCTCATTGGAACTGCGGCGGCCGATGATCACGGCCTGATACTCAGGCGGATACACGAGGGGGATCGCCACGTTGCTGTCGTAAAACGCGGTCACCGCCATTCCCGGCCGCAGGCGCACCTCCTGGATCACGTAGGTGGAGGGGCTGACAATGAAGACGGAAACGCCGTTTTCATTTACAACGGATACCTGCAGGGAGCAGCAGTCCGAGGAGAGAGGCGTGACGCGCTGGACGATGCCGCTCACCGGGACGAGGGTCTGAGTTGCCATAAGGATCAACATCCTTTTTTCTTTACCATATGCGCGGGCGGAAGCGGATGTGCCCGCCCGCTGTCTACTCCTCTTTGCGTGCCTTTTCCGGCGGGAATTTCGGCGGCAGGTACTGGTAGGCGTACAGATCCTGGTACGACTGCCGCTCCGCCTCTGAGGCGGGCAGGGACGGGATCAGCCCCGTGCATTCATGGGCGGACGCCGCGCCGGAGAGGTAATCGAAGGAATCGATGATCCGCCGGTTTTCCTCTGCGGCTTCCCGGGCCGTCTGCTTTTTATTCTCAGTCATGGAAACACACCTCCTGATTTGATAAATAGCAAAAGATACGTTATAATAATTGCCGGACAGATGAAAACTTATACGTTTGGCCTGCGATTTCCTTCGGTCGGGGAGACGGCAGGCGCGCCGGAAAAAGGAGAACAGACACAATGGAAGTGAAGATCGACACACATACCCATACACTTGCCAGCGGACATGCCTACAACACGATCCGCGAAATGGCGGCCATGGCAAAGCAGAAGGGGCTGGAAGGGCTTGCTATCACGGAACACGCGCCCAAAATGCCGGGAAGCTGCGGGCTGTACTATTTCCAGAACCTCTCCGTGGTGCCGAGGCACATGGCGGACCTGCGCCTTCTCTTTGGCGTGGAGCTGAACATTCTGGATGCCGAGGGGACTGTGGATCTGCCGCCGGAGACGATCCGCGGTCTGGATCTTGCCATCGCCAGCATCCACCCGCCCTGCTACGGGAAAAGCGGCGGGCGCGCGGAGAACACAAGGACCTATGTCAACGCCATGCATCTGGATTATGTAGATATCATCGGGCACCCGGACGACGGCAGGTACGCCCCGGACTACGACGTCCTCGCGCGGACGGCGAAGGAGACAGGCACCCTCCTTGAGATCAACAACTCCTCCCTGCGGCCGGGCGGTTTCCGGGAAAACACCCACGACAACGCCCTGGAGCTGCTTGCGTGCTGCAAAAAGTACGGCACTATGATCACGCTCGGAAGCGACGCCCATGTGGACATGGACATCGCCAGGACGGACTACTCAGCCAGACTCCTTGCAGAGGCGGGATTTCCGGAGGAACTGGTGGCCAATACGTCCTGTGAAAAGCTCCTTTCAAATCTGAAAAGAAACAGGCGGCAGACGCGGTAAGCGCGCTTTATGATTTCACCGCTTTAAAATCTTTCAGCTATTCTATGGACTTTATAAATTTAGTGTGCTAAAATAAATACAATGAATTCGTTTCGGAGGAGAGAATAAATATGAGCAAGAAGATCAGAACCGAGGCGGTCGACTATCTCTTTAGCGCCATACTGAGTCTGAAAGATAAAGAAGAATGCTATATTTTTTTTGAAGATATCTGCACCATCAACGAGCTCCTTTCGCTGTCCCAGCGGTTTGAGGTGGCGAAGATGCTCCGGGAGCACAAGACATATCTGGAGATCGCCGAGAAGACCGGCGCGTCCACCGCTACCATCAGCAGGGTAAACCGCTCGCTGAATTACGGGAATGACGGGTACGACATGGTGTTCGAGCGGATCAATCCGAAAGAAGAAGAGCAGAAATAAAAAGAAGATTGCGGAACAGACCCCGCAATCTTCTTTTTGTATCGTACCGTCTATTTACTTTTCTTCTCCGGCTCAGGCATCTGATCGATGAGCTTCTCCATGAGCAGCTTCTTCACATACACGTCAAAGGCGAGGCTGCAGATAAAAGAAAAGAGCTGCAGCGCTTCCCGGTCCCCGGCGGGCGCGTCCTCAAATGTCCCGGAGGCTGTGTGGTACATCTTTGCGATATCCTTTGCAAGCTGGTCGATCCGGGACTTCTCAAGGCTGCATACCTCCTCGTACACGGACGTGATGTCAAAGGCCTCGCCGTTGTGGAAGTACTTCTCCGTGAGGGGCGCAAGCAGAGTCTCAATGTCCCTGATGGAGAGGATGTTCTTGAAATAGTAGATAAAGATCAGGACCAGCACGTGCTCCTTGGAGTATTTCTTCTTCACCGGCGGCGGAAGGAGATTGTTCTTGGCGTAGTTGTTGATCATGGTCTTTGTCAGGATCTTGTCCTCGCCGTGCCGGCGGGTGGAGCCGAGCTGGCTCTCCATGAATGTCGTGACCTGGTCCATGTACAGGTCGATATTTGGAATATCCTGCGGCTTTACATAGTCGATCCGGGAGATGCTCTGCAGGATGCTGTTCAGCATGTCCTTTGTGTCAATTGTCATAAGTTCACCACCTCAACAAACCTATTATATAGTATTGAAAACCAGATGACAAGAGCGGTGCGGGAATGTTTTTTGAATATATTTTCCGCCTATCTCTTTTGAGAGAAACGGAAATCTGGTATAATAGCCACAGTGCAGTTAGGAACAAGGAGGTTGCAACGTGGAAGACAGAATAGCCATGCTCATCGACGCGGACAATGTGTCTCCGAAATACATTGAGCCCATTCTGGATGAGCTCTCAAAATACGGGAATGTGACATATAAGAGAATATACGGCGACTGGACAAGCACCAACAATGCCGGGTGGAAGGAGGAACTCCTCAAGAATTCCATCACGCCGATCCAGCAGTTCAGCTATACCCACGGGAAGAATTCGACAGACTCAGCCATGATCATCGACGCCATGGACATGCTGTACACAAGCGAGCTGGAAGGCTTCTGCCTTGTGTCCAGCGACAGCGATTTCACAAAGCTGGCCAGCCGCCTGCGCGAGAGCGGCAAGACGGTGATCGGCATGGGCGAGAACAAGACGCCGGCGCCTTTCCGGAAAGCCTGCGACATCTTCACCGTGCTGGAGCTTCTCCTGGAGGACAGCACAGGTGAAAACGATGCGGTGGCAAGAGGACAGATCGAGGAGGCCGTGATCCGCATCATAACAGAGAATGAGAACAACGGCAGGGAGACCGGTCTGGGCGAGGTGGGGAGCCGCCTTGTCAAACTGTACCCGGATTTTGACGTGCGCCGCTATGGGTACAGCCTGCTTTCCCGTTTCCTGGAGTCCTTCCCCAAGCTGAAGCTTATCCAGTCCGGCTCGCAGATCACGGTGACCCAGTTTGAGGACAGGAGCAGGAAGGAGAGGCTGGAGGAGTTCATCCTCAAGCAGATCAAGGACAGCGGGAAACACGGCATTTTCCTGAGCGTTCTCGGAAACCGCATCCGCAACAAGTTCGGGGATTTCAAGGTGAGGGATTACGGCTTTTCCCAGCTCAAGCAGTATATACAGAGTTTTCCGGGCGTCCATGTGCTGGACGACGGGGAGCACAACCGGGTGATCTACAGCAAGAAGGACGAACATAAATGAAGATAGAAGGACTTTTCGATCTCCAGGTCATGATGTTTCTGCTCATGGCCGTGGGGGTCATTTTGCGGAAACTAAACATTGTTCCAAGGGAGGGGACGGCGGTCCTGACGGATCTTGTGCTGGATCTGATCCTGCCCTGCAACATCATCTCGGCGTTTTATATGCCCATGGACCGCTCCGTGCTCATCGCGGAGGCGGAGATCCTCGTGATCTCCATCCTGATCCAGATCTTCTGTACGTGCATCAGCGGGATCCTGTACCGCAGGGTGCCAAAAGGGAAGCGGATGGTCCTGCAGTACGCCACGGTCTGCTCCAATGCAGGCTTCCTTGGCAACCCGGTGGCAGAGGGGCTGTTCGGCTCTATCGGGCTTTTGTACGCGTCCTTCTACCTGATCCCGCAGCGGATCGTCATGTGGTCTGCGGGGGTCTCCTATTTTACCGACTGCCCGAGCAGAAAAGAAGTGCTTAAAAAGGTCGTCCGCCACCCCTGTATTGTGGCGGTCTACATCGGGGTGTTCCTCATGCTGACGCAGATCCGGCTGCCCGGCATCGTGAGCTCGGCCATCGACAGCATCGGCAGCTGTACGACGCCGCTCACCATGATCCTCATCGGCACGATCCTGCTGGATGCGGACCTGCGGCACATCCTGACAAAGCTTACGGCTGCGTACACATGCATCCGCTTTGTGCTCATCCCAACCGTGGTCCTGGCCGGCTGCCGTCTGGCCGGCGTGGACTCCCTGGTGGCCGGCGTGTCCGTGATCCTGGCAGCGATGCCGGCCGGCACGACGACCGCGATCCTGGCTTTGAAGTATCACGGGGACGAGGAGTTCGCCACCCAGTGCGTGGTGCTCACGACGCTCCTGTCTGTGGTGGCCATTCCGGTCTGGAGCATCATCATCCATACCGTATTTCCGACATAAGAAACGCTGCGCGGCGCAAAAGACCGTGCAGCGTTTCTTTTTTTTGTACTGGCGACAGGGATCAGTCTGCCACCGCGGCAAGTTCCCGGATGGAGGCGATGGAGGCGGCGGGAGCAGCGGCCTCTCCAAAGCCGTAGGCGGCGTGGATAAAGGGGATGCCGGCCTGCGCGGCAGCGGCCTCGTCGCCCGCTGTGTCGCCCACATAGCAGGCGCTGCCGGCCGCATTGCGCTCCAGGATGAGGCGGATGTTCTCGCCTTTTGGCCTCTTTGTGTTCCCAAAACATTCGATGTCCGTGATATAGGGCGCAAGTCCCGTCTTGCGAAGAAACAGCTCGATATAGCCGCTCTGACAGTTGCTGACGATAAAGAGCCGGTGGCACCGGGACAGATCCTGTATGGCCCCGCAGACGCCCGGATAGAGGGGCGGCGTATCCAGCCGGTCCAGAAAGACATCTTCCCAGTGGCAGCAGACCTCCATCAGGGCCTCCCTCTCAGACACGGGCAGGTGGGGGAAAAGGTCCTCGGCGATCACGTCCATCGTCTTTCCGAATTCCTGTTTCAGCTGCTCGCCGGTAATGCCGGCCGGGGGAAGTCCAAGCTGCGCGGCGGCATAATTCCATGCGTCTGCGACTGTTTCGGTTGTGTCCCACAGGGTTCCGTCTACATCAAAGATTATCGTTTCATATTTCATAGCAAAATCCTTTCCCGGAATTGAAAACTTCCATTCCAGTCTAACATATACTTTCGTATTTGGGGGAGGAAAGTTATAAAAATTTAACAAATGGCTTAGTTGACTGTAAAAATCCCGCCCGCTATAATGAGAACGGAAAAGGACGTGAATGAATCTATGCTTCAGATCAGAGATATCTGTAAGGAATACCGGACGGGAAGCCTGGTGCAGAAGGCGCTTGACCATGTGAGCCTGAGCCTGCGGGACAACGAGTTTGTGGCCATTCTCGGGCCCAGCGGGTCGGGCAAGACGACCCTTCTCAACATCATAGGCGGGCTGGACCGGTACGACAGCGGGGATCTTATTATCAACGATGTCTCAACGAAAAAATATAAGGACAGGGACTGGGATTCCTACCGGAACCATACGATCGGCTTTGTCTTCCAGAGCTACAACCTGATCACCCACCAGACGATCCTGGCAAACGTGGAGCTGGCGCTTACCATCTCCGGCGTGAGCCGGGCAAAACGCCGCCGGCTGGCGGTGGAGGCGCTGGAGAAGGTGGGGCTGGGAGAGCAGATCCACAAAAAGCCGGGCCAGCTCTCCGGCGGGCAGATGCAGCGGGTGGCCATCGCACGGGCCCTCGTCAACAACCCGGACATCCTGCTGGCCGACGAGCCCACAGGCGCCCTGGACAGCGAGACGAGCGTGCAGGTCATGGAACTGTTAAAAGAGGTGGCCAGGGACCGGCTTGTCGTCATGGTCACCCACAACCCGGAGCTGGCGGTGGAATATGCCACCAGGATCGTGAAACTCAAAGACGGGCGGATCCGGGAGGACTCAGATCCGTTCGTGCCGGAGGAGAGCGGCATGGGGGAGCCGGAGCACCGGAATCTGGGAAAGACCTCCATGTCCTTCCTGACGGCCCTCTCCCTGAGTTTCAATAACCTGCGGACCAAGAAGGCCAGGACGATCCTCACTTCTTTTGCCGGCTCCATCGGCATCATCGGGATCGCCCTTATCCTGGCGCTCTCCACCGGGGTCAATACGTACATCAACAACATGGAGGAGGAGACCCTGTCGGAGTATCCGCTGGAGATCATGAGCACGGGGTTTGACATGACCTCCATGCTGCTCACATCTGGAGGCGGCGGGGAGTCGTCCGGTGACGTGAATGTCATCAACGTGGCGACGGATATGTTTTCCAAGATGGACTCCAACGACCTGGGCTCCCTGAAGGCGTATTTTGACAGCGGCAAAAGCGGCATCGAGGACTGCACAAACGCCGTGGAGTACAGCTATGATGTGACGCCCCAGATCTACCGGGTCGGGGACGGGAAGGTGCGCCAGGTGAACCCGGACCATTCCTTTGACGCGCTGGGGTTCGGCTCTTCCAGCAGCTCCAGCAGCCTCATGTCCACCATGATGAGCACGGATGTCTTCTACGAGATGCCGGAGAACCCGGCGCTCTATGAGGGGCAGTATGACGTGAAGGCGGGCAGGTGGCCGCAGGCATACAACGAGTGCGTGGTCGTGCTCACGCAGGGCGGGAGCGTCAGCGACCTGATGCTCTATGCGCTGGGGCTCAGGGATCCCCTGGAGCTGGATGAGATGGTGCGGCAGTTCATCGACGAGGAGCAGGTGGAGACAAAGGAGGACAGCCGCGCCTACACATACGGGGATATCCTTAGCACCACCTTCAGACTGGTGGACAGCACGGATTACTATACCTATGACAGCCAGTACCATGTGTGGACGGACAAATCAAGGGATGAAGCCTATGTGAGAAATCTGGCGGAAAACGGGGAAGAGCTGAAGATCGTCGGCATCGTACAGCCGGCGGAAGACGGGAACGCCATGATGCTCTCTGCCGGCATCGGCTATCCGGCCTCCCTGACGCAGCACGTGGTGGAAAAGGCGGCAGAGAGCCAGATCGTACAGGACCAGCTTGCGGATCCGGGCACGGACGTCTTTACGGGGAAACCGTTCGGGGAAGTAAGCCAGGGGGACCTGGATCTGGGAGAGATGTTCGGCATCAACGAGGAAGAGCTGGAAAACGCGTTTTCCTTTGATTCCACGGCCATGACGGCGGGGCTGGAGGGCGGTCTTGACCTGTCCGGCCTTCAGGGGGCGGGAAGCGGATCCCTCGACCTGTCCGGCATGATCGATCTGGAGCAGATCGCGCAGCAGCTTCCGGAGATGGAGGGCTTTGACCTGTCCCAGATCAGCGGCGCCCTCAACCTGGACGTCTCATCGGAGCAGCTTGGCGCCATGGCGGGCGGGCTTCTTGACGGCTACCTCGCCTATGCGGCCCAGGATCCCTCCACAGACTACGCGAACCTGGGGGAGGCGCTCCTTGCCTATCTGAATACCGGGGAGGCCCGGCAGGTGCTGGCGGACCATATCCGGGAGATCATAGAGTCATCCGGCCTTTCCGTCACGCCGGAGCAGCTTGGGGATCTCGCAAAACGGATCCTGCAGGGATTCCTTGCATACGCGCAGGGACAGGGGATGACGGACCCCTCCCAGATGGACGCCTACCTGGAGGCCTACCTCCAGACCGGGGAGGCCCAGCAGATCGCGCAGCAGTGGGTGGATGAAGTCTTTGCCGGAGGCGCGCAGATCAGCATCACCGGGGAGCAGCTTGAAAAACTGGCACAGGAGCTGGCGGCAGGCTACCAGTCCTACGCGGCGGCCAACGGCCTGCCGGACCCGTCAAAGATGCAGGACAGCTTCCTCGCCTACCTGGGCACGGACAGCGCCCGGGAGCAGCTTGCCCAGGGCATGGCAGGCCTGCTGGACACAGAGGCGCTGGAGCAGCAGCTGACAGGCGCTGTGGAAGACTACATGCAGACCGTTATGGAGAGCGGGGCCGCCCAGTCGCTGACCGGACAGATCACCGCCGCAGTGCAGGCCATGATGGCGCAGATCTCGGAGGGGCTTCAGTCCGCCATGCAAAGCGCGGCCGTTCAGATCGGCAGCAACATTGAGAACGCCCTCAGCCTGGACCCGGAGGCGTTCCGCAACGCCTTTGAGATGAACATGGACGGGGAGCAGCTGACGGAACTGCTCCTGTCCATGGAGACATCCGGGACCGCCACCAGCGACAGCAACCTGCGCGCGCTGGGGTACGCGGACTTTGACGAGCCGTCGGGCATCAGCATCTACCCGAAGGATTTTGAGAGCAAGGACGAGGCCGTGGGCATCCTGGACGCCTACAACAGCCGCATGGAGGCGGAGGGGAAGGAGGAGCAGGTCATCACCTACACGGACATGGTGGGAACCCTGATGAGCTCAGTCACAAACATCGTGAACGTGATCAGCTATGTGCTCATCGCCTTTGTGGCCATCTCCCTGATCGTCTCCTCCATCATGATCGGCGTCATCACGTACATCAGCGTGCTGGAGCGCCGCAAGGAGATCGGCATCCTGCGGGCCATCGGCGCCTCCAAGCGGAACATCTCCCAGGTGTTCAATGCAGAGACGTTCATCATCGGCGCCTGCGCGGGGCTGATCGGCATCGGGCTGAGCCTGCTCCTTCTGATCCCGGGCAACGCCCTGATCCACTACCTGGCCGGCTCCGACGATGTGAGCGCGGTGCTCGCTCCCGGCCCGGCTGTGATCCTCATCCTGCTGAGCATCCTGCTCACGCTGCTCGGAGGTCTCATCCCGTCCCGGAAGGCGGCGGGCAGCGACCCGGTGACAGCCCTGCGGGTAGAGTAATAAAAGTATAAACAAAGGAAAATAAAAAGGATATATCTGCTGTGAGCGGTGCGTGCCGCAGGCAGATATATCCTTTTTTGTGCGTTCCATACATCCTATCTGATGTGCCGCTTGATGGCCTCGAAGCTCTCGGAGCTGATCACATGCTCCATGCGGCAGGCGTCGGCCGCAGCCGTGTCAGGATCCACGCCAAGCCGGATGAGCCAGGTGGAGATGAGCTGATGCCGCTCGTAGATGCGGTCGGCGATCTCCCTGCCGGAGCGGGTAAGCGTGATGTACCCCTCCGGAGACACCTCGATGTGCCCGCCCTCCCGCAGCTTTTTCATGGCCACGCTGACGCTGGATTTCTTGAAGTCCAGTTCATTGGCAATATCCACGGCGCGCACGACGGGGTGCTCCCTGCTCAGGATCAGGATGGTCTCCAGGTAGTTCTCGGCAGATTCGTTTGAGTTTGTGTGCATCGTCTTCACCTCGCTTTATCCGTCTTCCCTTCCGGCGGGGAAGAAAGGTACGTTCTCATAATATAGCAAGTATACCACAGAAGGCCGCGGCTCGCAAACCGAAATCAGCGGCAGTTTTTTTGCGGAAAGGAATTGACAAACAAAGAGAGTTAGTCTATACTACCTAGTGTTAGATGAGCATAATAATAGTTAGAAAAGACTTTTGTCAGGAGAAAGATAGAAGAGGAGGACGATGCAGGATGACTTTACTGGATGCCGAAGAGGGAAAGGAATATATTGTCAGGGACATCGGAACAGATGACGAAGAACTGGAATCCTTTCTTTTTTCACTCGGCTGCTACAGCGGGGAGCCGATCACAGTTGTGTCCCGGATGCGGGGCGGCTGCGTGGTCTCCATCAAAGACGGGAGATACAACATCGATACTGATCTGGCGCAAGCTATATCAATATAAAACAGCAGCTTCTAATGGAAAGCAGAGATGAAGGAGGAGAATCGTATCATGAGAATTGCGTTTGCCGGAAACCCGAACAGCGGGAAAACGACCATGTACAATGCGCTCACGGGAAGAAACGAGCGCGTCGGAAACTGGGCGGGCGTTACCGTGGAGAGGAAGGAGAGCCCGATCCGCAGGATCTACTGTGACGGGCGGGAGGATCTGGTGGCAGTCGACCTGCCGGGAGCCTACTCCATGTCCCCGTTTACATCCGAGGAGAGCATCACGAGCAGCTATGTAAAAAATGAGAACCCGGATGCCATCATCAACATTGTGGATGCCACAAACTTAAGCCGGAGCCTGTTTTTCACCACACAGCTTCTGGAACTCGGCATCCCGGTGGTCGTGGCCCTCAACAAGAGCGACCTCACAGACAGGAAAGGGACAAAGATCGACGAGGCGCTCCTTGCCAGGAAGCTCGGGTGCCCGGTGGTGAAGACTGTATCCACCTCTGCGGGGCACGAGGGGCTGAAGGAGGCGGTGAGCCAGGCGGCGTCCCTGTGCGGGATGGGCCAGGAAGCGCCCTATGTGCAGGAGGACATCGACCTGAAAGACAAAGCCGCGGTCGAGGCCGCGGACAGGAAGCGGTTTGACTTTGTCAACGGCATTGTGAAACAGGTGGAGCAGAGGAAAGTCTTCACGAAAGACAAGAACTTCCAGGATCAGATCGACGGCGTGATCACCCACAAGATCATCGGCATCCCCCTTTTCGCGCTTGTGATCTTCCTTGTATTCTACATATCGCAGACAACCGTAGGAACCTGGATCGCAGACTGGCTTGTGGCGTGGATCGAGACATTCCAGGGCTGGGTGGGCGGCCTGATGGAGAACGCAAACCCGCTTCTGTACGCCCTCCTTGTGGACGGCATCATCGGCGGCGTAGGCGCAGTAGTCGGATTCCTGCCCCTTGTCATGGTCATGTACTTCCTGATCGCGCTTCTGGAAGACTGCGGCTACATGGCGCGGGCCACTGTTGTGCTGGATCCCATCTTCAAACGTGTGGGCCTCTCCGGTAAATCCGTGATCCCCATGGTGATCGGAACCGGCTGCGCGATCCCGGGCGTCATGGCGTCCCGCACGATCCGCAACGAGAGGGAGAGAAGAACGACAGCCATGCTGACGCCCTTCATGCCATGCGGCGCCAAGATCCCTGTGATCGCCCTGTTCGCCGGCGCCTTCTTCGCGGACGCCTGGTGGGTGTCCGCCACCATGTACCTGGTGGGCATCGTGCTTGTGCTTCTGGGCGCGCTGCTCGTCAAGAGGATCACCGGACAGAAATACCGCAAGTCCTTCTTTATCATTGAGCTGCCGGAGTACAAGATCCCCAGCCTGAAGCGGGCCTGCGTCTCCATGCTGGAGCGCGGCAAGGCGTACATCATCAAAGCCGGGACCATCATCCTTGTGTGCAACACGGTGGTCCAGATCATGCAGACATTTAACTGGCAGTTCCAGCTTGTGGCGGAGGGAGCCGAGGACACATCCATCCTGGCCAGCATCGCGCATCCCATCTCCATCCTGTTCATCCCGCTCGGCTTCGGCGTATGGCAGCTTGCTGCAGCGGCTGTGACCGGCTTTATCGCCAAGGAGAACGTGGTCGGCACGCTGGCTGTCGTGTACGGCGTCACCAACCTGATCGACACGGATGAGCTGGCCCTGGTGGGAAGCGGCAATGAAGTGGCGACCGTGATGGGGCTTACGAAGGTGGCAGCCCTTGCCTACCTTATGTTCAACCTCTACACACCGCCCTGCTTCGCGGCCCTGGGTGCGATGAACTCTGAGATGAAGAGTTCAAAGTGGCTGCTGGGCGGCATCTGCCTCCAGCTGGCGACAGGCTACACGGTAGCCTTCGGCGTATATCAGATCGGGACGTTTGTGACGACAGGGTCTCTCGGAACCGCCTTTGTGCCGGGACTGATCGCGGTCCTCGTGTTCGCGGCGGTGATCATCTGGCGGATCCGCATATCCGACCGGGAATTCGCACAGACCTATAGTCTGCACAGCGCACATACGGCATAGATATAACTAAGAGCAAAGTGACAGTGGACAGAGCAGGAAAGGCTTTGTCCACTTCCTGTATGTATGATAAACTGAGACAGTAGAAAGGAAGGAACAGACATGACAGCAGCAGACGTGATCGTAGCGGCCGTCCTGGCCGTCATTCTCGGGGCCGCCGTGACCTATATCGTGAGGGCGAAAAAAAGAGGCGTCAAATGCATCGGGTGTCCGGCGGGCGGCAGTTGCCACGGCGGCGGGAACTCCTGCAGGGCGTGCGCCTGCCAGTCGCAGAAAGAGGAGGGGCAGACCGGCGGCGGGGAGGACGGCGCGGCGTAAATGCATCTGGAAAGCCGGGGGAAACTGTGGTATGATAGTCCTTACCGATAAAACGAAACCCGTCATACCACAGAAGCCAAAGGAGAGAACATGAGCATTTACGATACGCTGAACGAGCAGCAGAGACAGGCTGTGTACCATACGGAGGGCCCCCTCCTGATCCTGGCCGGGGCCGGATCAGGCAAGACCCGCGTCCTCACCCACCGGATCGCCTACCTGATCGACGAGAAGGGCGTGAATCCGTGGAATATCCTGGCCATCACCTTCACAAACAAGGCGGCCGGGGAGATGCGGGAGCGGGTGGACCAGATCGTGGGCTTCGGCTCCGAGAGCATCTGGGTGAGCACTTTTCACTCCACCTGCGTGCGCATCCTGCGCAGGTTCATAGACCGGCTTGGATTTGATACGAACTTTACCATCTATGACACAGACGACCAGAAGACGCTGATGCGGGATATCTGCAAGCACCTCCAGATCGACACGAAGATCTACAAAGAGAGGAATCTTCTGGCCGCCATTTCTGCTGCCAAAAATGAGATGGTCACCCCGCAGGAGTACCGCCTGCGCGCCGAGGGCGACTTTGGCCGGCAGAAGATCGCCTCCGTCTACGAGGAGTACGAGAAGCAGATGCAGGCCAACAATGCCCTGGACTTCGACGACCTTCTCGTGAAGGCAGTCCAGCTCTTCCAGACCCAGCCCGACGTGCTGGACTACTACCAGGAGCGGTTCCGCTACATCATGGTGGACGAGTACCAGGATACGAACAGCGTGCAGTTCCAGTTCGTCAGCACCCTGGCGGCAAAGTACAGGAACCTGTGCGTGGTGGGGGACGACGATCAGTCCATCTACAAGTTCCGGGGCGCGGATATCGGAAACATCCTGAACTTTGAAAAGGTATTCCGGGACGCCTGCGTCATCAAACTGGAGCAGAACTACCGCTCCACCTCCACCATCCTGGACGCGGCCAACGCCGTGATCCGGAACAACCGGGGGCGCAAGGAGAAGACGCTGTGGACCGAGAACGGGCAGGGGGAGAAGATCGAAGTGCGCCAGTTCGACTCCGGGTATGAGGAGGCGGAGTACATCGTAGGGGAGATCCAGGACAGCGTGCGCGCCGGGGAGGGCTCCTACAATGAGAACGCCATCCTCTACCGCACCAATGCCCAGTCCCGTCTCTTTGAGGAAAAACTCGTGTCCGCCGGCGTGCCCTACAAGCTGGTGGGCGGCGTCAACTTCTATGCCAGGAAGGAGATCAAGGATCTGCTGGCCTACTTAAAGACCATCGACAATGCGAAGGACGACCTGGCTGTGCGGCGCATCATCAACGTGCCCAAGCGGGGCATCGGCCTGACAAGCGTGAACCGGGTGCAGGAGTATGCCCTCCGCAAAGAGATCGGTTTCTACGAGGCGCTCCTGTGCGCGGATCTCATACCGGGCATCGGCAGGGGTCTGGCGAAGCTGGAATCGTTTGCCGCCCTCATGGAGCATTTCAAGGCGGAGGCGGCCGGGAAGGGTATCCTGGAGCTTCTGGAGGTGATCCTTGACGTGACCGGCTACATCGAGGACCTGAAGAGCGAGGGAGAGATCGAGGCGGAGGCGCGGATCGAGAATATCGAGGAGCTGAAAAACAAGGCCGCGGACTACGAGGAGAGCTGCCGGGAGCAGGGCGGGGAGCCGACACTGAGCGGCTTCCTGGAGGAAGTGGCCCTTGTGGCTGACGTGGACAGCCTGGATGAGAACAGCGACTACGTGATCCTCATGACCCTCCACAGCGCCAAGGGGCTGGAGTTCCCACACGTCTATCTGGCAGGCATGGAGGACGGCCTTTTCCCCAGCTATATGACAGTCACCTCGGACAATCCCGAGGAGCTGGAGGAGGAGCGGAGGCTCTGCTACGTGGGCATCACCCGCGCCATGGAGAAGCTGACCCTCACCTGCGCCCGCAGGCGGATGGTGCGCGGGGAGACCCAGTACAACAAGATGTCCCGCTTCCTGAAGGAGATCCCCCTGGACCTTCTCTCCACCGGCGCAACGTTTGCGGCCCAGGAGAAGGAGGAGGAACCGCGCATCCAGACGTCCTGGCAGCAGGCCAGGCAGGCCTTCCGCACAAAGGCCTTCGCGTCGCCGAAGCCGGTGCAGCAGTTTAAAGTGGCCGGCGGGAACGGGCCGGGCTATGATGTGGGGGACCGGGTGCGCCACGTGAAATTCGGAGACGGCCTTGTGACCGCCATCGTGGAGGGCGGCCGGGACTACGAGGTGACCGTGGAATTCGACCGGTTCGGCACGAAAAAAATGTTCGCTGCATTTGCAAAATTGCAGAAAATATAGGGGCTTACATACAATACGAAATGATTTTTCTGAAAATTTCACACAAAAAGAAGTAGTAATATGCACGGGAAGGTGTTATAATAAGTCCAACAGATTATACTTGCAGTACAAGCATAAGAAAGGATGTGTGGGAAATATGAGCAAGGTAGAGGACATCATTGCAGCTACAAAGCTGAACGAGCTGATCCGCAGGAAAGACGAAGACGACAAGACCTGCAGGACCGTACTCTGGGTGCTGGCGATCGTAGGAGCCATCGCGGCAGTGGCGGCCATCGCGTATGCGGTATATTGCTTCTTTACCCCCGATTATCTGGAGGATTTTGAAGAAGATTTTGACGATGATTTTGACGATGACTTCTTTAACGAAGAAGACGAGGTGTAAGATCAAAGCGGAAAAGAGGAGACAGGACATCGGATGTTCTGTCTTTCTTTTTGCCATAAAGAAAAGAAAGACAAGGAGTTTACGATAGATGAAAAAAGGACAGATACTGGAGGGAACAGTAGAGAGAGTGGATTTTCCCAACAAGGGGCGGGTGCGCATCCCCGGCGAGGACCGGGAGGTGACTGTAAAGAACGCCATCCCCGGACAGAAGGTACAGGTCTGCGTGAACAAGATCCGCGCGGGGCGGGCGCAGGGAAGGCTCCTGGAAGTGCTGGCCCCCTCCCCGCTGGAGATCCCC
>NZ_JACJKS010000050.1 GCF_016901695.1 Mordavella massiliensis | reverse complement strand
GAACGTACCTCCCCCGCCCTTTTCAACTGCCTCCAGGATAAGCCCCTTCACCTGTGCCTCCTTCAGCTTTAACTGCTCCCCTATGAGGAGCAGTTAAAGCTGAAGGAGGCACAGGTGAAGGGGCTTATCCTGGAGGCAGTTGAAAAGGGCGGGGGAGGTACGTTCCAGTGGGACGGCATCAAGGCAAGCCCCCGGATAGAAGGGTACCGGAATAAGATGGAGTTCACCTTCGGGGACGCGTACAAGGACGGCCCCATGACCCTTGGCATGCACAGGAGAGGCAGCTTTCACGACATTGTCAGCGTGTCGCAGTGCCGGATCGTGGACGAGGACTTCCGCAGGATCCTGGAGGCTACCCTTGCCTTTGCAGGGGAGAGCGGCCTTCCCTACTACCACCGCATGCGGCACACCGGCTACTTCCGCCATCTCCTTGTGCGAAAGGCAGTGAAGACCGGGGAGATCCTTGTGGATCTGGTGACCACCACCCAGGCTGCGCCGAACCTTGCGCCCTGGGCGGACCGCCTGCAGGCGCTGGAAAAAGACGGGCAGCTCACCGGCCGCATCGCCGGCATCCTCCACACATCCAACGACAGCCTGGCGGATGCGGTGAAGGACGAGGGCACAGAGGTGCTGCGGGGGGAAGACCACTTCTACGAGGAGCTTCTGGGACTCCGGTTCAAGATCACCCCCTTCTCCTTCTTCCAGACCAACTCCCTGGGCGCGGAGGTGCTCTATGAGACGGCCCGCAGCTATATCGGGGAGACGAAGGACAAGACCATTTTCGACCTGTACAGCGGGACCGGCACCATCGCTCAGATCCTGGCGCCGGTGGCAAAGAAGGTGACCGGCGTGGAGATCGTGGAGGAGGCTGTGGAGGCGGCCCGGGAGAACGCCCGCCTGAACGGGCTTGCCAACTGCTCCTTCTGGGCCGGCGACGTGCTCAGGGTCATCGATGAACTGGGCGAAGTGCCGGACCTCATCGTCCTCGACCCGCCCCGGGACGGCGTGCATCCAAAGGCCCTCGAGAAGATCATCGGCTTCGGCGTGGAGCGGATGGTCTACATCGCCTGCAAGCCAACCAGCCTGGCCCGGGATCTGGAGATGCTCCAGGGCCGGGGGTACAAGGTGGAGCGGGCCGGGTGCATTGATCTCTTTCCGGGGACGTATCACTGTGAGACGGTAGTATTGATGTCACGGGTTGACCAGTAAGGCGTAAAAAGTGCCATATTTCCTGTGCTTTTTCGGCAATTCACCGGTGACAGCGTCAGGCCCAAATAGCGGAAAAATTGCATCGACAAAACATATCCAGGGTGCTTGCCAGACAGCTAAGTTGTCGATATGGATGTGAACAGGTTGAGTGGGCTGTTTGGATGTTTTTGGGGCAGAGTTGAGTTCGTGGTTTGGATAACAGAGAGTTAGTGATAGTATAAAAATAGTACAAAGTAAAGATGCCATGTATACCTAAATCATGTATGATAAGAAAGATGATATGAAGGAGGAAGCACAGACATGGCAAAAGGTACG
>NZ_JACJKS010000049.1 GCF_016901695.1 Mordavella massiliensis | reverse complement strand
CGAGAGTTTGATCCTGGCTCAGGATGAACGCTGGCGGCGTGCTTAACACATGCAAGTCGAGCGAAGCACTTACTTTGGATTTCTTCGGAATGACGAGGTATTTGACTGAGCGGCGGACGGGTGAGTAACGCGTGGGCAACCTGCCTCACACAGGGGGATAACAGTTAGAAATGACTGCTAATACCGCATAAGACCACGGAACCGCATGGTTCAGTGGTAAAAACTCCGGTGGTGTGAGATGGGCCCGCGTCTGATTAGGTAGTTGGTGCGGTAACGGCGCACCAAGCCGACGATCAGTAGCCGACCTGAGAGGGCGACCGGCCACATTGGGACTGAGACACGGCCCAAACTCCTACGGGAGGCAGCAGTGGGGAATATTGCACAATGGGGGAAACCCTGATGCAGCGACGCCGCGTGAAGGATGAAGTATTTCGGTATGTAAACTTCTATCAGCAGGGAAGAAAATGACGGTACCTGAGTAAGAAGCCCCGGCTAACTACGTGCCAGCAGCCGCGGTAATACGTAGGGGGCAAGCGTTATCCGGATTTACTGGGTGTAAAGGGAGCGTAGACGGCTGTGCAAGTCTGGAGTGAAAACCCGGGGCTCAACCCCGGGATTGCTTTGGAAACTGTGTAGCTGGAGTACCGGAGAGGCAAGTGGAATTCCTAGTGTAGCGGTGAAATGCGTAGATATTAGGAGGAACACCAGTGGCGAAGGCGGCTTGCTGGACGGTAACTGACGTTGAGGCTCGAAAGCGTGGGGAGCAAACAGGATTAGATACCCTGGTAGTCCACGCCGTAAACGATGACTACTAGGTGTCGGTGAGCAAAGCTCATCGGTGCCGCAGCCAACGCAATAAGTAGTCCACCTGGGGAGTACGTTCGCAAGAATGAAACTCAAAGGAATTGACGGGGACCCGCACAAGCGGTGGAGCATGTGGTTTAATTCGAAGCAACGCGAAGAACCTTACCTGGCCTTGACATCCCGATGACCGGACAGTAATGTGTCCTTTTCTTCGGAACATTGGAGACAGGTGGTGCATGGTTGTCGTCAGCTCGTGTCGTGAGATGTTGGGTTAAGTCCCGCAACGAGCGCAACCCTTACCTTCAGTAGCCAGCAAGTCAAGTTGGGGACTCTGGAGGGACTGCCAGGGACAACCTGGAGGAAGGTGGGGATGACGTCAAATCATCATGCCCCTTATGGCCAGGGCTACACACGTGCTACAATGGCGTAAACAAAGAGAAGCGAGGCTGTGAAGCGGAGCAAATCTCAAAAATAACGTCTCAGTTCGGATTGTAGTCTGCAACTCGACTACATGAAGCTGGAATCGCTAGTAATCGCGAATCAGCATGTCGCGGTGAATACGTTCCCGGGTCTTGTACACACCGCCCGTCACACCATGGGAGTTGGTAACGCCCGAAGTCAGTGACCCAACCTATAAGGAGGGAGCTGCCGAAGGCGGGACCGGTAACTGGGGTGAAGTCGTAACAAGGTAGCCGTATCGGAAGGTGCGGCTGGATCACCTCCTTTCTAAGGAAAAGAAGTAAGGACCGTTGTCTATTG
>NZ_JACJKS010000048.1 GCF_016901695.1 Mordavella massiliensis | reverse complement strand
CGTCAAAGCGTTCCAATGGGTCGCCCAGATACACCGCCTGATAGTATTTGTAGCCTTTCAGGTGGTCGTTCAGCGGGATTTTCACCGTCATGGGATTGTCCTTGATTTCAAGGGTTTCCCCATTCTGGCGGACGCTGATGTCGTAAATGGACAGCAGGCCCGGCAGCTCCTCTTTCAGCTCCGGACGGCTTTCCAGTACGCTTTCCTGCGCGATAGTATCAGCGGAAAGGGTCGCGTCCTCCGGCACACCGTCGGTCAGGGAGATGGAAACGTTGGTGTCGGAGTTGGTCAGTTCGGTAACATTTTTCTCCCATTTTGCGTAAACCTGCATATCATACGCATTGATCCACTCGTCGCTTGCGGTATTTGCAATCCGGCTTTCATCTGTGCAGTCGGGCGATGTATACCAGCCTGCAAAGGTGTAACCCTCACGCACGGGGATAACCCCTCCGATGTCGAAAAACTGTCCGTTTTCCACGCTCTTGAGGTCAATTTCACGGATAGCTTTTTCCCCGTCCTTCAATGCTCCGCCGTTGGGATTGAAAGTAACCGTACAGCCTCTTGTAAAGATTGGCGCCAAGTTTTTGTCCCTTGCCCCTCTTTTTAAACCGTTTTCATAGTCAAAGGTTATAATGGTTTTACCGTCTTTTACCGTTTTTGTTTCACCCGAACCAATAATTGTATCTCCTCCATTATTTCTCCAGTTTTTAAAATGATAGCCGGGCCGAACAGGATTTGGCAGAACAATCTGCTGCTCTTCCCGCTGGAAATAATAGCGGTCAGGCAAATCCGCCAATTCTTCCTCGGTAAAATAGTTTTCCACGCCTTCATAGTTTATATTGTAATAAGGCTCATAAAAGGTAACATAGAACTGAGAGAAACCTCCGCCATACATCGATTGTACAGGCCCATGACCGACGTGTCCGCAGCCTTCTGTGCCCACTTCCTCGCCTTCGGCTCCCTTACCGCCGGCATAACAAGCGTCTAAACGCATGGGTAAACCAGTATTGTTAACATATCCTGCATTGAAAGTATGCCCCGGAAGTTCGCATGCCGCTTCCAAAGCGGACTGTAAATTACTATATTCTTCTTCCCCATAGGCTGATGGGTCGATCTCTAATAACTTGTTTTCAATGGCAATCTTTATCGCATTGTCATAATATTTTGTTATGGGTTCCAGCTTTGACAAATCCGGCGTGCTGGTTGTTAAATAGCCATCACTTACATACCTCGGTTCATGAGCACTGTAATTAGAATTAGGAATATTAACATATCCCAAATACAGGTCTGCATGCATGAATCTAAGCGTAGTTACATACTTCCACTTTCCGTCCGCCGTGACACACATGCAATCGCGCTTGTCAATCTCCATGTTGGGCTGTGCGGTGAAACTCTCGCCGGGCATAACCAGTATCTCCATGTTGATTCTATGCGTATCCTCATTCAAAACGTGGTCTACGTGTGTGTATTTCGGGCCGTCAGCGCCCGGCTCCTGTTCAGCAGGCGTAGTGGCTGCGGCTGCCGGTACGGCCATTCCCGCCGCCATGCAAAGCGTCAGCAAACCTGCAAGTATTTTTCGCTTCATGATTGTTTCCTC
>NZ_JACJKS010000047.1 GCF_016901695.1 Mordavella massiliensis | reverse complement strand
GAGGAAACAATCATGAAGCGAAAAATACTTGCAGGTTTGCTGACGCTTTGCATGGCGGCGGGAATGGCCGTACCGGCAGCCGCAGCCACTACGCCTGCTGAACAGGAGCAGGGCGCGGAGGGACCGAAATACACCCTGCAAGACCATGTTTTGAATGAGGCAAATAACTGGGACATAAGCGATGAACTGATTATGCCCGGCGAGAGCTTCACTATTCAATATAAGCTTGACAAGGTATTCAGGAATTGCAGTTGTGTTACGGCGGACTATCAGTATTGGAAGTATGTAACCAACTATACATTTTACAATGCGGCGCTGTATCTGGGGGATCCAAATACCAATGCCCCTCATACACCGCGTTCTGTAGAGGAATACCAGTTAAAAGACAGTGTACCGGATCTCTCAAAGCTGGAGCCAATCTCAGAAGAATATAACGCGGTAGATATTATGTTTGGCGGCAATTATGAGGAGCTCCAGAAAGAGATTGGAGACAATGAAATATACGAAAACGTAAAGGGTCAATTAGAGGCGTTAGCCAACGACCCGAGTGCGAGCGTGCGCATGAACATAGGCTATGTTAACAACACCGGCTTACCAATGCTGTTCGTAACAACAAATCAGGGTGGGCCTGTGTCTTCAGATGAGCTGGAAGACGTCGAAGGCTGGCACGTAGGGCATGGCGGGATAAGCTGGGCTTATCGTTATACAGGATATTCTAATATTAGATTTTTCGAGCCTTATTACGAGATAAACTATGAAGGCGTGGAAGACTATTTTACAGAAGAAGAGCTGGCGGCTCTGCCTAACCGCTATTATGTCCAGCGGGAAGAGCAGCAGCTTGTATTTCCAAACCCCACTCGTGCCGGTTATCATTTTAGAGAGTGGAGCGCACCGGGCTATGACGGGCTTATTCTGAACATGGACGAAACCGTCACTGTCGAGGACGGCGCGACCATTGTAACCTTTGACTGGGAACATAACATGGGGCCTTATTACTATAACGCAAAGGACAGAACCCTGACGCCAAAGTTCGACCGAGGCGATACGGTTACCTTTAATCCCAACGGCGGAGCATTGAAGGACGGGGAAAAAGCTGTCCGTGAAATTGACCTCAAAAGCGTGGAGAACGGACAGTTTTTCGACATCGGAGAGGTTGTCCCCGTGCGTGAGGGCTATACCTTTGTTGGCTGGTGCACATCGCCCGACTGCACAGACGAAAGCCTGATTGCAAACACCGCAAGCGACGAGTGGATCAATGCGTATAATAAGTATGATATGCAGGTTTACGCAAAATGGGAGAAAAATGTTACCGAGCTGACCAACTCCGACACCAACGTTTCCATCTCCCTGACCGACGGTGTGCCGGAGGACGCGACCCTTTCCGCTGATACTATTGCACAGGAAAGCGTACTGGAAAGCCGTCCGGAGCTGAAAGAGGAGCTGCCGGGCCTGCTGTCCATTTACGACATCAGCGTCCGCCAGAATGGGGAAACCTTGGAAATCAAGGACAATCCCATGACGGTGAAAATCCCGCTGAACGACCACCTGAAAGGCTACAAATACTATCAGGCGGTGTATCTGGGCGACCCATTGGAACGCTTTGACG
>NZ_JACJKS010000046.1 GCF_016901695.1 Mordavella massiliensis | reverse complement strand
CCAATGTCATTAAGATAAGGATAATCATCTCAGAGTGAAAAGAGTGGAATATGTAGAAATGCATATTCTGCTTTTTTATATTAAAAATCAAAAAACACTTGACAAATACAGTAAAATTTGCGGCGAAGCCCCTTGATTAAAGGAGGTAACGCAAATGAAGCTAACTGCAGATGATCTGAAAAAATGTTTAAATGAGTGTATTTCAGAAATTGTATTTCACCATAACGAATTTTCTTTAGTTCCAAAAGCTTTTTCCAGAACACGAAAATGGCCATTAGACAAACTAATTCATTTTATTCTTTCTTTCGGAAGCCAGTCGTTAGGAACGGAAATACTTGAATATTTTCAATTTCAAGACGGCTTTCCTTCAGTATCTTCTTTGGTTCAACAACGAAAGAAGCTGTCCTTTCAAGCTATGGAGAATCTCTTTAAATTATTTTATAACCGAACAGAATCTGATCCGGTTTTGTTTAAAGGTTATCGAATTGCTGCAATAGATGGCAGCGAACTTCCTTTGCCGTATAACCCAAATGAAGAAAACGTAATCGGAGAGAATCATCATTCCACCTTGTATCTAAACAGTCTGTATGACGTATGTGGTAAAATTTTTATGGACAGCGTCATTCAACATGGAAAAGAAAGGAACGAAACAGATGCAGCATGCATTATGGTTGACAGAATTTCTGAAAAATATCCGGTCATTATCATGGCTGACCGGGGATACGAGAATTATAATCTGTTTGCCCATATAGAGGAAAGACTTTTTGATTATGTAATTAGAATCAGAGATCTGGGAGCAATCAGAACTATGGCATCTGGATTTGATTTCCCAGCAGATGGTCCGTTTGATCTGATGCGAGATGTAGTAATAACGAGACATTCAACTGGTCCATGCATAGTGAATCGTATTAAATACAAATATTTCAGCAAAACCGCTCGATTTGATTATATAAAAGATAGTAAATCGAATGATTATGAACTAACCATCCGATTTGTACGGTTTCAATTGGAAAACGGTAGTTATGAACTGATTGCTACGAGTCTTTCAGAAGATGAATTTTCAGCCGAGGAATTAAAAAAGCTTTACCAATTGCGCTGGAATATAGAAGTAGGGTTTAGAGAAGCAAAATATATTTTAGGTATGGAAGCTTTCCATTCAAAGCAAGAGAATTCTATTTGTCAGGAAATTTATTCAAGAATTATTATGTATAATTTTAGTATGTTGATTACTCTGGGAACAAAAATTCCCGAAAAGGAGCGAAAACATCAGCACCAGATTAATTTTTCAAGGGCAGTCCGAATCTGTATTGCGTTTTTCAAGCAAACAGAAAACGGACCACCAATTGATGTCGAAGCCACCATAGTAAAGTTCTTATTACCCATAAGATCCAACCGCTCCCGACCAAGAGATACTGTTAGTGCATGTGTGGTTTCGTTCAATTATAGATTAGCATGATTCTAATAAAAATCAATCTATTTTTACTCCTTTATAACAAAGGAGTTTTTCCCATGTCTAACTTTCTGTAAAAAAGAGAAGTTCCGAAGAATGATACATTTTTATATCAGTTCTTCGGAACTATGGGTTTGTTCCAATGTTATCTTAATGACATTGGG
>NZ_JACJKS010000045.1 GCF_016901695.1 Mordavella massiliensis | reverse complement strand
TATCCTCACCAGGTTTTGTTCCAGGATCAGTGCCCGGATCGGTAGAAGTCCCGGACGGGGATACTTTGATCACATCATTGGTGCAGTAGTAGCTATACATGCCGGTCTTTACCACGTTGGTGGTATAGCCTGCCGGAATATCTTCTTCGGTCGCACCGCTGACGCCTTCTCCAGCCACAGGCACTACAATTTTTGTCAGGGTTGTCTGACCCCAATCCTCCGCAGTTACGTCATCAACGGCGGTCTGATAGACCAACCACTGGGAATGATTCGGGTCTACTCCCCAATAAAACCTCTGCCCGTCCTTGATCAGCACTGTCATAGAGCTGATATCGCCTGTTTTGGCGCTGATGGTTTCCCCTGAGTCGGTATATCCCTCAGGCAGAACGTCCTTTTCAAGTCCGTCAACGGTAGCAATATGAACGGCAAGATATTCATTTTGGCTAGGAAGTCCTTCCACCTTCACCAGCTCGTGGATATAGCCCACAGGCTTGCCGTTTGTTAAATCGCTGCCGGTGTAGATTGTTCTGTAATCAACGCCGTATTTCTTTCCGTCCTCGCCCTTGGTGAGAACCTTCCAGTTTTGAGCAACATATCCACTTTCATATATGACATTTTCCCTTTCGGTGGTCTCCCCCTCGATGCCGGAATTGGCGGTCAGGGCAAGCTCTGTTTCCAGATTACCTGTGAAGGGAAGGGTTGAGGATGTTGTCGATACAAAGGCCGCAGAATAAGTGTTTTCACCTGCGCTCTTATACGCTGTCACAGAAGCGTTTGAGCCGACCTTGAGCAGACCCTGTGTTCCCTCGGCCATAAAGCGGATCGCCGCAGTCTGAGACGTTTTGTTTTCATTGATGGTCAGGGAGCCGTCTCCGGTAATTTCCAGATTGCCGCCCCAGCCGAAGCCCCATACAATCAGTTCGGCGATATGATTGTCACCCACCAGATGAAGCTTCAAATCGTCGCCCATCTCGTTGGTGGCAAGGGTCATTTCCGGGTGGTTGTAGTTTGTCAGGGTGATGGTGTTGGTAGCCTTGTCATAGACAGCGCCCTCCACCGTGTCAGCCTCGCCGCCGTTGCTATAAAGTACATAACCAAAATAGCTGCCATCGGGTTCTTCTACACTGCTATCATACAGCTGCACCCATGCGGCGCTCATGTCCCCGGACGAGGGGCCGTTCGCCGCAAACGCCGGCACAGCCATTCCAACAGCCATACAAAGCGTCAGCAGTCCTGCAAGAAGTTTGCGCTTTAGTTTCATAACTGATTTTTCTCCTTTCAAGATAACTTTTATGTGAATATACAGGTTTGATCATTCTTTTTGGTGTGTCACCGCCTTTTTCTCTGTGTTCTATGCCATCCGTTCCCCGGTGCGCCGGTTCAGGCAGCCAGGGCGGAACGAATAACCTTCTTTGCCGCAGTTAAAGTTCTTTATGCTTTGGTGAATACCAAAGCATAAAGAAGGGATATCCCTTCTGCAAAACAACGCTGGCTGCGCCGGGGCGGGCTGTGGTTTTTGCACGAAGCCCGCCCGCAGGCGCTTTTGCCGGTTTTGTTTTATCTTTAAGCCTTATTTCCCGGCCGCTGTTTTTTTCCGTTTGTAGAACAGCATCCCCAGCAATCCGCCGCAGGAAACCATCATCAGGCTGATCCACAGCGCCATATTGCT
>NZ_JACJKS010000044.1 GCF_016901695.1 Mordavella massiliensis | reverse complement strand
GGGCTTCCTCCCATGATAAAACGCAGGCAGTATTATGAGGCTTTGGAACTGGTAGCATAGTCAGTGATATCTTTGAGATAAATGTGTCAACTAATCTTGACAATATCAAGAATATAAAGTACTCAGTCATTATTGGCTCGCCGAATTTATGTGCTGTACGCGTCGGAGATTTTTTTGGAATACTGGAGTACGTCTGGGAGTGGCCGTTTGAAAAGTATCCTGACAATTATCGCATTCAAGCTCCCAAGGAGCTTATAGAGGATGAGTACTATTCCAGATTCGTAAAGGGCTTATGGGTTGTTCCTGATAAGACGGAAGAGGAAGTTGCGGCTGCAGCTATTGCAGCAGGAAAGGCAAGATTCGAATTTGGAGAAAAGCCTGATGTATAAGGATTCTAATGTTGAGGCGATGGGATTTCAGACCTGTTCCCTCAGAGCGAAGTCTTGAAGCGGTCGGCAAATCTGTGGGTTTGCATATTATAGGAAGGAGCAAGGTCTTTGACCTGTTTCCGAGAACGGACAAGGGTAAAAATCGGTGTGTTTTAAGGTAAAAACACGCTTTGATAAATTCCCGCGAACGTCCACGAACGATCACGAATCTAGCTACACACTTGACATCAAGATGAAGCAATCGAGCCACTGTGAGACGGTGGCTCTGTTGACGAGAAAAGCCATTATTTAGTAAACAAATAAAAATTTGAAAAACCTCGGAGGAGAAAAATGAATTTTAAAGCTGATTGGAGCTTTTTACAGAAAATAAGTATGGGCGCTGTAGCATCAAGAGCAGTGATTGACAAACTGAATTCTTGCGGTCATGAGGTTATAGAACTTGAAAGGTATAGTACATCAAATAAAATTTGGTCGACAAAGATTAAAAGGCTTAGATTGCCAGATTTAATATGCCTAAAATGTGGAAGAAGAATTGAATCAAGAGCAAAATCTAAACTTGATGTAAGAATGTCTGATAATGAGAATAACCCTGATAGACGGTGTGATATGCTCCCTCTATGAGAGACAGTGAAAAAGAAAAAACACTGTCAAACATGGAGGGAGCATTGTCATGTCACAAAAGTCAAAACTAAGTCTGCAAGGAAAGGTTAAAATTATCCGCAAATATATGAATGGAGCGGTGAGTCTAAATAGTGCGGCAGCAGAAGCTGGTGTATCTTATGAAACACTTCGGCAGTGGGTCATGCAGTATCAGGCAGAAGGAGCGGTCGCTTTTCTGCCAGGCAGGAAGAACCACACGTACAGCCCGGAATTAAAGCTACAGGCGGTGCAGGACTATTTTCCAAACAGTGAAAGTAATAGTAAGTACCTACGTTATTGCAAAAAGTGTAAGATTAAAGGACATCCAGCAAGATTTCCTATGGCTTTACCAGAATTTTTTATTAAATTTTTAACTGACGAAGGAGATCTTGTAGTTGATATTTTTGGTGGAAGTAATACTACTGGAATGACAGCAGAAAATCTGCGCAGGAGATGGAAGACATTTGAAATATCGCAGGATTATGTAGCGGCATCTGTATTTAGATTCGTCGATTCAGAAGAGAAGGCAAAAGAGTGCTATGAGTCTATCTTAGCAGGGAATAACGTAACCTTATAAATAATAATCTTGCAATGACCGTGGTCATTGGGAGGATTTTAATTGTTGATCGAATCCGGATCAACTGGTTTTTGAGGATTTATCGGCTATATTTGTACACCATTTTCACGAACGAATTTTACCGGAATTTTAGAGCCTGTGAAGAAAAGTCTGTAAATAGGATTCTTCTATGATAAGAACGGGTGAAAGGCTTGAAAAATAAGCTTTTCACCCTTGTTTTATATATACCATCCGT
>NZ_JACJKS010000043.1 GCF_016901695.1 Mordavella massiliensis | reverse complement strand
GAGGGTGTCGCAAAATCATCAAGTTAGATGATTGAGCGGCGCCCTCGCTCCGTTTATGGAAAAATCAGGAGAAAATCCTTTTGTTTGTGGACATTCTCCTGATTTTTAGCATACTTTAATAAAGCTCCCTCGTTTTAGGCTTTCTTAAGCGGATTCTTTTATCTGAAACAGATGGCTCCCCATCCGGTCATTTTGTATTTTCGTATGTAACTTATTCAGATTATACCCCATGCTGAGCAAAAGAATCTCCAGTTTTACTTTTGTTTTCCCTCGAAGCAGAAATCTTTGGAATTCATAGTCATTTTTCAGGACCCCAAAGGCTCCTTCTACCTGGATCGAGCGGTTCATCCTATATTGGATCCCTTTTTCGCTCAGGATATTTTCATAAGATTCCTGACGCTTTTCCAAAAAGCTCTTCGAAATATACAGCCGTTTGTTCTCCTTTGCTTTCGTACATTTTTCTTTATAAGGACAGCCGGTGCAATCTTCACATTCATAGACGGTGACTTCTGATTCATATCCACTCTTGCTTTTCTGTTTCTTGAGAAATATCGGCCGCAGTTTCTTCCCTGCGTGGCAGGTATAAATATCTGCCGTCTCATCATATCCCATGTTTTCCCGCTTGCTGATATCCTGTTTAAAACTACGCTTTTTCCATTTCTCATAAGTCTGGGGTTTGATATATGGTTTCTGTTTCTGCTCCTGTAAATACGTATATCCTTCTTCGCTTTCATATCCGGAATCCGCCGTGATACTGGGATACCGGAACCCCAGGTTTTTCTCCATCCTTTTCAAAAACGGGACCAGTGTCCAAACATCGTTCCGATCCTGAAAAATATCTGTCGCTACGATATATTCGCTGTCTACGGCAATCTGTACGTTGTATCCTGGTTTCAACTGGGCATTGCGCATATGGTCATCTTTCATATGCATAAACGTAGCATCCGGATCTGTCTTACAGTAATTATTCCGTCCCTGGAAGCTGGCCGTGTGCCAGTCATAGATAGTCTGGCGTTCCAGAAACCGGCGGAACAGTTCCAGGTATTTCTGATTACGGCTTTTACGTTTCCCTCTGCCATGGACAAGAACGGTATGCTGCTCTTTACAGATCTGTTCCAGAAACTGACAGATCTTCTGAAGATCCCGCGTCCTTGTTTCCTCCATTACAGAAAAGTTTTGCAGATACTCCTGATTCAGAAGGGATACGGCTTCCTGTACTTTCTGGAACATTTTTGCTTCCCATTTCCCTACGGATTTTTTCCAGACAAAGGTATATTTGTTGGCGCATGCTTCCAGTTTTGTCCCATCAATAAAGACAGTCTCTTTCGATAATTCTCCGGCTTTTTCCAGCCGCTTAACCATCTGATAAAAAAGATCCTCACAAGCGTCCGCCAGGAATCCCGTGCGGAAACGGGCAATCGTACTGTGATCTGGCGCCTTTTGCCCGGCCAGCAGCCACATGAAGTTGATATCCCGTTTGCAAGCGGTTTCAATCTTTCTGGATGAATAAATGTTTTGGGAATACGCATAGGTCAGGATCTTGAACATGGTCTTGGGATCCACTGCCGGATTTCTGCCTTTGGCAGAGTAAGCCTGATACAGTAAACTGTAATCCAATTCCTCCAATTCGTGGCTCAGCAGTCGGACAGAATCATCATCAGGAACCAAACCTTCCAAATTTAATGGCAAAACCAGTTGATAAGGCTCGCCGAATTCGGTATAATTTTTATGGTATTTTTGGTTAGTAGGCATATCTAATTATACCACGGATTACGGGCTCTTCGGGGCCTGTTTTCTGTTTTTAGGTATAAAAAGTGGAGCTGTTGCTCCAGTAGATTATCTATCTACTTTTGCAACAGCCCC
>NZ_JACJKS010000042.1 GCF_016901695.1 Mordavella massiliensis | reverse complement strand
ATGGATACTTCTTAAAAAAGTGTATAGTAAACAGACCTGACAGGAGATACGCTCAAAAATCAGGTAAAAATGAGACTATTAATAACTGCATAGATCATCAAATGATGGACTACGGGAGGCTTTAACAGGCCTTTTTTTGGTGGGCTTTTTTATGTATCACCTCCAGAGTCGGGACTATAGTGGCTCTGATCAGAGCAGTCCATGCTCTTTCAGGATGCGCTCGTAGTCATCACACAGGCCCTGGAGATAACTGATATCCACCCGAAGATCCGTGATCAGATCTTTCAGATCTTCACAGCGTTCCTTTAAGCGTGTCACAGGATCCGGGATGGCCACATCCAGTCTGCCGTTCTCGTAAGATTGACAGTACATACAGATCATGTCCTCGAGGACGGACGCCGTGTTGAAATCCTCATAGGGTTCATCCTCAAAGTGGACGAGGAGCCAGTCTTCCAGTTCAAGAGGGAGAGATAGTTGATTCTTATGTGCGCAGCGGCGCAGGAAATTTCTGTCGGGGATCATAAGCGTATCTCCTTTCCATTCCTGGCCTCTTCAAGGACAGACAGAGGATCCTTGGAAAGCCTGAGTTTACCGCAGGTAAGGAGAATCCGCTTGCGGAAACCTTCAAAGCTGTGCAGGCCGAAGGCCACCCGTTTCAGAACCTTGACCTTGTTGTTCAGCCCTTCGCTTAGGCCATTGGATTTGCCGTACTTCCAGCTGTTCTGGATGTACCCCCGCCAGTGGCGGATCGTGCAGGCTGCGGAGTGGATCTCCTCCACCTCAGAGGCGGTATACTGTTTGATCCATTCTGTCAGCTCCTCGTACTGGACAGAGTAGGGCCAGGAAGCAAGGATATCGTGGAAGAACTGGAGGGCATCATAAGCTTCCAGAAGATCCGGAGCCACGTCAAAGGCATCTTGGAGGCGCTGCTTGTTTTCGTTAAAACGAGCGCCCCAGTATTTTACCTGGTTATCTTCTCTGGTCTTCAGGAGGCGGATGATACCTTTTAGTTTTTTGAGGTTCTCCGTGTCCCCGGCATCCTGGAACTGGCGCTGATAGCGGAGCCGGACATCATCCACCATGTCACCCAGGCGCTTGATGACATGGAAGGGATCGATGCAGATCCTGGCGTTAGGGAAGTTCTTCCTGGAGACAGAGACAAAGCCGTTGCTCATGTCACAGCAGAAGTATTTCACCCGTTTCCTCTGCTCTAAAGAGAACTGGTGGAAGTACTTGTTCAGATAGACGCCGGAGATCTGGTCCAGGACATCGATGACAGAGTGTGAGTCGCCGTCAGAGATGCCGCAGTGGTATTTATTGAGATACCACCGGTGAGACTTGGAGCTCCATACACCACTGTTGCCTTTGAATTCATCAATACAGATGGTTTCCGGGAGTTTGGCTGGCCGGCCGAAGTGGATGGACTGAAAGACAGACTGGACGGTGCTTTGTGGGACGTGGTTGCGCCTTGCGACCTCGGAGAAAGAGAGAGGGTGGATCAGGTCCAGGAGAATGGAGTCATAGAGAGCCTGTGTCATGCGAAGAGAGGGATGGATCCAGTAGGGAGTCTCGTAAAAAGAGGAGTGACAGTCCTTGCACAGGAGCCTGCGCTTGTGGAAGGAGACGACGGTACCGCGATGGTTACAGGGGATGTGCCTGACGGTCTGCATGGTACCGGAGTCCTTGATGACACAGTCATTGGAACCGCAGTGAGGACACAGTCTCTGACTGGCTATAGGTACATCGAGAGTGATGAGGTCGTAGTCCTTGAGGACCTGGATGCTTTTGATAGTTGCTTCCTGTGGCAGTTTTGCCAGATAATTACTTGTTTTCATAGCTGCTTTAGCTACCTCCTTTGAAATGTATTATTGGTTCAACAAGATAATAACAAA
>NZ_JACJKS010000041.1 GCF_016901695.1 Mordavella massiliensis | reverse complement strand
GGGCTGCTTTTTGTGGGGTATCTTTTTTCCTTGCCATAAAATAAACCTCCAAACTGGTAAGTCTATCTTACATCAGTTTGAAGGTTTACACAAACTTTGGGATACTTCCATACTTTTCCGTTCCCTGCGCTCCGACGAAAGCAAACGGCGGTCGCACAAGGAACCACCCTTTCCATGCGCCAGACAAATGGGAGGCCTTTAAAAAATATAACATCCGAGATGTAGAAACCGAGATCGGCATTAAGGATCGTCTTGCCAAGTTCCCTGTACCGGAGGAGGTCTGGGATGAATACCACATCGATCAGTAAATCAATGACAGAGGTGTCCGGCTCGACATGGATCTTGTAAGGAAAGCCATCGAAATGGACTCCCGTTTTCGGTCAGAACTGACAGCTGCCATAAAAGATATAACAGCACTTGATAATCCAAACTCCGTCCAGCAAATGAAACAGTGGCTCTCCGACAACGGTCTCGAAACTGACAGTCTTGGGAAGAAGGTGGTAGCAGAACTTATTAAAACTGCTCCTCCAGAGCTTCAGACCGTTCTGGAGCTCAGACAGCAGCTTGCCAAATCCTCCGTCAAAAAATACCAGACGATGGAGCGAGCGGTCTGTGATGACGGAAGGGCTCGCGGCATGTTCGCCTTTTACGGAGCGAATCGTACCGGACGCTGGGCAGGCAGACTTATACAATTACAAAACCTCCCTCAAAACCATCTCCCAGATCTGGCTGCTGCACGTGCTCTTGTAAAATCCGGAGACTTCGATGCAATAAAACTCCTATATGAGGATGTACTAGACACGCTCTCCCAGCTGATCCGGACAGCATTCATCCCGAAGGGCGGTACGCAGTTTTATGTTTCTGACTTCAGCGCCATCGAAGCAAGAGTCATCACATGGTATGCAGGGGAGACGTGGCGCCAGAAAGTCTTTGAAACCGGAAGCGACATCTACTGCGCCAGTGCCAGCCAGATGTTCCATGTCCCGGTCGAGAAGCATGGCGTTAACGGCCACCTGCGTCAAAAAGGCAAAATTGCGGAATTGGCTCTCGGCTACGGCGGCTCAGTCGGTGCCTTAAAGGCAATGGGCGCTGTAGAAATGGGCTTAACTGAAGATGAGCTCCCTCCGCTGGTGGATGCATGGCGGCAGACTAACCCTAACATCGTGAAATTCTGGTGGGATGTCGACCATGCTGTTATAGAGGCTGTGAAGTATAAACACACAACCAGCAGCTACGGACTTACCTTCTCCTGCCGCTCCGGGATGCTCTTTATCACGCTGCCCTCCGGACGGAACCTCGCCTATGTAAAGCCAAAGGTCGGTATCAATAAATTCGGCGGCGAGTGTATCACCTATGAAGGTGTCGGAGCCACAAAGAAGTGGGAACGGCTCGATTCATACGGGCCGAAATTTGTGGAGAACATCGTGCAAGCTACCTCCCGCGACATTCTTTGCTATGCTATGAAAACGCTGCGCTGCTGCTCCATCGTCATGCATATCCATGACGAACTGGTTATCGAAGCAGACCCTCGCATGTCTCTCGACGTTCTCTGTGAACAGATGAGCAGAACTCCGCCGTGGGCAAAAGGCCTGAAGCTCCGCGCAGACGGTTACATCACGCCTTTCTACAAAAAAGATTAAAAATCGTCCGCTCAAATCAGGCGTTCATCTCCAGTGGAAATTGGAGGTGGACGCCTTTAAGTCTGCCCGGAAAGGAGGACTTTTGAGTGAGTAACGATTATCGCAACAGCGAAGGCTATTCCGACCCAACTGCAGGTGAAGCACTCTCCCGGATTGCTGCAAATGAAAAGCAGTCCCTTCGTGCCTTCCGGCCTATCGTCTACATCTGCTCTCCGTTTTCCGGAGATGTGGAAAAAAACATAGCTAATGCCAGACGCTACAGCCGCTTTGCCGTGGACAAAGGATATATCCCTATCGCGCCGCATCTGCTATTTCCACAGTTCCTTGACGATGACAATCCGGAAGAACGTGAGCTTGGTCTTTTCTTCGGAAATGCCCTTATGAGCAAATGCGCCGAGGTCTGGGTGTTCGGTAGCCGCATCTCATCCGGTATGGAAACAGAAATCAAACGCGCCAAGTGGAAGAACTATCACTTGCACTATTTCACAGAAGAATGTCAGGAGGTTTAACGCTATGTATGAAATTAAGGAAAATCGCAGAGAGCTTTTCGACGGCACTAAGATTACAACCTACACCCGCGATGTGGTAAATGCCAATGTCTGGTCCTATGTCAAGAAAAAGTACAAATTAAACATGCGAGACCGTTTCAAGTTTTGTGTAAATTCAAAAAACTGATATAAGATATGTCATTAGTTACTCTTGGGCAGAGCTGTTTTTTTGAGGTTCTGCCCTTGCTTGTATTATA
>NZ_JACJKS010000005.1 GCF_016901695.1 Mordavella massiliensis | reverse complement strand
AATACAAGCAAGGGCAGAACCTCAAAAAAACAGCTCTGCCCAAGAGTAACTAATGACATATCTTATATCAGTTTTTTGAATTTACACAAAACTTGAAACGGTCTCTGGGATACCGTAACCGTAGATAACGCTGCTTCCGACAGCATATTGTTTCTGCCTGCAAGCATCGCCAGAATTACCCTCAACGGTATAGACAATTCCGTTTTCGCATTTCTCTACGATACCAACGTGGTCTGTTTCTCCATCCCCCTCCCAATCAAAGAAGATGATTTGACCTGCCGATGGCTCGAAGCTGCCGTCCTGCCATTGTCCTCTGTCCTTAAACCATTGAGAGCCTAACACGCAGCCTGCAACTTTCGGTATCACACCGCTTTCGATATAGCCGCACTCATTGGCACACCACGATACGAAACAAGCACACCATTCCACACGCCCATTGAAGCCATACCACGACCAATAAGGCTGACCGCCTACATTTCCCAAGCCTTAATGTCTCCTTCGATTATCCACTTTGCACCAGTGAACAGCGTTACGATTTCTTTTAACGCTGTGTGGCAACTTCTTTTCGGTCTGAAACCATGTGAATTATCAGAGAATGTCGGCTCATAGATTGCTTCAAGTATCATACGGACAACTTCCTGTAACAGTTTATCGTCCGTTGACGGAATCCCCAATGGGCGCTTTTTACTGCTGTTTTTCTTCGCAATATAAACACGCCTTGCAGGGTTCGGCTGGTATGAGTGGTCTCTCAGCTTCTGAATGAGCTTTTCAATGCGCTCCATGCTCATACCGTCAAGAGTGAATCCGTCTGCACCTGCCGTCATGCTCCCCTGAGAGGTCGCAATATTCTGGTATGCAAGCAGATAGAACTCTGGGTTGTACAGGTTACGGTATAATCTCTCGTACCTGTACTCTTTGTTTTTTGCTTTTTCACTTAAACTTTTCAATACATTTTCGGGACTTCTCATAATGCCTCACGCACCTTTCCTTATTATTTGTATTGAAGAAAGACTGTCTCCCTTCGCCATGTGGACGGCTTTCCCGTCCTCGGACTACTACGGAGACTCTGTTGCCATAGTAAATATTCAGAGTCACTTTTCTCATAGCACTCATAGCCGATTTTCGGCATTTTACCTTAGGCAATCCCCGTTTAGAACTGTAATAACATAAGCCTGTTATGATTTCGGATGTGACGTTCGTCGTTTTCCATTATCCTATGGCTGATTTACTCTGGGTATCTTGTGGATACGCATGGCCGACTCATATCCACCAGAGTACATGCGAGTATAACTTCCTTACGCATGGAGCAACATTTTGCCCAATCTCCGACTGTCATTCAGGCAGTTTAGCTTTCATCCTTATTCATAACTTTTCGCCACTACCACGCAAACACTTTGGAAGTTTCCGTGTTTCGTGCCCTCCGACATGCTACACTCCCCATCGGGTTTCCCCTTTTGGATAAGTCGGGTGACGATAGGGTGCGGATTATTCCGCTTTGATACCTTGCCCTATTACTTGCTCAAGGTAAGATTATTACAGCCCCTTACGGGCGCACTACCATTGAATTGCTGATAGGCGTACCCGTTGCGAATACTGTCCCTCGGTTGCCTGTGATTTCGTCCAGATAACGGCATTTTAGAAACAGGTCGCTTGATTTTTGCGCTTCGGTTTGGGCAATGCCGCCGACATTCCGCATTTTCGTGTAGAGGTACAAGTTCTTGTAAAAATGGCTCTCGTCAATAAAGAGCCTGTCAATGCCGAGCTGTTCAAAGTCGATAACTGTGTCCTTACGCTTGGTATCGTTGAGCTTGTCGAGCTTTGCTTTTATCCCTTTTCGGGTTTTCATAAGCTGCTTGACCGTGAACTGTTCGCCCTTGCTTGCTTTCACATCGTCAATCCCACGCTCAATATCGTCGAGCTGCCGTTCGAGCTGCTCCCGTTGCCGTTCAATGCTCATCGGGATTTTTTCAAACTGTGAATGTCCGATGATGACCGCATCGTAGTCGCCTGTGGCAATGCGGGAACAGAACTTTTTACGGTTTCCCGTTTCAAAATCCTGCTTCCGTGTCACAAGGATATTGGCGCTCGGATACAGCCGCAGATACTCGGAAGCCCACTGACCGACAAGGTGGTTGGGGACAACGAACATCGCTTTATTGCAAAGTCCGAGCCGCTTGCTTTCCTGTGCGGCGGCTACCATTTCAAAGGTCTTTCCCGCACCCACCTTGTGGGCAAGGTGGTCCTATGTCAAGAAAAAGTACAAATTAAACATGCCTTTTTTAAGTTGGCTTACCCTGCCAAAGCTTCTGCTTTTTCGTCTAATGCTGCATAATACTTCTCCTCATATTGATCAGGCGAAAGATATCCACAATGACTGTGGATCCGCACTGTATTATAAAATGTTTCAATATATTCAAATACCAACTTATATGCATGCCGGTAGTTAAAAATTTTAAAGCGGTTAATCCATTCCCTTTTCAGTAACGCATGGAAAGATTCGATACACGCATTATCCCATGATGTTCTGCATTACGGTGGAGAGCGTTATGGGTATATCGTCAGGTCTGTTGTAGCCGAGTGCCATTGTGAGATTTGCCTGTGCATCGGCATCAATGAGCAAGACTTTCTTTCCTTGCTGTACCAGACCCACGCCCAGATTGACCGCCGTGGTCGTTTTACCGACACCGCCTTTCTGATTGGTCAGAGCAATCACTTTGCAATTTGACATTTGTGCGTCCTCCTTTCGCATAAATTTAGCCGCTTTGTCAAGGCGGCTATGTAAAAGAGTGAGAGAACGCAAAAAAGCCGCTTACTCTTAGCAAAATAAGAATAAGCGGCTATGTGTGATGTGCCTTAGATATGTTCAATTTTCATTTTCTTAACAGGAGCGTTGACAACCTTGAAAATCAGCTCATCAACGCAGTCCGTGTATCTGCCTTCCTGTATCAGTCTGTTTTTCAGCTCTACAAGGCTATGTATTACCAACTGTCGCTCGTGGCTATCCAGATATGCGTGGTAGGTTTTATCTTTCATAACGAATACCTCCGTTTCATTTTTCATTATAGATATGTTTAAGAAATTACGCCATTGTGCCATCGCTGCCTGTACGCAATTTTCGTATTTGCTCATTAAACCTCTGGTGCTTGACAGACTTCACGGCAATTCCTATGAAATATCTGCTTACAAGGAAATCCAATAGATACTCTTTTGGGATTTGATAACGCTGTTTGATATAAAAGCATTTCAGCTCTTTTTTACCACACCAGCGACTAACCGAGTTTTTATTGTAGCCCGTAAACTGAGCTACCTGTTCAACCGACATAACATCTGGGTTGTTTTTTAGCAGTCGTTCATAATACTGCCGCATACGAATTAAATCCTCTTGTGTGAACACCTCATCAAAGGACGGAGCTTTTTTATCTCCGCCTTTTCCTTTGTAAAAGCCGTCTGGAGCTTTGAATAGCTCTGGGTAATCATCTCTGTCTTTCAAATACTGAATAACATCAACCGTCTTGATTTTGAAGCGGCGTGTTTTTTTGCCGCTATCTATGTTCGGCACAAGACCGCTTTCCAATAAAAACAAGCAGGTCTTTTTGCTGATATGACAGATACGGTACATCTGGTCTTTGGTTATGTATTCGGGGTATTGCTGCAAAATCTCGTTGCAATATTTTTTTGTAATCATCACTTACACCTCTTTGCGCTTTTTGGTCAACAGCAGAAGAAAGGTGTAAAAGTTCTCTCCAATAGTATTTTGAGAGTGCCTGAAAAGCAGGTGGGAAAAGGGGTTTTGTTCTCTCCTGAGTTCTCTCCGTTCTCTCCAAGTTCTCTCTTTTTGGCTTTTTTTGAGCCATTTTTGAAACCTATTCGAACTCACGGTTTTTTGCCGCTTTTCGCCGCTTTTAGCTCGGATTTTACCTGTAAATAAAGTAGTTTTTCTTGCATTATTTTCTGCTCCTTTCTAACACTTTCCATATCACATAACACATTCGAAATCGAATGACCTTATTGGTTGCCGCATCCCTCAAAACTATTGATTTTACGGGATTTTTCGGCTATTATGTTTGATAGAAATGCGGTTAGTTCTCTCCGATAGTTCTCTCGCATTTCGAGCTGTCGGAAGCAGCCGAAGCGGAGAAGAAACCACCTTTTTGCGGACAAGAGCATTTACCCTTAAAATGGGGCATTTTTTCTCAAAATCCGCTAAAGTGTGTTCGGAGTAAAACACTCGAAATCAGTTTATCGGTTTTATCGCCGGTACGAGGGTTCGAATCCCTCCGTCTCCGCCAGAAAATCCAGTCCTCAAGCGGGTTTCCGTTTGAGGGCTTTTTATTCTTATCTCAGATGGGGCTGTTCATTCAGCTTATCACGATTTTCCCTTCTGATATTCTGTTGCTATTTGATCAGCCAACTGTAATCCTTGCGGCAGTCAAGGATATATTCTACATAGACCGTATCGTCTTGGATTTGGTAAAGGACAAGATACCACTTTTCAATGAACATCTTGTGATATTTATTCGGCGTGATATACAGTTCCTCAAAGTAAGGGAAACGCTGCGGCATCTGCTTTAGAAAGCGCATCGCTGCCATAATCTCTTTTTTCTTTGCCGCCGCTGCCTCTTTATTGACCTGCGCCATAAAGCGGATATGCGTTCCTAACATCCTTTTTGCCCTGTCGGAAACAATGACTTTGTACTTGCTGTTTGCTGCCATACGCTATACCTCTGCAATCACTTCATCAAGATAAGCGTCCAGTTCATCAAGCGTACAGCCAGTTCTTCCCGCCATCCTGTCCTCCTCAACCGCAAGCAGTTCCTCACGGAGTTTCAGCATCTTCTCCCTGCGGTTAAAGGTTTCAATATCCATAACGACTAAATCTCCCTCGCCATTCTTGGTAAGAAAAACCGGCTCTGCTGTCTTTCTGCACATTTCGGCAATCTCGTTGTAATTCTGGCGGATTGCTGCGGATGGACGAATATTCATAGCCACACCTCCCGTTTGTATTTGGTAGTATTATTCTAACCATATTATACTCATTTTATGCCACCAAGTCAATATGCGCAGAAAAATATACAATTACAAGCCCATCATTTCCCGGACAACACGGTCTGCCATTTTGACTGCCCCGACTAAGACGAGCATTAGATACAAAATGCGGCGTAGAGAGGAACGGTCTTTTTACTGTCCTCAAAGCCGAAGTTTTTTGCGGAGAGCTTGATGGCGTAAGCAGGCTTATAGGTTTCCATATAGACCTTCAGGCTCTTTGCTCTGGTGTTGTCAGCCGACTTTACTTCAATGGGGATAAGCTGACCGTCACGCTGAATGACAAAATCTATCTCAGCCTCGCGTCCGGACTCCCAATAGTAGGTCTTGTATCCGTTAATGGTAAGCTGCACATCGACATAGTTTTCAGCCATACCGCCCTTAAAGTCGTTCAGCTCCTCGACCATATAGAGGACATCGTTTGCCGCTAAGTCTTTCTTTGCGCAGAGCAGCCCCAAGTCGGAAACATAAATCTTGAACGCATCAATATCACGGTAATTCTCCAAAGGCTTTTTGATCTGCTCCACCTTATACACCCGTGAAACGATACCAGACAGACAGAGCCATTCGATAGCGTTTTCAAACTCGGAAGCTCTGCCGCCTTTTTTAATCAGTTTATATTGGAAACGGGTGTTTTTCTTGGAAAGCTGCACGGTGATGTTATCATAAGCAAGCCTTGTTTTTTTGATCTCATTCAGATTGTTATACTTGCTCATATCATTGAGATAGCTTGCCAAAATCGTATCCTGCGTGTGGCGCACAAGGATATAATCCCTTGTCTGTGTGAACTGCAGGACGCACTCAGGCATACCGCCCACAACGAGATACTGCCTGTAAAGCAGCATCGCCGCATCGTGCAGAGCAGAGGGCATCGGCGTATCGGTTTCAAAGCACTTTTTGATCTGCGCTACCAGAGCGTCCTCGCCTAAAGCCAGCATAAATTCTTCCATATCCATAGGGTACAGGGTTTTCATATCGACCTTGCCCACAGGAAAAGAGAATTTCGCCCTGCTTACCGCCACGCCCAGCAAGCTGCCGAGAGCTATGATATGATAGTCTGGAGCGTCCTCGCAAAAGTATTTCAGCGAAGCCAAAGCCCGTTCGCAAAGCTGTACCTCGTCAAATACTATCAGCGTCTTTTCCTTTATTATCGTCTGTCCTGCAATGTGGGATAAAATAGGTATCAGATAATCAGGGCTGATATTTTCCTCAAAGGTTTCGCTCAGCTTTGGATTTGTTTCAAAATTGAAGTATGCCACATTTTCATAGTAGCTGCGTCCAAACTCTAAAATCGAGTAAGTTTTTCCGACCTGCCTTGCTCCCTGCAAAATCAGGGGCTTGCGATGTCCGTTTTCTTTCCACGCTTCCAGGAAGCTCATTATTTTTCGATACATTGCCAGACCTCCTTCAAGGTGCTGAACATAGTATAACACATATTCGTGTAAATACAAGTGATTTTTTCTTGATTTCTAACACTAAAATACACGAACTTTATTTTAAACCTATCAAAATTCGACACGAACATCGTCAGGTCCTCTTTTTTACACCTCCACGGATTTAGCGGTCTTCAGCCTGTAAAGCTCCGTATTCGGAGTCGGCTTAAGGCCGGCGCCTCGTTTGCGCGCAAAAAAAGTGCCGCACATGCGGCACTTTCCGGATGGAAACAACGGGGCTCGAACCCATGGCCTCCCGCTAGTCAGGCGAGCGCTCTCCCTGCTGAGCTATGTTTCCTCCTGTGTGGTACGGACCGCTGCAGGTGTTCATCCTTTCGCGGCCGAGTGGACCTGGCGGGAATCGAACCCGCGTCCGAAAGCCTTTCCATCAGAGCATCTCCCATCACAGTCATTAGTTTGACATTCCCTCTGCCGGCCGCCTAATGACAGGCTTCCGGTTTCAGTAGCTTCATAAAGTCTTCCATCCCCTCAAAGCTTTGGAGACGAAGTGCTCCGCCTTGTTGAAGCCGGTGACTCAGGCAGCGGATGACCTGGGGCCGACTGCCGCCAAATTAGGCAGCGTACGCTAATTCTCTATTGTCTGCGTTTATTTTTAATTGGAACTTTTAACGTAGTGTCCCGCTACGGATGGCTTCTCCAACTTCCAAACCCCCGTCGAAACCAGTACAAGCCCCTGTCAGATTCAGATAAGGACGCGCCTTCGCGCTGTTCTGGTCCGCAGACGTTTCTTCTTCGCATTTTATTATAATGACTGTCCGGGCTCCTGTCAAGGGGAGCCTGCCTTCTGCACCGGAGATCCTGCCTTCCGCACCGGCAAGCCCTCCTTCTACACAGACGGCTCCAGCTCCCCAAGCGCCGCTTCGATGGCGTCCGCCGCATCCTTAAGGGTCTCCAGGGACGCGGCGTAGGTGATCCGCAGATGCCCCGGCGCCAGGAAGGCGCTTCCGGGCACCACCGCCACCCGGGCCCTCTCCAGGAGATACTCGGCGAGATCCAGATCGTCTTCCATCTTCTTTCCATGGTATGTGCGCCCCAGGAAAGCCGTGACATCCGGCAGCAGATAGAAAGCCCCCTCGCCCTGCCGGCAGCTTACGCCCGGGATCCGGTTCAGCCGGCCGCTCAGGTACGTCCGCCTCCTGTCATACTCCCGCACCATGTCCGCCACGCAGTCCTGGCTGCCAGCAAGAGCCGCCGCGCCCGCCTTCTGGGCAATGGAATTGACGGCGGAGACCATCTGGCTCTGGACCACGTTGACAGCCGCCGTGACTTCCCGGTCCGCCGCCAGGTAGCCGAGCCGCCATCCGGTCATGGCATACGTCTTGGAGAAACTGTTCACAAGCACGGTCCGGCGCCTGGCATCTTCTGAGAGCGAGCTGACGCTCACATGTTTTCTGCCGTCGTACACCATGCACTCGTACACCTCATCCGAGATGATGTAGAAGTCGGACTCACCGGCCAGGCGCGCCAGCGCCTCCAGGCTCTCCTTACTGTACACGGCCCCCGTGGGATTGTTGGGCGTATTGATGAGGACCGCTTTCGTCCGCTCTGTCACCGCGGCCCGGACGGCCTCCGGATCCAGGCTGAAATCCTCTGCCGTCCGCACCGGCACGGGCACGCCGCCGGCCATGCGCACCATCTCCGTGTAGCTCACCCAGCAGGGATACGGGATGATCACCTCGTCCCCCGGGTCGCACAGGGCCAGCAGGGCCGCGTAGATGCACTGCTTCGCGCCCGGCCCGATGGTGATCTCATCCGTCGCATAGCGCACCTTGTTCTCCCGCGCCAGCTTGCCGGCGATGGCCTCCCGCAGCTCCGGGATGCCCATGACAGGCGTGTACCTGGTAAACCCACTGTCGATGGCTTCCTTTGCCGCCCGGCAGATGTGGGGCGGCGTGTCAAAGTCAGGCTCCCCCACGTTGAGCCCTGTCACGGGGATCCCCTCCCTTCGCATCCGGGCGGTCCGGGCGGTCAGCTCCACTGTCTTTGACGGCTCGATCTTCTGTATCCTCTCAGAAATCATTTGTCTCTCTCCTCGTCCTCCAGCCCCAGTATCTCCGCCAGGACTTCGATCAGTATCTCATTCGTGCAGGACTTGATATACCCCATCATGTGGAGGGAGATCTCATCCTGCCGCTGGCTCTCTGTCAGGTCCGGGCGGCTGTTCGTCTCCCGGATGAGCCGGACGAGCTGGGGCGTCAGCTCCTCATATGTCTCCACCGTCGTCTGGGAGACCAGTTTCCTCAATTCTTCTTTTGTCACAGGCACCATGTCTACTCCTCCTTACCCCAGGTTGCGCACCTTGAATTCCCGGCTCGCCTCCCGCTCCTGATCCTTCTTCGCGATATCATGCCTCTTGTCATAGAGCTTCTTGCCCCTGGCAAGGCCGATCTCCACCTTCACGAGGCTTCCCTTGAAATACACCTTCAGGGGCACCAGCGCGATCCCCTTCTCCTTCATCTTGCCGGTCATCTTGTTGATCTCGGACCGGTGGAGCAGGAGTTTGCGCACGCGCAGGGGATCCTTGTTGAAAATATTGCCTTTCTCGTAAGGGCTGATGTGCATGCCGTAGATCCACACTTCCCCGTTCTCAATGCGGATGAACGCCTCCTTGATGCTGCACTTCCCCATCCGGAGGGATTTCACTTCCGTCCCGGCCAGAGAAATGCCCGCCTCATATGTGTCCAGTATAAAGTAGTCATGATAGGCCTTCTTGTTGTTGGCGATCATCTTCCCGTCTGTCTTCGCTTTCGCCATGGTCCTTCCCTCCCTCCTTCGCGATCTCAAAATCTATCGTCCGCTGCAGCCGGTCCGCGCCGGCCACCCGCACCCGGATCTTCTGTCCGAGGCGGTAGGTCCTGCCGGTATGGCTGCCGGTCATTTCATACCGGTCCTCCCTGTACTCGTAGTGGTCGTCGTGCATGGAGGAGACGTGGACAAGTCCTTCCACTGTGCTTGGCAGCTCCACGTACATCCCCCACTTTGTGATGCCGGAGATCACTCCCTCGAAAGTCTCCCCGATATGGTCTGACATGTACTCCGCCTTTTTCAGCTTCACGGTCTCCCGCTCCGCCTCCTCCGCGCGGCGCTCCGTCTGGCTGGACTGCTTCGCCGCCCCCGGCAGGATCTTCCGGTAGTGCTCCGCCTTCTTCTCATTCAGCCGCCCCCGCAGGTCGTCCTTGATGATGCGGTGGATCTGCAGATCCGGATAACGCCGGATGGGGGAGGTGAAATGGGTGTAGTACTTGGCAGCCAGTCCGAAATGCCCCTCGTTCTCCGGCGCATAGCATGCCCGCTGCATGGAGCGCAGGGCGAGCCGGCTGATGAGGGCCTCCTGGGGCGTCCCCTCGATGCGGCCCAGCAGCTTCTGGATCTCCATCGGCTGCACCTTGCCGCTGATGTGCATGGTATAGCCGAAACTGTTGATAAAGATGGCGAGGCTGCGCAGTTTCTCCTCATCCGGTGCCCCGTGGGTCCGGTAGAGAAAGGGCGCCTCCCGCCAGAAGTATGTCTCCGCCACCGTCTCGTTGGCCAGGAGCATGAAATCCTCGATCAGCCTGGTCGCTGTGTTCCGCTCATAGGGGCGGATGTCCACCGGCTTCCCCCTCTCATCCAGGATCAGTTTCGCCTCCGGGAAATCAAAATCAATGGACCCTCTTCTGTGGCGCTTTTCCCTGAGGATCCCGGACAGTGCGGCCATCTGTCTGAGCATGGGGACGACTTCCTCATATCTGTGCGTCTCTTCCGGATCTTTCTCTTCCAGGATCTTCGCCACGCCGGTGTAGCTCATGCGCCGGTCCACGCGGATCACCGTCTCCGCGATCTCGTGATCCGTCACATGGCCCGCCCCGTCGATGGTCATGATGCAGCTTAAGGCAAGCCTGTCCTCCCCCTCGTTCAGGGAGCAGATGCCGTTGGACAGCCGGTGGGGCAGCATGGGGATGACCCGGTCCGCCAGGTATACGCTCGTCCCCCGCTTCAGGGCCTCCCGGTCCAGCGCGCTCCCCTCCTGTACGTAGTTTGCCACATCTGCGATGTGTACGCCAAGGACGTAGCTGTCCCCCTTTTTGATGAGGGACACGGCGTCGTCCAGGTCTTTGGAGTCCTCCCCGTCGATGGTGACCATCTGCCAGTCCCGGATATCTTTGCGCCCGGCCATGTCCGCTTCACTGATATGATCCGGGATGCGCTCCGCCTGGTTCATGACCTTCTCCGGGAACTCGCAGGGGAGATCATACCCCTTCACAATGGACAGGATATCCACGCCGGGGTCGTTCACATGGCCCAGGATCTCCCGGATCCGGCCCTCCGGCTTCCTGCCGGATCCGCCGTAGTCCGTCAGCTCCACCACCACCTTGTGGCCGTCCACCGCGCCCCCGTCCTTCCCCTCGGGGATGAACACGTCTTCCAGGAAGCGGCGGTTGTCCGGGATCACGAAGCCGTAGCTCTTTTTCTTCGGCTTTTCATAGAGTCCCACAAGGTCTGTCACGCCTCTTTCCAGGATCTTCACGACCCGCCCCTCGCAGCGGTGCCGGCGGCCGCTGTCCCGGCCTGTCTGCCGGGAGCTGTCCTTCTCCCTTGTAAGGACGATCTCCACTGTGTCGCCCTGGAAGGCGCCGCCGGTATCGTCCTCGCCGATAAAGACGTCCTCCTCCCGGCCCTCCACGGTCACAAAGCCGAACCCCCTCGGGTTGGCCTGGTACACGCCGGTCAGCGTCTGCGTCTCCCCTTTGCAGTACTTGCCCTTTTTGCTGACGCGGATCCTGCCCTCCCCGATCAGGCTGTCCAGCACGTCCTTCAGCTCCTGGCGCTGGTCTTTCGGCACCTGCAGAAGGGCGGCTATCTCCTTCAGCTTCATGGGGATATAGTAGTCGTCGCAGATGAGTGCGTAGATGATCTTCTTTCTCTTCTCAAATGTCCCGTCCATCTTGTCACTTCCTTCCGTACCGGGCTGCCCTGGGCAGCCTCTTCATGAAAAAAGGACACTCCCGTCTATACAAACAAGAGTGTCCCGCTTCTTCGTTTCTTATGTGTGCGTCTTACGCGAATACCTGCAGATTCAGGACTGCTGCCAGGACGATAAAAAGGATGGCAAGGAACTTCGTGGACTTCACAAGCGTTCCCTCCATGGAACGTCCCTTGTTCTGACCCCAGTATGAGTCGGCCATGCCTCCGATCGTTCCCAGTCCTGCCTGCTTGCCCTCCTGCATCAGGATAATGATGGTAAGGGCGATACAGTCTATAGCAAATATGATCATTAAAACTACTTTCAAGATCTCCACTGTTAACACCTCCTGCGGATAAACCACGTTTATTTTAGCATAAGGTTTCCCGCAAGGCAAGCAGTTTTTCGTCCTGTTCTGCAAAAAAACCGGTCAGCAGCCGTACCTTGCGCTCCCGCCAAGCTGTTCCTCGATGCGCAGCAGGCGGTTGTACTTGGCCGTCCGCTCTGCCCGGCAGGGCGCGCCGGTCTTGATCTGCCCCGCGTTGAAGGCGACGGCGATGTCTGCGATGATGCTGTCCTCTGTCTCCCCGGACCGGTGGGAGATGATGGTCCGGTACCCGGCGCCGCGGGCTGTCTCTATAGCGTCAAAAGCCTCCGAGAGGGTCCCGATCTGGTTCACCTTGATGAGGATGGCATTGGCTGCGTTCCGGCTGATCCCCTTGCGCAGCCGCTTCACATTGGTCACAAAGAGGTCGTCCCCCACAAGCTGCATATCCCGCTCCAGCCGGGCTGTGAGGAGTTCCCACCCGTCCCAGTCCTCCTCATCCAGCGGATCCTCCACGGATATGAGCGGGAAGGCCCCGGCCAGCTCCTCGTAGTAATCGATGAGCTGCTCCGCCGTGCGGGTCACTCTGTACCCGTTCATGCGGCTCTCCCCCTCGAACACATACTTTTTCAGCTTTGGATCATAGAGCTCCGACGCCGCCGCGTCCAGGGCGATGCGGACGTCCTCCCCCGGGGCGTAGCCGGCGGACTGCACCGCCTCCTGTATGAAGTCCAGCGCCTGCAGGGCGTCCTTCATATCCGGCGCAAAGCCTCCCTCGTCCCCCACCGCTGTGCTGTAGCCGTGCTTTGCCAGGAGGATCTTCAGGTGGCGGTATATCTCCGCGCACATGCGCAGTCCCTCCTTAAAGCAGCAGGCGCCGCAGGGCATGATCATGAACTCCTGGATATCCAGGGCATTGTCCGCATGCCTGCCGCCGTTCATGATGTTCATCATGGGCACCGGCAGCGTCCGGGCATGCACGCCGCCGAGCCACGCGTAGAGCGGCAGGCCGAGGGCCTGGGCTGCCGCCCGCGCCGCGGCCATGGATACGCCCAGGGTGGCATTGGCCCCCAGGTTCCCCTTGTTCTGCGTACCGTCCAGCTCTGCCAGGAGCCGGTCGGTCCCCATCTGGTCCAGCACGTTCCGGCCGGTCAGTTCCGGCGCGATCCGGGTGTTGACATTGTCCACCGCGCGCTGTACGCCCAGGCCCCCGTAGCGCTCCTCTTTGTCCCGCAGTTCCACCGCCTCCCAGCGCCCGGTAGAAGCCCCGGAGGGGACGCCGGCCCTTCCCAGATACCGGCCCGCCGCCAGCACCTCCACCTCGATAGTCGGATTTCCCCTGGAATCCAGGATTTCTCTTGCGTATATGTCCGTGATCGGTATAGGCTGATAAAACATCCTGCTCCTCCTTTTTTTGTTTTTCCATCCGGAGCTTAGTATGTCCTGTTTTCCATATGAAAATGCGCCGCACGTTTCCGCGCGGCGCATCCTGTATCCCTATGTATCGGACCGTGATGTCCTGTTATGCCTCCACAGCCAGATTCTCTGCGTGCATCACATCCACGACCTGGTTCACGTACTTCTCGCAGAGCTCGTCTGTCTCCGCCTCCACCATGACGCGGATCACCGGCTCCGTGCCGCTCTCGCGCACGAGAATGCGTCCGTCGTCGCCCAGGGCTTTCGCGACTTCGTCCACGGCCCTGACAACAGCCGGGTTCTCCCGGGCCGTCTTCTTGTCTGTCACGCGGACATTTTTGAGGAGCTGGGGATAGATCCTGACCTCCTCCGCCAGCTTGGACAGGGGAAGCTTCTTCTCCAGCATGACCTCCATCACCATGAGGGAGGTGAGGATGCCGTCGCCTGTGGTCGCGTGCTTGCTGAAGATGATGTGGCCGGACTGCTCGCCGCCCAGGGAGAAATTGTTCTTCACCATATTCTCGTACACGTACTTGTCGCCCACAGCGGTCTTCTCATACTTAAGCCCCGCCTTGTCGCACGCCTTGTAAAGTCCCAGGTTGGACATGATGGTGGTCACGATGGTGTCGCCGTTGAGGCGCCCGTTCTCCTTCATGTATTTCCCGCACACGTACATGATCAGGTCTCCGTTGATCTCATTGCCGTTCTCATCCACAGCGATGCAGCGGTCCGCGTCCCCGTCGAAGGCGAAGCCCACATCCAGACCGTTGTCTTTGACATACTGCTTCAGCACATCGATATGGGTGGAGCCGCAGTTCAGGTTGATATTCAGGCCGTTCGGCTCATTGTTGATGACATAGGTCTTGGCGCCCAGCGCATCATACACGCTCTTGGCGATCATGAAGGCGCTGCCGTTGGAGCAGTCCAGGGCGATCTTCTTGCCCTCAAAGGAGCGGGTCGCCAGGGAGATGAGATAGCCCACATAGCGGTTCCGGCCCGCCACGTAGTCCGTCGTGCGGCCGATGGCGTCCCGTTTGGCCAGGGGCAGCTCCCCGATCTCTCCGTCGATGTAGGCCTCGATCTTCTCCTCTACCTCGGCCTCCATCTTGTGGCCCTTGCCGTTGATGATCTTGATCCCGTTGTCATAGAAGGGGTTGTGGCTGGCGGAGATCATGATGCCGCAGTCAAAATCCTCTGTCCGCGTCACGTAGGACACGCTGGGGGTCGTCGTCACGTGCAGGAGGAACGCGTCCGCGCCGGATGCCGTCAGGCCGGCGGCCAGGGCGTACTCGAACATGTAGCTGCTGCGTCTTGTGTCTTTGCCGATCACGACTCTTGCCTTGTGATCCTGTCCATAGTACCATCCGAGGAACCGTCCCACCTTAAAGGCGTGCTCCACAGTCAGGACCTCATTTGCCTCCCCGCGGAATCCGTCTGTCCCAAAATATTTTCCCATTTGAAAAATCTCCTTATTTCACTCAAAAATTTTGGCCGATTGTCCGTTTTTTTTGCACAATCGGCCAAGTACCTATATATTATACTGCGGTTTTTTCAAATATACAACCTTTTTCTAATGGTGGAACAGGCGGATACCGGTAAATGCCATCACCATTCCGTGGCTGTTGCACGCCTCGATCACGTTGTCGTCGCGCACGGAGCCGCCCGGCTGCGCCACGTATTTCACGCCGCTCTTGTAAGCCCGCTCGATGTTGTCCCCAAAGGGGAAGAAGGCGTCGGACCCGAGGGAGACGTCCGCCATCTGATCCAGCCAGGCCCGCTTCTCCTCGCGGGTAAAGACTTCCGGCTTTACCCTGAAGGTCTGCTGCCACTTCCCGTCGGCCAGCACATCCATGTACTCATCGCCGATGTACAGGTCGATGGCGTTGTCGCGGTCCGCCCTTCCGATGGTATCCAGGAACTGAAGGCCCATCACCTGCGGGGCCTGCCGCAGCCACCAGTTGTCCGCCTTCTGTCCGGCCAGCCGCGTGCAGTGGATCCTGGACTGCTGTCCGGCGCCGATGCCGATGGCCTGTCCGCCCTTCACGTAGCAGACGGAGTTGGACTGGGTATACTTGAGGGTGATCATAGCGATCGCCAGGTCGATCTTCGCCTCTTTGGGCATATCTTTATTCTCTGTCACGATCCGGTCGAAGAAGTCGTCCCCGATGTGGAGCTCGTTCCTGCCCTGCTCAAAGGTGATGCCGTACACTTCCTTGTGCTCCAGCGCCGCCGGGACATAAGCGGGATCGATCTCGATGACATTGTAGTTGCCTTTCTTCTTCTGCTTCAGGATCTCCAGCGCCTCCGGCTCATACCCCGGCGCGATGACGCCGTCGGAGACCTCCCGCTTGATCAGCCTTGCGGTGTCCACGTCGCAGACATCCGACAGGGAGATGAAGTCGCCGAAGGAGGACATCCTGTCCGCGCCTCTCGCCCGTGCATAGGCGCAGGCAAGGGGGGAGAGCTCTCCCAAGTCGTCCACCCAGTAGATCTTCGCCAGCGTGTCGGTGAGGGGAAGCCCTACCGCCGCGCCAGCCGGCGATACGTGCTTAAAGGATGTGGCTGCCGGGAGCCCGGTGGCCTCTTTGAGCTCTTTCACAAGCTGCCAGCCGTTGAAGGCGTCCAGGAAATTGATATAGCCCGGCTTGCCGTTCAGCACTTTGATGGGCAGCTCGCTGCCGTCCGCCATATAGATCCGGGACGGCTTCTGGTTCGGGTTACAGCCGTATTTCAGTTCCAGTTCTTTCATTTTTCATTCCTCCGAAACGCGTGATTATTTATTTTTGTTGATGATCTTTGACTCGTATGCACCTGTGGCAATATCGATGTAGCGCACAAACAGGGACACCTTGTTGTCCTCGTTCAGGCTGCTCCACAGGGCGTCGGCAAACGCATCCATGTCGTCCGGCACCGCGATGCGCTTCGGCTCGCCCTCAAAGCTCGGCAGCGGGTTGCCGTCGTGCATGTATGTGTGGATGAAATGGCCCTCTCCCGGCACTGCATTCTCGTAGGCGAATGTGTACCGGCTGCAGCTTCCCGGATCGCCGTCCCTGCTCTTTAAGATGGACATGGCGTAGTTGAAGCGGCCGCCCTCCACGTGCATGATGCCGGAGATGCGGGGCGTGTAGTTGGGCGCGTCGGGCTCAAACTCCCGGCTCCGCAGGGACTGCTCAAACGTCATCTGCCTGTCCATGCCCTCATAGATGGTATCGGTCTGATCGCCGTTCGTGACGATGGTCTTGTTCCCCAGCACGCGGACCGGCGCGTAGATGATCAGGCTCGGATCCGTGAGCTTCGACTCGTCAAAGGCCTGGGTGCGGATGCCCTCCCCGTCCTCCACAAAGACGCGGTTGCGGCTGTTCTCGCTGCGCCCCATGATAAAGTAGGCTGCGACTGCCTTCGTGCCGTCCGGGGTCCTGCCGATGATGATGCCGCGGCCCGGGTAGGCGTTCTCCTGTAACTCCTTCTCAATTGACAACATTTCCATATAGAATTCTCCTCTTTTATCTGGTATTTACGGGTTGCTTTTATTATATAAGAAATACAGATAATTTTCTACCATTAATCAGTATATCTTATAAGGTCTGCTCCTGCTTTTCCCTGCCGCGCTCCCGTGCATAGAGGCTCTCCTCGTCACGGATCATCACGGTTCCAACGCCGGCCACACTGAAGAACTCCAACAGCAGGGCGTGCTCCATCCTGCCGTCCAGGAGGTTGACGCGCTCCACTCCCCTGTCGATCGCCTCCAGCCCCTTGCGGACCCTGGAAAGAACGCCCTCCGTCACCTTCCCTTCCTCCAGCATTTTCTGTACCTGCGCCACTGTCAGATGGCTGTATACCTTCGTCCGGGCCTCATCCTGCCAGATGCCTCTGTGTGAGGAAAGATAGACCAGCTTGTCAGCGTGCAGTCCCACCGCCACATCAAGGGCCGCGTTTATGGGATCGATCTGCAGATGTTCCGTATCTATGTCGTTCGGCATGATTACCGGGATATAGCCATTGTCCAGCATGATGGACGGCGTCTCCATATCCATGCCGCAGATGCCGACTGCTTTTGTCCCGCACAGCTCCAGAAGCTTGGCGATCCGCTTGTTTTCCCGGAACTTATCCACTCCCATCGGGGCGCCGTGCACCACCACGGGTTTCATGCCTACCGTTTTCAGAAGCGCAATATCCCGCATCAGTTCCTGCTCGCCTACAGGGCTCATATATTTGCGGCAACCGTACTCGATGACGGCCACCTGCCGGTTGAAATCCCGGATATACGGGAGCGCGTCCGTCAGCACTTCCGCCTTTTTCTCTACCATTTCCAGTATCTTCTGATCCATGTTTGCACCCTCCTTAATATTTCCGGATCGCGTCCCCATCCTCCCCGTCCGTCTTTTCCACGGAGCGGATCACCACATAGTAGCCCGCGCTGTCGTTCACTTTCACATACACCCGGTCCCCCGCACGGTGCTTCATAAGGGCCTTGCCGATGGGGGACTCGATGCTGATCTTGCCGTTCAGGGAACTGCCCCGCACGGAGGTGACGATCTTGAACGTCTCTGTCTCATCGTCGTCTTCGAAGTAGACTTCCACTTTCTTGTCCAGGCCCACCTCGTCGTCCGCCGCGTCGTCCCGCACGATGCGGGCGGTTTTCAGCATCCGCTCCAGATAGCGGATGCGGCTCTCATTCTGGTTCTTGTCCTTCTTGGCGGCGTGGTACTCAAAGTTCTCGCTCAGATCCCCGTGGGCCCTGGCTTCCTTCACCGCCTCGATGGCGTTTTTCCTCACGACCAGCTTCCTGTATTCGATCTCCTTTTCAATCTTTTCCACGTCCTGCTTTGTCAACTGCTCTCTCATCTATGCATCATCCTTTCCTGGCTTGTCTTGCTTCGCGCTCTCCTCTCCGGTCCGCCGGAGTTCTTCCAGCACATCCGGGGATATGTCTTCCAGAAGGTACCGCTTCGCTCCAGCGGCCGGCGCAAGATGCTGCTCCCGCAGTTCCCGCCGGGCCTGTCTCACCTCCGACAAAAGATCCCTGGCGGAGATGCGCCTGGCGCCCTGTCCCATGATGATCACCTGCTCCATCCCGTCGGACGTGGCCACCGTCACCTGGTGCTCCCGGGACATATCGTGGACTGCCTTCTCAATATACTGGTCCGCCGTCTCCGCCTCCCGGGTATAGACCACATGGATGTTCTGGTAGTGCAGCACTTCCCCCGGATTCCCCGGCACCTTGTAGGCGTCGAAGACGAGGATCAGCGTCATGCGCCTGTACCCCTGGTAATCGCAGAGCACATCCATCAGCTTGTTCCGGGCCGCCTCAATGTTGTCTTTTGCCAGCTCCTTCAAATCCTCCCAGGCGAAGATGATATTGTAGCCGTCCACCAGCAGGTATTCCCGGCCCTGCTTCTTCGGCGCGGGCCTTCTCTTATACGCGTCCTCCGACGTCCGGACCGTCCGCTTCCAGCCGCTGCGCTTCTGCCCCGCATTTCCATAGGTACGGGCAAAGATGGCCTGCAGTTCCTCCTCGTCGATGGTCTCCGCCTGGATCCTGCGCCTGCGCTCCGCCAGGGCGGACAGATCTTCCTCCTCCTGCGGCTCCCGGGCCGTCAGCCCCTCCACGTGCATGTGCTCCTCCACCTCGTACCAGGGAACAATGACCCCGGCCCCGTGGGAGCAGAACACGGAGGCGGACGGGTTCGCAGGATCCGCCTCCGGGTCGTAGGCGGCCGCCGCGATGACTTCCTCCGGATTGTGGCAGGGCTCATACCCCTTCAGGCGGCAGGAGAACCGCCCCCGGCCCCCGGTGTAGGACAGGACCTCCCGCATATACCCCTGCATGCAGGCCACCGGCGCGCTCCCGGTAAGGACCGCCGTCTCCCCCTCTATGACCGGGGGATCGAACACGCCGCACATCCGCTGCACGTCCGTCATGGCCCGGCCCACCATCTCCTGGGGCGCCTCGATCCGGTACTCATAGTACGGCTCCAGGAGCAGGCTGGCGGCTTTCATGAGTCCCTGCCGCACCGCCCGGTATGTGGCCTGGCGGAAATCGCCCCCTTCCGTGTGCTTCAGGTGGGCGCGCCCCGCGACCAGGGTGATCTTCATATCTGTAATGGGGGCGCCTGTCAGCACGCCCCGGTGCTGCCTCTCCTCCAGGTGTGTGAGGACGAGCCGCTGCCAGTTCAGATCCAGCATCTCCCGGCTGCAGACCGTCTCGAACTGCAGGCCGCTCCCCCTCTCCCCCGGCTCCAGGAGAAGATGCACCTCCGCGTAGTGGCGCAGCGGCTCAAAATGCCCCACGCCCTCAACCGCGTCTTTGATGGTCTCCTTGTAGACGATGCTCCCCTCGTCAAAGGCAACCGCAACCCCGAATCTCTCCAGGATCAGCGCTTTCAGGATGTCGATCTGCACCTCCCCCATGATCTGGGTGTGGATCTCTTTCGTCTCCTCCTGCCAGACCATGTGAAGTTCCGGGATCTCCTCTTCCAGCGCCCGCAGCTTCAGGTACAGGCCCTGGACGTCGCAGCCGGCCGGCGGCTGGATCCGGTAGGTGAGGACCGGCTCAAGTACAGGCAGAAGGGAGTCCTCCCCGCACCCGAGCCCCTGGCCGGACCAGGTCCCTTCCAGCCCGGTGACCGCGCAGATCATGCCCGGCCCCGCCTCCTGCACCGTCCGGAAGCCGGAGCCTGCGTAGATCCGGATCTGGTCCACCTTCTGCCCGGACGCGCCGTCCAGATAGGCATCCATGTTCATCTTCACCCGCAGGCAGCCGCCTGTCACTTTCAGATGGGTCAGCCGCTGTCCCGCCGGATCCCGGGATATTTTGTACACCCGGGCCCCGAAGTCCTCCGGGTATAAGGCGGGCTCCATGTACCTGCTAAGCCCCTCCAGAAACTCCGCGATCCCTTCCATCCGCAGGGCGGAGCCAAAGAAGCAGGGAAAGAGCCGCCTCTTCCGGATGAGCCGGGCCGTCTCTTCCTCCTCCGGCGCCTCCCCCTCCAGAAACCGCTCCAGCAGCGCCTCGTCGTGGAGCGCCACGCGCTCTGCAAGATCCGCCGGATCCGAGAAATCCTCGCACTCGTCGGAGAGCCGTTTCTTAAGCTCCTCCATGAGAGCCGCCTCATCTGTCCCCTCCTGGTCCATCTTGTTCACAAAAAGGAAGACCGGCACCCGGTACCGCTCCAGCAGATGCCAGAGCGTCTCCACATGGCCCTGCACGCCGTCCGCGCCGCTGACGACCAGTATGGCGTAGTCCAGCACCTGGAGGGTGCGCTCCATCTCCGCAGAGAAATCCACGTGTCCCGGCGTGTCCAGAAGCGTGATGCCCCAGCCGCCGATCTGCGTCTGAGCCTGCTTGGAGAAGATCGTGATCCCCCGCTCCTTCTCCATCCGCTCCGTGTCGAGGAACGCGTCCCTGTGGTCCACCCGCCCCAGCCTGCGGATCTGCCCTGTGGCGTACAGGATGCTCTCCGCCAGGGTGGTCTTGCCTGCGTCCACGTGGGCTACAAGGCCGAGGGTGATCTGATTTGTTTTATGTTCAGACGTATTTTCCATGAAAATACCCCTTTCTGCCTATGATTATGCTTTATAATCATAGCACAGAAAGGGGTGTAAGTCGATAATTGATCTCTTTTACATACCGCATCAATCTCACTATACTAGTTTTCTGTATCTGCGGCCTTTATTTTCCCCTGCTGCCTCTATTCTCTCAAGCTGTATCAGCACTCGCATCAATTCACGGGTTCTCGTTTCCTTAATCCCGAGATGTTCTGCTATCTCACTGATTCTGTACTCTTTGTCCGGTTCCATCCATTCGGTTATTTTTTCTAACTGTTGTCTGGTTTTATTTGTAAGTTTCTTTTTATCAGCGTTTTTTATCAACGCTTTTTTATCAGCGCTTTTTATCAGCGCTTTTTTATCCGTATTTTTTACAAACGACAATTTCAAAATAGTTCTGTCAGGTCCATATTCCTCCAAGACATCCGGCTGTTTCCACCCCTGCTGTTCCCACACGCTATAAATATCCGGCACGCCGCTGCCCGCTCTCTCACCGATACCGATCAGATTAAACATTTTCATCAATGCCTTGTTTCTCGGATCCGAAATACCACCTTTGAGCATCTGTTCTTTTCCGGTCCGGATGCTTCCCGGATTCTCCATAACAATAGAATCTGCATCTTTCCGGATCACAATCCCTCGTGGAAAATAAAAGTCTGTATTTACAATGCAATTCGCAAGTGCTTCTCTCAGCGCCTTGTGCACAGGGGTATCATCTATCCGGGTGATTCCTTCCAACTTGAAAGGAATCTTCAGATCTTTCACAAGTTTCCCGTAAACCCGGAAGAAGAAATCGAACAAATTTCCCGTCCAGTCGCCCGAGCTGGACTGCAGCCTGTCCGTCCAGCGGATCGTCGGATCCAATACTTCCCGGTAGTCAAGAAAGTACTCGGGAAATTCATATAATATCTTATATTCTTCTCCAAACATAAGAAGTCCGGCAGCCGTGGGATGCAGAACATGATCTCTTGCAGACATCCTCGCAGCGCCTATTCTCTCCAAATACTCTTCATCACTTAAGCGTTCCCATACGTGTTCTCTTCTATATGCCATGTGCCGGTTGCGGTAGGCATGTACAGTCTCTGAATTGAGCACGTCAAGAGACATATCCTGCAGGATTTTCATATCTGCTGTTTCTTCCGGCTGGTCCCGGAGCATGGCGAGCACCTCGCTGCGGTCGCAGTGATAGTCTCCCTCCCAGTTTCTGCGGAAAGTTCCGCTGAACATATCCCCGTTTATATATACCGGCTTCTGCTCACGCTTTGCCTTCGGGACATGGATAACCATTATGACGCCGCTGTTTTCTTCAAATATCTCCACGTCATTGTCCGTCAGCAGATTTATCGAAACCTTATTTTTATTGTGGATCGTGTCCCAGAAATCCCTGCGCAGTTTTGCCGCATTGTCCAGCCCGGTCATGTGCCAGCTTCCGTCTTTATTTTCCTTTACGCCAAGGATAATGACGCCGCCATAGCAGTTAGCGAAAGCGGAATACGTTTCCCACAACGAAACAGGAAGCCCGCCTTTTGCTTTTTTGACTTCGCGCCGGTTGTCTTCACGATAGGAATCAAATTGGGATATATCAAAATTCACAGATCTCACCTCTTTTCATATGTCGTTCTTTGGAGATTGCTCGCTGTCCGGGGAATCCAATTTTTCCATGAAAATACCCCTTCCTGCCTATGATTATGCTTTATAATCATAGCACAGAAAGGGGCATAAGTCGATAAGCAGGGCTCTGTCCGCGTCCTGTTTTCCTAAAAATATACACGCTCCTGATCCGGATGTTCGCCCGACCATCCGGACTGAGGCATCGTCGCCAGCCGCCAGATATCCTCCTGATCCATCTCAAAGGAAAACAGATCCATATTCTGCTTCATGCGCTCCGGCGAGGAAGATTTCGGAAGCGGGATGATCCCCCTCTGCACGGCGAATTTCAGGCAGATCTGCGCCGGGGAGACCTGGTACTTCGCGGCAAGTTCACATACCAGCGGGTCCTCCAGGACCCTGCTGCGTCCGATCGGACTCCACGCCTGCACGAGGATCCCCTTCTCTTTGCAATACTGTACTGTAGCTTCCTGGCTGTAGCCGGGATGGTATTCGATCTGATCAACCGCAGGCCTTACCGTACATCCGGCCAGAATGTTCTCCATATGGTGGGGCAGGAAGTTGCTCAGTCCGATGGCGCGGATCTTCCCTTCGGCATATAATTCTTCCAGCGCCCGCCACGTCTCTTTGTCCAGTTCCTTCCAGTTCTCATATCCGGGTTCCGGCAGCGGCCAGTGGATCAGATAGAGATCCAGATACTCCGTATCCAGATTCTCCAGGGTCCTTTGGAATGCTTCTCTGGCATTCGTATATCCCATCTCACTCTTCCAGAGCTTGCTGGCGATGAAAAAATCTTTCCTCGGAAGCCCGCTTTGCCGTATCGCCTCTGCAAGATATGGTTCTGTCCCATAGAAGGAAGCCGTATCGAAATACCGGTACCCGGATTCGATCGCTTTTTTTATGACATCCGCACTTTTCCCGTCTGCTGCTTTATAAGTGCCAAACCCAACAGCCGGTATCTGTACTCCGTTATTCATCGTATACGTCTTATTCATTTCATGGTACCTCCGATCCGAAATTGTTACCTGGGAATGTCCGACACAGCATTACAGCGTCAGATCCCCGTCCTTCACCCAGCCAAGCCGCCTGCACACCTGGTTGATGGCCGGCGCCAGTATGGCGGGCAGCACAAAGGAGATGAGGATCAGGCCAAGCCAGTCAAAGGCCGTGGGCGCGATGGCCGCGGCCCCGTTGGCAACCGCCGTCTCACTGGGGGCAAGCCAGCCGGTCCAGACGCCAAGCTGGCCGCACAGGCCGCAGGTCCCCATGCCGGAGTTGATGGCGTCCCCGTTCATCTGCAGCCGGAAGATGCAGGTGGCGATGGGGCCCGTGATGGCCGACGCCACCGTGGGCGCGATCCAGACGCGGGGATTCCTGACAATGTTTGGCATCTGGAGCATGGACGTGCCAATGCCCTGACTCACCAGACCGCCCCAGCCGTTTTCCTTAAAGCTCATGACCGCGAATCCCACCATCTGGGCGCAGCAGCCGGCCACCGCGGCGCCGCCCGCAAGACCTGTGAGCCCCAGGACCGAGCAGATGGCAGCGGATGAGATGGGCAGCGTCAGCGCCACGCCCACCAGCACAGACACAACCACACCCATCAGGAAGGGCTGCAGCTCCGTCGCACGCATGATCACCTGTCCGAAGGCGCTGGCCGCCATCCCGATGGGCGGCGCGATCACCCAGGCGGCGCCGATGCCTGCCAGCGTCGTGACAATAGGCGTCACAAGGATATCGATCTTTGTCTCCTTGCTGACCGCCTTCCCGACCTCAGCGGCAATGATCGCCACGAACAGCACCGCCAGCGGTCCGCCGGCCTGCCCGAGCGCATTGCAGGCGTAGCCCACGGTAGCCAGCGAGAACAGCACGAGGGGCGGCGCCTGCAGGGCAAAGCCGATGGCCACCGCCATAGCTGCGCCGCTCATAAAGGACGCCATACCGCCGATCGTGTAGCCCACCCCGTTGATGGTCACGATCTGCGCTGTGAGAAATCCGACATGGAACTGCATGCCAATGGTATTTAAGATCGTGCCGATCAGAAGTGAACAGAACAGACCCTGGGCCATGGCCCCCAATGCGTCTATCCCATATCTCTTCGCCGAGATGACAATGTTCTTCCGTTTCATAAAAGCTTTTACATTTTCCATCTGATTGTCCATCCTTACATATAGTGAGTATGCATGTGTCAAGACACATACATACTCACTATACTGCCGGCAGCGGAAGTTGTCAATGGTTTTCAGAAGCAAACCCTCGTCTTTTACAGGATCAAACGAACCGCCGGATCAGAATCCGTACTCCTTCCAGTTATCCAGCACCTTCTTCTGCAGTTCCTCCGGGTATCCCCTGAAGGACGCCTCCACCGGCCTTCTTCCTTCCGGCCAGGTGTGGAACGGCGTCAGGCAGTTATAGATCACCCGCGTGGAGACGGCGTCTTTTTTCTCCTCCTGGCTCAGGTACGCCACGAGCGGGAAGATATACTGATCCGGGATCGCCACCCTGCGGTCCGGATGATGCCGCGTTGCAATGGCCCACACAAGCTGGCCGATATTGGACGGATCCACATCGTCGTCCACCACGATCACTTTGGGGATGTAGGAACCGCCCTTGGATGCGAAGACAGCCTTGCCGATCGCAAGCGCCAGCGCATCGTCGTCCGTCTCTTCCCGGTTCCTGTCCACAGATACGACAAACCAGTGCGCCGCGGACTCCATGGGGATGAAGCATTCTTTCACAGGGAATCCCTGCCTGCGCAGCACGTTCTGGATGCTGGCGGCAATGCTGATGCCCCAGTTTGTGTGGTTCTCCTCTGTCGGCACGCCCGCCACGCAAAGAGGCATGATCGGGTCGTCCCTGTGGGTCATGGCCGTCACCTTGAAGCAGGGCACCTGCTGGCTCTTGCCGCACCAGACATAGCCGCCATACTCGCCCATCGGCCCTTCCGGCACCTTCTCATCCAGCGACGCCAGTCCCTCTATGACGATCTCTGTGGAGGCGGGCACGAGCAGGTCGTTCGTCTCACACTTCACCACATCCACAGGCTCCTGGTACCAGCCTCCCATGTACTCTCCCTCATTCATGCCGGAGGGGAGCGGATAGCCGGCGATCATGGCGATGGCCGGGTCGACGCCCAGGCAGAGCGCAAAGGGCATCTCCTTCCCGATCTCCTTCCACTGGGCATAGATCTTCCCCATGTCCTGGGTGGGGATCACAACGCCGGCGATGGTGCGCGGGCCGTCCAGCATGGCCCGGGAGATGGCCCAGTTCACCCACTTTCCGTCCGGCGTGGCTGCGATAAAGATGCCGTATGTATTGATGTAGCGCCCGCCGTCCCCGTAATGGATCCAGGGGATGGGAAGCTTCGTCAGGTCGATCTCCTCCCCGGACAGCTTATTCTCCTTGCAGGCTCCCGTCTCCACCTGTCTGGGCGGGATGGGCGTTACGTCCGGCAGCCCGGACCACTCCTCCACCAGCTTCGGGCCGGCCATATCCGCCGGAAGCCCAGGGACAGCGCCACCCTGCGGAAGGGATGCTCCCTGTCCGGGCTCAGTCCAACAGGCGCCCCCAGCACCCGGAATCCCGGCGTGCAGCCCTTCACGTTTGTAAACAGCGGCGCGGGGGCCGGCAGGTCGTACGCATGCCTCGTGATGGCGCTCATCTCCAGATTCCAGTCCACCTCTTTTTCCACTGTCACGATCTCGCCGCAGGCCTGCAGCTTCTCCACGTATTCTCTGAAACTTTTGATCATCGGTTGTTCCTCCTTCTGACATTTCCAAATCGTATCTCCAGCATACCACAGGATCCTCTTTTTTCCAGCCTGCTTTCCGGATAATACGGCACATATTTCCCGTCCGCGCCGCATATGCTGGAGCAAACGCATCACAGAAAGAAGTCCTTCCATGATCCCGCGAAAACAGCTCCTGTCCCTTCTGAAGATCCCCCTCCTCCTCGCCGCCGCTTTCTTCGCCGGCCATACGGCAGCCCAGGTCACAGACTTTGTCACCGCCGGGGAGGCGGCCGCCTCCGCGGAAGGGAACTGGGGGCTCGGGTTCCGGGAGGAGGGCCAGCCGCCGGCGGGAAACGCCGCCCCCGGGGAACTGGCGGAGTACGACGCCCATTACCTGGGGGATACGGGGAAGAAGACCATCTACCTGACATTTGACGCAGGCTACGAGAACGGAAACACAGCCCCCATCCTGGATGCGCTGAAAAAGCATCACGCCCCGGCCGCCTTTTTCGTGGTAGGCACCTTCATCAGGGATCACCCGGAGCTGATCCGGCGCATGGAGAAGGAGGGACACACCGTGGGCAACCACACGTCCACGCACCCCGATATGTCCCGGATCTCCACACTGGAAAGCTTTCGCGGGGAACTGGAAGGCGTGGAGGATGCGTACCGGGAGGTCACGGGAAAAGAGATGACCAGATTCTACCGGCCTCCCAGAGGGATCTACAGCATACAGAACCTGAAGATGGCCCGGGAGCTCGGCTACCACACCTTCTTCTGGAGCCTCGCCTACGTGGACTGGAAGCAGGACGCCCAGCCCACAGAGGAGGAGGCCTTCGATAAGCTGCTGGGGCGCATCCATCCGGGCGCCATCGTCCTGCTGCACAGCACCTCCTCCACCAATGCCCGCATCCTCGATAAGCTGCTGGAAAAATGGGAGGAGATGGGATACGCCTTCGGCTCCCTGGAGGAGCTCACACGCAAGACAGCCCGCGCCGGCACAGCGTGATGCTGTCTGCCGGCGCGGGCCGCCTTCTCATGTATGTCTCGTTTGAAAGTCCCTACAGGATGTCGATGTACTCTCCTGCCAGCGCCTTGTTCATGCTGCGCACGGCACAGAATTTGCCGCACATGCTGCAGGTGTCGCTGTGATCCTCCTCCGGGCTTCTGCTGTCCCGGATGGCTTTGGCCGTCTCCGGATCCAGGGCGCAGGCAAACTGCTCGTCCCAGTCCAGCTTCCGCCTCGCCTCGGCCATGCGGTCGTCGATGTCCCGCGCGCCGGGAATGCCCTTGGCGATGTCCGCCGCGTGGGCCGCGATCTTGGAGGCGATGATCCCCTGCTTGACGTCCTCCACATTGGGCAGGGCCAGATGCTCGGCAGGCGTCACATAGCAGAGGAAGGCCGCGCCGTTCATGGCCGCCACCGCGCCGCCGATGGCGCCTGTGATGTGGTCGTAGCCGGGGGCGATGTCCGTCACAAGGGGCCCCAGCACATAGAAGGGCGCACCCATGCAGATGCTCTTCTGCACTTCCATGTTGGCCGCCACCTGGTCCAGCGGCACGTGGCCCGGTCCTTCCACCATCACCTGCACGTTGTGGTCCCAGGCACGCTTTGTCAGCTCGCCTAAGCGCACCAACTCCTCGATCTGGCACACGTCCGTCGCGTCCGCCAGACAGCCGGGACGGCAGGCGTCGCCCAGGGAGATGGTCACATCATACTCCTCGCAGATATCCAGGATCTCATCAAAATATTCGTAGAAGGGATTCTCCTCCCCTGTCATGCTCATCCAGGCAAAGACAAGGCTTCCCCCGCGGCTTACGATGTTCATTTTCCGCTTGTGCCTGCGGATCTGCTCGATGGTCTTGCGGGTGATGCCGCAGTGCAGGGTCACAAAGTCCACGCCGTCCTCGGCGTGCAGGCGGACTACATCGATAAAGTCCTTCGCCGTCAGGGTCGCCAGGTCTCTCTGGTAATGGATCACGCTGTCGTACACGGGCACCGTGCCGATCATGGCCGGGCACTCCCGCGTCAGCTTCTGCCGGAACGGCTGGGTGTTGCCGTGGCTGGAGAGGTCCATGATGGCCTCCGCGCCCAGGTTCACCGCGCTCATCACCTTCTGCATCTCAATGTCGTAGTCCTTGCAGTCCCTGGACACGCCCAGGTTGACATTGATCTTTGTGCGGAGCATGCTCCCCACTCCCTCGGGATCCAGGCAGGTGTGGCGCTTGTTGGCGCAGATCGCCACCTTTCCCTCTGCCACAAGCTGCATCAGCTTCTCCACCGGCATATGTTCCTTTTCTGCCACCGCTTTGATCTGCGGTGTCACAATGCCCTTGCGGGCGGCATCCATCTGTGTGGTGTACGTTCCCATTTGTCCTACCTCCGTCTTTTTCTGTTTTTTCTGGCGCCGGCCATGGAAACAGGACAAAGGGGCAACGTACCTTGCTCCCTCATCCGGATGCCGACGCCTTCACCCATGTGCGACATGGTGATCATCATAGCTGTATCTCTCCTTTTATTTACAACCAGATTTTTCTATAGCGGCGGAAAGTGGTGTCCCCGGTCCGCCGCTTTGTCAGAGGGATACCCCCCTGATGCGCGTGTTTAATTCGCCGCCCGAAGCTGGCCCATCACGCCGCCCTTCTCCAGCACCGTGATCAGGATAAACGCAAGGATGCTTCCTGCCACCGTGGATACAAGGAACGGGACGACATAGACGAAAAGTCCCGCCGGCTCCATCCCCATCAGCAGCTTGGCTGCCGGATAGGCGCACAGCCCGCCGAGGATGCCTGTCCCCAGCGCTTCGGCCACACAGGTAGGCGCGAGCTTCTTCCAGGCCGCATAGACAAGACCGCAGCAGAGCGCTCCCACCATGCTTCCGGGAAAGGCGAGCAGACTGCCGATCCCCAGGATATTCCGGAGCAGGCTTGCCGTGAAGGCGATGCCCACGCCCCAGCCGGGTCCCAGCGTCACGGCTGCCAAGATGTTGACCATGTGCTGTACCGGCGCGCACTTGCTCCCCGCGATGGGGAAGCTGATCAGACTCCCGACAACGGCCAGAGCCGTCAGGACTCCCGCCATGACCAGTTTCTTTGTCGCTGTATTCTCTCTCATAAGTACACAGCTCCTTTCTGAAATTCTGACCGGAAAAACAGTTCCTGCCGGATAATCACCGGAAGTGCCAAAAGGCACATTCCGGGATTGTAAGCGGTCGCCAAGGTCTCGGGCAGGCCCGGACTTTGGCTCGTCGCCAATACAAAAAAAAGAGACGCCGCAGGGCATCTCACTCATATCTTCCATATGGCTTCGCATATGGCTCCATCCCTACGTTGGCATTATCCAAATCAGGTTGCGGGTCGGGACCATGCAGTCCCCTCTCAGCCGGCTCCAGGCCAGCTCCCCGTGTCGTATTTATTTTTCCGATCGCTCTCTATTATAGACCTGTCCGTTTCCATTTGCAAGTCTTTTCGCGCGCGGTCGCCTGTCCATCCCCTGTCTATCCTCTGTCAGCCCCGCTCTCCTCCACCCGGATCCTCGGCAGGTTCCAGCGGTACCGCGCCGCCAGACAGCGGATCAGCACAACAACGGCAGCCCCTGCAAACATGGCGGCCGTCATGCCTGTGACCCGGCCAAGCGCGGTGCAGAGCACAGCGCCCGCGATCGACGCGCAGGCGTAGATATGCCTCACAAAGATGTATGGAGGGACGCCGGCCATGACATCCCGCAGCAGGCCTCCTCCCACGCCGGTCACTGTCCCGGTAAAGATGAGGAGGAAGGCGTTGCCGCCATACCCCTGCTGTATGCCCGCGTTCACCCCCACCACCGTGAAGATGCCAAGTCCCACTGCGTCCATGAGCAGCATGGCTGTCTCGTACAGCCTGCCAAGCCGCTCGTCCGAGAGCCGCCTCCGGAAGCACATGGCGGCAAAGACCAGGCAGGAGACCGCCACCGCCAGCAGCGCGTAGACCGGGTCCCGAAACACATTGGGCGGGATGACGCCCATGACCACATCCCGGATGGCGCCGCCTCCCACTGCGGTGATCACGCCCAGCACGCACACGCCGAATATATCCATGGATTTGCGGATGCCCACCAGCGCCCCGGAGGCCGCAAAAGCCACCGTACCTATGATCTCAAGCGCAAATACCACACTGTCCTGTACACTCATCATTCAAGTCCTCGCTTCTCGTTTTTTAAACCGCTCCGCATTATAACACATGCAGTGCGCCAGTGTACACAAATAATGCCATAAAAAAACCTTATACATACTGCTCTGTTATTGACAAAGGCAATATACATAAGGCTGATAAGACAATGTCAGTCTGTTTTCCCCCGGATCGCCCGAATGTTATGAAGCCCATAAAGGATAAGAGATAGGAGCATCATACCCACGCACACGGTGATCACGCCTGCCGACACGGATCCCGGGATGTCGTACCAGAACACATGCAGGATCATCATGGCGTAGAGCAGCCAGGTCGTGACTTTGCCATGCCAGTCAGCGCCAAAGACATGACCTGTCCTGCGGATGACCATAAGTCCGGTGATGCCCATGAAGCACTCCTTGACCACCATGACGGCCAGCGGAACGGCCATGAGCGGAAAGCGGGTCAGCAGGCAGAAGAGCATCGACGCCTGGGTCAGCTTGTCCGCCACCGGATCCAGCACCTTGCCGAGATTGCTGGTCATATGGAAATGCCTCGCCACGAATCCGTCCACTGTGTCTGTCACACCGGACAGGATCAGGATCACGCCTGTCCACACAAAATTTTTCTCTGCACAATACAGCCAGACAAAAACCGGGATCAGGCAGAGCCGGAAAAGCGACAGGATATTCGGTATCGTCACGATCCTGTTTTGGGAGTCATCTCTTTTATCTCTGTATTTCTCTGCCCGGATCATACGCATCTCCTCCTTATGTGCTATCATAACACGGTTCCTGTTTTCCCGGTAGCCCAAAATGGCCGGTTCAGCTGATCTGCCACCGGACATGGCTTCCCTCCTCGTCCCTCGTGACGATGAGCTGATCCTCGATCTCCTGCTTCAGCTCCGTCACGTGGGAGATAATGCCGATGAGCTTCGACCCTTCCGCCATATCCTGCAAAACGCGTACGGCCTTGTCCCTGGCATGCTCATCCAGGGAACCGAAGCCCTCGTCGATGAACATGATGTCCAGATGCACGGCGGAGGCGCCTGCCTGGATCTGATCCGCCATGCCAAGCGCCAGGGAGAGCGCCGCCATAAAGGACTCGCCGCCGGAGAGCGTGCGCACCTCCCGCTTTTTCCCTGTCACCGCGGACCATACCATCAGGTCAAGCCCCCGGTTCCTGCCTTTGCCCGCCCGGTCCAGATCGCACATGCAAAGCTCGAACTGACCGCCCGACATGACGCGGAAGCGGCGGTTGGCCGCCTGCAGGATCTGTTCCAGGTAATAGCGCTGGACAAAGGTCTCCAGATCCATGCGGGAGCCGGAGACATTCCCCGCCAGCAGGCTGTAGAGGCCATCCAGTTTCCTGTACTCCTCCATCACTTTCCCGCGCTCCGCGAGTACAGGTTCCAGGGCCCGCCGCACAGCCTCGTTGCTGCTTTTGCAGGCGCTGACTGCCTGCAGGGCGGCATTGCGCCGCTCCATCTCCTCCCGGGCTGCGTCCTGCTCCTGCTTTGCCTTCTCGGGATCCGGTCTTTCTCTTTCTCCCACTGCCTCCTTCGCGGCGTGGTAGCGGCTGGCCGCGGCGGCCTTCCGGGTCTCCCATGTATGGACCTGCTCCTGCAGGCGGTCTGCCTCCTGCCGGCCATAGCGTTCCGTCAGCTCCCTCCAGGCTGTTTCCTCCGCCTGTTTCTCCTCCAGAAGAGCCTCGTACTCCTGCCGCCGCAGGGCGGACTCCCGCTCCAGATCCGGAAGCTGCTGCCGGTACTGCTCCGCCCGCGTCAGGGCCTGCTGCAGGGCGGTCCCGGCCTTCTCCGCTTCCTCCTGCGCGCCGGCGGCCGCCTCTTCCGCCTCCTTCCGGCGCGCTTCTGCAAGGGCGAGACACTCCTTTGCCTCCTCCGCGCTCTCGTACGCGCCGGAGGTGTCCATGCTCTCCAGGGCCGCCCGGCCGGCGGCAAGCTTCTCTGCTGCTTCGCTCTCTCTTTTGGCCGCCTCTTCCGCCTCCTTCCGGCGCGTCTCCTTTCGCCTGTCCGTCTCCTCCAGCTCCTTCTCCAGCTGCCGGAGGGTGCGCACATCCCGCTGCGCGCAGTCGCCTTCCCGGGCAAGGGCCGCCAGGTGGTCCTGCAGCTTTTCTCCTCCCCTGGCCAGTTTCTCTTTCACCGTCCACTCTTCTGCAGACGGACTGTCTTCCTCCTGCCCGGACACGTTCATCCAGATGCTGTCCGCCATCGCCTGCAGCCGCTCCTTCTGCTGCGCGGCCAGCGCGCCCGCCTCCCTGGCCTGCAGGGCGGACTGCTCCTGCCGGTCGCGCAGTTCTCTTGTACGGTCCTCAAGCTGGTCCAGATAGTCCCGGGTGATCTCCCGGTGCTCCTCTTCGATCCTGCAGGGGGCCGGATGGTCGGTGGAACCGCAGACCGGACATGGCTCCCCGGGCCGCAACTGCTCCCGGGCGATCCACCCCGCCTGCAGGTTGAGGAAGATCCGGCGCGCCCCCTCATACTCCGCAAAGCTCTGCTCATAGGCGGCGCTTTGCGCCCCGTAGGCCTGCTGCAGATCCCGGAGGCGCTCCTCCTGCTTTTCCAGCTCCTGCTCCAGCCGCCGCGCCTGCGCCATTTCCTTCTCCAGGGCGTCCGCCTTGTCCTTTGCGGCCTTCCACGCCTCCAGCCGGGCGTCTGCCGATGCAAGCCGCCGGATCTGCCGGCCCAGCTCCCGCCCGGCCTCCTCTTCCTCCGCCAGCTTCTCTTTCGCTGTGCGGGCTGCGGCGGACGCCTCCCTCGCGGATGTCTCGGCCTCTTTTACCTGCTTCCTGGCCGTCTCGATCCTGGTAAACAGGGCAAGCGCCCGGGCTGTCCGCTCTGAAATCTTTGCGTGCTCCCGCACGCAGGCATCGGCGCTCTCCCGCGCCGTCTCCTGCGTCTTCTTCGCCTCCCGGGAGGCCTGCTCAAGACCCGGCAGCGCCGCCTCCTGGACCTGAAGGGCTTCGGCTGTCTGCCGGCGCCTCTCCTTCGCCTCCTCGTACTGCCGGAAGACGGAGCGGATCTCCCAGGCGCTGCGGATCCGGCCGGACAGGTCCAGCGCCTCCCGCATCTCCTTTTCCCGGGCATCCAGGGCGGCGGCCTCCTCCCCGGCCTTCTCCATCTGTCCGAACAGGGCGGCCAGCTGCTGCGCGCCGGTGCAGGCGTCCCGCCTTGCAAGATAGCGCGCTTCCGCTTCCGCATATGCTTTTGCGGCCTTTTCTTCCGCCTCCTCCAACACGGCAAGAAGGCCGGACAGGGCGCCAAGGAACGCCTCCATATCCGACACGGAGAGCCGGTCCGACCGGAGGATCTGCTCTTTGAGCTCCTCCAGCTCCCCGGCGGCCTCATAGTCTGCGGGAGCCTGCGCGTGGGAGACCTCGTTCTGGCAGACCGTGCGGATCCGCGCCATGTCCTGCTGCTTCTCCCTGCGCCTGCGCCCCAGCTCCTCCACGATCTTTTCGTACAGTTCTGTGTGGAACAGTTTCCGGAAAATGTTCTTCTTGTCGTCAGACTTTGCGCGCAGCAGCTCCATAAACTCCCCCTGCGCGATCATGGCCACCTGCATGAACTGGGCCTTGGTGAGGCCTACGATCTCCTCCAGCTTCCGGTCCGTCTCCTTCGGCGGGTACTCGGTGCCGTCCGGCAGGATGAGCGAGACCTTCCCGCTCTCCTCCCGGAACCCCTTCCCTCTCTTTAAAGGGCGCACATGCCGGGGCGAGCGGCGCACCGTATACACGCCGCCCTCCTCTTCCTGCCCGTCTGTAAATACGAGCTCCACGAAGGGCTCCGCGCCCGCCTCCGCGAACTGGCTCTGCAGCTCTGTCCCGTCCTTCCGGTTGACGCTGGATCCGGCCTCCCCGTACAGCGCGAATACGATGGCGTCAAAGATCGTTGTCTTGCCGGCGCCCGTGTCTCCGGTGACAAGGAAGAGATTCTGGTTCGTCCGGTCAAAATCGATCTGCGTCTTCCGTCCGTATGACCCGAAGGCCTGCATGGTAAGTCTGCGCGGTCTCATCCTACATCACCTCCTGCACCGTGCGGATCACGTCCGCCAGGAGCTTTTGCTCCTCCCCGTCCGCACCACCCAGAAACGCGCAGCACAGCTCCAGGGGATCCAGATCTCCCGGACGGCCTCCTCCCGCCTCCGGCTTTGCCCGGCGCTGCGTCTCCCTGCGGATCTCCAGCAGCTTAGGGAACGCGTGCCGCAGCCTGTCCTGCACATCCGGTATATCCAGTTCCCCCCGGTCTGTCAGCACCACCGTCACATAGTCGCCGCATGCCTGCCCGAGGATCTGCGCAAAGTCCCCGCGCAGCAGCCGCACCTGCCGCAAAGGTTTCAGGGGGAGGACGGTCACCTTCCGGTCCCCCTTTTGCCCCAGCTCCACCATGACAACGACCTTCTCCTGCCCCGCCTCGCTGACCGAGCAGGCCAGGGGCGTGCCGCAGTAGCGGCAGAAGGGACTGCCCACCTCCATGGGCTTGTGGATGTGTCCCAGGGCCGCATAGTCGAACCGCTCCAGGAAATCCCCCCGCACCTCATCGATATTTCCCACCGTGCGGATCTCGGAGTCCATCCGTTCCACCTCCGCTGCCGCCTTTCCGGCCGGCAGATAGAACTGGTGGCTCACCAGGACAGCTCGCCTGGACGGGTCGATCTGCTCCCGCCCGATCAGCCGGTGCAGGGCGTCGTTGTAGGAGAGGGGGCCCTCCTGCTCCCCCGCCACGGCCCGGCGGACCATGGAGGGCCGCACAAACGGCAGAAGATAGAAATCCACCGGCCCCCAGGCGTCCGTGAGGGTCACCCGTTCCAGGCGCTCCTCCTCCGTCTGGGGCGGCGTGCCGACCATATAGACATGCTGCCTGGACAGGATGCCCCGGAAGCAGTTCAGCCTGGGACCGCTGTCATGGTTGCCGCTGATGAGCATGATGGCCGTGTCCGGCAGCGCCTCCGCGAGCTCCCGGATGAAGCGGTCAAACACCTCCACCGCCTCCGCGGACGGCATCGCCTTGTCGTAGACATCCCCCGCCACCACGACGGCGTCCGGTCTCTCCCGGACGGCCAGGTCCGTGATCTGCCGGAGGATGTACTCCTGGTCTTCCTTCAGGTCCCGGTTCATGAGCCGCAGTCCTATATGTAAATCTGAAAGATGAAAAAACTTCATGGAGAACCTCCCTTGTCCGATGTAGCTTCATTCTACTACACCGGACAGGGAAGGCGCAAGGGCCGGCTCCGGGTCCAGCACGATCACGCAGTCGTAACCGTCCGCCCCCTCGGCCGTCTCCTTCACATCCACGTGCTCCGCCCAGAGGAAATAGCGGAACACGTAGCCCGCTTCGCCGCTGGATACCTGCCCTCCCGCATCGGAGGCCACTACCAGATACCGGCGCGGATCCGCCCTGCCGCCCGCCGGCCAGCGGTCCCCCACAAGGGCCCGGGCCCGACCCGGAAGGGACGCCTCATAACTGCTGCGGATGACCAGCAGGCCGCTGTACTCCGAGTAGAGGAAATTGACGCCCACAAGGATGGTCGCCAGGACGGCGTACTGGTACCTGCGCTTGGCAGCCGGGGACGAGTAGGCCCGGTATGGCCCTCTCTCATCGATGTCCACCGCAAAGGACCCCTCCATATCTGTCACGGCGCACAGAAGAAGAAGGCCGGCAAAGAGGGTCGCCGCGCTGCAGGCATACCGGTCAAAGCCGGCCAGCTGCAGGGCCTCCTCCTCCGGCATGGTAAACAGGTACATGTACAGCATGCCTCCGTAGTAGGCTGCCACGGCAGCCAGCGCCGGCAAGAGGACCCATCCCACCTTCCACCTGCGCCGCAGCGCAAGCCGGGACCAGAGGGCTGCCGCTAGGGCAAGGAGGACGGCAAGGGCGATCACCTGAAAGGCCCTGTCCGCGGGATCAAGGAACGCCCGCAGGAAATCCTCCGCGATCTGCGGGCGGAGCCGGGCCCTTGCAGCCTCTCCCGCGCCTGTGCCCGCGCCGGCCTGAAACTTTCCCTCAAAATCGGCCAGATCCGTCTCTACATGCCGCTGCCACAAAAGCGCAGGGGCAGCGGCTCCCGCCAGCGTAAGCAGGGCGGCAGGCAGGCATACTGCCATCCTTCGCCCCCGTTTTCCCCCTGTCCCCCGCGCATTTTGAAACAGCCGCCATACGGCGTACACGCCGGCCACACCGGCAAAGAACAGCCCGGTCCCCTTCACGATCCCCGTAAACCCCAGAAGCGGAATCTGCACCGCGCACAGCCTCCGGTTGTCCGTCTCCCTGTAAGCGCACGCGACCGATGCGAGGGCGAGAAGCGGAAGCAGAAAATCCACCAGCAGGTTGTTGATGCGGATCGTCAGGTTGAGGTAAGAGAGCATGGCGCAGCCCATCCCCAGAAAAGAGTACAGAAGAAACCGGCGCCTTTCTTTCACGATGCCGAACATCGCCAGAAAGCAGGACAGGATCACACTGTTCTGGGCCAGCAGCATCATGCCCTGGGAATGCCCTGCATACCGGCATACATAGAAGAGAATTAGGCTCATCCCCGGCGGATAGTCCCGGAACGCAAGGAGCGCATCGCCCGCCTGCGGCAGCTCCTCTGCAAGGAGCAGATATTTGACGATCAGCGCCCAGTGGGAGAAATTGTCGTAGTGGGTCAGCCGCAGGCGCAGGCTAAGAAGGGCAAAGACCGCCATCCCCGCGCCGATGCACACGACCTCGGCCCGCCAGCCCGGCAGCCGGATCTTCCCTCTCCACGCACAGGCAGAAAAATACAGAAAACAGAGAAGGCCGCCTGCCAGCACAAGTCCGGACATGTCTGCCAGCCGCCCCGAAAGCGCGCCGCCAAACAGCGCAAGACTGATCCCGGACGCGCAGACAAGGGGCGCCCACCAGAACGGAACGCCTCCTTTGCGGCACAGGACAAAACAGTAGCCCCACAGGGACAGGACCATCAGGATCCCCACCGTCTTCTCACCTTCCTTTCTTCCAGCGCACAAGCGCGTTCTGCCGGATCTCATCGTAGACCGTCATCCATGGATCCAGCTCCCGGGGCAGAGAGTGCTCCCTGTCATGGATGATCTGCAGCCAGTGCCGGCGGCTCTCCTCCCCTTCCGGCTCCACCGTGGCCGTGAGCTTCCCCTGCCCCGCATACACGCACACAGCCTGCAGGCTCGCCCGGTAGTGGGCGGTGCAAACCCGGATCCGGAACCGGCTGCCCTTCTCCGGCAGGTGGGGAGGCGTCCCGCCAGCCTCCTGCCCCGGAAGCCGCAGCGCGATCCCCTCCTCCGACACGTCTTCCGTCACAGCCGGAAAGCTTCCCCCGTCCGTCTCCACCTGTGCCTTCTCCCTGGCGCCGATCCGGTCCGAGATCCGCCTGGACTCCCGCCCCAGCATGAAGAAGACCGCATAGAGAAGCCCCAGCAGGTTGTAGCCGAGCCAGAAGAGGATCACACTGCTGTACACAAGCGCCATCCCGTATTTTCCCCGGATGAAGCGCAGGATCGCCGCCACCGTTAAGACGATCAGGATGCCGTGGGGGATCAGGTACCAGAAGGAGGCCGTCCGCTCCCGCCGCTTCTTTTTATCTGTCACCTTGAACGTGCGCTGGCGGATGCCGGCGGACTCCAGCAGCACCGGCCAGATCAGATACGGCGCCAGGATCGTGTCTATGATCTGACTCCACCTGGCGCTGCGGATGTTGGTACCAAGATACAGCATGGCAGCCCGGTTCGAGAGAAAGGCCGGCAGCCAGAAGAAAAGCAGCTCCCAGAACCCGCACACCACCAGGCGGACGTCAAAGAGGGCAAAAAGGACAGGCGCGAGGATGAAGATCATCCGGCACAGAAACGACCACCAGTAGAGCCAGGCGTTCAGATAGGACAGCCTGGCCGGAAGGGACAGCTTCCCCGTCCGGAGCGCCCCGGTGTTCCGGATGCTCTGGATCACGCCCCTGGCCCAGCGGATCCGCTGGCTGATCATGCTGGCCACCGTGGTGGTGGACAGCCCTGCCGCCAGCACTTCCGATGTGGCGTAGGTGATGTACCCCGCCTTCTGGAGCCGCAGGCTCGTCTCAAAATCCTCCGTCACCGTATCGCAGGGAAAACCGCCGATCTCCTCCAGGGCGGACCTAAGGATCACCGTGTTGCTCCCCGTGTAGGCCGCCGTGTTGGTGGCGTTGCGCAGGATGTTGATCTCCCGGGAGAAAAAATCCTGCTCGTTTGGGATGCCTTTCTCCGCATAAAGGTTGAACTGGAACAGGTCCTGGTTGTAAAAGCTCTGGGGCGTCTGCAGAAGCCCCAGTCGCACATCCGGGAGGAGGAAATAGGGAACCGTCCGCAAAAGGAAGGTGCGGCGGGGGATCATATCCGCGTCAAAGGTGGCGATCAGGGGCGAGGATGTCCGGGCCAGGGCATGGTTGTAGTTGCCCGCCTTGGCCTGCCGGTTCTCCCGCATCCCGATGTACCCCGCCCCGAGCCGCTGCGCCAGGGCCCGGACGCTGTCCCTGCCCCCGTCGTCGCACACGTAGATGTGGACCTTTGCCGGGTCCGGATACTCCAGGAAGGTGCAGGCGTTGACCGTCTTGTAGAGAAGTTCCGGCGCCTCATTGTGGGTGGCGATAAACACGTCCACATCCGGGAAATCCTCCGCCCCTGCCTGTTCCGGAAAGGGGATCTGGCGGCCGGCGCCCTGCATCCTGCTGACCAGAAGCTCCGCCGTGCCGAAGGCTGTCACCAGCTCCGCCAGGACAAGCAGGATCCCCGCCGCAGCCGGCCAGAATCCGTCGTCCCACGGGATGGTAAAGAAGATCCGCCAGAACAGGTATACCGCTGAGAAAAAGACCGCCAGCACAAAGACCGTATTTCTCTTTTTTACACTGTTATCTGCCATCGGACCGCCCCTCTCTTTTGCTCCCCGCAAATACCCACTTTTTCTGCATCTGGTAGGAGAGAAAGAACAGCGCCGCATCGCAGGGGATCTTCGCCGCCTCCGGGCGGATCCGCAAAAGCCCGGAGGAGGCGGACACGCAGAGCGCAGAGGCGGCCGCCGTCCCCGTGCCAAGCAGCAGGTAGCGGAGCGCGCTGTCCGTCCGCGCCGGCCGCTGTTCCCGGAATACCCAGCCCCTGTTCAGCGCATAGTTGCACGCGGCCGAGAGGATCCGCGCCCCGGCTGTCGCCAGAAAGATCCGGCCAAACCCGCCGTACAGGGCGCCCTCCCGCCCCCGGAGCAGATGTTCCAGGCAGGCGAAGGCCGCCAGATCCACAAAGGCGCACAGAAAGGAGGAGACCGCGAACCGGACCGGCCTTCGCAGAAACACGGCCAGCACCTGCAGGCTGTCCCGGACCGGGCGGAAGTGGGAGCCCTCGTTTCCATCCACATAGACCGTCCCGATCCGCTCTTCCAGCACGGGGACGCCCGCCCCGGTGCAGGCAAGGAGCATCTCCGTCTCGTACTCGAACCGCTCCCCCGGCACCTCGCACATCAGATCCAGCAGGCTGCTGTCAAAGGCCCGCAGCCCGGTCTGCGTATCCCCGATGGAACACCCCGCCGCCCTCTTAAGGATCCAGGAGGAGATCCGGTTGCCGATCCTCGATCTCCACGGCACATGGGCCCCGGAGAAGTCCCGCGTGCCGAGGATGAGGCTGCCCGGGCGTTCCTTTGTCTTCTCAAGCAGCCGGGCCCCGTCCTCTGCCAGGTGCTGTCCGTCACAGTCCATGCACAGGATCCGCGCCCCGCGCGCCCCACAGGGCCTCTCCTCAAGCTGCATACGCACAAAGGCAAACCCGCTCTTCAGCGCCCGCCCTTTCCCCATATTCTGTGCGTGGCGCAGCACGGTGCAGCCCTCCACGCGCTGCGCCTGCCCGAAGGTCTCCTGGTACGCCGGCCCGGACCCGTCGTCTATCACAAGGACCCGGGCGCCTGTGCGGGCCCGCAGTTCCCCGATCCACCCGGCCAGCCCCGGCGCCGGTTCCAGCGCCGGGATGACAATATAGGTCTCTTCCATCTGCCGTCACTCCCCCTTTCCCCGCAGGATCCGGCTGCGCGGGCAGTCAGCCCGGCAGCCGGTGCACTCCCTGCGCATGCACCGGATCTTCTGCCCGTTGATGTAGTACCGGTCCCTCCCCATATACTTGGCGATATAGAGCGCCGTGTCCGCGCACTGGTACAGTTCCCCGTAGTCCCGGAGGCTGCCGTCCACCGGCACGGCGCCTGCGCTGGCAGACACCTGGTACTTCCCGTAGTTCTCCCCCATGGAGGAGCGGATCTCCCGGAACAGGCCGCGCAGCTTCTCTTCCAGCGTCCCGGCAGACAGCCGGCGGGTGAGCAGTACGGCGAACTCATCTCCCCCCAGACGGCCCACCACATCCTCCCTGCGGAACGCCCCGGACAGGCAGCGGGCAAACTGCACCAGCAGGCGGTCCCCCGCCGGGTGCCCTTCCATGTCGTTGACCAGCTTGAAATGATCCAGATCAAACAGGAGCAGGACGCCTTCTTCCTCCGACTTTTCCAGAAACGCCTCCGCCTGCCTCTCGAACCCGTTCCGGTTGTACAGTCCGGTGAGCCGGTCCAGGGCGGCCTCCTGCCTGGCGTCCGTCAGCTCTCCCGCCATCCGGTCCATGCCGGCTGCCTTGTCCGCATAGCCCTGCTCCAGCCGGGAGATCATCTCCAGAAGCGGCCTCAGCTCCGGCAGGGCGCTCTTTTCCTCCTCCTGTATCTCCCCGCCCTGCAGGACGCGGCGTATCCCCTCCTGCACCTGCTCGAAACGGCTGAACATATAGCGCCGGATATAGCGGCGCACCACGAAGATCGTCACCGCGCTGATCACAGCCGCCGCGCCCGCCGCAATGACGAACGTGGCGAACACATCCGCCATCACCTGGTCCATCCCTGTAAACGCAGCCAGATACATATCGTGCCTCTCCCGCACGACCACGCTCTGCCATGCGCCGTTGATGCGCAGGACGACCGGCTTCCCCTCCGGAAGGGCGTCCATAAAGTCCACCATCTCCTGCCCTTCCTCAACCTGCGCGATCTCGATGTCCTGCCGGTTGTTCTCCGTGATCCCGATGATCAGGCCCCGGGCCTTCCCGGCGGCGAAAATACTCGTGCCATACTCCGTCGTGGCCTGCCCAAGCGTCGCCCGGACACGCTGCGCGCCGCTTGTCAGCCCCAGGCGGGACATATCCCCGTCGATCCGAACAGCGGCAAACTGCGCAGACTCTGCCGGCACGACCACGTAAAGGTACGCCGGCTGCTCCCAGAAATCCGGCTCGTCCACCCGGACGGCCGCCGCGCTTTTTGCCGGTGCCTCCCGGATCTGCTCCATGACAGAGTCCTCCTCCTTTGTCCCCTGCAGGCTCTCTTTCGTGCTCAGGATGATCCGCCCCCCGTCGTCCAGCAGGGATACAGCGCCCACATCCAGCAGTTCCCGCAGGGTTTCCAGGGCGGGCACTTCCACCTCCCCCTCCCGGGCCAGGATGTAAGCCGCCTCCCTGGCGTGGGTCGCATACGTGTCACAGAGCCGCCGGACGGCATCGTCGTACGCCTCCTGGGCCTCGTCCAGGTTGCCGTCCACGCCTCCGAGGAGCTGATACAGATAGTATCCCTTCTCCTCTCTTCCGCGGATGTAGAGGCTGACTGCAAAGAGAAGGACAAACAGGAGCGCGGAGGCAAGATAGACGAAAGCCAGCCGGCGGTACAGCCGCCTCATGCGTTTCTCCCCCTGTCCGGCAGCCGTTTCCCCTCCGCCCTGTACCGGATGTAGCGCTCCTTTGTGAGAGGCGGCGCATAGTAGTACCCCTGCGCCATCCGGCACCCGTGCTCCAGCAGAAAGGCCGTCTGCTCCCGCCGCTCCACGCCTTCCGCCACCACCTCCATACCAAGCCCGTTTGCCATGGCAATGGTGGAGGTAAGGATCTTCTCCGCCTTCTCCTCCCCGATGCGGCTCACGAAATACCGGTCCAGCTTCAGGATGTCGAAGGCGATCTGGTGGAGAGTCTTCAGGGTGGAGGTCCCCATGCCGTAGTCGTCCATGGCGATCCGAAATCCCTTTGCCCGAAGTCTCCCCGCGAAATCGCGCATCTGCCTTTCACTGCCCTCCGGATCCGCCGTCTCTGTCAGCTCAAACAGGAGCCTGTCTGTGCGCAGACCCATAGCCGCGCAGGCGTCCTCCACACCGCCGGCGCGGACAGTAAGACCGGCGTGCAGGCGGGTCAGGTTGACAGAGACAGGGCCGAGGCAGACGCCCCTCTTTTCCGCCTCCTGCATATCGATGCAGACGATCCGGAGCACCTCCCCGTCCAGCAGGGGCATCAGCCCCCTGTCCTCCAGCGCGGGGATGAACTGGCCTGGCAGGAGCAGGCCGTGGACCGGGCTGTGCCACCGCACAAGCGCCTCCGCGCCGGCGATCCTCCCCGTCTCCATCTCCACCTGCGGCTGGTACCACACGTGAAACTCCCCGCGTTCCAGCGCCTTTGCAAGCTCTTTTCTGATCTCGTCCAAAGTCCCCGTATATACCATCTCTGTCCTCCGTGATGCTTTCTGCCTGTTTCCGAATTAGCATGCCGCAAAAGGCGCCGGAATATACTGAAATTTCCCCATTGACGAAACCGCCGATCCGTGCCATGATTGACTTGCTGAATCTGAACGCAACGGGAGGAACCTTTATGAGGGAAAAAGACTATAACCTGGAACTGGTCCGGATGGCATCGTTCGTCCTGGTCATCGCCATACATGTGAGCAACTACTTCTGCCGGGCTTACGGGGAGATCCCGGACGGGGAATATCTCTTCTCCCTGGCAGTGGACACATTCGCCCGGGTGAGCGTGCCCTGCTTCTTCATGATCTCCGGCGCGCTCCTCCTTGGGAGGGACGAGCCCCTTGAGAAGCACTGGAAGCGGATCCGCCGGTTCTTCCTGGCTCTCGTGGTCTGGAGCGTCATCTACTATCTCTGGAACACCTTCTACATGAAGTCGGACTTTGACCTGCGAAAGATCTTCTACGTGCCCGCCGAGGCGCACCTCTGGTACCTGTACGCCATGATCCCCATCTACCTGGCCCTGCCCTTCCTCCAGGTAATGTGCCGGCATATGGGCCCGAAGCTGGAGAAAGCCTTCCTCATCATCGCCACCTGCGCGGTGCTGGCAAACGACCTGCTCTGGCTGCTGGGCGGCGAGCTCTACTACGACCTGCCCCTGGTGGGGGACCGGGTGTATGCCTACTACCTGTATATCGGATACTACCTTTACAAATACCGGGATAAGATCCGCCTCAGCCAGCGATCTGCCGCCCTTTTGTGCCTGGGCGGCATGGCCGTATCCTTCGGCGCGACCCTGGCCGTGACCGTTTGGCGGGGCGACCACTACGAGGGCGCCCTCACCTACGGCATGCCCTTTGTCGTCCTGTCGGGAGCCGCCTTCTTCCTGTACATGCTGCGCGTAAAAGGCGGCCATTTCCAGCCAAAAGAAAGAGCCCGCCGGGTCATTGACCTCTTTGGCGGACTCTCTTTCGGGATCTATCTGATCCACATCCTGTTTCTGGACAATTATAAAAAACATATGGAACCCAGTGCCCTCTCCGCGTGGATCGCGGTGCCGGGGCTTATCGTAACGATCACGGCCGTCTCCTTTGCCTGCGTCTATGTGATCCGGCTGACGAAGGTGGGCAGGAAGATCACCTAGAACAGCGAGATCCCCATCTTCTCCGAGAGATACTCCAGGATCTTGATGCCGCCGGCGCTGTTCCCCTTCTCGTCGAGGGCCGGCCCGAAGACGCCGATGCCCATCCGTCCCACAAGGGGAACCGCGATGCCGCCGCCCACGCCGCTCTTCGCCGGAAAGCCGACCGTCATGGCAAACTCGCCGGAGCCGTCATACATGCCGCAGGTCAGCATCAGGGCGCGGATGGCTTTCGCGTACTGGGGCTCGATCAGCTCCTCCTGATCCAGCGGATCCACGCCGTGGTTGGCCAGCACGAGGCTCATGTACGCGATGTCGTGGGCCGTCACATTGACGGAGCACATCCGGAAGTAAAAGTCCAGACACTCCTCCACATCCCCCTCCAGAATGCCGGAAGCCTTGAGATAGTAGGCAAGGGCCCGGTTCCGGTCGCCGGTCTCCCGCTCGGACAGGTACACCGGCTCATTGAGGGCGATCTCGTCATTGTTGCACAGTTTGCGCGTAAACTCCAGGAAACGGTCGAATTTCTCATCCGCATTCCCGCCCCGGATGCAGCTTGCCACCGTGATGGCGCCTGCATTGATAAAGGGATTGAAGGGCCTCGTCTTTGTCTCCAGCTTTACGATCGAGTTGAACGGATCCCCCGTGGGCTCCACTCCCACCTTCTCATGGAAGAGATGATCCGCCCCGCAGTCCCTTATGGCCAGGATCAGGGACACCAGCTTGGAGATGCTCTGGATGGTAAAAGGAACCCTTGCATCTCCCGCCTCGTACGTATTCCCCTCCAGATCCATGGCGCAGATCCCGAGATAATACTTATTCACATCCCGCAGCTGGGGAATGTACTGCGCCGTCCGGCCCAGTTTCGTGAACGCCTTCCCGTACCGGACGGCGTCTTTCAACAGTTCTTCTGTCAGCATGCTCTCCCAACCTTTCCCTCATACAATTCCTGCTCTTATCATAGGCAAAGGACAGGTCCCTGTCAACACGGAAGATCACAGTCCCGCCGCTTTCAGCTGCCGGGCGCACTGCCGGCGCACGAACCAGAAGCAGACAGCCTGCATCGCGATGGTGGCGATCCAGGAACCCGGGTAGGAGATAAAGAGGAAATAGAGCGATCTGTGGTGAGGGAAGAACACGTAGATCCAGAGGATCCTCGTGCCCACTGTGCCGATCACGGACAGGACCATGGGAACCGCGGACCTCCCCATCCCCCGCAGGGCGCCGGGCAGAAGATCCATGATGCCGCACAGGAAATAGGGGACGGTGGTGATGGAGAGGATCTCCAGCCCGCACCGGATCACCGCATCGTCCGACGTGTAGATCCCCAGGAGCCGGGACCCGAACACATAGGCCCCCACACCCAGCACACCCGCCGCCCCCACGGAGAGGATCAGGCAGTCCAGGAGCACCCGGTCCATGCGCTTCTGCTTGCCCACGCTGTAGTTCTGGCTTGTAAAGCTCATGCAGGCCTGGGTGACCGCATTCACGGACACATAGAGGAATCCCAGGATATTGTTGGCCGCCGTGTAGCCTGCCATGGCTGTCGCGCCGAAAGAATTGACGGAGGACTGGAGCATGGCGTTGGAGAAGTTGATCACCGTGCTCTGGATCCCGGCCGGGATCCCCACCTGAAAGATCCGCTTCAGGTGCACGGCGCGGATCCGCAGCTTTGAGAACCGCAGCTGATAGCTGCTGTCCGTCTTGTACAGGCACCGGAGCACAAGCACGCTGGAAACCATCTGGGAGGCCACGGTGCCGATGGCCACGCCCGCCACATCGAGGGGGATCACCACCACCAGAAGAAGGTCCAGGGCCACATTGGCCATGCCGGCGGCGGCCAGGAAGAGGAGGGGCCGCTTCGTGTCCCCCACCGCGCGCAGGATGGCTGCACCGTAGTTGTAGAGCATGAAGAAGGGCATGCCCATGAAATAGATCCGCATGTAGAGCACGGACTGGTCGATCACATCCGCCGGCGTGTCCATGATATCCAGCGCCAGGCGCGACATGGCGACGCCCGCGAAGGCCATGACAACCCCGCTTGCGAGCGCCAGGGCAATGGCCGTATGTACCGCCTCGGACATCTCCCGGTCCCGCCCCGCCGCGTAGTACCTGGCCGCCAGCACATTGGCGCCCAGGGAAATGCCGATGAAGAGATTGGTAAATATATTGATCAGGGCTGTGGTGGAGCCCACCGCCGCCAGCGCCCCGCTGCCGCTGAACCGCCCCACCACGATGATATCCACCGCGTTGAACATCAGCTGCAGGATGCTCGAGAGCATGAGCGGAAGGGAGAAGGAGATCAGCTTGTCCATGATCGATCCGTTGCACATGTCTATTTCATATTTATTTCGCTTCACCGCACAGTTCCTCCTGTCGTTTTTTGCCAACGATTATCTTACTGCTTTCTCCCTGCCGCGTCAATGCGTTTCCCATTGTTTTAGGGCAGATTTTCCCTTATAATCTAAGGCAGGAGGTGTAAAAGGCATGATCTATACCATCACCTGCAATCCATCCCTCGATTACATCACCGGCACGGAAGGATTCCGGCTGGGAAAGACGAACCGGACCACATCGCAGCTGCTCCTTCCCGGCGGCAAGGGGATCAACGTATCCACTGTCCTTCACAGCCTCGGCATTCCAAGTACGGCCCTTGGCTTTACCGCCGGCTTCACGGGCGCCGAGATCCGCCGCATGGTGGAGGGGCTTGGATTTCAGAGCGAATTTATCGATGCGGGGGAGGGGTGTTCCAGAATCAATGTGAAGATCAAAGAATTCGACGGGACCGAGATCAACGGGCAGGGACCCCGGATCCGCCCGGAGGCTGTCAGGCAGCTGATGGCGCGGCTGGAGAAGCTGCAGGCGGGCGACTTCGTGGTGCTGGCCGGCAGCCTCCCGTCCGGCCTGCCCGGCACCTTTTACCGGGATATCATGAAGGCTCTGGGCGGGCGGGGCGTCTCCTTCGCGGTGGACGCGGAGCGGGATCTCCTGCTGGATGCGCTTCCCCTGCATCCCTTTCTCATCAAGCCTAACCACCATGAGCTGGGAGACCTCTTCCATGTCACACTGACGGAAAAGGAGGAGGTCGTCCCGTGGGCCCGCGCCCTGCAGGACCGGGGCGCCAGAAACGTGCTCGTCTCCATGGGCGGCAACGGCGCTGTCCTGCTGGACGAGAGGGGTGCCGTGCACATGCTTTCTGCCCCGCAGGGCCGGCTCGTGAACGCGGTGGGCGCCGGGGACTCCATGGTGGCCGGCTTCCTGGCCGGCTGGCTGGAGCGGAAGGACTACAGCCACGCGTTCCGCCTGGCCGTGAGCGCGGGGAGCGCCAGCGCCTTCTCCGAATTCCTGGCTGACGGGGCGGCGATCCGCCGCCTGTACCGCACGATATCCAACGAACAAAAAGGAAGGGAGGAATAAGATGTACTACAAAGACTTTAAAGGAAACAAGATCTCTGCCCTGGGCCTGGGGAGCCTGCGTCTCCCCACCATTCCCGGAGACACCGCGAAGATTGACCGCGCCCCGGCCATGGAGGTGATCGACCAGGCCTTTGCCAGCGGGATCAATTACTTTGACACTGCCTTTACCTACCACAAGACCGACTCGGAACAGTTCCTCGGCGAAGCGCTCTCCCGCTATCCCCGGGACAGCTACTTCCTGGCGTCCAAGTTCTACGTGGAGGCGCGGACAGACCTGGAACATGTATTTGAAGAGCAGCTGGCGCGCTGCCGGACAGATTACTTTAACTTCTATCTCCTCCACAGCGTGCAGGAGCAGTTCTTCGACGCCTACATGGATCCCGCCCGGGACTACATCGGCTATCTCCTGAAGCAGAAAGCCGCCGGGCGGATCCGCTATCTGGGATTCTCCTCCCACGCGGCGCCGGCGGGCCTGAAGCAGTACCGGAAGCTGCGGGAACAGGGCCTCTAGAATCTCCTGATCTTCCTTGTGGTCGTCTTTTCGAACTCGGTATCACGCACCACAAGGCTGTAGATCTTTTTGTGAGGAGCAGCCCCTCTGTTGTATGTGTCGATCACATCCTGGAGGGCCGCTCTTATATCTTTGATCTTTTTCTTCTTCACATAGTCCTGATCCGGGTAGATCTCCGCCTCGATGACGCCTCCCTTTTCCCGTACAAGCACCTCGCCCACCAGGCGGTTCATGCCAAGGACATTCTCCAGCTCTTCAGGAGAAACATTTTCCCCGTTTTTTGTGATGATCAGATTCTTCTTCCGGCCGGTGAGATAGACGAAGCCGTCCCCGTCCACGTAACCGAGATCGCCTGTCTTCAGCCAGCCGTCCTCCAGCGTCTGCGCCGTCTCCTCCGGCATCTTGTAGTAGCCCTGCATGACGCTGCTCCCCTTTACCCAGAGTTCGCCGTCCACCGTCTTCGCCTGGCAGTTCGGGAGAAGCTGTCCCACCGAGTCCTTGCGGATATCCCAGCTCTGGTTGACGCTGATGACCGGCGCGCACTCGGTCATGCCGTAACCCTGCTGGATGGTGATATCATACTTCTGAAACAGATCGATGTAGGACGGGTCCAGATAGGCGCCGCCGCTGCAGATAGTGTGGAACTGCTTCCCGAACACCTGGCTCTTCACGATCTTTGCAGGCAGAAGGGAAGCCTCCTCCAGCTTCCTGGCCATGGTCTCGATCATCAGCGGCACCATCAGGATCATCTCCGGCTTAAAGAGCTTGATGTTCTTCGCCACCCGCAGCAGCGAGTCGTTGATGCAGATCACAGACCCCAGGGAGACACCCTTTAAGATATCCATACTCAGGCAGTAGGCGTGATGGATCGGAAGCACTGTCATGATCACCGTGCGCTCCGGGATCTTCATATCCAGACAGGTGGCGTTCTCCGCCACATTGCGGTGGGTCAGCATGACGCCCTTGCTCTTTCCGGTTGTGCCGGACGTGAACATGATCGTGCACAGCTGATCCGGCCGGAGTTCACATGCAAAGGGACCTTTATGTTCCTCCAGAAGCTTCCGGAAGGAGCAGGCGTGATCTTCGTGCTCCTCCTGCTGCATGGAGATGAGAGTCCGAAGCTGCGGACAGCGGTCTTTGGCAAGGGCCGCCACGTCTCTTCGGATCTCGTCGTACACCAGCACCGTGGAGTCGGAGCGGGCGATCAGGTCGCACACATCCTCCGCCGGCAGGTTCACATCCAGGGGCACGATGACGCTGCCGCTGTCCACAGTGCCGAAATAGGTTACAAGCCACTCGTAGGAGGTGGCGCCGATGACAGCGATATGGCCCCCCTGCTCCCCCAGATCCCGGAGTACGCAGGAAAAGCTTTCGCTGTCCTCAAGAAGCTGTGTGTAGGATTTTGCGGCAATCTCATTCTTACTTACTTTATATCGGATCGCGTCCTCCGGGCCGTACTTCTCCTCCGCGGCGGCCAGGATTTCGCGGACAGTACTGCAAAGCATAGTTCCCATCCTTTCCCCGGGGCGTCTTACGCCTCAGCCATCAGTTTTTCCAGGTAGTCGGCCGCCTCCTGCACAGTGCGGATATCCGCGGCCTTCGTCTGCTCGACTTCCACGTCGAACTCGTCCTCGATCTCTCCGAGCATGCTCATAAAATCAAAGGATGTGAATCCCAGATCCTCCATGAACCGGGAATCAGGACGGATATTCTCCGGCTCCACTTCCACGTAGTTGCAGATGATATGTACCAGTTTCTCAAACATGATCGTTTTCCTCCTCTATCTTCTTCTTTTTCCTTTATACCAGTCTGATGATCTCGCCGATGGTCAGATCCGGATTCTCCGCCCCCTTGAACATGATCCTGCACAGATAGTAGTACAGGTACTCCAGTTCCTCCCGGGAGTAAGCCTTGACCTGGTGTTCAAAATTGAAGTCCAGCCCGTTGTCTTCCGGCCGGTGCATGACTGTCAGATACACGCCCTGAGGGCAGGTGCCGTTGGGATACCATTTTGTCTTGTAACGGATATCGCCCAGCTCGGTGAGGCCGTTCTCCTGCAGCGTCATAGGCTGATAGGTCAGGGAGATGGGCTCGTAGCCAAGGCCCGCCCGGGGCTGCGGATAGCACCTGGAGCGGCAGGCAAAATAGGCGGTCGGGTCGTAGTTGGCATGACGGAAGATCTCATTTTGCTTGTCCCGGATAGCAAAGACGCCGTCCACGAACTTCATATCCTCAGGGAACACCGTGCGCAGCGGAAAGGAATGGATCCTTGTGCCGCCGGATTTTTTCTCCTTCAGAGTCGCTCTTCTTGCGATGGCGTTGTTGATGGACACATCTTCAAAGCCGTTCATCTTCTGGTAATAGGTGCGCAGGCCCATGAGGAGCAGGCACGCCAGCGACACGTGGTATGTCCCGCAGAAGTCCATCAGCCGCTTCGTGGGCTCCGCCTCCAGATGGAAGATGTCAAGCGCGGAGGCAGTGTCATCGGATGCGTTGAAGGCGGTGCGCAGCTGCGGGTTCCCGAACATGGCCCTGGCCGCCTCCAGCCTGTCCCTGCCGTGGAGGCCATTGTAGATGGGCTCGCCCCCCTCTCTGATCTCCTTTTCAAAGAAAGCAATGTCCCTTGCCTGGGCCCTGCTGCCCGCCTCGTAGGCCAGATCCTTCTCGAGCTGCTCGATGTAGGAGGCCATGTCCTTCGGATAGGGGACACCCTCATACTTCTCATGGCAGTAGAGCTCGATGATGTCCTTCAAGAAGCAGATCAGCGACTGGGCGTCCACCACCATGTGGTGTCCCAGGAAATAAATGCCGTTAAACCCGTCCGGCATTTTGATCATGACAACTCTCGTCATCGGCGAGTCCGCCATCTTAAAGGGAACCGTGGTCCACTTCTGCATGACCGCTTCGGCCTCCTCCATGGTGCCGCCGGAGAAATCCGCGAACTCGATCTCCTTCTCCTCCGGATCCGCCACGTACTGATACCAGGTGCCCTCTTTGTCTTTGGCAAAACGGATCCGCATGCCCTCGCTTCTTGCGTACGCCTTATTGATGGACGTTGCAAGCAGGTCCCAGTCCAGCTCCACCTCGATGGTCAGGCTTGTGCCGATATTCAGCACCGCCGCCGAAGGGCAGAACGGCAGGTAGTACAGATGGAATTTCTGCGCCACTGTCAGCGGATACACCTTATGTCCTTTTCTTTTTCTCATCATTTCATGATCCTCCCGATAAATGAATCCAAAGCCTTCTCGTAGCCTTCCGTGTCCTTATAATAGCTCTCGCCGTGCCCTGCGCCTCTGACGATCAGCTTCGTCTTTGGAGAAGCACAGTTCTCATAAATCTTCTCTGTCATCCAGCAGGGGACGAACACGTCGTCTGCGCCGTGGATAAAAAGGAAGGGCACGGTGGCCTTGCGCACTTCCCTGGACGAGTCGCAGTCATCCAGCCCGTATCCCACCTGCTTTCTGTTCGCCCGGTCCGCGATCTGCAGCATGGGAAAGGCCGGGATATGGTACATGCTGTGAAGTACATGCGTGAAAACATCCTTCATGGATGTGAAGGCGCAGTCGGAGACGATCCCCTTCACCTGGGGCGGCAGCTTAAGGCCGCTCATCATGCAGACTGTGGCGCTTCCCATGGAATTGCCGTGAAGCAGGATCTGCGCGTCCCCGCCGGTCTTCTCCACCATCCAGTCCACCCACCGCACCCCGTCAAAGCGGTCCATGCTGCCGAATCCGATGTGCTCTCCCCCGCTCTGCCCGTGAGCCCGCAGGTCCACCAGCAGCATCCGGAAGCCCCGCTTCAGATAATAGTCTGAGAGGCTGCCGTAATCGTTCAGTCCCTCGCTCGTGTACCCGTGAAAACAGATCACGGCCCGGTTCCCTTCCCCGCCTTTAAAATATGTGCCGTGGAGTTTCAGGCCATCGTGGGATGTGATCCACACGTCCTCGTGGGGCTGCTCCATCATCCACTCCCGGCGCGCCTTCATCATGGGGATATATTTCTCCCAGTCCACGCCGGACATCTTCATCGTCCGTTCTGTCTTCGCATTGCAGCGGATCATCGTCCGCCTGTACAGGTAGGCGCTTCCGCCCGCCTCCGCGGCAGCCAGCACTCCCAGGAGCGCCGCCGCCCCCTTCATGATTTTTCCCATTTATTTTCCCTTCTTCTTGCTGTCGATGAGCTCCCTCAGTCTCAATGCCTTCTCGATATTTCCTTCCACTTTCAGTTTCCCGAGCGTCACTGCCAGGATCGGATCCGTCTTGCCGTCCGCGATCTTAAACAGTGTCTCCGCAGAGCAGGTAAACATGGCGTCCCTGTCAAAATACTCATAGGGCTCCACATACAGCTGTCCGTCCCTCACCTCGGCGTAGAAGATCCCTTCCGCCTCACCGGTGATGTTGAACTGATAGGCCAGATGCTCGTGCAGATCGCTCACATCCGCGTCCATCAGCATGCCCTTTACCTTTGCAAACATATCCGCGTAGGTCATAGCTACCTCCTTCTCGACCGATTTCTACATTTTTGACCATCGGTCATATTGATTACTCTGTAAGAGTATCATTTTTTCGGCCGTCGGTCAATTGTCTTTACACGCAAATTCACCGTGGATCACGGCCTGCTTTTTGTGCGATTTTCCAGTTGGCGGTCTGTGTTCTGATGTGCTATAGTAGATAGGAAATCTTTCCCTCCGCAACAGACGGGTGACGCATAGAAAAGAAAGGGGATCTGTATGCCGAAACAGGTGAAATATGACAGAATACTGGACGCTCTTCAGGAGCTTTTGAGACAGCAGAACCTGCAGGCCATCTCCGTCAGCCAGATCGCACACACTGCCGGGATCGCCAAGGGCAGCATCTATTACTATTTTCCGTCCAAGGACGCGATCCTGGACGCGCTTGTGGAACGCAACTACGAGAAGCCGCTGCAGACTGCAAAAGAACTGGCATACCAGACCGGCATCTCCCCCTTTACCCGGATGGCCATGATCTTCCAGGCATGCCGGAACTCCTCCGCGGAGTTCATGAAGGCAAAGGAGGGGGATGAGGCGGACAGCCAGGAGAGATCCTTCCTCCATCAGAAGTATCTCAATCATATCATCACAGAGTTAAAGCCCGTTCTGGCCGAGATCATCCGCCAGGGCATTGAGGCGGGGCAGATCCGGTTCGACGCTCCGGAGGCGCTGGCTGAGATCGTGCTGATCGTGCTGACCGTCAAGCTGGACAATACGCTGATCCCCTCCACCGCCGGGGAGATCGGCGAGACGATCGGCGCACTCATCTCTCTTCTGGAAAAGGGAACGGAGAATCCGCCCGGATCGCTGAATTTTCTTATGAGCCAGCTGTCGTAGGAGACAGATAGAAAAAGACAGATGCAGCCATCAAAAGCCTGCATCTGTCTTTCTTACTTTCTCTTGCTCATCTCTATATTCAGATCCACCGGTCCTTCAATCCCGTCCACTGTCCCCTCGTTCGTGTACTGCCACATGGCAAAGTGGTAGGGCGTCTGGGGAAGGGGTTCATAGTCCGCATACCAGACGGGATAACCCTCCAGTTCCTCCAGGTCCAGCTCAAACGCCTCCCACAGCATGTTGCTGTAGATCATGGGCTCATATCCCGCCTCCCGGATCCTCTCGCAGAACACCTTCGTGTTCTCCGTAAACTGTTCCCCCGACACATGATCTGTTCTGGCCTCGTCATACAGGATGTGCTCCGGGTCATAGACGACCGGCATCTGCAGCTCGCTTCCCTGCAGAAGCTCCAGCACAAAGTCCGCCTCCTCCAGCGCTTCCTCCCTGTCAACCGCCTGCGAAAAAAAGTACACGCCCACATCAAGTCCCGCATTCCGGGCATTTTTCATATTGTCCTGAAAGCAGGGATCCGGGTTCAGCGTGCCCTCTTCCCCGTATCCCCTGTACCCGATGCGGATCATGGCGAACTCGAAGCCGTCCGCCTTCACCTTCTCCCAGTCGATCTGCCCCTGGTACTGGGACACATCCACGCCCGGCCGGGAAAGATACGTTTCGTCTTCATAGGCGGCCCTGCCGTCTGTGCGCGAGAACCCATCGTCCCGGTACTCCTTCTTTGGAACCGACGGGTTGATATCCATCCGGTATGTCTCCCCGTACACATCGACAAAGTCCAGCGTCCCGGCCTGCCCTGTCCCTGCTTCTTCCTGCGCGGCCTCCTGCGGCTTTTCCTCCTGCGGCTTTCCCCCCGGCGCACAGCCGGACAGGCTCAGAACAGACAGAGCCGCCGCCATGAGACAAAGCAAATATCTTCTGTTCTTCCTTACCATTTCAGATCCACCACACAATCTACATCCACTTTGGTCCCGTCATCCAGCAGGATCCTCTTCCCCTGCGCATCCACCTTCCGGATCCGGCCGCAGACCGTGCGGCTAAGTCCCCCGTCCTTTCTCTGATCCGGCACAAAGTACGTAAGGCGGACCTGCGGCTTTTCCCCCGGCATGGAGCCAAGCGCCCGCAGCTTATAGTCCAGTTCCTCCTTCTCCTCGTCCGTGAGCTCCGGCCTGCCCTCCGTGAAGCGGGCGCTCTCCCGGATCACATCCCCGTAGCCCGTCAGCGCCGCGAAGGGCGCGAACTGGGCCGCCCGGTTCTCCCGGGACATCTGCGGATGCCGTGCAGACACGTGATGCGGCAGATGAATGATATCCTCGTAACCTGTCATGCCTTATGCCCTCCGATCTGTCTGTTGCGGTCCCTGGCCGTCGCCCCTTCCTGCAGGTTCATGCCTTTGAGGACCGCATTCTTCCCATACTTCTTCTTGATCGCCAGCAGAGCCTCCTGCACGCTCCGCTCTCTGCCAAGCTCCTCCTCCTCGCGCGCTCTTTGCCTGCTGCGCACCGCGTAGTCGGTAAAGAGGTCCAGCTGCTCAAACTGCTCTTTCTCCGGGATCTCCGTCTCCGGGATCACATGGGTGGCGGCCATGGTGATCCGCCGCACCAAAAGATCCGCATCCACGATCCGGTCAAACAGCTCTGTCACCGCCTTCGTGATCCGGCGGGTGGAGGAGGTGTACTGATCCAGGTTGGCCGTGCCGTGCGCGTGCACCGGCACGGCCCGGCCGTAGCGGTCTGTCCTGATCTTCCCCCGGTACTGCTGACGCCGCCCCTGATCCCGCAGGTTTTCGATGTCATACCCGACGGTGAGGACAACCTGGTCCGTGACCAGCCTCTTATCCACCAGATCCAGCACCAGCAGATCCGCCATCTCCTGCGCCACGAGCCTCGCCTTCTCAAAGGGATAGGGGCAGTGCAGGACCTGACCGGACCCGACGCTGCTGCTCCGGGGCTTATACGCTTTGATATCGGCCATGGTGCACGGCTCCCAGCCCCAGGCATGGTCGATGAGAAGCTCCGCGTTCACCCCGAACAGGCGGTAGAGCAGCTCCTCATTATAGTACTCCCCCGGCTTCCCGACAGAGCAGCGGGCAATGTCACCCATCGTGAAGAGGCCGTACTCTTCCAGCTTCTTCGCATAGCCCCGCCCCACTCTCCAGAAGTCCGTCAGGGGCCGGTGCACCCACAGAAGCCTCCGGTAGACCGCCTCATCCAGCTGCGCGATCCGGACGCCGTTGCCGTCCGGCTGGATGTGCTTGGCCACGATATCCATCGCGATCTTTGCCAGGTACAGGTTCGTCCCGATCCCGGCCGTCGCCGTGATCCCTGTCTCGGCCAGCACTTCCAGTATGAGCTTCATGGCAAGATCCCGGGCAGTCATCCGGTATGTCCCCAGATAACCGGTAGCGTCAATGAACACCTCGTCGATGGAGTAGACGTGCATGTCCTCCGGCGCAATGTATCGCAGATATACTTCATAGATCCTGGCGCTGATCTCCATGTAGCGGGCCATCTGCGGCGGCGCCACGATATAGTCCACCGCCAGGGCCGGATCCCGCTTCAGCTCCCCGTCCAGCACGGAGCTGCCCTTCAGCCGCCCGCCGGGCGCCTGCTGCCGCCGCTTTTCATTGACCTCCCGCACCTTCTGCACCACCTCGAAGAGCCGGGGCCTTCCGGGGATCCCGTACGCCTTGAGGGACGGGGATACGGCCAGGCAGATCGTCTTCTCTGTCCGGCTTTCGTCCGCCACCACCAGGTTCGTCTTCATGGGATCCCGCCCCCGCTCCATGCACTCTACGGAGGCGTAGAAAGACTTCAGGTCAATGGCGATATATGATTTCTCCGTCATGTCTTCCTCCTTGTTTCCTACAGCATACCACAAAAGCGTGCATCGAACAAGTGTTTGTTTTTACCAGTTTTCAGTTTTTATCGTCATTTTTATACGTGGCATTTTGACTTTTACATGGCGCGGATAAATATTTTTGTACCTGTATATGCTTAATACGATCCCAATGAGCCCGTATGAAACAACAAGATAACTTCCACCTGCAGATAAGAACGGGAGAAATGTCGCGGTTGGAGGAAGTGCTCCCAGATTTTCCAATATATTGATCAGAAAACTTACAAGGAAAACCATGCCGCATCCACATCCCATTATCATCCCCAATTGGTTTTTCTGCTTCATGGCTGTCCCAAAAACAGCAGCGATCAAAGCAGCCAGAACACAGCATACAAGGATGGCTGCGATCATTCCGTACGTAGATGATAAGTACGTCAAAATATAGTCTGCGTTAAAAGCAGGCAAAGATCCCGGTATATCCGCCCCGCTGCTTCCTATCAGTTTATTTGTTGTCAAAAAAGAGCGCAGCATTTCAGTCACATAACTGACATCTCCACTGCCGGAAACAAATGCCTGTATACGCGCCTTCTGGTATGAATCCAGAACATTTCCAACATACATCCCGCAGAAAGCTACAAGTGGAAGAGCTATAAAAATGCTCCAAAGCCCAGCCAGTGTTTTTTTCTTCGATACCACAAACCAATCCTTCCAAACGGCGATTGTCAGCATAACGAGCATGGATATCAACATAAGGCCTGCCGTCATCATTGCCGGTATCCTGCAGACAAGAAGAACCGGCATGACCATCCACGCAACCGTTTTCATCAATCCCCTGTAACCCAGTCCATGATATGTATAGATCACTCCTCCATAAACCGGAACATAGAACAGCATCAATGCCTGTATGGATATCAGCCTCCCGCCTATCATCATACAGTAGGTGCCATTTACGATGCCGCCAAAAAGCAGGGTCAGTAAACAGACCGCAAGCAATGCAGCGGCAATCAGTTTGGAAGATCTGGCCAGTACTGTATAATCCATAAAATATACGCCCGTCATAACTGCAATTCCCACTATAACATGCATCACATATCTGCCGGAAGTATATGCATCACCCCCGTCGATGTGTCTGGTCATCATGGTATGCGTCATAATACCTACTACACTGATCAATGCAATGATAAGAAGCAGCTTCCACGCAATCTGGGGCTTGTGGATACGGTCAAGCGAAATGCCCGTCTCGACCGGATCTCCCATATCCTTCACAGCCGCTTTTTCCGCGCTTTCGCAGTCCATGCCGGCATGCATGTTTGCCTCGATCTGCTCTTCCATATGGTCCTGCAGCTCCTGTCGTATATAAGGCCGGGCTTTCCTGCAGCGGATCTGTTCCAGTACTATCTTCAGATATTCATCCATCAATCACACCTCCAATGCCAGAACATTCGATACTGCTGCCGAATACTCTCTCCATTCTTCCGTTTTCTTCTCCAGCAGTTTCCCTCCCTGGTTTGTCAGACTATAATACTTTCTGGTTTTTCCGCCAGATTCCTGTTCATATACGGTTAATAAGCCTTTCTCTTCCAGGCTGTGCAGCAATGGATACAGCGTTCCGGCCTTTAATTCAAACACATTCTGAGACCTCCGACGCAATGTGTCGATCATCTCATAACCGTACATATCCTTCTCAGACAACAGTTTTAAAATAAGCATGGTCATGCTTCCAGAAACTAATGATTTTTCAACAGCCATATGAATCATCCTTTCTTATATAGGCAGTCTATATATCGTTTATCTATATATAATACATATCTACACGACACGTCAAGTCTTTTTTCGCGATTACAGGGAAAAGTAAGGACCGCCGCTCCAGAAGAGCGGCGATCCTTTTCATCACCATTCCATCAAACAGGATTTGTTCTTGCTTCATCTCCGCAAAAAACGGGAAGTTATTTCATTTCCACAACAATGGAATCTGCCATTACAGCTCCGTCCGCGAATGAACTGCTGTACATACTTTTTGATACGTCTTCATATGAAAGAAACTTGTTTACACAGTCTCAGTTTTGCATGCAATATACTAATTACATCTTCTGAAATATTAATTCATCATCTATCTTTAATTATCCTTTTCCAAATATTTCTTCACTGCATCTACAAATTTCTCCGCTTTCTTATACTGTTCCACAGCATCATTTCCAGACACCAGAAAGAAATCAGCATAGTCACAGTTGTTCCTGATCTGAAAAGCACTGCTTATGTATTTGGAATATTCTTTATCAAATTTCCCAGTCTTTACATATTCCTTCTGAAAATAAGCAATTACTCCTGCGTGTTTGGAGAAGTCTACTTTATCCAGTGCAAGGATAGCTCTGATAGCTGAAAACATGGCATAGTATGATCTTCCGATGGAATCCTTATATTCTCCGGCATCAAGCAATATCTTAGCGGAGTGAAGTTTTTCTTGAGTAGACTGTAAACGATATTCAACAAGTTCTTTCTGATAATCAGGCACTCAGCTTTACTCCTTCCTGTGCGATATTTCTGTAATAGGGGAGTATATCTTTATAAGCTTCAAATTCACTATATGGGATTACAGTCGGGGAAATGATTACCTCATAATCTAATTCCAGATCCGAAACGATATCCCATATTTGCTTTAATTGATTTTGTAGTTCCTGTCGTTCACCTTTTACGATTGCTACAATATCAATATCTGACTCTGTGTTATAATCTCCCCTCGCATATGAACCATACAAATATATATCACACAAATTCTGATCATAAATACTGCGGTATATTATAACGATTTTTTTCAATATTTTTTCAAGATCGTTCCGTGTACACATATTATCCGATCCCCTTCCAAAAATAAAAGTATAATTTCTATGCCCGAAATGCTTATATAAGTATTATACCTGTAACTTATCTTTTAAACAATTACTTTATTTGGAAGTGTAAAATACATATCATCGTCCAGTATAATTTTTTCAAATCGTTCGTATTGTTCTTTTGTCCATTCCATTTTACGCCCCTCCTTCCGCAACAGGTCTGTTTGTCGTTTTTCTCTGTCTGTGATTTTCATATTATCCTTAAAATAATTAAGGTCGCAGCAAGACTATTTTTCAATAGTCGTGTCGAGACTTCTCTATAATGGAGAAAATTAAGGGAAGTAGAGAGACATGATATTTGAAAACATTCGTAATCTCCGGGAAGATAATGATAAGACACAGCAGGAAATTGCTGATTATCTGAATATAAAACAGACAACATACTCCAAGTATGAACTGGGAAAGATCAATATTCCGATTGAAGTTTTTATCAAACTGGCGGACTATTATAATGTATTTTTGGATTATCTGACGGGAAGATCAAAGAACAAAAAATAAGGATCATTGCTTTTGAAAGAGCAGTGATCCTTTTCTTCATACCATCTTTTCTTTATGTATCGCGCAATAGATATTTTCGGACAGGAGCATACGCGCAAGATTTCCTCCTTATATTTATGTCCGTGAGGTAACACCAGGTAACACGAACATTTGATTAAATATCGGCTGTTTGGTGTCCGAAAACCTATATTTTTGCATGAAAAAATCGGAGTGACAGGATTTGAACCTGCGACCTCTACGTCCCGAACGTAGCGCTCTACCAAGCTGAGCCACACTCCGTTATAATTGACCGGAACTTCCAGTTGTATCACTGAGAAGTTCCAGCGCCCCTGCCAAGGAACTACGGATAGAGGACTCGAACCTCTACTAACAGAGTCAGAGTCTGCTGTGCTGCCATTACACCAATCCGCATCGTCTGTAGTTCTCTATTCGTTTTGTTCAGCGAACAAATATTATTATAGCAGGCTTTTCCAAAAAATCAACCCCTTTTTTGATTTTTTTACTGGTTTGACAAAAAAATATCGCACCCATTTCTCACCCGTGCATTTGTTTCAATTTTTCGAATTGTATGATGACCGGATCCATCTATTTGTCCCATAAACAGAGCAAACTGACATCGCAAATTGTATCTGCGCGCATCACAACTAACACAATTCCACACCAGTACAAGCAATTGCGGACGTAATACTTTTTAAAAGTATTACGTCCGCAATTACGTCCGCAATTACAATTGCTACATCTTCTTGATCCGCTCTATCGCCGCCACCGTGTTCTCGTAAGAGCCGAAGGCGGTCAGCCGGAAGTATCCCTCGCCGCTTGGGCCGAAGCCTGAGCCCGGCGTGCCGACCACGCCGGCCCGCTCCAGCAGATGATCGAAGAACTGCCAGGAAGTCATGCCCTTCGGTACTTCGAGCCAGATATAGGGAGCGTTCACGCCGCCGGATACGCTGTAGCCGGCGTCCTTGAGGCCCTGGAAGATCACCTTTGCGTTATTCATGTAGTAGGCCACCTGCTCCCGGAGCTGCGCCCTGCCAGCCTCAGAGTAGACCGCCTCGCCGGCCCGCTGTACGATGTAGGGCGCGCCGTTGTACTTCGTGCCGTGGCGTCTCGCCCACAGGGAGTGGAGCGTCACATCGCCGGATCTGATATCCTTGGGGATGATGGTGGCGCCCAGGCGTACGCCGGTAAATCCCGCGTTCTTGGAGAAGCTGCGCAGCTCGATGGCGCAGGTCCTGGCCCCCTCGCACTCGTAGATGCTGTGGGGCACATCCTCCTCAGAGATGTACGCCTCATAGGCCGCGTCGTAAATGATGACCGCGCCCACTTTGTTGGCGTAGTCCACCCACTCCTGCAACTGGGCCTTTGTGATGGTGGAACCGGTGGGGTTGTTGGGGAAGCACAGGTAAATGAGATCCGGCGTCTCCTTCGGCAGCTCCGGCGCGAAGTTGGTCTCCTTCGTGCAGGGCATGTAGATCACGTCGCTCCACGTCTCCGTCTCCGGATCATACGTGCCTGTGCGGCCTGCCATCACGTTGGTGTCCACATAGACCGGATACACCGGGTCGCACACGGCCACCTTATTGTCCTTTGCAAAAATCTCCTGGATGTTTCCGGAGTCGCTCTTGGCCCCGTCGGAGATAAAGATCTCATCCGCCCGGATATCGCATCCCTTCGCCTGGTAATCGTTCTTTGCCATGGCGCTCCGGAGGAACTCATAGCCAAGATCCGGCGCATAGCCGTGGAATGTCTCCGCGTGCGCCATCTCGTCCACGGACCTGTGGAGCGCGTCAATGATGGCCGGCGCGAGCGGCTGGGTCACATCGCCGATGCCGAGGCGGATGATGGATTTCTCCGGGTTCGCCTCCTGGTAAGCCGCCACCTTTTTCCCGATCGTGGAAAAAAGATAGCTGCCCGGCAGTTTCAGGTAATCTTCATTTACTTTGAACATCGCTTCGTATCTCCTTGTCTTTTAAATCTCGCCGTCAAACACATGGACGGCCGGTCCTGTCAGCCAGATCTCTCCGGTATCATCCCGCCACTGTACCGACAGGTCTCCTCCTATTAATTTTACAGTAACATCCCGGTCTGTCAAGTCATTTAGCACACCGGCCACCGCCGCGGCGCAGGCTCCCGTGCCGCAGGAGAGGGTCTCCCCGCTCCCTCTCTCCCACACCCGCACCCTGATGGTCCCGCGGTCCTCCACCTGGACGAACTCCGCGTTGACCCGCCGCGGGAATCTGCCGTGGTACTCGATGGCCGGCCCCAGATGCTCCAGATCCAGCCCCCGGATGTGCCTTCGGAAAAGAATCACATGCGGATTTCCCATGGATACAGCCGTCATCCGGTACACATCGCCGTTTACGCAGACCGGCTCATCGACCATATACGTATGCTCCGATATGGCGGGCACCTGGTCTGCCTCCAGCACCGGTTTCCCCATGTTCACCCCCACGGCCCGCACCTGCCCGCGCCCCGGCCCCTCCAGGCCAAGGAGCTTAAGCGTCCGGATACCGGAGCGGGTCTCCACGGTCAGCTCCGTCCGGTCCGTAAGCCCCCGGTCATAGACGTATTTCCCCAGGCACCGGATACCGTTCCCGCACATCTCGCCGGGCGAGCCGTCCGCATTGTACATCTCCATGGCAAAATCCGCCCTCCCGGAAGGGCGGATCAGGATCAGACCGTCCGCCCCGACCCCGAAATGCCTGTCGCTGAGCTCTTTCGCCTTTCTCTCCGGCTCCAGGACTGTCTCCTCCAGACAATTGACATAGATATAGTCGTTCCCCGTCCCCTGCATCTTGGAAAACCTCATCACCCTCGCCGCTCCTTCCGGCAGACGCTCTCTCCTATATATACGGCCGGCAGATCCGTTTTAGAAGATGTCCGGAAAAGAAAGGCGGAGGCCTGTGCCGCCTCCGTCTGAAAAACTATACTTTTGCCGTCAGTGTCTTTGCCGTCACGCCGGGCGTCATGCCCAGCTTGCCGGACAGGGCGCTCGTGACAGGCCCGGGCGCGTCCATGACCACGCTGATGATGGACACCTGCCTCTGCCGGTAGGGGATCCCCATCCGGCCCACAATGTAATGCCTGTACTCGTGGAGCAGTTCATTGACTGCAGCGGCTGCCTCCTCGTCCCGGACGATGATGCTGACCACCACGACCCTGCTGTCCTCTCCCGCTGCTCCTTCCCTTGCCTTCTCCATCCTACATCGCCTCCGCGATCTGCTGCGCGAACGCGTCAAGCTCCGTCTCCCGGCCATTCTGCAGGGCAGAGCGGATGGAGATCCTGTTCTCCAGGACGGTCATGTTCTTCATCTCCTCCAGCTTCGCGCTGATCAGCCGTCCGGAGGCCGCTGCCCAGGTGCCGTTCTCCATGAGGGCCACCGTCTTGTTCTGCACGGAGAGGGCCTTCATATCCTCCAGAAGGTCCGCCATGGGCGGGTAAATGCCCCCGTTGTAGGTGGAGCATGCCAGCACGATATGGCTGCAGCGGAAGATCTCTGCGATCAGTTCAGACACGTGCGTCTGGGAAACGTCATACATCTTCACATCCTGCACGCCCTTCTCCGTCAGCCGTGACGCCAGGGCGTCCGCCGCGTTCTCCGTGTGTCCGTAGATGGAGCCGTAGATGATCACCACCGCCTTGTCCTCGGCTTCATACCGGCTCCACTTGTCATACTTGCCGATAAACCAGCCAAGATCGCTCCTCCACACCGGCCCGTGCAGGGGGCAGATCATCCGGATATCGAGGGCAGCCGCCTTCTTCAGCAGCGTCTGTACCTGCATGCCGTACTTCCCGACAATGTTGGTGTAGTACCTTCTGGCGTCAGCCAGCCACTCGCCCTCAAAGTCCACTTCATCGTTGAAGAGCTTTCCGTTCAGGGCTCCGAATGTCCCGAACGCGTCCGCCGCAAAGAGGACCTTGTCCTTCTCGTCATAGGTCACCATGACCTCCGGCCAGTGCACCATAGGCGCCATGGCAAAGTGGAGCGTATGGGCGCCCGCACACAGGGTCTCCCCCTCCTTGACCGCCACCATGCGCTCTCCGGCGTCAAACGCGCTGGCATCGTAAAACTGTCCGATCATCTGCAGCGCCTTCACGCTGCCCACGACCTTCGCCTCCGGGTAGCGCTGCATCACCTCTACGATCGTGCCGCAGTGATCCGGTTCCATGTGCTGCACCACCAGGTAGTCCAGGGCGCGCCCCTGAAGCGCGTAGTCCACATTCTCAAGGAACTGCCGGGAGGCCGCGCTGTCCACGGTATCCATCAGCACCGTCTTCTCATCCAGAATCAGATAGGAGTTGTAGGACACTCCGCGGGGAATGGGAAACAGGTTCTCAAAGAGGGCGAGCCGCCTGTCGTTGCAGCCGACCCAGATGATGTCGTCCGTTACATGTCTTGTGATCTGCATATACTAAAACCTCCTGTTTGTGTATATCAATTGTACCTGCGAAGCAGGGCAGCCCGCTGCCGGGCTGGATTGCACTTCGTGCAATCATTATACCATACTCCCGCACCTGTGTATGCCGGAATTTTGCACATTTTTTATCCCTTATATACCTCCAAAAACAGCCTGTATGAATAAAAAGGCTGCCGCCCGGACAGTTCAGGGCTGCAGCCTCGGTCTTCTTTATAATATTACTCTTCTTCCGGGAAAAGATACGGCGCAGGATCTACCGCAGTACCCTGGATCTCAAGCTGGAAATGCAGATGGTTTCCCGTCGACCTTCCCGTCGTGCCGCTCAGACTGATCTGCTGTCCTTTCTCAACCTGATCTCCCTTTTCCACATACATTTCGCTGTTATGGAAGTACTTGGTCACCACACCGTCCCCATGGTCGATCGCGATCCAGTTGCCTGCCGACGCGTCATAGCCGACGCCGGCAACCGTACCGGCCGCCGCTGCATAGACAGGCAGGTTCTCCTCTCCTGTTCCAAGGTCAATGCCGTAGTGGTAGGAATGACTCCACTCACGCCATCCAAACGTGCTGGTCACACTGGAACCCGGACAGGGATCCACGAACTCGTCAAGAAGGCTCTCATACTCTCCCAGAGTCATCCTGTCCAGTCTGTAGAGATCGTACGTCTCCATCTGATAGATCAGACTTTCTCCGTAGTCGCGGTCTGTGGCCCAGCGGCCCGCGATCCGCATGGCGAATGTGTTCGCGTCGTGCACGCCCCCGATCAGATCGCTGTAGACCTCCTTCAGAAGTTCCGCCCGGTCCTCCATACTCTCCGTATATGTATAGTATGCCCGGAATCCGGCAGTGGTCATATACCTCTGCCCAAGCACGGTCTCCTCACCGGTAAGCAGATCCACTGATCCGGCCGTACCGGTCCCCTTGATCCCGAACAGATTGTTATACTGGTAAGCCAGGTAGGAAAGTCCTCTTCCATCCTCGCCTCCGGGTCCGTATGTGCCGTATCCTGACTCCTGGATGATCTGCGCGATGGTGACAGACGCCGGATAGCCGTATTCATCCTGCACCTTCAGGGCGCCTGTGATCATCTCGGACGTGATAAAGGAAGGGATCCCTTCCAGCGGCATATCGGTCTCATACTTGGTCCGCAGTTCCTTCGGAAGCAGGTACTCGGACGGCCTCCAGGAAAGTTCCGGAAGAACCTCCATCGTAAAGCTGTTCAGGGGCACATCCTTTTCCTGCATCTGCGTCCCTGCCGCGCCCGGCGTCTCAGGAGATTCCGGCGCCGCCGGGGTCTCCGGCTGTACCGCCTCCGGTTCTTCCGCCTCCGGCTCCTCTACATCCGCCTCATCATCCTCTGGAACGCCGTCCTCTTCAAGTGCATCGTCTGCATCTGCCTCGCCGTCCGCCGGCTCGCTGTCCTCTTCCGGCGCATCGTCTGCATCCGCCTCGTCATCCGCCGGCTCGCTGTCCTCTTCGGGCGCATCGTCTGCATCTGCCTCGCCGTCCGCCGGCTCGCTGTCCTCTTCCGGCGCATCGTCTGCTTCCGCCTCGTCATCCGCCGGCTCGCCATCCTCTTCGGGCGCACCGTCTGCATCCGCCTCGTCGTCCGCCGGCTCACCGTCCGCTTCCGGCTCTTCAGATTCCTCTGCCGGTTCCTCTGTCTCCTCCGGTGTCTCCGGCTCTGTTTCCGGCGCAGGATCCGGGGTTGGCTCTGTCTCCGGCTCCGTCACAGGCTCAGGTGCAGGCGTTGTCTCCGCCTCCGGCGCCGATTCGGATGCCGGCGTCGTCTCCGGCTCCGGTGCTGGCGCAGGGTCCGGGGTTGACTCCGCCCCCGCTGCCGGCTCTGTCTCTGCTGCCGGCTCTGTCTCTGCTGCCGGCTCCGGCGCAGGTGCAGTCGTCTGCCCGGAAGCCGGGTCTGTCCCTCCCTGCAGCGCCGTCTCCACTGCTTCTCCTGTATCTGCCGCCCAGCCGTCCACGACGCCGGCGCGGACGACCGGCGCGGCTATGATCACAGCCGCCGTCACTGCCGAGAGCAGCCGCCATCTGTTGCGATATTTTTTCTCTTTATCCAACGGGCTCACTCCTTTCTCCTGAATGATCGTGATCTCGTATCCTGTCAGTCCCATTCGGACTGATCGTGATAAGTACGCGAAGTACAAGTATTATTATATCGTATCTTTCCCCGTAAGTCTTCCTTTTTCAGGCATTTTTTAAATTTTTGTCTCCTGTTTCTACATAACTTTATACGTAACCGCTTGATTCCGGCTGTTTCTGCCCATATACTATATAGTAGGCAAAAAGAAAGGAGTCCCTATGTACCGAAGACATTGGATCCGGCGTCTGTGTCTGGCCTGCGCCTTCCTTCTGCTGCCGCTTATGCTTTCCGGCTGCGGGGAGCAGAAGGCAGGCGTGGAAGAAGCGGCGGCGGCAGAAGACGCTTCCCCTGCGGGAGAACACGGAACCCGTCCCAGCGAGCCCACCGTATATGAGCCTGCCGCCCCCCAGACGCAGGTGCTCGGGACAGACACGCTGACTGTGGACATTTCCAACACAGACCAGGGCTACGTCATGGCGCGCTATACCGGCAGCTCCGACAAAGTAAACATCCAGATCACAGGTCCTGACGATGTGGCGTACAAATATTTCCTCACACCGGGCAGCGCATTCAGCGCCCTCCCTCTGACAGGCGGGGACGGGACTTACCAGATCGACGGGTATGAGCATCTGTCGGACAGCAAGTATGCGGTCCTCTTCCGGGAGACAGCGGATGTACGGCTTGAAAGCAGCCTGCTTCCCTTCCTGTATCCCAACCAGTATGTGAATTTCACCAGGGATTCCCTGGCCGTCTCGACTGCCTCCGAAGCCGTCGCAGACGCGTCCTGCGACCTGGACGCGGTCTCGGATATCTACCACTATGTGATCGCCCATGTCTCCTACGATGAGGAGAAAGCTGCCGGCGTCACAGCTAACTACCTGCCGGATGTGGACGAGACGCTGCGGACCGGGACAGGCATCTGCTTTGATTACGCCTCCCTGACCTGCGCCATGCTCCGCTCCCAGAACATTCCCGCCCGGCTGGAGATCGGGTACGCAGGCGACATCTACCACGCCTGGATCAGCGTCTACACAGAGGAGACAGGCTGGATCGACCGCCTCATTGAATTCTCCGGAAACGGCTGGACCCGCATGGATCCCACCTTCGCTTCCGGCAACGGCAACAGCGACACTGTTTTGGAATATATTGGCGACAGCGCCAATTACCGGACGCTCTACGTCCGCTGAGAAAGGAGTCCCATGAAAGCATTAACCAACCCTGAACTTATCTCCTTCTGCCGGCAGGCAGCCCTGCTGCTGCGCTCCGGCATATCCGCCGCGGAGGGGCTGTACCTGATGGCGGAGGACACGCCGCAGGAAGAGGGAAAAGAACTCCTCTCCTCCCTCTCCCGGGAGCTGGAGCAGACCGGCAGCCTTGCCGGCGCCCTGCAGGCCGCGGCAGTCTTTCCCTCCTATATGTGCGCCATGGTCCGGATCGGGGAGGAGACAGGCCGGCTGGACGATGTGATGGAAGCCCTGGCCCGACATTTTGAGCGGGAGGACCGCCTCTCCCGGAATATCCGCAGCGCCGTCTCCTATCCCCTGGCCATGATCGGCATGATGCTCGCCGTCATCGTCATCCTGCTTGTGAAAGTCATGCCTGTCTTCCAGCAGGTCTTCTCCATGCTCGGCGTAGAGATGGACGGCGTGTCCGGCGCGCTTCTGGAATTCGCCTACGCGCTTCGGAATTACAGCGCGGTCATCCTCCTTTTTGTGCTGGCTGTCTGCCTTGTATTTTTCTGCCTTTTTTTTACCCGGACAGGGCGAAGCAGGCTTCTGGCCTTTTCCCACCGTTTTATCCTGACCAGACGGCTCTCCCGGAAGATCGCCGGTTCCCGTTTTGCCGCAGGCATGTCCCTGTGCCTTGCCAGCGGTCTGAATGTGGAGCAGAGCCTGGAACTGACAGCCCCGCTCATCGCCCACCCGGAAGTGCGCGGACAGATCGAGGCGGTCCGGCAGGCCGCCGCCTCCGGGGAGAGCTTTGCTGACGCTGTGTCTGCTTCCGGGATCTTTCCCTCCATCTATGCCCGGATGCTTTCCATCGGAGCCAGGGCCGGCGCATCCGACGAGGTGATGCGGCAGATCGCCGACCGGTGTGCAGATGAGATCGATGAGAGTCTGGACAGTATCGTCTCCAAACTGGAGCCGACGCTGGTCGCCATTCTCTCCGTAGCAGTCGGCATGATCCTTCTTTCTGTCATGCTTCCGCTTATGGGCGTGATGACCGGCATAGGATAACTTATGCTGTCATGTAAATTTTTGATCCGGAGGTGTAAGATCAGCATGAACCGTTTTGAAAAAAAGCGCGGCAGACTGCATTCTGTCCGCCCGCTGCTTCCCATCCTGCTCTTTTGCGCAGTCATCGCCGCCTTCCTGGCAGGCCTGTCCTCCGTCTCCGCGTCGGCGTCAGAGCAGGAGATCAGGAACCTGCGGGGAGCCGTCCTGCGCGGCGCGGTACAATGCTATGCGCTGGAGGGATTTTATCCGGAAGACATCTCCTATCTGGAGGAGCATTATCATGTCGCATACGACCGGGAAAAATACGTGATCTCCTACGAGGCCGTCGGCTCCAACCTGATGCCGGACGTGACGGTGATCCCGCTGTCCGGGGACGGAAAGGGGGACGTCTCATGAGACACAGACACAGCGCCGGTTTTCTCTTTCCCCTGTCCCTGTTCTGCATCTTCACCATATGCGCCTTCCTCGTTGTGATGACCGGCGCGGGCGTATACCAGCGCATCGCCGGAAATATGGAAGATACGTATTCCACGGGGACCGCTTTCGCCTATGTGGCGGAGAAGATCCGGCAGCACGACGCCAGCGGACGCATCGCCCTGACAGAGATCGGCGGCAGGCCGGCTCTTGTGCTGGCAGACGAAACTTCCGGGAGCTCCTATCAGACGTACATCTACCCGCTTGGAGACGCGCTCTGCGAGGCTGTGGTAAAAGAGGGGACGTCCGTCTCCGTCTCGGAAAAGGATGCTGTTCTGACAGTAACTGATTTCTCAGTAGAAGAAAAACCGGGCGGCTTTCTTCTGCTGTCCGCCACGGACGCTTCCGGGAACCGGGCCGCTTATCTTGTGTATGTCCGGTCCGGCATCCGGCATCTGACAGAGGAGGAGGCGATACAGCCATGAACCATACCAGTCATTCCCGCTCCGGCCTGTTTCTTCTGGAGCTGATCATCGCGATCCTGTTCTTTGCCCTTGGAAGCGCCGTCTGCATCCAGGTCTTCGCCCGCGCCCATCTGACCAGCCAGGCCGCCCGGGATCTGTCCTTCGCTTCCCGGCAGGCTCAAAGCGCGGCTTCCGTGCTCCGGAGCACAGGTGGTTCTCTGGCTTCTCTTGGGGACTATTACCCGGAAGCGGAGATCTCCGGCGCGGATGCCGTCGTCTGCTTTGACGCGGACCGGCAGCCCTGCGCCCCGAAGGAGGCAGACTGCACCATGACCGTCCGCAGCAGGGATACGGAGGGCCTGACGGAAGCCGCCATCACGGTCGCTGGCAGGGACGGCAGCGTCATCTATGAACTTGCGCTCCGCTTTCCGTCACAGCCGGGCGCAGCCGGAGAGGAGGCGCAGCCATGAACGAGAGATCCTCCCGCTCCTTCCGCAGTACCGGCATTGCCTCTGTCGTCCTCATCTTCGTCATGCTGTGCCTGATCACCTTTGCCGTGCTCTCCCTTATGACCGCCCGGTCCGATCTGGACCAGAGCCGTCGCCTGGCCGACAGGATCACCGTCTTAAATGAGGCCGAGAATGCCGCCGGCGATATCCTGCTGTCCGTCGTACACTGCATCGATTCCAACCTGGACGCCGCAGACTCGGACGCCTTTTACCGGGCAGTCCGCAGCCAGCTTGAAGGCGCAGACGGCATCGCATTTACAGACGACGCCCATCTTTCCTACGACGTACCCTGCGGGGAAGAACAGCGGCTCCATGTCGCGGTGGAACTCTCCTACGAGAAGTATCCGGACGGCAGCCGTTACCGGATCCTTGCCTGGAACACAGAAGTGGCCCACGAGTGGGATCCGGATACCCCCCTGCCGCTGTACGAACCGGAATAGCCGGCCGGCCGGAGCGGATTATCTATCACAGAAAGGAACTTTTCTCATGAAAGCAATTGATTTTCTGACAGAGACTGCACATCTGGGCGCCTCAGACCTCTTCATCGTGGCCGGGCGTCCCCTCTCCTATAAAAAAGACGGCAAGATCCTGACCCTGAATGAGGAGTGGATCATGCCCGACCAGACAGAACTGCTGATCCGGGAAATTTATCAGATGGCCGCGGGCCGGGATATCAGCCGTTTCCTGAAGCGGGGCGACGATGATTTCTCCTTCGCCGTGCCAGGCCTCTCCCGCTTCCGCATCAGCGCCTACATGCAGAGGGGATCCATGGCCGCTGTGATCCGGGTGATCTCCTTCGATCTGCCGGACGCCGCCTCCCTTGGCATTCCGGAGCAGGTGACCGGACTTGGGGATTTAAGCCACGGTCTTGTGCTTGTGACAGGCCCTGCAGGAAGCGGCAAGTCCACGACCCTGGCCTGCATCATCGACGCCATCAACCGCGCCTATGAAAAACATATCATCACGCTGGAAGACCCGCTGGAATTCCTCCACCGGCACAAGAAGAGCATCGTGAGCCAGCGGGAGATCAGTTCCGACACCAGGAGCTATGTATCCGCCCTGCGCGCTTCCCTGCGGCAGAGCCCCGACGTGATCCTCCTTGGCGAGATGCGCGATCTGGAGACGATCTCCATCGCCATGACGGCGGCGGAGACCGGGCATCTGGTCCTCTCCACCCTGCACACGCAGGGCGCAGCCAACACCATTGACCGGATCATCGACGTCTTCCCGCCGGACCAGCAGCGGCAGATCGCCGTCCAGCTTTCCTCCGTTCTCCGGGCCGTCGTCTCCCAGCAGCTCATCCCCGTCAGCGGCGGCGACGGTCTGTTCCCCGCATTTGAGATGATGACGGTGACGCCCGCCGTGCGCAATATGATCCGCGAGAACAAGATCCATCAGATCGACGGGCTGATCTACTCCTCTGCCTCCGACGCCATGTTCTCCATGGACGTGAGTCTGCAGAAGATGTGCGCCAGAGGCCTTCTCTCCCCGGAGGAAGCGCTGGCCTACGCGTCCAACCCGGAGATGCTGAAAAGAAAACTGCAGGCATAAAAGGGCAGGCGCGGCTCAGATCTGAGCCGCGCCTGCCCTTTTCCATATATGCTGCGTCTAGTCTCTTCTCATCCGCACAGCCGCGCCGTGGAGCGCCGCCGCCAGCACCACCAGCGCCGCCGCCGTGATCCTGCCCGGGAGCGTCAGCACCGCCGCGAACAGGCCCGGCGGCCCCGGCAGGGTAAAGACCACCTTTCCCAGATAATATTCATAGGAAACCGGGGTGACGTCTTCCTTCTCGTTGGCATCCCCCTTTGTGACCAGCTCGCCGGAAACGACCCGGTTTTGCACCACCCGGTGGGTGATGACCGCACCGGACCCTGTCGCGCTGTAAAAGGCGATCACATCGCCCTCCTGCGCCTGGGAGGGCTCCGTCTCCTCCACATACACAATGCTGCCGGTGGGGATCGCCGGCTCCATGCTCCCGCTGACCACCTCAAAGATCTGCAGCCCCGCCAGACGCGGCAGGGTGAGGGGCACATAGCACAGGATCACCGCCAGCACAAGGAGTAATCCGGTCACATCCAGAAAGAGCGCCGCCGCTCCCCCCGGACGTCTGCCCCGTGTCTGCTGCCTGTCTCTTCGTCCGCCCATCTTATCTGCGTCTCCGGATCAGCAGGAACGCGCCCGCTCCCAGCGCCAGGACGGCCGCCGCCGCGATGCCGATAAACAGGGGCATATTGCCGGCCGGCCGCTGCGAGGCTTCCTCCGCCTCTTCACCGGACTCATCCGGCAGATCCAGATTGCCAAGGGGCGTCTCCTCGTCATCGATATCCACGATCTCCTGCGGTTCCCGGGGCTGCGCTGCCTCGTCCTCTGCTCCGGCGTCCGGCTCTGCGGCTCCGCCTTCGTCCGCCGCGCCTGCATCTGCTGCGGCAGTCCCGCCGTCTGCGTCAGGCGCGGCTGCATCTCCTGCGCCGCCCGCTGCCGTGCCGGGCGTAGCTGCCGTACCGCCGGTGCCGCCTGCTGCTGTGCCGGGGGCAGCCGCTGTGTCGCCGGCGCCGCCTCCGGACGTGTCTGTGCCTCCGGCCGCCGTGCCTGCGCCGGCTGCCGGCTGTTCCACCGGCGTGTAGGTGAAGGTGAAGATGTTCTCCGCCTCATTGCCGGAGAGAGTGCCGGTCAGATTGTAAGCCTGGGGCTGGTAGCCGTCCACATACTGGAACGCCACCACCGGCCGGTCTCCCACCGCGCCGTAGAAGGTCTGGCTCTCCAGAAGGGTGTTCCCGTTCTGATCCTGGTAGTTCACCCGGTAGGACACCATATTGCCCCGGATGCCGTAGGCGATCACATACTCCCTGTCCGAATCCACCATAAAAGAGGAATTGCCGACTGTGTTATTGTCCCGGCCGCTCTCGCGGATCCCGCGGACATAGTATTTCGAATCCTCGGGGAGGGATACCATCCCGGACTGGGGACTGAGCGAGATCCGGTCGCCGTAGTTGAGGCCCGTGATGCGGATCTGTCCGCCGTCCTGGTAGGTCACGCTCCCGCTGCCGCTCACCTGCACGCCGGACGCGCCCGCGAAAGAGCCCTGCCCGCCGGCCAGAAGGGTCACCGTGTAGGTGTACTTCGCGTCATTGCCGCCCACATCCGCCCTTGCGGTGGCGGGGACGATGGAAAACAGGAGCGCGGTCCCGCAGGCCGCCGCGAACATTTTCCTTACTATGTTCCGTATCTTCATCTGCTCCCGTCCTCCTTTCTCCTGCTCCCGCGTCTGTCCCGGGTGCGTCTCACAGCGCCCTCCCCCGCCGGAGCCTCCTCCTCACAGCGTCTTCCGCTCAGGATCCGGTACACGGCGAAGCACAGAAGAAAAAGTCCAAGCGCCAGAGTGAGCAGCGTCCAGATCAATACATCCGACGTATCGCCCGTCCTGGGCGCCCCGGGCCCCGGCGTCCTGCCGCCGGGCGGGGTGTCGGAATCCGCCGGCTCCACCGCGAAATTCATCTGCAGCCGCGCCAGCGTATCCTGGTACGCATTTCCCTGCGTCTCGCCCTCCAGATGCACCTGCAGGGTGATCTCCCCGGACTCTCCCTCAGAGAGGGTATCCAGGTAAAAATACTCTTCCAGCGAGTCGGTGGCCTGGTGCAGACCCTCGCCGCTCTCATTTACCGTATCGCCGCCCACGTTCTCACTGCTGTAGAGGACGTCCGCAGCGCCGTCCGGCCCGTAGTAGGTGAGGGTGTAGCTGTAGGCGCCGCCCTCCGCCACGTCCTGGCTGTCCTCCAGGGTCCGCAGCACCTCGTTTGTCATGTACCACCAGGTGTCGCCCGCGTAGTCGTTGCGAAGTTCCAGGCGGATATCCGCCGTGTCCCCCGGCTGCATCTGGTAGATCGTATCGTCGATCTGGGCGTTGGTAAACGTACTGTCTAAGTTCTCCCCGTCGAACACGACCCGCCAGTTGTCCCCGCCGGAGAAGGTCTCCGCATGCGCGGTGGCCGGCACGGACACAAGGGCCGCAAAAGCCACAGCCGCCGCTGTCATCATTCTTTTTTTCATGCCGCTTCCTCCCCTCTACCTGGCCAGGCTCAGCGAGCCGTCCGCGCCCACATTCACATCTACGCCCCAGGCGCTTTTGATGGCGTCCGCCGCGTTGTGGGTCTGCACCGCGTCCACTTCCGCCTCGATGTTAAACTGCACGCCGTCGTAGTTAAATGTAGTCGTCGTAGTCGTCACACCGTTCTCTGTCTTCGTCTCCGTGGTCACCTTGGATGTGATGGAGCTGTCGATGGCCAGGGTGTCCGTAAAGGCCGGTGTGGCCGCGCCCACCGGCAGGACCTGCGGCCAGTAGAGCACGGTGCGCTCCTCCGTGGAGGCCTCCTCGTCCACGATCCATCCGCTGTCCGTCAGGTTCAGGTCGATGAGGGCCGGCGCCAGCTCCTGCTCCCGGCTTCCGTCCTCTTTCGTCCAGTATCTGTAGAGGCGCACCCGCACATACTCGTCGATATTGCCGCTGTTGCGCACCGCCAGCTCTTCCGTGTACTTCCGGCCCGGGAGCAGCCTCCCGTCCGTCTCGTCCAGCATATCCGCAAGAAGCGCGCCCCGGGATTCCTCCCAGACGTCGCCGCTGCCTGTATAGTCGCGGCTGCTGATGTCCTTTGTCCCGGCGGCCGACGTCTCCGTCAGCGTCACGCCGATGTCGTACATCTCCACCTGGGCCGTGTAGTTCTCACTGAAGTAGGTCAGCGCCGCCCGGGCGCTTCCAACTCCGCTGGCCCCAAGAAGGAGCACCGCCGCCGCGAGCAGGATGTAATTCACTTTATCGCTTCCGCGTCTGTTCTTCCGTCTCATCGTGTCACTCCTCCCCGCCTGCTGTTCCTATATCCGTGGTGGTGTCCGCCTCCCGGTCCCAGTCGGCGTACGGCTGGCCGTCGTCGCCGTACAGCACGGGCGTGCACTCCTGCACCACGATGATGTTGAAGGTCTCCTTGTACTCTTCCGGGATGTTCTCTATGGCCGCCAGCAGCACGCTTGTCTTCTCTCCCACCGGGAGGATCTCATCATAGTACCAGTAGCCGTCGTCCGCCAGGGTCCATCCGCCCTCCTGGCTGAAGGACACGGGGAACTGGATTCCGCTGAAGACCTTCACCCGCACATAGCAGTCGCTCTCGCCTGTGTTGGCGATGACGATGTGCTTCGTCATGTTCTCCACTTCCTCCTCGATCTGCGTCTCATATCCCAGCGTGACGGGGTGGCCTCCCGCCGCCGTCACATAGGTGGTAAAGTAAGCCATGGCCTGCCCGGCCCCGGCGCTCCCGAGAAGAAGCAGGGCTCCGGCCGCCAGCCAGGTCGTTTTCTTTCTGATCCAATCGTGTTTCATGCCGCGCCCTCCTTACTCCTGCTCGCCGCCGTCCAGACGGTTCCACGTCCATCCGGCGTCCTCGTCGTAATCAAACTGGTTGACCGCGCCGTAGCCCGGCACCAGACCGTCGTCGTAGGTATTGGTAAATGTCATGCCAAGCTCCTGGTCTGCCGTGATCAGCCCTTCCTGCGTCCCCTGGGAAACAAGCTCGTAGCTGGCGCCGCTGTAGACCTCTGTCACCGTGACGCGGGTTCCCGCCGGGATCCGCTCCGCCACCGCGTCCACCGTGCCGGCGCTGCTGTGAGTGGTGGCCGCCACATTGCTGTAAACCGTCTCGCCGTTCTCATCCGTACCCTCGATCTGGAAGACGAAGGTCACCGGTCCCAGGGATTCATTGAAGGAGTCCAGCGTCTTGCGGATCCTGAGGCTCCCGTACCGGGGCTTTTGCTCCGGCTTCAGGGACGCCGTCACATCGTAGGTCCAGTCCCCGCTCTCCAGTTGCCGCGGAATAGTGATAAGAGACGGCTGGAACTGATAGGCGTGGGTCTGCGTCAGCGCGTCCTTTGGCAGCACCAGGTAAATGCCTGTGGCAAGGCCGTCTGCCCGCCCGGTCCCGTTCTCCAGACGGATCTGCACATCCGGCTCCTTCACATCCTCCCAGGAGCCGTCCGCCTGCCAGCCCACGACAGCCGCCGCCTCCAGGGCCAGCGCCTCTGTCTCCTGGGCTGTCAGCTCCTCCGCCCCGTTGATCTTCTCCGTCACGGCCTCAAAGCCTTCCTGCGCCGTGCAGGCCCCCTTTACATCCATGGAGGCGATGCGGTACACATATGCGTCCCAGGAGACTGCCGCCAGCTCCTGGGCGTACACGCTCTCCGCCCCGACGCCAAGGGTCAGGGAGCAGCTCCGCCCTGTGTCCACCTGCTGGACGGCGAAGCTTTCCATCACCGCGGATCCGAACGTGATCCCCGCCGCAGGCACGGCCACCGCCAGCGCCGCCAGGAACCCTGCCAGATATTTTTTATTCCATCTTGTCTTTTCCATCTTCTTCCCTCCTGGATCTCCCGGTCTTTTTCCTCTTCCTGCTCCGTATCAGGCCCACTGCCGAGGCCAGCAGCACAAGGACTGCGGCGGCCAGCAGCGCGTACAGCATCGAATAATCCTGCAGGGACTTCAGCATGCCCGTCTCGCCGCTCCCTTCGTCCTCCCCGTGGTAGGCCACCCGGTGTCCCCGCACAAGGAGACGGTGGCTGTTCACCCCGTAGGGCGTGCAGGTAAATAATGTCACATAGTCTTCGCCTTCGGTCTGCTGCATGAGACCCGTCAGCTTCTCTGTATCATCCTTATCCACCATGTCTGCGATCTGGTCCACCTCGTAGGCCAGCACCTCGTCCAGCACATGGATGTAAAACTTATCTCCCTCTTCCAACTGATCCGCGTCCGTAAACAGCCGGGCGCTGGGAAGGCCCCTGTGGCCCGCGATCACACTGTGATTCCCCTCGCCGCCGATGGGGAGGTTGGTCCCGTAGATGTGTCCTGTCCCCACCTGCAGCACCGGGTCTGAGGTGCCGTGGTAAATGGGGAGCCGCTGGCCGATCTCCGGCAGGGAGATGTATCCCATGATGCCGTTCTCCCCCAGGTTCAGGACCGCCCAGTATGGGGTCTCCCGCAGGTTCTCCTCCTCCTGGTCAAAAGCGTCGTGGCTGAACGTATTCTCTTTGATCGTGTCGTTGTAGGCTTCCGCCTCCTGCCAGGCCCGCTCGTACTCCTCCTCGCTTAAGTCTTCCACCGCCTCCTGGTAGGACGCGATGGCCCGGCTCTGGTGCAGCCTGTTCCACTGCTCCGAGAGGGTTGGGTAGGCAAAGATCCCCGCCCCGGCAAGGAAGATGAGCACCAGGATCACCGTGGTCAGCCTGCCCTTCCTGCGCTTAGTCTTCATCTGTCAGACCTCCTCCCGCCGGCCGCCCGAAGAGCAGCCGTCTTATGAGCATCGCCGCCAGCGTCAGAAGCAGCAGAAGGATGGCGAGGGCGATGGCCACCAGGATCGTATTGACCTGATGGGCGTCCGCCGGCACGTAGTCCCCGGCGTCCGCGTCCGCCGTGCGCACGCCCCGCACCAGCAGCCGGTGGGAGTTGATCCCGTAGGGCGTGCAGGTCATAAGCGTCACGTAATCCCTGGCCGGATCGATGGAGAGTTCCTCCACTTCCCGGGGCTCCACGATGCGGATCTGATCCACCTGGTAGGTCATGGACCGGCCCAGCACGGTGACGGTAAAGGTATCCCCCTCCTCCATCTCATCCAGATCGGTAAAGAGGCTGGCGGAGGGAAGTCCCCGGTGGGCGGACAGCACGCAGTGGGTGCCGGCGCCGCCGGTGGGAAGGCTGGATCCCTTCAGATGGCCTGCCGCCACCTGGAGGACCGCGTCGTCCGTGCCGTGGTAGACGGGAAGCTCCACGTCTATCTTCGGAATGGTCACATATCCCATGATGCCTGTGCCGGACACGTCCAGCAGCTCCTCGTACCCATCGATCTGATCATAATTGACAAAGGGCATCTCGACGCCGAGCAGCTTCGCATTGTACGCCTCCGCCTCCTCCAGCATCCGGTCCCTCTCCTCGTAGTCCATGCTCTCCACCGTCTCATTGTAGGAGGCCACCGCACGGGACTGGGTCCTGGAGTTCCAGTAATCGCTTACGATGGGGTACAGCATCACGGAGAGCCCTATGATAAACACAAGTACCAGTATGAGGTTCATCCTGTCTTTCTTCATAACTCTCTCCCTAATGCTGTAAAAACCATAAGGCTTCCGGGAGGGGGCAGCCCCCTCTCCCGGAATGCCCAGGCTGTCTGAACTGTCTTATCTCTCAGAACGCTTCCTGCTGATAAGGATCACGGCCGCGCCGATCATCAGGATCGCACCTACTGTGTAGAAAATCTTTGTACCGATGCCGCCGGTCTCAGGAAGGATGGTACCCTTCTTGTTTTCTATTTCATGAGAAACGATACCTCTATCTGGGCTGGAACTTGATACATCACTTCCATCATTCAGAGCGATCGATAATGCTGCTATATTCCCATTCCCATCTGCGGTTTCTTCATGCTTTGCCTTAATTTCAATCTTGATAACCGGAACGTCATTATAGCCGTCCAGCGCCTTTGTCTCTTTCAGATAATATGTACCGTCGTCAAGTCCGCGAATCCTAAAATATCCTTCCTCGTCTGATTTCATCACAACACCAGTCTCATCCTCATTAGCGGGAACATAATATTTTCTCCCGTCAATTGTCTTTTCAACCAGTTTGATTTCCTGTTCTGCGTTCTCATCTGAATAAAGTCTGAACTCTACGTCTTTCAACGGGGTTTTGGCATTTTCTTCTCCAAGAGTATACTTGAGGGTATCCAGTTCATAGGTAAATACCCATACAGTATCCTCCTGAGTCGTTGTCATCTCACCAGTACCTGTTGTATTCGGATTTCTTGAAAACTCAACATAGGCTGCGTTAGGATTACCCGGCTCGCCAACGACCGCATCCTTTGTAACGATTGCCGTATATTCGATTGTTACAGTGTCGCCAGCCTTCAGATTTTTGCTGTTTTTAAGCTCCTCTGTTGTATGTGAGAAACTCTTTCCACCTTCACTATCACTCCAGTCTGGATCAATGGTCGTTCCTGCGGTGTCAGCATTTCCATAATATATTTTCATTGTGCCCGTTTTATATTCCAGGCCGGAAGACATTGTATCGTTAAATTTCAGATAATAATCTTTATAAAGATTATAGTTCTCTGCAGAAGGCAGTGTAGCGGTCAATCTGAACTGAACCTCATCACCGATGGCATGATCCGCAGTCTCGCCCCAGCCAGCGTCATTGGAAGAGTCCTGATCGTCATATACCTGCTTATCAAATGTTGTCTGCGCTGCCTTTGCCTGTACCTCGGTATCATCTGCAATCTTTAAAATAAAATCTGTATAACCGGCTCCTTCTGGTGCAGAAGTATTCTTGATAAAATAGTATCCGGGCGCCAGATCAGAAATTGTCACTGAAGTCTGGCTATCAGAAACTGTTGCAGTCGCTGTTGCAGTTTCCGCTAAACCAGCACCGATCTCATCTGCCATTTTCTGCGCATTGTCTGATGTTATTGTTGCCGCATATTCAGCCGCATTCCCTTTATCTTTTTTAAATTCTTCACTTACGCCATTGCCCCATTTAATATTGGATAAGGTGGTTTTATCGTTTGACAATGTACCTGTAAAAATCTGATACACTGCATAAATATTCCCCGCACTCGTATTTGTGATCGTAATGGAGCAGGGGTCTGCCGCTGACACGGTCATTCCCATTGCCAGCATCATGACCATGGCTGTCATGAATGCTAAAACTCGTTTGATCTTCTTCATGTTAATCTCCTTTTCCCTTATATTTTTTATATGTTTCTTTTATCTATCGCGGTCCGGCTTCGGCACAAAAGGCTGCCGAGAAAGAGACTTCCTTATCTTCTCCTCCTTTCCCTTCTGCGTCTCATCCGGTATCCGCCTGTCAAACAGGACGCCGCAGTCAAAATTGCGCCTCCTGCAAGGTAACCAGCAGGTCCGAATCCTCCCGTTCCGGGAAGCTCATAGGTTTCTTCCATCATAACCCCTACTTTCGGCGGTTCTGCCGTCAGTGTTGGAGCTCCTGCATCTGTTCCTGTATAGCGATATCCAAAACTGTTCCAGGCTATCTCCAGTGAGCCCGCATCATCCGCAATTTTTCCACCGTATTGTATGATCAGTGTTTCTTGTTGATTTAACTTAAAGTTGGAGTCCATTACAATCCGGAAAGAGGTATCGCCATCCTGCCAGGTATTATGCCAGTTGTCTGCATTTGCCCCTTCAAAATCGCTTTCGCTAAATGCCTGGTTTATCGGATGAGCGGAAAACTCTATGGTATACTCTCCTGCGTTCAGTCTGGTTCTGTTTCCATCGCTGTCAGTCTTATACAATTCAAGTCCTTCCGCCCAGCTTACTTTAAACTGACTTCCTCTCTGGTCCATGGTATTGACAACACCGATATCGTTTACATCCGGCAGCCTGTCGATAATCACCATGTCTTTGAATGATGTCTGGCTGATGTTTTGAATATTGTTTCTGTAAATCACATCATCTGCCGCGCTAACCTGAATATAATTCGCAGAACCTCCAGCTGTTGATCCCTCTCCGTGATTATCCGGGTTTCCTTTTTCTTCCACTTCCTTCCAGGCTCTGGATCCATAGGCGCCCATTGCATACACATTATCCGAGGCTTTCACCCCAACGGGCGTCCCGTCTTCATCATATACTACTTCACCGCGTCCATCCTTTACCTTGAGAGCATTAAGTTCTATGGGGTTTCCTGCAGCATCTTTAAGGTTCGGTAAAATGGTAGCTGTATTCATATAGGTTTTATAATTCGTCTCCGCACAGTAGGTATACAGCGTCAGCTCTGCATATTCTCCTGGTTCGATGGTGTAATTATCGTTACTGTCTGGAATAGAGATCTGATAAGTATTTTGGTTCTTATCGCTCGAAATCTCTTCGATCCAGGACTCAGATAATGCCATTGGATAACCTGTTTTTGACTTATAATATCCGTCCTGATTTCCCTGACCTCCGACAAATTCAAATACTTCGAGTAAATATGGATTATTGATCTCCTCTTTATTCGATTTTGTAAGTAATGTAAAAGGTGATGTCATGGTATCTTCGATGGTATAATCTTTCATATCCAAAGTACCATCATTATATATGGTGATTTTCCATTTAATAACGGCATTGGACGTATCAATGATCCCATCATCCCCTATTTCTTTAAAGTCTTCATGGCTTCCAACTTTGCGGTATGCAACTGCCTCCTTTTTAATACCTGGCACCAGTTGTTTGGTCGGCATGACAGATACGGATGAGGATACAACACGGTATTCATAGCCGCCCTTCTCTTCTGTTCCCATGTCCTCGGAAGAACCAATATTCTGAATGGCGTCATATGGCGTATTCCTGCTGCTGATGTCCTCGGCATCTCTGTAATAGACCCGTTCCCCATTTCTGCCTCTGGCCGCTACGGAAACCGTATTCGTCAACGCAACATTTTCTTCCAATTTATCAGCATCGATGGAACAAATCATTAGGAAGCTGAGGATACTGTCTTTATCTCCCTCGTGAGCCAATATCATGTATTTATTTTTTACCGATTCCTCATATGAGTATCCTGTTGTCTTAAAAGTGAGTTTACCCGTCGCATTTCCTATCTTATCGATGGTTCCTCCTCCGCGTTGAATGGTTGTATTTAACAAGTTTAATGAATCACTAAACAAACTCAATGTATCTTCTTCGCCGTCAAACATAGCACTGGCCTTGCTTGCCATTCCCACGTATTCCATGCCTTCCGGCAGAGTATCTATGATTTCTTCTATGATAACGTCCTGTTTTCCGGTATTGATCACAGAAATGTTATAAGAAATAAGATACTCACCGGTTCCAGGTTCGGCGGAGATCTCATCCTTACTGCTCAGAGGAGTTATTGTGTCTCCATTTTTCTCCGCAATACCAAAGACACTCTTCTGTATATCTATGGAAGCTTCCCCTTCCGGCCCATAGGTGTTGTTCAAGATTACGCTTTTTGCCTGCCCGTTTTCAATTGTCACCGTAACGCCATCTGAGGGATATTCTCTTAAAACCACATCTCCTTTTAACACATACTCTGCGGAATACAACTCATACCCGGTATCAGTCATATCTGGGAAAACTTCTTTGATCGTATAGGTGCCTGGCTCCAGTGTCGTTCCAATTGGGAAAAAATAATTCTCTTGGTTCGCACAACCGGTATCCGCATATTTCACGATGAGCGTTTTTTCCCCGTTTCCGAATGTAATTGGCTGCCCCTCTTCGTCTATACCGGTTATCTCAAAGCTCAGGGCCTTCGCCGTATCTATGGCATTCTGACTGTCCAGTCCTTTTCCATCTATATCTCCGATAAATCCCGTATCTGCGCCATTTTGATAGTCAGGATCGGCAAAGTAAATATTCTTGTTGATCTCCAGCGTACATCCCTCGCCGCCGTATACTGTCACAGACGCTTCCAGATCGTCCATGGTCACTACATTTCTGAAATCATAGACCTCACCGTCCTGCTGCTCCTCGGACAGGATCAGTTTAACCCTGTAATTTTTCGAAACGGATTTCTCAATCTTTCCATCAATATGCCAGGTCAGAACAATCTGATTTCCCGTTTTGCTCACAGAAACCTGATCTCCATTAATTTGCGTCGAGTAGGATACGTTCTCGGCGTTTCCCATCTGGTAGGTATCTTTGGCAAAATCCTCCCAGGATACATTCTGGGTACTATCATTTTCTATTCTCTGCAGCGTGCAGTCGATGGGTATCATACCTTCCGGAAGCGTATCCACCAGGTCAAATGACTCCTGCTGGCTGGGATGCTCCGGATCGTTTTTCAATGTGATCGTATAGTCAAATTCGGATCCGCTTTCATACACTTTTGAAGAATCCTGCTGTACGATTTTTTCCAGCTCCAGCGGATAATCCACTCCAATGGTAACCTGGTCATCTCCGCCGTCTCCGTCATGCTCTATGGTATTGGTCAACCCTGTTGTTCCTTCCATTTCATCCGTATTGACCGTACAGGTATAAGAAAATGATACGGAATCCCCTTTATTTAACGAATTCAGCGTCCAGGTAAGCTCCTGATCATTGCGATTAAAATTCAGTCCATACGGCTGGCCTGAGCCTGAAGTAATTGTATAAGTTCCACTAGCAGTAACCGATTGCTCTCCAATTTGAGATGACACAAATGTCAGGCCCTTGGGCAGCGTATCTGTAAATGTCTGAGGATCCTTTATATCGGCTCCGCCCGTATTGGATATTGTGATCGTATATGTTACGTTGCCTCCATTCGCTACCCTGTTTTTATCACTGGTCTTTTCTACTTTGATCTTTCCTTCTCCGAAGTAAACCGTAGTCCGGCCGGTAAATCCCTTGTAAGAAGCCATATTCGTAATAGCAGAATTATTATTCAGCTGCTCTCCGCTGCCTGATTTCACCATGACCTCAAAATCAAAAGTAAATGTCTCTCCTGTTTCTAATGTCTCTTTATCCTCTGTCTTTGTGGGATCCCAGGTGATGGTCCAGCGTCCTGTTTCCTTATCTAGTTTTGCTTCAGCGCCCACTGGCAGGTTCTCTTCCTGCTCTTTTGTCAGAGTCAGATATACCGGAAGCGTATCTGTAACCTTATATGCCTGACCGTTTTCATCCCTTAAAGCAATTGCCGTATGGCCGGTATTCTCAAAGGAAATCGTATAAGTCAGCGTGTCTCCTTCTTCAACCTGTTCCGGCTTTTCTCCATCTTTTCCTGCAACAGTCTTTGTTAACCTTCCCTCTTCTTCCGTTTTCTCAAGAGTGGTAAATACGCTGTCTTTACTCTCCTCAGGATTCACGCCTTTTACACAGGGAACCGCTTTAAAGGTTACTTCATTTGTAATACGGTCATTTTCATTTGAAAAAGTATTTCCAAAGTCTTCTGACAGTTCCAGATACTTTGCGTTCACCCGCAGATCCAGATCCAGGTTCGACTGCTCCCGGTCACGATCCGAACTGTTCCAGTTCTGGTTGTCAATCTCGATCGTGTAAGTTATTCCAACTCTCTTACCATTCTCTACAACCCATTGCATATCTTTCACTTCAAACTTCTGGTTTCCTGTATAATCATTGACAAAATACGCAATATTTTCCTCGTCCCCATCTGCAGTCTTTACAACAATTTTCCTTTGATTCAAGATAATTTCTGCGTCTTTCGGAAACCACATCTTGCTCCCGGTCAGCCTGATCGTATCTGTAAGTTCAATGTGATCTGTCCAGATCGCTCCGTATGTATCGTGATTATTTCCTATTGCAGATATGGTGTATATCAAGGTTCCAGACAACTGATTTACGTCTTCATAATATTTAATCGTATTGGATTCTTCTCCGTTTACTTCCTTAATTACATCATTCCAGTCAAAATCAGCCGTCCAGGTCAGTTCAACTGGCTCGGAAGCGTGATCCAGTCCGTCCTTCCAGGCATCCTCAGCGATCCTCGTTTTTTCTGTGTCTATTTCTACTGCAAGAGTTGTCTTCTCCGGCATAATCCCGTTTTCTGTGATAAAATCCAGATTAAATGTCACGGTATCGCCCTGTTCCGGAATATCAAACACTATATAACTGATCCCTTTTTCTTCCCGAAGTTCCAATACAGTAGAATGATTACCATCAATCGCAACCGTATGCTTATTGTCAACAAATCCTGCCAGGCTCATCCCTTCCGGCATCTCTCCAAGCCTGATCCAGATCTCTGCCTTGCCTGCCCAGTTGGCTCCTGAATAAGTAGCAATAACAGAGACTCCCAACTCCTGCCCTGTCTTCGCTTCTGTTGCACTGCCCGGTTTCGGGGTAATGTCTACCGTGATCCGCTGAGAAACATCTCCGCCTGTGTTTCCAGCATCTTTGCTCTCCCACAGGTTCACCGCCTGCTTTCCCGCCGGCTGTGTCTGCTCTCCATCTGATTCTCCTGCCCCGTCTTCTTCCGGAGCTTCTGTATTATCTTTCGCAGACTCCTTTTCTCCCGTCTGGCTATACGCTTCATAAGCTTTGCTTACCAGTCCGTATGCCACGATGTGTTTATCATCTGCGTTATAGGTGTTTTCCTTTACCGCGTCATCACAGTTTCCTTCGATGACCTTGACCTCGGTCACATTGCCGTCTTTATCTGTCCTGACCTCGCTGACGATGCCCATCTGCTGCGCCCGGTCCTGCCCGTCTTTTTCCAGGACCACCAGGTCGCCGCTCTCGGGCGCTGCTCCATCGGGAGCCACATAGTAGCCCGCGTTTTGGATCTGGGTCGTCCACTCATTCAGGCCGTTGGCATTAATGGGAAACTGCTCATCCGGCACGCCCGCATAGCTGAGAACAAAGGCTGCAAAGTCCAGATCCCAGTCGCCGTAGGGATCGTTGTTCCATGCGCCGTAGCGTGTGTAGCCATTTGTCGTCTCATCCTCATTGACAGTATAGTTGCTCTCGCTTTCCGTATACCCAACCTGAGTCTTTGCGATGTAGGCTGCGTCTTTGCCCCATTCGCCGGTCAGCTGGTAGTCTTTGAAGGCTGCTGTCCACTCCTCCTGACTCTCCACCGCGTTTGGATTGGAGTGACAGGCCAGGGTGTGGGTGTGCTCCTCCATGCCGCAGGTCATCTGCTTCTGATAGCAGGCGTCTGTGTGGGTGTGGCCCGCTCTCTCCTCCTGCCCGCAGGTCAGGCGCTGCTCTGTCGTGTAGCAGGCCTCTGTGTGGGTGTGGCCCGCGCTCTCTTCCTGAGCGCAGATGAGATTGCCCGCCTCATCATAGCAGGCCTCCGTATGGGTATGCCCTGCGCTCTCCTCCTGTGCGCAGGTCAGATGCCGCTCTTCCGTGTAGCAGGCCTCCGTGTGGGTGTGACCTGCGCTCTCCTCCTGCCCGCAGATCAGGACCTCCTCATAGCAGGCCCCGCTGTGAGTATGCTCTTCCCTGCCGCAGTAGGCGTCGCCGCCAAGGGCGATGCCCGGCAGGATCAGCTTCCAGGACACGAATCCGGCAACCAGAACAGCTAAAAGCGCAAGACCTGCATAGATCTTCCTGCGCCTCTTCCTTCTTTTGTCCGCTCTCCTTATAATACTTTTCACATCTTCCCGCATAACCTTGCCTCATTTCTATTCTGGAAATCCCGCCCGGGACAGGGGCCATATCCTGAAGGCCACCTTCCCGACCATCTGTTCCTGGGCTACGCAGCCCACCTCCCTGGTGCGGCTGTCTATTGATACGGAACGGTGATCCCCCATCACGAAGACCCGCCCGTCCGGCACCTGGTAGGGAAGGCGGATGTCGCATTCCTCCAGGGATCTCTCCGTGACGTAGGGTTCGTCGAGCCGTATCCCGTTCACTGATACATTTCCCTGTGCATCTATATCTATGTAATCTCCTGCGGTTCCGATGACCCGTTTCAGGAGGATCCTGCTCTGGTAATAGAAGGCGATCAGATCGCCCGTCTCAAAATCGTCCGTCTTCTGAAGGATCAGGATCTCGCCGTCCCTCAGGGTCGGCTCCATGCTGCTGCCCAACACCTGCACCACCGGGAGGAACCTGGCGGATATCAGTACAGATACCGCCGCCACCACGATGAGAAATCCGATCGTATTGAAAAGGCTCCTGCGGAAACGGTTCCTGTGCCGGAGTCTCTTTTTCTCCTCCGCGACCGCTTCCCTGGACGGGATCTCGATGTCCCGCCTCCGCTGTCTGTTCTCTTTCATGCTAAGACTCCTCCGGCGCTGCCTGCGCGCCCTTGTCTTCTCCTGTCCTGGTCCTGCTTGTATTGACAAAGTTCTCGATCATCGAGAGCACGTCGGAAGCCATCCTGGACGCGTCTTCCCGCGCCTTCTGAAGGATCTGCTCCGCCTCCCGCTTCGCCTGGGAGGTGATCTGCACAGCGTCCGCGCCGGCCATGCGGCGCATCTTCTCCGCCTGCTCCCTGGCCTGTGCCAGTTCTTCCTCCGCCCGCTCCTTCGCGCCCGCCTGCTGCTCCTTTATATTCTCCAGATATTGATCCGCCGCGGCCTGCGCCGCCTCGAATACCCGGTTCAGCTCCAGCGCGGCCTCCGCAAGGGATCCGGCGTTCGCAACATCCAGCGTCCGCGCCTCCAGCCGGCTTTTCAGTTCCGCGTTCTCCTGCTTTGCCTGCTCCAGCTCCTCCTGCAGTCTGTCGATGACGTCCACCAGTTCCAGCCGCTTCAGTTTCTTTAAGTCGTTCTCATATTCCGCCATGGATCCTGCTCTCCTATTCTGTCAGTGTCTGTATCTGCTCCCCGCCGTCCTCCGGACCGTCCGCGTCCAGCGCCCCGTCGATCAGCTTCAGCAGCTCCAGGGCTGAGCGGAAGGGTACGGTCTTCTGCTGCTCCGCCCAGGTGACCACCCCCTGCCAGCTACTGTGCTGGCGGTGCTGCACCCGGACGATGAACGTCCCTCTGTCACCGTGTTTTTTTAAAAGTTCCGCGTCACCCATCATCCTTGTCATCTCCGCTTCGCCGTTTGTATGTTGTTTCTTTAGAAAAGACCGGCTCTCCGTACCCGGGAAGGGGTACTTCAGCCTGTTGAAGAAATCCTCCATGAGCAGGAACGCGTCCTCCACGCCGTTGAACGGGATGCCGTCCCTGCTGTATCCGTGATAAAGTTCTCCGCTGATCCTGCTTTGCGCGCCGTCCACGCAGAGGACGACCGCGCAGGGAGTTCCGATGTAATTTCCTGATCCTTCCATATCTGTTCCGGTCCTATCCCGCCATGCTGTTATCTTACATTGCTATCTTACCAGCCCCGCACGCAAAAGAAGCGTCAAAACTCCATATGAAAATGGGAATTTTGACGCTTTTCTTTGCGTTTTCTTTATCTTTTTTACTCGTCCTGCAGGATGCTGCTCACGTGGTAGGACACGCCCGTGCGCTGCCGGCTGCTCAGAAACATGCGGTCGATCCGCTTCTGCACGATCCGGCAGCTCTCCAGCGTGATGTTGAGGAGCAGGATCAGATACTGCCCGCTGCCGTAGCGGTTGACCACATCGCTGCGGCGGATGGAGTGCACGATGGCCTCTCCCAGGCGGGCGGACAGCTCCTCAAGCTGGGCCCCCTCCTTCATGGGGTTCCCTTTGCTGTCCACCACCGTACAGAGCATCAGGTACACGGACTGGCCGCTGCGTTCCGACATCCGGCCCAGCATCTGGTAGATGCCCTGGAACACGGGGTAGCTGCACACGTAAGGGCCGCTCTTCTCCCGGTTCTCGTTTAAGTTTTCCTGGATAAGCCCCACTGCCTCGTAGGGATGTTCAAACTGGTCGCCCAACTGTTTCAGGGAGTCCAGAAGCTTCTGGGATGGCTTAAGGCCCCGCTCCTCAAAGTAGATCTGGGCGGTGTCCGCATAGAGGCGGTCCGCCTCCTCATACCGCCCCATCCCGATGAGGGCTTCCATCGTGACAGCCTCCCAGTCCGAGAAGGGGGAGATCCTGGATGCGTACTCGCCCACCTTCTGCATCTGGATGTAATCCTGCCTGTTGCGCAAAAGCTCTACGATCTCCTCCACGCAGCGGCAGAACAGGATCCGGTAGCGCCGTTCCTCCGCTGCCACCCAGAGGAACCCCACGTAAGCGCCCAGGAACTCGCCTGTGTATGTATGGAGCGCTTCCAGAAGGAGCCGGAGCCTTTCATCCCGGTTCCTCTCCGCTTCCGCCTGCTGCCAGAGGTTCTCAAAGAGCGCCGCGTCCTCCTCCACCGGCACATCGTCCGTCCAGTAGAGCATGCCGTCCTTCTGGATGATATAGTCGCCGCCGTCCGGCAGCTTTCCAAGCGTCTTCTCCAGCTTCTTCCGCGCGTTGTATAAAACGGTGCGGAAGGCATGGCGCGGGTCGTCCACATCCCGGTCCCCGAAAAGGACCTCCTCCACTGCTTCCCGGCTGATCCCGTCCCTGCGGTAATGCAGCACCATCTGCATCAGATAGGCGAACTGGGACTCCATCGCCTTCTGCCCCGCCAGGGATCTGCCGTTGTACATGAGCGAAAATGTTCCGAATGTCTTTATGATGATCGGGTTTCCTGTCTGTTCGTTCTCCACCCCGGTATCCCTCTTTTCCTGCCCCCTGTTCATCCTGCCGCTCATTTTAGTTTTTAGGAGCTTATATTTACCTATAGTTATACGTTATTATACGACATGATGCATGTTTTCGCAATATTTCTTCCATATACATCTATAATTATGTAAGGGACGGCCCATCCTGAACCGTCCCTTTCCCATCTGTCCTTGTTAAAATGTCAGTTCCATCCTTGTGCCCTTCCCGAGCTTGCTGTCCACATGGATGGTGGCGCCGTGGAGCAGCGCGCCGTGCTTGACGATGGACAGGCCCAGGCCCGTGCCGCCGGTCTCCCGGGAATGGCTCTTGTCCACCCGGTAGAACCGCTCGAAGACGCGCTCGATCTGGTCTTCCGGGATCCCGATCCCCGTGTCGGTCACAATGACTTTCGCGCCGCTCAGTGTATTTCCCACCCAGACGGTCACGCTGCCGCCGGGCCGGTTGTACTTGATGGCGTTCTCGCAGATGTTGTAGATCATCTCGCTTAGGACCTGACGGACGCCCGTGATCGTGACGGGCTCCCCCGTCACCTCCACGTGGACGCTGTGCTTCTCCGCCTTGTGGGACAGGCGCGAGCACACTTCCCGGGTCAGTTCGTAGAGGTCCACTTCCTCCTTCTCGATCTCCCCGCCGCCCTCATCCAGCTTGGAGAGCCGGATGATATCCTCGATCAGCACGATCAGGCGGCTCGCCTCGTTGTAGATCCTCTCGGAAAAGCCCCGCACATCCTCCGGGCGCACCAGGCCGTTCATCATGATCTCCGCATAGCCGGAGATGGAGGTGAGGGGTGTCTTCAGCTCATGGGAGACATTGGCCGAGAACTCTTTCCTCATATTTGCAATGGCTTCTTTTTCCTTGTTCTGCTTATCCATACTCTCTAACAATGGCGTCAGTTCCTCATACACATCATTTTCAAGGGGATGCTCCAGGTCCAGCCGGTTGACGGGTTCGATCAGCTTTGCCACCTGCCGCCTGGACAGCCGCCAGGCAAACAGGAACATGAGGACTGCCACGGCCGCCATGGCCGGCAGGATCGCGAGGGCGGAGCCAAGCGCGCTGGACATGGCCCGGGAGACCCGAAGGACCGAGCCGTCCGAGAGCCGCGCCGCATAGTAGAACATCTCCTGCCCCACTGTATCGGACCTGCGGATGTCCTGCCCTTCCCCCTTTTGAAATGCGCTGCGCACTTCCGGGCGTCCGGCATGGTTCTCCATTGTCTCCTGGCCCCTGGCCGAATCGTAGAGAACATCCCCGTCCGCGCCGATCCACGTCACCCGGGTCCCCTCCCGGAGACCTGCAAGCTCCTCAAAGTACCCGGATCCGGACGCCTCGATGGCCGCGCAGACATAGGACGCCTCCTGCCGTATTTCCTCCTCCATAAGCCCCACGTTCTGCCGGTACACGACAAAGGTCATAAGCCCCATGGTGAGGAGGATGGTGGCCGCGATGACCACGATCATGCTTCGCTGTATCTTCCGTCTCATCTTGTCTCCTGTCCGCTGATCCTGTATCCGACGCCGCGGACAGTCTGGATCTGCTCGCCTGCGTCCCCGAGCTTCTGCCGCAGGGTCCGGACGTGGACGTCCACCGTCCTCGTCTCGCCGTCAAAGTCATAGCCCCATATATCCTCCAGGAGCTGGTCCCTGGTAAGGACGATATCCGGGTTCTTCAGCATCCGCTTCAGCAGCTCAAACTCCTTCAGCGTCAGCGCAACCGTCTCCCCGTCCGACTGGACCTCGTGCTTGCGCACGTCCATGACGATGCGGCCAAGGGCGATCCTGTCCTCCACATTCACGGCGTTCTTCCTGCTCCGCCTGAGCACAGCCTTCACCCGCGAGATCAGCTCCATCATGCCGAAGGGCTTCGTCACATAGTCGTCCGCCCCCAGATCCAGGCCCATGACCTTGTCGTACTCCGTCCCTTTGGCCGTCATCATGATGACCGGGATGTCCTGGGTCTTGACGGATGCCTTGAGCTGCTTTAACAGGGATATGCCGTCCTCGCCGGGGAGCATGATGTCAAGAAGAATAAGCTCTGGCGTCTCCAGCGCCAGAGCCTCAAGAAAACTTCTCCCGTCCTCGAATCCGCGGGCTTTGAACCCTGTTGTCTCCAGTGTATATACAACCAGTTCCCGGATGTTGTTGTCATCCTCCACACAAAATATCATCCGTTTTCTCCTTGCTTTCTTATGCTTCGACGGCCTGCGCTCCCTTGTGGACGCCGGTGATGGAGAACTCCACCCACTCGGCGATGTTGGTCGCATGGTCGCCGATCCTCTCCAGGTATTTCGCGATCATGATAAGATCCACGCCCTGCTCGCCCCGGTTGCCCTCTGCGATCAGCGAGATGATGCTGGTGCGGATCTCATTGAAGAGATCGTCGATGCGGTCGTCCGCGTTCATGACCTTTCTGGCAAGCTCCAGGTCCCGCTCCACGTAGGCGGACACGCTGTCGTTCACCATCCTGGCAACGCCTGCGGACATCTCTTCTATCTTCTTCACGTCACCCACCTCGGACATGCCGGCGGAGATGATGATCTCCGCGATGTCGGCTGTCTGGTCGCCGATCCGCTCCATATCCGTGATCATCTTAAGGGCCGCGGAGATCTGGCGCAGATCCCTGGCCACCGGCTGCTGCTGGAGCAGAAGCTTCAGGCAGAGGCGCTCGATGTCCTTCTCCATCTGGTCGATCTCCTCGTCCGCCGCCATGATCTTCTTCGCCTGCTCCGTGCTGTTTTCCACCAGCGCCTTGGTGACGCGGTTGATGGCCAGCTCGCATAATTCCCCCATGTGGGTGAGCTGTTCGTTGAGCAGTTCAAGCTGCATGTCAAATTTGTTCCGCATATCCTAACCAAACCTCCCTGTGATATAATCTTCTGTTCTCTTGTCCGACGGGATGGAGAACAGTTTCTCCGTGTCGTTGTACTCGATCACTTCTCCCAGCAGGAAGAAGGCTGTATTGTCAGATACGCGGACAGCCTGCTGCATGTTGTGCGTAACCATGACAATAGTATAATCTTTTTTCAGCTCCATCGCAAGGTCTTCGATCTTGGATGTGGAGATCGGATCCAGGGCGGATGTGGGCTCGTCCATGAGGAGGACTTCCGGCTCCACTGCCAGAGCCCTGGCAATGCACAGTCTCTGCTGCTGGCCGCCGGACATGCCCAGGGCGCTGCTCTTTAAGCGGTCCTTGCACTCATCCCAGATGGCGGCGTTCCGGAGGGATTTCTCCACGATGTCGTCCAGCTTCGCCTTGGAGTGTACGCCGTGGGTCCTGGGACCGTAGGCGATATTGTCGTAGATGCTCATGGGGAAGGGATTGGGCTTCTGGAACACCATGCCCACGCGCTTGCGCAGCATGTTCACATCCATCCCCTTAAAGATGTTCTGGCCGTCCAGCTCGATGGTTCCCTCGATCCTGCAGCCCTCCACCAGATCGTTCATGCGGTTGATCGATTTTAACAGCGTAGATTTCCCGCACCCGGAAGGTCCGATGAAAGCGGTGATCTTGTTCGCTTCTATTTCGAGATTCACATTCTTAAGAGCCTTGAAATCACTGTAGTACAGGTCAAGGTTCCTGATACTTATCTTAGACATTTCCATTCCCTTTCCTATGCTTTCGTCAGTTTTCTTGCGATCACGCCGGACAGCGCGTTGATGCCCACCACGAGGACGAGCAGGATGACTGCCGTGGCGTAGGCCTGGTCCATGTAGAGGCCCTCGCTGGACAGATTGTACATGTGTACGGCCAGGGTGCGGCCGGAGCCGAACACGCTGGACGGAACCTGGGCCACGGTGCCTGCCGTGTAGATGAGGGCCGCCGTCTCGCCCACGATACGCCCGATCGCCAGGATGATGCCGGCCAGGATGCCGGGGACGGCGGACGGAAGTACGATGCGGAACACGGTGCGCAGCTTGCCGGCGCCCAGGCCGAAGCTGCCCTCACGGTAGGAGTCGGGCACTGCCTTTAGCGCCTCCTCGGTCGTCCGCATGATCAGCGGAAGGATCATGATGGACAGGGTGAACGCGCCGGCCAGAAGGGAGAAGCCCCACCCAAGCGCATTGACGAAGAACAGCATTCCGAACAGGCCGTACACGATGGAGGGGATGCCGGACAGCGTCTCTGTCGTCAGCCGGATCACTTCCACGAATTTATTTCCTTTCCCCGCATACTCCACCAGGAAGATGGCGGAGAAGATGCCGAAAGGAATGGCGATGAGCAGCGACAAAAGCGTCATGATCACGGTGTTGATGAGGGCCGGCACCACCGACGCGTTCTCGGAGGAGTACTCCAGGGAAAACAGGGACGGTGTGATGTGGGGCAGGCCGTTCGCCAGAATGTATATGATCAGGAAGATCAGCACCGCGAAGGTGATGACCGACGCCAGCATCACGAGCAGGAAGGTGAGAAAAGAGCCCGGATGCTTCAGGTATGTGTGAAACTTATCTTTTGTTGTCATCTTGTTACTCATGGTCCGCCCCCCTCTTAAGTAATGCCACGCTGAAGTTGATGATCAGGATGAACACGAAGAGCACCACGCCTGTGGCGATCAGCGCCTCCCTGTGCAGCCCTGTGGCGTATCCCATCTCCAGCACGATGTTGCCGGTCAGGGTACGGATGCCCTGGAGGATGCTTCCTGTGATGCGGGGCTGGTTGCCGACGATCATGATGACCGCCATGGTCTCGCCGATGGCCCGGCCGATGCCCAGGACGATGCCTGCGATCACGCCGGATTTGGCCGCCGGGATGATGACCCGGAAGATGCTCCTCTCCTTCGTCGCGCCCAGGGCCAGGGATCCCTCATAGTAGTGGACGGGGACCGCCCGCATGGCGCTCTCGGTCGTGCCGATGATGGTGGGCAGGATCATCATTCCCAGGATGAGGGAGGTGGTCAGGATGCTGTTGCCGTCGCCGGACCGCTCCACCAGGCCGATGTCTTTCAGGAAATGGCCGAAGTCGCGGATCAGCGGCACCACCACCACCAGGCCGAAGAAGCCGTACACGACGGAGGGGATGCCCGCCAGCAGCTCGGTGGCCGCCTTCAGGGGCTTATATACCTGTTTCGGGCAGTACATGGCCATGAACACGGAGGTGAGGATCCCGATCGGAACGCCGAAGAGGATCGCGCCCGCCGTCACGTAGAGACTGCCGATGATCATGGGGAAGATACCGAAGATCTCATTGTTGGGACGCCAGATATCGCCCGTGATAAATTTTACAAATCCGATTTCACCGATTGCAGGGATGCCGTTCGCGAACAGAAAGATACAAATGAGAGCTACCGCCAGCACCGAAGCGCAGGCGGCAACTAAGAACACTCCCTGCATGAATTTTTCAGTCCATGCTTTTGATTTCATATTTACCTTTTCCTTTTATCTGCAGGGTGCGGGATTACTCCGCGATCTCGTCCCAGGAGTACACTTCGCCTGTGTAGATGGCCTTTACCTGATCGGATGTCATCTCGTCTGTCGGGTTGTTGTTGTTTACGATCACAGCGATGCCGTCTGTGGCGATCACGGTGCCCTCAAGAGAAGCGGCCTCGTCGTCTTTCAGCTCTCTGGACGCCATACCGATGTCGTAGCTGCCCTCGATGGCAGATGTCATACCAGTCGTGGAGTCAGATGTCTGCAGCTCAATGTTGGCGTTCGGGTTTACCGCTGCGTAAGCCTCGACGAGCTTCTCCATCAGGGGAGATACGGAGGAGGATCCGCCTACCACACAGTCGCCGGCCGGCGCGCTTCCCGCATAAGCCTCCACGTCTGCTACCGGGATGTAACCCTCAGCGGCTACCACTTCCTGTCCCTCTGTGCTCATGATGTAACTCATGAAGTCAGCGGCAACCTCGTTTGTGCTGTCCGGTTTCACCGCTACGTTGAAGGGTCTGGACACCTTGTAGGATCCGTTCTCGATATTCTCCGCGGAAGCCTCGGCTCCGTCGATGGAGAGGGCCTTCACGCTGTCGTCCAGGGATCCGAGAGAGATGTAGCCGATGGCGTACTCGTTCTCAGCGACGGTCGTCATCATAACGGATGTGTTGTTTGTGATCTGCGCGTCGGCTGTGGTCATGTCCACATCCTCGCCGTCCACTTCCTCAACTACGCCGAAGAGCTCTGTGAAGGCGCCTCTTGTACCGGATCCGTCCTCACGGGATACGATGGTGATGTCGTTGGCGGCATCCCAGTCGCCTGCTGCCTCTTCTGTAGCCTCTGTGCCCTCGCCCTCTGCTGCTGTATCCTCAGAGCTTCCGCATCCTGCGAGCATGCCTGTCATCATTCCTGCTACTGCTAATACTGCCATAAACTTTTTCATTTTCATGTTCTGTTTCTCCTTTTGTCATTCAGAATTTTGGATGTGTTTTCCTGACATGTGCTATCTTATAAGAGCAATGTTAAATCTGAAACCAGCTCAATGTTAAATCTACGTAAAATCCTCCCTGCATGCGGACTTCTGTTCCCGCATACAGAGAGGATATCCATTTTTCTTCTATATTAGTCATCCGCAGGGCGGCCTGACGCGCTACAGCCGCTTCTCAAAGTTGCCGTCCACCGCGCAGCCCTCCGTGAAGATCATGAAGGCGTGGGGATCGATGCTGTGCACGATGTGCTTGATCTGCCCCACTTCATATTTGGAGATCATGACAAAGAGGATGTAGGACGTCTTGTTCGTGTAGGCGCCCTCCCCGTCCCAGTTGGTGACGCCCCGGCCCATCTGCTCCATGATGGCCTTGGATATGCCGGTCTTCTTTGTAAAGATCATGACGCTCATGTTGATGTTCTGCACATGGACCCGGTCGATGGCGATGGAGAGGATCGTCGTGTAGATCAGGGAGTAGATGACGATCTCAATGTTGAACATGAACAGGCAGATGGCGTAGACGAGCACGTTCATCATGATATTGACCCTGCCGACGCTGAAGCCCGGATACTTCTTCGTGCAGCACAGGCCGATGATGTCCTGCCCGCCGCCGGAGCTGCGTCCCCTGAGGATCAGTCCCGTGCCCGTGCCGGCCACGATGCCGCCGATGATGCAGGACGTGAGATAGTCGTCCACAATGGGCGCCGCCGGGATGGGCACGATGGTCAGGAACACACTCTGGATGCCGACCGTCACAAGGGTCTTCACCGCAAAGGCGCTGCCCAGCACCCGGTATCCCATGTAGAAGAGCGGGATGTTCATGATAAAGTAGATGATACCGGACAGGTCCACGCCCGCCGGCACCGGCATGTGCAGCACCTGGACGATCAGCGTCCGGATCAACTGGGCGATACCCATGAACCCGCCGTTGTAAAGCCCAAGCGGCGTGATCAGCACGTTGACGCCGAAGGCGAACAGAAAGCTGCCGCCGATCGCGTACACCACCTGGGTCATGGCCTCCTTCTTTTTTGCATCTGTCATTTTCCCGCTCATTCCCTTTTCCTCCTGTACTTTGAGACTCCCCGGGGAGTCTTCCTGACGTCTGATAAAAGAAAGGACTTAAGCCTGCCGCCTAAGTCCCTGACTGCTGTTCTTCCAGACACGCCTGTATCGCCTCGTTGAGCGACAGCATCTTCTCATCCAGCGTAGAGACCATCTCCGCGCATTCCCGCAGGTCCCGGCTGATGTACTCCGGCGCGTTCCCCTCGAACTTGTAATAGATCTTGTGCTCCAGGCTGGCCCAGAAATCCATCGCAATGGTGCGGATCTGGATCTCCACCTTCGTGTCCACCACGCTGTCCGACAGAAAGATCGGGACTGACACAAGCATGTGGTAGCTCTTGTAGCCGCTCTCCTTCGGATTCTTGATGTAGTCCTTGATGGACAGCACCTTAAGATCGCTCTGGTTGCCGATCATCTCCGCCAGCTTGTAGATATCGGATGTAAAGGAGCAGATCACCCGCACCCCAGCGATATCATTCACGTACTTGACCATATTCTCAATGGACGTCTCGTAGCCGTGCCGCTTGAGCTTCTTGACGATGCTCTCCGCCGTCTTGATCCTCGTCTTGATGTGCTCGATGGGGTTGTACTGATGGACATGCTGGAACTCATCGTTCAGGATCTCCAGCTTGGTCCCCACCTCCTTGAGGGCCGACGAATAGAGGAACATGATCGTCTTCCAACTGTCTACATCTTCATAAATTCGGATTGGTGTTTCCATACTGCCTGTTCGTACTCCTTACTGCGCTGCGGCCGCATCTTTCTCCTGCCGCAGCCTCTCCTGTCAGTATAGCATACTCCGGAACCCTTGTCACAGACTTCATACTTATTTAAGATATTCGGTCAGAACTCAATGCCCTCCCTGGCTGTCCTGCCCTCGTCGTAGGGGTGCTTCACCTTCCGCATCTCGGTGGCGTAGCTGGCCAGCTCCATCAGGGCGTCGGACACGTGGTGCCCCGTCATGACGACCTCCAGCCCCCTGGGCTTGTGCTGCAGGAAATGGATCAGCTTCTCCTCGCTCAAAAGCCCCAGGTCCGCCGCGCAGACCGCCTCGTCCAGGATGAGCACGTCAAAATTGATGCAGAACTTGGCGATCTCATCCAGCGCCTTTGTATTGTAATGCCTGTACTCCGCCTTCTCCTCCCGGTTCATCTGGTTGTAGAACTTCACGTGCGTCTTCCCCGGAAGGCAGGTGACGTTGGGGATCTGCTCCAGGATCTTCCGCTCGTTGGACGAGTTGTTCTTCATGAACTGGAACACGAGCACCTTCAGGCCGCTTCCCGCCGCGCGGATGGCCTGTCCCATGGCCGCTGTCGTCTTTCCTTTTCCGTCTCCGTAATAGATATGTATCAGTCCGGTGCCTCTCATCGTTTCGTATACCCCCTGTACTTTTATATTCCCTTATGATGTTACGTTACAATTCTAAAATGATTTCCCCTGTAAGTCAAGGCGAACCATTCCGTCCTGCGTTTAGAAGTTTCTAATGATATCTTTAGTTTTTCTTTAGACGCCTGTCACAGATTGGACATATTTACCGGCTATACTGTAACCATCAAAGAAATGAAGCCGGCGCGGGGCCGCGAAGTTCCTGTTCCCGGATCCGCGAACGGCTTCGCCTAAAAAGACATTCCGTTTATATTTTGATAGATTTACCTTTTTTCTCTTATTTCCTTTTTCAGAGGGCAGCCGGCAGGCTGCCCCTTCCTTTTGTCCCGCATTGATGCTATAATAGCCGGTATGAGATGGTGAAAGAAAGGACGGATGAGCCATGTTCCGTTTATGGGCAAAAGAATTCAAAGACAACCGGATGCTGCGGGACACCGTGATCGTGGACGGGAGCGCTGACACCCGCACCCACAAGATCTTCCGGGCGCTGGACGAGGTGTGCTACGCCTTCGACCTGAGCAAGCCGATCTGGCTTGACTCCACCGTCGCCGAGTTCAAAAGGCACGGCAAAGCCAGGTTTTACCAGGACAATTTTGTGGACTCCATCGACTTTGACTACCTGGAGATCCACGTGATAGAAGAAGACTGATCCAAAAAGGACCAGTCTTTTTTTATTTCATATAGGTTTCCGTGAACTCCTGCGCGCTGACAGGGCGGCTGTAATAGTAGCCCTGGGCGCATTCGCACCCCAGGCGGCGGATCAGTTCCTCGTTTTCCTTCGTCTCGACGCCTTCTGTCACGGTGCGGATCGACAGCTTCTTCGCGATCTTGATGATCTGCTTCATGATGATGGCCTGGCGCCATCCCCCGCTCTCTTCCCGGATCGCGGCCAGGAAGCCCCGGTCAAACTTCAGCTCGTCGATCCGCAGGCTTGCCAGCGTGTTCAAAGAGGAGTAGCCCGTTCCGAAATCGTCCAGGGAGATCTGGAATCCGATCTCCTTCAGCTTCAGGATCTTCTCGTTCAGCTCCCCGATATTCTCCATGGCGAGTCCTTCCAGGATCTCCAGCGTGACCAGCTCCGCCGGGATCTTATACCGGTCCAGCAGGGCCTTCAGCCTGTCTGTGTAGTCCGCCTCGTAAAAGAGGAGCTTGGACTGATTGACGGACAGGGGGACCGGCTTGATCCCGCCGTCTATCCAGGAGCGGAGCTGCCTGCAGACCTTCTCCACCATATACATATCCAGATTTACACAGAACCCGTTTTTCTCGAAGATGGGAATGAACTGGCCGGGATAGATCATTTTCCCTGCGGACGGGATCCAGCGCACAAGCGCTTCCGCGCCGCACACCTGCCCTGTCTCCAGATCCGCCTTGGGCTGGAGATACATCCGGAATTCCTCCCCCTCCAGCGCCTGATGCATGTGGCTCTCCACGTAGTTCTCCAGCTTCTCGTCTTCGTGGAGGGCGGTGTCATAGAACCAGATGCTGTTCTTCAGGGACTGCCTGGCCGTTGCAAGCGCGAACCGCACGTGGGTCAGGCTTTTCTGCACCGATGGCCGCACATCGTTTACATCCGTCCCGATCACAACGCCGCAGTACAGCATGATCTGATAGTTCCGGTTGTTGCTGACAGCGTGACGGCTGATCTCCTCCATCATCTGTACAAGCCTCGCCCGGATCATGTCCCGGTCCGTATCCTTAAGAAGGATGAAAAACATATCGTCTGTGCTCCTGCAGAAGACTTCCCCCTCCCTGATATGACTCATGACGACGTCCTTGATATGGCGCAGGAGCAGGTCCGCCTGCCGGCTTCCGAAGATCTCGTTGATGAACTTGAACTGCCGCACATTCAGCCCTGCCAGGCTGTACTCCGGCGTCCGCTCGATGATCCTGGCCGCCTCCATCTCAAACCGCGGCATATTGTAAGCTCCCGTCAGCGGATCGTACCAGGCGCTCCGGATCAGGCGGCGGTTCGTCTGGTAGATCATGCGGTAGCCGTACAGGATGATCGCCATGATCAGGAGGAGCACAGCCACCGTAATGATCCGGGTGCTCACCATGAGCTGATAGATCCCTGCGTTTACGCTCCTTGCTGTCTGGACGCAGAACAGGTACCAGCCGTTGACCTCCATAGGTTCCAGGAACACCCGGTATGTCTCGTCCATGTAGGTAAACTCTGACCGGCACACGTCTCCCTTTTCCAGCGCCTTCCGGATGTGCTGCTGCTCTTCCGGCCCGATGTAGCCGTGCTCGTAGATGCTTGCCAGCTCTTCCTCCACAACCCTGTCTTCGGCGCGCACAAGGATCCGCCCCGTATCAGAGATCAGGTGGATATAGCCCCGCCCGGTCAGGATGGACCGGTCCTCCAGGATCCCTGCCAGGGAATCCGTACTGACGCCTGCTACCAGGGCGCCGACCGTCCCGTCCGCCGTATACACCGGCACCCCGTAAAAGTAGATGCTTCCGCTCCCGTCTGACAGCTCGTAGATCCGGGAGAGCCCGCTCTCCCCCGCCCAGGCGTTCTCTACAACAGCGCGCAGGTTCCCGTCCACATCGTCCAGGGAAATACCTGTCTCAATGCCCGCTTCCCGCGTCACTCTCGTCCCGGTCCCGTCCTTTGGAAAATAGCCGAGACGGATGAACTGGTTGTACTGCCGGGAATCGTTGAATGCGTGCAGGAAGTTCTCCGTGCTCATCTGCGAGTGGCGCAGAAAACTGGACAGGGTATGCAGCGTCTGGAAATCCCCGTCTATCTTCCGGCTGATGTTGATCTTGTACTGCTCCGCCTCGCTCTCCATCTGCGCGTCCAGCGTGTCCTCCAGCATGGCCCGCAGATAGTAGGAGGCCACGCTGCCGCCGGCCAGGATCAGTATGCTGATCAGGATGACCACAATGGTCACCCGGTTCAGACGTTTTTTTAGTGATCGTTCATCCATCTGTGTCTCTCCTGTGTCGTCCGCGTTGTCATTCCTCCATATCGATCCTGCGGATACGGCAGCATCCCTTTACCCTCTTTGCCTCATACAGGACCTGGTCTGCCAGACGGTAGAGCTCCTGAAAGCTCCGCCGCTGCCTCCCGCAGATCCCGCCGATGGAAATGGAGGTCCCGCTTTCCGGATACCGGCGCCGCGCCTCCTCCTCATACCGGCGGATCACCTGCTCGGCCTTCCTTTGGATCGCATCCGCATCGCTGCACGGATAGGCGAGCACCGCGAACTCGTCTCCGCCCACCCGTATGACCACGTCGGACTGCCGGAATGCCTGCTTTAAGACCGCGCCGGTATAGTACAGCATCCGGTCCCCCTCCTCGTGCCCGTACAGATCGTTTACCTGCTTAAAATCATCCAGATCCAGCATGAGGAAGGCGTAGGGCATCGGGATCTTCATCCGCTCCTTAAGAAGCGATTCGCCGCCTCTCCGGTTGTAGACCTCCGTGAGAAAATCTCTGGACGACTCCTCCATCAGCCGGATCCGGTTCTGCACGTCCTTGGAGACGTCCATCAGGACGCTGATGATAGCCTCCCGGCCGTCCTCCGTGGTGATCTTGCGGCCCACGTCATAGACCCAGAGGTATCCGCCGTCTTTTTTGCGCACCCGGTATTCGATGGAGTACTCCCGGTTTGTCTTCATCCGCTCCAGCACTTCCCGGGTGACGCGGTCCGCGTCGTCTTCGTGGAAGGAATTGGCCACCATGCCGTCCACAGCTTCCACAAATTCCTCATACGTATAGCCCATCATCTCAAGCATGGTATCATTGATCACATAGAGCGGGAAGCCCTCCTCAATATAGCCGCCGATGATCCCGCCAGGCATGATCCTGCATACAATGTCCAGGATCTCTTTCTGCGCCTTCCCGTCCATCGCCTCCGCCTGCTTGGAGATATAATGAAGCGGGAAGAACTCCTCCCTGTCCTGGGAGCGGCTTGCCTCCGACATGTGCAACTGCGAGGCGAGCCAGCGCCCTCCCTCGCGCCGGAACGTGCCGGTAAAACGGGTCGAGTAGAAAAGAGGCGGCACCTCCCCCTGGTCGATGGTCGTCTCCACCCGGCAGAAGCAGTGCAGGCAGTCCGGCGTGCACTGCTTTTCGTGATAGTCCAGGATCCGGTACCGGATCGGCATGGGAAGCCCCTCCATCTCCTGCCTGAGAAGCTGTTCCAGTTCCCGCTTGTTCAGGGCGATCTCCTCCTCGCCGGTCCCCAGGCTGTACACGTCATCCGTCACCAGGGACAGGGTTTTCTCAATATCTCTCTGTTTCAGATAGGCCTGGAAAAATGTGTCCAGCGCCTGGTATAACTCTTTTTCCACAGCCTTCCCCCCCCTATTCATTATGTATACCTAAACTGTCGATGATCGTGATGACCAGACCCCTGATGTTATTCTCCGTTGTGCGGTAGGGCGCGATACGGAGTGTATAGTACCGCCCGTTCATGGCGGTCACCTCCCGGTCGATGGGAACCAGATTTTTGGACACCTCCTTGGCATCCTTTACGATGTCCTCCTCCGGGAAGCTGTGGGCGAAGATCTGCAGGGAGCGGCCCACATCATGCTCCATTAACTGGAACTCCCGCCCTACATACTCCGTGAACTTCCGGATATTCAGGTTGCTGTCCACAAAGAGGATGCCGATCATGGTGGAGGACAGGAAGTTGGACAGGTCGTTGGTGAGCATGGTCAGCTCATCCAGCTTCTGCTGGTACTCCGTGTTGACTGTGTACAGCTCCTCGTTGACAGACTGCAGCTCCTCGTTTGAGCTCTGCAGCTCTTCGTTGGCTGTCAGGAGCTCCTCGTTGGCGGCCTGCAGCTCCTCGTTCACTGTCTCCAGCTCCCCGATGGTGGCTTTCAGATCGTTGCGGGACTCATGAAGCTCCTGCTCCAGATCCGCGATCCGGCGCGCCGCCGTGGTATCCACGTCGTACTTCTCCGTCACGCCGTCCAGGTCCGCCGTCTGATTTTCCATAAAGAGGACGGCGATCAGTCCCGTGTCATCGTTCTGCCGGCCGGGACGGGCCTTCTGTCCCGTCCTTCTCATCTGTCAGGACGCAGACGCTGCCGGTGCCGTTGCTCCGGGCTTCGTAGATGGCTGCCGCCGCCTGCCCGAACAGCCGCTCAAACGGGATCTGCGCTCCCTGCGCCAGGTATACCCCGACGGAGACCGTGGCCGCCATACCGGAGGGCGCCGCCCCGGCAAGGCGCACCTGCGAGCAGACCTCTTTCGCCTTCTCCTGCGCCTTCTTCCCGGATATCGCTCCGGCGCTGTAGACGAGGAAGCTGTCTTCTCCCACGCGGCTTACGATGTCCGAGCCGCGGAACAGGGAGGACAGGATCTTCCCCACGCACGCCATCATATGTTCTTTCTCCCCCTGGCCGTATGTCTCCGCCATCTCCGCCGCCTGATCCAGCCGGACCAGAAACAGGGCGCAGACGTCCTCTGCTGTCATCTTGCCCAGATGCGCCGTGATATACCTTCTGGCCTCCTCATCATCCGGCAATCTTATCGCCGCTTCCTGTCCTGCTGCTTTCTGTCTCGGGTTTCTCATTGGTTTTTTCTTTCCCCTCTTCCACTTCCAACTGCCGGTACTCTTCGCCTTTCCAGTAATCGTCCAGCCGGACCGGCATATCCTTCACCATCTTCTCCATGCGGGAGTTCAGAAGGTACAGGCCCTGCTGGGCGCTGGATATTTCTTTGATATACTGTTCGATCTTATATTTGGCCGCCATGAGCTGTATGCCCTTCTCTTCAAGCTGGATGTTGATCCTAGAGGCAATGCGGTGTCTCTGCTCATCTTCCTCCTCCTTCAGCTTCTGCCGGGCGCCCTCAAGGATAGCGTCCGCCTGCTGCCGCGCCTCTTTTTCGATGATCCAGGCGTTATTGCGCGCTTCCTCCATGATTTTTCTCACGGTCTCATAGTCAAACAGCTCGTCTTCCTGTCCCTGCTTCTCCAACTTCTCCTTCAGGCTTTGGTTCTCCTCCTCCAGTTCCCTTAAGGACTCCCGCAGGGAAGCGAGCTCTTCTTTTTCCGCCTCCGGCGCCGCCTCTCTGACCGGCGCGCCGATCACTCTGCCAAGCTCTTCCTCCAGTTTCCGGAGGGCGTCCTCCTGGCCGGCCCCGTCTGCCGTCGGGGATGCCGGCCGGACGTCTGACCGGGCCGCCTCCAGTTCGTATCTCACCCTCGTAAGTTCCGACTCGCTCTCCTCTGCCCGCCGGATCAGATCCTCCTTTTCCTTCTGGTGAAGCTCCCTGACAGAGTCCATCTCCTTTTCAAGCGTCTGGATGTACTCGTCCACATCGTCCCGGTTGTACCCGCCGAACACCGCGGTGCGGAACATGCCATTGTCTGCCATCCTTCATTCCTCCTTTTATCCTTCGCACTCCTTATGTCTGCGCATTTTATCCAATTGTCGCACAATCCTACTCTATATTATAGGTGCATTTTTGCGGATATTCAAGGACGGCTTTCCTGTTTTTCACTTTTTCATCTTCGGCTCAAACACAAGGGAGGCCAGGTAGCCGAAGATGAGGGCGGCCGAGATACCGGCCGCGCTGGCTGTAAAGCCGCCCAGGAAGATGCCGGTGAACCCCTCCTGTTCCACCGCCTCCTTCACGCCGTTCCAGAGGGTGTTGCCGAATCCGAGCAGGGGGACCGAGGCGCCGCCCCCGGCGAACCGGGCAAAGGGTTCATAGACGCCGAGGAATCCCAGGACCGCCCCTGTGCACACGAGGAGGACCATGACCCGCCCCGGCATGAGCTTTGTCCGGTCCAGCAGGATCTGGACAAGGGCGCAGATCGCCCCGCCCACCCAGAATGCATTGACATACTCCATCCTATCCTTCCTCCTTCCAGTCCGGGCAGTGCTCCAGCAGGATGCCGTGGGCGATGCCCGGCACGCTGGCCCCCTCGTTGTAGCTGACCGTGGACATGAGCGCGCCGGTGGGGACAAACAGGACCCGCTTCCACTCCCCGGATATGATTTTCGGCAGGATGAAGGCGGAGAGCGTCACCGCCGCGCAGCCGCAGCCGCTCCCGCCCGCGTGGGTGTCCTGGGCCTTCTGGTCAAAGATCAGTTTCCCGCAGTCCAGGTGGAGGCCGCCGATGTCGATCCCCCTCTCCCGCAGCAGGTCCAGCAGGATGCTCTGTCCCACATACCCCAGGTCGCCGGTCACGATCCGGTCGTACTCCTGCGCCTCCCGCCCGAAGTCCTCCAGATGGCAGGCGATGGTGTCTGCCGCCGCGGGGGCCATGCAGGCGCCCATGTTCTGGGAATCCTTCAGGCCGTAATCCACGATCTTCCCCACCGTCACCCCCGCGATCCGCACCGCGCCCTTCCTGCTGCCCACGACAAAGGCGCCGGCGCCTGTCACCGTCCACTGGGCCGAGAGGGGCCGCTGGCTGGCGTAGCTTAAGGGAAACCGGAATTCCTTTTCCGCTGTCCCGAAATGGCTGGACGTGACAGCCAGCATGTACTCCCCGTACCCCGCCGACACGGCCATGGCGGCGAGGGCCAGCGCCTCCCCGGAGGTGGAGCAGGCCCCGAAGAGCCCGAACATGGGGATCTGCAGTTCCTCCGCCCCCATGGAGGTGGCGATGCCCTGGCGGAGCAGGTCTCCGCCGTACAGGCAGCGCACCTGTTCCGCGCGGATCTTCGCCTTCCCCAGCGCCAGGATGCAGGCCTCCTTCTGGATCCTGCTCTCCGCGGCCTCCCACGTCTTCTCCCCGAAGAGGTCGTCCTCCCCCGTCACGTCAAAACAGTCTCCCAGCGGCCCTTCTGCCTCCTTCTTTCCCGCCACGGAGGCGCTCCCCAGGATGCAGGGGGCCTCGGTAAAGGCAAGGCTCCTTGCGCCCTTCGTCTTCTGGATCATCCGATCACCCCCGTCTCCAGCGCCGCCCAGTACACGAATCCAAGAAGGGAGCTGGTAAAGATCCCGTAGAGGATCACCGGGCCGGCGATGGTGAAGATCTTGCAGCCGATCCCCATGACCTGTCCCTCCTTCTTGTACTCGATGGCCGGCGCGGCCACGGAATTGGCAAACCCCGTGATCGGCACGAGCGCCCCGGCCCCGCCCCACCTGGCGATGCGGCCGTACAGATTAAGGCCCGTCAGCAGGGCGCTCGCAAAGATGAGGAGGATGCAGCACCAGGCGGCGCCCGCCTCCTTTCCAAGCCCCATCTTTTCGCTGTAATTTAAGATAAACTCCCCGACTGTACAGATGACGCCCCCTGTCAGAAATGCCTTCGCCATATTTGCAGGCAGGCTGTGGACCGGCGTCTTCTTTTTTACATAGTCCCTGTACGCCTGTTCCCGGCGCTCCTTTCCTGTTTCCATTTTGTTCTTCCACCTTTCCTTTCCCGGCTGTCTTTAACCGCCCCACTGGTTCCAGAAAAACACGAGGGCGCCCAGCCCTTTCCCGAAGGCCATGCCAAGGATCGCCCAGGGAAGACAGTTCTGAAGCCGGACCCGCCGGATAAATACCGGGAATACGTTCAGCACCTCCGCCAGGGCCATGGCCCAGCAGCCGGTGAAGATCCCCGCCAGCAGCCCGAACACCGCCAGCGTCACAGCCCCGCCCGGCAGGTCCAGTCCGTACACAAAGACAAGACTGCCCGCCGCGCCGCCGAGCGCCGCCGCGTCCTCGTAGAGGAGCACATGCTCCCCCGTGTGGGTCCGGTCCGCGAAATCCGCCACGACCCCCAGCTCGACAAGGAAGGAGAACAGGCCGCCCGCCACGGTGATCCCGGCGCTAAGCCCCAGGATCCCCAGAAGGATCTGCTGCATCCACATCCAGTTCCCGCCCCTTTCTGGCGCAGGCCTCCACCAGGGCACTCTGTATCTCTCCCTCGTAGGTGCGCATCTGCACCTCGATGGGCGTCGGGTCCTGGGAAAACCGCTTTTTCCCGAAATGATTGAAGAAGATCAGGATCCCCATGACAAGGCCGATGCTGTAGGTGCACTCCAGGACGGTGAACCCGCTCTTCGCCTCCCCGGTGACAAAGGTGTAGATCTGTCCGAACAGCCGGCTCACATCCACATCGTTGTTGAAGGCCATGATGGAGAAGGCCGCTCCCGCAAAGGTCACCAGCGCCACACCCGCCGTCTTGAGGGCGTGAAGGGCTCTCCCGTCCCGGCGCGCCTTCACGTACGTAACGATCACATCCGCGCTGCCAAGGCTGACCACCTGGAGCTTCGGGAATTCCCTGCGTATGGCTTCCACCGCCAGCAGGACGCTCACCACCCGGCGCTGGGCCCTGCCCCCGCGGTCCGGTTCCGGAAAGCGAAGCAGGCGGATCGCGCGGATCCCCTCTTTTTGCGCCGGCGCCGCGCCCCCGATCTGGAAGAGGTCCCCCAGTGTGACGGCCGGATGGTCCACCTCCACGCTGGCGTCCGCCTTTAGATAGACTGTGCCGTCCATAGGTCAGATGCGCCCCCGTCCAGGTACACGAGGGTCCCCTCCGTCACATCCACACTGTCCAGCGTATCCTGCACATACCAGACTGCCCCCAGGAGCACGGCAAGCGCCGTCACGGCAAGAAGGCACGCCCGGATTTTTTTCCTCGCCTGATCCATACTGTCTCCTCCTTTTTTTGCTGTCTCACAGTTAGTATGGATCCCGCCTCTGGAAACTATACATGCCGGCGTGCCTTTTTCAGATTTTTTCGCGCATTTTCTCCAGGATCTTCTTCTCCATCCTGGACACCTGCACCTGGGAGATGCCCAGCATCTTCCCCACTTCGCTCTGGGTCCTCTCCGCAAAATAGCGCAGGTAGATGAGCTGCCTCTCCTGCGCCCCAAGCTCCTCCAAAAGCCGGGCGAGGAGCATGCGGTCCAGGAGTTTCTCCTCCCGGTCCTCCCGCTCTTCCAGCCGGTCGAGGAGCCGGATCTCCCGCCCGTCCTTCTGTCCGACGGTCCGGTGCAGCGACTCCACCTGGGCGCCCGCATCCAGCGCCTGCATCAGCTCCTGGGGCTCCACGCCCGCCAGGGCGGCCACCTCCTCCACAGAGGGCTCCCGCCCCGTCTCCTCCCGCAGCCGGTCCCGGCAGGCGCAGGCCCGCACGGCCGTTTCCTTCAGGGAACGGCTCACCTTGATCATGCCGTCGTCCCGGAGGAAGCGCTTGATCTCCCCGGATATCATAGGCACCGCGTAAGTGGAAAACCGGACGTCATACGAGAGGTCGAATTTGTCAATGGCTTTCAGAAGTCCGATGCTTCCGATCTGAAAGAGATCCTCCGCCTCCGTCCCCCTGCCCCGGAACCGCTTCACAATGCACCAGATCAGCCCCGTATTTTCCTCCACAAGCTGTGCTTTCGCCTCCTCATCCCCCTCGTGAGACCTCTGTATCAAAGCGATTGTGTGGTCCATAGATCCCTTCCTCTTCCGACCTCCTTGCGCATCCGCACGGTCGTCCCCCTGCCCGGCTCCGATTCCACTTCCAGCTCGTCCATGAACGCCTCCATAAAGGAAAAGCCCATGCCCGAGCGCTCCAGTTCCGGCCGGGTCGTAAAAAGCGGCTCCATGGCTTTCCGGATGTCCGGGATGCCAACCCCCTCGTCGGACACTTCCAGATACAGGCTCTTCCCCTCTGTCCACGCCCGGATATGTACTTTCCTGCGCCTGTTTTCGTAGCCGTGTATGATGGCGTTGGTCACCGCCTCGGACACGGCTGTCTTCACATCCGCCACCTCCTCCACCGTGGGATTGAGCTGCGTCATAAAGGCGGCCACGGTCACCCGCGCGAAGGCCTCATTGGACGAGTGGCTGTCGAAGGTAAGCTCCATCTCATTTGTCACATCCCCTACATGTTCCATGCTATTTATCCTCCTCATAGATCTGCATTATCTTCATCACGCCCGACATGGTGAGGATCTTCTTCATCCTCTCGCTCGCGTGCACGGCGCACACTTCTCCCCCCATCATGTACACCTTGCGGTAGCGCCCCATGATGACTCCGATCCCCGAGCTGTCCATAAAGCCGGTGTCCGCAAAGTCAAAGATGACGTAGCGGATATGCTCCCTGTCGATGAGCCGGTCCGCCTCCCTCCGGATCTCCTCCGCATTGTGGTGGTCCACATCTTCCGGCAGGAAGATGGTGAGACAGTTCTCCTGTACCTGATACTTCAATTCTGATTCCTCCTATCTGACAAAAAAAGAAGGACATGCCGTTTCGCATATCCTTCTCTTTTGTATCCTTTTCTATTGTCCGGGACGCGGATCCTACTCCCACTCGTCCCAGCTCTCCTCCTCATACCAGCCGTCCTCATCGTCCCACGTATCTTCCTCCCCGCTGTCCTGCTGCGGGTCTGCCGTGGTATCGATATCCGGGTATTCCGTCTGCACCCGCTCGGTCCAGGAGGCCGCATTCTGTGTATCGCCGGACGCTTCGTAGGACCGGGCCAAAAGCCACATGGCCTGGCCGTCGTCGTAGCCCGCGTTCATCTGCATCACGGTGTTCAGGTTCGCGATGGCGTCCGCGTAGTTGGCCGCGTCGTAGTTCTCCAGCGCCGTGTAGTAGAGCGTCTCGCAATACCGGTCATAGATCTCCCCCGTCATGGTGTCATACTGCTCCCGTCCCAGGGTTCCCAGGGAATCCGGGTTGACCTTCAGAAGTTCCTCCACCATGGCGGAATCGCTCATGTCAGACGCCAGATAATGGTCGTACATGTTCATGATGATCTCATAGCTGTCCTTCGTGGAAGCCGCCGCCTGCTGCGCGCTCTGCGTCGCCTCGCTGTCGGCGCGGTAGCTCTCCAGCTCCGTCTGCAGGGCGCTGATCTGCGCCTTCTGCTCCGCGATCTGGTTGCTGAACTCCCGTGCCTCCTGGTTCGTCTTCCTGGCGGTGGAGCTGTTCACCGCCGGCATAATCAGGAACCACATGAACGCCACGCCCACCAGGAGCCCGATCACAATGTTCACGATGGTCATGAGGCCGGCATTCTCCTTCATCCCGCCGGAGGCCGGCTGGATGATCGTCTCGTTTCCGATGTTGTATGTGACCGTCTGGGGCTTCTCCTTCTTCCCCTCCTTCTCGGCCTGCCGCACGGCCCTGTTCCTGCGCAGCTCATTCATCTCGTGCATGTAGCGCAGGGTGATGTCGTTGGTCGTGTCAAGCCTGTGGGCCTCCCTGAGAGTGTGCCGCGCCTTCCCGTACTGCTCCGTGTGGAGGTACAGAAGGGACAAAAGCTGCCAGGCCTTCAGGAAGGATGGGTGCTCCGCCACCACCTTCTTCAGTTGGATGACAGCCAGGTCCTCCCCGTCCTGGTAACAGTAGGCAAGGCTCTGGTTGAACTTGCGGATCGCCTGGTTCACCTGCTCCAGCTCTGTCGGATTCTCCTGCAGTTTCTTGATATAATAATTGGCGATGTTCTCATGGGACTGGAAGTTCTTGCTGAGGATCCACTCCACGAGCGCCTCCCCGACCTCTCCCCGCCCGTAGTAGACAAGCCCGAGAAGATTTCTCGCCGCGATGTTTTCCCTGTTATACTGAAGGCTCTTCTTCAGGGACGTGACCGCTCCGGACATATCCCTGATCCTGGCCCTCTTTAGACCGTCGTTGTACCAGTAGTTGGACTGATACACCAGTTTCTGTGTATACTCCATATAAACCCCGTATCTATTTGCTGTTGTTTGTCTGCTCGATCATCTCCCGCAGGATATCACTCATATCCGTCAGATCTTCCTGATATACCGCGTCCTCTATATCTTCCACTTCCACGCTTGGCTGGAATTTCTTCAGTTCCTCTTCATAGTTCAGCATCGATCTTTCAACCTCCTCTGTACGCAGTCTCCCTGCTCTGTCAGGATGCGCTTCAGCTCCCCGATCAGATAGAGGGATCCGAGACAGTAGATCCTGCGCCCGCGCCGGTTCGACACAGCGGCCGCAAGGGCGCGCGCCGGGTCCGGCTCCACCAGCACAGGGCTGTCTGTCCGCTCCCGGAAGATACGTCCCAGCTCCCGGGCCGGGACGCCCCTGGCGTCCTGGATCTGCGTTATGATATACAGTCCCGCCTTCACCCTGCCGCACAGGATGTCGGCTATCTTCTCATATTCCTTGTCCGACACGGCGGAAAACAGGAGCACCGGACTTTCTTCACCGAGCGCTTCCAGCGTGTCCGCAAATGCCTGCGCGGCTCCCGGATTGTGGGCCCCGTCCAGGAAGATCCCCGGACGGATCTCTTCCATCCGCCCCTCCCAGACGACAGACGCGAGGGCCTTCTTCCACACGGCCGGATCCCTCTCCCCCGCCTCCGGGAACAGGATCTCCAGCGCTGTCAGCGCAAGGGAGGCGTTCATGGCCTGGTACACGCCGCAGCCGCTGATCGTCCAAAGATCATTTCTATCATACGCACTGCCCCTGGAAAAAGCAATATGTTTCCTTGTAATTTCCCGGATTTCGTACGCATTTTTCCCAAGCTTTCTACACGCCGCATGCAGCCTGGCCGCCTGCTCTTCTATCACCTTCGCGGCGCGCGGGTCCGTCCCGTCGAACACGACGGGCACGCCCTCCCTGATGATGCCGGCCTTCTCTGCGGCGATCTCCTCCACCGTGTTCCCCAGGTACGCCGTGTGGTCCAGACTGATGGACGTGATGACGGTGACCGCCGGATGCGGCACCGCGCTGGTGGCGTCCAGCCGGCCGCCAAGCCCCGTCTCCAGGATGATATACTCCGCGCCGGCCCGCCCGAACGCCAGCATGGCCATGCCGAAGAGAAATTCAAAATAGGAAGGATGGGACAGCCCTTCCTCTGCCATCCCATCCACTGTCTCCTTCACCTGCCGGAAGACGGCGAGAAACTCTTCGTCCCCGATCTCATCATCCCCGATCACGATCCGCTCGTTCAGCCGGATCAGATGGGGGGATGTAAAAAAGCCGGTCCGCTTTCCCATCGCCAGGAGCACGGCGCGCATGTAGGCGCACACGGAGCCTTTCCCGTTGGTCCCCGCCACGTGGATCACCTGGCTGTCCGCCCCGGGATTGCCCAGTCTTGCCAGGAAATCCGCCACGTAGGACAGGTCGTGCTTCTTCGTAAATCTCGGGATCCCTTCAATATAGGCCGCGGCCTCTTCATACGTCATATCACTCTTCCTCTTCCCCGTTCGCCACAACCCAGGATACGCCCTCCTGGTCCGCGCTTCCGGTGCCCGGCACCTCTGTGAGCGCACCGTCCTGGTACACATACTCGCAGGATGTCCGAAAGATCGTATTGCTGGATCCGACCTGGCTCACAGTCACCACATCGCCGTCCGCAAGCGTTGTCTCAGGCAGCTCGATCCTCGTGTTGTTGAGGAAGGTGCTCTTCTGCCGGTCCCCGTTCACATAGACCCTGCTGTTCTTCGTGAAGTTCTCCCCGTACAGGCTGTAGCCTTCATCCAGCTTGGGCACAAGGTCTGTGATCTTCACATCCTTCACGCCCATCTGCATATGCCCTTCCGTGATGGGCGGGTTGCCGTTGTAGACATACTGCTCCCCGTACATGATGTCGTACTGCAGAAGCTCCAGGTCGGCCAGATAGTTCTTCGTCTGCCTGCGCTCCTGATGGTAGTTGAACACTGTGCCGGAGTGGATGTCCAGCCGCTCCAGCACGTCCGCCATGATCTGGTAGGACGGGATGTTCCTGTCCTCCTTGGGAAGCCCGATGTTGTCCCAGATCACATAGTTTGTATTGTAGAGGTAGCGGCTCTTCAGATCCTCCGCCTCCAGTCCCATGGTCGGCAGATGGTCGCCGTAGAACACGATAACAGTCGGCTCGCCTCTCTCCTCGATGGCTTTCACCAGATCCCCGGCGAACTTGTCCATCTCGTACACCTGGTTCACGTAGTACTCCCACTTGTTCTTCAGGCCCTCGTCCTCGATCCCCTCCACTTTGATCCGCGGGTTCTCGATGATCTGCTCCTCCGGATAGTCCCCGTGTCCCTGCACGCTGACGCCGAACACAAAATCCTGCTGCTCAGTCGTATCCATGGCGTCCAGGATGTGCTGGATCAGGATCTCGTCCTTGGACCAGCCGTTCTCCGTTGTCTGCAGGATATTCATGAACTCCTTGCTCGTGAAGGAGTCAAATCCCATCTCATTGTACACCCTGGCCCTGCTGTAGAAGTTGCCGCCGTTGTTGTGGGCCGCGTGGGTGCCGTAGCCGAGGGCGGAGAAAGCTGTTGCCGCGCTCTCCGTGGGCTGGAACTTGACGATCGTCTTGTAGGGGTATTCCCCCGGTCCGAAGTAGCGCATATTCATGCCGGTGAGCACCTCAAACTCCGTGTTGGCCGTCCCGGCTCCCACGGACGGCACTTTGAAGTACCCGCTGGAATAGTTGTCAAACATGGCGTGGAGGTTGGGGCAGGCATCTTCCGAAGTCGTAAAGAACTCCGCCTCCTCCACATCAAAGTAGGACTCAAGCTGGATGAAGATCACATTGGGCAGGGCTTCCTTTGCCCGTCCCGTCTCGCACTTTGTGATCTCCCCGCCTCCGCTGATCTCCTCCATCGTCTCCTCGCTGTAGCCGTTTGGCTCGTCGATGCCCGTGTTGAACAGGCTGGCCATGAAGCAGTAGGGCAGCCCGTAGTCCTCGTAGGCAAAGGCAATGTTTCCGAAGTAGTTGGAGACGACCCGCTTGTCGAGCGCCGCCTGGGAGACGAAGGTATACGCCCCGAAGCAGGCCGCCACGCCCACGAGGGCCAGGATGCGGTGCATCTTTCCCTCGAACTGGCCGCCACGCCTCCACATGGACACGCTCCACACGATGACCGCCGCCAGGCCGATGATCACCAGCACAAGCTCCATCGGTTCAAAATAGTTGTTGATAAGCGCCAGCCCTTCTCCCGCCGCCTTCAGGTCCTGGGCGTTGAAAGGCGTCACGCGGACCATCAGCATGTAGCCGTTGGCCACGCCCAGCACAAGCCAGAGCACGCTGATGACAATGCGGGCGAACACGCGCCGCCGCACCAGGTACACCACGGTGAACGTCAGAAAGATCATGAACGCGTTGTACAGAAATACAAGCGGCGATCCCACCATATACTCCCACGCCTCAAACGCCGAGTGTCTGGATATGGCCTCGATCACGAAATTGATCAGGCAGGCCAGCAGGGCGTGGAACACCAGTGAAAAGCGGTTCATAAACGCATACACCGGCTTCATCTTCCGGGCGAAGGGCCCGTTGCGGCGGGCCTCCAGGATCCTCTCCCGGCGCTCTTTGCCCGCCCGGTGCCACTCGATGATATCCTCTTTTTTCAAATGCCGGATCCGGTGAAGCGTCCCTTTTACATCCGGCTTTTTCAAATGGATCTTTTTCATTGTCAACCCTTTCCTTTGATCGGTAAGGAGGCTGCGGTCCGAACGCTTCGCAGCGCTTCTATGCCATCTTCGCGCGCAGGGATGCCAGACGGTCCTTCACCTGCGCCATCATCTGCTCATATTTCTCCAGCTTCTCCCTCTCCTCCTGCACTTTGGCAGCGGGGGCTTTGCTTATGAATTTCTCATTGCCGAGCATGCCGTTCGAGCGGGCGATCTCCTTTGTCAGGCGGGCCTCCTCTTTCGTCAGGCGCTCGATCTCCTGGTCAAAGTCGATCATATCTTCCAGGGGCAGGTAGGCCGTCGCATCCGGGATCACCACAGACATGGCATCCTGCGGGATTCCCGCCTTATCCTGCTGCACGGTGAAGTCGGATGCCTTTGCCAGGCGGAGCACCGCGTCCTCCAGCATCCGGAAGCCGTCCAGGAGCTCCTGATCCTCGCTCACCACACAGATCTTGATCTTTCTGTCCGCAGGCACGTTCATCTCCGAGCGGATGTTCCGCACGCCGCCGGCCAGGAGCTTTACGTGCTCCACCACATTCTCCGCCTGGGGGAACTCCCACTCCTTCCTGTACACAGGCCAGTCAGACATCATCAGGGACTCCTCCTCCGGGATCAGCTTGCTGTAGATCTCCTCTGTCACGAAGGGCATGAACGGATGGAGCAGCTTCAGCGCGTTCTTCAGCACTTCCCGGAGCACCCACAGCGCCTTGTTCGCAGAGGCGGGATCCTCATCCGCGTCGTACATCCTCTGCTTGACGAACTCGATATACCAGTCGCAGAACTCGTCCCAGATAAAGTCATAGACTTTCTGAAGGGCGATGCCCAGCTCGAACTTGTCCATGTTCTCCGTCATTTCGCGGATCAGTGTATTGCATTTGGACAGGATCCAGCAGTCCGCGGGAAGCAGATCTGCAAGGTCCGGCTCCGTGATCTCTTTGCCTTCCATGTTCATGAGGATGAACCGGGATGCGTTCCACACTTTATTGGCAAAGTTCCGGCTCGCCTCCACTCTCTCGTTATAGAAGCGCATATCGTTGCCCGGCGCGTTGCCTGTCACCAGGGTCATGCGCAGGGCGTCCGCGCCGTACCTGTCGATGATCTCCAGCGGGTCGATGCCGTTCCCTAAGGATTTGCTCATCTTGCGGCCCAGGGAATCCCGCACAAGCCCGTGGATGAACACCGTGTGGAAGGGGCATTTCCCGGTGTGGGCGTATCCGGAGAACACCATGCGGATGACCCAGAAGAAGATGATGTCATAGCCGGTCACCAGCACGTCCGTGGGATAGAAGTAGTCGAAGTCCTCGCTCTTCTGCGGCCATCCCAGCGTGGAGAAGGGCCACAGGGCGGAACTGAACCAGGTGTCCAGCGTATCCTCATCCTGGGTGAAATGGGTGCAGCCGCACTTCGGGCATTTCTCCGGCATGCCTCTGGACACGACCACCTCCCCGCACTCGTCGCAGTAGTAGGCCGGGATCCGGTGTCCCCACCAGATCTGGCGGGAAATGCACCAGTCGCGGATGTTCTCCAGCCAGTGGAGATAGATCTTGTCAAACCGCTCCGGGACAAATTTCAGATCCCCGTTCCGGATCGCCTCGATGGCCGGCTTCGCGAGCTCGTCCATCTTTACGAACCACTGCTGCTTTACAAGGGGCTCCACCGTCGTGTGGCAGCGGTCATGGGTTCCTACGTTGTGGGAGTGGGGCTCCACCTTCACAAGGTATCCCTGCTCCTCCAGGTCCTTCACCATGGCCTCCCTGGCCTCGTAGCGGTCCATGCCCGCGTATTTGCCGCCGTACTGTTCATTGATGGTGGCGTCGTCGTTCATGACATTGATCTCCGGCAGGTTATGGCGCTTGCCCACCTCAAAGTCGTTGGGGTCGTGAGCCGGCGTGATCTTCACCGCTCCGGTCCCGAACTCCCGGTCCACGTAGTAGTCCGCCACGATGGGGATCTCCCGGTCTGTCAGGGGGAGCAGACATTTCTTCCCCACGAGGTCTTTGTATCTCTCGTCATCCGGGTGCACGGCGATGGCCGTGTCGCCCAGCATCGTCTCCGGACGCGTCGTCGCGATCTCCAGATACTGATCGGTCCCCACGATGGGGTACTTGATATGCCAGAAGTGTCCCTCCTGCTCCTCATGCTCCACCTCTGCGTCAGACAGGGACGTCTTGCAGACCGGGCACCAGTTGATGATCCTGGATCCCTTGTAGATATAGCCATTCTCGTACAGGCTGATGAACACTTCCTCCACGGCCCTGGAGCAGCCCTCGTCCATGGTGAACCGCTCCCTGTCCCAGTCGCAGGACACGCCCAGCTTCTTGAGCTGTCCCTCGATGGTGCCGGCGTACTCTTCCTTCCACTGCCAGGTCCGCTCCAGGAATTTCTCCCTGCCGAGTTCCTTCTTGTCGATGCCCTCCTCCTTGAGCTGGTTCGTCACCTTCACCTCTGTGGAGATGGCCGCGTGGTCTGTCCCCGGGATCCAGAGCGCGTTGTAGCCCTGCATCCTCTTGTAGCGGATGAGGATGTCCTGCAGCGTATTGTCGAGGGCATGCCCCATGTGCAGCTTGCCGGTGATGTTCGGAGGCGGCATAACCGTCGTAAAGGGCTTCCGGCTGCGGTCCACTTCCGCGTGAAAATACTTGCTCTCACACCACTTCTCATATAACTTTGATTCGATTTGTTTTGGATTGTAGGTCTTTTCCAGATTCTGGCTCATGTTGTTCCTCCTCATTGTCATCCTTCTGCATCATGCGCAGCACACCGGCTGCCGGGTGAAGGGGCAAAATATAAAAAATCACCCTTCACTCAATCGTAAAGGGCGAATCGATCTGTCCGCGGTACCACCTTTGTTTGTATCTCTTCTCCTGTTCTGTAACGTGAACGACTCCGTGATAGCCTACCTGCTGCCGCCATTCAGCCATCCGGCTCCGAAGCTACCTTCCGCAGTCTCATCTCCGGGCCGCCTCCCAGCCTGTGGACAGCCCTCTCTTGGGGAGCGGAAAACGCCTGCGTACTCCTCTTCTTCTCCGCCTTTTTCATAAACTATGGATAATCATAGCCAGACGATGCGGTTTTGTCAAGGAATTCCTGGAATTTTCACAAAGTCTTAAGAACTGCTTTTACTGAAAGAGCTTCTGATAGATATGCAGGTCCTCCTCCTTAAATACATCAAAGATGACCCTCTGTATAGCGGAGCCGGACAGATACCGGTCCGTCACGTCCACAGCGATCCGGGCCGCCAGCTTCCCCGGGAAATGGAATTCCCCCGTAGAGATGCAGCAGAATGCGATGGATTTCAGCCCGCTTTTCTCCGCCAGCTTCAGGCAGCTCCGGTAGCAGGAGGCCAGCTCCTCCTTCTGCCTCTCCGTCACCTGCTGTCCGACCACAGGACCCACTGTGTGGATCACATGGCGGGCGGGCAGGTTATATCCTTTCGTGATCTTCGCCCTGCCGGCAGGCTCCTCGTGCCCCTGGGCCTCCATGAGCTGCGCGCACTCGTTCCGCAACTGGATGCCGGCCGCCGAGTGGATGACATTTGCTATCCCTATCTCGATTACACATTTGGGGCTTACGGGTATCTGTCAAGAACTCAGGTGACAGATACCCTCCGACAAAAAAATCGTCGTACTTATCCTTTGGTGTCCCTTTCACAAAAATGTGACAGATCTGTTCGTTACCGTGATTTAAAATAATGATACGTTCAATCACAGTATTAAGCAAGGACAATTTTTCTTCATAAGCGCTGGACTCGATAAAAGCCGGAAAGCTGAAAATGATTTTTTTGATTTCTCCCAGCCCTTTAGCCGATTTGCTTTCAGAAGATTTTGCGTCCTCAAGCCTAACGATCAGATCCCTGGTTTTAGAAAGTTCTTCTGAGAGCTGCGATATGTCCGCTTGAATGAAACTGCGGATGTTTTCATCAGCTTCTCTCATGTTGCGAACCTGGGCAGCGATGTCGGCCTGTATCTTTTCCATTTTTGTTTTTGCAGAAGCAAGGTCGCGTTCATTGCTGTCAGAGCGAATTAAGCTCTCCATCTTCGTGTCCAGAATTTGAGTGTAATATACACTGGCTTCATCTGCTACGGTTGCCATTTTTTCAAGAACAAAGCTGTCCATTCTGTTTCCATCAATAGGTTTGAAAGTACAGCTCTTTTTATATCTCTGGTTTGGACACCCATACTTGAAGCGAGGTTGTCCGTTCGTCCAGCGATTGGACTCAGGAAATACGTTGAGTCGGTGTCCGCATATCGGACAATACAGGAGGCCGGATAATAGAGCGTTGGTCGCTCTATGGGGCCTGTTATATTTATCCTCAATGGCATCTAAGATTTCTTGGACCTCAACCCATTCTTTTCCTGGAATAAAGCCCTCATGCTTTCCAATAGACACAATCCATTCATCAATGGGTTTATCTGTATGGACCTGTGCAAACTTTGGCTCAATAAAGGTGCTATCCTCATCTTCCAGCTTTTCTTGTTCTGTTCGATTATAGACAGCTAAGCCATACGTTCCATCAAACTCTGATTGGTCTTTGCATATATTCCCGTTGCGCTCATAGAAATACTCATACGCATCCTGATCGGCTGTGCAGTAATTGGGATTTCGGGCAATATCCTTCAAGCTCAAAATGGTATGGTCTTTACCATTTTTATCCCTTCACAACGTTGAAGGCTATTATTTTTAAAAAAATAAGTAAAAGCTAAACATTCCAATTTTTATGTAACTTCACGTTTATCAATTTATAATAATATTTATTCTCGATTCCCTTTAAGACTTTCCACCATATCCACTTTGGAAACCTTACGTCTTAAAAGGAACAATGAACCAAAGTAACTGCAGCACACCAAAACAGCTGTATAAATAAAGCTCATCGGTGCCACATAAGCCTTGGGCAAAACGCCGATAAAATCAGCCAGGAAAACCATAAACCAGTTCGTCGAAGCAAATACCAACGGAATGCTCAGAAGAAATCCAATCGGTAATAAAATATGATTTACATTTAATACAATCTGATTAATCTGATTGTCCTTGTATCCTAATACCTTCAACATGGATATATTCGAACGGTTCTCTGATACCAACATGTTGACTGCTACATAAATAGATGCCACGCAGATGATTGCACCTATGCCAATCAGAAAATATACCATAACATTCATTTGGTTTGACATATTCTGAAATTGCTCTTTGGCATCAGCCTTTTTAATGGTTTGAATAATCTTAGAATCCGGAATATCCAGTTCTACATCGCTCATCACTACATTGCTGATATCTTCATCAATACTCATGATATTAGCAACATTTTCCCGGTTACTGAATAATGCATTCTGCATATCGTTATCGATAATTCCTGCAACGGTGATTTCAAACTCTTCCAAAGTCAGCTGATTGCAAAGTATCATTTTATCTCCGGTCTGAACATCCTGTAACATTGCCATTATACTGGTAATATAATATCCGTCATCAAGGCTAACATTATTTCCCTCAACATCCTTCAATTGCAAATATGGATTACTATCTGTTGTACCAATAATGCTGAACTGCTCACCTTCTCTATTCTCCATTGTAGACATAATTACCGGTTCGCCACCGTAGGGATCTCCTTCTACAAGTTCATTCAATACATACTGATATTCAAAGCTACCCATTTTATCAACCATGTTTTGCTTTGTGTTATCCATGGTATCCAAAAAGCTATATCCCAAAAGTGCAATATAACTTCCCAAGAAAATACCCAAAAGTACTACAAACGTTCTGGACGGGTTGCCAATCAAAGAACGCATTGCATACTTAATGCGGAAAGAAATCTTGTTTTTAACCAGCATATTTTTATAGTTTCTTTCACCCTGTTCTGAGTTTCCGTTTAAAAGAAGTACCGTATCTTTCTTTAATAATTTATTCACCGAATATATTGCCGCAAGCACATACATCACCGTAGGTACAACAATTGCTATCACCGCTGCTACGGGGGCAACCTGACACTCTATTCGCATGGGTTCATAATCCGCCAAACACACCTCTCCGAAAGGTTGTGCAAATATCATTGCAAAAATGACTGCAAAGATTCCGCCAAACAATCCGGGAATCATAGCAAAACCTGCATAATGGTGCATTAATTTACCCTTTTTATAACCAAGTGCAGTTAATGTACCGATTAATCTCTGTTCGGATTTTACTTTTCGATTGATAACAATGATTACAAGTACCACTACACTCAACGGCATAACTGCTAGAATAATATATGATATAGCGGTAAACATCTCCGCCTGCATTTTTACCATGTCAATTCGCATATTTTCCTGTTCAGATATGTAGGTGCGCATATAATAATTTTCATTGATTGCCTTACGGAAATCAGCCTGATTATCTTCCTCATAACGGACAAGATACATACAATTATCGCCACCGATATGCTCATACTCCTCATCGGTCACATAAGCAAGATAAAAGGTGGTGACATTTTTATAAGAATCCCCTTCATTCTGAAGCATATATAAATAATCCGGTCTCTGGAAAAATCCGGTTATGGTATACGCCTTATCCCCAATTGTTATTTGGTCCCCCAAGGAAATTTTGTTAAAGACAGCATACCCTTCGGAAATAATAATCTCGTCATTTAACGCTACATCTTCTCCTTCTGTCACGCTGTAAAGATTGATTTCATTTGTCTTCTTAAAAACTCTGGCAGTCACACCATCAGTCTCAATATTGCTGTAATACTGTGCTTCTAAGTTTACCGAATAGTCTTCTTCCAGCTCTTCTATTTCCGTTTCTGAAATCGGCAGATATGTTGAAAAATTGGCATGTTCAAGATTCTGTGTTTCAAAAAAATCATCACCGAACTCCCATATTGCACTACCAGCAATATTCATCATAAAAAACAGGAACAATGTCATTATCGTTAAAATCGTCGAAGAAACATAAAACGATAAATTGCTTTTAATACTCCGAGAATATCTTTTATTTAACTTCATAATCGTCCTCCCTTAAAGTTCCAATTCCGAAGCTGATATCTTTTCGGTATTTATTCTGTTTTCCTGTACTTTTCCGTCTTTGATATAAATAATGCGGTCTGCCATTTGGGCAATTGCTTCGTTGTGGGTAATAATAACCGTTGTGGTGTTATATAATTTATTGATTTTTTCAATAAACTCCAAAACAGTTTTAGAAGATTTGGTATCTAAGGCACCTGTCAACTCATCACACAACAAAAGCTTGGGATTTTTGATAATGGCTCTCGCAATGGCAACACGCTGCTGCTGACCACCGGAAAGTTCCTTCGGGAAACGATAACGATATTTTTCCATTCCCATTGCTTCCAATACTTCGTCAACATTCAAAGGATTCTTCGAGATATCTGATACAACTTCAATATTTTCAGCCACTGTCAAATCCGGAATCAAATTATAAAACTGAAATACAAATCCCACATCTTCCTTGCGATACTCTGTAAGTTTATTGTTTTTGTAACCTGAAAGATTCCTCTCTCCTATAATAATTTCACCCTCATCCAAGTGATCCAAACCTCCGAGCATATTCAGCAAAGTAGACTTACCTGAGCCGGATGGTCCTAAGATAACACAAATCTCACCCTTCTCAATTTCCAGATTCGCATGATCCAATGCATAAACAAGCGATTCACCTTCACCATACTTTTTTGTTGCGTTTTTCAATGTGATAAACATTTTTCTACCTCCCGGTCGTAAATTTTTATTTCGTGGAAAATTCCTATGAAATATAAAAAACCCAAGTACAGCTTTAAAACTATACTTGGGTACATGTGTCAAATACATAGACTTCACGTATAGTTTGAGCTATACATGAGTCTCGCAATTTAAAACAAGCCAGACCAAGAGGTCAGTATGTTGACTTGCTACGTTATACGCTTGCTACTCCCTCATGGGAATTTTACATAGAGAGATGTTATCATTTTTTATTTCGGTTGTCAAACACTTTTTATCTTTTATTTCAATAATGCATGAAAATTTGGTTTTATTCTATCACTTCAGGTCTATATATTCTACCTGCACTTCATAGGAAAAATCACTTATTGAAATCACCAAACTTCCAAACTATCAATCGCATCCATCCACGCTTGCATTTCGCCATCTAAAGCCAATCTTGCATACTCAAGTGGCTCATCTATTGCTAAAGCATTAAGTGGATTTTGTGAGCAAGGTGTAGTTTTCAAACCATCCTCTGCCTCGTTACAATCAATTCGTAATATGTAATTCTCAAATGTAGTCACATCAATACTGTTCGTTTGAGGGTTATAATCTGCATATATCAATCTCATCTTATCAGTCCTTTCTTGAAAATGTATTATAAGCATTCCATCCAGTTCCAACTGCCATTTTCATAAACTGTTATAAGTTGTTGCCAGATTTTCTTTCCCTTATTTTTTCCCTTATGCGGGTTCATAAACAAGGGTAGAACGATATAACACGATACAAGATGTAATGGAAAGGACACCAGTGAAAAGTCTAGTGTTTTCAAGGGTTTGACGAGATTTCTATAACAAAATATAACAGTTATTAAATCCCATAAAAATCGTCATCTGAGAACTGGAATTTATTGTTTTGCTTCTCCACAATACCATAAATATATTGAATATACAAGCATAGCAATCAGTCCTATTACCAATAGAACATTCACTTTAATTATAAATATAGATAAAAGAGTATTTGTCAATCCATGAAAAACACTACAAGCAAAAACACATTTCGTTTTTTTGTAAATTGTCGCCAGCCAAAAGCTCAGTATAACAGCTAACGCTAAGAAAAAGAGAAATGGCATATTTTGTTGCGATGAGCCATTTACAAACCAAAGGGGAATATGCCAAATTCCCCATACAACACCCGTAATGATTGTGGCTATAGGAAAATTCAATTTTTCCTCTAATAAAGGCTGCATAACACCTCTCCAACCTAATTCTTCTTCGCCGCCATATATAAATGTTGCTTGAAGAAAGATTAAAGGCATCAAATACCATGGTAATGCGGAATTTAATTCCATTGACGATAAACCTATTGTCAGTATTTCAAAAATAGAAAATAAAAACAGAAAAATCAATGATTTCTTTCTGTAGCCAAAAATAAAATCTAATATAGATTTAACCGTGTTTTTTTCTTCTAAGACAAAGAAAGTTGCTATTGTCGGTCCAAATCCTCCTATAATATGTAAAATAGTGCCTAAAGGATGCGAAAATGGGATAATATTTAAACTCGTTAACACAGCAAGTCCAGACCAGGCTATCCCTGTAATAACAAATGTAATTATAAGAAATTTTGCTAACCGTTTAGTATCCAATTCAGTATATCTCCTTTTCAAATTAGGATTTGTTTTATTCTTCGCTTTGATTATTTTCGTCCTGCTCCAACTTAATCACATCCAAAATACCACAATTCAGGGCCTCGCAGATACGCAGTAGCGTTTTCATACTGATATGCTCATCCTTGCCCATGTTAGCAATCATATTAGTGGTTAGACCGGCGGCAAGCCGCAAATCCTCTTTCCTCATGCCACGCTCTTTCAATGTGTTCCATAGTGGCTGATAACTAATGTGCATAGGCTTCCCGCCTTTCTCCTCGTTGTCAAGTATTCTACTTCCATTATAGCAAAAATCTTGTGTTTCCACAATATTTCTTGACCGCACCGCCGGTTCCGTCTGGATTGTGCTTTTCCTTTCTTCGCTTTTGTTACATCTAATCAGCCATAAGCTGTTTCATGCCCTGGCTTTTTGCTTATGTGTGATAAAGAAGCAATAGAAGTGCAAAAAATTTTGCCGTTCCTATCCGACACTTGGCCATTGTGTCGGATAGGTCGGGCGGTTATTCGGGCAAGTCAATCTTGCCGACAAAGCTGTAATAAATCTCAATGTCCTGCCTGCGGGTGCCGTTCTCATCATAGCTGCACTCATGCACCACAATTTTCTCGATCATTTCCCGCAAGAGAGTGGGGGTCAGTTCTTCAAAGGCAAGGTGCTTGCGGACAATGCCCATAAATTTCTCGGCGTTGACGGTAGCTGCCTGTGACTTGTCCAGTTCGGCTTGCAGGGCGGCGGCTCTCTTTTTCAGCTCCGCTTGCTCGGCTTCGTAGTCAGCCGACAGTTCCATGAAACGCTCATCGCTGATTTTGCCGTTTACATTGTCCTCATACAGCCGCTTGATAATGCGGCTGATTTCAGAAATGCGTTCCTGCGCCTGTTCAAGCTGCTTGATGGCTGCGGCGGTCTTTCGCTTGCCGCCGATCTCGTTCTGCTGGACAAGTAGTTTCACAAACCGGCTCTCATGCTTGGCTGCGTATTCGGTCACTTGCCGGAGATTTGCCAGGACACCAGCGGTCAACAGATCGGTGCGGATAAAGTGCGCCGTACAGTTGCGGGTGCGCTTCTTGTAGCTGCCGCAGATGTAGCAGTCCTGTTTGCGGTCTTTGTTCTGATACCGCTGCTGATACAGCACATGGCCGCAGTCGGCGCAGAACAAAATCCCGGAGAACAGCCCCACTTCATCGTAGCGGTTCGGGCGTTTGCGCTGTTTGCGTAACTCCTGCACCCGTTCCCATGTTTCCTTGTCGATGATCGGCTCATGGTGGTTCTCGAAAATGGCCTGCTTCTCGACGGGGTTCTCTATGCTGTGCTTGACCTTATAAGAAGGCTTTTCCGTTTTGAAGTTCACCAGACATCCGGTGTACTCTCGGTTTTCGAGGATATGAACGACGGTGTTGGTCGCCCATTTGCACTCATAGCCTGGGTGATAACGGCGGGTGCTGCCTGTCCGCTGATATTCCAGCGTCCCCGGCGTGGGGATTTGCTGCTCCGTCAGCATACGGGCAATCTTGGTCGGGCCGTTCCCGGCAAGGCAAAGCTGGTAAATCTGCTGCACCACCGGGGCGGCTTCCTCGTCTATAATAAAATTCTCGTCCTCGTCCATCACATAGCCGTAAACCGGCTTGCTGGTAACAGGCTTGCCGCTCATGCCTTTTGACTTTTTCACTGCCTTGATTTTCTTGCTCGTATCTCTCACCAGCCATTCATTGAACAGATTTCGCAGCGGGGTAAAATCGTTGTCCATGCCCTCGCTGGCACTGTCCACATTATCGTTGACAGCGATAAAACGCACACCCTTTTGAGGGAACAGCATTTCCGTGTAAAACCCTACCTGCAAGTAGTTTCGCCCTAACCGGCTCATGTCCTTGACGATGACCGTACCCACTTTCCCGGCTTCAATGTCCGCAAGCATGGCTTGAAATCCGGGCCGCTGGAAGTTCGCGCCGGAAAAACCGTCGTCGGTGTACCAGCGCAGATTGGTAAAGCCGTTCTGTTTTGCGTAGGTTTCGAGTATCCTTTTTTGGTTCGATATGGAATTACTCTCGCCTTGCAATTCATCCTCGTGGGACAATCTCGGATAAAGGGCGGTAATGAGGTTTTGGGTGGCTTGTCTTAACATAAAATCCTCCGTTTCCGACAGCCAGCCCCACTATTCCGTGGTTTCATTGTACCACGGAACGGCGGGGGCTGTACAGCGGCAAAAGCGTTAAATTTGCTTCTTTACAGCTTTTCAATTTTCCGATTTTTATGGTATGGGTTGTCGTCCCATATTTGCAGTAGAAAAGTTCATAACTCCGTGGTATACTCTGATTTAACAAAAAAATCAGAAGTTAAAGGAGAAAACATGAAGTATACAATAGATGAATTAACCGCGGCCAAAAGGCAAATTGATTCAACTCTGCACAAGCTAAGAGAAACAGTAAAAACATTTGAATCAAAGGATAATTCCGAGCGTTATAAATCACAAATCACATTGGCAAAGAGAAGAATAAAAGCCTTTGAAATTGCAAATTATTTTATAGAGAATGAGATTAAGAATTGCTAAAGCACTTCCGATTTTCGTTCCAGCGGTCATGCTCCCTGGCATGGCCGCTTTTCCATGCCCCGGTTCACGCCGGATAAGTCGGCTCCTGTGTAGCAGCGGCTTCCGCTTCCAGTACCCGCGCCATTTTGTCGGCGGCTGTGGTTGTGGTGTCTTTCTTGAAATAGCCGGACACGACAAGGACGGAATTGCCCATGCGGATTTCCGTCACACAGTCAGGGCGGCGGGTGGTGCGGGTGTCGTGCTGCTTGTTATCTGCCATAGGCAATACTCCTTTCAGTCGGTAATCAGTTTCTTCATGCTCTCCATTTTCCGCTTGGCGGTTTCCTGCCGGAAGTTGTCGCCGGTAAAGCGTACCGGGACGCACATGGAAAGCAGGCGGTCATAAATCCGGGAATGGGCGGTGTCCTCCGGGTTGTGCAGGTCGTCCAGCGTAAGGTTGGTCGTGACGATCAGCGGCTTGCCGCTGCGGTAACGGCTGTCAATCACATTGAACACCTGTTCCAGCCCGTATTCCGTCCCGCGTTCCATGCCGAAGTCGTCAAGGATCAGCAGCGGATAACGACAAAGGCGGGAAATGTACTCGTTGCGCCCCTCAAAGCTGGCGGCAAGGTCATTGAGGATAAGAGCAAAGTTCGTCATGCGGACGGGGATTTCTTTCTCCATGAGGGCGTTTGCGATACAGCCTGCAAGGTAGCTTTTGCCGGTGCCTACGCCGCCCCAGAACAGGCAGCCGATATTGTCTGTCCGCATATCTTCCCAATGCTCCACATACCGGCGGGCAAGCCCGGTCTGCGGGTTCCTGCCGTTGTCGTTCTCGAAAGTCCAGTCCCGCATGGTGGGGTCGGTAAAGCCCCGGCGTTTCAGTTCTTCCACGGTGTCAAGGTGTCTGCGCCGCTTTTCGGCGGCTTCCCGTTCCTCGCGGGCGGTTCTCTGGCAGTCGCACTCTGCCGGGTGGCGGTCGCGCCCGAAGATAGCGGCCTTATCCGGCGCAAAATAGGCTTCTTTCGGCTTGCGGCACTTGCCGCAGTACAGTAAACCGTCCTCGCCGGTGTAGTCCTCCGGCTCCGGGATGGTGGTCGTCATATTCTCCAAAACCGCGTTGATTTCATTCTTCATAAACTCTCGCCCTCCTTGCATGAGTAGTCTGGTATGCCCTTTTTAGGGGCTTCCTTTTTGTCGTTCCCCGCCCATATCCGCAGGGCGGCGGCATAGTTCTGGTAGCTTTTCCCGTTGGCGGCAAGGTAGCGGCTCATTTCCTCGATGAACCGTTCCAGCCTGTCAGGGTACTCTGCCTGCAACTCGTCGTATTCGGTCTGTGACAGAAAAATATTTCCATATCGGCCATAGGGCGCGGACGGCCCCCCACTCACTCCCTTTGTTTGGCTCTCTGTAAGGTTGTTTATAGTAGTTTGGTTAGGGGACGGTTTTCCGACCATCATAAGGTCGGTTTTCTGACCATCAGTAGGACGGTTTTCCGGCTCTATGAGGGGCGGACTTCCGGCCATCAGTTGGTCTGAAAACTGTACCTGTGGCACTGGCGGTACTTTGACATAAAGCCGGTTCGGTGCGGAGAAGCCGCCCCGTTCCCGTTCCAACAGCCCCGCCGTGTCCAGTTCATTAAGCGCCCCCTTGATGGTGGTGCTGCCTTTATCCAGTATTTCTGCTATCTCCGCGATGGGATAGATAATATAAATCCTGCCCTCGTCGTCCAGCCACTTGTTTTTCTGGGAGAGGGTGGAACGGTCTAACAGCAGCGAATACAGCAGCTTGGCGGTCTGTGAAATCTCCATTTTCAGCAGGAAACGGGGATACGGCAGATAGGCGGGCAGCCGCGTGTCTGCCCTGATATAATCAGCGATAGGATCACCTCCCTGTGTTCGGGTTGATTTTGGCGTATTGTCACGCATTAAAACGCCGTTTCCGGGGGAAAAGGATAAATGTATCGCGTACCCTTTGACACCCACGAAAAAAGCCTTGATTTATGCGGGTTTGAAAGGCTCTAAAGCGTGACATCTCTGCCTTTGTTTCCGCTTTCTCTCGGCGGCTTTGATTTTCTTCATGCGCCCGGCGCAGTCGGGGCAGTATTTTCCCCGGTTGGATTTGGGGACAAAGGCCGCCCCGCAGACGGCACACCGTTTCCGGCTTCCCCGGCACAAGAGGGCTGCGGCCAGCTCCCCGTCAAGGGGCAGGACAGCCACACGGAACCAGTGGCACATGAGGGAAAAGGAAATGCTCTGGACGCACACGCAAGGCTCCCCGTCGTCTAACAGCAGGCAGTTCCCCTCATCGTAGTTACAGCACTCATGTACCAGCCGCCGCGCCCGCCGGTGCTGGCGGTAGTCCATGTGGGGCAGGTTATCGCTCATGGCTCTGCTCCTTTCTGCGGTGCGGCTCGTCCCGGCGCAAAATCTGGTCGATGTTCCGCTTGACGGTCTGCAACTCCTTGAACCGCTGTTTCTGTTCGTGATAGGTGTTATACAGGCCGTCTTTCTCGGAGATAAGCTGCTCGATCTCGGCCTGCAACGCTTTCCGGGCGGGCAGCTTGGTAATGCCATGCTCCCGGAAATATCGGGCGGCTGCGTCGGCTATGATAAAATCGCTCTCATGGGCCTGCCGGTATGCGGCGCGGGCTTTCTCGGATTTCTGTGCCCGCAGCCCGTCGCGGGCGGCCTTGGTCTGGGCGTAGGCCAACACCTGCCGCTGCAACTTCTTTTTCCCTTGCAGCTTCGTTTCCAGTGCTTTCAGTTCGCCGCTGGTCTGGCGCATTTTCTGATAGGCGGTGTCAACGGCGGCTTCTAACTGCTCCGGGGAAGTAAAGCCGTATTGCTGGTAGACGGACAGCGTTTTGGCGGCCTGCTTCAGATTGTGTATCTTCGCCCAGCGTTCATAGCCCCGGCCTTTGCCCTCGGCCATTTTCTGCTCAATGTCCACAAGCCGCTGCACTCCGTCCTGTTTCGGGGCGGCTATCTCGGCTCTGGCAACCTGCAAGCGGTCTTTTATGGTGCGTGGGGGATCGGGGGATCTGGCTGGCGCTTCGGCTGCTCTGGCGGCGTTTTGCTCTAAAACGGCAAAGACAGCGGCGCGGTCAAAATCGTCGCCCAGCTTCCGGGCGGTAATTGGCTTTGTCCTGTCCGGCGTGAGGTAGGAAAGCCGCCCCCGGCTCTCCTTGACGGTCACACCCTCCTGCAGCAACAGAGAGGAAAACTCGTCAAAGCTGGCGGCGGTGGCAAGGGCTTTCCGTAGGGTCTGCCGCAGCTTCTCCTTGTTCGTTTCAAACTTGGTCTGCCGGGGCGTGATACTATCGGCAATCATGGGGGCGTTCTGCTTGTCCAGCGCGGCCTGTCCCTTTTTCTGCGCCCAATACTCCCGGTCGGTGACGCGGTTCTTGCTGCCGTTCAAGAGGTCGATTTGATAAAGCCCCTCCCGGTGGCACATCTCCATGACTTCGGATTTGAAGTAGCGCAGGGCAGCGTCGGTACATCGGTGCTTGCAGCCGACTTTCGTATCGGCCGGCCTGTCCATGTAGGGCAGGAACGGCACTTCCTCAATCCGCAGGCTGTTTATGACGATATGCACATGAATGTTGCCGCTGTGGTTATGCCCGTCCGGGTGGGTGCAGACAAGGGCCTGGTGGCCGGGAAAATGCTCTTTACAGAATTGTTCCCCCAACGCCTGCGCCCGGTCTACGGTCAGGCCGTTGTCCGGCCCGTCCCGCGGGTCAAAGCTGATGATGTAGTGGTGGCTTTTCACATCTTCCCGCCGCTGGTTTTTCTGATAGCGGAGATTGGCCCGCATACACGCAACGGCAAAATCCTCCCCGTCGCAGTTCAGCGTGGACAGCCGGTAGTCCTCGCGGGGGATAAGCCTGCCGGTTTCATCAAGGACGGGCTTCATGGTAAACTCGTCATGCTCAAAGAGAAGATATTGCTCGGCGGCTCCGTAGTCGGCGTTTTTAGAGTTGATATGCTTGAGTGTTGCCAACCGCGTCACCTACTTTCTTGAGGACTTCATACTTGAGGACGGCAAGGTCGGATATGGCGGCGCGTACCTCGCCGGAAAGGGTGTTGTAGGGTACGCCGTATTCGTTCAGATACCGGGCAATCTGATTGAGGTTGCCGCCGATCCTGCCGTACTCGGCTGTCAGCTTCCCGACAGCGGAAAGCAACTCGTCATTGACCGACGACACATGGACAACCGGGCGTATGGTCGCCCGCCGTATCGCCTGCCGGAGAAATTCGGACTGGCTGATACCATAGGGCGCAAGCCGCGCTGTGAAGTCGGCATACTCATCTTCGGACAGCCGGGTTTTCACAACGCGGCTGCGGTGGGGCGTGTTGTATTTCTTTCGCATGGTGTGACCTCCTTTCTCGCCCGTAAGGGCGCATGAGCAGGGTTTGGGGAAGGCACTCCCCAACAAGTTTCCCGCGAGGGGCAAAACTGCAGAATTGCGGATTTTGGCACCGTGGTAGAAACTTGCTCTCCGTGACTGCAAACTTTCTCTCACTTCCGTCCGCCACTTTTTTGGAAAACTGCAACCACAAAAGTTTGTTTCTCTTTTTCTGCTACTACTAATCCTGTAAAGGGCATTCCTGCCCGCTTTCGCTAAAATGACACCGGACGCAGTGGTTTCTACCCGGTGTTGGAGAAATCCTTTCTCTTTGCCCTCTACTACGGGTAAATGCTCCAAATGCCAAACACCAGGGCAGAAAAATTCCCTCCTCGCTTACTACTACAACCGGCAGGGGGCAAAATGGCCGGGAGCGGAGCCGGACAACAAAAAAAGCAGTAAATCTTTTTCAAGACTTACTGCTTTCGCTGGCCGCGTCGGTGGCGGCTGGTATTCAGTTTTTATGACTTGTCCGGTGGTTCGTCAAGCCGGAACTTGAATTGACAGTCAATTAACCGCTGCTTTACATAGTCCTCCACCTCGGCGTTGACCTGCCCGTTCACTTTTGAGAAATAGCGGATATATCCGGCGTAGTGGAGCAGGACAGCGTTCACGGCTTCTGGGTCGCCCTCACGGGCTTTGAGGATTGTTTCATAGGGGAGAAGTCTACTCATACCGGCTCACCCCCATTTCTTCGCGTAGCCGCTGCAAGGCAAGCTGGATATGCCGCCCCGCTGTGCTGCGTGACCGGCCAATACACGCGCCGATCACGCGCTGCGGCTGGCGCAGAAAGTAATAGCGCAGGATTTCTTCCCGCGTCTGCTCCGGCAAAACAGAGATCGCGTCGGCAAGGGCGGCGTTGCAGAGCAGGACGGTCTGACCGCAGACGGTAAATGGGTATTCCTCGTCCGGCTCCGACGCGGCAAACTGGACAAACTTCTCGTTCATCAGATAGTCAAGGGAAACTTGCCGTTCCCATTGCCGTTTAAGCTTCAAAATCTTGTCCAAGGCGGCACAGCGGATAACAGTCTTGCAAAAGGCGTTGTACCTGCGCTGGATATATTCTTGATAGGCTATCTGGTCGGTCATGGAAATTCCCCTTTCTGAATAATAGTGCGGGGCGGTGGCACTTCTTGCTGTCGCCCCTTGATTGCCTACCAGCAAAGGCGGGCGGGGCTGTCAACGGCTGCGCATATGCGCCGTTCATCTTGACCGTTGACTGGCTCGGCTGGGTTTGCTATTTACCCGACAAACTTGAATTTATTTTAAGCTATCACGTTTTACCTTCTTAAGCCTTACTATCATTACCATAGGAATTTCTTTGTTGGTTTTAAAACATTCTTCATAAAATCCATCAATGACAAATCCAGCTCTAAAACAAAGGTTAAAAATATCTTGTATGGAACGATGATAATAAATCTGCTCTTTCGGTTGCCCTTCAATCGCTATATCATAGTAACTGTGCGGTGTCATATATTTTTCAGTCAACGTGACAAAACAAGGGTGTTGCGTTGCAAAGACAAAAATTCCGCTTTCCTGCAACAGTTCATAAACAGCCATAAGAAGTGGTTCAATATCCGTAATATCCATAATTGCCATATTAGAAACTGCTTTCGTAAAGGCTCGATTTCTTTTTAATTCTAATATACTTTTTCTATCGGTCGCATCCGCCACACAAAATTCAATTTGTTTTGCATATTGTGATTGCCGTCTTTTAGCCAATTCTATCATTTTTTTGCTGTAATCAAAAGCGACAACCGAAGCGCCTCTTTGTGCAAGATACGAAGAATAATTTCCATTGCCACACGCAATATCCAAAATGTAATCCGCAGGATTAGGAGATAGAAGTTCCGTTACTTTGGGACGCACTACCTCTCTGTGAAATTCATTAGATTCGTCACCCATTGCATTATCCCAAAATTGTGCGTTCTCCTCCCAGATTTTTTTACTTTCCTCTGTTCCCATGTTCTCTCCCACTCCCCAAATTTGCTTTTTTGCTTCCATTAAATCTTCCTTACTATATTCCATTGTTACCCTCCATAACTTCTGATTGTTGCCGTCTTGACGATTATGTATCTTTACATTACCTTCTGAAACATATGGCGCACCTTGTCCAGGCGGCTGTTTGGACGGCGGGGCTGGATGACCGGCTGACCGACAGCGGCCTGATATCCTTTCAGCTCTGTAAGGCATACGCTCCGCCCGTTGGTGTAAAAGGCCAGATCAGTACGGTATGCCTGTATACAGCGGGCGGGAATCTCGCCAGTAAAGACAACTTCATCCTTTTTTACCTGGGCCGTTTCGATGGTGGCACAGTATTTCGGTGCATCATGATAAGCCCTGGAAAGGTATTCCTGGGGCGCATAGAGGATGAAGGAGAGATAAGGTTCCAGCAGCTGCGTCCCCGATTCCTTCAATGCCTGTTCCAATACAATCGGGGCCAATGAGCGGAAGTCCGCCGGCGTGCTGACCGGACTGTAATAAAGCCCGTATTCAAAGCAAATCTTACAGTCCGTTACGTTCCAGCCGAACAAGCCCTGCTCCAGCCCGTAACGGATACCATCCCTGACAGCGTTTTGAAAACTCTGGTTCAAGTATCCCAGCGAAACCCGGCTCTCGTATTGTACACCGGAGCCAAGCGAGAGTGGTGTAACAGACAGTCCTATGGATGCCCAAAACGGGTTGGGCGGCACCTCGATATGGATGGTGTGGCTGGCTGCTTTGAGCGGCCGCTCCATATAAATGACGGAGGGTTCCTTTACCACTGTTTCAAGCTTGTATTTTTCCGACAGCAAAGCGGAAACAACCTCCAACTGCACCCGGCCCAAAAAAGAAAGAATGATCTCATGGGTGATGGAATCCACTTCGCAACGCAAAAGCGGGTCAGTATCCGCAAGTTGCGTAAGAGCGTCCAGCAGCCGTTCTCTTTGCGCTGCCGTTTTCGGCGCAATCGTCGTCCGCAGCATGGGGAGGGGGTCCTCGCGCCACCTTTTACGAGGGAGCCGGGTTTGGTCCCCTAATACATCGTTTAACCTCACGCTGTCGCTGGGAAGGATAACAATTTCACCCTGATAAGCGGTGTCTGTCCGAACAATTTCCCCTTTGGATGGAATACGCATCTCTGTGATTTTCAGCTTTTCTCTCCCGGCCAGGGCCACCGTATCCCGCAGGCGCAGCGTTCCGCTGTATAACCGTAGATAGACACGCCGCTGGCCGCAATCGGTGTACTCAACCTTGAAAACGCTGCCGCATAGGGCGGCGCCCCCCTGTTCCCCAATCGGTTGGAACAGCCCTGTCACCGCATCCATCAACGGTTGAATGCCAAGGCCATTTTTGGCGCTGCCATGATAGACTGGGAACAGGGAGGCGTCTTGAACCCGCTGCTGTTCCTCCCGCGCAAGTTTTTCCCGGCTGATTGGTTCTCCTGCGATATACTTTTCCAATAATTCATCGTTATTTTCGATGACCGCATCCCATGCTTCTATGTCGGTATTTTCCTCCAGGACTATTTCCGGGGACAGCGACACCGTCTGCTTGATGATAATATCGGCGGAGAGCTTATCCCGAACAGACTGAACCACGCTCTGCAAATCAACGCCAGCCTGGTCGATCTTGTTGATAAAGATAACGGTGGGAATGTTCATTTTCCGCAGGGCATGGAACAGAATACGGGTCTGGGCCTGCACGCCATCTTTAGCGGAGATCACCAAGATGGCCCCATCTAAAACAGCCAAAGAGCGGTACACCTCCGCCAAAAAATCCATGTGGCCGGGCGTATCCACAATGTTAACTTTACATCTGTGCCACTGGAAGGAAGTGACTGCCGCTTGAATGGTAATCCCACGCTGCCGCTCCAAAAACATGGTGTCCGTCCTCGTTGTCCCTTTTTCGACGCTCCCCGGTTCTGAAATGGCTCCGCTGGCATATAGCAGGCTCTCCGTCAAGGTCGTCTTTCCAGCGTCTACATGGGCAAGAATTCCAATATTGATTATTTTCATGTGATTGTCCTCCCTTTACAGCCCCAAAGGGCATAAAAATCCCCAGCAGTAAAATACTTTTACCACTGGGGATTATAAGTTGCGGACATACACATATACAGCATACACCTGTTTGTGATTGCTGTTTTTGGGGATATGTCAAAATTGATAAGGCAAAAGTATTCTTAAATTGGGTACAAAAAACTAAGCCCCTACAAAAGGAGCTATCATAATCCTTTGTTCCCACTATTTGATTATAGTTTTATTTAAGAATACCTTGCCGCATATTTTTTACTCCTTTTCTGGATTAAATCATTGTATCACATCAGTTTTAGGAAAGCAAGTACCTAAAAGAAATTTTTCTTCCCCTTATATGTAACAATCATACCGGCTTCCTAGCGTTCAGAATGTTTTCTGCTGTCTGCTGTGGTGTTTGGTTGGAATTGTCCAACCAAAAGCCGATCCGTGGTGTTGTCTGCATTTTACTAAATACAAATTCAATGTATACAGAAAGATATAAGGAGTGGGAGGGATTCCGCCGTAGTTGGCATTGTAGGAAAATCCAAAAGTTTAGATTTTCCCACAATGCTTATCTTTTGGTCTTTGGTTCGGAATAGTGTAGTGCTGGCGGTCTATCTCTTGTTTTCGGTTGCTTGCTTCCTTACCGTACATGAGCATTTGCCCCAGGGTTGTCGTTGCCGTAACCTTCGAGAAGGTTAATCACGCCCCAGATACCAAGGCCAGCGCCCAGGGCAATCACGAGAGTCTGAAGAACATCCACAGCAGAGTTAAAGAATTCCATAATGTACCTCCATAAAATTTGATTGATTTTTGATTGATTACGGAAGGCACACATTTTCCCCGAAGGTAATCAGCCGCCGGTTTCTTCGGCAGCTTCGTCCCCGGACAGGTCAATCGAATAGGCTGCAAACTGTTCGTCCGGCCGCAGTTTGAGCCTGGCAGACAGAAAACGCTCTATGTTGAAGGCGTTTTTCTTGTCGTAGTCGGAAAGGTATTTGTAGTTCGGATGTTTGGTAATATCAAACTTATCCGAAAGAAACGGCCTTACGCCGCGCAGTTGCAGGATGCACTTGCCGCCATCCATAACGGCCAGCTCATCCTGGCTCATCAGCTCTTTTCCGAGCTTCTGGTAATTGAGAGAGTGGGAGGTTTCCCGCCCACGGCTCTCGCCGGTATTGTAGGTGTCGATTGTCTCTTTCCCAAGGGATGCCGCCAGTTCCTTTAGGGTGGTCGGCTCCTTGCCGCCAAGAAATACCGTGGCATCCATGTTTCCGATGATGGTGTCGGCGTTGTCCTTATAAATCGCTTTAAGCTGGCTCTGTGCCTGAAGGACGAGGCAGGCAGATACCTCACGGCTTCGGATGGTTGCGACCAGCTTCTCCAGCCGGGGGATCTGCCCGATATTGGCGGCCTCGTCTATGAGGCAGCGCACATGGACCGGCAGCCTGCCTCCATACACATCATCAGCCTTCTCACAAAGCAGGTTGAAAAGCTGGGAGTAGGCCATAGCGATCAGAAAATTCATGCTGTCCTCGGTGTCGCTCATTATGAGGAACAACGCTGTCTTGCGATCTCCGAGGGTGTCCAGTTCCAGCTCGTCATAGGCAGTCAGGTCCCGGACCTCCTGAATGTCAAAAATAGAGGTCCTGGCCGCCGCGCTGATAAGGATGCTTTTGGCTGTCTTACCTGCGGCGAGCTTGTATTTTTTATACTGGCGCACCGCAAAGTGTCCGGGCTGGCGGCTTTCCAGCTCCTTGAACATCAAATCCACAGGGTTTTCAAATTCCTCATCGTCCTCCCGGACCTCCATCGCGTTAATCATTTCCAGCAGGGTGGAGAAGTTCTGCTCCTCCGTTGGGGCCTCATAATGGATATAGCCGATCAGCGCCGTGAACAATAGCGTCTCGGCTTTGACCCAGAAATCGTCCCCGCCCTTGCCTTCGCCTTTGGTGTTCGCAATCAGCGTTGTTACCAGCTTCAGGATGTCCTTCTCCGAGTGGATGTAGGCGAAGGGGTTGTAGTGCATGGATTTTTTCATGTTGATGGTGTTCAGGAAACGGATGCGGTAGCCGAACTTTTGCAGCATTTTTCCGCACTCGATGAGGATGCTGCCCTTTGGATCGGTGACTACGAAGGAGGTCGGATAGGTCTTGGAAGTACACTGCATCAGGTTGGGTTTCAACCAGAAGCGGGTCTTACCGCTGCCGGAGCCGCCGATAATCAAAACATTCTTATTTCTGGCTGTCCGGGGGGCTTTTGGGCGGCTGTTCATCGTCAGCCGTTCCGTCTGGGTGAGAATGATATTATTCTCAAACACCGGGTCCATAAACGGCTTGATGTCCTCCGCAGTCCCCCATGAAGCGTTTTGTCAAGTGCTTTTTTGAGTTATTGACGCAAATTATCGTGAAAGTGCGAAAGTGCAAAGTGCAAAGGGTCTGCGTTTTGCACTTTCAGCTTGCGGGTTCGGGCTGCTGCTTCTTCTTGATGAAGTTATACCATTGACCGCCGACGCGCCTTGCGCCCAGAATGTCGCCCATGTTGCGCTTGGCGTTCTGTACCGTCCTTTCGGATATTCCGGCTTCGGCGGCTGCTTTCACTATTTCCTCGCTGGCAAGTTCTTTCCCGTCTGCAAGCAGGTCAAGTATCAGCTTCTCGGCTTGCTCGGTCTTGGTGGCGGTATTCCCGCCCGCGCCGGACAGCAACTCGTCGGCGGTTATGTCGTATTCGCCTATCCATGAAAAGCCTGTTTCCGGGTCAAGGCAAAAGGCGACGGGCTTCCCCTCCGGCGCAAGGGAAGATTTGTCATGGACGATTACCCGCACATTCGGCTCCCGCTTCACGCGCCCGATCAGCAGGACGCTCCTTGCTGCGGCGCGAAAGTCGATGGAGCCTAAACCCCGGTATGCGCTCTGTCCTCCGGCAGCTTTGTTGAGATGTCCGATAAGGATAACGGCGCACCCGGTACGCTCGGCAACATCGGCAAGGCGGCGGAACATGGGGCGTATCTCATTGGCCTTGTTCATGTCGGTTTTCTCGCCCACATACGCCTGTATGGGGTCAAGGATAATCAGCCGCGCCCCGGTCTGCCGGATAGCTCTCTCTATGCGCTCGTCGGAAAGGGAAAGCCCCTGATTGCTCTCGTCGATGACAAGAACGCGGTCAAGGTCTGCTTCGGCTTCCATAAGGCGGGGTTTGATGGTGTCCCCCAAACCGTCCTCGGCGGTCTGGTAAATCACATTGAACGGCTCATGCGCCGCCATGTGGGGGAACGGCTTGCGGTTGGTACAGGCTGCGGCAAGGCGTAGGGCAAAGGTGGTCTTGCCCTCGCCGGGATTGCCTTGCACAATGGTTACTTTCCCAAAGGGGATATACGGCTCCCATAGCCATTCGACGGTCTGTGTGTCAACCTCGCTCATGCGGATAATCTCAACCGTTTCTTCCTGCGGCGGCTCTTTCAAGCCATAGACCGCTTCGCGGAGATACTTCCCGTCTGTGATTTCTTCCCGGCGCGTCTGTACCTCGTTCCAGTCCTTGTAAAGCGGCACAAGGCGGTGGACGGTCAAGCCCTCCGGCACAAGCTCTGCAAGGCGGCTGCAAGCGTCGTTTCCGGCTTCGTCGCTGTCAAGGCAAAGAAAAACGGTCTTGATGTTCGGACGGTCAGAGAGAAAGCGCAACAGGGCTTTTTCTCCCACGCCGCCCAACGCCAGATAGCTTTGCTTCTGCCAGTCCTTTTTGAACAGGCAGAGGAAAGATAAGAGGTCTATCGGGGCTTCAAAGACAAACAATCTTTCGCCCTCGCCACGGTAGCAGAAGTTAAAGGCTTTGTCGCTGCCTTTCACATCAAGCCGGAAGTTCCTGGCTGTGCCGCGTTGGTGGGCGTATCGTGGTACTCCGTCCTCGTCCCGTCCTACGAATACGGCGTTATGGTGGGCGGCTTCCTCGTAAATGTCGCCGCTGGAAAGAAAAAAGCCCGTCACATCTTTATCAATGCGGCGGGCTTCGGTAAGGTAGCTTTTCACTTGTCCGGCGGTGTCGCTGCGGGGCGGTAATCGGAAATCAGAGAGGGGCGCGGGGCTTGGTCTGTCCGGCGCGGCTGCTCCCTGTTCCCCTGTGAGAAGTTCAACGGCTTCGGTAAAACTCTTTCCGAAAAACTCCATGACAAAATCAACGGGGCCGCCGCCCTTGCTCTGGCTGTGGCGATACCATTTGTTTCCCCGGATAGTCATACTGTCGTGCCGTTTCCAGCGGTATTCATTCCCGGCGCGGGTAAGCTGCTCCCCCTGTGATTGCAGGAAAGAAACAAGGTCGGCTTGGTTGGCGCGGTCTATTTGTTCTTGGGTGTAATACATGGTTGATACCTCGCTTTCTGTGGTTGAATTGTTCATAGGTTTTGAGTATAATGAAATCGACAAATCGGTATTTGTGGAGGAGAAACTTGTGAATGAATTAAGAAAAGAAATTGCAATTCAGCAGAAAAAAGGATTACCGTTTATCATGACATCAGTGATTATATGGCTGCTGATATTGCTTGTATCAATTTTGGATATCAATATGAATATGAAAAATTTATTGGTATTTTGCTGTTCATGCCCATTATTACCGCTGTCCTGGATAATTGGTAAACTAATAAAGGTGGATATCTTTTCAAAAGAAAACCCGTTAGGACAGTTAGGCTTCATTTTTACCTTAAATCAAATGATTTATTTATTAATCGTTATGTGGGTGTTTAGTGCGGTTCCGGAAAAGATGATTATGGTATACGCCATGGTGTTTGGAGCACATTTGTTTCCATATTCATGGTTGTATAAATCAAAGGGATATACAGTTGTTGCAATTTCAATTCCGGTTATTTCCTTGATTTTAGGATGCACATTAAATGGCACGACGGTTGCTGCTGCTGCATGTATTATTGAAGTAGTATTTGCTTGTGTATTACATATGGAATTAAAGAAAATGGCAGATAACTAAAAGGCAAATTCCAGTTTATCAGAAAGCATTTAGGGCGGACAAGCAAAATGGCTTGCCCGTCCTTTTTTCCTTATCGCTCCTGTTCGTGTCGCTTGGCGCGGCTCTGCTCCGGCTGGTCGGCGCGGAGTGCAATATCCACGCACCTGCGGATTTTTTGAAGCTCGGCAACCTCGGCGCGGGTCTCTTTCAGCGTGTCATATTCCGCTTCCCGCTGTGCTTTGAGGGCGGTATATTCCTGTTCCCATTCCGCAATAGGCAAGGTCTTTGTTCCTTTCGGCAGATTTGCATGGAGATAGCGGTTTGCCGCGTCCCATAGGGTCAGCTCGGCGCGGTGGGCTTCCTCGTACTTGTCGCGCTTGTTTGTCCAGCCGTTTTGCAGCTTTTTCAACTCATCGTGAATGGGCTTGTAGGTCTGATAATTTCTGCCGTACTCCATGAGTTTTTGCAGTCCTTTCATGCGCTGCTCGGCGGTTTTCATTCCCTCCCGGATTGAATAGGCTTTATCGCTGACAGAGGAAAGGGCTGCGTCCAGCTCATCAAGATTAGAGATACCATGCTCGGAAAGATAGTTGACCGCTGCCGCTATGGTTTTCAGTTCATCGGCTGCGTGCTGTTGTTGCCAACGCTGCGAATACTTCCGGCTCTTTTCTCTCTGAACGCTCAAATACTTCATCAGCAGCTTTGCAAGGCCGGGGGATTGTTGCGGCTGCTCCGGGGCGGTTTCCCACGCTTTGAACAGGTCGGCAATCCATTCTTTGAGCTTCCCAATCTGCGCCCGGATTTCACGGATAAGGCGGTTTGCCTTTTGGATATTTCGGTTCAGTTCGCCTTTCTCGGTGGCGATACCTTTCTTCTCCATCTGGCAAGCCGCCACGCCCATGTGGACGGTGGGTATCTCGTCAATGCCGCGCTCGGCGTTGCTGCGGTGGTCGATACGCTCCGGGCTTCCGTTCCTCTCCAAAAAGTCGTTGGTAAAGTCAGCCCATGCCTTGCGCCACAAGAGGGTGTTGTCCTTGTTGTTCCAGCCTGTAAGGTCAACTTTGTGAGTTTTGTATCTGCCACTTGGCAAGCGGATACGCTCGCCGTTTTCGTCAAGGTCATATTCCTTTTTGGACTTCGCCGCCCACGCGCCGCGCTCGTCAAGGGGGCGCATGGTAAGCATAATATGACAATGGGGGTTGCCGCTGTTGGTGTCGTGGATAGCAAAATCCACACACATTCCCTTAGAAACAAATTGAGAGGAACAGTATTCCCGGACAAGCCGGATCTGTTCCTCTCTGGATAATTCTATGGGGAGCGCCGCGTCAATCTCACGCGCAAGCTGGGCGTTCCCGGCTTTCTCGTAAAGCTCCACGCTGTTCCACAAGGTTGAACGGTCAGAGAAAGAGGGCAGGGCATGGGGCGGCAGCATGATTTCTGTATGGACAACGCCGCCTTTGCGGGTGTAGTCATGGGTCATTCCGTCCCATTCGTTTGTCAGCTTTTCACCGCTTCGGTAGGCGGCTGCGGCAACGGCTGATTTGCCTTTTCCTCGGCTCACAATGCCGACGTTCCAATGGTAAATGGCTATGGGTATCACCTCCCGGATAGGATAATAAAACCCGCAAAAATGGTACAGACGCCAACGGCGGGTGTACTGTTTTTGTGGGTGTGCAGGGATAGCCGCAAAGCGGCGCAAGGGGTGCAGCCCCTTGTTGCGGCAAAGCCGCCATATCGGAGCGCGGGGAAATCTCCCTGTGCGGAGACAAGCCCTCGGCAGAGCGCACACGCCCGCAAGGGTGTATAAGTGCGCCCTTTGTTCCAAAGGGATTTTCAGCTTGTGGCGTTCCCGGCTCGTTTTTTCAGATATTCCCGCGCTGGTTCACTCGTCAAGGCAAGCCGGAGAAGTGCTGCGGCTTCCTCGTCGGTCATGTTCTTTGCTTCCGGCACAATGCTCTCAAAGACCGCGCCCCGGACGATAAGACGGTGGCTGCGTGTTCTGCGTTCCTCTTTGGATAACTTCTGACGCAACATCTTTTCCCTGTTCTCAAACTGCCGGATTTTCTTCTTTCCGTCCTCAATCTCAGCTTGCAGTTCCTCGCGGGTTTTCTCGCTTGGCTTTGTCATGGTTGGTCGCTCCTTTCTGCCCGTCGGCATAAAAATAGAGCAGCCGTTTTCAAATTGAAATGGCTGCTCGTGGCGGTGTTATTCAGTTCTTGTCAGTTCCCAGATAAACGAGAAGTTGCCGTTGTGAAGGTTATGCTCATTTTGCGTTATTACTCTTCCGAACTCCGTCATTCATTCTTTTCACTTTGCGTTTCCATACAAAATATTGAACGAGCCAAGTGATGACGAAAATTGCAACGAATATTCCTACATATGAAAGAATACCAATGGCATTATGCTTCATCCAATTCGTAATATAGGCAATCGGAAACATCGTAACACAGGCAATGGAAAAGTAAATTCCGCTTTGCTTTGCAAGGCTCCACGAATCAATTTCCCAAATAACGGAAGCCATTGCGAAGCCTGTACCCAAAATTCCGCAGAGAATTGTTTGAAGAATAACTGCGTTTAATTCATTTTTCATTGTATCAATCAGCTCAGGGGTGACAGGATAGAACGAACCATCTCCTATGCACATTGATATAATCACAGTTATTACAAAACCGATAGCAATGCCGAGAGGGAATCCGAGAAGCCCACGCTGAATCATCTTTTTTTTCATTTTTACCACCTCATATTCCTAATAATTGTTTGATCTTGGCGACAAAACGCCTTGAAACATAAGTAACCGTCCCATTTGAAAGCGTAACACAAATTGTTCCTGCAAAGCTTAAATCAAAACCCTTGACTTTTCTCAGATTGATAATATCCGAGTTTGATATTCGGACAAAAAAGTTGCTGTCCAGCCGCTGCTCCATTTCGTAAAGCCGCAGACGGAGCGTGTACTCACCGTGATTTGTTTCGGCAAACACTTTGCCTGATGCAGCAAAAATGCGGTAAATATCAAACGGCTCCAACACTTCGACAATATCATCTTTGAATCCGGCAATCATTTTCGGCTGCTCGTCTGAAAGCCTTTTCATGATTTCATTGATTTCGTCGGTCATTTTGTTTGTCACAACGATGATTTTGGGTTCCTTGCAGTTCTCATCTAACTTGATTTCAATTTGCATTTTCTCACCTCCTCTTTGTTACGGTTACAGTATAAGAAAATCGAGAATTGATTTCCACCGATTCTCGATAGGTGGTCGTTTTCAGACCATAGACGGTAGATTATATAAATAATCTTCCTCATCAAATTCGCATTTGTTGCTCTGACAATAGATAAAGCATACCACAAGACGGTGGATATTTCTACCTGCTATTTCAGCCTGTCGGCGGCGTTACTATCTCTGGCATATTGCCGCGCCGCTTCCCGCCGTTCCTCGCTGTATGGGGCGGTCAGACGGAAAGAGAAACGCCCCTTGCGGATTTCAAACTCCATGCAGCCCGTTTCGGGGTCTGCGTCGGTCTGGCGGCACTGGTCGGGGTGCTGTCCGGCGTAGGCGGCAAGCCGCTTCTTTAAGTCGGTGTTGTGGGTGCGGATATGGATAAGGGGGTCTTTCTCGTCAAACCAAATATCTGTGGTCTTTTCCTGCTTCGTAAGCCCTGTTCTCATAAACTCTCCTTTCTGCGCCCCTGTTACGCAATAGGGGCATTTTTCGGGTGTTTTTCCCGGCTCTTGACTTGGGGAAAATAAGGATTTTCAAATAGAAACCGCCCGGACAGGGAATGTATCGTCGGGGCGGCTGTTATCGCGGATTTTCTGTTTTTTCCGGCTCTTGACCGTCAGATGCGGATAAACGCGAATTGTCGGCAAGCACCAGTTTGAGCAGCTTGTCGCGGAATGTTTCTGTACTGCTGTGATTGAAAAATAACTCCGCAACAATGGTCTGCCCGTTCCTCTGGGTCGTGATGATACTGTCGGGGGTCTGTTCTGCCATAGGCGGCTCCTTTCTCTGGGCGCAAAAGAGGGATTTCCCGTAACTCGGAAAATCCCTCTTGGTTGACGGTTATTCTGTTTTACTGTGTGGGCTGTGCGGCGGCTGCCTGTGCCTTTCTCCTTGCCCGGTATTCCCGCGCTTTCATGCGGTCATACTCCCGCTGCTTTTCAAGGTTTCGCGCCCGGTACTCCCTTGAATACTGCCGGTGGTATGCGCGGCTCTTTTCCTTCTTGGCTTCTTCGATTTCCTCCCGCATTTGCCGGATTTCCTGCTCGGTCGGCTCTGCAAGCTGTGTCACTTCATTCTCAAACTTGCCGATATAATTGAAATATATGCTGATGTGCTGGATTGCGTATCTCGCCCTTTTCTGGTCGCGCTCATGCACTTCAATCCTGCTGATAAACTCGTTGAGAATGGCGGGTGTAAGGTCGGTAAAGGCGGCATGGCGTTCCGTCAGCTTCAAAAACTTCTGCGCCCGTCCTCCCGCGTTCTCATAAGCGGATAGCTGCTCTTGGAGCGTGGCAAGCTCCGCTTTCAGCGCGTAGTATTCTTCCGAATACTTCTGCGACATCTGCTCATAACGGTCTTGCGGGATCGTGCCGAGGGCGTTGTCCTCATAGAGCTTATTCAGCACCTTGTCGATCTGTTCAAGGCGTGTCGTGATTTGCGGAATACGCTTCTGCTGCTTTTTGGTCTGGTCGGTCTGCTGCATGGCAAGGTTCTTTTTCACTAAGGCTTCAAACTCCGCCCGGTTGCTGATAGAATAGTCCTCGATTTTCTTCAGCACTTCCGCGATAGTCTGCATGAGCAAATCCGCGTCCATGATGTGCGGGGAATGGCATTTGGGGTTCTTGGCTTTCCCCTTGTGGTACTCGCTGCAATAGGCAACATGACGCTTGCCACCATTCCGATAATCTATGCGAATGTGCATTTTTGCGCCGCAGTCCTTACAGAAAAGCAAGCCCGACAAAGGGTGGATTTCCCCGTCCCCGTTGGGGCGTTTGACTGGTGCGTTTTCCAAAATCCGCTGTACGGTTTCAAAATCGCTGCGGCTGATAATCGGTTCATGCACATTTTCTGTGATGTGCCACTGGCTCCGGTCTACATAGTGGTTATGTTTATCCCGGAAATGCTTTGTAGTCTTGAAGTTGACCACATCGCCGCAATACTCCTGCCGTGTGAGGATATTGGTCAAGGTGGCTTTGTTCCACTTGCAGCGGTTATCCTCGTTGAGCGTCTTATTTTTACAGGTTCCCCGCCCTCGGTCTTTCATATAGAAAGTGGGGGTAGGGATTTGCTCGTTTTTCAGATGCACGGCGATTTGGTTGCGGTTTTTCCCACCGATAAACAGACGGAAAATCAAACGGACAACCTCGGCGGCTTCTTCGTCGATTATCCAAAAATCCTTGTTGTCCGGGTCTTTGACATAGCCGTAAGGGGCTTCGGTAACAATCGGCTTTCCGCTCATGCCTTTGGTCTTAATGCCCGTTTTCACTTTCTTGCTGATGTCCTTTGCGTACCACTCCGACATGATATTGATAAAGGGCGCAAACTCCAATGTGTCGGGCTTCTCGCTGTCTATCCCGTTGTTGACCGCGATAAAGCGCACATTGTTCCGTCTGAATATCTCCATCGCGTTGCCGACTTGGAGATAGTCACGCCCCCAGCGGGTAAGGTCTTTCATAATGCAGACACCGATTTTCCCGTTTTCCACATCGTCCATCATGCGGGAGTAGGCGGAACGGTCAAAAAACCTGCCGCTTTCGTCATCGTCGATGTAGTGCCGGATATTGGTTAGGTGCTGCCCTCTGGCATAGTTCTCCAAAAATATTTTTTGGTTCTGTATGCTGTTGCTCTCGCCGCCGTCCCTGTCCTCGTCGCCTACGGAAAGACGGGAGTAAAGGGCTGTAATTTTGCTATAATCAGTCATGTGCATAACCTCCTGTGCGTCCATGTATGTGTCATTTACACTTAAAATTATGCACTCCAGCGGGCAGAACCGTATTCCATGTTCTTGCGGTATTTCTTGGCATTTTTGCCCTTGATGTAGACAGCCAGGCGCAGGGCAGCCCCGCAGCAAAGGCCCACCAGCAGGTCAACCGGGTGAAAGCTGGGGAGCGCCGACTGAAAGGCGGCGGCAAATCCATCCATCAGGCCCAGCAGCTTGGCCGAAGCGTCCACGCCCGGAGCCAGCCGCCATGCCTCACCCAGCTTGGTGGCATAGAGGCCGATCAGCAGATAGGGCAGGTTGGGGAGCAGAAGTTTTTTCAAATCGAGCTGCCTCATCGTTCCTGTTCCCTCCGTTTCTCACGGTTCGGGACAGGGGCTTTCACCAGCTCCTTGAACTTCTTGAGCTTACCCAGCACCGACTCCCGGCGCTGCTCCTTTTTCAGCCGGTTCTTGGAATACTTCTGGAAGGCGGCGTTCATGCTCGCCTCGCTGGGTGCCTTAAAGAAAATCTGATACTGGCCCTTTGCCGTTTTATAGACCGCATACTGGACCTTGTACTCGCGGGCAATCCGGTCAAAACTCCGAAGCCCCTTATCTTGCAGGTCGATCTCCTTCATATCGCCGTACTGCTTTTTCAGGTCCTCCATGCTGACCCTGCCGTATGGCTTCACATCGTCCGGGCTGTCCCGGCTGTTTTGCAGTTTTTTATTCTTGCGGTGGGCCAGGTACTTGGAAAGCGCCGCTTTCAGGACCCGCCCGGTGAATTTGGCGGCATTGACCGTCAGCGTCAATGTCCTGTTTTCCACTTCTTCCTGCATCAAAATCACTCCCTTCTGTCAGGATGAAAGCGGCGGCCCCGTCTAAGGCGGGACCACCAGACGGCGGAGCAGGTATCGTGTCCGCATAGCCGATTACTCCCAGATGGCTGGAAACAGCTCATCAGAGCGGCGCTCCGGCTGTTCCAGCAGGGGGAAATGGACCTCTTGCAGATACCGGGAAAGCTCTGCCACCTGATCGTCCTTCGGCGGATTATAGCTCCAACTGCACAAGTCATCGTCCCGGCCATACCGCTCATTCCGCCAGCAGTTGATGTGGATGCCAGTGCCGACCTCCACATCACAGTGCCGCCTGCCATTCTGGATGTGCAGATAAATCCCTTCCGGGAAAAGCTCTTTCTTAAACCGGCATCGCGGGAACTGCGGCTTGAGCTTTCGGTATTCCGCATCCATCAGGCCCTCAAAGAGCGCCATCTGTTCTGTGTGGTTCAGCTCCATCATTTTCCACCCCCTTCCTCGCGGCCCTGGCCTTTGACTGTCAAAATACCGTCCAGGGTGGTAGCGGTGATCCGCAGCCGCTCGGCTACGGCGATGTCGTTCTTCATGGCCTTATCCACCGTACCGCCGCAGACCACCAGCACCGAAGCGCGGCGGAGATAGTCGCGGGCCATGTCGATCCCGTCTTTATGCTCCTGGGGGATGCTGTCCTTCAAAAACAGCGGAAGGAACAGAAGCGGGCAGACCGGGGAAAATCCGGCCTCGTAGACCAGGCGGCAGTATTTGGCGGCGTTTTCGGTGTTCTCAAACTCGTTGTCGCCCCAATGGGCGGTGATATACGCAAGCGGGCGTTTCATGCAAAACTCCTTTCTCCCCATGTCCGGGGTGCAGAAAAGGCGGCCCTTATGAGCCGCCTCCGTAAAGGTCGTGATTGACCAACATCGTGTAGTGATTGTCCAGAGAGGACGGTGCATTGAACAGCGCCGCCATCAGATATGCCTTGGTGTTCCAGACGCGGGTGGTGTTTTCGTGGATGCCGTCCAGCACCTTCTCGATGTGGGAACAGGTGATCTTCGCAAACCGCTGCTGAACAAAAGCGGTGGGATATTCCGCATCCCGCCCGATCTTGATGGTGGGGCTTTTGGTCAGCGCCACTTCCAGCATGATTTCCACGAACTCGTCTATCTGTTCCCGGTTCAGGGAATTGCAGATATGCTCGTACTCAATCTGATACCTGATTTCTTCCCGTTTCTCCATCACTTCCGTCTGTCCGTCCGTCTCTGCCGCCGCAGGCGCAGAAGGAAAGAATGAATGAGTATTTGATCCATAAGTATTTGATTTTTGGATATTTGATTTCCTAGTATTTAATTGCGGCGGGTTTTCCGTATCTGGTACAGCCATATCTGGTGTTTCCATATCTGGATTTACCATATCCGGGTTTTCCGTACCTGGTGAAGCCGTATCTGGCGGGGCCTGTTCCGGCTGGGGCTTGACCGGCTTCTCAAAGATGGTGTATTCGGTATCGGTGATCCGGCCATTCTTGCCCCGGAGCTGCCTGCGGGTCAGATACCCCGCGCTTTCCAGCTCCCGGAGGGTCTTGCCAATCGTCTCCACGCTTTCCTTGCAGATGGAGGCCAGGCCCCGCGTGGTGTAATTCCACTCATCCGGCAGGGAAAGCATCATAGAAAGAAGCCCCTTGGCTTTCAGGGTCAGGCCGGTATCCTTCAGGTGGTAGTTGCTCATCACGGTGTAGTCCCGTGTGCGCTCTACGCGAAAAACTGCCATATTCATCACTCCCATTCTGAAAGGGCGGCCCGGCCCTGGGGCCAGCCGCCTTACTGGTTACGGTTCATAGACCGGCTGGGTATGTTCATACACCGGGCCGCACAGCCCGTTTAAGTCCTCCACAAGCTCGCCCAGGTCCAGACACAGCTCGCTGTCCATGACCGGCGTATCCTTGATGGTGCGGTACTGCGTGATATAACCGTCATGGTCGTAGTTCACGCTCACGCAGGAGACAACCGCCAGGGACATATCTTCCAGGAGCCACAGCTCCAAGGTGCGGGTAGCCACCACGATCTCCATTGTCACCTGGTCGGTTTCCTCATACAGCAGGGTGGCTTTCTGGCGGAACAGGTCCTCTCCCCGGTAGTTAAAGGACCGTTCCTGCCTTCCCTGGGTGATGTAGGAATACACCGTTGTAGCATTATGGCGGACCACCTGCAACAGACTGTAAATGTCCAGGCTTTCCACCAGCTCGGCAGCTTCGTCCTCGGTGTAGCAGCCTTCCTCCACCGCCTGCTGGAACAGATCGTCAAAGGTTTCTTTCAATGCTTCATAAGCGTCCATACTTAAATCCTCCTATGGGTGCGCCTGCCATCAATGGCGGCGCTTTTTGGGTTTGTCGGGCAGGATATGCCCCTCGATGATTGCAGCGTGGCGGCGGATCTGAAGCTGCCCCTGGCGTTCCAGGGACCGCATCCGGGCATATTCGTCCTCGGTCAGAAACAGCCGCTTATACTGGCCCCTGCGCCCCAGGGGGCAGTGGGTGGACAGGATGAGAAATTCTGCCATGTGCCGGGTATCATCCTTGAACCGTTCCACAGCCAGCAGGTCGTGGCCTTCCAGCGGAAGATGCAGAGGTTTCATGCCTTGCGCCCCCTTTCGTGAATATCCAGGACCGCACAGCCGTACCGGGCGATGAGCAGGGCGTTCACGATCATGCGGAGCGCCGCAGCGTCCACAACCTCGGCATCTGCCAGGTCACGGGTTGTCAGTCCTCCCGCGTTGGTGTAGATGCCCCGCGCAGCGATATAGAGGGTGTAGTCATGGGGTGAAATCTCATGGAGCCTTGCATAATCGAACTCCGCGCCCCGCCTGCACAGGCAGTTTCCAGCGCGGCGGTAAATGTCCTCATCGGAAGTGAACAGGAACATGACCGCAAAGAAGGCAGGTGTGTCCCGGCGCTTGCTGTGTCCCAGGTGGATTTTCACGCCCTCCATACGCTGCCGGTGGCGCTCATCCTTCCAGAGCATACCGGGGAAATCCCGGATCAGCGGTTCCAGGCGGGCCATCAGGCGCTTGTCATTGGGAAACATCTGCCGGACCACCTCTGCATAGCTCACAACGCCCGCCTCAATACGCTCGGCCATCCAGGGGCAGCCGCAGGCGGTGCAGCCAAATTTCTTGACATACTCGGTACAAAGTTTGCAGTCCACATCTTCCGGTGTGTATTTGAAAGTGTTGATATACATGGATACCTCCTTATGAAAATGAAAAAGCCGGGCAAATGGATTGTCCGGCGGTTTAGGTGTATTCAGTTTTATCGCTCCTGGCTGCGCTGGCGTTTCTTCTGCCATGCCTCAAGCAGCTTGATGATGGTGTTCTCCATTTGCAGGGGCGTATAGGATTTGGGGAAATACTTGCGTATGCGGTCCCCGTCAAAGGTCAGGCTGAACTTCTCCGGCTTCTTTTCCTCTGACATGATTGCCAGCATACTGTCCTCATTGAGCCGCCCGGCCTGGCTGAATTTCTTCATCCGCTGGGCCTGGGAGAGTGACGGGGTGGCCTGCTCATAGTCTATCGTGGTGACGAGCATCTGCTGTTCCTCCGGTTTGAGCGCCGCAATCTGATAGGCGGGTGAAAGGGCAATCTTTTTCTCGTCTACCATCTGCATCAGCTCCGGAACCAGGTTCGTCAGGGAAATATAATTGCGGACCGTATCGCCGCTGACCCCCATCTGCTGGCCGATTTCATCATCACTTCTCAACTTCGCCGAAATTTTCGGCGAAGTCAAATCGTTTCGTGCGCCCTGCCGCTTGATGGCCTCCAGCTTCATCTTGTACGCCTTGGCCCTTTCGCTGGGAAGGATGTTCTCCCGCTGAAGGTTGCTGTCCACCATGATGATGGTGGCCGCATCCCGGTCCAGGTTGCGGATCAGAACCGGCATGGTATCCAGACCGGCCTGCTCACAGGCGTATTTGCGCCGGTGTCCGGCCACAATCTCATAGCCGCCTTCCTCGCGGGGCCGCACGATGGCAGGGACAATCACGCCATACTCTTTGACGCTCTGGATTGTCTCCCGCATTTCCTCATCGTCCCGCACCTGAAAAGGGTGGTCCGGGAATGGGTAAAGGTCCGTCAGCGGCAGGCGAACCACCACTTCTTCCTGGGGTGGCTGCTGGGCAGGCGGGGCGGTTTTCTTTCGTCCCCTGGCAGGTGACGCGGGCTTATCGCTCAATGCTTCTCACCTCCATTGAGACACAAAAAGGAGGCCCAGCCCGGAACCTCCTTTCGCATCTGATTTTAGGCATAGAAAAACGGACATCAGCAGAAACACTAATGTCCGTCAATCCATCGGCCCACAAGAGCCGCTATATTTAGTTGTTAAGCAGTTTTTGATAGATTTCTAAATCCTTGTCCGTAAAGACATTGAAAATTACTTGTTGAATGGAGCTGTCCGTCTCAAGAAAGCTCCTAACTGTTTTGACTGCGATTTCAGCCGCCCGTTCCTGGGGAAAATGGAAAACGCCAGTTGAAATACAGCAAAAGGCAATAGACTGTACCTCATTCTCTGCGGCAAGCTCCAGGCAAGATTGATAACAGCTTGCCAAGAGATCACAGTCACTTTTGCGAAGTGGTCCTGAAATAATCGGCCCAACCGTATGCAGCACATATTTGCAGGGAAGATTGTAGGCAGGCGTAATTTTAGCGGTTCCCGTTTCTTCTTCATGCCCCTGCGCCTGCATAATCTCGTTACACTTGATCCGAAGCTCGACACCGGAAAGCGAGTGAACAATGTTGTCGATGCAGGAATGGCAAGGTTGCCAGCACCCCAATAGGGCGCTGTTGGCGGCATTTACAATCGCATCGCAACGCAGTGTCGTAATATCTCCCTGCCAAAGCGTTATTTTCGGATCATTCTTTACCCTCGGCAAATCGCAGGCCACGGTAATTCCTCTTTGCCGTATCATCTCCGACAGGTATTCATCCTGAACCTTCAGGAAATCCTTCGATGCCGGATACGGAGGACGCACATTAAACAGAGAACGTAAAAGCCGCCATTGTTGATCCTCGGTGTCAGGAATGGCAAGGTTCTCGTACTGAGGCATCTCGTGCTGTAATTCTCTGATGAGATATATCCTTCTTTCCTCCTGGGTCATATCTTCACCTCCTTTAACCGTGAAAGCACATTACCAATGTCAGCGTTGATGCAGATTGACCGATTTCTAATCTCCGGCGGAGCGAATGCCTCTCCGAAATTGATACAGGCATAGGTGGCATTTTGATTTGCATAGGTCATTTTCCAAAAAGGATATTTAATAATGACCGGAGTGTTGGCTCCCACGCCAAGCTCCAAATATAACACTTTCAGTCCATCGTGACGGCGCAGAAAATCGTCGTAACGCTCCGCGGCCAGATGCCAGCCTTCATCCTCAACAAAAGTATTGTCGCTCCGCAAATTCATGGTCATGGGTTTGCCGCAGACAGGGCAACGTGGGACTAACTCTGTGGGTATCCTCATGTCCCTCTGCTCGGCGACCATCCGCCGGACTACTTCCTCGTTATCATACGTTTTCTGATGGCAAGGCTCCATACATTGCCAAAGACCATAGTCACCTTGCGTGTAAAATAGCTTGTGCTTGTCAAATCCCGCCTTCTGAAACTGGTGGTCCACATTGGTAGTCAGTACGAAATAATCCTTATCCTGCACCAAAGACAGCAGTTCTTGATAAACCGGCTTCGGGGCATCCAGATAACGGTTGCAGAAAATGTACCGGCTCCAATAAGCCCAATGTTCTTCCAGCGTATCAAAAGGATAGAAGCCGCCGGAATACATATCAGAAAAGTGATACTTGGCAATAAAGTCCGGGAAGTAATGCTCAAACCGCTCCCCGGTATATGTGAAGCCTGCTGATGTGGATAAGCCAGCCCCGGCTCCGATCACAATCGCATCGGAGCTGGCAAGCTGCTGGGATAATCTTTCTATCTGTTTCTGGTCCAAACTACACTACCTCTTTTCCTTGGGAAGTAATAAAAGCTGCAAATTTCTGAAACGGCTCACGGCCAGGTCTGACCGCAGCACATTCCCATGTGCCATACGTCCCACGGGCTATTCCTGCTTTATCTGCAATCTCAACCTGCGTCAGTCCTAATTCCAAACGAAGTTCCTTGCATCGAAGCTGAAATGGATAGTCCAGAAACCGACAGTAATCGTCAAAGAGAAGTTTTTCGTCTATCTCTAACGCCTTTGCCAGTCTCTTTGCCTTATCATAGGCAATGGGCATATAGCCAAGCTCATAGTTCAAAATCGTTGTCTCTGATATTCCGGTCATATCTCCTAATTCCCGCCGCAGAAGGCCGCGGTACTCACGATAATATCGGAGTTGTTCTCTTGGAGAGGCATCAGGGGCAATCGAAACCCACGGAAATTCTAAGTGCAGCAGCATTCGATCTTGCTTGACCAGGTAAACCCCTGTGTGATTGAGTGAGGAATGGCATTGTCGATGCAGCCGTGACAGGGCACAAAGCATCCCAGCATCTGGGAATTGGCGGCATTGACAATAGCGTCCACCTCCAGTGTGGTGATATCCCCCCGCCAGAGGACGATGCGGTCGTCGTTCTTGACAGCCGTGCAGGCATACTCATCCCGGATCACAGGCAGTGCATCTCCATGTACGATCCCTCTTGCCCGCAGTTCCTCCTGCAGAAGTTCATCCTGCACACGCAGGAATTCCGCGCTTACCTCCCCCGGCCATCTCACGTTCATCAGGCTGCGCAGCAGCCGTCTGCGCTCTTTTTCATCCACCGGTTCCCGCAGCGCCGCGTATCCCGGATTTTCTTTTTTCAGCTCCCGGATCAGCCAGGATACTTTCTCCGAATGATCCATGTCTTCTCCTCCCCGTCACATGAAGTCAAACAGCGAGAGCTGGTTATCCCGGCTGGACTCCATCTCCCTGTCCGCGATCGTCTCATCTCCCCTGAGATGTCCGATGAGGAGCGGCGATTCCGGGTCGTGCTGCCCCTTCCGGTTCTTCGCGCTGGCCAGGCTGGCCGTGGCATAGCAGTAGCGGCAGCCGTGCACGCAGGTGTCATACATGCCGATGTCAACGCTCTCGCAGCAGCCGCACTCTTTCCGCTGTCCCTTATCTCTCTTCAGATCCAGCTTATAGCCGACGATCTTTTCTATCTTTTCCCTGTCAATGCAGGCCGCATGGCGGATCCCGCATGTTGTCAGATCCAGATTCTCTGCGCATGTATAGAGCGGAAGCCCGTACTTTTCCGCGATCTTTGCAAACCCCTGCGCCAGCCGGATCTTCTCTTCCTCCTCCGGCTCCCCGAACGGGCTGCCCCTGTATGTGTCCACAAAGCTGAAAATGCAGCGGGTCGTGTACCTGTGCAGCCACCCGCACAGCATGTCAAACTGCTCCAGATGATAGGACACTGTGTACCTGTCCGTCAGAAGGACCGGATCAAACCGGAAGTCCACCCGCTCCTTCCCCAGCCGCTCGCTCAGCAGGATAAAGCTGGCGATGGACTCCTCCGTAGTCGGGAGGTTCGGTTCTATATCTCTCTCATAGTCCGTGACGGACATCTGAAAACAGTAGGGATACCCAAGCCGGTCGATCATCTTCAGATAATGCAGCATCGGCTCCGGGTTCTTTGTCCAGAAGACAAAGCAGTCCACCACATCCGGAGTAAGCCGGACGCGGCTGATCTTTTTTCTGTTATAGGGATTGGGAACCAGCACTTCCTCCGCCAGCAGCCGGTTCATAAACCACTCCGGATACAGGGCTGGGATATCTGTCCTCCTGCTTGCGCTGATGATCATAGATCCTCCCGGTCTCTCCGTGCGGACACGGATATATTTACAGTAGATTATATCACATTTCTTCTTTATATGACAGGGAAACTGATACATTGCTTTTTTCTTTCAGATCCGATAAGATGGTAGCGGAAGGAGGATCCGCCATGATCATTGAAAACAATCCGAAAGAACTGGCTGCCATGGAAGAATTTCACAAGGGAAACCGCGCGGAGGGCCTGAAGCTGCAGGAGGAATTCGCCTCCCAGTTCAGGGAGGAATACAAAGATAAGGACCACTGTCCCTGCCAGAAAGCCTGCCGTTATCACGGGAACTGCAAGGAGTGCGTCGCCATCCACCGGGCCCATCAGGAGCATGTCCCGAACTGCATGCGCCCCATGCTGAACAAAAAGATCAAACTGCTCTCAGAGCTGACCGAGCACACGCTGGCGCGGGAGATCGAGCCGCCCGCCGAGGTGCTGCGCAACAAATAAGAAAGGATCCTGCTTTGCGGGATCCTCCGCCTGCGGCGGGTCGCATAAGCGACATCTTCCATTCCGCGGCAGTGCGATCCTCGCGGAGCGTTTTTATTTCATAGGAAAGCAATTTCCTATGAAATAGAAAAGAGCGCCGCCTGTCAGCGGCGCTCCAGTTCCCCGAGCCGTTTTCTCAATCTGTCGATCTCCTCCTTCTGGCCCTCGATCGTCTCCCTCTGACTGTCAATCTCCTCCTTCTGGCTGTCGATCGTCTCCCTCTGACTGTCAATCTCCTCCTTCTGGCTGTCGATCTCCTCCTGCATCTCATCGATCATATACTGCACGGTATTCCGATCCAGCTCCCGCAACTCCTTAGAGAACATCTCCATCACCTTCTCCGTATGCAGGCACAGTTCATAGATTTCCTCGTACAGCTTCCCGAATTCCGGATATCCCCGAAGCAGTTCCTCTATCCTTTCCGGTTCATCTGTACTGAAAAACACAAGCCATGCCTCCAGCTTATTTCTGATACCTTTATTGTGCACAATCTTCCGAAATATGTCAAGCGCAATAAAGCAATATTCCTGCAGCAGCTCCACTTTCAGCCCGGTGTTTGATCTCTGTGAGAAGAGATGCAGGTACTCATCCGGAAACGCATTGAATTCCTTCGGGCTCCCCTCATATAGGATGATCGTGTATACTTTTTTAATGTCCCGGTAGCTGAAGCTTTTTCCCTTTTCCCCCTTCACTCTTTTATACTGTCTCAAAAGCAGGTCTGCAGAGTAGCAGGCGCTTCTCTGCCCGGGAAACCTGTATCCCAGCTTCTGCACCTCCACATTCGCAATACTGTGGTCTTCCATCTCAATGACTATGTCCATGACTACAAGAGAATGTTATCCGCTATCCGGGTAGAATCATTCGGGATCGCTGACAATATCTTTATCTTCTGTCCCAGAACAAGAGACAGAAATTCTTCCAGGCGCTCCGGCGCGCTTTCCGGATTCAGGATCTCCTTAAACATTCCTTGTGCGTATCATGGGAAAATACTGCTGTAAAATGCCCGCCATTTTACCCCTCCGTTTCTTTTGTGCTGTTTTTAAGTTCCATTCATTTACGGGTATGACTTCCGACCTGGAAATACCGAAAATGAGAAGCCTTGCGGCTGTAAGAAATGCCTCGCCATGAGCCGGCAAAGCGACTGGACCCCAGAGCAGGATCCGTGTGGATCATAATAACATAATTTCATCTCTTCGGCAAGCTTTTTCCAACAATCACCGGAAGTGCCAAAAGGCACATTCCGGGATTGTAGGCGGTCGCCAAGGTCTCGGGCAAGCCCGGACTTTGGCTCGTCGCCAGTACAAAAAAGAGTCCCGCCTGCGGAACTCTGAAACACGTATAACACTGTCCTAATCAAAATTCTTGCGGATCAGCCTGCAGTATTCCTGAAACACAGGCTCATCCCGGAAATCATTCGCAAGGGCATCCCGGATCCCCTTGTAGTACCAGCCGATCATCTTCTTATCCTTCATGCGGAAGCGGTTCCAGAGTTCTTCCCCCACTTTGGGATAGTCCCTGTCAATGTCCCGCATATTGGAGAGCTTGTCCGCCAGGCCGATCATCTGCACCTCCCGCGGTGCGCTCCCGATGGAACGGATCGTAGCGCTTTTTCGCTCCAGCCATGTCCTGGACTTGTCCTCGCTCTCGCCGGCGACCATGCGGGCCACCCGCGGGGAAAACTCCAGCGCCAGCACTTCCTCCGTCACGCCGCTGCAGTCCTCGATCGTGTCGTGCAGCACAGCCGCGCTTATGATCTCCTCGTCGCTCGTCATCCGTGATACGATCTCCTTCACCTCGATCGGATGCACGATATACGGACGTCTCGTCCCCTTGCGGAACTGCCCTGCGTGCGCCTTCGTCGCAAATTCCACTGCCCTCTCGACCATATTCATACCTCTTTTTTCTCCGACTACCGTTTCCATACGCCGCCTCCCGGCTTCCCCTGCCGCCCGGTATCGCCTGCCCGTGCTATTATGCATTCATCATAGCATCAGCAGTCTGAAATAGCAATGGTTTTCCCGCTTTTTTGCCGGTACTCGCCGGCGCTCATATGATACTGCTGCCTGAATTTCCGGCAGAAATAACCTGCGTCCGCAAAGCCTGTGTCTGCCGCAACAGACGAGACGGACTTCCGGGTTGTCTGAAGCTGTTCTGCCGCCTGTGCCAGCCTGTAGCGGATGAGATAGGCCACCGGGGATATCTGTATGCCTGACCGGAAAATATGGAGGGCGCCGCTTTTACTCAGGGATGCGGATGCCGCGATCTGTTCGAGCGTTATTTCTTCCATATAGTGATCGTGGATGAACTGCATCATGATCTGCAGTTTAGCCTGCTTGTGATTCAGGCGGCGGAGACGGGAAGAACCTGCTTCCAGATCCATGTGCCCCGCCAGCAGCTCCCACATTTCCAGAAGCATCCGCACAGTGGTCAGTTCGCAGTCCTCCCCTGCCTCCTGCAGGGCAAAAATCCGCCGCAGGATCTGCAGGATCTGCGCCTGCCAGTCAATATGCGGATCCAGAAGCTGATACGGGACAGACGAGCGGATGACAGGCATAACGTACTTGCGGCAGACAAATGTCTCCTCTGCCGCGAGAAGAGACGGGGAAAAGACAATATTAGGCGCAACTGCGCTTTCCTGCGCCTCATACCGGTGCAGCACCCCGCTGTTGATAAAAATGCCGCTCCCCTGCCGCAGCTCTATCCGGTCTTCCCCGGCAAGACAGAGCACACTCCCCCGGGCCAGATACATAAATTCCAGCTCATGGTGCCAGTGCCAGTCTACCCGGTGGAAGTCAAACTGCCAGATATCTTCCGGATAATAGGCAAATGGATACTCACTGCTTCCGTGGACTGCCATCTCCCGGAGTGTTTCATCCGTAACTGTCGCGCAATATTCCATACCCATCCTCCCGTTCATCTCATTTTGTGATATTGTACCATATAAAAGCAATTATATGCAATGATTTATTATTTTTCACGTGATATAATCCATATCCAGAACAGGAGGAAACAAAATGAAAACTAAAAATCAGTATAACAAAACTATTGCAGCCTGTTTCACGGGCTATATCGTCCAGGCTGTTGTCAATAATTTCGCGCCGCTGTTGTTTTTGCTGTTTCAGAAAACCTATCACATCCCGCTCTCCCAGATCACGCTGCTTGTGACCTTCAATTTCGGGATACAGCTTCTTGTCGATCTTCTGTCCGTCGGATTCGTGGACAGGATAGGATACCGGACCTCCATGGTCGCGGCTCACATTTTTTCAGCCGCAGGCCTGATCCTGCTCACCGTTCTGCCTGACCTTCTGCCGGTACCGTTTGCCGGCATACTGATCTCCGTCATGGTCTACGCAGTCGGCGGAGGGCTGCTGGAGGTGCTTGTCAGCCCGGTCGTGGAAGCCTGCCCTTCCGATCACAAAGAGAAGGCCATGAGTATGCTGCATTCCTTCTACTGCTGGGGCTATGCGGGCGTCGTTCTTGTATCCACGCTCTTTTTCCATCTGGCAGGCATGGAAAACTGGAAGTTCCTGGCGCTGGCATGGGCCCTTCTGCCCATCTGCAACGCCTTCCTCTTCACAAGGGTTCCCATGGCTCCCCTGCTTGCGGAGGGCGAGCGCGGCATGACGACTGGCGCTCTCTTCCGAAATAAGCTGTTCTGGATCCTGCTCGTCATGATGGTGTGCGCCGGCGCAAGCGAACAGGCAGTGAGCCAGTGGGCATCCGTATTTGCCGAGAAGGGCCTTGGCATCTCCAAGAGCGCCGGGGATCTGGCCGGCCCGATGGCATTTGCCCTGCTGATGGGACTGTCCCGCCTGTTTTACGGGAAATACGGACACCGCATCAACCTGGAACGCTTTATGGCCGCCAGCGGGCTTCTGTGCATTTTATCCTACCTGGGGATCTCCCTCCTTCCGGTTCCCCAGCTCAGTCTGGCCGCCTGCGCTGTCTGCGGCCTGTCTGTGGGGATCATGTGGCCGGGCACCTTCAGCAAGGCGGCCGCCTCTCTTCCAAGAGGCGGGACAGCCATGTTCGCGCTGCTGGCCCTCGGCGGGGATATCGGCTGCTCGGCGGGGCCCACGCTGGTGGGACTCGTCTCAGGCGCCATGGATGACGATCTGAAACTGGGCATCCTGGCAGGCGTACTGTTCCCGCTTCTTCTGGTAGCAGGGATCGCGCTTGCAAAAAAGCCGGAGGTGAAACGCAGCAATGAAAGGGAAGCTGTCCTTGGAGAAGCGTAAAGATGGATTTATTTTTATCGTATTTTCTGTAGAAAGTTACGAGAGCTGCTTTTTATGCGCAGAGGAAAGCGGACTGAAAATACGCGCCTGCCCGGACAGGTAGACAGCAGGTATACTCTGGTGTAAAATGAGGGAAACGATAAAGACAAAAGGAGAAGATTCATGTCTGCAGAACAGTCCGTAAAATACGTACTCGTCACAGGCGCCTCCCGGGGCATCGGCCGCGCCTGCGCACTCCGCTTCGCCAAAGAGGGCTGGCACGTCTTCCTCAACTGCCGCTCCTCCCTGGATGAGCTGGAGGAGGTCCGGCAGGAAATCCAAAATGAGTTCCCAGGGCACTGTACCCCCGTCCCCGGAGACGTGGGAAACCCGGAGGATGTACGAAAGATCTTTGAGAAGATCTACCAGGTCTGCCCCTGCCTGGATGTGCTTGTCAACAATGCGGGCATCGCCCACATCGGCCTGCTCACTGATATGACGGACGGGGAGTGGAGCCGTCTTTTGGACACCAACCTCTCCTCTGTCTTCTACTGCTGCCGCAGCGCGGTGCCGCCCATGGTCACAAGAAAAGCCGGGCGGATCATCAACATCTCCTCCATGTGGGGCACGGTTGGCGCCTCCTGTGAGGCGGCCTACTCCGCGGCGAAATCCGGCGTCCACGGGCTGACCCGGGCCCTTGCAAAGGAGCTGGCCCCCAGCAATATCCAGGTCAACGCCATCGCCTGCGGCGTCATTGACACGCAGATGAACAGCCAGCTGCAGCCGGACGAGCGGCAGGCGCTTGCGGAGGAGATCCCGGCCGGCAGGTTCGCCTCCCCGGAGGAGGTGGCGGATCTCGTCTGGCAGACGGCCCACGCCCCTGCCTACATGACCGGACAGGTCATCGGAATAGACGGAGGGTATATCTGATCTGTCCAGATCAGATATACCCTCCGTCTTCTTTTCTATTTCCTATTTTACAAGTCTCTGGATCTTCTTGCTCTCCTCTGTCCCGGCCTTTTCCAGCAGTTCAAAGAGGAGCGCCTCGTACGTGGTGAGGATGGCCCCCTCCTGGCGGGCCCGCTCAAGCGCCATCTCATAGTCGCTCCGCCTGCGGCTTGAGATGCAGTCCGCCGCAAGGACCGGCACAAAGCCCGCTGCCTTCAGGTCGATCAGCGTCTGCAGGACGCAGATGTGCGCCTCCACGCCGCAGAGGATGATATACTTCTTCCCCCGGATCCAGGGGTGGCTCCTTACGACATCCTCCCAGGCGCTGAACCGGATCTTCTCCACAAAGTCCTCCGTCCCGGAAGCCTGAACGAGCTCCTGCACCGTACTTCCCAGCCCTTTCGTGTACTGCTGGGTGAGCACCATGGGGATGCCCAGCGTCCGGAGGCCTGCCAGCAGGATGGATGCATTCTCCGTCAGTTTCTCTTTCCGGTCCATGACCGGCATCAGTTTCTCCTGGTAATCGATCACGATCGCCGCTGTGTGTTCACGCTCTATCCGCATGTTTAACCGCCTTTCCCTACTCTATATCCAGTTCCACCGGGCAGTGGTCCGAACCCATCACGTCCGTCAGGATCTTCGCATCCTTCAGCCGCCCTTCCAGCGCGCGGGACACGCAGAAATAGTCGATGCGCCACCCCGCGTTCTTCTCCCTTGCCTTAAACCGATAGGACCACCAGGAGTAGACGCCCTCCCTGTCCGGATAGAAGTACCGGTACGTGTCAATGAAGCCCGCGTCCAGAAGCTCTGTGAACTTCTGCCGCTCCTCGTCCGTAAATCCGGCGTTCTTCCGGTTCGTCTTCGGATTCTTCAGATCGATCTCCTTGTGGGCCACATTCAGATCCCCGCAGAAGATCACCGGTTTTGTCTCCTCCAGCTTCTTAAGGTACGAGAGGAAATCCCGCTCCCACTCCATCCGGTAAGGAAGCCTGGCCAGCTCGTTCTGGGAGTTGGGAGTGTATACGGTCACAAAGTAAAATTCCGGGAATTCCAGGGTGATGACCCGCCCCTCCTGGTCGTGCTCCTCCACGCCAATACCGTAGGACACGCCCAGAGGCTCCTCCTTTGTGAAGACCGCCGTCCCGGAATACCCCTTCTTCACCGCATAGTTCCAGTACTGGTAGTATCCCGGCATCTCCAGGTCGATCTGCCCCTCCTGGAGCTTCGTCTCCTGCAGGCAGAAAATGTCCGCGTCCGCCTCCCTGAAAAATTCTGTAAATCCTTTCTGGACACAGGCCCGCAGGCCGTTTACATTCCAGGAAATAAACTTCATCCGTCTTACTCCTTTGCTCTCTTCTAGTAGTATACCTTGCGCAGGAACAGCCCCCTGGCCGGCGCGAGAAAGCCCGCCAGGCTCCGGTCCTCCGCCGCGATGACTACGGGCAGCTTGCTCGCGTCCCGCTTCCCGGTCCCGATCTCAAGCAGGGTTCCTGTCAGTATCCGCACCATATGGTAGAGGAAGCCGGACCCGTAGTAGGTGATCCGCACCTTCTCGCCGGACCGCACGATCCGGATGTTGTAAATGCGGCGCACTGTGTCATTTGTATCTCTGTTGTCCGTAAAGCTGACAAAATTCTTGACGCCGATGAGATATTTCGTGGCGTCCCGCATGGCCTCGATGTCCAGCTTCTCCGGATAGTGATAGCAGTACCGTCTGGAGAACACGTCCGGTTTCTCCCGGCAGTCTATATAGTACTCGTACTTCTTTCCCTTGGCGCTCTTCCTGGCGTGGAAGCTGTTCTTCACCATCTCCACCTTCAGGATGCGGATGTCCTCCGGGAGGTACCGGTTCAGGGCGCTTTTGAGCTCCTCCGGGTCATAGGCGCCGGACAGCTTCACGCTGGCCACCTGCCCCCGGGCATGGACGCCGCTGTCCGTCCGCCCGGAGCCGTCCACCTGGACCCGGTATCCCACGATCCTGCCAAGACTCCTCTCAATGATATACTGTATCGTATTGTCTGTCGTCGCCTGCCGCTGCCACCCCTGGTAACGGCTGCCGTCGTAGGCGATCGTCAGCTTGTAATTTCTCATATACACTCACCCACTCTGTCTGAAACTAAACTGTATACGGCCAGTCCCCGTCAGATGATATTCTGCCCGGGCGTCTTCTCCCTCGTCCTGATATACAGCACGTACCGGGACACCACATCCACGATCAGGAAGCCAAGCGCGATGGCCAGGCATGTCTCCAGAAGCACCCACGTCTCGTTGCCCGCCATGGCGGAATCGCCGCTCACCCAGCCGTACATCATGTAGTACAGGTTCGGTCCGGGTATGAGCGGAAAGGCCGAGGCCGTCAGGAAGATCGTCGCCGGCGCCTTGTTGACCCTGGACATGACAAAGGCATACGCAGCCACGAAGATGCCGCCTGCCAGCGTCGCCGCAAAATTGCTCGGCCACACGGCAAAGGTCACCACATAGATCGCCCAGGTAAAGAAAGCGCCAACCCCGCAGAAGAGCACCTGCCTGCCCCGGATCCTAAACCAGAGGGCAAACCCGATGCACGCGACCGTACAGGAGACAAGCTGTACCGGCACGCTGTTGTTCAGGATAAAGCCGTCGTACTCGCCTTCCCCCAGAAGCCACATGGCGAGGGCGATGCCAAAGGCGATGCCCGCCGCTCCCAGGACGGAGTTCATGATATTGATAAGCCCCGAGATGAAATCCCGCTGCAGCACCTCCCGTATGCCGTTGGTCGTGCTCAGCGCACTGATCAGCAGCATGACGATGCCGATCATGATCCGGTCCGGATGGGTGCCGATGCCAAGCGCCGCCATACCGATGATCACCACCTCGGAGAGAAATGCAAGGAGGAGGTTGTATACAAGAAGATTGTCCTCCACCTTGTCCAGCACCCTGCCCACGAACACAATGAGGAGGGAGACAAGGACCGCCACAACAGCGTCCGTCAGTCCGCAGCCGAAGAAGACCGCAAAGCCCGTCCCTCCCATGATCCCGGCGGCGTACGTAAGCGCCACCGGCTGCTGCTTCCGGTTCATGACCTCCAGATACTTTTCCCGGAGCGTCTCCTCGTCCGGGGTATGCCGGCAGACATACCGGGCCAGGTTGTTCAGGTAATCCAGCCGGTCATAGTTGATCCCCGCGGACTCGATGTGCCGGATCTGGGTGAGGAACTCTCCCTCCGGCGTCTCCACGGTGATCTGTATATTGCTCGGGATGACAAATACATCGTACCGCTTAAAGCCGTAGCTCTTGCACATCCGGTACAGCGTGTCATCCAGTCTGAAGTTCTCTGCGCCGCTGCAGAGCATGGCCTCCCCGATATCGAGGATGCCTTCAAGGATCCGCTGATAATTCATCTCTTACGCATTCCCTCTGTCCAGAATTTTTTTGATCTCGTCCATAAATGTGTTCACGTCCTTGAACTCCCTGTACACAGACGCGAAACGGACGTAGGCGACCTCATCCAGCTTCTTGAGCTCGTCCATGACGATCTCGCCTATGGCGCTGCTGGAGATCTCCTTCTCCTCCAGGCTGAAGATCTTCGTCTCGATCCGGTCGATGCACTTCTGGATCTCCTCCGCGGAGGCCGGCCTCTTATAGCATGCCCGCAGGACGCCGTTCTCAATCTTCCCGCGGTTGTACTGTTCCCTGTTGTTGTCTTTCTTGATAATGATAAGCGGGATCGTCTCCACCTTCTCGTAAGTCGTGAAGCGCTTTCCGCACACATCGCAGGAGCGTCTCCTGCGGATGGAATTTCCGTCGTCCGCCGGGCGGGAGTCGATGACTCTCGTGTCCGGATGACCGCAGTATGGGCATTTCATCTCGTCTTTTCATCCTTTCATATTAATATATCAAGTATATATCCCGGCAAACGGAATTGTCAATTTATTACTTTGGCCGGCGGCCTATTTCTTCCGGGATCTCCACCAGGATGATATCGGGCCCGATCTTCCGGATGCACCCAAATGGGATCACATACTCGCCGCTGTCCCCGAACAGGCCGCAAAAGAAGCCGCCCCGGGGCACGATCACCGCCTCGATGCACCCGGTGCACTCGTCGAAGACAAGGTCCGCCACATACCCGAGTCTTCGGCAGTCGCAGATACTGATCACTTCTTTCTGCTGAAAATCACAGAGCCTCATGCTGTCACCTCCCCTCCCATCCTATGCGCGGATGCGGGAAGAGGTGCGGCATGAGGCTCTCTATTTCTGCCTCTATAAAGCCATGATTTTTTCGTTGTTGAACGCCCGGGCAATGATCACCGTGAGCACGCCGCCTAAAAGCAGCGTCTCCCCCAGCGTCACCGCGTACTGGGCCAGGGTGATCTCATGGCTCAGGATCGTCTGCAGCGCAACGGCGCTGTTGTAGAACGGGATATAGTAGTCGGCCGCGCGCCCGTCCCCCATGCGGAACATGGTCAGAAGCCCCACCACCAGCACAAGCATGTAGGCCGGCATGATGTAAGTACCTGCCTCCTTCGTCGTCCTGGCAAAGACGGACACGAGCGCCACCACCGCTGAGTACAGGAAGGCAAGGGCGATGAGCAGCAGGCCGAGCATGACGATCTGGGACGGATCCAGGCGGAGGTTCAGGGCCTCCTCCATGCCTGCCATGGAATCCATCATAAACGGGGTGCACGCCACCATGCCGCCCACATAGATGATGGAGGAAATGCCGGAGACCGTCATCAGGGCGAACACCTTCCCAAGGACGATGGAGGAGCGCTTCACCGGCGCCACAAGAAGGCTCGCCATGGTCCCTCTCTCCTTCTCGCCCGCGATCATGTCCGTCCCGATCCCCATAGCTCCCGCAAAGAGCAGGATCGTGATGAAGTAGGGGAGCATCATCCCCAGCGCCTGGCCGCTTGCTTTCTCGTCATCCTGGATCACCATCTCATCATTGTCCGAGTTGACTGTGAACACCGTGACAGCGTCCGCATTGCCCACCCGGCCGGCAAGGAGCGTCTGCCGGTAGGCTTCCAGCGCTCCCGTGGAGATCGTCTGGTAGGCCTGGGAGGAATACTCCTCGGACGGGTTGTAGTATGTCTTCACCTGGGGCACCTTGTCCCCCTCCCGGAATGCGGCGATCTCCTGGTCAAAGTCCTCCGGGAATTCGATGAGGAGGTCCGCGTCCCCTTCCAGGATCTGCGCCCTGGCCTTTTCGTTGTCCTCCGGGGAAGATACGGTCTCCATGTCGCAGTCCAGGCCGGCCGCCTCCAGAAAGGCCCGGAAGCTTTCCGGCTCATTCTGGACCCAGACAATGGATCTGTGGGACTCTATGTCGGACTGCATCTGCCCGGCCAGGTTGTTGATGATGGTGAGGATCGCCACCATAACGATCACCGGGAGAAGGAACACGGAAAACACCATCTTCTTATCGCGGAAGATCCGCGCCATTTCTTTACAGAATATCTGTCTGATGCCGTTCATCTATCTCTCCTCCTTCCGTCCTGCATAGATCTGGAAGAACGCGTCCTCCAGGTCATCGGCGCCCGTCCGGGCCAGGATCTCGTCCAGCGTCCCCTCCGCTTCCTTCCGGCCGTCGATGATGACGCCGATGCGGTCGCAGAGCTTCTGGGCCTCGGACATGATGTGGGTGGAGATGATGACAAGCTTGCCTTCATCCCGCAGTTTCCGCAGATAGTCCGTCACGCTCCTGGCCGTGATGATGTCCAGCCCGTTGGTGGGCTCGTCAAAGATGACCACGTCCGGATCATGTACCAGGCTGACCGCGATGGCCGCCTTCTGCTTCATGCCGGTGGAGAGTTCCCGGATCTTCTTGTGGGCGAACTCCCGGATGCCGAAATAGTCGAACAGCTCCTCCCGCCTCCTGGCGATCACGTCCTCCGGCACCCGGTGGAGGCGGCCAAAGAAGCGGAACATATAGTCCGGGTCAAACTGGTCGTCCAGCTTGATGTCGCTTGTGAGGAACCCAATCCGGTTGCGCACCGCCTCCGGCTCCTTCCCCACTTCGCAGCCCTCCACCCAGATCTCGCCGGATGTGGGTTTGATGATCGTGGAAATGCATCGCAGCGTGGTGGTCTTCCCGGCGCCGTTCGGCCCGAGGAGTCCGTATATCTCCCCTTTTTTCGCCGTCAGGCTCAAATGATCCACGGCTGTCTTATTCGGATTTTTTGTGTGCGACTCGGCCATCTGCTTCCGATTCAGCCGGTACACTTTTGTCAGATCCCGGATCTCTATCATGTCTCATTCCCTTTCTCCCCTGCGGGGCGCTGTCTTTTTTATCAGATCACAGTACATTTCTGCTTTTTGTTTGTACCATTGATATAATACAATAATATATTCCTTCCTGTAAAAAGTCAATACGGTCTGCGCACTTTTTTACAGATCATCTACATTTTCCCCGAGAAATACCTGTAGGTGACTGCCCCTGTCACCGCCAGGAAGAAGGCGGCCGCCACCAGCGTGGCGAAGACAGTTATGTTGAAGTAGCCCGCTGCGACGCCAGCCGTAACGAGGCCGCCCAGACCGACAACATAGGCCGTGCGCCCAGACTCCCGCTGGATCGCCGCCGCCCGCTCGTCATGGGCCTCGATATAGCGCTGCCTGAGCTTCCTCTCGTCTTTCAGCGCCCGCACATTGGACACGATCCCATAGACAGACGCTCCTGCCCACACCAGGAAGATCCCTGCCTGGAATCCCCTCACAAAACTGGCCGCGTGGGCATTGTCGTCCAGCTTCGAGGCACTGACGCCGCAGATCACGATCACCGCCACAGACACCACGAGAAAAAGAACCATCCCTTTGATCTGTCTTCTGAGTTTCTTCCTGTATTCCTTCATCTTACATCTCCTCCTCATCCACTTCCGAAAAATCAAACACATCCTCAATGGCCAGACCGAAATACCGCGCAATCCTGTAGGCCAGAACAAGAGAAGCCGTGTACTTTTCCTTCTCCAGCGATATAATCGTCTGCCGGGTTACACCGACTGCCAGGGCAAGCTCCTCCTGAGAAAGCTTGTGTTTCCTGCGCAGTTCCTGAATACGGGTCTTCATCTCTTTGACATCCCCTTCACAATCGTATAGTATGCTTTACATTTATAGTATAGTTCGCTTTACATTAAATGTCAAGTTAGTTTTACAAAATTGCATTCCGGACGTAACACTTTTTAAAAGTGTTACGTGTCCTGTGAAAGCATTAACAAAGGCCCCGGCCGCGCATTCCGCACGGCCGGGGCCTTTCACAAAGTTCTCTTTCTTTCCGTATCCGCCTACCGGATGATCGTTCCTGTCTTTCCCTTCAGTCCGTCTTTGAGCTTGTCAAAGGAAGTGATGAGCGCGCTGCGGCCCTCCCGCTTCTCGATGAACTCCACGGACGCGCGGAACTTCGGCAGCATGTTGTACACGCCGAAATGTCCCTCCTCCATGTACTGTCTGGCGTCTGCAAGGGAGATCTCGCCAAGCTCGGACTCCTTGGGCGTGTTCATGTTGATCCGCACCTTCTCCACACTTGTGAGGATGATGAGTTCATCCGCATCGATGGCCTCCGCCAGCTTGCCGGCTGCCAGGTCTTTCTCGATCACGGCGCTGGCTCCCTTTAACCGGTGATCCTGCTGCATCACCGGGATGCCGCCTCCGCCGCAGGCAATGACCACCTGATCCGCATCGATCAGTGCCTTAATGGCGTCGATCTCCACGATCCCGACCGGATTGGGGGCGGATACGACACGGCGGAAGCCCTTGCCAGGCTCCTCGATCACATAGTTTCCTTTCTTCCGCTCCTCGTTGGCCTCCTCAGCCGTCATGTAGCGGCCCAGCACCTTGGTCGGCGTGTAGAACGCCTCGTCATAGGGATCCACCGTCACCTGCGTCAGGATCGTGCTCACCGTGCGGTAGATGCCTCTGTCAAGAAGCGCCTCCCGGATGGCGTTCTGCAGGTCGTAGCCGATGTAGCCCTGGCTCATGGCGGAGCACACGGACATGGGCGCCGGCGTGTAATCCTGATGCGCCTTCCCGAACTCATTCATGGCGGTATGGATCATGCCCACCTGGGGCGCGTTGCTGTGGGTAATGGCAACCTGGTATCCCTCCTGTACAAGATCCGCTATGGATACGGCTGTCCGTCTCACTGCTTCCTTCTGCTCGGGCAGCGTATTGCCCAGCGCCCTGTGCCCCAATGCAACTACTACTCTCTTTTTCATCATGTTTTCTCCTTTAACTCTCTATGACTTTTTAACAGCTTTCATTTATCTGTCATTTATAAGAAATGATAGAAAAATTATATTATTTTTCTTGGGAAAATGCAATGGATATTATCGTTTCCACCGGGAAAATAAAAAGAAAAAAGCCGCTGAACTCCAGCGGCTTTCACCATGGAGCATACGGGATTCGAACCCGTGGCCTCCACAATGCGAATGTGGCGCGCTCCCAACTGCGCTAATGCCCCATGCGACCATTATACCACTTTGAAAAGAGAAATCAATCACTTTTTTTCTGCCGCCGCATATTTTGAACCAAAGACTGATCCTGCATCTTTTCACAGGAGGCGTCCGATGGAGCAGATCACCGAATATCTCAAGCCCGAACTTCTGTCTGTGGCAGTCATCCTCTTCTTTATCGGAAAATGGCTGGCCCGGCTGCAGGCAGTCAGAGAACCGTACATCCCGCTTATCAAATGCGGCATCGGGATCGCCCTGTGCGCCGTCTGGGTCCTGGCCTCCTGCCCCCTCTCCACCGGGCCGGAGATCGCCATGGCTGTCTTTACCGCAGTGGTGCAGGGAGTCCTTGCCGCCGGCCTGTCCACATTCCTTGGCCGGGTCGCCGGACAGCGGGGGCGCCACGACTAGCCCTGTCCGCCGCCCTTCTCCTGCCCGGATGCATACTCCCAGAACGCGCCGGCCGCCCGGGACAGGATCCGGTATCTCTGCCGGACCATGTAAAGGCGGGATTCCTTCCTGGGCTCTGTGATCGTCTTGTAGACGATCCCTTCCCCGGCGGCGAAATACCTTGCCGAACCGGGGCAGATGGCGATCCCCATCCCCTTCTCCACAAGCGGCAGCATGGAGGCGGAGGAGTTGTAGTAGCAGAGGATCTCCCGCTCCTGCGCCAGCTCGTTGAACCAGTGGTTGATCTCCTCCTGGAGCTGGTCCCGGACCGGCAGCATCAGCGTCTCCCCGCCCAGCTTCTTAAGCGTGATCCCTTCTCCCTGCTCCTGCGCCAGCGGATGCTCCCGGCTCATGGCGGCTACCCACGGCTCGCTGCGAAGAAAGATCTGCTCGCACTGCTCCATGTAAACCGGCGCGCGCACGATGCCTACGTCCGCCAGCCCCCGCTCCAGCTTATCCCGAACCTCGTCGCTGTTGCCGCACCAGATCTGGAACCGGACGTCCGGGTACAGCCCGTGAAATTCCTCCACCATATCGGAGAGGAGGCCGATGCCGAAGGACTCCGCCGCCGCGATGGAGACAAGCCCGTGCACGCCGCTCCCGAACTTCCCGATCTGCTCTTGGGTCTTCTCCAGCAGCTCCAGGATCTCGCCCGCCTGCTGCTTGAGGAAGCGCCCCTCCTGCGTGAGCTGTATCTCCTTTTTCCCGCGGATGAAGAGCGTGGTCCCGAGCTCCTCCTCCAAAAGGCGGATCTGCCGGCTCAGGGGCGGCTGCGCGATGCACAGTTTCCGCGCCGCCCGGGAAATGTTGCCCTCCTGCACCACTGCCAGAAAATATTTGAGCGATTTGATGTCCACTTCACGTCACCATACCTTTTCTATATAGTTATTCATATATTATATGTATTTTTATATATTTTTGCAATATGTTATAATAAGAATCACGGATACGGCAAGAGAAAGGTGAAAACAATGGACCCTGTAAAAAAATATGAGACACCCCTCCATTATATCATGGCGTTTGTAGGCGGCTTTTTCGGCGTCTACGCGATCCTCAGCTTCTGCAACCTGTTCGGGAACGCGCAGACCGCGAATCTGATCTATTTCGTGACGGATCTTCTGGGCGGAGACATAAAGGACGCCGCCCTGCGGATCGGCGGCATGCTTCTTTTCATGGCCGCCATCGTCCTGACCGTGTACCTCCCGAAGCACAGCCGGGTCAACCTCCAGGTCATGAGCGTTCTTCTGGATGCGGCCGCAGCCGTGCTGGTGGGCCTCTTCCCGGCGGACATCCACCCGGTCCTGGCCCTGTATCCCTTTTTCTTTGTCACGGCGTTTCAGTGGAACAGCTTCCGGGGCGCGCAGGGATTCGCCAGCTCCACCCTGTTCTCCACCAACAACCTGAAGCAGTTCACCATGGCGGCGACGGAGGTCCTGCTCAACGGCGACCGGTCCCACACAGCCAGGGCAAAATTCTTCGGCTGCACCCTGCTCTCCTTCCACGCAGGCGTCGCCTGCTCCTACGCTGCGCGGGTCCTCATCGGGCCCGGGAGCATCTGGCTTGCCCTGCTCCCCCTCGGCGTCTCCCTGTATGTGGTGTGCTTCGCCAACGGCTGGATCCCGGCAGCCCTTGCAGGCGCGGTCAGGCAGGAAGGCTAAACAAACTATATATTTAAAAAAATCCCCTTGCTCAAAGCTATGAGCGAGGGGATTTTGCATCCTTTTTTATTCTACTGCGCCCTGAGCTGCGCGCCCATCTTCTTGCCAAGCTTCTTCATCACCTGGCCGGCCGCGTTCTCGATCTCCTGGGAAGTCAGCGTCTTCTCATCCGAGCCGATGGTCAGGCGGATGGTGACGGATTTCTTTCCTTCCGGGATCTGTTTGCCTCTGTACTCATCCACAAAGGCAGCGTCCTTCAGAAGCGCGCTCGCCTTCTTCTTGCCCATGACTGCCTCATAGATGTCGCTCCAGGCAGCGTCTGAGTCAAAGAGCATGGAGATGTCGTAGTCTGTCTCCGGGTACTCCGCCAGGTGGGCAAAGGTGTTGGTCCTGGACGGGAGGGGCTTAAGCTTCGTCGCATCGATCTCAAAGAGCATGACGGAGAGGTTCTTGATGCCGCACTCCATGGAGACTTTCTTGGCCAGCAGGCCCAGGTCTCCGATCTTCTCCTCGCCCAGATAGATGTTCAGCCACACGACATTGTCCGCCCACACCGGCTTCTCCTCTTTCCGGAACGTGAAGCCCTCCATGTGGGTGTAGCGGGGCATGTACTCCAGCGCGCCCTTGGCCTCGCGGAAGAGCTGGTCGATCTTCTTCACACTGCTCGCAAAGGCCGCCCCGATATGCCGGCGCTGCTCCGGCAGGGACTCCGTCTCATCGTAGAGGGAGGTGTAGTTCCGGTCAAAGAAGACCTGCGCCTCCTCAAAGATGGAGAAGTCATTGAAATAGCGCTCGTTCTTCATCACTGCCTCGCACAGGTTGGGAAGCAGGGAGCAGCGGATGCAGCCAAGATCCGGAGCCGGCGGCGTGGAGAGCTTCAGCACGCCCTCTGTGCTGCCCAGCACGGCGTTCACGTACACATCGTTCATCCACGGATAGGTGTACACTTCCTGCATGCCGCAGCGGAGCGCCAGATACTCCTTGATATGCCGGATCAGGTCCTGATCCTTCTGGTTGATGGCGCCTGTAAATGTGGTGGTGAATTCTGTCGCCTCAAAGTTGTCATACCCGTACAGTCTGGCCACTTCCTCCATCACGTCGTCCTTCATGGAGATGTCTCCGGTGGACCGCCAGGTGGGCGCTGTCACATGCATGTTGTCGCCCTCGATCTCCACGTCAAAGCCGAGAAGTTCCAGCTTGGCGCGGATCACATCGTTGGACAGATCCTTGCCCAGACGTTTGGCAAGCCAGGCCAGGCTCACATCGATCTGGGCGCGCTCCAGCTTCTTCACATACTGGTCGCAGCAGCCGGTCACATGAAGCTCCGGGTACAGTTCCTTAAAATACTGCATGGAGAGGGCCAGTGCCTGGTCGCACCGCTCGGGATCGATGGCCTTCTCATACCGGGAGGACGCCTCCGTGCGGTTGTCGTAGCGCAGGGCCGTTCTCCTGACGCCGGTGGACTCAAAGTTCGCCACCTCCAGGATGACCCGCTTCGTGTCAGGCAGGATGGAATCCTTGGCGCCGCCCATGACGCCCGCCAGGGCCACCGGTCCCTCGGAGTCTGTGATGACGAGGTCGTCCCCGCACAGATCCAGCTCCTTGTCATTTAAGAGAACAAGCTTCTCCCCCTCGGCCGCGCGCCGCACCACGATGTGGTCGGAGATGTTGTCCGCGTCAAAGGCGTGGGTCGGGTTGCCTGTGGCCAGCATCACGTAGTTGGTGATGTCCACCAGCGCGTTGATGGGGCGCATGCCCACCTTCCAGATCCGGCTCTGCATCTTGTAGGGCGATGGCTTCACTTCCACGCCGGACATCTCCACGCCGATGTACCTGGTACATCTGTCGGGATCCTGGATCTCCACTTTAAAATCAGACTCCACATCCGCCTGCCAGGGCTCGATCTTCTTGAGGGGCAGGTCGTAGAGGGCCGCGATCTCGCGGGCGATGCCGTAGTGGCCCCACAGATCCGGCCGGTTTGTCATGGACTTGTTGTCGATCTCCAGGAGCACGTCGTTCATGTCCAGGGCGTCCGCCAGCGGCGTGCCGGCCGGCACGTCAAATGCGGACAGATCCAGGATCTCCGCCTCCTGTGAAGCGGGGAACAGATCCCCTAAGCCGATCTCATCGGAAGCGCAGATCATGCCGTAGGACTCCACGCCCCGCAGCTTGGAATTCTTGATCACGACAGGCTCGCCCTCGCCGTGCCAGCGCACCACCGCGCCCGGGCAGGCCACTGCCACGCGCATGCCTTCCTCCAGGTTGATGCCGCCGCAGACGATCTCCTTCGTCCCGCTGCCCAGATCCACTTTGCACACCCGCAGCTTGTCCGCGTTGGGGTGCGCCTCGATCTTCTCGATCACGCCCACAGCCATGTTGTCGAAACGGCGGGCGAGGTACTCCACGTCCTCCACCTCTACGGTGGACATGGTCACGTCATACGCAAGTTTCTTCAGATCCATATCTTCGGGGATCTCCACGTAATCCCCGATCCATGATAATGATAACTTCATTTCTCTTCTCTCCTTTATCTGAACTGCCTGAGGAAACGGAGGTCCGCGCTGTGGAACAGTCTCACGTCATCCACGCCATAGCGCATCATCACCAGCCGGTCCAGGCCGATATTTACATAGAAGCCCGTATACTCATCCGGGTTGAGGCCCGCTGCCCGCAGCACGTTCGGATGCGGGGAGCCGCCCGGCATTACCTCGATCCAGCCCACGTGCTTGCACACGCTGCAGCCTTTTCCGCCGCAGACCTGGCACTCCATGTCGATCTCAAATCCGGGTTCCACGAAGGGGAAGAAGCCGGAGCGCATGCGCACGGCCACGTCCCGGCCGAACACTTTGCTCAGGATGCTCTTGATCATCACCTTGCCGGATGTAAATGTAATGTCCTTGTCCACGATCAGCGCCTCGTACTGGAAGAAAGCCCTCTCGTGGTGGGCGTCCGTCGTCTCGTTCCGGTACACGCGCCCCGGGTACACGAAGCGGTAGGGAGGCTTGTGGGTCTGCATGTAGCGGACGCTGCCGCCGGTCAGATGGGGGCGCAGGCAGAGCTTCTCGTTCGTGCTCCCGCTGTCGTGTCCCTCCAGCCAGTACGTGTCCATGCTCTCCCTGGCAGGATGGTTCAGCGGGAAATTCAGCTTGTCAAACGCGTACATCTCGCTTGTGATATCGTCCTCCTGGAAGATCTCAAAGCCCATGGACCGGAACGTGTCGTTCAGGTCATAGCACATCTGGGTGATGGGGTGGAGTCCCCCGCCGGCCGGCAGGATCCCCGGTACGGAGCAGTCAAAGTCCGGCGATACCTCCGACGCCTTCAGCTTCAGCTCTGTTCTCTTGGCGTCGATCAGCTCCGTGACCTCCTTCTTCGCCTGGTTCAGCAGTTTTCCTATCTCCGGGCGCTGCGCGGGGTCCACATGGGGCAGCTCCTTCATCAGGAGCGTCAGGGAGCCCTGCTTGCCGACGTAGGCGCTCTTCACGTTCTGAAGCTGCGCTTCGCTTGCGGCCTCGGAAATCTTTGTCTTTACTTCTGATAAAATGCCGTTGATCTTATCTTTCATCGCACTTCTCCTTCCTGTGATCGGACAGGCGGCTCCGGCGATCCATCGCGTTTTCCTCTCGTCTGATTAAAAAAACACCGCCGCCTGTATTGCTACAAGGGACGATGTTTCATCGCGGTACCACCCTATTTCAAGGCACGTTCCTTCTGTGCCCTGCACTCGTTTTGTGTATTGTCCTGCTACACGAACATCCGGCTTAGCGCAGTCCTGTGCTGGCCTGCTTTTCGCCGGAAGGCTCCCATACTGAAACTTCCGGAAGACCCGCGCAGGGGCGCTCTCAGCCGGCGGCGCCCGGTCTCTGTATACGCTGCGGTCTTCCGTACTCACATATGTTCATCGCCTAAAACTCAGATAATTATGGCATAGAATGGCAGGTTTGTCAACGGGAAATGCCCCGGCTAAAGTCCCGCGCAAAACTGCGCTCGCCGCGCAATCGTCTGCGCGCCCTACGCGATGGCCCGGTGCTTCCACCTGCCGGACCGGTACCGGATGAGGAAGCAGACCGCCCGCACGACCCAGTCGATGATCATGGCCACCCAGACGCCGAACACGCCCATGCCCATATATTTCCCCAGGATATAGCTGAAAACGATCCGGAAGATCCACATGGACGCCACGGAAATGATCATGCACATCTTCGCGTCCCCGGACGCCCGGAAAGTAGCCGGTATGGTAAAGGCAAGCGGCCAGATGAGCACGCAGCACACCGCGTAGAAGATCACGATATCCGAAGTGACGGCCGCCGTCTTGTCCGACAGGTTGTACACCTTGAGGATCAGCGGCAGCGCCAGCACGATGATCACGTTTGTCACGACCATGCAGCCGTAGGTGATGAGGGTCAGCTTCTTCGTGTAGTAGCTGACCTGCCTGTAGTCCCCCGCCCCCACGCAACGGGCAATGACGGTCGTGACCGCCAGGGTGATCGCCATGCCCGGCAGCACCTGGAAGGATGCCAGGGTGTTGGAGACCGCGTTGGCCGCGATCGCGTAGGTGCCGAAGGTGGATACAAGGCTCAGTACAATGATCTTGCCAAGCTGGAACATGCTGTTCTCAAGCCCGTTGGGGATGCCGATGCCGAGGATCTTGCGGATCATCCCCCAGTCCGGCCTGTATTTCGCCGAAAAGCGGACCCAGATGGACCGCTTCCGGTCCGCCAGCAGCGCCATGATGAGGAATGCGGCGGTGATCCGGGAGACGAGGGTGGGGATCGCCACGCCCTCCGTGCCCCGGTGGAACCCGTAGATCAGGATGGCGTTGCCGGATATATTTACAACATTCATGACAATGGACACCCGCATGGAGATCTCCGAGTTCCCCATGGTCCGGAAGATGGCCGCCCCGCCGTTGTAGAGGGCGATGAACGGGATGGACGCTGTCACGATCATGAGGTACGTGTCCGCATGCCCCATCACGTCCCCGTCGATCTGTCCGAACACCCCGTGCAGGATCCAGTATTTGCACCCGTAGATGACGAATGTCACCGCCACGGCGCACAGGGTGATGAACCAGACGAGCTGCTCCGCCGCCCTGCGGGCGCCCTCCAGCCGCTTCTGGCCCAGGTACTGCCCGGCCACCACGGCGCCGCCTGTCCCGAGGGCGGCAAACACGTTGATGAGCAGCACCATGATGTTGTCCACCAGGGAGACGCCGGAGACGGCCGCCTCCCCCACGCTGGCCACCATGATGCTGTCCGCCATGCCCACCAGGACCGCCAGGGCCTGCTCGATGATAAGAGGCACGATCAGCGCGGTCAGCGCCCGGTTGTCAAACAGATATTCCTTTGTCTTTGCTTTCAATGTTCTCCCAGCTTTCTCTTACTCTATAGAGGGGACTGCGGGCTGCTTTGCCTGCACCCGGAAAGTCAGCACGATCTCCTCTTCCCTTCCTCTGTAAATGTGAAGTTTTCCTTCCCCTTCCATTCCGGTCGTGCGCACGTAGCAGCCGCCCATGCCGCCCTCCAGGGCCATGAAGTCCGGGCCTTCCACCTGCACCGCGCCCTCCGCGGCGAAATGCAGCACATCATTTGCGTAGACGGCTGTGTTCCCGTTCTGATCCGCGGCCCGCAGCCGGATGGTGGCCATATCCCAGGTGTCGCCGTCCACCAGCGTGTCCGTGTCGCACAGCGCCTCCAGGTGGATCCGCTCCACCGGCTCCACCGTGACGGAGGCCATCGGTTTGCCGTCTTTGACCGCCTCAAATGTCCAACTGGCGGTCTCCTCGCCCCAGCTTCCCATGTACTGGGTCTCCGCCTTCGTCCCGCCGGCCAGCTTCTCCCTAAGTTTCGCAAGCCATCCTTTTGCGGAAGCCCGGCTTTCCGGCGCCATGCTGTCCCGGATGAGAACCGGTGGATGGGGCAGATGGCTGTATCGTAAGGATGGCCCGTACTCGCCCGCCGGCTCCCCGTTCCGGTAGAGCCGCACCTTGTCCCCGTTGGTGAAGACGGCCACCTCGCCCAGCCGCCCGGCCGGATGGTCGCCGATATTCATGGCGCTTGCCACCTCCAGCACCGGCCGCTCCTCCTGCTGGGACGCGTAGACGGCTGCCGCCGGCTTGGGGTTGCGGAACATGTCCAGCACACCGTGGTAGCAGATCCGGTCGCCGCTCCCGAAGTCCCGGTGGGTATTGTAGTCAAACATGCACCAGCCGAAGGTGCCGCCGATGTCCCCGTGGGACAGGGCCGCATCCAGCACGCAGGCGTGGCGCAGGGCGTGCTCCCGCCTGTGGCCTTCATCGTCAAAGGCTTTCGTGGGGAACATGTGGCCGTTGTACTCGGTGATGAAGTAGGCCTTCTCCGGATCCGGCGTGGCCTCCGCCTTGGGAATGCAGCCCCGGTTGTTCCCCTCGTGGACGAAATCATTGTAGGTGTACACATCCTCCAGAAGACTGCTCTTGCGAAGATACCGCACGCCGCCCGTCGGCCGGGTGGGATCCAGCCGGTGGGCCGCCTCCACGGTCCGCGCGTAGAAGCTGTCGTCGTCCTGGCTCTCGTTGATCCGCACGCCCCACAGAAAGATGCTTGGGTGGTTGCGGTACTGGAGCACCATCTCCTCCACATTTTGCACCGCCTGGTCCTTCCAGGCGTCGTCGCCGATATGCTGCCATCCGGGGATCTCGGTAAAGACGAGAAGGCCGATCTCGTCGCACCGGTCCACAAAGGCCTGGCTCTGGGGGTAATGGCTCGTGCGCACCCCGTTGCAGCCCAGCTCGTATCTCAGGATATCCGCGTCCAGGCGCTGGGCTCTTTCCGGCGCCGCGTAGCCCATGTAGGGCCAGCTCTGGTGCCGGTCCAGCCCCCGGATCTGCACCCGGCTGCCGTTGAGATAGCAGCCGTCCGGCTTCATCCCGATCGTCCGGAACCCGAAGCGGACCTCCCGCTCATCCAGCACTTTGCCGTACCTGAGAAGCTCCAGCCGGAGCGTGTACAGGTTGGGGTGTTCTGTGTCCCACAGCTTCGCCCGGGGCACATGCATATGAAAATGATCCTGGAACTTCTGCTCCTCCATGCGGGCAACAGCTTCCCCGCCGCCATCCAGGACGCAGGCCCGGATCTGGCAGTCCTGCGCGCCTGCGGCCTGCACCTGCACCTCCAGATGCTTCCGGTCATCGGGCATGACAAAGATGTCCGTGAAGTGGGTTTTCTCCCGCACCTCCAGGTAGACCGGGCGGTAGAGCCCTCCGTAGGTCATGTAGTCGACGACGTGGCCGAACGGCGGGATATTCAGGCTCTCCCGGCTGTCCAGCCGCACCACGATCCGATTCCTGTGGCCGTACCGAAGATGTTCTGAAAGGTCCGTCTCAAAAGCCGTATACCCGCAGCCGTGGACGCCGAGGGATGTGCCGTTGCAGTACACCTCCGCCTGGTGGGCCGCCCCCTCCAGGGTCAGGGTGACGCACCTGCCCTCCCAGTCCCCGGGGATGTCCAGCTCCCGCACGTAGCCGCTCACCATCTGGTAGTCCTTTTCATTGCAGTAGTGCATGGGGAGCTCCTTCACCGTGTGGGGGATCCGGACCTGCTCCAGCTCCTCCAGCCGCTCTTTGGGCATGCTGTTCAGGCTTCCTGTATAGTGATCTGTGTAGTACCAGTTGTCATTGATCTGATAGCGCATGATGTCCCTCCTTCGTATGTCCTGCTCATATAAATAATGATAGCGCAAGGGGGAATGGAATACAAGCGGATATAAAAACAAGGCAGGGGGCGGTTTCACATCCGTCCTCTGCCTCTGTATTCCTTTTCCCCTGCAGATCTGTTCTGCATCCCGCGTTAGCCTTTCACCGCGCCGGCCGTCAGTCCCTGTATGAACTTCTTCTGCGCCACTATATACAGAAGAACTACCGGAACCGTCGCGATCGTCAGCGCCGCGAACAGTTCAGGATAGTAGACATTGTGATCGTCCACAAAGATCGCCAGCCCCAGCGGGATTGTCTGCAGTTCCTGACTGCGGATCAGAATACTGGAAAGGAAATATTCGTTCCACACATTCAGACCTCCGAAAATCGCAACCGTAAGAAGTCCCGGTTTTGTCAGAGGCGTCATTACATACCAGAACGATTTAAACCATCCGCATCCGTCAATCCTCGCTGCGTCTTCCAGTCCTTTTGGAAGCGAAGCATAATATCCCCGCATCAGGAAAATACTAAACGACATAAACTGCGCCACATACACAAGCACCAGAGAAATCCTTGTATTGGCAAGGCCAAGTGCTACGATCACCTGGTAGATCGGGATGGCAAGGACGCCCCTGGGGATCACAATACCCACAAGGAGGAGCAGGTAAATGATCTCCTTACAGCGGAATTTGGATTTGGGCATCCTCGCGATCACGTACGCCGCGCAACTGGCAATCGGCAGAAGAATAACAAGAAACAAGACTGTGATAATAATGCTGTTAATATACTTCTGTCCCAGCGCCGCTCTGTCCCAGGCATTTACAAAATTCTCAATCCTAAGGTCAGATGCCATCCCCCAGATATTATTATAAAATTCATAATCGTCTTTAAATGCTCCAAAAATCATCCACAAAACAGGATATACCGTAATAATCAGCATCAGGATTAAAACGAGATATTTAAAGCATAAAAACAATCTTTTTTTCGTTTTTCCTTCACTTAATTTATTCATCGTCATCCTCTTTCGTCATAACCTTTAACTGCATAAATCCGAATACTGCCACGATAAGTACAAGTATGATCGTCATCGCATTTGCTTTTCCTACATTCATAAACTTCAGGAGGTTCCGTACAATGTAGGTAAGCGCTACCTCCGTGGAGTTGAATGGCCCTCCGTCTGTCATAACCTTGACCAGATCATAGTTCTGCACAAATCCGCCCGTAAATGCGATCAGCACATTCAGCACGATCGTAGCATTCATCTGCGGGACAGTGATACTCCTGAACTGCTGCCATGCCCCTGCTCCATCGATTGCAGCGCTTTCATACAGTTCCGGCGATATCTTCTGCAGACCGGCCATATAGATCACCATATGAAATCCCGTCCATTTCCAGACATCCACCACGCATATGGAGGTCATGGCAACTGCAGGATCGCTCAGCCACTCCTGAATAAAGCCGCCCAGTCCCACCGTGTTCATGAATTCATTCAGGATACCGAACACAGGACTGTAGATCCAGGACCAGAGCACACCTGTCACGATAAAAGAGAATGTGACAGGGATAAATACCGCAACGCGGAACAATGTCAGACCACGCATTTTCTTGGCCAGAAGAAGCGCAAGCCCAAGTCCGAGTGCATTTTTGGCAATTGTAATAAACACGGCATAATACAGTGTGTTCTTGATCGACAGCCAGAACACATCATCCTGCAAGGCAAATACATAGTTCTTCAGGCCGATAAATGTGCCGCCTCCCGTCATACTGGTCGTCTGGAACAGACTTGTGTAGGCACCTATAAATAATGGTACAACCACAAAGGCCAGGAGCAAGATGAGCGCAGGCGCTACCATTGTGATAATAAAAATACGATCTCTTATTCTCCGGCTTTTCAACCCTATCACCTCCTACTGCAAGTCCGGCCTTATTCACAGCGCGTAAACCATTTTCCCATGTTGCTCCACAATTTGTTATACCCTTCCCATCTGAGAAAGTCTTCCGTACACCAGTGAGGCGCACAGTCCGTTGTAAATACTGCGCATCTGCCTTTTCCCGGTTCACTCACTGCAATAAACGGATCATTCTGCACACTTGCCAGCACCTCTGCTCCAGGTCTGTCTGCCACAGTCCTGTTGTAACCGAGGATCAGCGGCCATTCTCCGATCCCGTCAAGGATCGGATGGCTTTCTTTCCCTTCGCACGTCACCGGCTGACACCCCTGCGGATATTCCTGCCTGTCATCATACTTAAGGACTGACACAGGAAGAATATCCTGCAGGATCGTATCTCCATACCTTGCCTTTCCGTCATATCCTGCAAATGACATATAGCCGCCTACCATCAGAAGCCCTTTCCCCTTTTCTGTCACAAAATCATGCAGCAGATCCAGTTTGTTGGATTTCTGTCTGCCTTCCGAGAAGACACTCTGAGACAGGAGCAGATTATTAGATCCTATATCTGAAAGAATGACTATGTCATATCTGCCCAGTTCTTCTTCCGAATCCGGAAATGCTGTCGCCGCCAGGTGATTCGGGATATGAGTCACCTCGAATCCTGCCAGTTCAAATGCTGTCCGGATATACTGTACCCCCTCTTTGTAAACAGTTGTCTGAAAGCTGTCAAATCCTTTGATATGTGTCGTAATGTTTATCCAGGATTCACCCGCGATCAACACTCTTTTCATAGCACTTCCCCCTTTACTCTGCGGGCAGACAGCACACTGCTGTCTGCCCTGTCATTCACCTGTCTACTTTACTTCAAATTCCGGGATCTCCTTCGGCGTTACAGCATCCCACTGCTCGTCTGTCCAGGCCTCCCACCAGTCATATTGATAACCTGTCTCCTCAACCAGTGTGTCAAATGCATCCTGCACCTGCTGCGCAGCCTGCTCCGGGGTTACTTCTCCGGACATAGCCGCCGGTACGGCCTGCATCAGGGAGTCATTCATCTGAATGGGCATTACCCAGTCGATCCAGATTGTATTGAGAGGAACCATCTCATCTCCGATCCTCTGTGCATATTCATCGTCGATCGTCTCTACGCCGTTGATCGGGCAGTTGATCGGCTGATAAGTGGAAAGGATCTTCTGCGCATTTTCTTCTCTTAAAATGAATTCAAAGAACTGCATGATCAGGTCCAGGTTCTCCTGATTTGCAAAGCTGGGTACTGCAATACCGTAGTCCGGCGCACCCGCATGCTGTACAATAACGTTCTCATCATCCACAAACCTCGGCAGCGATGTCACGCCGAACTCAAAGTCCTTCACAAGTTCTTTTGTCGGGGCAAGCTCCCATGTACCGCCGAAGAACATAGCCGCTTCCTGCTGTGCGAAGGCAGCTTTCATACCATCCGCATCCGTCTCAAAGCTGGCAGACGTATACAGCCCCTCATCGTACATCCGCTTGAACACCTCAAACGCCTGGATCTCCGCCTCGCCTGTAAACTCATGCTGTCCTGTCAGGAATTCGTTGATATTTTCAATCGATGTATTTCCGCTTGTCTGTGCATAAATATCTCCGTAATACATCAGCCAGTAACTCTGTGTTTTGCCCTGATGGATCATTGGCATGATCCCCTTCTTCTCCTGGATCACCTTGCCGCACTCGATCAGGTCATCAAAAGTCTCCGGCTCCTCCAGTCCCAGCTCGTCAAACATGGTCTTGTTATAGTACAGGACACTCGAGCTCTGATCACCGTACGGGAAGCCCCAGAGATGGTCGCCGATCGTATAGTAATCCAGCACGCCATCCTTGAACCGGTCTTTTAAGGGCTCCATCAGTTCCGTGAGATCCATCAGCATGCCGTTAGGTGCCAGGCTTGAATATACACGTCCTCCGTTCGGGAAACAGATATCAACTTCCTCGCCGGAAATCTTGGCTGCCTCCAGGTTCGTCACCATATCGTCCACCTTGCCCTGCCACCGGTACTCGATCGTACAGTTGTACTCTTCCTCAAAATCTTTGAATACTTCTTCCCAGGCTTCCTCTTCGCCCTCATATCTTCTTACTGTCCCAAGAATATGGAGCGTTCTCTTTCCGTCCTCCGATTCGCCCCCGCTCTTGGAGCAGGCCGCTAACGGCAGGCACATCGCCACAACGAGTATGATCGACAGCAACCTCTTTTTCATAACTTCTTTCATCTTTTTTCCTCCTCTGAAACATTACACTACTTCAATAACAAGTTCCCCTTTTCCTTCTGCATTTTTTTCAAATCTCATCTTTACCGGCATTCGCTCTTCTTCACTCATCCAGCAGCACTGCTGATGCATAAACTGATATGCTTCCTCCGCCATATCAAAATAGGCCAGTCCTTCCCGGATGGGATCGTCTGAGAATGTCACTTTCAGTTCCGTCTCATCTTCCTCAATTTCCGCCTCAAACGCTATAAAAGGAAGGTCAAAACTCTTTGTGACAAACGTCTTCCAGTCCTCATGCGAAGCCTCAAAGAATCTGACAAAATCCGCCGCCCGCTCCTGTGCCAGAAGCTTCAGGATCTTCTCATACAGTTCTTCCTGCCGTTCCGGGAAGTACTCCCGCAGCGTCTCCCTCAGCATGTAAAGTTCCATCCCAAGCAGCCTTGTGCCTCTGCGAATATTCTTTTTCTGCGCCTCCTCCGGCGTCTGTGCAAGGTAATCCTTCTCGTGGTCCTGTCCCGGATAGTCGTCTTTAACGTCATCAAACTTCATCTGGGCAAACGGAGGCAGGATCCATCTGAAATCGCACTGCCTGTCCCCCTTCATCAGACACTCCGGGATGACAACGACCCCGTCCGGGTTATATTTCTCCAGGATATGCTGATGCAGTTCGTCACAATAGACATGTCCCCACATCCACCAGTCTCTCTCCTGCCACACGTCCGCATAGGCACACGACGGAACCTGCATGGCTACATCATACGTGGTATATTTTCCCTCCTTTCTGTACCAGAAATCTGAGAGAGCATTGTCCCAGAAACGCTGTATATGTTCCACATCAATGGGCATACGCAAAGCTGTATGCGCTTTCTTCATCTCTTCCCCGCGCCAGTTGGCCTGTATCCGGATCCAGTGGCGCACAGCCCGGCCGCCTTCAAACCCTTCCTCCTCTGTCAGCACCCGGCTCACCGCATAGTAGAGAAGTCCGTGAGTCCTCATCAGTATACCGGCCTGTCTTCCCAATTCTTCACTGGAATATTTCATGGCAGTCAAACCTCCTGAATCTGTCAATATTCAGACGCGGGATATCCTCGCCTTCTTTGTAAACCTTCATGATCCGTGTCCGGTCCGCGATCACGCGGATATTTGTAAGCATTTCCTGATCCACGACGAGAATATCCGCATATTTCCCTTTCTCTACCGTGCCTGTCACATCCTCGATCCCGAGTATTTTGGCATTGTTCCGCGTCGCACATACGATCGTCTCGCCCACGGATAATCCGGCACGCTCTACGTAGTCAACCACTTCGACAATATTTCCGCCCATGGGCGTCATAGAGGAGTCGCTCAGGAAATCTGAACCAAGCCCGCAGACCACACCTGCCTTGTATGCTCTGTGGAACGATTTGAGCTGCACTTCTATCAGCTTCTCCGCCTTGCGGATCTTGTAATCCGGCATACCGCACGCGGCGCCCTTGTTTTTCATCACATTGAAGATCGAGATTGTAGGCACAAGGAAGCATTTATGCTTCAGGATCAGTTCCAGCCCTTCCTCATCCATATAGACACCATGCTCGATACTGTCGATCCCGCCTTTGGCTGCATTGATGATTCCCAGCCGTCCCTGCGCGTGGGCTGCTGCCCGCACGCCACGGTTATGAGCCTCCTCTGCGCACGCCTGGATCTCTTCCAGGCTGTACTGGCACTCCTGGGAAGATCCGTACTCTGACATAACACCGCCGGAAGTATAGATCTTGATAAAGTCTGCCCCGGCTCTGAGCTGCTCGCGGGCTGCCTTTCTCACTTCACCGACTCCGTCTGCCAGCCGGCATGTCAGACCCCGGTTGGAGAATTCCACCGGAACGGAATGCATCAGTTCTCCGTGTCCGCCTGTCTGGGAAAGGGCCAGACCGCAGGCAAGGATCCTGGGGCCTACCATCTCACCCTCGGCAATGAAGTTCCGAAGCGGGATGCCGTTTCCAGAGGTGCAGTCCCTGACTGTTGTATAGCCCGCGTCAATCAGCCGCCATGCATCCAGCACTGCCCGCATTCCGTGCAGGATCGGATCCTCACAGATATGTACCACATGTGACATCACCTGTCTTCCAAACAGGTGAAGATGCGCATCGATCAGTCCCGGCATGATCACATGTCCTGTGCAGTCGATGACTTCCGTCCCTTTCGGATATCTCACCGTACCGTTCGGCCCGATCTCTTCGATGTACTTCCCCTTGATCAGCACATCCATGTTTTCCTTTGTCACCGGACCTGTCCCATCCAACAGGACTCCGCCTTTCAACAGCTTGTATTCAGCCATTTCCTCGCCTTCTTTCTTATTCTTCTATTCTCTCGATCTTGAAAACAACCGGACGGAAACCGTCTGTGCAGCAGGCGATCGCCACGCCCTCATCCTTTGCATATGTTGTGAAATTTCCGCCGCTCATGATCTGTACAAGATACTGATGGATGTCTGCCCAGGCCCAGCCGCAGAACCCTTCGGGACATTTTCCCCAGTCATCTGAGATGAATTCCTGGCCTTCCTGCAGGTACGGACACGGCATCATATCCATTTCCTTGTAATCATCTCCCATATACTGCTCCGCGATATCGGAGCAGGAGATTTTCTTTAATACAGTAATCCTGGCTTTCTTTGCTAAATTTGGCATTTCATTTCCTCCTTTTCTACTAATTGGTTATCTCGCTTCTGGACGGCATGGACGTCTGTGCTCCTTTTCGCGTTACAGCGACCGCTGACGCCTTCTGTCCGAACCGGATCGCTTCCTCGCAATCTTTTCCCTCGCTTAGAGCAACTGCGAAAGCTGCCGTAAAACTGTCGCCCGCTGCTGTTGTGTCCACTGCTTTTACCTTGGTTGTCTCAAAGGATTTCTCACCATTTTCTGTGACCAGCATACAGCCATCCTCGCCCAGCGTGACGATCACCCCTTTTACCCCCTTATCCAGCATCATTCTCGCGCCGTCCCGGATATCCTGCTTTGTCCTGATCTTTCTGCCGGTCAGGATCTCCAGCTCGCTTTCATTAGGTTTGATATAGTCAACCCCCTTCCAGAAACTGTCCGGAAGCTCCCTTTGCGCGGGCGCCGGATCGATGATCACGGTCTTTCCCATCTCCACAGCCATATCCTTCACATACTCCACTGTGGACGCCGGAATTTCCATCTGCATCACGATAATATCGCTATCCCGGATCTTCTCCGCAAATTTCTGCACCCGGTCCCTTGTCACATCTCTGTTCGTACCCTGAATGACAATGATCGCGTTCTCTCCATCTTCATCCACCGTAATAAATGCCTGCCCGGTCGTCCCCCCGCAGATGATCTCCACGCACTCTGTGTTGACCCCTGCATCTTCCAGATTCCCCTTCAGCCTCCTCCCATAAGCATCGTCTCCAACTGCTCCGATCATTCCGATCCTGCCTCCCAGTTTACCGGCTGCATAGGCCTGGTTGGCCCCTTTCCCTCCGGGAATCAGCGTCACGGAATTTCCCAGCACTGTCTCTCCTGGTTTCGGCATATGATGCGTCTCAATCATACAGTCCATGTTCAGACTGCCTATCACCAGTATCTTCTTCACTCTTTTCCCTCCCTCCTTCTGCGAGTGCACTGTACCTTGCATATATTTCGTCTTCATACACAAAGACCGCCTTCCGGTCCGGCAAAGCTGGCTGCACACCATACCTGGTCACCGTGATCCCCGAAGCATAGATCGCAAATCCGATCGCATAGACAATGTGCTTCCCCTCGCTCAGGCAGACCGCCACCGCGCTGATAAACGAATCTGCACCCCCCGTTGTATCCACCGGTTCAAAACCTGAGCCCGGGAAATGCACGGCAAAATCTTTGTTTCTCAGATAACACCCCCTTGCTCCCATCGTCACTATGACATTCTCTGCGCCGCGGCTTCTCAGGATTTCCGCTTTTTCCTCCAGGCTCTGCGATCCGGGGATCAGAAGATCCAGCTCCTTCTCATTCGGCACAAAATATGCGATATCCTTCAGAAGCTCATCCTTGATCTTTTCTGTGGCGGATGGTTTCAGAATCACTTCCGTATTATTCCGCTTGCAGAACTTGATCGTATACTCCACAATCTTGTCAGGTATCTCCATCGACAGCAGACAGTACTTTGCGCTCTGGAACAGGTATCTGCATCCGTTGATCTGGGAGATGTCAAGATTTCTGTTCGCCCCCTGATATACAACGATCGTACTCTCCCCGTTGCTGTCTACATTGATGTAGGCCTTACCGCTGGGGAGTTCTGAGTCGAATATCACGCCGTCCATATGTACATGATTCCCTGCCAGTCCGGTAAAGAGCTGCTTCCCGTCCATATCGTTTCCGAGGCACCCGATCATATACACCTGTCCGCCGAGTTTTCCTGCCCCGACCGCCTGGTTTCCGCCCTTCCCTCCCGGGAAAACAAGCATTTTCTCTGCTAGCTGCGTCTCCCCGTTGACCGGGATCCTGGATACTTCCATGGTGACATCCATGTTCATACTTCCGACAACGATGATCTTACCGCTCTGCTTCTCCTGCGGCGGCGGAACGATACTGCCTCTCTCCACAAGAACCGGAGAGAACTTTCTCATAAGCTCGATCGTCTTCTTCTCGCGGATCATATCGATCACATATTCTACAGCGTTCTGGCTCATACATTCCGACGGAAGCCGGACAGAAGTGATCCCGTCCCCGAAGATCCAAAGCATCCGGCTGTCTCCCACTGCGATCACAGACAGGCTGTCCGGGATTACCGTCTTCATCCTCTCCATCATCTTCCATACACTGCAGGCGATCTCGTCCGAACCGCATACCACGGCAGTTACTTCTTTTCCCAGGCACTGGCGGATTCCATGCCTTTCAATATCTCCCAGACAGTTTCCCTCGTAAGTCCACACCTCCTCAAAAGGAAGCTCATGATCCTGCAGCGCTGTTTTGTAGCCCTCTATAATAGATCTGTCGCTCTGCCTGACAATACACGCAATCTTCTGGTGTCCCTCCGCGATCAGGCGCTCTGCCGCCACCCTGCCCGCATCAGAAAGTCTGTAATAAAAGGTAACCTTCTGCTTTTCATCAAAATCTTTCGTCCGGGACAGGTAAACAGTTGTCTCTTCCAGCCGGTCGCAAAAATACTTTTCTGTAGAATCGATCACAAGCCCCGACACCTGACGCCGGTTCATCTGTTCGATCGCTGCCGGGATCTCCTCCTCTGCTTTCACACAGTCAAGCACCAGGCTGTATCCTTTCTGCTTCGCTGCGCTTTCCGCACTGAGCACGATGTTTTCTCTCTCCCTGTTATCAAGTTTTACGATCATGCCGATCAGGTGGCTTTTCAGGCCTTCCTTTTCCCTGTATTTGAAATAGGGGATATAATGCTCTTTCTCAATCACATCCAGAACCTTTTGTCTGGTTACTTCACTGATATCACGGTCTTTGCCATTCATGACCTTTGACACTGTAGAAGCAGAAACACCGGCAAGTCTTGCAATATCGTGTATGTTCATTTTTCCTTCCTTTCACGGCATTTACAGAAGTATTATAGTTGCTTAATTTTGTCTAAACATTACCATTTTTCGAAAATTTAATCAATATTTTGACTTTACGAAACTATTTTCCGACATTTTGCACAATTTGTCTGTTTTACTAAACAAGTTTCGCTATTGTATTTTGCACGTTTCGACAAGCTTTTATCCGTCTATCCTAACACCATCCTTCCGCCATGCATACTGGAATATTTTTCCATGAAAACAGCAAAAAAGTCCCCCGGAACAAGGAAATCGCTTTCTTTGTTCCAGGGGACTTCCCACACGCACTCCGTATGTATTTAAAGATTTATCTTACCGTTCAGGGCAAAACCGAAAACGCGCCCAGAACCGCTGCCTCCGCCAGGAGCGCCAGCAGAAAGACCAGGTTCCAGAAGGTGAACACTTTCAGGAACCGCCCCCTGCTGTGCGGATACTCCCTCGTAAAGATCTTATAGGAGATCAGGCTCGCAAGGGAGGCGATGAGCGTCCCCAGGCCGCCCAGGTTCACTCCGGTCAGAAGAGCCGGCAGATCCGCGGAAAAACCGGACAGGAGGATGGCTGCCGGCACGTTGCTCATGACCTGGCTTGCCAGCACGCCGGTCAGCAGCTCCCGGCCCTCCACCACGGAGACAAGGAAAGCGCTGATCTCCGGGACGCGCTTGATATTTCCCACAAAGATAAAGAAAAAGAGGAAGGTCAGCAGGAGGAAATAGTCCACCTCCAGATACAGCCTGCGGTTGACAAGCGCTGTCACCGCGATCACGATGAGGAGCACCGGAATGTACGGCAGCACATGGAACACCACCAGCAGGCAGAGGACGAGAAGACACAGGTAGGGAAAGATGCCCCGCATCAGTTTCCCCACATCCGTCCTGTGCTTCCGCTCCGTCCCCACATCCATCAGCGGCTCATCCCGCCCCAGCAGGACCGCTCCCATGAGAAGGAGGAGGGACAGCCCCGCGTAGGGGAGCACCGCCGCCGCAAAGCCGCCGCCAGACAGACCGGATATGGAGTAGAGGTACAGGTTCTGTGGGTTGCCGATGGGCGTGGCCATGCTGCCCAGGTTGGCCGCCACCGTCTCCAGCACCACCAGCTTCACGATCCGCTCCGTCTGCCCGATCATGCGGAACACAAGCATGGTAAAAGGCACGAACGTAAGAAGCGTCACATCGTTGGTGATGAGCATGCTGGAGAAAAAGCACAGCAGCACCATGACCGCCGCCAGCGCCCGCAGGCTCCGCGCCCTGCGAAGGAGCGCATGTCCCATCATGGCGAACACCCCTTTGGACTGAAAGCCCGCCACAATGATCATCAGGCAGAACAAAAGGGCGAGGGTCCGGTAGTCCGGGTAGGCCAGATAGGCCTCGTCCGGATGGACGAAAAAGGCTGACGACGCCGCCAGCACAAGAGCCGCGCAGCACACGGTCTCATTTTTCAGGATATTCTTAAAAATCGTCTTTGCGAGTTTCATCTGCAGGACTCCATGGTATCATTTTATTTCCCCGGCCCCGCCTTCTCCCCGGCAGACCGGCAGTACTTATTATAACGCCGCACACCCGCGGGCGCAATGCGAAAAAATGAGAGCCGGGCAGCCGCGCCCCGCTCTCTTACCTGCGTCTCGTCCTACGATGCCACAAACTCCCGGATGTCGTCCCAGAGTTCCCCGCAGTCGTCCTCGTAGACTTTTAATTCGATTTTCTTTTTGAATCCGAGATTCATAAGGCCGAGCAAAGATTTCGCATCAACGATATATCTTCCACTCTTCATATCCATATCGTACGGATACTTGCCGACCCTGTCCACGAACTTCACGACGTCGTCAGGTCCCTGAAAGATAACTGTCTTTTTGTTCATATCTGTCTCTCCTTTTCAGGAGATATCTTACCATATTTTGTCAGATATGCAAGAACTATATTATGAAGATATTGTGAACAAAGAGTAAAGCGCCGCTACCGGCTGCCGGAAATTCTTTCCATGGTTTTCTTGATTTCGACCGACCGCGTCTTTATAATAAGATCATAGTAGGATCCGTTTCAAAAAGGGTTCGTTTTGGAGGGGAAGACTATGCATGTATTTCTGGGATATGTAAGAACTGATATAGAGAAAAAACGGCAGTACTTCCACACTGCCAAGGAAGAGATCGCCGGGCAGAACCTGCTCTTTCTGCAGCTCGCCAGCATCAGCACCGTGGCCCTGCTCCTCATCTTCTTCCTGCTGACGCCGTTTATCATCGATGACTGGCGTATGAGCCCGCAGCATCTACTGTTTCTTCCTGCTGCCCTTTTTTTCGCGGTCGTCTCCAGCCTGTACGCAAGGAAAAAGACGCGCAGCTACCGGTTCGTCACCGCTTTATGCTTTATCTTTGAGATCGTGGAGATGATCTTCATCCTGCTGATCGATATCTTCGCGGACGCAAAAGCGCCGGGCTCTTTCTTCCCGCCCATCATCATCGCCCTTCCGGCGCTGTTCATCTTCCCGATCCACCAGAATTACCTTCTGTTTCTGGCGTTTGAAGCGGCGTACATCGCGCTCACTTCCTCTTATAAAGTCCATTATATTGCGCAGTACGATATTTTTTCCTCCATTGTGGCTTTTGTGTTTTCCCTCGTCATCGCGCACACGATCCTTCACCTGCGGTGTACGGATTTTGATCTCCGTCTGAAATACCAGCAGTTAAGCCAGCAGGACTTTCTCTCCGGGATCCTGAACAAGCAGACTTTCGAGGAAAAAGGGCGCTGCTGCATGGAGAGCCTTACGCCCTCCAGTCATTGCGCCCTGCTGCTTCTGGATCTGGATGATTTTAAACTGGTCAACGACTCCCTCGGCCACTATGCCGGGGATCAACTGCTGCGCCAGATCGGCGAATTCCTGCAGCATGCGTTTCGCTCCACAGATCTCATCGGGCGCTTTGGAGGCGACGAATTTATCGTCCTCATGAAAGGGCCCATGTCAACTGCCATCGTGGAAAAGAAGGCAAGCCTGATCCTGCAGATGCTCCGCTCCATCCAGATGTCGGGGCTGCCGAAAGAAATCACCTGCAGCATCGGCTGCGTCGTCTCGGAAGACGGGGACACCTACGACGAGCTTTTCATCAAAGCTGACAAGGCGCTCTATACCGCAAAGAAAAACGGCAAAAACGGCTATCATCTCTACTCCTGACGCCGGCTTCCGATCAGGCGTGCTGGTGGAGATATTTCTCCCGGGTGGCAAGTCCGCCCCGGATGTGGCGCTCGGATTTATTTACGTCCAGCACCTTGCGGGCCTCCGCCGCCAGGGACGGATTGATCTGGAGAAGGCGGTCGGTGACGTCCTTATGTGCGGTCGTGATTATTTTGAGCGTTTTCTGTATTCGACACTTCTGACCGGTCTTCAACCAGTATGGCTTCGTCCAGTCCCAACTCTCCCAGCAATTTCAGGTAAATGTCTACATTTCCATCTTTGTCCACTTCAATCTTCTCAATAATTTTTTTCAGCTGGGTATTGGTCATCTGGTGCACATCTGTAATGTCCTCGATCGACCGAAACGTTGTATTCAGCAATTCTTCCAGCTGATCACCCTTTGTGATCTGATAGGTCACCATTTTTAATTCATTTTCCAGCCGCTCGATTTCCTGTCTTGCCCCGCCGATCCGGTCATTCAGCTCCTGCCTTGTGATCAGGTCATCGGTATACATGTCCATATATTTCTCCCGCATGGCTTTCAGCTTTGCCAGCTTGTCCTTCAACTCTTTTTCATACTCCACGTTTTCATCTTTCGCCTTGTAGACACGCTGAAATTCCTTCACCACATACTGAATGACTTTTTTCTTATTCTTCAGTACATTCGAAAAGTATTCCTGCAGCACTTCAATCAGTTCTTCCTCATCCAGGGTCACTGCATTAGGACAGGAATCTGCACCTTTCCCGTTATGTCCGGAACATACCCAGCGTACGTAAGTATTCTTATACTTTCGCACGGTCCGGCGGAAAGACCATCCGCACTCCTTACATTTGATCAACGTAGAAAACAGGTATTTGTTACTCTGCCGTTCATGATTCAGGTTAAACGCCTGATTCCGGGAATGAAGAATCTTCTGCGCCTGTTCAAACACTTCATCATCAATGATCCGCAGTTCTGGCCGTTCTGTCACCAGCCATTCCGTTTCATCCTTTTCCTTCCGCTGTCCGGTAAGAAAATCTGCTACTTCCTGTTTCCCGTTAATGATCTTTCCCGTGTAAAGTTCGTTTGTGAGAATCCGGCTGACCGCATTCTGACTCCACTTACAGTTCCGCTTTGTCCGACTTCCCTGTTCATTCAGTTTGTTGGAAATAGCGGCGCAGCCGTAGCCCTCTTCTGTATACCACCGGTAGATCTGCCGTACCACCTTTGCCTCTTTCTCGTTGATTGCCAGATTGAAATAATCGCCGATCGTCTTATCATATCCAAAAACAATATTGGGAACCCGGCCCTTCTCCGCATTCACCTTTTTCCCGAACTTGATACGTTTGGATGTATTGGCACTCTCTTCCTGCGCCAGAGCACCAAAGATGGTGAGGACAAACTCGCTGTTCCCCATGCTGGTCATGTTGGCCGTGAGAAACTGCGTCTCGATTCCAAGCGCTTTCAGACGGCGGATGTTCTGAAGAAGATCCACGGTATTCCTCGCAAAGCGGGAAATATCTTTTACGACAACCATATCAAAAAGGCCGTGCTCTGCATCGGCCATCATCTGTAAAAATTCTTTTCTGTTTTTAATTTTCGTTCCGGAAATCCCCTCATCTGCATATACTTTAACAAGGTGATCTCCGGTACGCTGAACATATTCCGTAAAGAACTGCTTCTGGGTTTCCAGACTGTTCAGCTGGTCGGATTTATCCGTGGAGACACGGCAGTAGGCTGCGATATTCATAAGCATTTGCCTTTCTGTTACATCTATTACAATCAGTTACTATTTTTATTTTGATTATAACATATATAAAAGATTTGTACAGATAAAGACTTTGGTTTAAAAATTGAAACAAAAACAGAGGAAGCAAAACTACTTCCCCTGACTTTTACTTTTTTATTTAAAATTCACATTATGCTCTTCCAGATATTCCTTTATTAACGGCAGCATATATTCTACAGATTCCAGCTGTGTTTTTGCTTCATCTGCTGATGCAATGAAGAAATCATTATAATCACTTTCTTCTCTTTTCATTTTTAATCTTGCCAGACGTCTGCCCATTTCTCCCGGAAACTTGCCCGCTGCAACAAATTCTTTATTAAAATAAGCCACAACATCTTTATGCCGTTTGAAATCAATGCTATCCAATGCAAGAACAGCGCGTACTCCATAAAACACAGCATAATAAGACCGATTAATACAGTCTCTGTAAAACCCATTATCAAAACACATTTTCGCATTTTTATAAGTTTCCTCTGCAAGGGAAAATCTGTATTTTGACAATTCCATATCTTTGTTCATATCATGCACTAAGCCTTACCCCCTCATCTCTGACATTACGATAATAAGGCAGATTGTCTACCCAATAATTGAAATGCTCTGTATTTGTTATTACTGGGGAAATGTCAATGCCATACTTCATCATAAAATCAAAAGCAAGATCACTGATCCGATCTGAGATCTTCTTAATTTCTTCCTCTTCCAACGAGACAAGAATCATTACATCAACATCCGAAAATTCGGAATAATCTCCCCTTACATAAGACCCATACACAATAACACTGTCAAGCGAATCGCCCAACATTCTTCTTACATTCTTTGCAAAATCCTGCATGATATCTGAAATATAAACCGGCATACTACCTCACCACTTTCTTAACTGTGTTCAAAATACTTCGCTATATACCACTTTCATTATATCTTATGCCATACAATTTGTATATCAAATCATACGAAGAGAATTACTAATGATCATATCCCGCCTGTATCTTCTTATTCTTCCTTTCACAAAGTTTATCAGCTTCTGCTTCGGACAGACGACTGTTCCATAAAAACTTAATTGTAGCTTTATAGCTGTTTTCTATTTTCAGATTTTTCCCAAAATAATATGGTAATACAATAAATTTAGGATTATCTTCTATATATATTTTTTGCACATGCCATAATGTCATAACTCCGCCTCGTTTTCTCTTTTTCAATAGTATATCACTCTCCAGACCTGATGGCATACCCCACAGATAATAATTTATGTACAGTTTTCTTCTTTCTCCCGACTGGCATCTCTGATCACCTTCTCCACCTTCTTCTGGTTTGCCTCAACAAACACTTTCAATATGTATTCAGCAGCAACCGCCGGATCATTTGGGTCATGAAAGCGATAATTCAGTTTTTGTTTCTTCACGGCGGTCCCACCTCCTTGTCCGTTTTTTACAGGCTATGATTAACAACCTCCAATTAGAATTAATTTCATTCCCTTTTTATAAGCTATCCTCCTCACTACAGGTATAATCCAGAATATTTTTTACCGGGGCTGCGCGTTCTGCCCATCTTCTCAAGGTAACAGCATGATCAGCATATTGCTTTCCACTGGAACGCATATAACTGGACAGTTCCTCAATCAGCCTGTCTAATTCCCGGATCTCCTGTTTCAATTCTCCATATTCTGTTTCGGAGAGAAACACATTGTTATATTTGCCATAGGCAGAGTGTGCCTCTCTCTCTTTTACTTCCTATGCGCTTTTCAAAAAGGGGTTTTCCAAAGCTACCTACTACTCCATTAAGAAAGGCAACAGCATCAGCACAAATACTGTCAATCAGCTGTGCCGTCTGTTAAATTGTTCTGTCTCTGACATTATAGAATATATAGATGATAATCCGAATTCCTAGAAACACATAACCAACAGTTATCGTGTTTCTTTTTATTTATATAAGTCTATCCAGCTTATCTTTAAATCAGAATAAATACACATCATTTCGTTAATCGATACAAAATATCGCCTTCTTTACATCAATCAAAAAAAGCCTGGTTTAAACCCAATGTCATTAAGATAACATTGGAACAAACCCATAGTTCCGAAGAACTGATATAAAAATGTATCATTCTTCGGAACTTCTCTTTTTTACAGAAAGTTAGACATGGGA
>NZ_JACJKS010000040.1 GCF_016901695.1 Mordavella massiliensis | reverse complement strand
CGTAGGGATATCTCATCTTGAGGGGGGCTTCACGCTTAGATGCCTTCAGCGTTTATCCCTTCCCGGCTTGGCTACTCTGCCATGACCTTGGTAAGTCAACAGATACACCAGCGGCCAGTCCATCCCGGTCCTCTCGTACTAAGGACAGCTCCTCTCAAATATCCTACGCCCACGCCGGATAGGGACCGAACTGTCTCACGACGTTCTGAACCCAGCTCGCGTACCGCTTTAATGGGCGAACAGCCCAACCCTTGGGACCTACTTCAGCCCCAGGATGCGATGAGCCGACATCGAGGTGCCAAACCACTCCGTCGATGTGAACTCTTGGGAGTGATAAGCCTGTTATCCCCAGGGTAGCTTTTATCCGTTGAGCGATGGCAATCCCACTTTATACCACCGGATCACTAAGTCCTACTTTCGTACCTGCTCCACCCGTCGGTGTCGCAGTCAAGCTCCCTTCTGCCTTTGCACTCTGCGAATGGTTTCCAACCATTCTGAGGGAACCTTTGAGCGCCTCCGATACCCTTTCGGAGGCGACCGCCCCAGTCAAACTCCCCACCTGACATTGTCCCCCGGCCGGATCACGGCCGCAGGTTAGAAACCCAGCACTGCAAGGGTGGTATCCCAACAGCGGCTCCGTGGCAACTGGCGTCACCACTTCTTAGCCTCCCACCTATCCTGTACATACAATACCGAGTCCCAGTATCAAGCTGGAGTAAAGCTCCATGGGGTCTTTCCGTCCTGGCGCAGGTAACCAGCATCTTCACTGGTACTTCAATTTCACCGGGTGCATTGTCGAGACAGTGCCCAAATCATTACGCCTTTCGTGCGGGTCGGAACTTACCCGACAAGGAATTTCGCTACCTTAGGACCGTTATAGTTACGGCCGCCGTTTACTGGGGCTTAAGTTCAAAGCTTCGCTTGCGCTAACCTCTCCCCTTAACCTTCCAGCACCGGGCAGGCGTCAGCCCATATACATCACCTTTCGGTTTCGCATAGACCTGTGTTTTTGCTAAACAGTTGCTTGGGCCAATTCTCTGCGGCCTGGTCTCCCAGGCACTCCTTCTCCCGAAGTTACGGAGTCATTTTGCCGAGTTCCTTAACAATGCTTCTCCCGTCGGCCTTAGGATTCTCTCCTCATCCACCTGTGTCGGTTTACGGTACGGGTACGCTATGAACAATAGCGGCTTTTCTTGGCAGTGAGCTCACACATTTCCCTACTTTAAGTTCGGTATGCGTCACGTCTTCAGATTGGTAAGCGGATTTGCCAGCTTACCTCCTACCCCGCTTGCCCCGGTCTTTCCATTCCCGGTAGTGCTCTCTCCCTGCGTCCCCACAGTTCTGTCATATCGTAGTACAGGAATCTCAACCTGTTGTCCATCGGCTACGCCTCTCGGCCTCGCCTTAGGCCCCGACTTACCCAGAGCAGATCAGCTTTACTCTGGAAACCTTGGATATTCGGCCGGAAGGATTCCCACCTTCCTCTCGCTACTCATTCCGGCATTCTCTCTTCTTAACCGTCCACGGCTCCTTCCGGTACCGCTTCGTCCGGTTAACAATGCTCCTCTACCATCCCGTAGGATCCTGAGCTTCGGTGATGTGTTTCAGCCCCGGACATTTTCGGCGCAGGACCTCTCGACCAGTGAGCTATTACGCACTCTTTTAATGTGTGGCTGCTTCTAAGCCAACATCCTGGTTGTCTTTGAAATCCCACATCCTTTTCCACTTAACACATACTTTGGGACCTTAGCTGCAGGTCTGGGCTCTTTCCCTTTCGACTGCCCAACTTATCTCGTGCAGTCTGACTCCCATGAATCATCTTACTGGCATTCGGAGTTTGATATTCTTCGGTAAGCTTTGACGCCCCCTAGGAAATTCAGTGCTCTACCTCCAAAAGACTCTCATGAGGCTAGCCCTAAAGCTATTTCGAGGAGAACCAGCTATCTCCGGGTTCGATTGGAATTTCTCCCCTATCCACACCTCATCCCCACCCTTTTCAACGGATGTGGGTTCGGACCTCCATTGCCTTTTACGGCAACTTCATCCTGGACATGGATAGATCACCCGGTTTCGGGTCTGCTCCGACTGACTCACCGCCCTGTTAAGACTTGGTTTCCCTTCGGCTCCGGACCTTATAGTCCTTAACCTCGCCAGCCAGCGCAACTCGCCGGACCGTTCTACAAAAAGTACGCGGTTGAACATGTAAAGTTCTTCCACAGCTTGTAAACACAGGGTTTCAGGTTCTCTTTCACTCCCCTCCCGGGGTCCTTTTCACCTTTCCTTCACAGTACTATGCGCTATCGGTCACTAAGGAGTATTTAGCCTTACGGGGTGGTCCCCGCTCCTTCAGTCAAGGTTCCACGTGTCTCGACCTACTCTGGATACCGCCATGCTCACTCGCCTTTCGCTTACGGGGCTTTCACCCTCTCTGGCTGGCTTTCCCAAAACCATTCTGCTAGGCT
>NZ_JACJKS010000039.1 GCF_016901695.1 Mordavella massiliensis | reverse complement strand
GCCTTCCTCCCATGGTAAAACGCAGGCAGTACTATGAGGCTTTGGAGGTGGCTGCATAGTCAGTGATATCCTTGAGAAAAATGTGTCAACTAATCTTGACAATATCAATACTTCATGTCGGGATCGTTTTGAAAGTTGTTTTCTTTTTTGTTTTAGAGTCCCTTTTATCGTTAGCATCATTAAAGCATTGAATTGTAGTCTGATAGCTTCTTTAAAAAAAGATGATTTCATATTTAGTTCCTTTCCCCAAAAGAAGAAAAGCTCATACAAAAAATGTTTGCATGAGCCGTGGAAGTATGTAATGTAATTTAATTTTGAAGGATTTGTTCTTCTTTTGATAGTTGTTTATGAAGATTCAGTGCCATAAATATAGCTATAATAACTGAAAGAATATCAGCAATCGGCTGAGCATATAATATTCCGTTCATTCCCCAAATTATAGGGAGCAGGAATATAACTGGAACAAAACAAATACCTTGTCGGCAGGCCCCTAGAATAAATCCCGCAGTTCCTTTTCCCAGTGCTAGAAACAATGAAGAATATACTGTATAAAATCCAAATAAGAAAAAGGATAATCCATTTGCCATGAGAGATTTTTTACCCACTGAAATCATTGCCTCATTTCCATTTGCAAATTGTGCAATAATTTGTTCAGAAAACAAGAACATCAATAAACCTACAATTATACAAAATATAGTTGACCATAAAATTGAAGTTCTAATAGCTTCACGCAAACGCTTAAAATTTTTAGCACCATAACTGAAACCGGCGATAGGTTGGAACCCTTTCAAAAATCCAAAAACTACCAATGTTCCCATAGAAGTTATCCTTGTAACAGCTCCCATTCCAGCAATAACAGAGTCTCCATATCCACTTGACGCTCTGTTAATCAGTGCAATAGAAAGACTGGTAAGAAGCTGAAATGTCAAAGTAGGAACTCCTATTTTTAAAATTTCCATAAATATCTGTTTGGTAGGCTCAAACGCTTTTATACTGAATGTGAATGCACTTTTCTTTCGAAAAGCATAGGATAAATATACAAGAGTAGAAACAAATTGTGAAATAGCCGTTGCAATAGCCGCACCAGCTACTCCCATGTCAAATGTATAAATGAAAAGAGGGTCTAAACCGATGTTAATAATTGCACCTAAAAGTAAAGCGCACATGGTTGTTTTAGCCGCACCCTCACTTGCCACAATGTTATTCATTGTCACATTGAATACGTTGAAAATACAAGAAATTATATATATTCTTGCATAGGTCAGCGCATATGGCATAATGGTATCGGTTGCACCGAGTAATGTTAAAATTGGTTTAAGGAATATTGTTGCAATTATAATCAGAATTGCTCCAATTATCACACTACTATACAAGGCTGTACTAGCAACTTTATTAGCAGTATCTTTATCATCTCGTCCTAATAATCTTGAAAGATAAGAAGCCGCTCCGTTTCCAAACATCAATCCCAGCCCCACTACAACCTGACCTAACGGAAATACAATAGAAATTGCTCCCATAGGGCTTTCTCCCAGTCCTCCTACAAAATAAGCATCTACAAGATTATACAATGCGTTAATGAGCATACCTATCATAATTGGTATTCCTAAAGAAACCAATGCCTTTGGAACAGGAGCACTTCCTAATAATTCTAATTTCGAGTTCTTTTTGTTCATTTTTTGTTCTCCTTTCAAATATAAATTATAGTACTATAAATTATAGTATAAACATCAAAGAATACTACTATAATTTATAGTAGATGTCAAGATAAATTCATGATCTATTTCTTGACATGATATGTAAAATTCACTACTATAAATTACAGTAGTTACTTTTCATATCAACAATGAGGTGAAAACATTATGGCAACGATTGATTTAATTGTATTAGGTATATTAAAAAAAGAACCAATGAGTGCTTATGATATTCAGAAGCTTGTAGAGTATCGAAATATCTCTAAATGGGTAAAAATCAGCACACCGTCCATTTACAAAAAGACGATTCAGCTAGAGCAAAAAGGGCTTATCAAAGGTAGTATTGTAAAAGAGGGTAAAATGCCGGAAAAAGTAATCTATTCTTTAACTGAAGCGGGAGAAAAAGCATTTGAAAAACTCATGTTTGATATTTCCTCAGAGCCCATTCATATCTTTTTGGACTTTAATGCTGTGATCGTCAATTTAGACAGTCTCCCCTTAGAAAAGAAAAAGATGTGTATAGACAGTATCCAAGAGAAAATAAAGGAGCTGAAAAGCTATTTGGAACAGAATATAAGGGAAAAGGAAAATGTGCCGGAGATTCCTGCAACAGGTATGGCTGTTTTACAGCAGCAGTTTGTTTTGGTAGAAGCAATCGAAACGTGGATTGATTCTGTGAAGCAATGGGGAGTATCCCAAAGTTTGTGTAAACCTTCAAACTGATGTAAGATAGACTTACCAGTTTGGAGGTTTATTTTATGGCAAGGAAAAAAGATACCCCACAAAAAGCAGC
>NZ_JACJKS010000038.1 GCF_016901695.1 Mordavella massiliensis | reverse complement strand
CATGAGCGTGCGGGGGCTCGAACCCCGGACAACTTGATTAAAAGTCAAGGTATCGAAATGCCCGCAACGCCCTGTTTTACAGTACTTCCGCGTCTCCTCGTGAGACATTTTTGAGACATGTTGATTTTATCTCTCTTTCCTCTTTTTGTCAATCGCGTTTTCTCTTCTTCATATTTATATACTAAATGGCAAGATTTAATGAAGAAATCTCCCCAGAGCTTCTGACGGCCCCGGGGATTGTATTATTTACGTCTGATCTCAATAGCCTCCATCTGAAGAGACTGCCCAACCGTTCCGAGCGTAGCCACCCCGTCCGCTTCTGTCCAGTCTGTCCAGCCGCTCTTTGCAAGATGCGCCCGCCACTCAAAATCTCCCTCCAGGCACAGACATTCCAAACGCTTCTTTTCACCAGTCGTTCCGATGATCGTATCCTTAGTGATTGCACCGTAGTCTACCCAACCATCAGTCTGTATGTGAGCTTTTACTTTGATCGTCTTTTCCAGAGGATCAATCTTTAACGCTTCAAGCCGCAGCCCTGCGCCAGTTGTTCCGATCACACAGCCATCCGGGACTTTCGTCAGCCACCCCTTAGTCTGAACATGCGCCTGGATTAATAACTCGGGATTACGGATCTCCACCGCTTCAAGCTGACAGGAAGCACCTCTCACTCCAGCCCACTCACCATCGATCTCCCACTCGCTCCAGCCATATTTCTTTTGGTGTACGCGGTAGGCGTAATGGACGCTGTCGCTCTTGATCGAAATGGCTTCCACTCTCTTTTTCTTTCCAGTCGTTCCCAGGATTGTATCTGCCCCGATGTCTTTATAGGACACATCTCCATCTGTGCGAAGATGCAGTTTGATTTCGGGATCACCAGGCATATCGATGCGCAGAGCTTCGATCCGCCGGTTCTGACCGGTCGTGCCCGCCATCTGTCCATCTGACTTCCAATTCAGCCAACCGTCACCGCGGACATGCACCTGATAATTAACGGTTCCCTTTGTGCTGCCGGATGACTGTCTGGTCCCTCCAGATCGTATATCCCCATCCGGATCCGTATTGACAGCTTTTCCCTTTGCGTAGGCAGCCCAGGCGTTCCGATCCCCATAGAAAACATTCAGGTCAAGGTTTCCCGAATAACCTGACAGCCGGCCATGAGATGTGTACTGGTACATGGCAGCTCCCGCCCATGCCCCCGTTCCACCGTATAACGGCGCGGACGGGTTGTATCCCATAATCGTATCGCCGGCATAATAGCCGGCATTCCACAGCCCATAATCAGCCTGTGCCACAGGCGCCCAGTTGTAGCTGTTAATACAGTTGTTATAGGAGTATAGGAGTCCCTTAACCCCCGTCAGCTCCTGCAGCCGGTCAAGGAATTCTTTCGCATAACTCACGCCACGGCCAACCGCGGATCCTTCCCAGTCAAGAATAAGAATGCCTTTCCCCACATAACCCTTAATGTTTTTATAGAAAAAGTCCGCCTCTGTACGGCCGGAAGTTTTTCCAGTTGCAAAATGATACACCCCGAACGGCTTCCCCATTGCAATAGCTTTCTGCACAAACCCGTCGCAGTATGCGTCCACAAATCCGGTCCCTTCCGTCGCTTTGCATATCACGAAATCGCAGGGGACCTTCGCAAGATCAAATCCTGCACGTCCCTGATGGTTACTGATATCAATTCCATTCATACTCATAGTCTATCTCCTTCCTGTTGCACGTCGCAACAAAAAGAAGACGGTTTCCCGTCCTCTGGTTTATTTCGTCTTATTATACTTTGTCCGGCTCCACATCTCCGCGACCTTCTCCCAGCCGCCGGTAGCGACCAGGTAAACGATAAATGCCGCGATCACGGATCCGACAATATAATACCACATGATCGTTATCTGCAGATAAATACACAGTATTACAACCGCCAGGGGACATAGGATCAACGCAACAACCAGCGCAACAGCGTTTGTCTGGATATTTTTGAGCCCGGGCATCTCCTTGATCACCTGGGTGATGATGCTGACCAGGAAGGCCAGAACGCCGATCACGATCAGCGCATAAGTAACATATTCCATTAATACTTCTACATTCATAGTCTATTCCTCCATATCATGCGCCTGTTTGTTCAGGTGCTTTTCAATTTTATTGATACCGTCAGTTACGGGGCCGTTGCAGCCCTGCTCTTTGAGACCTTTCAGGCAGGCCAGAAGGCCATATGTGATCAGACACTGTTCTTCGTTTATCTTCCTGATATCATCCTCATGAGTCTTTCGGATCTTCTCGATCTTCGTTTCCAGTTCATCTGGCTTTCTGAAAAAACGATAAGCCGCGATCAACATTCCACCGATCACACCCAGTGCTGCGATCAGACTGCCTGCAGTAATGATTGTCTCAATGTTTATATACATCGGACTGTACCTCCTATATTTTATGCCACAAAAATAAGACCGGTTCACGGTCTAGCTCGAATTCTCATATTGATCACGCTCCTATCTATATAACAAATAACTGTTTG
>NZ_JACJKS010000037.1 GCF_016901695.1 Mordavella massiliensis | reverse complement strand
TTGTATTCATGGTCATATTTACGTGCCACTTTGAATTCCTCCTTATTCTCTTGGTTTTATTATGAAATCCTTGAGAATAAGCTGTCAACTTTTTTTATACCACACCATAAACAGATACTTTACAACAAGTTTACAACTTTTGAAAAGCGTTCTGATATGATGAAAATGGAGTGAATTATTTTTATGAATACATGGTGAACAAAATGTATTAGAGGTTATTAAGTATGGTTGTGTTAAATATATTTGGGAAAATTGAACCAATTTGTATCTCCAATAAATTAAAATTATATATTTCAAATCTCCCTAATGGAGAAAGTAACAATTGGAATAAAGAATTAGTAGATGAAATGCGCACAGCAGTAAAGATGAATATTATTGAAAGTGAAAAGTTAGGAATGAAACCTAATATAAATATTAGGGAAATATATTCTCGACACTTTCCGCAAAATCCTTTGTCTGATGATACCACGGAAGATGTGTATCTGCAAAAAATTGCAGATAATATGATTTGTTTATATTTTGATTATTCATATCAAGATATGCCATTAGGGGATTGGGATACAAATTGTTTTGATGGACGGCTTTGTGAAGAGGATTATGCGGAAAAAGTTATAGATTTTATAAACTTTGCATCAAGTGGTAAATCCACACAAATACCCAGTTTTGTGCCCCAATGGGTATATTCATCCAATCATGATTTGCAAAATTGTCACCGTATTTTTTGGGGAGAGCAGCATGCTGAAATATATATTGAGTCGTTAAAAAAATGGGGACAAATATTTGACACTTTTTTAAAATATAAAAATGATTATTTACAACTAGATTATTTAATGAATTCAATTCATACAGATAATGATTATAATACATACCACTATTTTAAAATGTATTCATTATGTCAATTATTTTTGGAGAAAAGTAAAGAGTCTGAATTGGATTGGAAACTTCCGCAATTTTTGGACCATAATTATCCATTAGAGGAAAGAAATGAAATTGCAAAACTATTACGACAGATGCGAAATAAAATTGCCCACGGAGATTTTATTGGTCTTGAGAACAAGATAGAAGAATATGCTCAGAAAGTGATGGACGGAAGGTATAGTTTTGATTATTCGGAGTATAGTCGGAAAAATTGGGTTTTGTTAAATGCCTGTTGTTTACTGGAAGATACTGTAAGAAATATTATAATAATGTTGTTTACAGATAGAGAAAAATTAAAGTCGATAAAAGATTCGACTAATATAATATTATAGAAAAGATATAAAGAACAAGTTGTTTGTTATGATATGTTCTTCTATAATAAATTCAATCATCAAATATGGGTATTGTTTCAGCTGATGATAAGCCAAAGATAGTATACGAAAAATAAGTCATTAAAGTTTAGATATTTTATTTTTACTATGGCGAATTATAGAAGTAGTGTGTTTTGTTATTAGAATTTTTAAGGAGACTATTGGATGAATTTTGAAGTGAATACAGTGGTTGACAAACCAGAGGATTGGCCAGCTAATGCAATTGAATGTCAGTTAGAAAATATACGTACACAACTAGAGCGGTTTAAAGAAGAGCCTAACTATAAGAATAAAGAAGTTTTGATTTCATTAGTCTCTGATTACGATCTCAATCAAAGATCTACGTTAGGTCTTTTTAGAACTACTGAATATGAAGTGGCTTGCATAAATTCTCTTTTTATAGACTCTTTAATGCATCAGTCTAATACACTGAAAACGTATTTATATGAATTAGTTGGATACAAAACAAGGATGCAGAAGATTGCATCATGGTTTCCGGAAGGAAATACAACATTAGAAGTAAAGGAATTTGAAGGGTTATTTCCTCAGCTAAAGTTATATTACTTTACATATCAAAAATTTACTGTTGAGAAAAATAAGAATTATGCAGAGCAATTGGTTGAAGTTATAGAGGATATGATTAAGTACTCACAAGATAATGATAGTGAAGACGTATTCCAAGAAATGGTGGCAAGTATTACTAATGCCTATATATCATTATTGAATGATATAAGCTATTTTAGATGTAAAAAGAGGACAAGAATTTGGGCTTTTAGCCGTGACGAAATATATATGTTATTTCAACTGGCAGCAAAATTAATTAGACTTAATGGAGATTCACCAGTTGTACGCCCGCTAAAGGGGGTGCTTATGACAAGTATTAGTAACTATATTTTGAAATCACGAAATGATTATAATGAGGATTATGTGTGCAAGTATATTAGTGCTGAAGTTGCAGAAAAAAGCATAAGTAATCATCAAATCTGGATGTCAATAATTGAAAATTTAAATGATAATAGGGAGCAAAGAGTAGTTCCAGAATTATTTGAAGAGAATGGATGGAATAGATATTCTTGGGCAAAAAATATTGACTTTGAGCCCAAAAGAAAATATTATGTGTCATCTTTTTGCAAGTCAATGAATGATTCTGAAATGAGTAAAGAATATGGGGCATGTATTTATGGATATAAAGATGATCGTATGGCTGAAGTATTGGCACCAATTATGTTTTGGAATAAGAGGAGTGAAAAAATCCCTGTTTTTACGCAAGTTGTTGCATTTGATGTAATCTATAACAGGGAGGAGGCTAAAAAGGAAATAGAATTTCTTTGTAGTATCATAGATTGTTTTGATATGAATGATACAGATAAAACTAAGTTTTTAGAAGAAATTTTACAATATTGGATCTTATCAGTCAAAGATTCAAAATGGTCACATGAACAAGAGCGCAGATATGTTCTTTTTATGTATGATGACTATGATTATAATGAGGTAGATACAAGTGATCCTAAATTTTTGAAATTAAAGACCTCTTTATTTATTGAGCCGGATTTTATATTGGGTCATAATCCTGTAAAAGATTATATCAGAATGATGGTTGATGATAAAAGATATGCAATTTCTATGAAGTCATATATGTTTTGTCAGAACTGTCTAAATAGAGATTTTGATATAATTGCAGGATATGAGAAAGCTAATATATGCCCAATTTGCGGGTCCAAAGATGTATCTATAGTATATCCCAGCTAAAATAAATAAAAATTATACCTTTTATGTGGATTCGTTTTTCAGACCAGTTTTAGATTCGATTAAATTCAAAACAACAACACTATTATTCGCATAAACATTGAATTTTTAAGCATTATAGCAACTCAAAAATCAATCAATTTATCACGATTAATAGAGGCTAGATATAACAAAATAGAGGTATTCGGGATAACCATCAAGGGAAAAGGGAGGTGGCGTAAAATGCGGCGGTGTGAAAGTTTTTCTGTAAATACGTAAATATAAGAGGTTCTTCTATGATAAAATCTAAATCATAGGAGGGCCTTTTATTATGGCAAAACAAAAGAAACCTGTT
>NZ_JACJKS010000036.1 GCF_016901695.1 Mordavella massiliensis | reverse complement strand
CAAAAGCATTGAGATTTCTTTTAGATCTTTTGAAGATATCAGACGCGGCGGCTGCCGCAAAGAAAAAAACTGCCAGAAACATCATGCTTTATGTATATATTAGCACATGGGCTCTAAAGCTTTTTCTGGTGTTTCTCCTCCAATACCCGGTGTTCTTTATAGTTTCACCAGCTTATTTAGAAGAACTCCTTACTTTCCTGGTGTCTCCTTAAATCTTCTCGTTTTCCTGGTGTTCACCAGATTTTACTGGAGCTCTCCTCTGTTTACTGGTGTCCCTTATCTCAATCACCAGATTTTCTTCAAGCTTCACCAGTTATTTTTGAAGCTCCTCATAACTTTTATTGCCATGTTAGATGCTTCCATGGTTGCTCCATACTTCCAGTGTTATGATTAATTTGAACTAAAAACACCACTTTAAAGGAGGTATGAAACAACCATGAAAACATCTAACTATCTGGCAAAACTGCCACAGGAAGCAACTATCAAAAGCATCCAGGTCCTCAAGGACTACGATCTCATCACTCTTGATGTACCTACAGCCAGTCAGAGGCTATGTCCCCATTGTGGCTCTAACGACTGTGTCATCAAGGACTCCGGTACACTGCAGACCATCAGGCACATCCCCTGTAATCATCGCGGTACCGTCGTCTCCTTCCACAAGCGCAGGCTCCTGTGCAAGGACTGTCACTCCTCTTTCTATGAGACTCCCTACTGGATCCATCCCTCCCTGCGTATGACGCAGGCTCTCTATGACTCCATCCTCCTGGACCTGATACAGCCTCTCGCCTTCTCCGAGGTTGCAAGGAGAAACCATGTCCCCCAGAGCACCGTCCAGTCTGTCTTTCAGACCATCCACTTTGGCAGGCCAACCAAACTCCCTGAAACCATCTGTATTGATGAATTCAAAGGCAACAGCGGTGTGTGGAGCTCTAAACATCGCCGCTGGTATCGCAACAAATATCACTGTACCTTGTCCGATGGTGACTCCCATTCCGTTATCGATGTAATGGATCAGATCTCCGGCGTCTATCTGAACAAGTATTTCCATCGGTTCTCTTTAGAGCAGAGGAAGCGGGTGAAATACTTCTGCTGCGACATGAGCAACGGCTTTGTCTCTGTCTCCAGGAAGAACTTTCCAAACGCCAGGATCTGCATTGATCCCTTCCACGTTGTCAAGCGTCTTAATGAAATGGTGGACCATGTGAGGCTCCGCTATCAGCACCAGTTTCAGGATGCCGGGGATACAGAGAGCCGGAAAAAGGTAAAAAGCATCGCCCGTCTCCTGAAAACAAAAGAGTACAATCAGGTCGCTTACTGGGGCTCACGCTTTCATGACAACAAGCAGCGCCTCCAGGATGCCTTTGACGTGGCCCCGGATCTTCTGGAAGCTTATGAAGCCCTCCAGTTCTTCCATGATATCCTGGCTTCCTTTCCTTACTCCGTCCAGTACGAGGAGCTGACAGAGTGGATTAGACAGTATACCGCCTCCGAGGTGGAGGAGATCCACTCCGCCGCCTGCACCATCCGCCACTGGCGGGGCTACATCCAGAACAGCTGGAAACACAGCAAATCCAATGGCCTCAGCGAAGGCCTGAACAACAAGGTCAAGGTCCTGAAACGGGTGGCCTTCGGCCTGCACAGCTTCGAAGGTTTCCGCAAACGAATCCTTCTTACCTGTGGAAAACTCAGGCTTTCTAATGACCCGCTGTCCATTCTGGAAAAAGCCAGGGACGGAAAGGAGATACGCTTATGATCCCCGACAGAAATTTCCTGCGCCGCTGCGCACACAATAACAATCTCAACCTTCCACAAGAACTTGAGGACTGGCTCCTCGTCCACTTTGAGGATGAACCCTATGAGGATTTCAACACGGCTTCCGCCCTTGAGGACATGATCCATATGTACTGTCAATCCTATGCGAATGGCAGGCTGGACGTGGCCATCCCGGATCCCGTGACACGCCTAAAGGAACGCTGTGAAGATCTGAAGGATCTGATCACGGACCTTCGTGTGGATATCAGTTATCTTCAGGGCCTGTGTGACGACTACGAGCGCATCCTGAAAGAGCATGACCTGCTCTGACCAGGGCCGCCATGGTCTCAGCTCTGGAGGTGATATATTAAAAACCCCACGAAAAAAAGGCCTGTTAAGGCCTCTTGCGATCCGTTATTGATGGTTTATGCAGTTATTAATAGTCTCATTTCAACCTGATTTTTGAAGGTATCAACTATCAGGTCTGGTTATTATACGCTTTTTTAAGAAGTATCCATCTCTAAATCCTCTTCCTTCCAGTATTTACAAGACTTTGCGCCCCTTTGTCACCAGGCTATTTAGAAGAACCAGCACATGTTCCTGACAGTTTCCATAAGAATTTCTAAATCTGTTTTTATTTTTACTGTTTCTGCCCGCTTCATCAGCGTTTTCCCAAGCTCTTCTGCTCTCCCTGGTGTGATCCCCCTTTAGAAACATGTTCAGTTACATGCTTCCATAGGTATTCCGACAAAATCAAGCGTATGCTCAAAAACGAAACACAGCAGATGTAGACACAGCAGGACGGGAGCTTTCCACTCTCGGCCCGCTTTGCTTATGCCAGGCAGATATCCAAAAACTCTGCCGGTGTCATAATCGCCGGATTTTTTATGCCGGACTCTAAGAAATCCTTATCGCCGGTCAGTAGCACATCGGCTTTCGCTTCAATGGATGCCCGCAAAATAGGACGGTCATTGATATCTCTGATTTGTGTCTCTGTCATATTTTCTTCTATCGGAACGGGAACTAATTCCAGGGTAAGCAGCGCAACGGAAAGAAATTTGTCCAGCGCCGCCAGCCGGTTCGGAAATTTCTTGTTGAATATCCTCTTCATTTCGTCCACATTCTGCTCACAGATTAAACCGTGATTTGGGTAAGAGGCCGCCTTTACATACGCCTGATAAGGCGTACCGTTTGCACTCAGCGCGGCAGAAATGAGGACATTGGTATCAATCAGAACTCTCATGCCTCTTTGTCCTCATTTCTCAATTCCTTAACGAGCGCCATAACATCATCTTCCGAGGTCAAGCCGGTACGTTCTGCTTCCCCGGCCATTTCTTTCTGAAGCACCTGCATGGCATACACAGCAGAATTGACAATACGGACGGTGTTCCCCTCAACGATAAAAGTGACCCGATCACCGTTTGACACGCCAAGCACATCACGGACATCCTTCGGGATTGTGATTTGCCCTTTTGCCATAACTTTGGCATTGTCCACAAACGTATTTGCTAACATGACTTTGCACCACCCTTCGAAAAATATGGAAAGTAGGGATTTCCCTACTTCTATTATACGCAAAACAGGCGAAAAACTCAACAAGAATGGCTGAAATTATATTTTCCCCAAACACTATATACAAAACCCATCTAAATACGTCCGTAAAAAGGACGTCTCCCTGTAAAAGTGAAACGCCCACGGCAAACAGCGGACCACATAATATTGGACCGCTGGCTCTATTAAATTTTGTCGGTAGTTTATACAGCCCCCTTTTATCGACAGATTTCTTATTGCCTCTCATGGTTGGAATAGGAATTGAACAGGCAACGGTATCCACATACTGCGCACTCCCCTGCCCGTATTCCGGATACTGACAAGGGTAATACTTTTGGATCTACTTTTCTTTCTGGTGTTTCTGCCTGCTTCACCAGATTTCTCCCAAGCTCTTCTGCTCTCCCTGGTGTGATTCCCCTTTAGAAGCATATTCAGTTACATGCTTCCGTGGTCATTCCAACTATCCCCATGTTATTCTTTTATTGGTCTAAAAATAATCAGAAAGGAGCTGAAATGACCATGAAAACATGCAACTATTTAACTAAACTTCCTCAGGA
>NZ_JACJKS010000035.1 GCF_016901695.1 Mordavella massiliensis | reverse complement strand
ATCCGTTATTGATGATCGATGCAGTTATTAATAGTCTCGTTTCTACCTGATTTTTGAAGGTATCAACTATCAGGTCTGGTTATTATACGCTTTTTTAAGAAGTATCCATTTCTAAATCTCCATTCTTTCAGTATCTACAAGGCTTTGCGCCTATTTTTCACCAGGTTTTTTGGAAGAACCAAAAAACTGCCAGAAACATCATGCTTTATGTATATAATAGCACATGTTCCCGACAGTTTCCATAAGAATTTTGATTTTCAGTTAAGAATTGAGTAATATATGGAAATACACCAAGGGATTCAGTCTCTTTTCTTTTGAAATACTTCCAAAGTGTACTCGTACTCCATCATATGTATTTCCCTCCATACAGATACTGCATTCGTCAGATTTACTTCCGCCACACCATCTTATTGACCACGCCTGTGTAACTCTGGATGATCTTCACCACTTTTGTGCTGACATTCTCCTCCACATAGTCAGGCACCGGTATCCCATGGTCTCCGCTCTGATTCATCTCCACCGCTGTGCCCACAGCCTGCAGAAGGGATGTCTCGTCAATCCCCGCCAGAATAAAGCAGGCTTTATCCAGAGCCTCCGGGCGTTCTGTGGAGGTGCGGATGCACACAGCCGGGAACGGATGCCCTATGGAAGCGAAGAAGGAACTCTCCTCCGGCAGTGTACCTGAGTCTGATACCACTGCGAATGCGTTCATCTGCAGATGGTTATAATCGTGAAAACCCAAAGGCTCATGTCTCACCACTCTGGGGTCCAGCTCAAATCCTGACTCTTCCAGGCGCTTTCTGGAACGGGGATGGCAGGAGTAGAGAATAGGCATATCGTACTTGTCTGCCAGTTTATTGATAGCTGTAAAGAGAGAAAGGAAGTTCTTCTCTGTATCGATATTCTCCTCTCTATGAGCAGAAAGAAGCATATATTTTCCAGGCTCCAGTCCCAACTTCTCCAGTATGTCTGACTTCTCTATCGCATCCAGATTCTGATGAAGCACCTCTGCCATAGGACTTCCCGTCACATACACCCGCTCCTTGGGAAGGCCGCACTCGTGAAGATACTTTCTGGCATGCTCACTGTAGGCCAGATTGACGTCGGAAATAATATCCACGATCCTTCGGTTTGTCTCCTCCGGAAGACATTCATCTTTGCACCGGTTTCCGGCTTCCATATGAAAGATCGGAATATGAAGACGCTTGGCTGCAATGGCGGAGAGGCAGGAATTCGTATCCCCCAGGATCAGCAGCGCATCCGGCCTGATCTGGCTCATAAGCTTGTAGGAACAGTTGATGATATTTCCCACGGTCTCTCCCAGATCATCTCCCACTGCATCCATGTAGACCTCCGGGTCATCCAACTTCAGGTCTCTGAAAAAGACACCGTTGAGATTATAGTCATAATTCTGTCCTGTGTGGGCCAGAATGCAGTCAAAATATATCCTGCATTTGGTGATCACTGCCCCCAGACGGATAATCTCCGGGCGGGTACCCACAATGATCAGCAGCTTCAGTTTTCCATTATTCTTGAACTCTATATCCGTATAGTTTGTCTTCATTCTCTTCCTCCTCGCTCTACACCGGTTCTCCGAATGTATCTGGATGCTCCGGGTTAAAAGGCTCGTTGGCCCACATGACTGTCACCAGATCCTCTGTGTCGGACAGATTGATGATATTGTGGGTGTAACCGGGTATCATCTCTACCACAGTGATCTCCTCACCGCTGACCTCGTAATTGACCACAGGATAGGGATTGCCATCCTGATCTCTCCCGATCTTCCGAAGCTGGATCAGTCCCCGCCCGGATACCACTACAAATTTCTCATTCTTGGTGTGGTGCCAGTGCTGCCCCTTCGTGATGCCGGGCTTACTGATATTGACAGACACCTGTCCCCGGTCCGCCGTCCGCAGGAGCTCTGTAAAGCTGCCCCTGTCGTCTCTGTTCATCTTCAACTTATAGGAAAATCCGTCTGTCGGCAGATAAGACAGATAGTTGGCATAGAGCCTCTTTGTAAATCCATCGCTCATGTCAGGCACGGACAGGTCTTTCCTGCTCTCCTTAAAGGAATAGAGGAGATCCACGATTTCTCCCAGAGTCACATGGAAGGTGACAGGACAATAGCAGAAGCCCCGCTCATCTCTGTGCTCCTGACCATTTAAAGCCAGCAGCATCTCCTCGATCAGATCATCTATATAGAGGAGGTCCAGCTCTGTGCCTCGGTCATTGACCTGGATAGGCAGATCATTGGCAATATTGTTGCTGAATGTGGCCACCGCGGAGTTATAGTTGGGCCTGCACCACTTGCCAAACAGGTTTGGAAAACGGTAGATGAGCACTTTGGCACCGGTCTCCTCACTGTACCTGCGGAACAATTCTTCTCCCGCCAGCTTGCTCCTGCCATATTCGCTTCCCGCGAACCGCCCCTCCAGGCTAGCCTGGATACTGCTGGAGAGCATGACAGGCGCTTTATTTTCATACTTTTTCAGCGTATCAAGGAGAGTGGAAGCAAAACCAAAATTGCCTTTCATGAACTCCTCCTGATCCTTCGGCCGGTTCACTCCCGCCAGGTTAAACACAAAATCCGCATCCTGACAGTACCGCACCAGGTCCTCCTGCGTGGAGTCTATATCATATGCATAGATCTCCAGATCAGAAGGGCGCTCCAGTCCTTTTATCGTATGTACACGGTCCTTCCCATCCCGGATATTCTCCAGGGAAGCCGTCAGATTCTTTCCCACAAAGCCTTTGGCTCCGGTGATCAATATTTTCATTTTCTTCTCCCTTTCCGGCATGCCGCTTCCGCTACAGCCTTTCTTCCCACTCTTTCAGCTCATCCTGGATATAGGACAGTGAAAGCAGCTTCTCTTTTACCTGCTCCACATCCAGCAGATCTGTGTTATTGGAGTTAAATTCTGTCAGGGGATTTCTCTCCACATCCCCCTCTTTGAAATATTTATCATAGTTCAGATCCCTCTTATCACAGGGTACACGATAGAAATTACCCATGTCAATGGCATGTCCGCACTCCTCATTGGTCAGAAGTGTCTCGTACATCTTTTCACCATGGCGGATACCGATCACCTTGATCGGATTGGCCACATGGAATACTTCCTCCACGGCTCGCGCCAGCACTTCGATCGTGCAGGCCGGCGCCTTCTGTACCATGATATCTCCGCTCTGGGCATTCTGGAAAGCAAAAACGACCAGTTCCACCGCCTCTTCCAGGCTCATGATGAAACGGGTCATTGTAGGTTCCGTCACGGTCAGTTCTTTTCCTTCCTTAAGCTGGCTGATGAACAGCGGTATCACGGATCCCCGGGAACACATGACATTGCCGTATCTTGTACAGCAGATGGTCGTCTTCTCCGGGGATACGGTCCTCGATTTGGCCACGATAACTTTCTCCATCATGGCTTTGGAAGTCCCCATAGCATTCACGGGGTAAGCCGCCTTGTCTGTCGAGAGGCAGATCACTTTCTTCACTCCCGCCTCGATAGCTGCTGTCAGCACGTTCTCCGTCCCAAGGACATTGGTCTTTACTGCCTCAATGGGGAAGAACTCGCAGGAAGGCACCTGCTTTAAGGCTGCCGCATGGAAGATATAGTCCACCCCGTGCATGGCATTGCGCACGGACTGAATATCCCGCACATCCCCGATATAAAATTTCAGCTTGTCACTGTATTCCGGACATTCCCGCTGATAAAAATGCCGCATATTGTCCTGCTTTAACTCATCGCGGGAAAATATGCGGATCTCCTTGATATCTGTCTTTAAAAAGCGGTTCAGAACGGCGTTTCCGAAGGAACCGGTGCCGCCGGTTATTAAAAGTGTTTTGTCTGCAAATATACTGCTCATTTACTTAAATCTCCTTTGCATGAAAAGTAAATAAAAAGCTTCCCACCATGTCTGAAACATAGCAAAAAGGTTATACTCTTCTTTCTATCTATCGTAACCTTTACCAAATACATTGCGTCTCCACGGATAGTAATATGTAATCGAATCATCTAGTGTATACCAATAATAATCGGGTTGTTTTCCTGAATATATCGCTACTGTAGATGCAAAAAGTGCTGCAGATCTTACGTTCTCCTCCTTATATCCACATTGGCTCACCAACCTTTTTTCTCTTTCTAAACTATCTCCGCTTAAAACCACGTCTTCTATCATAAGAAGCTTTTTTCGGAATACTTTTTTAATTCATCAGGAAGATATACTTCCTACTTATTTGTTTTGAAAAAAGATTTGTATTTTCTTCAACAGGAGCTGTAAATCTACTTTTGACTGTCCTATGATTTCTACTAATTATAGGAATGAATTTATCACTAGTCAAAAAATATAAATTTGCAACTATACCAGATGCTCCTGTTGATGAACACATGATTATTTCTGGTTCAAAATCTTTTGCAATCTTTTTAGATAATATAGCAACTCCCAACTCAATATCTTTCCACTGAAATTGTTTTATTTTCTTCCCACAATTTTTATCTTCCCTTCTTTTACGCAAAAACGGCGAAAAAGAGCCAATAATTTTAAAAAGCGATGAAATAATAGATATAATTGCTTCCATTGTTCCACTTCTCCTCTCTATTACCGTCTAAGGAATTGACACAAAAGTTTTTGCCTCTTTAGTCTCTTCCGAAAAGATCTCTTGTATACACTTTCTTCTTCACATCATCCAAGCAATTATCATATCGGTTGGCAATGATGGACTGGCTCATTTCTTTGAATTTCTCCAGATCATTGACCACCCTGCTGCCAAAGAATGTACTACCATCCTCCATAGTGGGCTCATATACAATCACGGTAGCTCCTTTTGCTTTGATCCGTTTCATCACACCCTGGATACTGCTCTGGCGGAAGTTATCAGAATTGCTCTTCATAGTCAGGCGGTAAACACCGATGACCACTTCCCGTTCCTTTCTCTGATCATACTCACTATTATCACGGTATGCCCCGGCGAGCTCCAGGACACGGTCTGCAATAAAATCTTTCCTTGTGCGGTTGGACTCTACGATAGCTGTCATCATATTCTGGGGTACATCCGCATAATTAGCCAGCAGCTGCTTCGTATCTTTTGGCAAACAGTATCCGCCATAGCCGAATGATGGATTGTTATAATGTGTACCAATCCTTGGATCCAGGCACACCCCATCAATAATCTGCTTTGTGTTCAATCCTTTCATTTCTGCATAGGTATCCAGCTCATTAAAAAAAGAGACTCGAAGCGCAAGATATGTATTTGCAAATAACTTAACTGCTTCTGCCTCCGTAAATCCCATAATCAGAGTATCAATATTTTCTTTGAGTGCTCCTTCTTTTAATAAACCTGCAAATGTCTCAGCTGCCTTAACAAGTCTCGCATTTTCCACATCAGTTCCAACAATGATCCTACTAGGATATAGATTGTCATAAAGCGCTTTAGATTCCCGAAGAAATTCCGGGCTGAAAATAATGTTATCACAATGATACTTCTTCCGAACCGATGTTGTAAATCCAACCGGAACCGTTGACTTGATTACCATGACTGTATTCGGATTACTCTTAGTAGCCAACTCAATCACATTTTCCACTGCCGAAGTATCGAAAAAGTTCTTCTTCGGATCATAGTTTGTTGGTGCTGCGATTACAACAAAAGCTGCCTCTTTGTAGGCAGCTTCAGCATCTAACGTAGCCGCAAGATTTAAATTCTTGTAGGCTAAATATTCTTCTATGTAGTCATCCTGAATAGGTGACTTCCTGTTATTTATCAGTCTTACTTTCTCTTCAATAATATCTACTGCTTTCACCTCATGGTGTTGAGCTAAAAGCGTAGCGATGGATAAGCCGACATAACCCGTCCCTGCAACTGCAATTTTCATAACCTTTATCTCCTTTTATCCAATTCCGCAAAATTATTAATGGTATACATAGTCTCAGCTCTGGAGGTGATACATAAAAAATCCCACCAAAAAAGGCCTGTTAGAGCCTACTGTAGTCCATCATTTGATGATCTATGCAGTTATTAATAGTCTCATTTTTACCTGATTTTTGAAGGTATCAACTGTCAGGTCTGTTTACTATATGCTTTTTTAAGAAGTATCCATCTCAAAATACTCATTCTTTCAATATTTACAAGGCTTTGCGTCTCTTTGTCACCAGGTTATTTAGAAGAACCACATTTATTCTTTAATCATATATTGGATTTATGTCCATCTTTTCTGCAAAAATCTACCACATAGTAAAATGACAACAGGAATCAATACTGACAAGCAAAGTAAAAGCATCGCCTTAATCAACAATAATGGCCAATTTGAAGAAGGGAAAAATCCATCTACATAGTTAAGCATAATTATAGTTGCTACACTAATAATTATCCAAAAAAAGAACTGAGCTAAAAATTTAGTAAACGAAACTTTCAAAATTATTTTGTAATATATAAATACTCTACTGAATAAATATATTATTGAAGTAATAAAAGTGCCAATTAATACACCATTTATTCCAATACCATAAACAAGTGACGCTGATATCACTATGTTCAAAATTGCAGATAGGGCAACTATCTTTTTATCATATGTATGTAATTTATAAATAACAAATAACTGAGCCGGAACATTCAACATTAATGTCAAGTACAAATTAATACTTAATAAATATACCGTAATATTACTCAACAAATATCCATGTCCCACATAAAGATTAATAAACGGCTGAAATAAAAATATACAACAAACCATACAACTATTTGCAATTATATAATTGATATTAAAATAAAAATTTACCTTCTTTCTTTTTAAAAAAATATCATTAGTAATTGTTAGATAATATCCAAGTCCTGCCTGCAATGCAGAAAAAACCTGCGATATAATTCCTTGCAATGCAACTGTTACTAACGTATAATTTGATAAATAACCTACAAGCACCGGCCCTTTAAATATAGATATAATAATATTATCTGTTCCATAAAAGATATATGCCCCTACCTTAGATATAAATACATCTTTTATATATTTCCATATCTTGGGCCGATACTCCTCAACTAATAATAGTTCTGTTTCTTCTTTTAAAAATTTATTTTTTTTGTAACAATTAGAATAAACCACATAATTCGATATAACATTTTTTCCAACTGATAATAATAAATATATAATATAGCTTTTCCATATAAACAGAGTAATTATTTGTAACACTATAACAATCAGATTAACAATAAAGTCAACTGAATTTACATAATAAGCTTTTTGTTGAGCAAGTAACAGGCTTCTATTATATGCAAGAAAATATGTACTAATAGTGCCAGCCAAATTAATTGTAAATAGAATGCGTAGATATGCATTACTGCAAGTAGCATTTGGAATAATCCACGGTAAGATAGTTAGAATCATCATGCCAACAATAAAAACAAATATACCAAGTGCTGTATAAATTTTTCTATATAAATACATCAATGCATTAATTCTTTTTCTATTGTTCTCGGAAATCGGCTTATACAAAAAACTAGTAATTGCAACCCCAACACCAAAATCAGCCATATTTAGCATTTGTAAAATATTTGTAAAAACCGAATTATATCCCAAATATTCAGCTCCAAGTGTTTTAATAAATACCCACTGTAACACAAATTTCAAAATAAGACTCAATATTTGCGTCATAAGTGTAATCACTGCATTCATAAAGTTTTTACTACTCATTATCTCACCCAAAAATTATTTTGCTCTAAGTATACCTCTAACCTTTTCTCTCTGTTCAGGCGTCATTTTACTTATAACTTTATTAAACGGTTTTGAGATTCTTTTATAGAATCTTAGCCTTTTATATAGAGCATGTGCATCTTTTACTATTTTTCTCTTTGTTTCCTCTGAATACTCTTTGTTCGATTCAATCAATTTACTTTTATAAAATGATTTAACCGAAGGCTGTAGCCATTCACGGCTCTTCGCTTTTTTCTGGTATTTCTCCTCAATTCCCCGGTGTTCTTTAAAGTTTCACCAGTTTATTTTGAAGAACTTCTCCCTTTCCTGGTGTCACCCTAAAACTTCTCAGTTTCCTGGTGGTCACCAG
>NZ_JACJKS010000034.1 GCF_016901695.1 Mordavella massiliensis | reverse complement strand
CTGCCAGTGATTAGTATCATCATATTTCCATGCTTTATCGTGAACATCGTGCGTATGGACCGGAATCGTCTCTTCCTGCGTATATTCGCAGACGGAGCAGGTGCGTTCTTTTAAACCCTCCTCCGTTGTGGTGGCAGGCTTGGTTTCCGTCCAGTCGCCGAAAGTATGGTTGGCTACAGTATCTTGATTAACTTCTTTGCAGTAGTAGCATACCTTCCAGTGTGTAGTCGAACCGCTACTCCAGTCGTCGGTATAGTAATGTTGGTGTTCCCTGTATCTATCAATCTGCTCATAGCCGCAGGTAAGGCACTGCCTTTCACATACGTCATACTTCGTATTTACATCATAATAGATCAGCTCCCATTCGCCGAAGTTATGGGGGCTCTCTTCAGATTTCTCTCCGCAGCTGCATTCTTTCCAATGCTGGGTTCCATTATTTTTCCAGCCGTCGAAGCTGTGTTCATGGGGGGGAGTAGGCCCCTCTCCGCCGCCGGAGCCTTCAAGTGTAGCCCAGTCACCCCATTCTCCTGGGCTGGTAACGTATTCGTTGGGAAACTCTCCGACAATGATGCAGCTTCTCGCCCTTATTTCAACTGTGTAATTTTCGCGAGCCTCCGTCATCAGGCTGCCATTAAACAGATGATATCTCTGTACTGTCAAATCGGGACCGTCAATTATTGTCTCGCCGAGCTTCAACCGAAGCTCGTATTGATACTGGCCGCCGCCCGAGGGCGCGTCCCACTGTACCATGCTTTTAGGGCTCTCTGCCCATCGTATGTTTTGGGGCATACCTGCGCCTGCCGCAAACACTGTCGCCGGCAGTATTCCTACCACCATGCATAAGGACAGCAGCAGCGCCAGCAAACTCTTTTTTCGAAGCATCTTCATTCTCTCCTTTGCAAATAGAATCAGTTTTTGGTATTTCCGCCGTCCGGTCCGGACGGATCCTTTCCTCCGGCTGGCGGGTTATCCTGTGCCTTCCGCTTTTTCCTGTATAAGAATACAAGCAGCAACGCCGTCAGTTTCTTTTTTTCTTTTTTGCTTGCATTTGGTTTCTCCTCCTTGTCAAACAAAACTTACTGTAGCGCCTTTTTCGGGATTTGTGCAGGTCGCTTTAGCGCCAATTTCCCAAAAATTATGTGGCGCACCTGCGCCAATCCACATTTTTCGCGGAAATCATGGGGAAATACCGCTTATCTCATTAGATCCTGATATTCTGGGTCTGTTGTCCGAATCCCCCACGCCAGTTCCCAAAGCTTTTCATCTTCGGAAAGGACATAGCACCTGCCATCCACCCCTTCGAACCGGCGTTTATCAAACCAGAAACTGTAGGTATCCCCTTGCGCCGTCACAAATGTAAGCCCCCGGGTATCTGTAGAGACGATGGGTGACTCGGATTCCACCGACACATCCCGCAGTGCCTGCAAGACCCCGGCGATCACCGTTTCGTCCCTTGTCTCGTAGTCCGCCGCCGTCTCTGTCCAATGGTGAAAGATCAGTTCCACCGGCAGTTCCTCATGGGGCAGCTCCAAAAGCTCCCGCTGCTTTTCGGTGCAGTAAGCAAAAAGGGAGTCCCCTTGGTATGCCGGGGACGAAGTCTCTGTCGGGGTCGGAGTCTCTGCCGGAAGCGCAGGATCTGATGCTGCACACCCCGCCAGCAAACAGATGGCTGCCAGAAGTGCCGCTGCCCCTCTTTTTTTCATTCGTGCCTCCTTTCTTCTGTCCTGGTCTCATGAATCGCTTTGCTGCTCGGCCTGTAACGCCAAAGTCGATCCAAACTCTTTTTTTGTCCTTTTATGGTTTTACTGTATCGTTTTTTAAGGATCTGTGCAGGCTGCTTTCGCGCCAATTTATCAAAAAACGCATGGCGCACCTGCGCCAATCTATTTTTTGTGTGAAAATTCCAAAACACCTTGATTGTGCAAAAGGGATTGCCGATCATGACAGGCGGCCTGCTACGTCCTGTAAACTTAAGAGGTATTACACTCTGTACAGGGTGGATGGCCTCAATTTTCCGCTCAAAGCTTCGTTTCTCAAAATGGCGCAGGTGCGCCACAGTGTTTTTTTAGTTTGGCGCTAAAGCGGCCTGTTAGAAACACCAGCTTCCTGCTATGTAAAAAACGAAAAGTTCACATGATGGAAGGCCGGCCAGGACACAGAATGTCCAAAAAGCTTCAGCTGACCTTTTCGGAACGCAGGATCAGAAAGGGGATATAAAGGGGATATATCGTATGTATGCAAGGTTCAGGCCGTACCATCTCATTGGCGCCATCGGTGGGTTCCTCACTGCCCTCACCGCCATTATTAGCTTGGCAGTTTCCACATCGTACTACTTTCTTTGGCGCGTTCAGCGCTACCCGTGACAGCCTCATCAAAGTAGGCAGCCTGATCGCGGGGATAGGTCTTGGCTTTAATATCTTGATCTCAATTCTCCAGATGGCGGGGGTGTACGTTTTTGTTCTGGCTCTTCTTGGGGCTCTCGTTATGATGGCAGGGGTTGTGATCGCCTGTATCAAATTCATCATGCTCTTCCAGAGAGACGCTTTTGTCGTGGTGTTCTGCGTGTTTATTTTCCTGGGGCTTCTGCTGTCTTTATTCTGGACGTGGGCAAGCCTGATAAGCGGCGCTGGGCTGGGTGGCCTGCTGATTTATTTTTACGTCCACAATATCACCTACTAGACAGCTTCTCTCATTCAGGATGTTTCCTTGTTTACCGCGGCTACACCGTGTGGCTGCGGTAAAACGGCATGTGCGGGCGCAAAAAAACGGTAGTTCCCGGATGCGGAACGCAGCTCCAAAAATATACGGTTTTATCCAGGAGCATCCCTGGTTTAGGTCAAACAGGAAGGATTGTATATTCCGCAAAACGTCAGCGAAAAAAGTCTCTAACCGACCGAAATCGTTGAAAATCCATGCCGTTTATAGTATAATAATCTATAATTGTACCATTGCGGAGAAAGGGGGTGGAATGAGACGTATGGTAATAATAAAGAAAAGCTTCACAAATCCAAAATCCATTTATGCGATTCTGCTGCTTGGTATTTTTACTTTTCTATTTCTTGGCGCCGAGTACCTATATGTGAATATGATCTCGCTTACGGCAGGGGAAGAAAAAACGGTGATTGCGCAAAACTACGCGTTAGGAATAAGCGCTGTCGGTTTTTTGCTCTATCCGCTGTTTCATCGCTTTTTGAAAAGGCGGGTACAAATCGTTGGACTTTTTATCCTTGCACTAGCAGCGGCAGTATGCAATTTTTTGGTTCAAAAACATGTTTCTTATTCGTCCACTCTGCTCTCCGGAATGGCATTGTTCCTGTTTCTGGGGATATTGGGAAGCGCGGCCCACTACCTGTTTTTCAAACTGGCGAAGGATCGCACCCATCTGGCGCGTATGGTTGGTATCTCCTATGCCCTTGGGATCTTCCTGCAGTTTCTAAATAACAATCTTGTGGATCTGGAAACTGCGGAAGCCTTGATACTTTCACTCTTTGCCCTTGTAGCGTTAGCGCTGTTACTGAAGGCAGAAAGGCTTTGCCGCCAGGAAAATGCAGAAGCGGAAGAACTCCCGTCTCCCGCCATAGAGGAGGATGGGAAGGGAACCCGAAAGAAGATCGCCGCCGGCGGACTCCTTGCACTGCTTGTCATCCTGATGGCATGTATCTTCAGTACGCTGGACAACGCGGTCACCATGCATCATACAGCAGGCACTGACATCGGGCAATGGCCGCGGCTTTTGCTGGCGGTAAGCGGCCTTTCTGCCGGCTTTCTTTTTGATATCCGAAAGCGGAAATTTATGGCCATGATGATGTACTGCGTCATGCTGATGTCCGTCATCTGTTTGGTAGTACTCAAGCTGGGCGGCCCGTTTTTGATCGGCCTGATCGTATTTTATCTTTCGGCTGGATTTTTCGTGGTATTCTTCACCACCAGCTTTCTGGATTTTGCCCGCCATATGCCCACGCCAGCGCTGTGGGCCGGTATGGGGCGCGCCATGAATAACGTGAGCGCCGCTTTGCTTACCAACGCCTCTGTAGCGCTGCTTGTTTCTGACAGCAATGGCATGGCATCCATCATTCTGGCACTGGTCCTGTTTGTGGCCGTCAGCGTAGTCATCTATCTTTATACAGCCTGGATGCCGGTTTCATCCGGCACCCCCAAGGATATCCCGACAGACCTGGACCCTCAGGAAGCGTTCCGTCTTTTGTCGGAGCTGTTTATCCTTACGCCCAAGGAAACCGAAGTATTTGACAAGCTGGTCAATTCAGAGGAAAGTATTCAGGAGATCGCAGATGGACTGTATCTATCCCGGCGAACCTGTCAGCGGCATATCGCGGCGATCTATGAGAAAGCAGGTGTAAAATCACGCATGGGATTGTACCAGCTCTACATAGAAAAACAGCGCAGGCCATGACAGTCAGAAAGGGATTCGGATGAAGAGGATTAAAATTACCGTTTTGCTGATTTTATTGTGCGTACTGGCGGGGTGTTCCCCAAAAGACACATCGCTTCGGGCCTATTGCACCGAAAGCCAGCAGGAATTTCTGGATCAGTCGCTGGAAGAGCTGCCGGTCGCGCTTACCTATCATCACAACGATAACATCCTGGGACGCTACGAAACGACGGATGAAGAAATCATCTCCGAAATCCTGCAGGCATTACGGGAAACGACCATTGTATCCAAAGCTTTCAGCGGCTCTACAGACAGCCGGATCCTGGAGTTTGAGACAGCGGATGGGGATACCTGCCTCTTCTGGTTTGATGAAAACCGGTTCCATGGCGCCGGCGGAACATCCTATGTGCTTTCCGGCGACGAGGAGATTTGGGATCTGGCGCGGAAAATCCAAGAAACATATCCAGAGTACAGGGAAGCGATGGAGTAAAAAAGGCACATCGCAAAACCAGGCATTCCTTACTTGTATCCAGCTAAGGCTGTGCAAGCAGGGAATGCCTGGTTTATTTATACCCATTTTTCAAACGCAAGGGACTCGGATTTAGCCTCATTTATACTCTTCCCCTTCCACAATGGGCATTGTGATGTTTTCCATGGCTTCTCGCATTTTGGGGTGCCGGATAACAAAATGAATCGCCGGCGTTTTTTCCTTGGACACGATCGCCCAGCTTCCCTCATGGATAAGAATTTGGATATGGCGGAACGCAGGAGATTTGTTTTCCTCAATATGGTAGTTTTTATGCATCTGAGAAAAGCGCTTCATCATCTCCAGATGTTCCCGATATTGCTCATAGGTGTAGACGATATCCTCTTCATAAAAAGCGCCAGCCAAGGATAGCGTCATGGGGTATTGGGCAAACTCATCTTTTGAAAAGTTGGGATACGCTTCAAAGATGGAGTCGTGGGATAGAATTTCTTCCGTCAATTCCCTTTGAAAAGCAATATGTTCCATGATCCTGATCTGGTTTTTCTCCGAAACACGATTGTCCCTCAAAACCTGAAAGACAAGCGCATCGTCGGCCGTGTAGAGCGGCAGGGATGACAGGATTGACCGCCTTGTACCTTCTGTTTTTGCATCAAGCTTTAAAAAGGCATCCGCCGTAAATTTTTGAGGATCGGACAGCTTGCGCTGCCCCTTTCGGATACGGGACAGGTACGAAGGATCATAGCTCAAAAAACGCGCAAGATCGGATACGCTGACGGACAATGTCTTCAGCAGGGTATCAAAATTCAATCTGAGTTTTTCTATCTCGATACCAGGCCCCTGTGCCTGCTCGGAGAGCGCCTGCCGAACCGCTTCCTCTTCCATCTCCCGAATTTTCTTTTCGGCTGCTATCGCCGCAATCCCCTTGGCTAAATTCTCCAATTGCCTGGAATCTGCTTCCGGCACACGGTCTCCAGAGCGATATCGGCTAATTGTAGCTGTGGACAGGCCGGAGCGTTCCGCCAGATCCCTGGCGGAGCATCCGGTCCGCTCCATATATCGGTTTAGAACGTCTTTGAACTCCATAGTAACTCTCCCATAACCCTATGTCTCACGTCTTCTCTTTTCCTTGTATTGAGGTATGCATACGCATCGCCGCCCATACAAAACAGCGCCCTGTAATAAGCATCACAAGGCGCTGTTCCATAGCATAATCCAGTTTTCGGGCAAACAGCGCAAGTATCACGCCGTATACCTTCCTGCGCCAACGCGCCCAATATCAGCTTGAGCGCCGTTTTCCCCTTTTCTGTATGACGACGCTCACCACAAGGCCGGCGATACTTACAAGCGCCAAATACCCATACAGCAATATATTGGATTCATCACCAGTCTTGGGCGGGTTGGAATCGCGTGGAACGGGCGATGTGCCGTATCGGTTTGTAAACATTGCCTCCGCCAGTTTTTCGTCCGCATCCTCCGAACGGAGCGCAACCATCGCCGTCAGTCCTGAACCGTCCTGCGCATTTGTCACCGATACTTTCAGATGATAAACCGATGGGTCATAGGCGCATAATGGATTCAAACCCGCTATCTGCTCGATGGTATAAGTATAAATGCCCGGCTCCGTGTAGGACATGGAGGGAAAAGACATAAAAGAATTTCCCGAAATTACCATTTCAAAGATTCCATCCACACTTCCCTCCGGCATTGGATAGGAAGGATCCTCCGCCTCCATTTGAACCACAAATTCCTCCGGAACCGATGGCGCCGCTCCTTCCACCTCCACCTTGACCGGTATGGCAACAGATGGCAGGCCGGCAGCTAAAACCGACGGGGCTGCTCCCAATAGAAACAGTATAGCCAGTGCGATTCCGATGACTCCGAATCGTTTCTTCTTCATTTTATATTCCTCACATCTTCCCTTACTGTACTCGGTTCCATGAAAGCCAGGATCACAGTTCTTGCGTCGGTAAACTCCGAAGAACAAGTAGTCAACACCAGCACCTGCGGGTCTTCCGCTAAAACGCATTCTACGGTATTTGCAATTACGATTCCGTTTATAATCACTTGTATCCCGCCTTTTGTGGGACGGCTTGAGGCATTTGCGCGTGTTATGACTTTGTTCCCAGATCAGTTATTGTCCATCAATAAAAATCTGGAGGATTTCAGTCTATATCATATTGGCGGAAATATACTTGGTAGCGTATCTGTCATTATTCCTTTGTACCTGATTTTGTTCTGCCTAATCTTTCCGATTCTATTTATTGTATATCGGAGGACACAAATTAAATAAATGAGAGTACGAAGGAAAAAACGAACAAAACGTCTTATTGTATTACTTTCACTGCTACTGCTCGGCATCGTTGGATTTAGAAACATATTACCCAATTTGGGAGATGTTTTTCAGTATCATCATGTTGCCAGCGGAGAATATGGTTGGAACTTAATTCTGGTCAATAGAGATAATTACATCCCAGATGACTATACAGTGGAACTGACAGAATTGTCAAATGGCCAGAAAGTTGATTCCAGAATCTATCCTTCTCTCCAAGAGATGTTCGATGCTGCCAGAGCAGAAGGTCTTGGACTTTTTGTAGCTGATGGTTATCGTACCGCAGAAACACAACAGCAGATTTTGGAAGGAAAAATAGAGGCATACAAAAACGAAGGTTATTCTAGCGAAGAAGCTGAGAAGAAAGCCAAGGAATGGGTTGCTGTTCCCGGAACGAGTGAACATCAATTAGGACTGGCTGTTGACATCAATGCAGATAAATCTCAAAGTACCAGTGAAGAAGTTTATGAGTGGCTCTCCAAAAATGCGTATAAGTATGGATTTATACAACGATACCCGGAGGATAAAACGGATATTACCCATACAATTTACGAACCTTGGCATTATCGGTATGTCGGAAATGATGCTGCATTTGAAATCTTTTCTCAAAATATTTGTTTAGAGGAATACATTGAAACATTGGAATAGCCTGGGGTAATAAGTCTTTTAGAAAAAAACATTAAATAAGGTGGTGATATTATTGGGAGAATGATCATTTTGGAGTTGCAAGAGCAAGACTCTAAAGCATTTGAGGAGATCGTTTCCATTCTCCAATGCCATCCGGAAATAGAAAAATTCGAGCTAGCCAAGGAGCCGATACTATCCCTCCCGAGACCGTTTCAAGTTTTGTGTAAATTCAAAAAACTGATATAAGATATGTCATTAGTTACTCTTGGGCAGAGCTGTTTTTTTGAGGTTCTGCCCTTGCTTGTATTATA
>NZ_JACJKS010000033.1 GCF_016901695.1 Mordavella massiliensis | reverse complement strand
GTGCGATCCGGGAATGCATCGGGGAGGGGATCCTGGCGGAGTTTCTGGAGAAGAACCGTGCGGAGGCGAGGAAGATGAGTATCTACGAATATGATCAGGAGAGACATATAAGGCAGGAGCGGGAGCAGTCCTATGAGAAGGGGCTTGCGGAGGGCAAGCGCAGTATGGCGGTAAATCTGGCCCGGTCCGGGATGCCGGCAGAGGAGATCGCCCGGATAGCAGAGACGGACGCTGATCTGATCCGGGAGTGGATCCGGGAACAGATTTGACATCTCTGCCGAAAAGTATTACCCTTGTCAGTATCCGGAATACGGGCAGGGGAGTGTGAAGTATGTGGATGAAGGAAGTGCTGGCTGCCGTGTTTGACAAGGCGGTCTGGTTTCTTAAGTTATACGTTGAGCAGTACAAGGGGCTGCTTCTGTTTATCGCAGCCTTTGTGCTGCTGTATGTGTTTTTCATGCATTGGATCAATGTGCGGTTTCTCAACCGGCTGCGGCAGCCGGCGGCTCTGATCAGCCTTGCTGTAGAGCTGCTTGCCATCGCGTCTTTTACGCTTCTGTTCCGGGAGGCGGGGACCCAGAGGCGGTATGAGCTGGAACTGTTCTGGTCGTACAGGACATGGATTTTTGGAAAGAGTGTTGCGCTGGGGATGGAGATCCTCAACAATATCCTGCTCTTTTTCCCGCTTGGCTTTGTGATCACGGACGCGCTGAAGAGATGTTCGTTTGCGGGCGTCCTTTTTCTCTCCGGTTTCATCAGTTGCCTGGTGGAGTTCAGCCAGTATTACTTCCGGCTGGGGCTGTTTGAGTTCGACGACATCTTCAATAACGTGCTGGGCGCTCTGGCGGGCTGGTGCGTGTTCCACATGCTGAAAGGCTCCCGGTCCCGGTGACGTCCTCCTCCCTGTAAAGACCCTTTTGTAAAGAGAAAAAAGGTGTTGACATCTCTTCAAAACTATAGTATAGTATCATTTGTTCCCGGTAAGTTCCGGGAACGGCATATGCGACAGTGGCTCAGTTGGTAGAGTACGACCTTGCCAAGGTCGGGGTCGCGGGTTCGAGCCCCGTCTGTCGCTCTTGAAAGACACAGTGTGATGCTGTGTCTTTTTTGTACGTGTGCCTGGCGGCGGGGCAAAGTCCGGGATTGTACCCCGGGGGAAAGTGTGCTACAATAAGGGCGTACAGAGAAAACAGAAGAAGCAGAGTAGGAAGATGCGCGTCAAGTGCCGGATGGACGGGGAGTTGCCAGCCGGACGAAAAGCAGGAGAGCTTGCGGTGCATGTTCCGCATCCCGCTGCTACACATAGACAGAATACCTGCTTATGGGTAGCTTTACGGACTACTGCGAAAGGAGGTATTTTTTTATGAAGAAACGGTTGCAGATGTTTGCGGACTCCGCAGGAGAGATGCAGGATGTGAGAAACCTGTCCGTCATGGCCATGATGCTGGCTCTGGGCGTAGCACTGGGCTTTTACGCCACGGTGCAGGTGGGGGACTACTTAAAGATCGGCTTCGCCTTCATCCCCAACGAACTGACGGGCATGCTGTTCGGGCCGGTGGCCGGCGGCGTGGTGGCGGCGCTGGCGGACATTGTAAAGTATCTTGTGAAGCCGGCGGGTGCATTTTTCCCCGGCTTTACGGTGAGCGCCCTCATAGGAGGCATGATCTACGGGGCGGTGCTCTACAAAAAGCCGCTCAGCCTGAAGAGGATCATCGCGGCCAATACGCTGGTGACGGTGTTTGTCAATCTCCTGCTGAACACGTACTGGCTGACCGTGCTTTACGGGAACGGGTTCGCGGCCCTTCTGCCGGCCAGGATCGTCAAGGAGGCGCTGCTTCTGCCGATCGACATCATCCTCTACTACACAGTGGCGAGGGTGCTGGGGAAGGCGGGCGTCTTTCGGATGTTCTCCGGCAGCGCGGCGGCAAGATAGGGAAAGGACAAAACGATGCAGGAAAAAAGACCGCTTGGTTTCATGTTCAAACAGATCCATAACGTGTATGAGAAAGAGGTGAACAGCCGGCTGCGCTCGCTGGGGATCACGGCGTCCCAGTGCGCGGTTCTTGATTATCTCTTCCACAGCCAGAAGGAGGAGATCAACCAGAAGGATGTGGAGCGGGCCCTGAGCCTTAAGAACCCGACGGTGACCGGCCTTCTGAAGCGGCTGGATGAGAAGGGGTACATCCTGATCGTGCCAAGCACGAAGGACAGACGGTGCAAGAACATCTATCTGACGGAGAAGGCGTACGATATCCGGCGGCGGATGGAGGCGGACCGGAAGAAGATCGACAGGAGGCTTACGCTTGGCATGACGAAGAAGGAAGTGCAGGCGCTCCGGAAGATGCTGGACAAGGTGCTCTACAATGTGTCGGATCCCTAGCGGCAGGGAAGGCGGTACGGCTTTGGCTGTGCCGTTTTTTGCGTTGAACAAGAGGCGGTATACTGCTATAATAACCATAGTGTTTCCGCGTGGGAGAAAGCGCGGACAAAGAACGGAGGAAAGATATGAGTTACGCGGACAGGATCTTCATTGATATGTGCAGGGATATCATAGACAACGGCACCAGCACGGAGGGCGAGAAGGTGCGCCCGGTGTGGGAGGACGGGACGCCCGCCTACACGGTCAAGAAGTTCGGGGTGGTGAACCGGTACGACCTCTCCAGAGAGTTTCCGGCCCTCACCCTGCGGCGCACGGCCATCAAGAGCTGTACGGATGAGCTTCTCTGGATCTGGCAGAAGAAATCCAACAACATCAACGACCTCCACTCCCATATCTGGGACAGCTGGGCGGATGAGAACGGATCCATCGGCAAGGCCTACGGCTACCAGATGCAGGTGAAGCACCAGTATAAGGAGGGGATGATGGACCAGGTGGACCGGGTGATCTACGACCTGAAGCACAATCCCTACAGCAGGCGCATCATGACGAACATGTACGTGCACCAGGATCTCCATGAGATGGGGCTCTACCCGTGCGCCTACAGCATGACCTTCAACGTGACAAAGGAGAAGGGGAGCGACAGGCTCAGGCTGAACGCCATCTTAAACCAGCGCTCCCAGGATGTGTTGGCGGCCAACAACTGGAACGTATGCCAGTACGCGGTGCTGGTCCACATGCTGGCCCAGGTGTGCGGCATGGAGGCCGGCGAACTGATGCATGTGATCGCGGACGCCCACATCTATGACAGGCACATCCCGCTCATCGAGGAGCTGATCGCCAGGGAGCCGCTGCCGGCGCCGAAATTCTGGCTCAATCCGGAGGTGAAGGACTTCTATGACTTCACACCGGATGACGTGAAGCTCATCGATTACCAGACTCATGAGCAGATCAGGAACATACCGATCGCCGTGTAAAATCCAGGAAAAAATAAGGAGGATGCTATGAATCTCATCGTTAATGCAGACAGGAACTGGGCCATCGGAAAAGACAACAAACTTCTTGTGAGCATTCCCCAGGACATGAAGTTCTTCCGCGAGATGACCACAGGCAAGGTGGTGGTCATGGGGCGCAGGACGCTGGAGAGCTTTCCCGGCGGCCGGCCCCTCAAGGACCGCACCAACATCGTGCTCACGTCGGACCGGGCCTACGAGGCGGAGGGGGCGGTCATCGTCCACTCCATGGAGGAACTGCTGGAGGAACTGAAAAAGTACCCGGCTGACCAGGTCTTCGTCATCGGCGGGGAGAGCGTCTACCGGGCCCTCCTTCCCCTGTGCGGGACAGCCTACGTCACGCGGACGGACCAGGCCTACGATGCGGACACCTGGTTCCCGGACCTGGACGCGGATCCGGAGTGGAAGCTGACGAAGACGAGCGACGAGCAGACGTACTTTGACCTGGAGTACTACTTTACTGTCTATGAAAGGATCGCAGGCGGAAGATGAAGATACTGAGTGTGACGGCGCAGAAGCCGGACAGTACGGGAAGCGGCGTCTACCTGACGGAAGTGGTGAAGGAACTTCACCGGGAGGGGCATGAGCAGGCGGTCCTTGCAGGCGTTTACCGGGAGGACGCGGTGCGCCTTCCGGAGGGAGTGCGGTTTTTCCCGGTGTATTTTAAGAGTCCGGACCTTCCCTTTCCCATCCCGGGCATGTCGGATAAAATGCCCTATGAGAGCACCGTCTACCGCACCATGGACGGGGAGATGACAGCAAGATACATGGGCGTCTTCCGGGCCCGGATCCGGGAGGCTGTGGAGGCGTTCCGGCCGGATCTGATCCTCTGCCATCATCTCTACCTTGTCACAGCGCTTGTGCGGGAGAGCGTGCCGGATATCCCGGTCTATGGGTTCTGTCACAACACGGATCTCAGGCAGATGAGGAAACACGGCCTGCAGAGGGCGTTTATCCTGGAACAGACCGGCAGGCTGGATCGGATCTGCGCCCTCCACGAGGCGCAGAAGAAGGAGATCTGCCAGATCTATCCCGTGGAGGCGGATAAGATATGCATCGCCGGCGTGGGCTATAACGGGGAGATCTTCCATATTGATCATAAGGTTAAGAATAAGGGGAGCCGGAGCGGGAGCCGGCTTGTGTACGCCGGCAAGATCAGCCAGGAAAAAGGTGTGGCGAGCCTGCTGCGCGCGCTGGCGCTTGTGGAGGAGCGGGGCGAACCTGCCGCGCTCACCCTGGCCGGGGGAAACGGCGACGCAAAGGAACTGGAGCAGATCCGCGCACTGGCAGCGCGCTGCCCGGCGTCCACCGTGTTCACCGGACGCCTTTCCCAGGAGGAGCTGGCGAAGGTGTACAACGAGGCGGACGTATTTGTCCTTCCCTCTTTCTACGAGGGACTGCCCCTCACGGTGATGGAGGCGCTGGCCTGCGGCTGCCGGGTTGTGGTGACGGATCTCCCGGGCATCCGCCCCTTCCTGGAGGCGTATGTGCCAGGGGCGCCGGTCTTCTATGTGAGCCCGCCCCGGATGCAGGATACGGACATGCCTCTGGCTGCGGACCTGCCTGCTTTTGAAGCGCGTCTGGCCCGGCAGATCGGGGCGTGCATTGCGGCGGGAAAAGGCGGGGAGCGGACATGCCCGGACCTGTCAGAGATCTCGTGGCGGGCTGTCTGTGCAAGGATCCTGCAGCGGGGGGACGAGAAGGAAAAAGAAAGGGGAGAGGGACGTGTTTATTGATCTTCACATGCATGAGATGCGCAATTCCAAAGACAGCTTTCTGACGCTGGAGGAGATCGTGGAGATAGCAAAGCGAAAAGGACTTGGGGGCATCTGTATCACAGATCACGACAATATGGACATCCGGGATTTTGCGGCGGAGTATTCCCGCAGGACGGGCTTCCGTATTTTTACCGGGATCGAGTACTATTCCCTGCAGGGGGACATCGTCGCCTACGGGATCCGCTACTATCCGCGGGAGAGGATCAGCGCCCAGGCCTTCATCAATCTGGTGCGGGAGCAGGGCGGCGTCTGCTACAGCGCTCACCCCTTCCGGAACAACCGGCGGGGGATGGAGGAACATCTGGACGAGGTGACCGGGCTTTCGGCTATCGAAGTGCTCAACGGAAGCACCCACCGGGATGCCTGCCTGACTGCGGCTGCCTATGCGAGAAAGCTGGATCTCATCCCCGTGGGGGCCAGCGACTGCCATGTGCCGGAGAAGGTGGGCGTGTGCGCCACGTATTTTCCCATGGAGATCGAGACGGAGGCGGATCTTGTGAAGGCGTTTCGGACCGGCGGCATGAAGCCGGCCTGGTATGAGAACGGTTCCTACCATGTGGTGGATATCCACGGGCCGGAGAGGGAGTTCCCGGACGAGGTCTGGATGCATGTAAAATAATATAAAAAAAGTGTTGACATTTTTAAGACCATGTAGTATATTAATTTTTGTTCCCGGTAAGTTCCAGGGAACAAATGATGCGACAGTGGCTCAGTTGGTAGAGTACGACCTTGCCAAGGTCGGGGTCGCGGGTTCGAGCCCCGTCTGTCGCTCTTGGGAAGCACAGCGAAGGCTGTGCTTCTTTTGTACACTGCGGAGCAAATTTTTCTTGCATTCCCTCTGTACATATGGTATGATAAAATGCGTTGTGAGAAGAAAGAGATGGTCCTCTGATACGCTCCCGCGCGTGCGGCGGGAATAGAAGAATGTATTAAGAACGTCCGAATAATAAGGAGGTCACACAATGAACGACATCATCAGGAACATTGAGGCTGCACAGCTCAAAGAGAATGCGCCGGAATTCAGAGTTGGCGACACTGTAAAGGTGTACGGCAAGATCAAAGAGGGTAACCGTGAGAGGATCCAGGTCTTCGAGGGAACAGTCCTGAAGAAGCAGGGCGGAAGCACAAGAGCTACCTTCACAGTGAGAAAGAACTCCAACGGCGTTGGCGTTGAGAAGACATGGCCGCTCCACTCTCCGAACGTGGAGAAGGTTGAGGTTGTCCGCAAGGGTAAAGTAAGAAGGGCGAAACTGAACTACTTAAGAGACCGCGTGGGCAAGGCAGCAAAGGTAAAAGAGTTAGTAAAATAAGAAAACAAAGAGGAAGGGACAAATACAGACTGTATCTTGTCCCTTTTATGCTATATGAAGGAATCACGTATGAGAGGACTCAGATTCAGGAGAAGACGCAGAAGAAGAAGGATACATTTTGAGATCAGGATGCTAAGGCCCGTGGCTCTGTGGGCAGGCAAGATCGCGATCGTGTGCCTGTTTGCCTTTGTCTTTGTCTGGTATTTCGGACAGAGAGTCGCAGTGGTGGGGGATTCCATGAGCCCCATCCTGAGCAACGGGGACGTCACGCTTGTGAACCGGATCGTCTACGACGCCACGGCCCCGAAGCGGGGGGACATCATTGTCTTCCAGCCGAAGGGGAACGAGAATTCCCACTATTACATCAAGCGGATCATCGGTCTTCCGGGGGAGACGGTGCAGATCCTGGAGGGAGATATCTATATTGACGGTGAGAAGCTCGAGGAGGACTACGAGGTGAGCGAGATCTCAGATCCCGGGACTGCGGTGGAGGAGATCACGCTGGCGGGGGACGAGTTCTTCGTCCTCGGGGACGACCGGGAAAACAGTGAGGACAGCCGCATGCCCGATGTGGGGAATGTGCGCAGATCCTACATCTACGGGAAGGCGTGGTTTGTCGTCTCCCCGTGGGAGCATTTCGGATTCGTTCATTCATAGATGAGAACAGGAGGAACCTATGCATTTTCAATGGTACCCTGGTCATATGACGAAGGCAAAGCGTATGATGCAGGAAAATATAAAACTGATCGACCTGGTGATCGAGCTTGTGGATGCCCGGATCCCGGTGAGCAGCCGCAATCCGGACATCGACGAGCTGGGGAGGAACAAGGCCAGGCTCATCCTCCTCAACAAGGCGGACCTGGCGGAGGAGAAGTGGAACGACGCCTGGACGGCGTATTTTGAAGGACAGGGATATGCCTGCGTGAAAGTCAACTCCAAAAAGGGAGGCGGTGTGAAGAGCATCCACTCCGTCATCCAGGAGGCATGCAAAGAAAAGATCGAGAGAGACAGGAAGCGGGGGATCCTGAACCGTCCCGTGCGGGCCATGGTGGTGGGGATCCCCAATGTGGGGAAATCCACTTTTATCAACGCGCTGGCGGGGAGAGCCTGCGCCAGGACGGGCAACAAGCCGGGCGTGACGAAGGGAAAGCAGTGGATCCGCCTCAACCGGAGCGTGGAGCTTCTGGATACTCCGGGCATCCTGTGGCCGAAATTCGAGGACCAGTCCGTGGGCATGAAGCTGGCCTTTATCGGCTCCATCAAAGACGAGATCCTGCAGCGGACGGAGCTGGCGGCGGAGTTCATCCGCTTTATGCAGCAGTCCTACCCGGGCGTGCTGGCGCAGAAGTATGCCATCGGGGAGGATACAGGCGTGTGGGAGGTGCTGGAGCGCATCGCGGTCAGCCGGCACTGCCTCGTGCGGGGCAGCGAGCCGGACCTGGAGAAGGCGGCCGGCCTTCTTCTCGACGACTTCCGGGACGGGAGACTTGGCAGGCTGACTCTGGAATATCCGGACCAGTTGTGATAGAATTTGAGCTGACGAAAGAATGTAAAGGCAGGATGAGTGAAATGGCACGACGAAGACGCAAAAAGGAGCACGGGGTGATCCGGGAGCTCTTTGGATGGATCCTGTATATACTGATCATTATCGGGCTGAGCTATCTGATCATCACCTATGTGGGACAGCGGACCATGGTGAGCGGCCAGTCCATGGAGCCGATGCTCAGCAACGGCGACAATCTGATCGTGGATAAGATCTCTTACAGGTTCCGGGATCCCCAGAGATACGACATCATCGTGTTCCCTTATAAATATGAAGAAGATACCTACTACATCAAACGGATCATCGGCATGCCGGGGGAGACAGTGCAGGTGTCAGGCGGGTACGTGTACATCAACGGGCAGCTGCTGGAGAGCGACATCTACGGGGCGGAGCCCATGGAGAACGGACAGATGGCCGAGGAACCCATCACCCTGGGAGCGGACGAGTACTTTGTGCTGGGGGACAACCGCAACCACAGTTCCGACAGCCGGGACCCGAGCGTGGGCGTCCTGAAGCGCAGCGATCTGCTGGGAAGAGCCTGGGTGCGGATCTATCCCTTTGACAAGATAGGATTTATCAGACATGAATAAGAGAGAAGAAGAAAAGAAGCGAAGGCAGGAAGAGAAGCTCGCAAAAGAGCTGGCGCGCCTGGACGCCATGAGCGTCTATGAGAAGGAGTACGCTTCCCTCGGCGCGGTGTGCGGCATCGACGAGGCGGGGCGGGGGCCCCTGGCG
>NZ_JACJKS010000032.1 GCF_016901695.1 Mordavella massiliensis | reverse complement strand
GATCTTCGCTCTCGCTTCAATCCGATTTCCGTTCTGAATATTTCTCTTAGAAATTTTCAGGGTCGTTGTCTATTGTTCAGTTATCAAGGTTCTTGATGTTTTTCGCTGTTTCTTGCGAGTCAGCTTGTCCATGATAGCATCTCATTTCTGCATTGTCAAGAACTTTTTCAGGTTCTCTCAAACGATCCGTGATCTGCTCTCATGAGCGGAGAAGGAGGGATTTGAACCCTCGCGCCGCTATTAACGACCTACTCCCTTTCCAGGGGAGCCCCTTCGGCCAGCTTGGGTACTTCTCCAAATTGTCCTATCATATTGAAACAGGTGATCTTGTCATCTGTCCGCTATGAAACGGAGAGGGTGGGATTCGAACCCACGCGCCCTTGCGGACAAACGGTTTTCAAGACCGCCTCGTTATGACCACTTCGATACCTCTCCACGGTTATTTTTCAGATGATCGCTCGTTCTCAGCGACAGTGATTATTCTATCACACATGAAATCCGCCGTCAATATATAATTTTAAGTTTCTTCCAAATTCTTCTCACTCCTGCAAATCTGGAAAACACCGCTGCGCAAAGATCTGCGCAATGTCCAGATCCTCCGGTGTGGTGATCTTGATGTTCTCATAGCTCCCCATCGTCATGTGTACGGGAATGTGCAGCTCGTTTTCCACAGCCATGGCATCGTCCGTGGCGCAGACTGTCTCCCGGGACATCATCTTCCCGTACGCTTCTATTATAAGAGACGCTTCAAACACCTGCGGGGTCTGGATGACCCAGACATACTTCCTGTCAGGCGTCTCAGCCGCAAAGTTCTCCCTGTCCACAATCTTGACCGTGTCCTTGCTGGGCACGCCCACCACACAGGCGCGGTTTCGCTCCACGTCCTCATAGGCCCTCTCAAGGATCTCTTCGGTGAGGAACGGCCTGGCGCTGTCATGGATAAAGATATAGCTGTCGTCCGCGATGCCTGCATCCTGCGCCGCCTTGAGCCCTTCCCACACGGAGTCATAGCGCTCCCGGCCGCCCTCCACAATGCGGCTGACCTTGGAAAACCCGTACCGCTCCACGAATTCCCGGCGCACGTAGTCTGTCTGCCCGGACCCCGTCACCAGGATCACATCGTCGATGATCTCCGACTGCTGGAAGGTCCGCAGCGAGTAATACAGCACCGGGTACCCTCGGATCAGGAGATACTGCTTCTGCGTGTCTGTCCCCATCCGCTTTCCCTGGCCGCCGGCCAGAAGGATGGCTGTACATGTTTTCTTTTCTTTCCCTGTCACGCTCATTTCACCGCGCCTCCCGCGCTATCTCTCACCCAGCTTCAGGTTGGGCACCGCATTTAAGTCCCAGCCGCTGCGGGTCCCTTTCCGGTACTCATAGTAGGCCGCCACGCCGATCATGGCTGCATTGTCTGTGCAGTAGACGGGGGACGGGTAGCAGAACTTCACGCCTCTCTTAGCGCAGGCCTCCTGCATGGCTGCCCGCAGGGCGGAGTTGGAAGCCACGCCGCCGGCGATGGCAAAGGTGTCTGCCCCGTACTCTTCCACCGCGTGCATGGCGTTCGCCACAAGCACGTCTGTCACCGCCTTCTGGAAGGATGCCGCCACATCCGCCTGGCTGAAGGTCTCCCCCTTCATGCGGCAGCCGTTGATGTAATTGAGGACGGCTGACTTCAGGCCGCTGAAGCTGAAATCGTAGAGTGCATCCTCCACGTGGGCCCGGGGAAACGCGATGGCATCCGGATCCCCCTCCCTGGCCACCCGGTCGATCTTGGGCCCTCCCGGATACCCCAGGCCGATGGCCCGCGCCACTTTGTCAAAGGCCTCCCCGGCCGCGTCGTCCCTGGTGCGTCCCAGGATATCGAAGGTTCCATAGTCCCTGACCCGCACAAGGTGAGTGTGCCCGCCGGAGACCACCAGGCAGAGGAAGGGCGGCTCCAGATCCTGGTGCTCGATGTAGTTGGCCGCAATGTGCCCCTCGATGTGATGCACACCTACCAGTGGTTTTCCCGCCGCATAGGCGATGGCCTTTGCCTCCGCCACGCCGACGAGGAGGGCGCCCACAAGGCCGGGGCCGTATGTCACGCCCACCGCATCGATCTCAGCCAGTGTGACGCCGGCCTCTGCAAGCGCCTTTTCGATCACCTGGTTGATCTTCTCGGTATGCTTCCTGGATGCGATCTCCGGGACTACACCGCCGTACAGCGTGTGGAGATCGATCTGGGAATATATGATATTGGAGAGGATCTCTCTTCCGTTCCTTACCACCGCAGCCGCCGTCTCGTCGCAGGAGCTCTCGACCGCAAGTATCAGGGTGTCTTTCATCTCACTCATGTTACCGCCTCTGCCTTCTATTCATCTTCCGAAAATACAAGTTCCATCGTTCTGCCGTCCCTGGCTGTCACCGTGCGCGGAAAGATCGCCCTTGCGTCTTCCAGGAACTCCTCCGGGTGGTTCAGGGAAGGACTGTAGTGGGTCAGCCACAGCTCTCCCACCTCCGCCTCCTTCGCCAGGCGTGCCGCCTCGTAAAAGGTCATATGCTTGTATTCCTTCGCCTTCTTCAGCTTGTCCTTCTCGCCGTACATGCCCTCGCATATGAAAAGGTCCGAGCCTCTGGCATTGTTCCGTATGGAATCCGTGGGACGGGTGTCCGTGCAGTAGGTGACTTTCAGCCCTTTCCTGGAGGGTCCGAGCACCATATCCGGCGTGAGGATCCTCCCCTCGTGCTCCACCTGCTCCCCCCTCTGAAGGATGCTCCAGTACCGCTGCGGGATATCGGCCGCCCTGGCCCTCTCCACGTCAAAGCGTCCCGCCCGGTCCACCTCCAGGGTGTAGCCGTAGCACAGCACGTTATGGTTGACGCGGAACGCCCGCAGCCGGTAGCCGTTCAGCTCCAGCGTCTGCTCCGGCTCCGTGATCTCGATAAAGCGGATCTGGAAGGGGAGTTCCGGGGCGATGACCCGCAGGGCATTCACAACACGCTCCAGCCCTTTGGGACCGATCATGGTGAGCGGCTCTGTGCGGTCCGCGTTCCCCATAGTGAGCAGAAGGCCCGGCAGGCCGCTGATGTGATCCCCGTGGTAATGGGTAAAGCAGATCACATCGACCGGCTTAAAGCTCCAGCCCTTCTCCTTGATGGCGATCTGGGTTCCCTCCCCGCAGTCAATGAGCAGACTGCTTCCGTTATAGCGGACCATAAGAGAGGTCAGCCAGCGATAAGGGAGGGGCATCATCCCTCCCGTTCCAAGCAAACATACATCTAACATTCTATTCCTGTTCTCCCAGTGGAATAACAAATGTGGCCACAAGGGCGTCGTAGCACGACTCGCACAGGTCGAACGAATCCACCTGGTTGTCCTTGTCCGAGAAGTATCCCCACCTCTTCTCCACAGCCAGGAAGTCTTCCTGCGCTCTTCCGTCTTTTACGGGGATCTCCCTGCCGCATTTGTTACAGATTATTTTTCTGATCTGTCTGTGTGTTTCTTTTGTCTCTACTGTCTCGTACTGGCGCATACGTTTCCTCCTAAACCGTATCCTGCAGGATGCATTTTTTCTTACGCCTACATTATATACGGCGGCGGCCTGACGGCCTAGTGGGAACTGTTTCCTTGCCTGACAGCTATTTCCCGAGCTCCCGGCTCATGAGCACTGCATCCTCCTCCGGGTCCGCATAGAAGCGTCTCCGGATGCCGTCCTCGGTAAAGCCGTGATCTTTGTAAAAGGCGATGGCCGGCGCATTGCTCTCGCGCACATCGAGGAGCAGCCTGCTGATGCCTCCCAGCTCGCAGAGATCTTCCAGCTCCAGCAGGAGTCTTGCGCCCACCCCCTGCCGGCGCTTCTCCGGGATCACCGCGATCCGCGCGATCTCCCCGTCTTCCAGGGCATGGTACAGGATGAGGTAGCCGATCAGCCTGCTGTCCTCATACGCCACAAGAAGCAGCGTCTGCTTCTGCTCATAACTGTCGCGGATCGCCTGCTCGCTCCACGGATCCGGGAAAATCTCCCGCTCCATCTGCGCCACAGCGGCAATGTCTGTCTCTTTCATCTTTCTGATCACAAACATGCTTCCCGCTCCTTCTTCTCCCGCTCGGCCCGCTCCCTCTCCGCCTGGGACACGCGCAGATAGTCCGGCGCGTGGGCCGCGGCGATCTGCGTCCTGCCCTGCCGGTAGTACTCGATCCCCAGCGCGCCCACGGAGGCCGCCCTCTGCCGGTTCATATGGGCCGGCGCATAGGAGTGGGGCACCTGGAGCAGTTCATCCAGCGTCTCCCTGTACACAGGGACGCCGTCTCCCAGGAATACGACTTCCCGCCCCAGTTCATTCAGCTTCCCGGCCAGCTCTGTCACCGGTATGGCGCACTGGTCCATCACGGTTATGAACCCGTCCGCAAAAGCGTACACGCCTGTGTACACCTGCTTCCTCCTGGCATCCATGATGGGACAGACGAGGGACGCCGCGCCGTACAGGTTGTAGGCAAGCCCCTCCAGCGTCGGGATGTGGATCAGGGGGATGTCAAGCGCCAGCCCAAGTCCCTTGGCTGTGGCGGATCCGATCCGAAGCCCGGTGAAAGATCCGGGCCCGCCCGACACGGCGATGGCCGAGAGCGTGTGGAGATCCAGGTCGATCATCCGCGCGATCTCGTCCACCATGGGAAGGAGCGTCTGTGAATGTGTCTTTTTGTAATTTACCGTGTACTCCGCTATCGTCTGGTCTTCCTCCACGACTGCCGCGGAGGCCACAAGGCCGGAGCTATCCAGTGCCAGTATGCGCATAGTTCATCTTCCTTATCTGTCTGATTTTTCCGTGACTGTGATCCTTCTGTAGTCAAACCCTCTCTCCAGGTCCTTCTCGATCCGGATCTCCACGTAGCGTTCCGGCAGGATCTCCCCGATGAGATCCGCCCACTCGATGAGGCTGACGCCGTTTCCGTATATGCAGTCCTCGTAGCCGATCTCGTCCATCTCCTCCACGTCCCCGATCCGGTAGACGTCAAAATGGAAGAGGGGCAGCCTGCCGTCCTCATACACCTGGAGGATCGTGAAGGTCGGGCTGCTGACCGGCTCCTCAATTCCAAGCCCGCTGGCAAGTCCCTTTGTGAACACCGTCTTGCCGACGCCCAGATCCCCGACCAGGGTGTAGACGTCCCCGGGCTTTGCCCTGCGCCCGATCTCCTCGCCGAGGGCAAATGTATCCTTCTCGTTTTCTGACTCAAATACCATGAACTGTCTCCTGTCCTATCCCTTCTTAAACCGCACGGCCGCCTGCGGCAGGTGTGCGGCGATCATCTCCTTCACGGCGCCCAGGTCCTCTCCAAGCTGGTCGACCGGGAGCACAAGGGGATGCTTTTCCCTGTCGTACAGGATGAGGATGTGCTTCCTCTCCACTGCCTTTGCGAACTGCTCCCAGGGAACTTTCCTGACCCGCTCCTGCGCCTCGGTCTCTATCCCCTCTTCGCTGAACCGGTACTCCACCGGCTTTACGAATTTGCGTTTCCCCTGCAGGGCGCTCACCCGGCTCCGGATCACGGCCGGGAAGCCGAAGAAAAGAAGAAAGGCGAACACGGCGAAGACGAGGACCATCATCCACTCCCCGCGCACTGCGAAGGCAACTGCCAGGCCTGCGTTCAGCGCGCCCAGGACAAGCACCGCGATCCCGGCCCCGCCCGTATAGATCTGGTAGAGCATAAACTCCGTCATAGCCTGCACATCGAGCGAGATCTTCACTTTCACTTCCATTCTGAAGCCCTCCTTTTTGCATACATGCAGTTATTATAACACATCTTTTCTTCCCAGGCTACACATGATATGCGCTTTGGACGCTACCGGTTCATGTGCAGCACCGGGCTGATCTTTTTGTAGATCAGAAATACGATCAGCGACACAAGCACGCCCTTGAGCAGGTTGAAGGGCGCCACGGCAAATGCCACAAAGGTGAGAAGATCCGTGATGTTTCCGTTCACCGCCGTGCCCATGGCCACCAGCGCGTCGAGAGGGAGCTGGAAGGCGGCGCTGTAGGCCGGCAGGAGCAGGTAGGCGTTCAGCGCGCACCCGAGCAGGGTCATGCACGCCGTGCCGGCCGCCATGCCGATGATGGCGCCTTTCCGGGTCTTGTTTCTGCGGTAGATGACGCCCGCGGGAACGACGAGGGAGCAGCCGATGAGGAAGTTCGCGAACTCGCCCACCCCCGCTGTCGTCGTGCCGTTGATCAGCAGGTTCAGCAGGATCTTCACGAGCTCGATCGCCGCACCGGCCAGCGGGCCCATGGCAAAGGAGCCGACCAGCACCGGGACCTCGCTGAAATCGATCTCATAGAAAGAAGGGGCGAACGGGAGGGGGATCTCAAACAGCATCAAAACGACGGCGATCGCCCCCAGCATACCCGTCTGCACGATCGTGCGGACCCGCATCTTCTGTTTTGCATTGGCATTGTTCATAACCTGTGTACTCATTTTCTTTCTCTCCTTTTGATGAAATAGTATTGTGCAGGAAAGAAAATCTTCCCGGAATTATGCGAAAGAAAAGCTCCGATACTGCTATCGGAGCCGTAAAATCACGATCACATGCCCGTGACATCGCATAGCTCTTCTCTCATCCAGACTGTACTGTCGGTTTTGGAATCGCACCAAATCAGCCGCCCCGCACTCTCCTGCGCTCTGGCGCTTCCTGTGCGGCCGCGGGTCGCGGACTATACCGCCGGTTGGGACTTTCACCCGACCCCGAAGACTTTATTCCTTTTACCTTTCTTACTATACCTCTTCCCCGTCCGGATTGCAAGCATCAGAAGGAATGTCCGTCCGGATGCCCGCCGCCTCAAGCGCGTCCTCGAGGGTGGGCAGGACGCGGCCGCTCTCCCACAGGCGCCGGATGCCCATGAGTTTCATCTCCTCATCCAGCTCTTCTTTTGTCTCGACGAGGTAGAAGGCGATGCCGCTCTTCTCCAGGTTGGCGACGAGAAGCTCGATCCGGTCCGCCGCCGTGATGTCCACGCTGTTGATGCCGGTGGCGTCGACGATGACTGCCTTCGTCTTCTCCGTCAGGCTGTTCTCGATATCCTGCTGGAAGATCTTCACATTGGCAAAGAAGAGCCGCTCGGAGAACCGGTAGAGGACCGCCTCCTCAAAGGGAACCGCCTCCTTCTCCCTGCGCATGCTGTAGATCCCCTGTCTCCCCGGGACATGTCCCAGGAATGTCCGGGGCGGGTCGGACGCCTCCACCACAAACTCCAGGATGACCGTGATAAAGGAAAGCATGACGCCGATCACAACGCCGTAGATCGTGCCCATAAAAAGGACGCCCAGCATGGCCGCGATAAAGATAAAGAAGTCTCTCTTTCTCACCTTCCACAGGCGCACAGCCAGGTGCACTTCCACCACCTTGGTGAGGGCGGACAGGACGATGGCTGTCAGCACGGGCACAGGGAGGTACTCGATAAACCCGGTGCCAAAAAGGAGAAGCAGCACCATGGCCGCGCTGGCTGTGATGGACACCGCCTGCGTGCGCCCGCCGTACTGGTCGTTCATGGACGTGCGGGAGATGCTTCCGTTTACCGGGCAGCTCCCGGTAAAGGCCGACGCCAGGTTGCCGATGCTGCAGGCCAGGATCTCCCGGTTGTCGTCCAGCTTGTACCCGTTCTTCAGGGCGAAATCGCTGGAAGCCAGGAGCGTCTCCGCCATGACCACCGCCGCCACCATCAGGGACCGCCCCAGGGCGTGCGACAGGTCTGCATGGAATAGATCCGGCAGATGCAGGGCCGGAAGCCCCGGATCCACATGGGCCAGCAGTGCGACGCCCCACTCCTCCAGCGGCAGGAAGGCAGAGACCGCCGCACCCAGGAGCATCACCACGATGGGCATGGGGAATTTGGAGATCAGTTTCATGGCAGCCATGATGATCACAAAGGAAATGCCCCCGAGGGCAAAGGAGACCCAGTTGATCTCCTTCGCCGTCTCCAGGATGTGCAGGAACAGCTCCGGCGCCTCGCCGGTGGCCGGCTTCCCGCCGAGCAGTTTGGGGATCTGCATGAGGATGATCTCAATGCCGATGCCGCTGATAAAGCCGCCCATCACCGGTGTGGAGATGAAGTCCACGATCTTGCCTGCCCGCAGGAAATAGAAAAACCAGAGCCACAGGCCGGTGAACAGCGCCATCACCGGCACGAACGCCATGGCCTCCGGCGACCCGGAAGCGATGCCCATGGAAGCCAGCGTGGCCCCCGTCAGGGCTGCCGGCGTGGCGTCCACCCCGAAGATGAACTGCCGGGATTTGGTGACCGCGGCGTAAAAAAGGATCGGCAGGAGCGAGCCGTACAGCCCGTACACCGGGGGAAGGCCCGAGACCTCCGCATAGCCCATGGAGATAGGTATGGAAACAGCGGCAATGATGATGCCGCTGAAGATGTCTTTAGGGAGCCAGGAGAGGGAGTAGCCCTTCAGTGTGTAAAACAACCCGTTATATGCTTTTTTCTTCATATGTAGAAACCTCTGCAAAAAAAATTCATGGTTTTGCAAAGAAAACCATGAAAAAATCGGGGTAACAGGATTCGAACCTGCGACCTCGCGGCCCCCAGCCGCGCGCTCTAACCAAACTGAGCCATACCCCGGTCACAAATAGTATTATACGCGAACAGTGTCGCAAATTGCAAGTGTTTTTTTAACAAATCGTGAAATTCCTGTCATTTTTTTCGTCCGGCCTCGGCTCCCTGCGCCCGCATGCCTGTATTTTATAAAGATTATTCCCCGTTTTCAGACAAATATGCTACACTATCTGTAACAGTATATGCGAAAGGAGCTCCAAATTATGAAACTGATCGTAATCGCCCCCAGGGGGAAAATGGGAAAACTGATCACGCAGGCCGCCGCGCAGCGCCCGGATATCGAGCTGACCGCCGGCGTCGGCCCCGCAGGAAGGGACTATATCGGAAAGGATTTAGGCGAGGCCGCCATGACCGGGCAGATGCTCGGCGTGCCGGTGACGGACGATCTTGAATCCGTGATCGACGACTGCGACGTCATCATTGATTTCTCCACAAAAGAGACCGGCATGGAAGTGCTGGAGTGCGCCGTGCGGCACAAAAAAGCCCTCGTGTGCGGGACCACCGGCTTTTCCCCGGAAGAGATGGAGAAGTTCCGGGAGGCTTCCGCCTCCATTCCCCTTCTCTACGCTGCCAATACATCCAAGCTGGTCAACATTATGAACCGGCTTCTGGAGATCGTGACCCAGGCCGTCGGCGACGAGGCGGACATCGAGATCCTGGAAATGCACGACCAGTGGAAGAAGGACGCTCCCAGCGGGACCTCCCGTGAGATGGGCGAGATCATGGCCCGCGCCATGGGAAAAGAGCTGAAGGATATCGCCGTCTACGGGCGCCACGGCGCCTGCCCCAGGCAGAAGGGCACCATCGGCTACCACTCTCTCAGGGCCGGCAACATCCCAAGCAGCCACACCGTCTACTTCGGCTTCATGGGAGAGCGGCTGGAGATCACCCACCACTCCTACAACTGGGAGTGCTTTGCCCGGGGCGCCGTGGACTGCGCCGCCTACCTCGCTGACAAAGGCCCCGGCTGGTACACCATCCAGGATGTGCTGCACCTGGGGTAAAACGACTGCCCATAAAAAGGGTGCCGCCAAATCATCAAATCAGATTAGGCGGCACCCTGCTCCGTTTATAACATGTCTATGATCTCACGGATCCGCTCCTCTGTTTCTTCCAGAGCTTCCGCAATATCTGAGATATTCATACCTTTATCCAGTTTCTTCTGCACCTGCCTGCGCAGCAACTGCTCTTCACCCTGACGCCGGCCTTTCTCGATCCCGGCCTCGCGCTCCTGCTGCATATGCCTCTCCTGATCATACTCAAATATACTCATCGCTCTCGCCTCCGCTCTGTGTTCCATCAGGAAGTCACTAAGCACACCTTCCCTGATGCATTCATCCATCGCGCGGTCCACTGCCTCCGGGAGCTCCATTGTCTCCGTGTAGCTCCGGATCTTGTCCGTATATATGGCATACTCTCCCAGCGTCCTGCAGGCATCCTTCAGCTTCTGATTGTTGCTCCCGGAAATGTTGAGGAGCGTGGCGTTAAGCTCCAGCTTTGGCTGCCCCTCCTGCACGCTGTACATGTCGGACAGTTTCAGGATCTGCCGCTCCGGCATCTCATCCTTTCCGTTATAGAAGATAAGAAACTCCGGCGCCGGGATCTGTATGATCGTCTCTCCGTACAGGTTCTCTTTCACAGTCATCCTGGAATACAGATGCGAAATATAAAGCAGAAACCGCAGCGGGAGATTCGGGT
>NZ_JACJKS010000031.1 GCF_016901695.1 Mordavella massiliensis | reverse complement strand
GAACAGGTTTCTTTTGTTTTGCCATAATAAAAGGCCCTCCTATGATTTAGATTTTATCATAGAAGAACCTCTTATATTTACGTATTTACAGAAAAACTTTCACACCGCCAACGCTGCGGTATTTCCGTTGTTTCGCATTTTTCTATGGCAAGGCCATGTGTTTCAAACAGGCTTAGCATTTCTGTCTTGCTTAGATTTTTTACATGGGACGGGTCGCGCTGAGTTTCAATTTCATCTTCTGTTTTTCGCAGAGGTTCATCAGCGGCTTCCATGTCTATCATCACCAGCTTGCCACCAGGCTTTAATACCCGTACCATTTCAGAAAAGACGTTATCGGTATTTGTAAAGTGATGGAAAGCAAGGCGTGAAAATACAATATCAAAGCTATTGTCCAGAAAAGGAAGTTCCTCCGCATATCCTTTCACAAAAGTCATGTTGTTCAAGTGGCTTTTCTCGGCTTCCTGCTTTCCAATCTGTAACATCGAAGGGGTTGCGTCCAAACATACAACACTCTGTACCAGCGGCGCAAATGACCGACCGCAGGCACAAGTACCGGCCGCTACTTCTAAAACGCTATCCTGCCCTTTAGGGGCAACACGGGAAATAGTATAATTCAAGTATTCCTCTTTGGAAAAATTGACTGTTTGACTCTCAAAATTAGGAGCCTGTATGGTAAAAGAATGTTGGATTGCCTCCAGATTTGCTGGTTTCATAATGCTGTCCCTTTCCTGGGGATAGAAAATTGTTTCATATCCACATTTTCCAACTTCAATAGTTCCACTTTTTTCTCTATACCGCCTGCATATCCGGTAAGGCTGCCATTTCTCCCCACAACACGGTGACAAGGCACAATGATTGAGATTTCATTGTGGCCTACCGCGCCGCCTACGGCCTGTGCCGACATACGCGGCAATCCCTTTTTGACGGCGATCTGCTTTGCAATTTCCCCGTATGTCATCGTATGGCCGTATGGAATGGTACAGAGGATTTCCCATACCTCATTCTGAAAGTCTGTGCCTGTAAAATGAAGCGGTACAGTAAAGTCCGGCTCTTTCCCCGAAAAATAAATCGTAAGCCATTCTTTTACTTTTTCAAAAATGGGAATTTCTTTTTCCTCATGTTCCTTGTCCAGATAAAGGGCAAAATATTTTTGCCCCTCAAACCAGAGACCGGTCAAGCCAATCTCATCAGCAGCCAATAATATATTCCCGATAGGTGAGCGGTAATGACTGATGTACTGCATATCATTCCTCCGTGCCGAAGTATCTGTTAGAGTCCTGCGGAGCCTGTGCGCGTTCCGTGTCCGTGTAGGAACGTATTTCCGAGCAGACTGTAATTTTATAACTTTCAAACAGTTTTTCCCGTCCCTCTTTCTGGCTCATGCGGTGCTGCATGACATTTCGCCAGCGTTCTACGGCTGTCTCGTCCGTCCACACATTCATAGACAACAGCTTGCCGTCCTCGTTCAGACTGGAAAACCGTTCTGCCCGGATAAAGCCCTCAAATCCGGCAAGCATTGGTTTCAACATAGCCGCAAGGTCAAGGTATTTCTTCATTCCGGCCTTTGTAGGCTTCACTTCAAACAAAACAACAATATTCGCCATTTCTTACTTCCTCCTGTTCTTTTTCGGCGCGTAGTCTTTCATGCCGGGAATAGCCCCGCCCGCAACAGCCCACAAATACAAACTGGCAACACTGCAATAAGGGCTGAACCTCCGCCGGTATTTTTCAAATAACTTTCGATCTATTTTCCTGTGATGGTAGACCATACGAAGCCCGCGCTGGATTGCCAGATCGTCAAAGCTGAATATGTCAGGACGCTGCAGGCAGAACAGCAAAATCATTTCCGCTGTCCATACGCCGATTCCTTTCAAAGAAGCCAGCGCCTGGATTGCTTCGTTGTCTGGCAACTGAGAAATTTCCTGTAAAGCAAATTCCCCGGTCTTTACTTTTTCAGCAAAATCTTTGATATATTCAGCTTTTCGGAATGTCATTCCAAAAGACTGCAGCGTATCTATATCGGCTGCCGAAATGCCCTCTGCGTTCACTTCTCCAAACTGCGCTTTCATTCTCGCCCATATTGTTGCCTGCGCCTTTGTCGATATTTGCTGGCCGATGATGTGATGTACCACGGAAGAAAACAGGTCGGTATCTACCTCGCGGTCAACGTGGCCGATTTTTTCAATGACTTCACGCAAACGCTCGTCTTTGGCTTTCAGATATTCTACTTCGCGCTCGGCATAGTAGAAATACAATTCGTACACCTCCTGCCTCCTTGACTTTTTTATTCCCCTGCACTATGATTTTATCACAAAAGAATACTGTTTGATATCATAAAATCGCCGGATATTATCATAATATTCCCAAAGGAGAACAAAAATGGATTTGGACAGAGAACAATATATCAACTCGGTCAATTTGAACATTGACACGGATTTTCCTTACCTTGTCCTCGATGTTATCAATGACAATTCTTTTCCCAGAAATCCCGGATTTCATGTTATGCACTGGCATGAGGATCTGCAATTCATTTTGGTGCTGGAAGGTACAATAGAGGTGCAGACACTTGATACCTCGGTTCTGATCCACACCGGAGAGGGATTGTTCATCAACAAGAATGTGGTACATGATGTACGGCGGCTGGAAAATTGTCATTACAACAGTTTCCTCTTCCCAGCTTATTTCCTCGAATTTTATGCCGGAAGTCCGGCAAAGGATTTTGTAGACAGCGTGACATCAAATGACCGAATGGCCTTTATCCATTTTACAACCGCCCTTGACTGGCACAAAGAAGTCATAGCGCACTTAAAGAAGTTGGTTCAGATTGAGAAGAACAAGACCGACTTTTATGTGTACGAAATTTTAGTGCGGCTCTCCTTGCTATGGCTGGTTATGAGGAAACACGTTACACTTCCGCAGGAACAGAGAGAAAGCATAGTCCGGCTCCGTATGCAAAAGATACTCCGTTTCATCGAAGAACACTATGCGGAAGATATTACATTGACTGATCTGTCCATGAGCGCCAATATCAGCAAATCAGAATGTTCCCGCTGTTTCAAACTGAGCATGAATACCACGCCCTATAAGTATCTGACAGAGTACCGGCTCTCAAAAGCCGCGCAGCTTTTGAAAAAGACGAACGAGCCTGTCGGAAATATTGCCGCCGCTGTTGGGTTTCACCAAATGAGCCACTTTGGAAAGTGCTTCAAAGAAAAAACGGGCTGTTCTCCAAAGGCTTATCGGGAAATGGAGAACAACCCTTAATATGCGATTACAACAACATACAGCAAGCGGCGATACTCCTGTTCTGGAATATCGCCGCTTGCGTTCTCATATATTGAAACTTGTCACATCAAGGCGCTTTCAAAAATGGTGTAGTAATGGTGTAGTAAGCGCCTTTCTGTTTCGTAAAACCATTGATTTTACTGGCTTTTTCAGGACTTTTAGGGATACTGCCGTGGCACATGAATAATATTCTAATCATCTATTTAAAACCCCTTGAAAATACTGTATTTCCTTGATTTATCGGTACTTTCCTTGCTTCTTCATTTCCTCTTGTCTGCGGCATATCGTAGCATAAATTCGCACATCTTTTCTTTGAAAAGCAGTATTCATTTTCTCCAAAGTGTCAAATTGACACTTTGGAACCAGCTTTTGATACTTTGAAAATTATCTTACTTAATATGGGATTCTGAAATAATCCAAATACGCCTTATATCGATCCTGTGCGGTCAGGCAGGTATCCGTCAGATAGCCTTTTTCATTGTCCCACTCCTTCAATCCTCTATAGTAGAACATCTTCAGATTATCCTCAATAATAAATGGAACTATATTATATTTCAAACATTCTTTGAACATAATCAGCCTGCCAACACGACCGTTACCGTCCTGAAACGGATGGATTCGCTCAAACTTTACATGGAAATTCAGAATATCTTCAAAGGTCTTTTCTTTTTTTGCATTGTACTCTGTCAGCAATGCTTTCATCTTACCGGCAACTTCTTCAGGTAGAGCAGTATCCATGCCGCCCACCTCATTAGGCAATTTTTTATAATCCCCCACTGCAACCCAGTCTTTCCTGGAATCGCTGGTTCCGCTTTTCAAAGTCAAATGAAGCTCCTTGATAAACTTCTCAGTCAGAGCTGCCTTTGCATGGTCGATAATCATATCAATACATCGAAAATGATTTGCGGTTTCAATCACATCGTCTACGTTGAGAACTTCATTTTCCACGCTGATGGTATTGGTTTCAAAAATATATCTGGTCTGTTCATGCGTCAGACGACTTCCCTCAATATGGTTTGAGTTATACGTTAAATCAATTTGCGTTTTATGGTAAATACCGCCGGAATATTTACTTGCTTTTTGTTCCTGCAAAAGATCCAGCAGTGTGAGTTGGTGTTCTTTCTTTTTGTTGGAACGTTCTGGTTTTTCGGCATTCTCCGGAATATTCCAGGTCTTTCCGGTAAGAAAAACACCCTGCACACGCCCGTGAGCACAGTAATTTCTTACACTACGCTCCGATATATTCCATTTTTTTGCTATTTCAGCAACTGAAAGGTATCGCATCTGCTTTCCTCCGTTATCAATCGAAGCTAATACTATATGAATCTACATTTTAGTATATCACATTATCGGCAATAAACCCAGCGAGATTCCGCATTTCACAATATATTTTTGCCGTTTTCGGAAGCTTCAACCAAGTCACAAGCAGGCGTCCCGTGCGGCCATTGCCGTCGATGAAAGAATGAATCTGTTTAATAATACTCTCCGATAACGGTAACTGATCCTTTACCAGGTCCCGTACAAAATCAAAGGCTTCCTTGTTAGCGGAACAATAGCAACGCTATCGGAATAATATTTTTTTGTTTATCGGAACAATGCAAAAGGTTCGTCAGCGGTGTTTCCCTCTCCCGAACTGCTGCCTCACCGGGAATGGCTGTCTTTTCCCAGTTCCCAGAAGGCCACCGCGCTGGCCGCTGCCACATTCAGGGAGTCCACGCCGTGGCTCATCGGGATCTTGATGGTGTGATCGGAAGCGGCGATGGTCTCCTCCTTCAGTCCCTCACCCTCCGTCCCGAGAATGAGCGCCAGCTTTTCCTCCTGCCTAAGGACCGGATCATCGACAGCCACGGACTCTTCGTGGAGAGCCATGGAGGCTGTGGAAAATCCCAGGGATTTCAGATAGCCCATCCCTTCCCGGGGCCAGGCTCCTGCCTCTTCTTCCCCCAGAAAAGTCCAGGGGATCTGGAATACCGTCCCCATGCTGACCCTGGCCGCCCTTCGGTACAGGGGATTGCTGCAGCCCGGCGTCAGGAGGACCGCATCCATATTGAGAGCCGCTGCGGAACGGATGACAGCCCCCACGTTGGTGGGATTCATGACATTTTCCAGGACAGCGATGCGGCGTGCGTTCCTGCACAGTTCCTCTGCCCGGGGCAGATCCCTGCGCCGCATGGCGCACAGAAGCCCCCTGGTCAGCTTGTAGCCGGTAAGCTGCGTCAGCACTTCAAAGGGAGCCGTATACACAGGGATATCCGGGCATCTGGCAAGCACCTCCCGCGCCTCCCCGTTTATATGTCTGTCCTCTGTCAGGATGGAGACCGGCTCATAGCCTGCGTCCAGAGCCCGCATGACGACCTTTGGACTCTCTGCGATAAAAAGCCCCTCTCCGGGCCTGTCCCTGTTCAAAAGCTGCGCCTCTGTCAGCCGGGCATACACATCCAGCTCCTTTGCCGCAAAATCCCTGATCTCTATTCTATTTCCCATATCTGTATGTCTCCTTACTGTCGTTTTGGTCAGGTTTTCTCTCCAGATCCGCCCTTTTCCCGGCAAGTTCATCCGGAACACGAAAGGAGGAGCAGAACCGCTGCCTGGACTGCCAGCAGCACGGGGATAGCCCGGAACAAAAGTTTCCTCGTCTTATGGTGAAACAAATGCATGCCCGCCAGGGCCCCGGCGGATCCTCCGATGAGAGCCAGCCCCAGCAGGGTGGTCTCCGAAATCCGGTATTGGTGCTTAACGGCCCTCCTCTTGTCGATCCCAAAAGCCGCAAATGCAATCACATTGACCAGGATCAGATAACAGGCTTTCCAGCTAATAGCTGCCATACTCTTTTAGCCCTCCTCCTTTGCACTCTTTTGGAACATATTATACTATAATACGATTCCTGTTTCACCATGGACAGAAAAAGAAATGCTTCTTATAATAGAGAAAAACCCAAAGAAAGGGGACAACAAAATTGAAACAATTTATTCTGATCATGACAGATACACAAAGACTTGATATGGTAAGCTGTTATGAAAACAGCGGCATTTCCACTCCCTGTCTTGACGCTCTGGCCAGGGAGGGCGTAAAATTTGACAAAGCCTACACAGTCCAGCCCGTATGCGGCCCGGCAAGAAGTGCTATTTTCACAGGCCAGTATCCATGTGTCAATGGTTCCTTTGCCAACTCGCTCGCTCCCGGGGCCAATGTAAAGACCATCGGGCAGCGTCTTTCTGATAAGGGGATCGCCACCGGCTATATAGGCAAATGGCATCTTGACGGAGGCGACTACTTTGGTCTGGGCGTCTGTCCGGACGGATGGGATCCTGCTTACTGGTACGACATGCGGAACTATCTGGACGAACTGTCCGAAGAAGACAGGATGAAATCCCGTGACAGCCAGACCATGTACAAAGAAGGCTGGCCGGCTGAAAAGACCTATGCTCACCGCTGTTCCGATCGGGCAATTGATTACATAAGATCACATAAGGATACCGATTTTTTCCTTGTTCTCAGTTATGATGAACCCCATGACCCATCCCTCTGCCCGGAACCCTTTGCCAGTATGTACAGTGATTTCTGTCTCCCAAAAAGAGAAAACGTCTGGGATACTCTGGAGAACAAACCTCCTCATCAGCAGGCCTGGAGCGGTCCCCGGAGATTTCAGGACCGGGACGACCTCCTGATCCAGATGAAAGAACTTTTCGGATGCAACAGTTTTGTGGACAGCGAAATCGGCCGTGTCACAGATGCAGCCAAAGAAATCCTGGGGCAGGATTTCACCCTCCTGTACACAAGCGATCATGGAGATATGGCACAATCCCACTGCCTGTATGCAAAAGGTCCCTCCGCCTACGAGGAGATCGCCCACATTCCTTTCATCCTCTGGGGACAGGGAACAGGCGTAGTAGACACTCCTGTGTCGCACATTGATATTGCTGCTACCGTGTGGGATTTCTTCGGTTTTGAAAAACCTATGATGCTCCAGGGAGAGAGTCTTCTCCCGCTTGTGCGGACAGACACGCGGCCTGCGCGGCGGGATGTCTTTATAGAGTTCGGGCGGTATGAGATCGACCACGATGGCTTTGGCGGCTGGCAGCCCATGCGCTGCATTTTTGACGGGCGCTATAAGCTCGTGATCAACCTTTTATCCGAAGATGAGCTGTACGATCTGGAAACAGATCCGTTTGAAATGGACAATCTTATCTGTGCAGAAGCCGTCTCATCCATAAGAGATAACCTGATGCGAAGGCTGCTTGCGCACATGGATCAGATCCGCGATCCATTCCGGGGCTACTGGTGGGAACAGCGCCCCTGGTACACAAACAGGACATCTCCCTCCTGGGATTACACCGGCTACACCCGTCAGAGAAGTGAGCCAGACTATGAAGCGCCGCAGCTCGATTACGCCACAGGACTCATCCCTGACAGTCTTGTCCGCCGGAAATAAGCTGTCATTGAAGACCGGATCATGCCTCTCTACACAAACACATACTTCCTCAGCCGCTCAAACGCCTCCTCTACTCTCGTCCGCGGCGATGCCAGGTTCATCCGGATATGGCAGGGACCGCCGAACGCTCTCCCGTCCTGCCAGCCGACGCCCACGTTCCATCCGTCTCTTAACAGGTCATCAATGGGCTTTCCGCTTGTCTCACAATACTGTGTACAGTCAAGGAAGAGCATGTACGTTCCCTGGGGATCCGCCACGTCCACACCAGAAAAATGCTTCCGGATGAAGTCCGCGGCAAAACGGCTGTTTCCCTCCAGCACAGCGCGAAGTTCTTCCAGCCACTCGTACCCTTCCGGCTGGTACGCCCCGATCAGGGCGTGCATGGACAGGACATTCATTTTATTGTAATGTGTCGCATTGGCATGACCACAGATCCGGTCTCTCAGATAACTGCTGTAGATGACGTGAAAGCTTCCGATCAGACCGGCAATGTTAAATGTCTTGCTCGGCGCATAGGCTGCCGCCACATGTTCCCGCGCCCAGTCATTCGTCATCTGGGTCGGGATATGCCGGTGTCCCGCAAAGGTGAGGTCCGCCCATATCTCGTCGCTGATCACATAGCAGTCGTTTGCCTCGTAGACCTCCATCGCCCTCTCCAGCTCCCAGCGCTCCCAGACACGGCCGGTGGGATTGTGCGGGGAACAGAAGATGGCGAGATGGATGTGATTCTCTTTCAGCTTCCGGTCCATGTCTTCATAGTCCATCCGCCAGATCCCCCCGCTGTCTCTCTTCAGAGGACTGTGGACAGATACCCGCCCCAGTCCCTCAATGTCTTCCCGGAACCCAAGATAGAACGGGCTGTGAAGGAGGATCTTATCTCCGGGTTCTGAGAGCACCTGGACGGCGCTCGTCACAAAACCATGCACCCCGTTCTCATACCCAATGTGCTCTTTCTTAAGCCCGGTCACGCCGAAATGATCTTCCTGCCACCGGATAATGGAATCATAATATTCCTCAGACGGACAGAAATATCCGAACGCAGGGTGCTGTACTCTCTTCATGACAGCTTCCGTGACAGAGGGACAGGTAGGGAAATTCATGTCCGCCACCCACATGGGGATAAAGTCAAACCCATCCTGCGGCTTGTCCGGCTCGCTGCCCGACACCTTCTCTCCCACGCTGTCTATGGCAAGGGCATCCCTGCCCCTGCGGTCCAGGATCGATGTAAAATCATACTTCATAAAATACCTCCATTGATGTCTTGCTCTACTTATGCTATAGTTATTCCGCAAACCATACAGACACGCGGCCCCGGCCGCTTTTTCAGATAAACGGGGGAATACCTATGATCGCGGAAGCAAAAGAAAAAGACATGACATGCGGCCCTGCCGGCCGGCAGATTTTCTTCTTTGCCCTCCCTCTTATGATGGGCAATATCTTTCAGCAGGCCTACACGCTCGTAGACACGGCTGTGGTAGGACAGGTGGTGGGCGTGAACGCCCTGGCGGCTCTGGGCTCCTCCGACTGGTTCAACTGGATGAGCCTGGGCGTCTGTTCCGGGCTGACCCAGGGGTTCTCCATCCTCATCGCCCAGCAGTTTGGAGCGAAAAACATAAAAGAAATGAAGCGCTCCCTGGCTGTCTCCCTGGTGCTCGCCCTGGCATCGGCGCTGATCCTGACCGTGCTGTTCCTGCTCCTCTCAAGGCCTGTCCTCACCTGGATGGGAACCCGGGAGGAGATCATCGGGGACGCCCTTGTATACGTGCGCATCATGTTTGCAGGCATTCCCATCGTCATGACCTACAACTGGCTCTCCAGTGTGCTGCGTGCAGTGGGAGACGGCAAAACGCCCCTGACTGCCATGGGGATCGCCTCCGTCGTCAACATCGCGCTGGATATCCTCTTTGTGGCCGGATTCGGCTTTGGCATCCCCGGGGCTGCCGCCGCGACGCTGATCGCCCAGGTGTGCTCCTGCCTGTTCTGCGCCCGCCACATCCGCAGGACTGCCATTTTACACTTTTCGCGGAGCGATTTTCGCCCGGACAAAGCCCTGATCGCCAGACTGTTTCAACTGGGGACCCCGGTGGCCATGCAGAATACCATCATCAGCATCGGCGGCATGATCCTCCAGTCCATCGTCAACAGCTTCGGCGTCATTTTCGTGGCCGGATTTACGGCTGCCAACAAGCTGTACGGACTTCTGGAGATCGCGGCGATCTCCTTCGGCTTCTCCGTCTCCACCTATACGGGACAGAACCTGGGCGCAGGCAAATATGACCGGATCCGCACCGGCGTGCGAAAAGGCGCCATCCTGGCTGTACTCACTTCCCTTGTGATCAGCGCCTGCATGTTCCTCTCCGGAAACACCCTGGTGGGCCTTTTCGTGGACGGGGCCAACCCGGATGCAGGGCAGGTCATCACATACGGACGGCACTTTCTCCGCGTGATGGCCGCCTTCCTCTTCATCCTCTACGGGCTCCACATCTACCGCTCCGCCCTGCAGGGCATGGGAAACACGTATATCCCCCTGCTCTCCGGCGTGATGGAACTGGTCATGCGCATCTGCGCCGCGCTGATCCTGCCCCGGTTTATCGGCGAATACGGGATCTACGCCGCAGAAGTGCTCGCCTGGACCGGGGCTCTGACCCTTCTGTATCTGTCCTACCAAAGGGCCATACGAAAGCAGCCGGACTTATAGGGAACGGCAAAAGTCTTCGCACGCCGGGCACCCGTCTCTACCTGTGCATGGAGAAGGATGCCTCGTCGTAGTTTTTCAGATTGTCACAGATACCCCTGTCGTCGGCCTCCCCGATCAGCATATCCCTGGACTTCTTTGCCAGCATCTGATCTTTGAAGGAGCTGGGACCTCCCACACAGCCGCCGTCGCAGGCCATTCCCTCGATGAAGTCCTCCGGCAGCCGGCCTGCTTTCATGAGCAGGAGCGCCTTCTTGCACTCCGCCGCCCCGTTGGCGCGGTACACTTTGATGTCCCCGTCGCCGCCGGACTCCTTCAGGCTCTCCACGACCGCTGCTGTGACGCCGCCGGAGTTTCCGAAGCGCTTGCCGTAGACAGAGGACTCCTGGTATGTATTCTCCTGGGGCTCCAGGGTCACGCCCTTCGCCCGCATGATCGCGCGGATCTCACTGTACGTCAGCACATAGTCTGCATTTCCTTCGATCTTCTGGTCCACCACCTCGGACTTTTTGGCGATGCAAGGCCCGATGAACACAGTCACGGCCTCCGGGTCCTTCGCCTTGATCAGGCGGGACACGGCGCACATGGGCGATACGGTCGTGGATACGGCGTCGTCAAGCTCCGGATAGTGTCTGCGCACCATATTGACAAAACCGGGGCAGCAGGAAGTCACTTTCTTCTTTCCTTCCTCCTGCGCTTCCTTCCACTCCTGCGCCTCGCTCTTAGCGGTCAGGTCGCCGCCCAGTCCGACTTCCACGAACTCGGCAAAGCCAAGCTCCTTCATGGCTTTCCTCCAGCTTGCCATCGTGATCTCCGGCCCGAACTGCCCCTCTGTGGCGGGAGCCAGCATGGCATAGACACGTTTGCCGGATGTGATCGCCCTGATCACGTCCACGATCCACGTCTTGGAGCCAATGGCGCCGAACGGACAGCTGTGGATGCACTTTCCGCAGCGGATGCATTTCTCTTCATCTATAACGGAAATCCCGTACTCGTCATAAGAGATGGCGTCCACCGGACAGCTGAACTTGCAGGGCCGCTTCAGATGGGCGATGGCATTGTAAGGGCAGGCTTCCGCGCACTTGCCGCACTCCTTGCACTTCGTGGCGTCGATGTGGGTGCGGTGGCGTCCCGCCTCGATGGCGCCGAACTTGCAGGCATTGATGCACGCTTTGCCAAGGCAGTTCTGGCAGTTCTCTGTCACCGTGTAGCTGGAGATGGGACAGTCCTCGCAGGCGGAGCTGATGACCTGGATCACGTTGCCTTCGTCCTCCGGTCCCGGCGCCTTGCCTTCAGCCAGGCGCACCCTCTGACGGATGATTTCCCGCTCCTTGTAAATGCAGCACCGGAACTGGGCTGTAGGCCCGGGGATCAGGGTGTAGGGGATCTCGTCCTTGCGCTCTTCCAGCTCGCCGGCAAAGGCCAGGCGTGCCACCTCTTCCAGAACTGCATGTTTGATCTTGATTACATTCGCGTCTGCGTATCTCACAGATTTTCTCCTCCTCATGTTTTATTTTGTATCGTATCGTGTGCCGGCCGGCACTTTGTTATAATTGTAACATGTCCAAAGGGGGTTTGCATACCATCATCTTGTCTCCATCTGCAAAAGGGGCTGTTGCAAAAGTAGATAGATAATCTACTGGAGCAACAGCTCCACTTTTTATACCTAAAAACAGAAAACAGGCCCCGAAGAGCCCGTAATCCGTGGTATAATT
>NZ_JACJKS010000004.1 GCF_016901695.1 Mordavella massiliensis | reverse complement strand
GTTCCGGATCCGCGTAATGTTTCCCTGTGATGGCATTATACAGTTCCAGCAGGTTCTTCTTGTCCTCGAACAGCATGATAAACAGGGTGGACTTAAACGTCCGGTTGACGGGTAACGCGTCGCTCGTGTTTGCATTTGTCATACGCACAGCCTCCTTTTGAAAATGGAATGCAAAGAGACTGCACTGTCCGCCTTCCTGCTAAAGCCACATCCGCTAATCTCTCTGCTGATAATGGAAATTAAAAGCATTGAGATTTTCCTGAATGTAATAGAAAAACAGATGCAGCTAATGCTGCGTTAGAATCAGACATGCCGGAAACATAATGCTTTTACATATGATAACACAAGCCGGGAGAAAAAGCCAGATAATTATGTCTTTGAGATGACAGTATCTCCTACGCCTTCCATTTCCGGATCTCCAAAAGTCCCGGGACAAGCTCCCTGGCGCTTGTCTCCAGAATGATCCTCCCTTTTTCCGCCGTGGCGCCGGACGGGTCTCCCCCGATTCCGATGGGCTTCCCGTCAGCGGTCTTCCAGTCTTCCGACACCCACCCGATGGTGACGCTGCCTGCAGTTTTGAGCGTCTGGTTGCCCACGAACGCGCTGGGGATGCCGGCCTCGGCCGTCTCCAGCCTTACGAGGGAGGGATCGACCGCCATCACCATGGACGTCTCCATCTCCCCGCCGTGGAAGTCATAGACATTCCCCTCCGACACCGTCGCGCGCACGTCCGGATGCCCAAACGCGCCGGCGGACAGGATGAAGGGAGACAGTCCCAGATCGCTGCGCAGCTCCCGGCTCAGCACCTGGATGACCGGCGCGTTCCCCCCGTGGCACACAAGGAACGCCAGCTTCTTAAAGCCGTGCCGGTACAGGCTCTCACTGATGTCATACAGCAGATGGTAGTAGGTGTCCGGCTTCAGGGTCACGGAGCCGCAGAAATTCTTGTGTTCCGTGCTGAGTCCCACCGGGATCACCGGGAAAGCCAGGATCGGGAAATCCCCCTCTCCCGCCTCCTCCAGCGCGCGGCCCAGGTACTCTACCATGGCCCCGGCAATGATATCATCCGTGCCAAGCGGCGCCTGGTTGCCGTGCTGCTCCAGCGCCCCCACCGGGATCAGGACGATCGTCTCCTCCCTGTCCACCTGCTCCATCTGCGCTCTTGTCAGTTCCATGTATTTACGAATCATACCGCGTCCTCCATCCTTTCACTACCTGCAGTTCCTTCATTCTGTCATACAGAAGATATCCTGTGATATAGTTCAAAAACAGCTTGATGAGATTGAACGGGATCGTGGCAAGAACAAGGAACAGCGGCAGGTTCTGTATCAGCGGGTTGACCGCCCCCACTGTGCGGACCACCTCATCCAGCGACAGCCCCATGGCCTTCGCATAGAGCGGCAGGGTGATGCAGGCGTTCAGGAAGCAGGAAAAGGCGATCCGGACCGGCAGGCTGACGCCGAGGGCGAGGATGGCGGCCTTCCTCGTCCCGCCGGACTTCTGAAAAATGAACCACAGCGGCAGGATATACAGGACCGTCCCCAGAAGGTTGGCAAATTCACCGACAAACATAGTGTTCGTCCCCACAGTGATCAGTTTGATCAGGATCTTGATCACCTCGACGCTGATGCCGGAGACCGGCCCCAGAAGAAACGTGGCGATCACGGACGGCACATCGCTGAAATCGATCTTGTAGAATGGCGGCATCAGCGGGATCGGAAACTCCAGCGACATGAGGATGCCGGCGACAGCCGCGAGCATGGCTGTGACGATAAAGTAATAGGTTTTGCTTTTTGTTCTCATTGGATAGAACGCTCCTTTCGAATGATCTGTACAAATGCAGTAAATCCTCCGAAAGAATAAAGACAAAAAATCTCAGCGCAGGGGCGCTGAGATGATCGGTCTATCTGTTATTTCTTCTCCCATCCAGACTGTCACTGTCGGTTTTGGAATTCCACCAAATCAGCCACTTGCGTGGGTCACGGACTATAACCGTCGGTAGGGAATTACACCCTGCCCCGAAGAATTTATTCATTTGTCACATTTTATTTTAGCACACACCGGACGGAAGCACAAGGTCTCATTGTCCTCCGCCGTCAAACAGCTTCGGCGATGCAGGATCATGCAGGGGATATCTAAAGGGTCCGGCACACATTTTACACCGATTTTACCAAAAGCGGGTGGCCTGCTGATATTGCCCGCTATATAATCAGAAATAGATAATTATATTTTTATCTTTGGATTGGCAGCAATCATTTTTAGAGGAGAACGGCAATGAATCAAGTCATTATTTACAGCAGTCGATACGGAAGTACACTTCAGTATGCAAAAAAACTGTCAGAACAAACCAATATCCCGGCAGTTGATTACAGGGAGGCGCCTGAGCTTTCCGGAATGCGCACCATCATCTATATGGGCGGCTTGTATGCCGGTGGCGTCCCCGGACTTACAAAAACCTTTCGTGGTTTCTCCCTCCGGGATGGACAAAAGGTGATTCTCATAACCATAGGGCTGTCCGATCCAGATGAACCGGAAAACCGACAGAATATTCGGGCGGCACTTAAAAAACAGCTTCCACCAGACCTGTTTCATCAGGCAAAAATATTTCATCTTCGTGGTGGGATAGATTACCAAAGACTTTCTTTAAGTCATCGCACTATGCTGGCACTATTATACCGCTCCTTGCGAAAAACGCCCCTTGAACAGCAAACAGCCGAAAACCGCGCGCTCATAGAAACATACGGGAAGCAGGTGAATTTTATAGATTTCGGTGCATTGGAAGCGGTTATCCGTGAAATACAACACGAAAAAACCCCGCATTACTACGAGGTTTCCAATGCGGAAGATGGGACTTGAACCCACACGACACGAATGTCACAAGATCCTTAGTCTTGCTCGTCTGCCAGTTCCGACACTTCCGCATGACTGCGTTATTTCGCTGTCCGAATGATATAATACTATATCCCGGCGCGAATGTCAACAGTTATTTTTGAATTATCTTAATTGGATGTATAATATATATATTCGGAAATTTATCAAAAATTCCCGTCCAGACAAATGGACGGGAATCTCAGATTTTTATCTTTACAGAGACAGGTTAGGCAATGCTCTTCTTCGCTGTCTCAGCCAGCGCTGCAAAACCTTCCTTGTCGTTTACTGCCATCTCGGCAAGCATCTTTCTGTTAATGTCGATGTTGGCAACCTTGAGGCCGTGCATCAGTCTGCTGTAGGAAAGACCGTTCAGTCTAGCAGCCGCGTTGATGCGGGCGATCCACAACTGACGCATCTGGCGCTTGCGCTGCTTTCTTCCCGCGTATGCGGATGTGAGGGCTCTCATGACAGACTGCTTTGCAACTCTGTACTGCTTGGAGCGCGCTCCTCTGTAACCCTTAGCCAGCTTTAATGTTCTGTTATGTTTCTTCTTAGCGTTTAATCCGCCCTTAATTCTTGCCATGTCTTAATTCCTCCTTCAATCTTTCCCAATCTTACAGATATGGTAATACTTTCTTCATATTCTTTACATTGGTTGCATCTGTGATTGTAGCCTGTCTGAGATTTCTCTTTCTCTTCGTAGACTTCTTGGTTAAGATATGGCTCTTGTAAGCTTTGTTTCTTTTCAGCTTTCCTGTACCCGTCTTCTTGAAGCGCTTTGCAGCAGCTCTATTTGTTTTAATTTTTGGCATGATGTTTTTCCTCCTTAAAGATAAATAGTATTTTTAACGTTTTTCAGTTAAAACCATGCTCATATTTCTTCCTTCGAGTTTGGCCGGTTTCTCAACAACCGCCACGTCAGCGAGCATCTGGGCGATATCGTCCAGGATGTGTTTGCTCTGCTGTACATGAGCCATCTCCCGTCCGCGGAAGCGGAGCGTAACCTTGACCTTGTTCCCCTTTGCCAGGAATTTCTTGGCATTGTTCACCTTGGTGTTCAGGTCGTTGGTATCAATATTTGGTGAAAGACGCACTTCCTTCACTTCAACCGTTTTCTGCTTTTTCCTGGCCTCTTTCTCTTTTCTGGCCAGCTCATACTTGTACTTGCCGTAGTCGATGATCTTGCATACGGGCGGCTGAGCTTTGGGCGCAACCTTGACCAGATCCAGCTGCGCTTCCTCAGCCAGCTTCATCGCCTCGCGCGCAGACATAATGCCAAGCTGCTCGCCGGCTTCGCTGATCACACGTACTTCCCTGTCTCTGATCTGTTCATTAATCATTAAATCGCTAATTGTAGTGCACCTCCATCAAAAAAAATAAGTGAATAGCTCAGACTACCCACTTAACCAGTTGCACAACACACCTCTCCCGGTGTATAATGACACGATATCAACCAATAGTCACCCGCTTGTGCTATGGTGAGAGTGGATACTCTGCTTTCTTTTACACTTTACGCAACAATTAATCTATCACAGTTCCCGGCCCGTGTCAACACTTTTTTCTTGCCTAATTGCTCCTTCTTCTATATAATAGAGATTAACGGTCTGCACCGGCACAGATCCGCGCAGAGCGTGCTGCATCACACATGGGAGTAATCTGATTTACTTACATATGGAGGAGGTTATTACAAATGAACAAAAGAAGCAGCTTCTCCGGCAAGCTCGGGTTCGTCCTGGCCGCTGCCGGTTCTGCGGTAGGTCTCGGGAACATCTGGCGCTTTCCCTACCTTGCCGCGCAGTACGGAGGAGGCACGTTCCTTCTCGTCTATCTGGTGATCGCCGTCACCTTCGGCTTTTCCCTGATGATCGCCGAGGTGGCCATCGGCCGCAAGACAGGGCTGTCCGCCATCGGCGCCTTCAAGTCCCTGGATTCCCGCTTCGGCTTCCTGGGCATCCTCTCGGCGGCGGTTCCCATCATCATCCTTCCCTACTATTCCGTTATCGGGGGATGGGTCATCAAGTATTTCGCAGTCTTCGCCACAGGCGGCGGGAGCGCTTCCGCCGCGGACGACTACTTTACGGGGTTCGTGGGAAGCACCTTTGAGCCCCTGGGCTGGTTCCTTCTCTTCCTGGGCGCCACGGCCGTGATCGTGCTGCTGGGCGTGGAGAAGGGCATTGAAAAGGTGAGCAAATTCGCCATGCCGATCCTTGTGCTCCTGGCGGTGATCATCTCTGTCTACTGCCTGACGCTGGACGGGGCCATGGACGGACTTGCCTACTATGTACAGCCGCACATGGAGGATTTCTCTGTGAAGACCGTTCTGTCCGCCATGGGACAGCTCTTCTACTCCATGTCCCTGGCCATGGGCATCATGGTCACCTACGGCTCCTACATGCGCAAGGACACGAACCTGGAGAGCTCTGTGCGCCAGATCGAGATCTTTGACACTGTGATCGCCTTCCTGGCCGGCCTGATGATCATCCCCGCGGTGTTCGTCTTCTCCGGCGGCGATCCGAAGATGCTCCAGAGCGGACCGAGCCTTATGTTCGTGATCCTGCCAAAGGTGTTTGACACCATGCCCATGGGCAGTCTGATCGGCGCGGCCTTCTTCCTGCTCGTGATCTTCGCGGCCCTCACGTCCTCCATCTCCCTGATGGAGACCATCGTGTCCATCTTCCGCGACAAGTTCCACTGGAGCCGGAAGGGCGCCTGCATCTTCGTCACAGTGCTGTCCCTTGTCATGGGCATCCCGTCCTCTCTCGGATTCGGCCCCTTAGGCTTCATCACCTGGGCGAACATGACGATCCTGGATATCATGGACTTTGTGAGCAACAGCGTGCTCATGCCCATCGTGGCCTTCTTCACCTGCATCTTTGTGGGCTTCTTCATAGGACCGAAGGCTGTGTCGGACGAGGTAAAGGCATCCCACGGGAAGTTCGTGGGCGAGAAGCTGTTCACGGTCATGATCAAGTGGGTGACGCCCGTCTTCCTGATCCTGATCCTTGGAAGCTCCGTGGCCAACTCCATGGGCTGGTTTAAATTATAAAAAAGAAAAGGCTGAACAGCCAGAGGAAAGGTCGTGCAGCATATGTCTGTAGAAGCAGTGAGAACCTATTTTAAGAAATGGCCCGGCATGGAGGCGCGGATCCTGGAGTTCCCGGTCTCCAGCGCCACCGTGGCTGAGGCGGCGCTGGCGGTGGGCACCCAGGAGCAGCGCATCGCAAAGACCCTGTCCTTCCTGCTGGAGCGGGGCCCCATCCTCGTCGTGGCCGCCGGGGACGCCAAGGTGGACAACAAGAAGTTCAAGGCAGCGTTCCACAAAAAAGCGTCCATGCTGAAGGCGGACGAGCTGACGGAGCTGATCGGGCATCCGGCCGGAGGCGTATGTCCCTTCGCTGTCCGGGAGGGCGTGGAGATCTACCTGGACGTCTCGCTCAAGAGATTTGCTACTGTCTTTCCCGCCTGCGGGAGCGCCAACAGCGCCATCGAGCTGTCCATCCCGGAGCTGGAGATGTACTGCTCCCGCTTTGACGGCTGGGTGGATGTGTGCAAGATACCGGAATAAACGATACAAAAAAGGGAATGTCATACATATGATGACATTCCTTTTTTATGTGTTCAGAGCTTCGTAGACGCAGCCGGATATCTCCCGGATCCGTTCCTGTGCCTCCTCCGTGTTAGACAAATCTTCCGACATCACGCTCAGGATATAGTCCGTCTCCGCCCCGAAGACGATAGCCGCATCGTGCTGCGCTTCATCCGTCTCTCCCGTCTTGTTCGCGGCTTCGGCCTCCTCCGGCAGGTCTGCCGGGATCTTCGTGTCGAGCTGCTGGGCAAGGAGGAGGTCCAGCATCTGCTGCGATGCCTCCTGCGACACGCATGTCCCGTCATAGATCCGCTCCAGCAGACGGGCGCAGTCTTTGGGAGACGTGTGGTTCTTCCTGTCCTCCGTGGCCTCCCGCTTCGTCTCTGAGGGGCTTAAAGTGTGGTAGATGCCCGTGTCGTCATACCCCTGCTCACAGATGTATGCGCTGACCTTCTCACAGCCCTCCCTGAAGCTCCTCTTCCGGCTGTGGAGGCGGACCAGCTCGTTGTACGCCTCATTGTCGGAGACAGTGATCATGCGGTCAAGCAGGCTGTCCACCTTCTCCCGGCTCTTCGCGGCACTGCCGCTGCGGGCGCTGTCGTCCTCCAGGATCTCCTCCATGTGGGCGTAGGTGCTCTCCATCACATACAGCTTGATCAGGCTGGCCGCATAGGCGCTCTCCCCGCCAATGTCCGCGGCGTGCCCGGTGTCCAGGTCCTCCACGTGGATGCTCCAGTCCCCGTCCGCGTCCGCCGTCATGGCCTCCAGCTCATCCGCCAGCTGCTCCATCTCCTCCTGGCCTTCCTCCAGCTCCCGGCGCACAAGGCTCTGGTAATCCTCTATGTATATCTCCTCCGCGTCTGCCATCCGGGACTCCCCGGCCGCCATGCCGTGCAGCGCCATCGCGCCCAGGCCGGCCAGGAGAGCGGCGGCCGCGGCAAGTCTCTTCTTTAGCTCCATACGCCGCTATGACACGATCCAGCTCTCGGTGTCCGAGGCGCCGGCGTAGCGCTCCAGATACGTGCGCCCGCGCTCCAGCGCCTTCTCCAGATCGCTGTTGTCAGAGAAAGAGTAGATGAGCGTCAGCACTTCCCGGGCTTCGCCTGTGATCATGGCCCGCTCCGAGTCGCTGGTGGAGCTTCCGATGGCGCCCCTCGCATCCGCCAACACCGGCAGATGCTCGATGTTCACTTCCGCCTTGCCGATGCCCTTGTATGTCTCCTTCTCCCGCCCGATGCGGAAGATCAGCTCATCCCCGATGCGGGCCGTGTCGTAGGAGCCCACGGAGAAACCGGACTCAATGGAGATCAGATTGTTCACATCCACGACCGTATTGACTTCATACAGGCCCTTTCCCTGCCCGATCCTGCGGATCAGCGCCTCCGAAGAGACGCGGTAGCGGCTCGGGTCCTTGCCGAAGGCCCTGTACGCGGCGCGGGACTCCCGGATGTTCGGGATCTCCGTGACGCCGCAGTCGAAGATCGCGTCCTTCACCTTCCTGAAGACCTCCTTTTTCAGGTAGGTCCACATCTCCTCGTTCTTCTCCCCGACCGTCACCTTGTACTGCAGGCATCCCACCCGGACGGCGGGCCACTTTTCCTTCATTTCCGCTTCGATCACAAGATGCTTTCCCATATCCTTACCTCTTATTGCCCATGCAGAACACGGCCACAACGCCGGGGCCTGTATGGCTGCCGATGACGGTGCCGATGTTGTTGATGAGGATGTTGTCGATGCCCATCTTCTCCCGCACAAGGCCGGCCACATACTCTGCGTCCTCGATGCAGTCCCCGTGAGTGATCATGATGATGTCATTGTCCCATCCCTTTGCCTGCTCCGCCGCCATGTCCACGATCGTGTTGAGGGATTTCTTCCTGCCCCGCTCCTTGCCGATGACCTGGAGCTTGCCGTTGTTGTCCATGTGGATGATGGGCTTGATCTTCACCATCGTCCCGACCACGGCCGTGGCCTTGGAGATGCGTCCGCCCCGGTGCAGATGGTTCAGGTCGTCCACCGTCACGTCATGGCAGATGTGGAGCTTGTTCTCCTCCACCCAGGCCGCCGTCTCGTCGATGGTCTTCCCGGCCGCCTTCTGCTGCAGCGCCTTGTGAAGAAGGAGCCCCTCTCCCAAGCAGGCGCACAGGGTGTCGATGACGATGACTTTGGCCTCCGGGTACTCTTCCCGCAGTTCCTCCGCCGCGATCATCATGCTGTTGCACGTGCCGGAAAGGCCGGATGAGAACGCCAGGTGGAGCACATCCTTCCCCTCCTTCAGGAACGGCTCCAGTGCTGCCTTGGCCTCCCCCGGGTTGATCTGGGATGTGACGGCCATCTTGCCCTCCCTGAGCTTCTGGAAAAACTCCCTGGAAGTCAGGCCCGCCATGTCGTCGTAGGTCTGTCCGTCTATCGTATATTTCAGCGGAATCACCGGTACATGTCTCTCCTCAAGCCACTCCTTCGGCAGATCCACCGTACTGTTAACAGTGATCACATACTCTCTCATTTCCAATACCTCCTGCTTTGCGTCTTTTTACATGCCCTTATCATACCATTTTTTGCAGAGTAAGGCAAAGCCTTTTGGAGACGTGCATATTTTGCCTGGTTCCGGGCAGATTAAAGGTAAGCAAATGTTGGATGGAGGAAAACGACCTATGCCGGATACAAGAACCGTGACTGCGTCCGTCCGGGAGAACGCAGCCTACATGAACCAGATCCTGCCCGTGAAGGAGAGTTTTGATCTCGTGCAGCGGGACCTTGTGATCGGAGGGCGCGGCGCCGCCCTCTTCTTTATCGACGGATTTATGAAGGACGAGGCCATGCTGAAGATCCTGGACTCCCTCCTGGGCGTCGCGCCAGAGGACATGCCCGGGAGCGCCTCCGGCTTTGCCGCAGGATGCCTTCCCTACGTGGAGGTGGACACCCTGAGCTCTTTTGACCAGGTCCTGAAAAACCTGCTCTCCGGGGCCGCCTGCCTGTTCATCGACGGGTACGCGGCCTGCCTTGTCGTCGACTGCCGCACCTACCCGGCCCGCAGCGTGGGGGAGCCGGAAAAGGACAAGTCCCTGCGGGGATCCCGGGACGGCTTCGTGGAGACCATCGTGTTCAACACAGCCCTCATCCGCAGGCGGATCCGGGACCCGCACCTGGTCATGCAGATGACGGAGATCGGCGTCAACTCCCGGACGGACGTGGCCCTGTGCTACATGTCGGACCGGGTGGAACAGTCGCTTCTTGACAATCTGACAAAAAAACTGCAGGCCATCCACACGGATGACCTGCGCATGAACCAGCAGAGCCTGGCTGAAGAGCTGTTCAAAAGGAAGTGGTTCAACCCCTTCCCGAAATTCAAATTTACAGAGAGGCCGGACACGGCGGCGGCCTGCCTGCTGGAGGGAAAGATCGTGATCCTGGTGGACAACTCCCCCTCGGCCATGATCCTCCCCACCTCCATCCTGGACATCATCGAGGAGGCAAACGACTACTATTTCCCCACCCTGACACAGGTCTACCTGAAGTTCTCCCGGGGGCTCATCACCTTCCTGACCGTCTTTCTGACGCCCGTCTACCTTCTGTTCATGCAGAATCCGGGCTGGCTGCCGGAGGCGTTCGGGTTCGTGGCGATCCGGGACACGGTGAACATCCCCCTTGTGTTCCAGATGCTCATGCTGGAGCTGGCCATTGACGGCCTGCGGCTGGCCGCCCTCAATACTCCCAGCATGCTCAGCACTCCCTTGAGCGTCATCGCCGGCATTGTCATGGGGGAATTCTCCGTACAGTCCGGCTGGTTCAACTCGGAGGTCATGCTGTACATGGCCTTTGTGGCGGTCGCCAACTACACCCAGCCCAATTTTGAGCTCGGCTACGCCCTGAAATTCATGCGGCTTCTTCTCCTTGTCCTGACCGCCCTGTTTGACTGGATCGGGTTTGCCGCCGGCTGCGTCATCGTCGTCTGCAGCATCTGCTTTAACAAAACCCTCTCCGGGCGCAGCTACCTGGATATCCGGCTGCACTAGCTCGTGCTGCCGAATCCCCCGTTGCGGACGCCCTTGGCCTCATCGTCCACCGTGATGCCGTACTCCACGAAGATGCCCTGCATGAAACCGGTCCCCGCGGGGATCTCCACCGTCTTCCCCTCGTTTGTGTCGTTGGTGATCTTGGAGAAGATGTGCCCCTCGTTGTCCGAGTAGTAGTAGTCGCTGTCGATGATGCCAACCGTGTTGTTGAGCTGCAGGCGGTACTTGAATCCGAGCCCGCTGCGCGGGTAGCACTTGAGGACCCACTCCTCCTCCATCCGCACCCGGATGCCGGTGGGGATCTTTACCGTCTCCCCGGGCCGGAGGGTAAAGGCTGCCGGGGCGAAGAAATCATAGCCTGCAGACCCGCTGGTGGCCCGCTCTGGCAGTCTGACAGCGTCGTAGATCTCACGGATCTTCGCCTCGTCCGCTTCGCCGAAAGTGTCGGTCCACCCCTCTTTAAACTGTTCAAAACTTACCTTTTCAAATTTCGCGATCCTCTTAGCCATGGAATACGACCTCTCCTTTCCCCCGTTGATGCGCTATATTTTGCGTCCGTATGTTTCTTCGCCACAACATTCTGTGCGAAGTGCTTGTATTATCTTATCATCTGCCTCCTGCTGCGTCAATGGTTTTTCCCGGGCCCGCTGCACAAAAAGAAGAGCCGTACAGGCTCCTCTAATTTCCGCATTCAATGCTGATCTCGTTGAACAGTTTCAGGATCTCGTCCACGGACACCTTCTCCTTCTCTTCCCCCTCCATGTCCAGGACAATGCCGCCCTGGTGCATCATGAGGAGACGGTCCCCGTACTGGGTGGCATACCGGAGGTTGTGAGTCACCATGATGGTGGTCAGCTTCTTCTCCCGCACGATCCGGTCCGTCAGTTCCATGATGAGCTCCGCCGTCTTCGGGTCCAGCGCCGCCGTATGCTCGTCCAGGATGAGGAATTCGATGGGCGTCATGGTGGACATGAGGAGCGCCATGGCCTGCCGCTGCCCGCCGGAGAGGGATCCCACCTTTATATCCAGCTTGTCCTCCAGACCCAGGCCAAGCTGGGACAAGAGCTCCCGGTAATGGCTGATCCTGGCCCGGTTCGTCCCGCGCCGGAAGCCGTATATATTTCCCTTGTTGTCCGCCAGGGCCATGTTCTCCAGGATCGTCATGGAGGGGCAGGTCCCCATGGCCGGGTTCTGGTACACCCGCCCGATCCGGCGGTTGCGCCGGAACTCCTTCTCCCGCGTGATGTCCGCGCCGCCCATGCGGATGGTCCCCGCCTCCACCGGGATGCTGCCGCAGATGATGTTCAGCATGGACGTCTTCCCGGACCCGTTGCTGCCCACCACGGACACAAACTGGCCGTCCTCCACCGTCAGGCTGAAGTCCCGGAACAGGCACATCTCGTTGACAGTGCCGGGATTGTAGTATTTATGGATGTTTTTAAGCTCCAGCATCTGTCTTCACCTTCTTTCTTCTCTCCATACTGATGATCAAAATGACAAGGAACAGCACCGCCGTGATGAGCTTCATGGCCTGGGGCTGGAAATTGCGGATCGCCACCGCCACGCAGGCCTTGTAGATCACGGAGCCGATGAGCACCGCCGTGGTGGCCTGCATGACGCTCACCCGGCGGAACAGGCTGGTGCCGATGATGACGCTGGCAAGCCCGATGACAATGGCTCCTGTTCCCATGGAGATCTCAAACACACGCTCCTCCTGGCAGAAGGCGCTGCCCGCCAGAGACACAAGACCGTTGGCGATGGCCAGCCCCACGATCTTCACATTGCCCTGGTCTTTGGCCAGGGACGTGACGAGCACCGGGTTGTCGCCCACCGCCCGCAGCAGGTACCCGGACTTTGTCTTCAGGTAGAGATCCAGGAGCACCTTTGCGATGACCGTCAGGATCAGGATGATGAGCAGCGTTGTACAGCCGGACGCCGCCTCCGGAACGACCGCCTCCAGCCAGTCGTTCTTAAAGATGCTCTCCTGGGAAAAGAGGGGCACGTTGGCCGTGCCGGCTATGTACAGGTTGATGGTCCAGAGCGCCGTCATCATAATGATCCCGGACAGCAGGTCCCGCACCTTCCCCTTCACGTGGATCAGGCCTGTGCACACACCCGCCAGCGCCCCGGCGGCAAAGGCCGCCACAAGCGAGAGGTACGGGTTGACGCCGTTTGTGATAAGGAGCGCGGTCACCGCGCCCCCCAGCGGGAAACTGCCGTCCACCGTCAGATCCGGAAAATCCAGTATTTTGTAAGTGATGTATACGCCCAGGGCCAGGATCCCGTAGATCAGCCCCTGCTCCAGTATGGTAATGATAAAATCCATGAAAACTGCCTCGCCTTCCTGCTTCTTTCTCTATTTACTCTGCCGATGCATCCTCGATCCTGTCAAAGCTCTCCACCGCGCTGTCGGCCAGCTCCTCCGGCACTGTGATGCCCAGGTTTTCCGCCACCTTCATGTTGACGTAGAAGCCCGGCTCCGTGATGGTCTCATAGGGCATCTCCGACGCTTCCGCCTCGCCCTTTAAGATCTTCGCCGCCATCTGTCCGGTCTGCTCGCCCAGGGCGATGTAGTCCAGACCCTCCGCCGCCAGACAGCCGATCCGCACCTGCTCGATCTCGCTGCCGAACACCGGCACCCCCTTCTCGTTCGCCTTGTCCAGGATCGTGGGCAGGGATGCCACCACCGTGTTGTCTGTCAGGTTCGTGATGCAGTCCACCTGGCTTAAGAGGTCGTCCGCCGCCAGGGAGATATCCGCGGTTGTGCTGATCCCGCTCTCCACGATCTCAAAGCCGTAGTCCCCCGCCAGTTCCTTGTATGTCTCCAGGGCGGAGAGGGAGTTTGCCTCGCTCGTCGTGTACAGGATGCCCACCTTCTGCGCGTCCGGCAGCATCTGCCGGATCATCTCAAGCTGCTCTTTGATAGGCAGCTCGTCGGAGGTCCCTGTGATGTTGCCCGTGGGATTGCCGTCCTCGTCCGCCAGCTCCGCAGCCACCGGATCCGTCACCGCCGTGTAGACTACCGAGATGTCCGTGTCCATGGCCGCGTTGAATGCGCTCTGGGCTGTGGGGGTTGCGATGGCGCAGATGAGATCCACCTTGTCGGAGACAAAGGCGTCCGAGATCTGTCCGGCCGTCCCCATGTCCGCCGCCGCGTTCTGGTATTCCACTGTCAGATTTTCCCCCTCCACGATGCCCTCACCGGCAAGGCCCTGAAGGAACCCTTCCCTGCAGTTGTCAAGGGAGCCGTGCTCCGCAAACTGGGAGATGCCGATGGTGTATCCGTTTTCCCCGCTCCCGGAGCTTCCGGAAGACCCGGCGCACCCTGCCGCCATCACCGTGGTACATACTGCTGCCATAAGTACTGCTGTCGCTTTTCTTTTCATCATCGTTCTTGTCTCCTTTACTGTTTGTTTTTTTGCTGCTGCCGTACAGGAGAGAAAATCTGCGGGCGGCACCGGACGGATCCTGCAAAACAAAAACCGTCCCAAACCAAAAGGTTTGAGACGGTAATAAAATCCATTTTATTATCGCGGTACCACTCAAATTGACGTGTCGTCCACTTTCTCATGTACTAACATACACTCCTGATTGATAACGGGTTCGGTTCCCGACAAACCATACTCGCCTTCCGGCTTTCAGGCCGCCCTCGAAAGTCCATTCAACAATCCGCTCCGTATGGCAATCCCACCATCTGCCACTCTCTTTGACTTCGCCGTGACTGTCTACTCCTCTTTCTCAACGGTTTAAGAAATATGTATTTCATGTGCAATACTTTACTCTGACAAAATCCGTTTGTCAAGTATTTTTTCTGATTTTTCTGATCAGTCGTCAATGACCGGTACTGTCTCATCGGACCATGCATCCAGATCGTTGATGTACTTCTTTGTCTCCGATGCGATGACATTGGACAGAAGAAGCACGGCGATCAGGTTCGGCACAGCCATGAGGGCGTTCAGGATATCCGCCAGCGCCCAGACAACATCCAGCGCCACGATAGGCGCGATGGCCGCTACTGCCACGTACAGGGTACGGTATACGTAGATGACCTTCTTGCCTGCGAAGTACTCAACCGCACGCTCGCCGTAGTAAGCCCAGCCGAGAACAGTGGAGTAGGCAAAGCAGATGATGCCGAGGGTCAGGATGACCGGTCCTAAGTAGGGGATCTGGCCAAATGCAAGTGTGGTCAGGATGCCGCCGTCAGAGATCTCATCCGCGTTGATGTTGGGGTTCTTCATGATCGTGGACACGAGCACGAGACCTGTCATCAGACACACAACAACTGTATCCCAGAATGTACCTGTGGAGGATACAAGTGCCTGGCGCACCGGGTTCCTTGTCTGCGCCGCCGCTGCCGCGATGGGGGCAGAACCCATACCGGACTCATTGGAGAAGAGTCCTCTGGCAATTCCGTACTGCATAGCCGCCCGGATACCGGTTCCCACAAGACCGCCTGCCGCCGCGCCGGGTGTGAAGGCAAGCCTGCAGATCGTCTGGATCGCGGGGATGATGTAGTCGTAGTTGATGCCCAGGATGATGATACAGCCGAGCACGTAGAAGATGGCCATAAAGGGAACCAGCTTCTCGCACACATTGGCGATGGACTTGATGCCGCCGAAGATAACGATGGCTGTCAGCACCGCGCAGACAACGCCTACTACCCAGCCGGGAACTCCCACGTTCTCTTCCACGATGCTGGCGATGGCGTTCACCTGGGTGGCACAGCCGATACCAAAGGATGCGAACCCTGCGAAGATGGCGAAGATAAGACCCAGGATCTTGCCGAAGGGCTGCCACTTCAGGCCTCTGGAGAGTGCGTACATGGCGCCGCCCTGCATGCGTCCGTCTTTCGTCTTCACACGGTATTTGACTGCGATCAGCGACTCGGAATATTTGGTAGCGATGCCGAATACACCGGAGAGCCAGCACCAGAGCACAGCGCCCGGGCCGCCGAGGGCGATCGCTGTTCCCACACCGACGATGTTGCCGGTTCCAATGGTAGCTGCCAGCGCTGTCGTCAGCGCGCCGAAGTTGGATACCTCTCCCTCCGCGTCAGGATCCTTCGTGACGGAGAGCTTCAGTCCTTTGCTCAGCGTCTTTCTCTGGATCACGCCCGTACGGATCGTCATGAAGATGTGTGTTCCGAAAAGCAGGATGATGAGCCACCAGCCCCAGATCACGTTGTCAATTGCATAGATAGCATTACTGATTGAATCGAACATAAAATGCCCCCTTTACTCTACATTTTTTCAGTTTGCTTTTGTAACTATAAACCATTGTATGCAGGAAAGCCGCTACCATTGCTTTTCCCCATATCGTTAGGCATATTTTAGCAGAATTTTCTGAAAATAGCAAGACTTGTTATTTAAATAACATATAATTTTCTTTTTATTATAGGAATTATTTATGACACCCGCTCCGGAAGCAGCGGGAAAAAGCCCCCGGCGCCGGCCGGAGGCTTTCTTTTTTTGTTCTATTTTTTCAGGATCAGCGCTGCAAACACAAGGTCTTCGTCCCCTGCATTCCTCACGCCGTGGCCGTCCCCGTCCTTGCAGAAGGTGACGTCTCCGGCCTCAATGGTGACTTCCGTGCCGTTGTCGTCGTAGATCCCGGTTCCGCTGAGCACATAGTATGTCTCCGTCTCCCCGTGATGCTCATGGTACCCGAGGCTGCAGCCCGGTTTGATGGTCACGCGGCTGAACATCTTGCAGTGCTCTCCCAGCTCCTCTCCTGTGAGCAGAGCCTCCTTCAGGATGTAGCCCTCGCCGCCGCTGGCCTTTTCTACCTTTACTGTCTCTCTGTCTGTCGCTTTCGTCATGCCGACATTCCTCCTTTGCAGTGATCTGCCCTTATTTTACCACAGGGCGCCGCCGGATGGCAACGCTGTCCCGGCTGCCGGAGGCTATTCGTTGACGATCTGGCAGTACTGCCTGGCCGTGACGGCAAAGACGGCCGCGTAGAGAAGGGCGAAGAAAAGGACCGTAGCGGCCGTGCAGCCCATGAACAGCTTCGTGTCCGTGAAGTTCATCATCACAAGCAGCTTGTTCACCACATTGAACGCCACCGCCACATGGAGCACCGCCATGAGAAGGGGCAGGAAGAACACCAGCAGCACCTGGCTCCTTACGGACCGGCGGATCTCCCGCATCCCCATCCCAACTTTCCGCAGGATCCGGTACCGCTCCCTGTCGTCGAAGCCCTCCGAGACCTGCTTGTAGTAGATGATCAGGACTGTAGCCATCAGGAACATGATGCCGAGGTAAAGGCCGATGAAGAAAAGGCTCCCGTATAGCTCAAAGAAGCTCTCCTCGCTGAGCAGCCGGTTCTCGCACAGGCTGCCCGGCACCTCCGCCTGGATGCGGTCCGCCAGCGCCCACACCGCGTCCTCGCAGTCCGCCTTTGTCCCGCTCATATCAAAGTATCTCACGTACCCGTAGGAGGCGTTCACAGCTCCCAGGTCCAGGATGGACGCCTCATCCGGCATCACAACGTAGAGCCGGTCCGTCACATCGTCTCCTGTCTCCCGCGCGCCCGCTTTGAACTGCCTGACTTCTTTTGCCACCTGAAACTCCTGCCCTTCGACCGAGATGGCATTCTCTCCGTAGGGCGCCCCGGCGCTGTAGACGATCACCTGGCCAGCCGCCAGCGGCGTGGGGTCATTTTCCAGGGCCCGGTAGTCCTCCAGCGGGATAAAATACATCTCCCACACGCCGTCTGCCGTGTAGTCCACGGACGCCTGGCTTGTGAAGGTCCGCGCATCCTGCCGGATGAACGCCCCGCCGCCATACCGGTAGGCGATGCCGTCCTCTTCCTCCACCCCGCGGGCGGACAGCTCTTCCTCCACAATGGCATCCACCTGCGCCCGGGCGTCTGTCCCGTACACCCGCACGCCGAAGTCATAGGGGAAGCGCTTGTCCATGATGCTGTCCATCCCGGCATACAGGCTCACCGTGGTGGAGATCATGACAAGGACCATGGTGCTCAGGATGCAGATATTGGCAAGCCCCACCGCGTTCTGCTTCATCCGGTAGATCATGCCCGACACAACCGTAAAATGGTTCGGCTTATAGTAAAAGCTCTTCCGCCTGCGAAGCGCCTTCAGGATGGCGATGCTCCCGGCCAGGAAGATGGCGTAGGTGCCGATGACCACCAGAAGGGCCGCCACAAAGAAGGTGTTGAGCGCCTCCAGTGGGTTGTCCGTGACCACCGCCAGATAGTATCCGGTTCCCAGGGCGGCGAGCCCTGCGAGAGCCAGGATCCGCTTTGTCTTCGGCTCCCGCTCCCCGGCCGCGGATCCCTGCAGAAGCTCCGCCGGGCTGGCCAGCCGCACCTGGAAGAGATTGTAGAGCCAGATGAGGAAGAAGATCCCGGCAAACAGAAGCACTGTGTACACCATGGAGATCCCCGACACGCGGAAGGTGATCCCGATGTCGTGCCGCAGGAGGCGCAGAAGGACAAGGTGCATCAGCCTGCCGAACACCAGGCCTCCCAGGATCCCAAGCGCCATGCTCGAAGCGCCGATGAGGAGCGTCTCCACGGTGAGCATCTTTGCGATGTGCCCTTTCCCCATGCCCAGGATATTGTACACTGCAAGCTCCTTCTTCCTGCGCTTGATGAGAAAGCTGTTCGTGTAGAACAGGAAGATGACGGAAAAGAGGATCAGAATCCCCAGCGCCAGCATGAGGATCGTCGTCACGTTCTGATTGCCGATGTCCCTGCTGCGGGCCAGGGAGTCCATGATATAGTACATCATGACCGTGAGGACGGACGTCAGCAGGAACGGGACGTATGTCTTTTTATTGTTCCGGATGTTGGTGACTGCAAGTCTGGCATAGATGCGGCTGCTCATCTCCTCTCACCTCCCGTCGCGAGAACGGTCAGCGTATCCGAGATCTTCTGGTAGAGCTGCTCGTTGGCAAGGCTCCCCCGGTACAACTGGTGGAAGACTTCCCCGTCCTTGATAAAAAGGACTCTCCCCGCCGTGCTGGCCGCCTTCACGCTGTGGGTCACCATGAGGATCGTCTGCCCGTCCCGGTTGAGCTGCGCAAACATCCGCAGCAGCTCGTCGGACGCACGGGAATCCAGCGCCCCGGTGGGCTCGTCCGCCAGGATCAGCTGGGGCCGGGTGATCACAGCCCGCGCCACGGCGGCCCGCTGCTTCTGCCCGCCGGAGACCTCGTAGGGATACTTCCCCAGGATCCCGGCGATGCCCAGCTTTGCCGCGACGGGCTCCAGCCGGCACTCCATCTCCGGGTATTTCTTCCCGGACAGGACAAGGGGAAGGAAGATGTTGTCCCGCAGGGAAAAGGTGTCGAGAAGGTTGAAGTCCTGAAAGACGAATCCCAGGTTCTGCCGCCTGAAGGCCGCCATCTCCTTTTCCTTTACCCGGGCCAGATCATTCCCCTTCAGGTAGACCCGCCCGGCTGTCGGCCGGTCGAGACCTGCCAGGATATTCAGGAGGGTCGTCTTGCCGGACCCCGATTCTCCCATGATGGCCACGTACTCCCCCGGTTCCACGGAGAAGCTGACGTTTCGCAGCGCCTCCACCTGGCTGCCGCCGAAGCGGGTGGTATATATTTTCTTTACGTTTTTCACTTCCAGTAATGCCATAAAAATAACCTGCCTTTCTGTTCCTGTTTTCCGGATTACAAGCCAAGTATACAGGCGCAGAGGCAGGTTTTCCATTTCTTCACATGACATTTCCGGCAGGGCGGCTTACATTTTTGTCACATTCCCTCCCGGAGGCGGCGCATCCGCTCTCTGATCCGCTCTTCATACCCCTGATCCCCCGGCTCATAAAAGCTGGCGTCCCGGATCTCATCCGGCAGATACTGCTGCTGTACGTAGTGGTTCGGATAGTCGTGGGCGTATTTGTAGCCGGTGCCGTGCCCCAGATTTTTCGCTCCCTTGTAGTGGGCGTCCTGGAGATGGGCGGGGACGGTTGTCTTATACCGCCCCACATTGTCCATGGCGGCAGAGATGGCGTTCACAGCCGAGTTGCTCTTGGGGGCGGTCGCCACATAGAGCACGGCCTGGGAGAGGATGATCTGGGCCTCCGGCATGCCGATCCGCTCCACGGCCTGGGCCGCGGACACCGCCACCGTGAGGGCCATAGGGTCTGCGTTCCCCACATCCTCGGAGGCGCAGATCATGATCCGCCTGGCGATGAACTTGACATCCTCCCCCGCGTAGAGCATCTTCGCCAGATAGTAGACCGCCGCGTCCGGATCCGACCCGCGCATGCTCTTGATGAAGGCGGAGATGGTATCGTAGTGGTTGTCCCCTGTCTTGTCGTAGCGGACCACCCGCTTCTGGATGCACTCGGAGGCCACGGGAAGGGTCAGATGGATCTTCCCGTCCGCAGACCGCTCTGTCGTCAGGACGCCAAGCTCCACCGCGTTCAGGGCGTTCCGGGCGTCGCCCCCGGCCACGTCCGCCAGGAACTCCAGGGCGTCCTCATCGATCACCGCATCGTAGCTTCCCATGCCTTTTTTCTCATCGTAGACAGCCCGGCGGATCAGTTCTTTGACATCCTCTTTGTCCAGCGGATGGAGCTCAAAAATGCTGGACCGGGAGATGAGGGCCCCGTTCACTTCAAAGTAGGGGTTCTCTGTGGTGGCGCCGATGAGGGTGATGGTCCCGTCCTCCACAAAGGGGAGAAGGTAATCCTGCTGCCCCTTGTTGAACCTGTGGATCTCGTCCACGAAGAGGATCGTCTTCTGCCCGTACATGCCCCGGCGCTCTTTGGCCTGACGCACCACGTCCTCCATGTCCTTCTTGCCGGCCACGGTGGCGTTGATCTGGGTGAACACCGCCTTTGTCGTGTGGGCGATGACACGGGCCAGGGTCGTCTTGCCTGTCCCCGGCGGGCCGTAAAAGATAAGGGAGCCCAGCTTGTCCGCCTTGATGGCGCGGTACAGGAGCTTGTCCTTCCCGATGATATGCTGCTGCCCCACCACTTCCTCCAGCGTCTCCGGCCGCAGCCGGGACGCCAGCGGGGACTCCTTCTCCCTGTTCTGTTCTCTTGCGTATTCAAATAAATCCATGTCTTTTCTGCCGCCTTCCTATAATCCTGCCAGATCCCGCACGGTCTCCCCCGCAATGAGAAGCCCCGCCACAGGCGGGACGAAGGAGATGCTCCCCGGCAGGCTCCTCCTCTGCCCTTTGTCCTCCCCGGTGTCCCTCCCGGCCGTGTCCACCGGCTTTTCCTTTGAGTAGAGCACTTTCACATGCCCGATCCCCCGCTTCTTCAGCTCCCGGCGCATCACCTTGCACAGGGGGCACACGCTTGTCCGGCTGATGTCGTCGATCTCGAACTGCTCCCCGTGGAGCTTGTTGCCGGTCCCCATGCAGCTTATGATGGGGATCCCCTCCACCGCAGCCCGGCTGATCACCGCCAGCTTGGCTGTGACCGTGTCAATGGCGTCCACGATATAGTCCGGCCTTTGCGCAAACAGCACATCCAGGTTGTCCTCCAGGACGAACATCTCAAAGGTGGTCACCTCTGTCTCCGGGCAGATATCCCGGATCCTCTCCCGCATGACCTCTGTCTTGTACCGGCCCACCGTGCTGTGAAAGGCGATGGACTGCCGGTTGATGTTTGTCTCGGACACCCGGTCGTTGTCCACCAGGATCAGCCGCCCGACGCCCGCCCGCGCCAGCGCCTCGATGCAGTGGGAGCCCACGCCCCCCACGCCCAGCACCAGCACCGACGCCTCTCTTATCTTCGCGAGCTTCTCCTCCCCGATGAGAAGCCCGGTTCTTGCAAATTCCTTCCCCATCTGTCCTTCCATCTCCTGTCTCTTCCTGCCCGCGCCCTCAGGGGAGCACCAGTTCCTCCGCCGTCACGAAGGAGAAACCCTGCCCCTTCAGGATATCGACGATCTCCAGCGCCGCCTCCACGGAGGATCCGTAGCAGTCATGTAATAAGATCATAGCACCATCCTGCGCCTGCGTCACTACTTTTTCCACGATCCCGCCCACATCCTGCGTCGTCCAGTCCAGCGGGTCGATGGTCCACAGGATGGGCAGCACCTCCATCTCCTCCCCCAGTTCCTCGTTCCAAACGCCGAAGGGAGGCCGCACATAGTCCGTGTGCTTCCCGGTGATGAGGTAGATCGCCTGGTCTGTATCCCGGATCTCCCGGCGCATCTCCTTAGCATCTTCCTGATCCAGCCGCACATGGTGATACGTATGGTTGCCGATGAGATGTCCCTCCCGGTCCATCCGCTCCACGATCTGCGGATACTGCGCCGCATACATGCCGATAAGGAAAAACGTAGCCTGCACGTCCCGCTCCCTGAGCCCGTCAAGAAGCCTGGGCGTCCACCGGGGGTGAGGCCCGTCGTCAAATGTCAGCGCGATCTTCCGGACATCCCCCGCATCCTCCCGCGCGCCCGCCGTACCCCCTGCCGGAAGCGACGCGGCGCCGGCCGACTGCTGCCGCCAGGCGCAGGAAAGAAGGGGGAAGAGGAGCATAGCCGCATACGCAAGAAAGACTGCCTTTTTCCCCGGAGCTCTCATCTTTTCTTTCCCCTGTTTCATCTGCTCTCTGATGTATATGAGCGCGGGAAGCAAAACATGCGCTACAGCCGCATGTCCCCCGTATCCAGGAGCACCCCGCCTGTGTGGATCGCCCGGAGCTGATCCCCGAGGATCTCCTTCATCTCCTCGAAGGCCCGCTGGCCGGTGCAGTGGCCGGTCCAGCAGAGAACCTTCGTCTCCTTCAGCTCCTGCGCTGTCTTCCTGATATCAGCAAGGTCCGCTCCGCTGTAAACGTCTTTTTTCATGTGGAAGCCGCTGATCAGCACATCCGGCCATCTGCCGTACAGCCCGCGGTACCGGTCCAGGATATTCAGCACTCCGTTGTGCGCGCAGCCGGACAGCAGCACATGGAAGCTGCCGGCCTCCAGGACCAGGCACTGCTCATGCCGGAAATCGTCCTGCTCGTATGTGTCCTGCTCATACGCGCCCCGCACCCGGCGCTTCAGCTCCCGGTTGCCCTCCGGCCAGAGCCGCCGCCCACGGATGTCCGTGAACAGGGCGATCCCGTCGCCGATCCGGGCATCCCCCTCCAGCAGGACGCACTGGGGGAGGTCCGCCAGTTCCGGGCGGATGCCGATGCAGCGGTCTTCCCGGTCCGGGTAAGTATGCCAGAAGCTGCCGCAGGCCGATTTCTGCATGTAGATCCGCGCCGCCGGATACCGGGCTGCAAACGCAGGCAGACCGCCGCCGTGGTCGTAATGGCCGTGGCTTAAGACTACCGTGTCCACCGTGCCCAGATCCACGTCCAGCTTCCCTGCATTTGTCAGAAACGCATCGCTGGCGCCTGTGTCCATAAGGATCCGGCGCTCCCCCATCTCTATGTAGAAGCTCAGCCCGTGCTCGGCCCGGCACTCCGGATGCCCCTGTGTATTCTCGATCAGGGTGATGATCTTTATCCGTCTGTCAGGAAATCCCATATTTTTCTTCTATCCTTTCCCGTATCGCCGCAAAGGGCAGCACCGGCGGCTGCTGTTCCAGGTGTCCGCCTATATTTTTAGTCATCCAGCGCATATGGTACCACCTGTGGAATTTGTAGCCGCAGCGCCTGAACTCCCCTGCCGTCTCATATCCCATCCGCTCGTGAAACCGGATGCTGTCCCAGGTCAGATAGGGATCGTCCCCGTCCGGCGCCGCGATCCAGGCGCACAGATCTGTGATATTCTGTTCCTTCAGGATACACTCCAGCGCCTCGTAAAGCCGTCTTCCCAGGCCGCCGCGCCTTCTGTCCTCCCGCAGGTAGACCGACATCTCCACCGCGTGGTCAAAGGCCTTCCTCTCGTGGAAGGCGGATGCATAGGCATAGCCCAGTATCTCACCGCCGGCTTCCGCCACGAGATAGGGATATCTCTTTCGGATACGGCAGATGCGCCCCCGGAATTCCTCCACGGTGGGCGCCTCATACTCGAAGGAAACCGCCGTCTTCTCCACGTAGGGCGCGTAGATCGCCAGCAATTCCCCTGCGTCTTCCTCCCGCGCAACGCGGAGGGTTACATCGTCTTTCAACATCCAATCTCTCCCATCTTCTCTAGCTTTCTGTCTTCGCATTCATGCCGGCTGCTGCCAGCGCGGCACAGATAGCGTCCACATCATAGTCCGGCGCAAAGCAGGCGGCTGTTTCGCAGACCTGCCGGACTTTGTCTTCCTGCTCCTCCAGGGCGTCTGCGATTTCAGCCACACTTTTATTCTTTTATAATTTTATACATATCTGCGAAACAAGTTTTCTCTCCTCGCCATATTCCAGCGATTCCTGTAGTTCATCTGCAAACAATTCCTTTAACGCCTCACACATTTCCTTCTCCTCCTTCACCTTGTCCCAGTTTGCCTGTACAACCAGATCCATAACTGCCTGGTACCACTTTGAATGCCGGTGTATTTCTTATTTTCTAGGTTTCATAAACAGCACAGCAGCCAGGATCAGCACACCGCCGGCCACCGCCAGCGCGACCGGGATGCCGGGCACGACCGGCCAGGCCACAAAGACCGCGGACGGGCCGTCCGCGCCGGCGATCAGATCCAGCGCCTCCTGCATGGCCAGCCGCCAGGTGATGCCGCACACAAGCATGGCGACTCCGATCAGCAGCACGGCACCGGCAAGGAGCGCCCTGCGCAGCGCCGTCTGCTTCTCCTTCTTTGCCAGTCTGGCGGCCTCCGCGAGTGTATCTTCCGCCTCCCTGACAGAGATCTCCTCTTCCTCCGTCCGCTCGCCGCGCAGGATGTCGAGCACCGTCACATGCAACGCCTCCGCCAGCGGCTCGAGCAGGCTGATATCCGGGCAGCCGATCCCCCTTTCCCAGCGGCTGACTGCCTTGTCTGTCACACGGAGCCGGCCCGCCAGTTCCGCCTGGGTCATGCCTCTTTCTTTGCGCATCTGCTGGATCAATTGTCCGGTCTTTTTTGCATCCATCGCAACTTCCTCCTTATGAGAAAGCATACTACAGCCGTATTGCAGCGTCAATCAACGGCGCGTTTACACGCGCCTGCCCGACTACATATAGATTTCCATCCGCGAGATCAGGTTCGTCACATTGAATTTCCCGGCAAAGAGCTGGCGGTAGGTCGCGCTCTTCGTCCTGCCTGCCTCCGACAGGCGCTCCATGTCTGCCGCGATCTTTTCCTGTTCCGCACAGAGGGCCTCGTAGAGATCCTCCAGCCGCCCCAGACGTCGGAGGGCTGCCTCCATATCCGCTGCCGTGTACCCTTCTTCTGTCTTTGCAGTCAGTCTTTCTACTTTCACCGTTTCCTCTCCTCCTCTACTCCGGCTCCACCGGCGTCCTGCCAAGATCCAGCAGCACTTTTGTCCCTTTTCCTTCTTCCGACTCGATGCGAAGCCCGTGTCCCAGATGATCCATCACGCTCCGGCACAGGTACAGGCCGATGCCGGTAGATTTCTTGTAGGCGCGGCCATTGTATCCGGTAAATCCCCGCTCGCACACCCGGGGCAGGTCCTCCTTTGCGATCCCGATGCCGGTATCTTCGATCACCAGCACGGCGCCGTTCTCTTTGCTTGGCCCCGCATAGATGGAGACGGATCCCTCCTTTGTGTACTTCAGGGCATTGGACAGGATCTGTTCCAGGACAAAGACAAGCCACTTTTCGTCTGTCAGCACCGTCGCCCCGGTCTCCCGGAAATCAAGGCGCAGCTTCTGGATGATAAAGAGCCGCGAGTATTTCCGCACTGCCTGGCGGATCATGTCGTCCAGCGGATGCCAGGCAAGGACCATATCCCGGGACATATCCCCGATCCGCAGATAATTCAGGACCATCTCCACATACTGCTCTGTGCGGAACAGTTCCCTGTCCATCCCCCGCAGAAAGCCGTCCTTCCCCTGCCGCCGGCCTTCTTCCTCCTGCAAAAGCAGGCGCATGGCAGCGATGGGCGTCTTGATCTGGTGCGCCCAGAGGCTGTAATAGTCCAGGCTGTCCTGCCGGGTCTGCTGCGCCACACTCCTCTCCTGATTTCTCTGTTCTAACAGGGTTCCGATCATCTCCTGATACCGCTTCTCCGCAAGGGTGCCCGCTGCCGGGAACACAGGATCCGCACCGGCGATATTTCTTCCGGTCTCCCTGAGCTCCCGCTCTTTTCGCAGGAAGCGGAAAAAGCCCGGGCAGAGGCTAAGCAGAAGGATCACGCCTGCAAGGAGCAGGGCGTACCCGGTGGCATCGGGGTCGACCCCGTAGAGAGAGCCCACGGTCCAGAAGACTGCCGCCATGCCCGCGTACACGGCAACCGGCTTCCAGTTTTCCTTCAGATAATATCCAACTGTTCTCATGCTTCCACCATATATCCAATGCCTTTCTTTGTCACAACCGCCTGCTCCATGCCGATCTGCGCCAGTTTTTTCCGCAGCCTCGCCACATTCACGGTGAGGGTATTCTCATCCACAAAGGCGTCGCTCTCCCACAGGCGGGCAATGAGCTCGTCCCTGGATACGATCTTGCCCGTGTTTTCCAGCAGGCACTGGAAAATGCGGAACTCGTTCTTTGTGAGCTCCGCCTTGCGCCCCTGGCATGTGACCGTGGCGTCTGAGAGATTGAGAACGCAGCCTTTGTGCTCCATCAGGTTGGCCGTCCCCCGGTAGGCATAGGCACGCCGCAGCATGGCCTGCACCTTGGCCGTCACCACATGGAGGTCAAAGGGCTTTTCAATAAATTCATCCCCGCCCATGTTCATGGCCATGACGATATTCATGTTGTCGCCCGCCGAGGAGATAAAGATGACCGGCACATCCGACACCTGGCGGATCTGGGTGCACCAGTAGAATCCGTTGTAAAAAGGAAGGCCGATGTCGAGAAGCACCAGGTCCGGCTGTACCTGTGCGAACTCAGACATGACATTCTTAAAATCCCCCGCCGCCGTCACCTCGTAATCCCATCCCTCCAGATGACGCTTCAGCGTCTCTGCGATCGTACGGTCGTCCTCCACGATCAAAATCCGGTACATACTGCCAACCTCCTTTATGCCTATACATTTTACATGATTTTCCCCGGATTGGGTAGGGGAGATTTTCCGGGCTTCCCTTCGGAGGCCGGGTTCAGACAACAAAAAACTCCTATGCATTTGATATGGCCTGTCAGACCCGTATCATTCCTGCATAGGAGTTTTACTATATCTCTATCAGATCGTCGCGATATCGATCAGCGTCAGCTTCTTGATATCCGTGTTCTCCAGACTGGTGATGAGCGCCTCCGCCGTGTCGATGGCTGTCAGCACATTGACGCCTGTCTCGATGGCGTTCCTGCGGATGACGAACCCGTCTCTGGAGCGGTCCGCGCCCTGGTGCGGCGTATCGATGACAAGATCGATCTTGTGGCCCAGGATCAGGTCCATCAGGTTCGGCGACTCCTGCTCGATCTTGTTGACCGGGATCGCCTTCACCCCGCCGGTCTTCAGGGCCTCAGCCGTGCCCTTTGTGGCAAAGATCTTGTAGCCGATCTTCTCGAACCGGCGTCCGATCTCCACTGCTTCCTCCTTGTCCTCGTCGCGGACGGTCATGATCATGTTCCGGTGCTTCGGCAGCTTGATGCCTGCGCCGAGGAACGCCTTGTAGAGCGCCTCGTCAAAGGTCTTTGCAATGCCCAGGCACTCGCCTGTGGACTTCATCTCAGGTCCCAGGCTGATGTCAGCGCCGCGGATCTTCTCAAAGGAGAAGACCGGCATCTTGATGGCGAAGTAGTCCGCCTCCTTCTGCAGCCCCGGCGTGTAGCCAAGCTCCCTGATCTTGTGGCCGATGATGACCTTCGTTGCCAGCGGCACGATGGGGATGCCCGTCACCTTGCTGATGTAGGGAACGGTACGGCTGGACCGGGGGTTCACCTCGATCACATACACATCCTCGCCGCACACGATGAACTGGATGTTGATCAGTCCGATCACGTGCAGGGACTGGGCCAGCTTCTTCGTGTAGTCCTCGATGGTCCGCTTCGTCTTCTCAGAGATGCTCTGGGCCGGATAGACGGAGATACTGTCTCCGGAGTGGATGCCCGCTCTCTCGATATGCTCCATGATGCCCGGGATCAGGATGTCCTCCCCGTCGCACACGGCGTCTACCTCGATCTCTTTGCCCATCAGGTACTTGTCTACCAGGATCGGGTGATCCTGGGCGATCCGGTTGATGATGCCGATGAATTCGTCAATGTCGTGGTCGTTGATGGCGATCTGCATGCCCTGTCCGCCCAGCACGTAGGACGGGCGCACGAGCACGGGGTAACCCAGGCGGTTCGCCACTTCCTTGGCCTCCTCAGCGGTAAATACCGTGCCGCCTGTGGGGCGCGGGATGCCGCACTTCTCCAGGATCGCGTCAAAGAGTTCCCGGTCCTCGGCTGCGTCCACGTTCTCCGCAGATGTGCCAAGGATGGGCACGCCCATCTTCATGAGGGCCTCCGTCAGCTTGATGGCCGTCTGTCCACCGAACTGCACGACTGCTCCGTCCGGCTTCTCCAGGTCTACGATACTCTCCACGTCCTCCGGCGTGAGAGGCTCGAAATACAGCTTGTCAGCAATATCAAAGTCCGTACTTACTGTCTCCGGGTTGTTGTTGACGATGATCGTCTCATACCCTTCCTTCGAGAAGGCCCAGGTGCAGTGCACGGAACAGAAGTCGAACTCGATCCCCTGGCCGATGCGGATGGGGCCGGAACCAAGAACGAGCACTTTCTTGCGCCCGCGCGTCTCCTCCACCTCGTTCTCGCTGCCGTACACAGAGTAGTAGTAGGGCGTGGCCGCAGCGAACTCAGCGGCGCATGTATCCACCATCTTGTAGGCGGCTGTGATGCCGTACTCGTGGCGCATCTCATGGATCTGGCGCTCCGTGTTGCCGGTCAGCCGGGCGATCACATTGTCCGGGAATTCCATCCTCTTGGCTTCCTTCAGGATCTCCGCTGAGAGAGGAGTCGTCTTCAGCGTCTGCTCCATCTCCACCAGGCGGGCGATCTTGTCGATGAACCACCGGTCTATTCTCGTAATGTTGTAGATCTCATCGTAGGAAATGCCTTTGCGCAGCGCCTCCGCGATCATCCAGATGCGGCGGTCGTCCACGATCTCCAGTCTCTCGAGGAGCTCCTCCCTTGTGAGGGCGCTGAAATCGTAGGACATGAGGCTGTCCACATGCTGCTCCAGGGAGCGGATGGCCTTCATGAGGGCGCCCTCGAAGTTGTCGCAGATGCTCATAACCTCGCCTGTCGCCTTCATCTGCGTCGTCAGCGTCCGCTTGGCGCTGATGAACTTGTCAAAGGGAAGGCGGGGCATCTTCACCACGCAGTAGTCCAGCATGGGCTCAAAGCTTGCGTACGTCTTCTGTGTGACCGCGTTCTTGATCTCGTCCAGCGTGTAGCCCAGGGCGATCTTGGCCGCCACCTTGGCGATGGGGTAGCCGGTGGCCTTGGAGGCCAGCGCGGAAGAGCGGCTCACACGGGGGTTTACCTCGATGACGCAGTACTCAAATGTATCCGGGTGCAGGGCGTACTGCACGTTGCACCCACCGGTGATGTTCAGCTCGCTGATGATGTTCAGGGCTGATGTGCGGAGCATCTGATACTCCTTATCCCCCAGCGTCTGGGAGGGAGCCACGACGATACTGTCGCCTGTGTGCACGCCCACCGGATCAATATTTTCCATATTACAAACCGTGATGCAGTTGCCGTTGCCGTCGCGCATCACCTCGTACTCGATCTCTTTCCATCCTGCGATGCAGCGCTCCACAAGCACCTGTCCCACACGGGAGAGACGCAGGCCGTTCTCCAGGATCTCCACAAGCTGCTCCCGGTCGTGGGCGATGCCGCCGCCGCTGCCGCCCAGGGTGTAAGCCGGACGCAGCACGACCGGATACCCGATCTTCTCCGCAAACTTAATGCCGTCCTCCACGTTCTCCACGACAAGGGAGGGCGCGCAGGGCTCGCCGATCTTCTCCATCGTGGTCTTGAACTCCAGGCGGTCCTCCGCCTTCTTGATGGTCTCGGACGTGGTGCCGATGAGGCGCACGTTGTTCCGCCTAAGGAAGCCGTTCTCCTCCAGCTCCATGGCAAGGTTCAGGGCAGCCTGTCCGCCCAGCGTCGGCAGGACGCTGTCCGGCTTCTCCTTCAGGATGAGCTGCTCCACCACCTCCACGGTCAGAGGCTCGATGTAGACGCGGTCCGCGATATCCTTGTCCGTCATGATGGTCGCCGGGTTGGAGTTGAGGAGCACGACCTCCAGGCCCTCCTCCTTCAGGGAACGGCACGCCTGGGTTCCCGCATAGTCAAACTCCGCGGCCTGTCCGATCACGATCGGGCCGGATCCGATCACCAGTACTTTTTTGATATCTTTATTTTTAGGCATTAGTTTGCTCCTTTCATCATATCCATAAACCTGTCAAACAGATAGCCGGAATCCTGGGGGCCCGGGCATGCTTCCGGATGGAACTGCACGGTAAAAATGTTTTTCCCGATGTAGGAAAGCCCCTCGTTCGTGCCGTCGTTGACATTGACGAAAGCCTCCTGCGCCACAGCCGGATCCATGGTGGACGCATCCACTGCGTAGCCGTGGTTCTGAGAGGAGATGTACACCCTGTTGTTCGTCAGGTCCTTCACCGGGTGGTTGCCGCCCCTGTGTCCGTATTTCAGCTTGTAGGTCTTCGCCCCGTTGGCGAGGGCCATAAGCTGATGGCCGAGGCAGATGGCAAAGATCGGGATCTCCGTCTCATAGAGCTTCCGGATCTCGGCGATGATCTCCGTGCAGGTCTCCGGGTCGCCAGGGCCGTTGGAGAGCATGATGCCGTCCGGCTTCGATGCGATGATCTCCTCCGCGGAAGTGCCGGCCGGATAGACCGTCACCTGGCAGCCTCTCCTGTGGAGGGATTTCGCGATGTTGTTCTTGGCGCCAAAGTCCATCAGCGCCACCCTGGGTCCTGTTCCCTCCAGCATATAGGGAGCCTCGCATGTCACTTTGGAGACCACATCCCCGACTTTGTATGCGTGGAGCTTCGGAAGGATCTCGTCCAGGTCATAGTCCTCATTGGTCGTGATCATCCCGTTCATGGTGCCCTTCTCCCGGAGGATCTTCGTGAGCGCGCGGGTGTCAACGCCTGCGATCCCCGGAATATCCTGCTCTTTGAGGAAGTCCTGGATCGACCCCTCGCAGCGGAAGTTGCTGGGCATTCTCGATAATTCTCTTACGATGTAACCGTCCGGCCATGCCTTCTTTGACTCCATGTCCGGAGTAATTCCGTAATTTCCAATCAATGGATAGGTCATAACTACGGCCTGTCCTGCGTAAGAAGGGTCAGTCAGCACCTCCAGGTAGCCTGTCATGGAGGTATTAAATACAATCTCGCTTATCATGTCTCTCGTGGATCCGATGCTGGTTCCCGTAAAGACAGTTCCGTCTTCCAAAATAAGAAACGCTTTCATTCATTCACCTTTTCCCTTCATATAATTGTAACATGCGAAGAGGACCTGCGCCGGGCACAGGGCTGTCCCTGCCATAAAAAAGGCAGTGTGTGCAAGCACAACTGCCCAAAATAATTCTCCCCAGCGACAAATCATGTCTCCACAAATTGTAAAAATTATACTACACATTGGGACAATTTTCAACCGATAAAAAAGAATTTTTCACGCGTCTCCGGCAGCCGCATATACTGGCAATAAGAACGTTTCTTTTCGCCTGCGAGGTTTTCTATGAACGATCCTTCCAAAGGAAATCTGAAGATCCATATCACTTCTGAGAGCAGCGGATTCCCGGTTGCGGACGCCCGCGTCCGCATCTCCTACACAGGTGTTCCGGACTCTGTTCTCGAAGAAGTTACAACCGACAGTTCCGGGCAGACCGACACGCTGGCGCTTGACGCCCCGCCGGAGGAATACAGCCTGGAGGAGACGGCCGAGGAACAGCCTTACGCCGAGTACACCATCCTGGCCGAGGCCCCCGGCATGGAACCCGTCAGCATCGCCGGCGCCGAGATCCTCTCCGGCGTCACCGCCATCCAGAACATACGCATGCGCCCGGCCGGGCCTGACACGGAGGGTGAGGAACGGTTCGTTATCCCCGCCCACACCCTCTACGGCAACTACCCGCCCAAGATCCCCGAAGATGAGATCAAACCGGTCAGCGAGACCGGGGAGATCGTCTTAAGCCGGGTCGTGGTGCCCGAATACATCGTCGTCCACGACGGGAGTCCCCGGGACAGCACCGCCCGAAACTACTATGTGAAATACAAGGATTACATCAAGAACGTGGCCTCCAGCGAGATCTACGCCACCTGGCCCGAGAACACCATCCGGGCCAATGTGCTGGCCATCATGTCCTTCACCCTGAACCGGGTCTACACGGAATGGTACCGGAACCAGGGCTACGACTTTACCATCACATCCTCCACCGCCTTTGACCACAAGTGGATCCCGGAGCGGAACATCTACGATACGATCTCCTCTGTCGTGGATGAACTCTTCGCGGACTATCTCTCCCGCCCCAATGTGCGCCAGCCCATCCTGACCCAGTACTGCGACGGCCGCCAGGTCCAGTGCGCCGGCTGGATGACGCAGTGGGGATCCAAGTCCCTGGGCGACCAGGGCTACAGCGCCATCCGGATCCTGCGCTATTACTACGGGGATGACCTCTACATCAACACGGCGGAAGCCATCTCCGGCATTCCCTCCTCCTGGCCCGGCTATGACCTGGAGGAGGGATCCACCGGCGACAAGGTGCGGCAGCTCCAGGAGCAGCTTACTGCCATCGCAGGCGCCTACCCGGCCCTCCCGAAGCTCACGGCAGACGGGATCTACGGGCCGGCCACGGCAGATGCGGTGCGCCGCTTCCAGGGCGTCTTCGGCCTGCCCCGGACCGGCGTGACAGACTACCCGACCTGGTATAAGATCTCCGAAATCTATGTGGGCGTCTCCCGCATCGCGGAACTGACTTAGGAGGGGCCGTTTCCCGGACAAAAAGAAAAGCGGGCATCCCGCGGCGCAAAGCCGCGGTCTGTCCGCTTTTCTCTATCAGAGCAATCCTATACCGGATAGCTTCCGTTTTCCGTGTCAGCCACAGTCGGATCGATCTTCGTCTGCTGCGCCTCGCGGTATTTGAAGAAGTCTGTCGCTACCTGCGGGAAGAGGGCGTATGTCAGCACGTCCTCGTCCTGCTGGATCCACTGCTCGCACTCTTTGCGGAGTGTATCCAGCTCGTCCGGGATCAGGTCCGCCGGACGGCAGGTGATGACCTCAGGATCATCGCCCAGCACCTTCTTAACCACATCCGGATTGAAGGGCTTTACAGTCGCGCCGTACTTGCCGCTTAAGACATCCTTCGTTTCCTTGGTGGCCATCTTGTAGCGCTCGCCCATCAGCACGTTGAACACGGCCTGCGTGCCCACGATCTGGGAGGACGGTGTCACAAGCGGCGGCTCGCCCAGATCCTTGCGGACTCTCGGCACTTCCTCAAGCACTTCGTAGTACTTGTCCTCCGCGCCCTGCTCCTTGAGCTGGCTCGTCAGGTTGGAAAGCATGCCGCCGGGTACCTGGTAGAGGAGCGTCTTGATGTTCACGCCCAGGTTCTTCGGGTTGAGGAGTCCGCTCTCCAGCGCCTCGTCCCGGATCGGACGGAAGTAGTCCGCGATCTCTGCCAGCAGCTTCTGGTCCAGTCCGGTGTCATAGGGCGTGCCCTTGAAGGTCTCCACCATAACCTCTGTAGCCGGCTGGGATGTGCCAAGTGCGAAGGGTGACATGGCGGTGTCGATGACATCCACGCCCGCCTCCACGGCCTTCAGGTACGTCATGGACGCCACGCCGGATGTGTAGTGGGTGTGAAGCTGGATCGGCAGATCCACCGCCTCTTTCATAGCCGTGATCAGCTCTGTCGCCTGGTACGGCAGGAGCAGGCCGGCCATATCCTTGATGCAGATGGAGTTGGCTCCCATGTCCTCGATCCTCTTTGCGATGTCCACCCAGTACTCCAGGGTGTAGGCGTCGCCGATCGTGTAGGACAGGGCCACCTGTGCGTCCGCCTTCTCTTTGTTTGCTGCCTTGACCGCTGTCTGCAGGTTGCGCAGATCGTTCAGGCAGTCGAAGATGCGGATGATGTCAATGCCGTTTGCAACGGATTTCTGTACAAAGTACTCCACCACGTCGTCCGCGTACGGACGGTAGCCGAGGATGTTCTGTCCTCTGAAGAGCATCTGCAGCTTTGTGTTCTTGAAGCCGTCGCGGAACTTGCGGAGCCTGTCCCACGGATCCTCCTTCAGGAAACGAAGGGATGCATCGAAGGTGGCGCCGCCCCAGCACTCTACAGAGTGGTAGCCGACTTTGTCCATCTTGTCGATGATCGGCAGCATCTGCTCTGTTGTCATACGGGTGGCGATCAGAGACTGGTGCGCGTCACGCAGGATGGTCTCTGTTATTTTTACTGGTTTTTTCTCAATTTCTGCCATGATTTCTTCCTCCATTTTATTCTATATCACTGCGCCGCTTACATGACGCCGAAAATCGCCATAAAGGTTCCGGCCACGACCGCTGTTCCGATGACGCCGGCCACGTTCGGTCCCATGGCATGCATCAGAAGGAAGTTGGTGGGATCGTACTCCGCGCCGACCTTCTGTGATACCCTGGCCGCCATAGGCACGGCGGACACGCCGGCCGAACCGATCAGCGGGTTGACCTTTCCTCCGGTAAGAGCGCACATAACTTTGCCAAGCAGTACGCCTGCCGCTGTACCGAATACAAATGCGATCAGTCCGAGGGCCACGATCTTCAGCGTATCTGTGTTCAGGAACGCCTCCGCGCTTGTGGTGGCGCCCACGGATGTGCCAAGCAGGATAACAACGATGTACATCAGTGCGTTGGACGCCGTCTCTGTCAACTGCCGCACCACGCCGCACTCACGGAACAGGTTGCCCAGCATGAGCATACCAACCAGGGGCGCTGTGGTGGGAAGGATCATACATACCACGATGGTCACGATGATGGGGAAGAGGATCCTCTCCAGCTTGGATACGGGCCGGAGCTGCTCCATCTTGATCCTTCTCTCCTTCTCCGTTGTCAAAAGCTTCATAACCGGCGGCTGGATGATCGGCACAAGGGCCATGTAGGAGTAGGCCGCCACGGCGATGGGGCCGAGGATGGCCGTCTGCTGCAGCTTGCCGGCGAGGAAGATGGACGTCGGTCCGTCTGCGCCGCCGATGATGGCGATGGCTGCCGCCGCCTTGTCAGAGAAGCCCATGGCCATCGCGCCCAGGTAAGCCGCAAAGATACCGAACTGGGCCGCCGCACCAAGAAGAAAGCTCTTCGGGTTGGCGATCAGGGGTCCGAAGTCCGTCATGGCTCCCACGCCGAGGAAGATCAGTGACGGAAGGATGGACCACTCGTCCAGCACATAGAAGTAGTAAAGGAGACCTCCTGTGCCGTTGGCCGCGTCCTCGGCGTGCAGCATGATATCCGGATAGATATTGACAAGCAGCATACCGAAAGCGATGGGCACGAGCAGCAGAGGTTCAAATCCATGTTTGATTGCAAGATACAGGAAAAAGCACGCGACAGCGATCATAACGAGGTTCCCCCACGTCAGGTTGAGGAACGCGGTCTGCTGCACGAGGTTTCCCAATGTTGTTACTATATAATCCATTTTCTAACCTCCAGTCGTGTTTCAAAAGTTTCCGAACCAGACGGTTCCTGCCGTCTAGTTCAGTGTGGCCAGCACTGCGCCCGCCTCTACGGCGTCGCCTACTGCCACGTCCACGCTGGCTACTGTTCCGTCCTCAGGAGCCACGATCGGGATCTCCATCTTCATGGCCTCGATAATGATGACTGCGTCGCCGCGCTTCACGCTCTCGCCCACGTTCTTCTCGATCTTAAATACCTTGCCGGCCGCGCCTGCCTTCACCTCGATGGAGCCTGCGCCTGCCGCCTTGGGAGCCGGTGCGGGAGCTGCCGCCGGAGCCTTGGGCGCCGGAGCCGCCGCCTTCGGTGCGGGTGCCGCTGCGGGCGCTGCGCCTGCTGCCTTCTCTTCAACCGTTACGTCATATACATTTCCATTTACTGTGATCGTGTAATTTTTCATTTTCATATCCTCCTGATCCGGTTATGCTCTATTCCATTTATTTGATCTGCGGCGTCTGATGCTTCGCACGACGAAGCCGTCCGCCGGAATTTCCTCTGCTGCCGCGATAGCTGCTGCCATGACTGCCACAAGCTCCTCATCGCCGGCCAGTTCCTCTTCCTCCTGCGCAGGAGCCGGGGCCGGAGCTGCTGCCGGAGCCGGGGCCGCTGCCGGGGCTGCCTGTGGTTTTTCCTTCCTGGAGAACGACTCCAGAAACTTCGGGATATACTTCAGCAGGGAGATGATCACGCTGATGATGATCAGTACCACAAACACGGTTCCCATGCCAAGAAGTGTGTTCAGTCCTGCCTTTCCAAGGATCTCGCCCATAGTGTACTTGCCGCTCACTGTCAGGCTGTCCAGGTGCAGGTTGCCCCGCACGTCCGCCTTGTAGATGATCTCCAGATCCGCGTCCCTGTCCTCGAACTGCGCTGTCGTGGTGGCGGAGAGCTGGGTCTGGGTCGCCTCGTACGTGAACTCGTCGTGTCCCAGATATGCGCCGCACTCCTCTACGCCGGCCTTCCATGCATCCATGGAGCCGAGGAAGCTGTCCGCCGTAAAGGGATAGCCGGACTGGGCCATCTGGATCTCCAGCTGCTCGTCAGACAGGCTGTTCCACTGCTCGACCGTCGCATCGTCCACAGTGGAGCAATAGGAAACAAGGAACTCTGTGGCCTCTCCGATGACTGCCTCGTCGTACTCGACGCCGGAGTCCTGACCACTGCATCCTGCCAGGGCGAACACAACTGCGAGCATGCACATGATTAAGCTAATTTTTCTCTTCAATTTGTCTCACCTCACTAAACCGTTCCATGTTTCTTTGCCGGACGATCCTCTCTCTTTGTGAAGAGCATCTCAAATGCCCCGATGATATACTTGCGTGTCTCGGCCGGGCTGATGACTGCATCCACATAGCCGCGTCCCGCTGCGCAGGCCGGGCTGGACTGCAGATCCCTGTACTGGGCTGCCTTCTCCTTCTGCGCCGCCCTGTCCGCGTCCGCGTACATGATCCGGGCCGCCAGGTCCGCGTCCATCATGCCGATCTCGGCATCCGGCCACGCATAGACCATATCCGCGCCGAGGGACTTGCTGTTCATCGCCACATAGGCGCTTCCGTACGCCTTGCCGATGATCACGTTCACCTTCGGGACAGTGGCGTCCGCAAAGGCGTAGATCAGTTTTGCCGTCTCCCTTGCGAGGTTTCTCTCCGCGCACTTGGAGGCGTCAAATCCCGTCACATTGGTAAGGGTGAGGACCGGGATGTTGAACGCGTCGCAGAACTTCACGAACTGAGCTGCCTTGCGGGCTCCGGCCGTAGACAGGGAGCCGTCGAACTCCTCTTTGACCTCCGCGTTCTCATCATACACTTTGGAGCGGTTGGCAACTGCGCCCACCGTCATGCCGTTGAGGCGGATGAAAGCCGTGACCATATCCTTCGCGTAGTCCTTCTTCGTCTCGAACACAACGCCGTTGTCGGAGATCTGCGCCAGCGCGATGGCTGTATCCTCCGCCGCATTCTCGATGCCGTCGCAGAGGCGGTTCAGGTCGTCCGTGCACTCATCGTAGGAGGCGTCCTCCTCGTTGTTGCAGGGAAGCATGCAGATCAGCGTCCGGATATCCGCCAGGATCTCCTCCTCTGTTCCCACTTCGTCCACAAGACCTGCGGACTCACTCTGGAATGCCGCGGAAGCGGTGTCGCACTTCTGGGCCGTATTGCCCGGGATGGCGTTGGGGGAGTTCACGAACAGTTTCGCGTTCTTTCCCTCCATGAATGTGAAGTCTGTCAGCGCTGCCATCGTAGCCAGCCCGCCGCCGCAGTTTCCGAAGACCGCTGTGATCTGGGGAACAACGCCGGAAGCCATCGCCTGCTTCAGATAGAGCTGTCCGAATGCGTCAAGCGCGTCTGTCGCCTCCTGGAGCCGGAAACCTGCACAGTCCACAAGACCGATCACAGGAGCGCCCATCTTCATCGCCATGTCGTAGACAGCGGCGATCTTCTTTGCATGCATCTCGCCCATGGAACCGCCCAGCACGGACGCGTCCTGGCTGTAGACGTAGACGAGATTGCCGTCGATCACTCCGTATCCGGTAACGACGCCGTCTCCCGGAGTTTTTGTTTCCTGCATGTTGAAATCAGTGGATCTGGCTGTCACGCCGGCGCCGATCTCAACAAAGCTGCCTGCATCAAGCAGAGAAGTGATTCTGCGGCTTGCTGCACTTTCTGTTGCCATGTTGCTCATAACCTAGCCCTCCATTTTCTTAAAATATTCAATAAGGTTTTACTCTCACCCTCTCGCAGAAGAGGTTTGCATATGTTAGACAATTGCAAAAAGTCAAACCAAATTTTCAGCCGATTATATTATACGGTTTTTTATCGTCTAATTCAACTGTTTTTCCCATTTTTGTTAAATAATTGGCAAGGCCTTTGTCCAAGCCCGGCATCCGGCCCGCCGCCGGCATGAAAAAGGGGCAGCCTCTCCGCTTTTTTCTGCGGAGAAGCCGCCCCAACAAGGCCTTCCCTAAAAGAAAACTCTCTGTATGTCGTTGAACATGACCACCACCATCAGGGCCATCAGAAGCACAATCCCGGCAAAGTGGACGTAGCCCTCCTTCTCCGGCGGGATCCGTTTCCTGCGCACCGCCTCCACGGCCAGGAACACGAGCCGTCCCCCGTCCAGCGCCGGCAGGGGCAAAAGGTTCATGACGCCCAGGTTGGCGGAGATCAGGATGGCGATGTTCAGCATATTGACAGCCACGGTAGCCGTCCCGTAGGTCTTAGCCTCCTGGTAGGTGTCGTCCACCACGTCCACGATCCCCACCGGCCCCGAGAGCTGGTCAACGCCCACCCGCCCGGTCACCAGCATCTTCAGGCTCAGAAGCGTTGTGTCGATCCAGTATTTCACCTCGTACGCGCCGTACTCAAGGGCTGTCAGCGGCGTGGCCGCCGTGTAGCCGCTGCTGGTGATGCCCAGCCTGTAATACTGCAGCTCCTCGTCAAAGAGAGGGGTCACATCGGCTGTGTACTGCCTGCCGTCCCGCTCATACGTCAGCTCCACTGTCTCGCCCTGATGGAACTGATTGTACACCTGCACTTCCTTGAACAGATGGATGTTCTTTCCGTTCATCTCCACGATCCGGTCGCCGGGACGCATGCCCGCCTCATAGGCCGGATAGCCTTCGTCCACCCCGCCTGCCACCGGCTGGTCATACCCCGCCATGGCCACGAGGACGACCGCGCAGGCAAAAGCCAGGATGAAGTTAAAGACGGGGCCTGCCGCTATGACGGATATGCGGGCCCACACGGATTTGTTGTTGAAATTCGACGGGGAATCCGTCGCCTCGTCGTCCTCCCCCATGGCGCAGTATCCGCCGATGGGCAGGATCCGGACCGCGTACAGCGTCCCCCGGTGCTCTTTCGTAAAGATGGCCGGCCCCATGCCGACGGAAAACTCCTGCACATCGATGTGGTTCAGCTTCGCCAGGGTGAAATGCCCCAGCTCGTGGAAAAAGATGATAAAGCTGAAGATCAGGATTGCTATGATGATACCCAAGTGCTACCTCCTGCCAAGTCTGCTGTCAATATATGCATATACGCCCGCCTCCGTGTCAAGGATCTCCTCCAGCGTCGGGGACGGGATGTTGACGTGCTCCTCCATGCACGCCCGGATCAGCTCCGTGATCTCCAGGTAGCCGATCCTGCGCTCCAGGAACAGGGCCACCGCCTTCTCGTTCGCCGCGTTGAAGACCGTCGGGAGGCTGCCGCCGGCGTGCCCCGCCTCGTAGGCCAGCGCGAGCGCCCCGAACGTCTCTGTGTCCGGTTTCTCAAATTCCAGTTTCCCGATGCTCCAGAAATCCAGCCGCTCCCCGGGCAGATACCGCCGCTGCGGATAGTAGAGGGCGTACTGGATGGGAAGCTTCATGTCCGGCGTGCCGAGCTGGGCGATCACAGCCCCGTCCTCGTACTCTACCATGGAGTGGACCACGCTCTGGGGCTGCACCACCACCTGGATCTGGTCCACGTCCACGCCGAAGAGCCATTTTGCCTCGATGACTTCCAGCCCCTTGTTGACCATCGTCGAGGAGTCGATGGTGATCTTGCGCCCCATCTCCCAGTTCGGATGCTTCAGGGCATCCTCCACCTGCACGCCCGCCAGGTCCGCCTTCTTCCTTCCCCGGAAGGGACCGCCCGACGCGGTGAGAAGGATCTTCTTAAGCGCCTTCTCCTGCCCGCCCTGCAGGGACTGGAAGATGGCGCTGTGCTCGCTGTCTACCGGCAGGATGGACACGCCCCTCTCCCTGGCCAGGGGCATGATGATGTGGCCCGCCGTCACAAGCGTCTCCTTGTTGGCGAGCGCAATGTCCTTGCCTGCCCGGATGGCCTCGATGGTGGGACGGATCCCGATCATGCCGACAATGGCTGTTACAAGTATATCCGCCTTCTCCTCCGTTGATACCCGGATCAGGCCGTCCATGCCGGATGCGATCTCCACGTCCAGGTCCCGGACCCGCCCTCTTAAATCCGCCGCCAGCTTCTCGTCCCAGACGGCCGCCAGCTTCGGGCCGAACTCCCGGATCTGCCGCTCCAGCAGATCGATGTTGCGCCCTGCCGCCAGGGCTGTGACTTCTATATCCCCGTTCTCCCGGACCACCTCCAGCGTCTGCGTGCCGATGGATCCCGTGGAGCCGAGTATGGCGATTCGTTTCATCTCTTCTCTTCCTTTCTGTCCCGCCGGCTTCTATCCGATCAGCACGGCCAGGTAATAGATGACCGGCGCGGTGAAGATCACGCTGTCAAACCGGTCCAGGATGCCGCCGTGCCCCGGGATCAGCCTGCCGTAATCCTTCACGTCGTGGTTTCGCTTGATGGCGGACGCCGCCAGGTCCCCGATCTGGGAGATGATGCCGCCCGCGCCGCAGATGACCGCGTAGAACGCCGGGTCCACGTCCGCTCCGCCCCACTGGTTCATGGCCAGGGAGAAGAGGGCTCCCAGAAGCGCCGCCCCAAGAACGCCGCCCACGCCGCCTTCCACGGATTTCTTCGGGCTTAAGCGGGGCGCCATCTTATGCTTCCCGATCAGCATGCCCACGCAGTACGCGCATGTATCGCATCCCCAGGAACTCAAAAAGATCAGCCAGACAGCCACATGGCCGTCGGGCAGCATCCTTGTCTGGTACACGTAGGAGAGCATGACAGCCACGTAGAACAGGCCGAAAAATGCGACCATCACCTGCTCCGTGCGAAACGCCGGGAAGGCAAATACATACACTGCCATGACCGCCACCAGAAAGAGGATGGTCAGGGCTGTCATCCACTCCATCTGCCCTGTAAACAGAAGGCCGTAGTAGCAGACGGCCCCGATGTACCCCACCGCCCCCAGGGCCTTCGTGTGCACATCCACCACCTTGTATAGCTCGCTCATGCCGATCAGGCTGATGGCCGCCAGCACGCCGAACAGCACATAGCCGCCGTATCCGACCGTGGCGATCAGGATGATCACCAGCACGATCCCGCTCAGAAGTCTCGTCTTAAACATTGTCCCCGTCCTCCTTCTTCTCCACGCCGCCGTAGCGCCGGTCTCTTCCATTGTACTGTTCAATGGCCTTCACAAGCTCCTCCTTTGTGAAATCCGGCCAGAGCACATCCGTGAAGTAGAATTCCGAGTAGGCAAGCTGCCAGAGGAGGAAGTTGGACAGCCGCTCCTCGCCGCTTGTGCGGATCAGGAGGTCCGGATCCGGGATGCCCCGGGTGTCCAGATAGGAGTCAAAGACATCCGGCGTGATATCCTCCGGCTGAAGCGCCCCGTCCTTCACGTCCTGCGCCGCCTTGCGGACGGCCCGGATGATCTCGTCCCGGCTCCCGTAGTTGAGGGCGATCTGGAAATTCAGCCCCCCGTTGTTCACCGTGGCCTTCTCCAGCTCATCGATGCGGCTGCGGATGTCGTCGTCCAGCTTCGTCTTGTCGCCGATCACCCGGACCTTCATATCGTTCTTCGCCGCCGTCTTCAGACAGGTCTTCATGTAGTTGCGGAGCAGCTTCATGAGCGCGTCCACTTCCTCTTTCGGGCGGTTCCAGTTCTCCGTAGAAAAGGCGTACACGGTCAGGTATTTGATCCCCATCCTCCAGGCCTCCTCGCAGATCCTCTCCACGTTTTTGCTCCCCTGTGCATGGCCGTAATTGCGTGGCATCCCCTTGGACCTGGCCCACCGTCCGTTCCCGTCCAGGATGATGGCCACATGCCTTGGTACATTCATCGCAGTATCTCCCTTCGCAGAGAAAGACGGGTACATCTTCGCTTCTGTCCCGTCCCCCTCATGTATCTTCTGATTCTGTTCTAGACTGTCATGACCTCTTTGGACTTGTTCTCCACAGCCTTGTCCACTTCCTTGATGGCCTTGTCCGTCAGCTTCTGCAGCTCGTCTTCCAGATCCTTGATCTCATCCTCGGACACATCGCTTCCCTTCAGTTTCTTGAAGGCGTCGTTGCCGTCCCGGCGGATGTTGCGGATGGCCACCTTGGCCTGCTCGCCCTTCTTGCGCACGTCCTTTACAAGCTCTTTTCTGCGCTCCTCCGTCAGCTCCGGGAAGATCAGGCGCACGCAGGAGCCGTCGTTGGTCGGGTTGATGCCCAGTTCAGACATGTTGATGGCCTTCTCGATCACCTTGAGCATGCTCTTCTCCCAGGGCTGGATCTGGATCATGCGGGGCTCCGGCACGGATACGTTGGCCACCTGCTGGATCGGCGTGGGAGATCCGTAGTAGTCCACCATGATCTTGTTGAGCACGTTCGGGTTGGCGCGGCCCGCGCGGATCGTCATCAGCTCGCCCTCCAGGTTCGCCTGGGTCTTTTTCATCTTGTCCTCGTATACTTTCAGTCTTTCATTCATGGATGTTTCCTCCCTTATACTTTTATGCTACACGGTCACCTTCGTGCCGGTAAAGTTCCCTGACATGGTCTCCACGATGCTGTTCTTCTCGTTCAGGCCGAACACCAGCATGGGCATCCTGTTCTCCAGGCACATGATGGACGCGGTCAGATCCACCGCCATCAGTTTCCTGTCAATGATCTCCTGAATGGAGATCTCATCGTACTTCTTCGCGTCCGGGTTCGTCTTCGGATCGCTGTCATAGATCCCGTCTATGGCCTTGGCCAGAAGCATGGCGTCCGCCTCGATCTCGATGGCGCGCAGGACCGCTCCCGTGTCAGTGGAGAAATAGGGATGTCCCGTTCCGCCCGCGAAGAAGACCACCTTGCCCTGCTCCAGCGCCTCCACAGCCCTGTCCTTGGAAAACAGGGTGGTAAACGCACCGCACACAAAGGGGGTGAACACCTCGGTCTTCATGCCCACATGGCGGAAGATGTCGGACACGTAAATGCAGTTCATGACCGTGGCAAGCATCCCGATCTGATCCGCCTTCGTCCGGTCGATGGTCTCGCTTGTCCGCCCTCTCCAGAAGTTCCCGCCTCCTGTCACGATCGCCACCTGGCAGCCGCTGTCCACGATCTGCTTCACCTGCCTGGCAACGCCGATGCAGGTCTCCTCGTCAAATCCGGTCTTCTTGTCTCCTGCCAGAGCCTCGCCGCTCAGCTTCAACAGCACTCTTTTCATACAAGTTATACTCCTTTCGTGCATACCTAAAGTAAAGTATAGCATAGGTCTCATAAAAAGGGAACTTCCTTTTTTACGCCTGTTTTTCCTGCTCCCGGTGGGGTTTCATGATGAAGAAATACATGGCGAGCAGAAGGGCGCCGGCCAGCACCCAGGCCGCCGGGCTCGCCATACAGGTACCGATGTAGCTTCCTTTGGCGGCGGAGACAAGGGCCACCACGCCCCGCCCGATCAGCTCCGCCACGCCGGCCATCATGGGAAGGAGGGCGTACCCCATGCCCTGGATGCCGTTGCGGTAGATGTTGACCACCGCCAGCGGGATGAACATGGCTCCCGCGCACTTCAGGTAGATGTCCGCCAGATGCATGATCTCGCCCACCTGCTCGGAGACAAAGAGCACTACCATGTACCTGCCGGCGAGGAAGATCAGACCGCCTGCCAGCACCGCGTAGATGCTGCCGATCACCGTGGCGGAGCGGAAGCCTTTCCGCAGGCGGTCCCACCTGCCGGCCCCGGTATTCTGGGCGCAGTATGTGGCCATGGTCGTGCCCAGCGCCACATAGGCCTGGCTCACCACCTGCTCGATCTTGCTGGCCGCCGCAAAGCTGGCCACGCTGAGGGCTCCCAGCGTGTTGAGGGCAGCCTGGACCATAATAGTCCCGATGGCCGTGATGGAGTACTGCAGCGCCATGGGAAGGCCGATCTTCATCTGCCAGGCGGACAGGCCGGCGTGCAGCCTCAGATCCTCCCTGCGCAGATGAAGGTCCGGCACTGCCTTAAAAATGTAGACCAGGCAGGCAACGCCGGACACCCCCTGGGAGATGACCGTGGCCCAGGCCGCCCCGGCCGCCCCCATGTGAAAGACGAGGATAAACACAAGATCCAGCACGACATTCAGGAAAGCCGCCAGGATCAGGAAGTAGAGGGGCACCTTGCTGTTTCCGAGGGCCCGCAGGATGCTGGCCAGAAGGTTGTAGAGCACCTGGGCCACGATGCCGGCGCAGATCACCATGATATAGCCGTATGCCTCCCGGTAGATCTCCGGCGGCGTATTCATCCAGTGCAGGATCTGCTTCATCATGGACATGCTCAGGGCCGTCATAAGGACAGAGACCACAGCTGACAGGATACAGGCCGACCCCACGGACTGCCGCATGGCCTTCATGTTGCCGGCGCCGAAGTGCTGGGCCGTGATCACAGTAAATCCGGCCGTCAGCCCCTGCAGGAATCCCAGGATGAGAAACATCAGCGTACCGCAGGACCCAACCGCCGCCAGCGCGTTTGGGCCCACGAACTTGCCGACGATCACCGCGTCCGCCATATTGTAGAGCTGCTGAAATATATTGCCTATGAAGATGGGCATCGTAAATCCGAGGATCACCCGGTACGGGCTTCCGACTGTCATATCTGTTTCCACTGTTTCCTCTCCTCCTTATATACTGCACTTTTGCTGCCTGCGCAAACTTGCTCCATTATATAAAAGGGTAGGGTTGAATGCAAGACGTTTTTCAAACTTTTTACACACAATCACCGGAAGTGCCAAAAGGCACATTCCGGGATGGTAGGCGGTCGCCAAGGTCTCGGGCAAGCCCGGACTTTGGCTCGTCGCCAATACAAAAAGGACCGGCCGCAAAACGGCCGGTCCCTGCATGGGCTCTGCGCCTTTATATGTACTCTTTTCTCTCAAAATACTTCATCAGGATATCCGCGCAGTTCTCCACGCCCAGATCGGACGTGTTGAGGATCATGTGATAGTTGTTCACATCCCCCCACGCCTTGCCCGTGTGCTCGTAGTAGTAGTCCGCCCTCTCCTGGTCCGTCCTGTCGATCTTGGCCGACGCCTCCTCGCGGCTCAAGTTCTCCTTCTCCATGATCCGCTTGATCCGGTCCTCCTTGTCCGCGCACACGTAGATATTGAACGCGTTCCTCCTGTCCTTCAGGATCTCGGATGCGCACCGGCCCAGGATGATGCACGGGTTCTCGGCCAGCTTCTTTATCACTTCCACTTCGGAGTCATAGGTATGGCTGCTCATCTCTTCTTCCACATTCACCTTGTCATACACCGGGATGCCCAGTCTCTCGGAGAGCTCCTGCGCGATCCTGCTCGCCCCCGTGCCGTACCGGCGGCTCATGGTTATCACTAGTTTCATACCAATTCCTCCTTTGCAGTCTGCTTTTCTATAGGTTCAGCTCCATTATTATATCACATCTTCCCCGGGATGTACAATGCGCTGCACCCATTCCTGCCGGATTTCCCATATATTTCCGCACACATTGAACACAGACCAGCGGTCGATCTCAAAGACCCGGTTCCAGCTCTCCCGGATCCGGCGCTCTTCCTCCGGGTACATGCCCTTATACCTGCCCTGGAAAAATTCAAATCCGTTGTCCACCCCGATCTCCTTCAGGTGTCTGCGGTAGGCCTCCCGGTCTTCCATGTCCTTCGGCAGGTAGATGCGGTTCAGCACATAGTCCCACTTCTCATCATCGAAGTAGATGACCTGCTCCTTCGGCACGTCCAGCACGTAGACCACCGTGCCAGGGATCGGCTTCAGGCAGTTCTCCCGGCTGATGGAGCACCAGATTGGCGCATGGACGTCGTCCGGCTTCGCCACCATGGCGGATGCCTTCTTTGTGAACCAGTCGTAGCTCTCCATAAAGAGCGGGGCGATATCTCCGAAGTGCAACTGCACATAGATCCGCTGGTTGATGATGCGCCCGTCCCGCTTTAACTGGTACAGTGTCTTGTCGTTCTGCCTTGTATACAGACGGACCGTCTCCTGCCCTCTTTTCTCTTCTCCCATCCTGTCACCCTCTCTTTCACGTCCCGGCTCAGCCTGCAAACCAGCCGGCCATGGGACCGCCCCACAGATACCCTGCTGCCATTCCAAGGCAGAGGCAGGGCCCGAAGGCCATCCCGTCCCGCAGCTTCCTGCGCCCCACAAGGAGGAGGAAGGCCGCTGCCGCGCCCCCGGTCAGCACTGCCACAGCCCCTGCGCAGGCCATGGACTTCCAGCCGAGGAAAAAGCCCCCGGCCGCAGCCAGCTTCACATCGCCGCCGCCGAACGCCCCCGGGACGCGCAAGTCCAGAAGCAGCATCGGCAGGCTGACGCAGATACATCCCGCCGCCCGCTCCGCCCAGGTCAGGGCAGCGCCGCCCCACCACAGGGGCATCTCTCCTGTCAGCCCCGCCAGAGCGCCGCCGAGAAGCAGCAGCAGACAGGCCCGGTCCGGAATCTCCCGGGCCGCCAGATCGCCGCGGACCGCCTCCTCCACAGCCGCCAGAAACAGCGCGGACGGCACGGCCCTCCCCAACATTCGGATCATCTCATCTGTCATATCCCGCACACGGCATGCGGTCCCCGGATCATTCTCCCGGCAGATCACCCCTTCAGCGGGCATTCCCTGAACAGGGCGTCCACCGCCTCCTCATAGGCGTCTGTCTTCTCCGCCTTCCGGATCTTCTTGAGCGGCTTTCCGGCGTCCGCAAAAAGCTCCCCCAGATAGACCCACAGTTCTTTCATCTTAAAGAGCGCAGGCTTCACGCCCGGCATCTCCTGCAGGTACCACGCGTAGATCCGGTCGTGGTAGGCCCGCAGTTCCTCCCGGCCCGGCATGGCGCCGCCCTCCAGCACGCGCACCAGAGCCGGATTGGCCAGAAGCCCCCGGCCGATCATGACCCGGCCAAGCTGCGGAAACGTCTCTGCCAGGCGGTCCATATCCTCCTTTGTCCGGATGTCGCCGTTGTAGCAGACCGGGCACCTGCTGTTCTCCAGCCCGAAACGGAACATTTCCACATGGACAGGGCCGCTGTAGTAATCACGCTGCGTCCGCGGGTGGATCACCAGCTCCTTCAGAGGATACTTATTATAGATGGCAAGCAGCCCTTCAAACTCCTCCGGCTCCTCCATACCAAGCCTCGTCTTGACGGAGATCGCAAGATCCGCCGGGAACGCCTCTCCCCGGGCGGCAAACACCTTTGCAAAGAAGCGGTCCAGGCCCTCCGGATCCGCAAGGAACCCGGCGCCCCGCCCCTTCGTCACCACGGTCCGGGAGGGGCAGCCCAGATTCAGGTTGATCTCCCGCCATCCCATCTTTCGGATCCCAGCCGCCGCGGCAACAAAGTCATCCGCCCGGTTCGTCAGGATCTGGGGCACGGTGTACATCCCCTCATTGTGGGCCGGGAGGATATCATTTCTCTCCCTGGCGCTGAACTTCCCCTTCTGTCCCGGCGCGATAAAGGCGGTAAAATATTTGCCGATGCCCGGGAACAGACTGTGGTGGACATTCCGGTGTATGTATCCCGTGATCCCCTCCATGGGGGCAAAATAGTATTCCATAAACTTCCTCTCACATCTCGTCTTCTGCCCTCTACTTTAGCATGGCCGCCCCGAAAAGTCCACGGTGCAAAAAGTTATCTTTTTGGCAACACCATCTTCCCGAGCGCATCCTGCAGCACCTTGGAACAACTAATGCCGTTCTTTTCGACAAAGGTATTCATCCACGCCGGAATCGTCAGCGTTTTCTTTACCGCTCCCTTTCCATACTTTGCAGCGTAGCTGTCCATATCCACCGCCACCAGACTGACAAACTGCCCTCCCGTCAGGTGAATCGTGTCAGGAACGCCGGCCGGTGGGATATCTTTCCCCTCTTCAAGCTCTGTGAGCACCCAGCCGCCTGCCGCATCCTGTGCCATCAAAATAGCCTCCGCCATCGTATCTCCGCCTGTCACACAGCCTGGAAGATCCGGGAATTCTACCGCGTATCCCTCTGTCCCGTCTTCATACGGCGTAAAAACTGCCGGATATGCAAGTTTCATAGTCTGCCACCTCTCTCAATCTTATAATAGTCCAGCCTGCCTGCATATTGATTTCACTACAGTAGCGTTTAGATCTCTCCCTCCATGCTGCGGCACTGTGACCTTTCCAGGCTTCCATGGGTGTTTATACTGATGATGTGATCCCACCTTCTTTATTTCGTACCATCCATCTGCCTTCAACATCTTGTCGATTTCTCTAAACCGCATATATCCTCCTTCAAAATAACACGTATGGCACGTATTGTCAACAGCTCAGATACTGTATTGACATCCTTATCCTCCTGTGATACAGTAATTACGCTAAAATTCGATGTGGATTTTCTGGCTCAGCCACTTTTCGCCACACACCCGCCCCTGCGGTTGTGTGGCGTTTTTACTGCAGCCAGTCTTCTCCTTCCAGGAAAGTGCGCTTCGATGCACCTCCTATCAGACTGAAATACAAAAGTAAGCAGAAAGGAACGACGACTATGAACGACACATTCATGAAAGAAAGACCTGTGCTGCCTCTCATCATATCCATGGCGCTTCCCATGGTCATCTCCATGCTGGTCAACTCCCTGTACAATATCGTGGACAGCTTTTTCGTGGCGCAGATCAGCGAGGACGCCATGACGGCCCTGTCCCTCGTCTACCCGATGCAGAACCTGATCAACGCCATCGCCATCGGCTTCGGCGTGGGCATCAACGCCCAGATCGCCTTCCACCTGGGCGCGGGGAACCGGGACCGGGCCAGCGCAGCCGCCACCCACGGCACGGCCCTGGCCGCCCTCCACGGCGTCCTTCTCACCGTCGTCAGCATCGCCACCATCCGCTGGTTCCTTGGCATGTTCACAGCCGACGGGGCGGTCATAGACTTAGGCGTGCGCTACTCCCGCATCGCCTTTGCCTTCTCTGCCGTCATCTCCATAGAACTGGCCTACGAGAAGCTCTTCCAGGCGGCCGGCCGGATGAAGCTGACCATGCTGAGCATGCTCTCCGGCTGCGTCGCCAATATCATCCTGGATCCGGTGCTGATCTTCGGCATCGGCCCCTTCCCGGCTCTCGGGATCGAGGGCGCCGCCATCGCCACCGGGCTCGGACAGGTGCTGACGCTCATCGTCTATCTGATCGTCTACGCCAGGTTCCCCATCCCGGTCCGGATCAGCCGCCGCTTTCTCACACCGGATAGGCAGCTTGACTTAAAGCTCTACTCCGTCGGCATCCCGGCGGCGCTGAACCTGGCCCTTCCCTCCGTCATGATCTCCGCCCTCAACACGATCCTGGCCGCCTGGTCCCAGAGCTACATCGTCATCCTGGGCGTGTACTACAAGCTGCAGACCTTCCTCTACCTCCCGGCCAGCGGCATCGTACAGGGCATGCGCCCCGTGATCGGGTACAATTACGGCGCCGGCGAGAAGAGGCGGGTGGCGCAGATCTACCGCGTGACCCTGGCTCTGTGCAGCGCCATCATGGTCCTCGGCACCGCCATCTGCCTCCTCGTGCCGGATCTGCTGATCGGGCTGTTCACGGAAAATCCGGACACCGTCCTTGCCGGGGGCATGGCCCTTCGCATCATATGTGCGGGTTTTGTCGTATCATCTGTCTCCGTCACTTCCTCCGGCGCGCTGGAAGGGATCGGAAAGGGCTTCCCCTCTCTCATCATCTCCCTGTGCCGGTACATTGTGGTCATCCTGCCCGCGGCCTTCCTTCTGAGCCGGCTGCTCGGGCCGACAGGCGTGTGGCACGCCTTCTGGATCACGGAGTTTATCACCGCCTTCGTGTCCTTCGCCGTGTACCGGCGGCAGGCCGGCAGACTGTAGCGCCGCCCCCGGCCTGTACGCCCTGCACAGCTCCTCCAGCCTTCGGAAGTCATTGCACCGGCGGGACACGGGACTGTCCGCATCCCCCGTCCGCAGCCGGTACAGGGCAGTCGCCTTCTTCACGATCCTGTCCTGGATCGTCTTGATATACCGGTACTCCGCCCGCAAAAGGTCCCGGTATTTCTCATCCTCCTCCCCGGAGATGTCCACATACGTGTACTGATCTGCCGGGACGGGAAACATGTTGTTCAGATTGATGACTGCGTACTCCTTCACCTTGACAAAGTCCAGTCTCTCTTTCATATTCCTGTGCTTTTCCTTGTAGGAGGAAAGGGGCGCAAAGTAGTCCGCTCCGCCTGAGCGCAGCACGACTCCCACATATTTCCTTGCCTTTCTTCCGCCTTCCCTCCGGTCATAAAACAGATGGGGCGCATATGGAGACAGGTACTCCACATACTGCTCTGTTACCTGATAGAACTTCAGACCGCTCATTCCGCCTCCCTGCCAGAATGCATTCTTAGCGCTTTTTGAAACTTTGTTGAAATGGAAATATAAAGATCTTCCCGGGAAAATAAAAGAAACAGAGGGAACCTTCCGGATCGTCCCCGCTGTCAGATCCGCATTCAGATGACTCAGAAAAACGAATGCTTATAAGTTTCTCATTTGAGGGCTGAGATACACCCGCTTATAGATGACATATATCAATTACATATATCATAAAACAGATTTATAAGAAATGCAAGTATTTTTTACATAAATTACAAAAAGGAGACAGCGCCATACTGTCTCCTCTCTTTTATCCTGCTTTGGTTAGCGAAGCGCGATCACAGCCTCATAAGGCCGAAGCGCCCCGTCCCGCCAGGTCTTCCCGGTGGCGGGATCCAGATCTGCGGTGCAGTTGTGTACGAGCACCTGCGCGTCCCGCCATTCCTCCGGCAGCGCACAGGATGCGTTCTCTTTCGAGAAGTTGGCCAGAACGAGAAGCCGGGTCCTGCCGCTTGTCCTTGTGTAGGCAAAGATCTTCTCATCCTCCGGGAAGAGAAGCTCAAATCTCCCGTCCACAAACACCGGGTACTCCTTTCTAAGAGCGACCAGCCTCTGGTAGAACCGGAACACGGAGTCCGGATCCGCCATCTGCGCGGCGGCGTTGATCTCCCGGTAGTTCGGGTTCACTCCGATCCAGGGCTCTTTCTCTGTAAAACCGGCGTTTTCGCCATCATCCCACTGCATGGGCGTGCGGGCGTTGTCCCGGCTCCTTGCATAGATGGAGGCCATCACGTCCTCCCTGTCATAGCCGGCCGCCATCCGCTCCCTGTAGAGGCCCAGCGTCTCAATGTCCCGGTACTGACTGATATCCGCAAAGCGGACATTGGTCATGCCAAGCTCCTCGCCCTGGTAGATGTAGGGCGTCCCCTGCATGCCGTGGAGGACGGCCGCCAGCATCTTGGCGGAGCGGACGCGGTAGGCGCCGTCGTCGCCCCAGCGGGAAACGATCCTGGGAAGGTCGTGGTTGTCCCAGAACAGGCTGTTCCAGCCGCACCCGCACAGCTCCTCCTGCCATTTCGCCAGGACCTGTTTCAGCCTGACAAGGGACAGCGGCGCCAGATCCCACTTTTCTTTCCCTTCCTGCTGGTCCAGTCCGATATGCTCAAACTGGAAGACCATGGAGAACTCGCTGCCGTCCGGGGCGCTGTAGAGTTTCGCCCGCTCCGGGTCGGCCCCCCAGGCCTCCCCCACAGTGATGAGATCCCCCTTCCGGAAGGTCTCCCGGCTCATCTCCCGGATAAACTCGTGGAGCCTGGGCCCGTTGGCCGTGATCCCCAGATCCGGCTCCTTGGCGATCTGGTCGATGACGTCCAGGCGGAAGCCGCCCACGCCTTTCTCCATCCACCAGAGGATCATGTCGTAGATCTCCCGGCGCACTTTCTCATTCTCCCAGTTGAGATCCGGCTGCTTCACAGAGAACTGGTGAAAATAGTACTGTCCAAGCTCCGGCACCCACTCCCAGGCGGAGCCTCCGAAGGCCGCCTTCATGTCATTGGGAGGCGCGCCCTCCTCCCCGTCCCGCCACACGTAGTAGTCATGATACGGGTTGTCCCTGCTCTTCTTTGCCTCCAGGAACCAGCGGTGCTCATCCGAGGTATGGTTGAGGACCAGATCCATGATGATGCGGATGCCTCTTGCCTTTGCCTCGCAGATCAGCCTCTCCATATCGGAAAGGGTCCCGAACATGGGATCGATGTCCTGGTAATCCGAGATGTCATATCCGTTGTCATCCTGCGGGGACCGGTAGACCGGGGAGAGCCAGATGGCGTCGATCCCCAGCTCCTTTACGTAGTCCAGCCTTTGGATGATGCCCGGGATGTCGCCGATCCCGTCCCCGTTGCTGTCCTGGAAGCTGCGCGGGTAGATCTGGTAGACTACCGCCCGCTGCCACCATTTTCTTTCTGTCGTCCTTTCACTCATAAATGTTCATCTCCTTTCCACTCTGTACGCAGATACAGGCAGGACGTATAAAAGCCTGCCTATATTTTCTGCTTTTCTACTGTTTAATCTTCTTCCGGCGGATCAGGGTGCCGTTCTTCCCAAGGACCCCGTCCGCATATTTTCTGGAGAAGAGGATCTCCCCCTCTTCCCGCACGTTCATGTCTTCCTTGGAGCAGTTCAGAAGCACCTCGATCTCATTCTGGTGCCCGTCCAGCTTGATGTACTCCACGCAGCGGTCGTTTTCATACTCACAAGGGAAATGGAAGTAGAGGCTCCTGCATGCCTCCTCGTCCTTCCGCATCCGGATGAGGGAGCGGACAAGGCCTATCTTCTCCTGGTTGTCCTTCTCCTCCAGCTCATCCCAGGGCATGCACCGCCGGCAGTCCGGGTCGTGGCCGCCCTCCATGGCGATCTCTGTCCCGTAATAGATGCAGGGGCTTCCCGGCATAGTAAAGAGAACCGCAAGCTGCTGGTAAAAGATATCCAGGTCATGGAACCGGTTCATAAGCCGCTCCGTGTCGTGGGAGTCCAGAAGGTTGAACATGACGTTGTTGTTCTGCTGCATGTACATGGTGTAGCAGCGGTTGATCATGTACTCGAACTCCTCTTTCTTCATGCTCTTGTCCAGGAAAAAATCGTGGATGCCGCTCATAAGCGGATAGTTCATCACAGAGTCATACTCATCCCCCATGAGCCACTGGCTGGCGTCATGCCAGATCTCGCCCAGCAGATAGATATCCTCCTTACATCCTCTGAGATGCTCGCGCATTTTCTTCAGGAAGCGGTGCGACACCTCATTGCCCACATCAAAGCGGATGCCATCGATGTCGAAATCCCGGATCCAACCCTCGCACACGCTACAGAAATACGCAATGACTTCTTCGTTGTTTGTGTTGAGTTTCGGCATCCAGTCCGCAAAAGCAAACGAGTAGAACCGGCCGTCCCTGGTGTCTTCATGCTTGTCCGTAAGCGGCCACTCATGGACCATGAACCAGTCTGCATAGCGGGAATCCCTTCCGTTTTTCAGCACGTCCTGCCAGGGCCCAAACTTTCTGCCGCAATGGTTGAACACGGCGTCCACCATAACCCGGATCCCGAGGGCATGGGCTTCCCGCACCAGCGCGGCAAAGGTCTCTCTGTCCCCGAAATGAGGATCGATCCTTGTATAGTCAGTCGTGTCGTATTTGTGATTGGATTCCGCCTCCATAATCGGATTTAAATAAATACCGGTGATACCCAGATCTGCCAGGTAGGGGAGTTTGCTCCGGATCCCCTCCAGGTTGCCGCCGAACCGCTCCCTGTTCGTGACCGGTCCGGTCCGCCAGGGCGTCAGATCCTCCTCATCGCCTGTTTCCGCCGGGATACGGCAGAAACGGTCCGGAAAGATCTGATACCACACCGTATCATTGACCCAGTCGGGCGTGCGGTTCACATCCGCCGGGTTCATCCAGGGCACGGTAAAACACTGGAGCATCCTGCCCTCCATATTCAACTGATCTCCGGTGAGGAACCCGTCCTCACAATAGTACCACACCTCCGTGTCTGTATGAAGCTCAAAATAGTATTTGCATCTCTTGTAGGGCGGGAGCAGAGTGGTCGTCCACCAGATCTGATGGCGGAGACGCTTTTTGTAGACGATCTCCTCCCGTTTGCCGACCCACTTCTCACCGCCTCCCAGGATGCCAGCCTCAAACGGATCCCCGTAGTGGATAAACACCCGTTTCACATCATAGCCGGTCTTCAGATTCACGATCAGCTCATCCTCGTTGAGCGGATAGCTCATCTGCTCAGATGTTTTGTGATAAACGCCTGTAAATTCCATGTCCCGTCTCTCCTGTCCCTGTCTTTCGTCTATCTCCGGTATGCAAGCAGCTTCCTGTACTTTCCAAGCTCCTGCTGCGCTTTCTCAAAAGAAGGCAGATGCCACTCCCAGTTGGGCGGCCCGACCGTGCCGGGGCTGTTCATATGGCCCTCGGCTCCCAGCCCCAGGATATCCTGCATGGGAACAATGGCATACTGCGCCCTGCTTTTTAAGGTGTAGGCCAGCAGCCGGTCCTTTACAGACCCGTTCCCGCATCCTGCTTTCCTCAAAAACCGGCGCACCTTGCGCCTGGAAGCGCAGCTCAGCTTCCCGTACCATTCCATGACCGTATCATTGTCATGGGTGCCGGTGTAAAAGATCATATTCTCCCGGTCCCCGTTGATATCCCTGGCGTACTTGCCGGATACATCGATGGAAAACACAAGGATCTTCATCCCCTTGAGGTGGTAGTGGTCCTTCAGGGTGAGCACCTCCGGGCGGAGTTCGCCCAGGTCCTCCGCCACCAGCTCCACATCCGGCAGTTCCTTCGTCAGAAGATCCAGCACCTCGTATCCCGGCGCCTCGATCCAGTCTCCCTCCACGGCTGTGGGACAGGTAGCCGGGATCTTCCAGTATGTGTCAAAGGCCCGGAAGTGGTCGATGCGCACAATGTCAAAAAGCTTCCCGCTGTAGCCGATCCTCTCCAGCCAGAACCGGTAGCCCTCCTTCTTCATGTGATCCCAGTCGTAGATGGGATTGCCCCACCGCTGTCCCGTCTCACTGAAGTAATCAGGCGGCACGCCTGCAATAAAGACGGGACGCCCGTCCGTGTCCAAAAGGAAGTTATCCTTCCCTCCCCACACATCTGCAGAGTCAAGCCCCACATAGAAGGGCACATCCCCCATCACGCGGATGCCTCTGTCGTTGGCCGCCTGCTTCACCTGCATCCACTGACGGAAAAAGACATACTGGAGGAAAGTCTGGAAGGCCGCCTCCCCTCTCTCCTCCTGCGTAAGCTTTCTTGGCTCCTCCACCCAGTTCTTGTCTGCCCTGCGCCAGTCGTTCCAGCAGGCGCCGCCGTTGCTGGTCTTCAGGGCGCGGAAGACACTGTAGTCCCGCACCCACTCCTGGTCTGCAAAGGACCGGAACTCCTCCGTCTCATCCAGCCCTTTCTCCCGGAAGGTCTGCCAGGCCCTCTTGAGGTAGGGAAGCTTGAAAGCGCGGACCGCGTCGTAGTCCACCCGCCGGGCGTTCTCCCGAAAAGCCTCCGGCTGCTGTTCCAGCAGCCCCTCTTTGCAGAGTTCATCCAGGCTGATATAGAGCTCATCCCCCGCGTAGGAGGAGTAGGGCTGGTAGGGGGAATTCCCGTATCCCACCGGATTGAGGGGCAGGATCTGCCAGATCCCGACACCGCTCTTTTGCATCATATCGATCCATCTGAAAGCCGCCTCCCCCAGCTCCCCGATCCCGGTGCGGGAGGGGAGGGAGGACACAGGCATCAGTATTCCTGTCTGTCGCATGGTCCTACCTCTCTTATAAATGCCAGATATCCCGGTTGTACTCGGCGATGGTGCGGTCGGAGGAGAAAAAGCCCGCTTTGGCGATATTCACCAGCATCTTCTTCGCCCACGCCTTCTCGTCCTCGTAGTCTGCGAGCATCCGCTCCTTTGTCCGGATGTAATCCTTCACATCCAGGAGCGTCATAAACCAGTCTTTGCCCACGATCTCCTTGTAAAGACGTCCCAGGTTCACCGGATCGCCGATCAGGATGAGCTGCTTGCTGATGATGAAGTCCACCAGCTCCTCGATCTCTTTGTCGCTCTCATAGATGGCCCTGGAGTTGTAGGCCGCCTTGTCGTAGAGCTCGATGACCTTCTCTGATTTCTCGCCAAAGATATAGATATTGTCGTCGCCCACCAGCTCGTGGATCTCCACGTTTGCACCGTCCTCGGTCCCCAGCGTCACAGCCCCGTTCAGCATGAATTTCATGTTGCCGGTTCCGGACGCCTCCTTGGATGCCAGGGAGATCTGCTCGGAGATGTCGCAGGCCGGGATCAGCTTCTCCGCCTTTGTCACGTTGTAGTTCTCCACCATGACGATCCGCAGGTACGGGCTGACATCCGGATCCTTGTTCACCAGCTCCTGCAGGCAGAGGATCAGATGGATGATGTCCTTGGCTATGGTGTAGGCCGGCGCCGCCTTGGCGCCGAAGATCATGGTGATGGGGCGCTTCGGCAGATGTCCCTTCTTGATCTCCTTGTATTTGTAGATGGCGTAGAGGGCGTTCATCTGCTGTCTCTTGTACTCGTGAAGGCGCTTGATCTGGATGTCAAATACGGAGTTCTCATCGATGTCCGCATCCTGGGTCATCTTCAGGTAGTTCTTCAGCTCCGCCTTGGCGTCCCTCTTGATCTCCCGCAGTCTCTTAAGAACCGTCTCATCGTCCTGATAGTCCAGCAGCTTCTCAAGCCGGGAAGCATCCTCCACATACTCCTCCCCGATAAGCTCCTTCAGATAATCCGCCAGCTCGTGGTTGCAGTGGAGGAGCCAGCGGCGGAAGGTGATGCCGTTTGTCTTGTTGTTGAACTTCTCCGGATAGATATCATAGAAAGGCTTCAGCTCCGACTCCCTGAGGATCTCCGTGTGGAGGGCCGCCACGCCGTTCACCGCGTAGCCGTAGTGGATGTCGATATGGGCCATGTGCACCCGGTCCATCTTGTCGATGATGTACACTCTCTCGTCGTGGAAGTCTCTTCTCACCCTGGCATCCAGTTCCCGGATGATGGGCATGAGCTGGGGCACCACCTTCTCCAGGTAGGAGACGGGCCACTTCTCCAGCGCCTCCGCCAGGATCGTGTGGTTCGTGTAGGCGCATGTCTTTCTCACCACATCGATGGCCGTATCCATGTTGAAGCCCTTCTGAGTTGTCAGGATCCGGATCAGCTCCGGGATCACCATGGTGGGGTGGGTGTCGTTGATCTGGATGCACACGTGCTCGTGGAGGTGATAGAGGTTCACGCCTCTTTCCTCCGCCTCCTTCAGGATGAGCTGGGCCGCGTTGCTGACCATGAAATACTGCTGGTAGATGCGAAGAAGCTGCCCCGCCTCATCGGAGTCGTCCGGGTAGAGGAACAGCGTCAGGTTCTTCTGAATGTCCTCTTTGTCAAACCGGATGCCGTCGTGGATGATGCTCTCATCCACTGTATCCAGATCAAAGAGGTGCAGCTTGTTGCAGCCGCTCTTGTACCCCGGCACATCGATGTCATACATCGTGGAGGTAACCGTGAAGTCCTTAAAAGGCACCTCAAAGTGACAGTCCGTCCTGGTCAGCCAGCTTTCGTCCGTGATCCACGGATTCTTCTCCTCCTGCTGCTTATGGTCTGCAAACTTCTGGAGGAAAAGGCCGTCGTGGTAGTTAAGGCCCACGCCGTCCCCGCAAAGCCCCAGGGTGGCGATGGAGTCAAGGAAGCAGGCAGCCAGTCGTCCCAGGCCGCCGTTTCCAAGAGACGGCTCCGGCTCCGCCTCCTCGATCTGCGTCAGATCGTGGCCGTATTTTGCCAGCACCTCCCTCGTCTCCTCAAAAAGCCCCAGGTTGATGAGGTTGTTGGATAGAAGCTTGCCGATGAGGAATTCCGCGGAAATGTAATATAATTTCCTGTCTCCTGTGTTGGCCTTCATGCCCTGCATTTTTTCCTTTGTCACAAAGAGAAGGGCTGTGTAGATCTCCTCCTTTGTGGCGTCTTTGATATCTTTCTGAAATTTCTCCTGCAATACACGCTGTAATGCCTGTTCCATAATGAATACTCTCCTTTTCACATCTGATATTTCATAAACACTACGGTATTATCATACCCTATTTTTCCAGTTTTTCATAGACCCGAAGCAGTTCTCCCACACTCCAGGCCTGGGCGAAGCACCCTCTGGAGACCGTGGGGAACGCCCCGTCATAGATCTCAGGAAGCTGTCCTGCGCATCCCTCCCTGAGGGCGCTCTCCAGTCCTTCCATCTGCTCTTTCACCTTTTCTTTCGCAGCCCGGGAATAGCCGTGGACTTTCAGATAAGCCAGGTAGTAGGCTCCCAGGGGGCGTCCGTCATGGTAGTCAGCGTGTCGTTGGCAAACATGAACACATCCGCGCTGGCCTCCGGGTCCTGTGACACCTGCCCGGCAGCGCTGGCCTCGTCGGACACACCGTAGACAAATGTAATGTCCCACTCAGGATGCTCATCGGCAAACCTCTCGCACATCGTCTGCAGCCACTCCCCGCTGTCTTTCGACTGATCATTGGACGGGGACCACACCATCAGGCGGATCTTCTCCGCCCCGTCCCCGCCCTCCTGCGCGGCGGCGCATCCGGTAAGTCCTGCCAGCAACCCTGCTGTAAGCAGCAGCGCCAACCCTCTTTTCATCATTACCTCATCTCTATTTCTCTTTAATGTTTCGTATTATTTCGTTCTGGATATAGAATACTCCTGTTTTCTTCATCCGTCAACGGAAATATAAACACATTTTCATGTTTTGTCTATTTTACATAGATTTTAAATTCTGTTTTTGTATATATTTACTTTCTCGTTTTTCAAAACTATACGAAACATCCACCCTTTTTTCCTCGAAACCGTTGCTTTTCATACAGATATCTACTATAATTTTCTTACATTACTTTTCCAGGGAAAGGGGATGCATCCTATGGCTACTATACAGGATATTGCTGATAAACTTGGCATTTCCAAGGGAACGGTATCCAAGGCCCTGAATGGTGCCTCCGATATTAGCGAAACTTTACAAAAAAATGTGATCGAGACTGCTGTGGAACTGGGATACACAAAGATCCGACGTCCCGGCGGACAGAGAAAACTGTGCATCCTGATCGAGAACATAGACTACCAGGAGCCCCACCAGTTCGGCTACGAGATCATCCTCGGCTTCCGGCAGATGGCCGAGCCCGCCGGCTACACTGTGGACATTGTCCCGGTCACCGAGAAACTGCAGAAGGCATCCTCCTACGACGCTTTCATGCTCCGCCATGACTACCTGGGTTCTTTTATCCTCGGCTTCTCTTTAAGCGACTGCTGGATGAAAGACTTCCAAACAAGCCACACGCCCACGGTCCTCTATGACAACTACATCATGGCCAATCCTCACATCGGATATGTGGGCGTTGACAACAATGAAGGAATGGAACTTGCGGTGGAACATCTGAAAAGCCTTGGGCATCGGAAGGTCGGCTACTTAAGCCATGCCCTCGGCTCCCACATCATGCAGGTCCGGCACAAAGCCTTCTTTTCCGCCCTGCGCCAGAACGGGCTGCCCGCAGACTCCTCTCTGGCCGGGAGTTCCTACTACATCTCCCAGTGCATGGAGAAGCACCTGCCCCGGCTCTTAAAGGAGGGCGTCACGGGCATCATCTGCAGCCATGACCTGATCGCCAGCGCGGCTCTGGTGCAATGCCAGCAGATGGGCCTTCGTGTCCCCGGCGACGTGAGCATTATCGGCTTTGACGACCTGCCCATCTGCGCCTACACTTCCCCGCCCCTCACCACTGTACGTCAGGAGCGGATACAGCTTGGCAAGAGCGGCTACTACGCCCTGGAGAGCCTCATGAACGGGGTGGCTATCGGCACGCTCCTCCTGCACGCCAGCCTGGTGGTGCGCCAGTCGACAGACACTGCCAGAAAGAAGGCGGACCCTGATGCATAGGATCCGCCTTCTTTTCGTATATCAGTTCTGGGATGCCCCCAGCAGGGAAGCGCGGATGTCGTGCTCCAGCTTCTCCAGCTCAGCCTCCGCCTCCTGCCGTTTCCTGCGTCCCTCCTGCTGGATGCGGACCGCCTCGCTCATGGTGCTGATCAGGTTCTCGTTTGCCTTCTTCAGCGTTGCGATATCCACGATGCTCCGCTCTGATTCTTTCGCCACATCCAGCGTATTCTGTTTCAGCTTCTCCGAGTTCTGCAAAAGAAGCTGGTTCGTCGTATCGGTGATATTCCGCTGCAGCTTCAGGGCCTCCTGCTGCCGGTACAGCCCCAGCGCCAGGACCATCTGGCTCTTCCACAGGGGGATCGTCTCCTGGATGGCTGTCTGGATCTTGTCAGCCAGAAGCTTGTCATTGTTCTGTACGAGCCGCAGCTGGGGCGCCGTCTGAATGGCGATGGTCCGGCTTGTCTTCAGGTCATGTACCTTCTTCTCAAACTGGTTCACCGTATCCTCAAAATCCCGGACGATCTGGGCGTTCATAGGGTCGCCGCTCTTTTCCGCCTCCGCCCGGAGGGAGGGGATCGTCTGCTCCCTAAGCTCCTGCAGTTTCTCCTCGCCGGCTGCGATGTAGAGCTGGAGCTGCCGGAAATAGGACAGGTTCTTCTCATACATGGCGTCCAGCATGCCGATGTCTTTGAGCATCTCCATCCGGGCCTCCTCCAGCTTGCCCTCGATCCTGTCCACCTGAACCTCCAGTTTTTCATACTGCATGAGGAATTTCTTCACTTTGGACTCCGCCTTCTTAAAAAGGCCCATGATCCCGCCCTCTTTCTCCAGGGAGTCAAAGTCAAGGCCCTCCACATTGGAGATGAGACCGGTCATCAGATCCCCCACGTATCCCGTATCCTTTGCGCGGACGTTGCCCAGGATATTCTCAGAGAAATCTGCAATATTCTGCTTCGCTCCGGCGCCGTACTGCATCAGCATCTGGGAGTCTGTCAGGTCGATCTGCTCCTTCAGCTCCTCCACCTTGCGCCTCTCCTCCGGGGTCAGCGCGGTGATCTGCTCCTTCAGGGCGGCCGGTATCTCTGCTGCCGGCACATCCGCCTGTCCTTTCTGTTTTCTCAATGTATCCAGGGTTATCTCTGCCATAGCCATTCATTCCTTTCTGTTCTTTTTACTGCAGCCCGTCTATGATCCGGCGCATCACATCGTAGGAGGGCACCTGCGCCACCTGGGTGATGCTGTCCGCAATGCCTGTCACGCCGAGTTCCTTGTCCGATATCTCGTAGTTCCCTGTGCGGAAACCGTGTTTCTCCCACGCCAGTTCCTGCACTTCTTCATCCTGCAGTCCCTGGATCAGGGTCTTCCCTCCATCGTCCAGGGCGATCAGGACATGGGCGGACCACACGGTAGGGGCCGGGTAGAGCACGACGATGTCGTCCCGGATCTCTTCATACTCGTCCGGGTGCAGCATGGCGTACTCGATGATCTGGCTCTCGTACCCTGCCGCGATGGGCGTGGCTCCCACCCCCATCCGCAGGAACTGGCTGAACAGATCCGAAGAGGAGGTCTCCATGTAGCCGAGCTTCCCGAAGATCTCCCGGAGCTGGGGCAGGATCTCATCCGCCTTCTCCGGCGTCAGCGTCTGTCCCCCGTTCAGCACATCCGTCAGAAGGGCCGCGAACATATTGCCCGAGTTGGAGCGGGCCGGGTCTGTGGTGTCCACCGAGACCGTACCGTACAGCTCCGGCACGCCGATGTCCGCCCAGGCCGTATCATTCCGGATCAGCTCCACCAGCTTCGCCATGTCGATGTAGTTCACGTCCCCGTCCTTCGTGATCAGCCCCTGGCTGTCAAACGCATCCAGCACCATCTTGTGGGTGTAGAGGACAATGGGCGTGTTGAGGAGGATCTCGCTCTGAGCCGGACTGCCATGCAGCTCTTCATAATATTCCAGGGCGATGCTGCTGGACGGAAAAAGATAATTCCTTCCCTCCAGGTCCGCTGTCATCATATCGAGGGATCCCGCCTTGGAGTAGTCCACCTCCAGTCCGTATTTGTCACCGAGGATGGACAGCACCTCCTCGTCTTCCAGAAACCCGATCTTCTCGCCTCCCACATAGCCGGATACCGCTGTCTTGGGCTCTGCCTTCTCTGTCTCCCTGTCTTTGCCGTCCCCCGGACCATCTGTCAGGAGGTAGATGCCCCCCACAGCCGCCATCACGCAGATCAGCAAAACAAGTCCTATGATCTTCTTCCTCATGTATTACACTCCTGTTTCCTTTTCATTTCTTAAGCCGTCCCTCTCCTCACCACAGTCTTCCTCCTTTCGGGCCTCGTACCCCTCCGCGCGGAGTGTCTGCCTGAGCAGGTTCAGGTCAGCTTCCATATCCATCAGTTCGTTCTGCATCAGTTTCTGGAACTGCATCCGGAAGGCATCCTTGAGCGTCACGACCGCCTCCGCTGTGTTCTGAAAGATCTTCTCCGACTCATCTGTGAGAAGCCTGGTGTCCTGGAGCTCCACATAGTTCTCCAGCACATTGGCAGCCGTCTCCTGGTAGTAGTCAATGTACCGTCTGGCAGACGGGATCTTCTTCGGGTTGTCGGTCAGGAATTTCAGGATGTTTTCCGCGATCGTGATCAGTTCAAATGCCGACTGGCGCAGCCCCGGCGCCTGGATCCGGTCCGCTGCCTCCCGCATCCGACGGTAGTCGTGCCCCGCCTCCTGCAGCCTTTCGTGGAGTACCTCCCCATTCCCCAGCTTCTCGATGTCGATCCGCCCGATCCTCCTGACCGGGCGCAGCACCAGGAGAAACCCGGCGTAGGACACAAGAGAGAGCCCCATGCACAGCAGCATGTTCCAGCCAAGCCCCACAAGAAGCGAGGCGAAAAGCACAAGCGCCAGGACGGCGGAGACAGCGATGCTTACGATTTCTTTCCATTTATCTTTCATATTCCTAGTTATATCCTTTCACGCTGCGGAAGGCCTCTGTCAGATCCTGCGTCCCGTCAAAGACGCGGCCTCCCGTTGCCTCTGCCAGTTCCTCCAGCTGCGTGGGGTCCGCTGTGCCGAAGGTGATGGAGAACACCGGCACATCGATCCCCAGGGTATCCCATGCCTCCTGGAACGTCTGGTAATTGTAGTCCGACACGCCGTCCGTCATCAGGATGATGGCAGGCGTATACTTCTCCAGGTCGTAGGACGCCGCCTCATGCAGGGCATGCGCCACCGCATTGTAGATGTCCGTACCGCCCGCGATCCGGAAGTCCGCCACCTTCTGGTAGAGCTGCGCCAGCGCCTCGTCGGAGTCGTCCGCCGCCCGCTCTGTATCCAGGATCGTGTTGTCAAAGAAGAGCACCTCGTTGACTTCCCCTGCATTGGCCTGCAGGAAATTTTTGCCGGCATTCTCCTGGAGCAGGATCTGGGACATGGCGTCTTTGAGCTGGGTTTCCCCGGTCCCCTCCATGCTGCCGGAGAAATCCAGGCAGTAGATATTGAGGGAGGGCTTCTTAAAGCTTGTCTGGTAGAGATTGAGCGCCTCCATCAGCACATCTGCGTCCGGCATCTGGATGGGCGAGAGGATCCGCTCCGTGTCAATGCCCCACGCTTCGTTAAAAACATCCCTGTTCTCATCGGAGACGCCGTTCGCGCTGATGCGCCGGCCGGTTGCCTCGATCTCATTCTGTGCCGCCTCAGACAGCAAATACTGCTGTACAGCCTGGAACGCCTCCTCCTTCTGGCTGTCCCCGTGATCCACATACCCGAGAGGCGAGTCTGCGATGGACAGGCCGTCGTAGGGATAGACTACATAGAGCGGCTCCTTTCCCTCGCTCTCCCGCTGCCGGTTGGCGTCGATGACCAGACACTCATAGTTGACCATGGCGTCGTAGTCCTCCTTGAGGAACAGGTCTTTCAGCCAGTCAGAGCTGCCGGAGCTCCGCTCCACGCCGCCAAGAAGTCCCGTGATGTCAGCCCGGAGCTGCTCCCCCTTAAGGTCTTCCGCCGTCATGCCTTCCTGTTTCCCCAGTAGCGCGTACAGAAAACCGATGTAGGCGCTGGCCCCGGAGTTGGACTGGGTGGCGCTCGTCATACAGAAGCTCATCTTCCCGGCCTGTATGGCGGCCAGTATGTCTTTCACAGATATGTCTTTCTCCTTAAACCCCAGCTCCTCCGCCAGGCTTTCCCGGATGCCGAAGACCACCGGCGTCATGGAGATGGACTGGCTGTGCTTCACCAGATGGTTCACGTCCCCCATGGACAGCCAGATGCTGCTGGCCGGCCAGACGGCATCGTACCCTTCCGCGCCGCTCTCCAGCGCCCGCATGATATCTACGGATCCTTTGTAATCCATCTCGATCTCCACGCCGGTCTCCCGGCTGCATTCATCTATAATCGCTTCCAGCTCCTCATTCTCTGAGCCGGACAGGATGCGGATCGTCCCGTCTGCTTTCAGGATCCCGGAGGACGTATCCGGTTCCTCCTCTTCTGTCTGTGATTTCCCCGGCGTCCCCGCGCAGCCCGTCAGGAGCAGGGCGAGAGACAGGAGGCAGAGCAGCACTGTTCTAAATCTTCTTTTCCTCATAAGCTGATCCCTCTTTCTTTAAGCTGTGCGGCACAGGCCGCTGTGTGATCTTTCTGCTTCTATTTTCCTTTATTTTATGCATTTGCTCTATCAACTCCGGGTAAAATCTACGTAAATTCAAAGTTAAGTGCGCCATTTTGCGTTTCAGCACTCATGTCCGCACATCTGTTTACAAAGATTTTACGTGCATTTTTCGGGAACTCTACTGTAGCTTAATATTCGTCCTGTATAGTGACGTTGGAAATTTCGTATCTGAAAAAGGAGGAAAAACTCTATGAGAAGAAAATGGCACAAAGGCGCCGCCATCACTCTGGCAGCCGCCATGCTCTGCGCACAGGGCGCTCCCGTATCCGTCCTGGCCGAGGAGAATGTCCAGGCAGACGAAACTGTCAGCCCGGACACGGAGACCGCAGAAGCTGCAGAGGCCACCGAGAGTACGGAAACCGCAGCAAGTGAAGAGGCCTCAGAGAATACAGAGACGGACATGGAAGCTGCAGAGACGGAAACCGGGGCAACGGAAGCCGGCCATCCCGCACAGGATGCAGAGGAGACCGAAGGCTCTCCTGACACAGCCGTAAATATGCTCCAGGTTCCGGCTGCAGACAGCGGCAGCGCGGTAGAATACCTGACGCTCCAGCCCGGGGAGACGAGTGCTTCCATAAACCTGAACTGGTATGCGCCGGCTGGCACGACAAAAGCACAGGTAAAATTCGGCGATATGACCGTCGAAGCAACAGTGCGTGAACTCACATCACCCACAAAACTGGATACCGGCAAGTACACAGATACCGGCAAAATGGTCTGCGAGGCTACGATTACAGGACTGACTGCAGGCACCGAATATACGTATCAGATTTCCTATGACGGCGGACAGAGCTGGTCCGAAGCGCACACCTACACCACGCCGGCAGCCGGCAGCTTCCGGTTCGGCTTCACCAGCGACCCGCAGATCAAGGAGAACGGCAGCACTGACGGTGCGGGCTGGCAGCCGGCAGATAACACGAACCAGACCGGCTGGACAGCTATGATGGAGAAACTGGCCTCTGAGGGCGTCAGCCTTGTGGTGTCCGCCGGAGACCAGGTGGAGGACCAGAGCTGGGGCAAATCCAGCGAGTATGCGGCGTTCTTCGCACCGGAAGAGATGGCGTCCATTGCGTACGCTCCGGCAGTGGGCAACCACGACCGCCACTACATGTTCGAGGATCACTTCAATCTGCCCAACGAGATGTCTGTGGAAGGGGTGGATGAGAACGGCGCGCTCACCCAGGTAAAGACCACTTTCCGCGGACAGAACAACGGCACAAGCCAGAGCCACGGCAACTATATCCAGGCGACGGCGGATGAGATCGCGAACAACTCCGAGTCCAACGGCGTAACTCCGAATGAAGAGGGACGGTATGACTTTACGGAGCGCCGGGAGATGGAGACAAAGGGCAACTACTATTATCTCTATGACAATGTCCTCTTTGTCACCCTGAACACCGGCGCGTACCCGGGCGGCAACGATGAGGAGAACGCCGGAAACGCCAGCGTGCCGAGTGCCACGGCGGAGAATGAGGCGGAAGGAATCGTAGAGAACTTCCGCACAACGATGAGCGCGGCGACCGGCGAATACGCAGGCCAGTATCAGTGGCTGATCGTGACCCACCACAAGTCCACACAAACGGTAGCAAAGCACGCGGCAGACTCGGATATCGAGAACTATGTGGACGCAGGCTTCGAGAAGGTGATGGACGAGTTTGACGTAGACTTCGTCCTGGGCGGACACGATCACGTCTACTCCAGAAGCTACGTACTCAAGGGCGGAGAACGGAATGCGGAACGTCTGGACAATTATCACGATCCGGACGGCACCATCTATCTGACCGGCAACTGCTGCTCTGACATGCAGTACTACACACCCTTCGCTTCCGTCGACAAAGCGAACAATGCGGACTATCCTGTCCTCGCGGACGGAACGACAGGTTCCCAGGAATATCTGAAGGGCAAGCTTCCCATCGGCAACCAGGAATGGAACCAGGAGTACAGCCCCAGCTATGCGGTATTCGATGTGACAGGGAATGAGATTTCCGTCCATATATACAACCTTGCCGGCGACAGCGCATCTCCGGACAGCGAGCTCATCGACTCCTTCAGCGTGACGAAGAACGCAGATGGCGGAGCAAAGACAGCCGGCGCTGAGAACGGGAAGGCTTCCGCATCCCTGAACCTGACACAGGAAGGCCGCTACGATGCGGGCATGACAAACGCAGACGGCGGCGTCATGGAGATCGTGGACTACAATACAGCAACCGGATGGGCCTACGCCATCAACGGACAGACCGGCAACCTGACCGCCATCCCCACGAAGACGCTGGCAGCGGGCAAGACCGTGGATCTGCTGGATGGCAATGATATCGATGTGAAATCCATGATCGAAGCGGAGTGCGAGGGCTTTACATACGGCGACATGACCTCCGTGGCAGTCTCAGCGGACGGCACGAAACTTGCAGCGGCTATCCAGGCAGCCGGATATGCAGACAGCGGCCGCGTGGCGCTCTTCACCTGCAACGCAGACGGAACCCTTACATTTGATCAGGCATACGAGACAGGCGTGCAGCCGGATATGGTGACATTCACGCCGGACGACAGCCGGATCCTGACAGCAAACGAGGGCGAACCGAGGGAAGGATACACGCAGGGCGCGGCAGACCCGGCAGGAACTGTAACGGTGCTCTCTCTTGCAGACGGCAAGGTAATGAACATCGGCTTTGAGGCATATGACAGCGCGGATGCAAGACAGGCTCTCACAGACGCGGGGATCGTGCTGAAAAAGGGGACTGCTCCGTCAGCAGACCTGGAGCCGGAGTATATCGCGGCGGGAAATGACACAGCTTACGTGACGCTGCAGGAGGCGAATGCCATCGCAGCGATCGATCTGAACAGCCTTTCCGTGACAGGCATCTACTCCGCGGGTTACGAGGACTACAGCACCGTAGCGGTTGACATTGACAAGAAAGACGAGGCTTACAGCCCGAAAACTTACGAATCCCTGCGGGGCATCCGCATGCCGGACAGCATCGCCCTCTACTCCGTGGGCGGTACAGACTATGTTGTAACGGCAAACGAGGGGGACTCCAGAGAGTGGGGCGACTACCTCAACGAAGTGGAGAGAAACTTCAAAGACGACGAGACTTCCCCGACAGGAAAGATCACAGCAGACAACAGCGGGCTGACAGGGAAAGTGGTATTCTTCGACAGCAGCGATTACGACGGGCTGGATACGAACCTGGATTACCTCTTCGGCGGACGCTCCTTCACCGTATACAAAGCGGACGGAAACGGCCTGACTGAGGTGTTCGACAGCGGAAGCGACTTTGAGGCGAAGACAGCTGTCTATGTGCCGGAGAACTTCAACTGTTCCAACGACGATAAGACGATCGACGACCGTTCCGGAAAGAAGGGACCCGAGTCCGAGAGCGTGACCATCGGAACTGTCGGAGAGAAAACCTACGCGTTCGTGGGACTCGAGAGGGTCGGCGGCGTGATGGTCTACGATATCACAGACCCGGCAAACAGCATGTTTGCAAACTATATCAATTCCAGAGACTACAGCGGGGATATCGCAGGCGACAACTCACCGGAGGGGCTGTGCTTCATCCCGGCGGGCGAGAGCTGGGACGGAAACGCTTATCTCCTGGCTGCCTGCGAGGTATCCGGCACAGTGGCAGTCTACAACACAGCAGCAAACGCAGCCTATGATCCCGGCACAGACACTCCGGGCGATGAGCAGAACCCGGATGATGAGCAGAAGCCTGGAACAGGCGGCGGTGACCAGAAACCCGGGACAGGCGATGGACAGAGCACGTCCGAAAAGAAAGCGCCGGAGACAGGCGACAGCAGCTATTACGCGCTGTATCTGCTGCTGGCGCTGGCAGCGGCAGGTTCCGCCACTGCTGTCATCGTGATCCGCCGCAGAAGGGCACAGTAAAAAAGCAGACGCCCTCCCGCAGGGGAAGGCTGGAAAAATAAAATCGTGGGCTGGCACGGATGGATATCCGGGTCAGCCCACGATTTTTCACTATTTTCTCTTCGTAAACAGCACATCGTGGTTGATCTCTGTGTAGAACTCCCGCTTCACCCGCGCGTAGCCCGGCACGCCGCGGCCCATCAGCCACATCATCTTGGTGATCACTGCCTCCAGGGTCATGTCGTAGGCCTCCAGGAGCTGGAAGTCCTGCTTCACCTGCTTGCCCACCTCGTAGACCGTCATGTTGCTGCCCTCTTTCGCCACCTGGGTGGCCATGACCACGTACTTCCCCTTATCCTTCCACTTTTCCATCTCCTCGTAGAAGGCGGGCAGCAGCGTCTGGGGAATGCCGCCCACGCCGAAGCTCTCGATGACGATGCAGTCGTAGTGCTCAAAGACCCACGGAAGGATGTCCCCCCGCATGCCGGGGATGAGCTTGAGGACGCAGACGCTGTCCTTCATGTCGTAGAAGAACTCCGGCACGCCCGCGCAGGGCTCCTCCCTGATATAGCGCACCAGAAGCCCGTCCTGGATGACTGCCAGGTAGGGAAAGTTGATGCTGGAGAAGGCGTCGTAGCTTTTGGCCCGCTCCTTCTTGGCCCGGGTCCCCGCGATGACCTTGCCGTCAAAGACGATGCTCACATTCCGGGAGCCGTCGTCCGCCGCATAGATGAAGCTGTCCAGCAGGTTCGTCTTGGCGTCCGTCACATCCATGCAGATAGGCTTCTGGGCGCCGGTGATGACGATGGGCTTCTCCGAATTGCGGATCATGTAGGACAGGGCCGCCGCCGTGTAGGCCAGGGTGTCTGTCCCGTGGCAGATCACGAATCCGTCGTATGTCTCGTAGTTCTCCTCCACCGTGCGCGCCAGCAGCTTCCAGTGCTCCGGCGTCACGTTCGTGCTGTCCAGGCTGCACACCTGGATGGCGTCCACCTCGCAGACATCCTGCACCGCCGGGATATACCGGAGGATATCCTCTGTGCCAAGCCCCGGCCGCAGTCCCTGCTCCGTCTGGGTGGAGGCGATGGTGCCTCCGGTTCCGATCATCAGTATCTGTTTCATCTGCGGCCTCCTGTGACTCACTCAGTCTGCATGTTACTCATTCGGTTTGAAATAGAACCGCCCGGACACCTGCTCCGTCCGCAGCACATTGGTGAACGCGTGGGGATCCGCCTCCCGGATGGCCCGCACCACGTCCTTTTGCTCCGCGCTTGAGACGACGGAGTAGACCACTTTCCGCTCCCGGTGCTCGTAGGAGCCCTCCCCCTCCAGGACCGTGGCCCCGTGGTTGCTCGTCCGGGAGATGGCCTCGTACACGTTCTTCGCGTGGTTCGTAACGACAAGAAGGGTCTGCTGCTGGTACTTCTTATAGAGGATGTGCAGCACCTGGGTGGAGACGTACTGGAAGATGATGGAGTACAGCGCCTTGTCCCAGCCGAACAGGATGCCCGCCGACACAAGGATCACCGCATTGATCCCCAGCACGATGTTGAAGGAGTCCACCCCCTTCTTCTCAGACAGGTAGATGGCGATAAAGTCCGTCCCTCCCGTGGTGGCGTTGGCCGCCAGGCACATGCTGATGACCAGGCCGTTGATCATACCTCCGAAAACAGAGATTAGGAGCGTATCATAGGTGATCACGTACGCCGGCATAAGGTCGGTCAGCACGCTGGTCAGCAGGATGGACAGACCGGAAAACAGGGTGAATTTCTTTCCGATATACCGGAACCCTATGTACACAGGCACCGCGTTGATCGCCACGTTCAGCACGGTATACGGGATCTCCACGTGAAAGAACATGCGGGCCGCCCGCTGGAACAGGAGGGTAAGCCCCGTTGCGCCGCCCGGGAACAGATCCCCCGTGCGGACAAATGTCTTGATGTTCAGCGCCATAATGACGGACGCGGCGACTATGACAAGGATTCTCCTTATATCCTTCTCTGGCTCGAATTTCATACTGCTCTGAAACCTCTCTTCTACTCCCTGCTTCCCAGGGTGTATTCGCGTATCCCGCTGTCGTAGAACGCCTCCACGGCCCGGATCATATAGTCGATGTCCCGCACGCCCGCCGTCTCGTAGGACGAGTGCATGGCAAGCTGCGCCAGGCCGATGTCCACCGCGTTCATGGACACCTGGGACATGGCGATGTTGCCCAGGGTGCTGCCGCCCCGCATGTCGGAGCGGTTGGCAAAGAACTGGACCGGCACGCCCGCCTTCCGGCAGATCCCCTTCCACACGGCAATGCTGAAGGCGTCGCTGGTGTACTGCTGTCCGGCGTGGGATTTTATGACAATCCCCCCGTTCATGTACACGCAGTTGTTCTCATCCGTCTTCTCCGGATGGTTCGGATGCACGGCGTGGGCATTGTCGCAGCTTGCCATGAAGCTGGAAGCCAGCGCGCAGCGCAGCTCCTCCTGCGTCTTCCCGAGCCCTTCGTTGATCCGCTCCAGCACGTCCCTAAGGAACGTGGACCGGGCGCCCTGCTTTGTGTTGGACCCCACTTCCTCGTTGTCAAAGCAGGCGAACACATTGACCGCCCCCGCATCGGCCCCTCTCAGAAAGCCGGTGAAAGACGTGTACGCACTCTGCAGGTCATCCAGGCGCGGCGCTGAGATAAACTCTCCTTCCTTTCCCCATATGGAAGGCTGCATCCGGTTGTAGAGATAGAGATCCATACCAAAGATCTCCGCTTCGTCCACACCCAGTTCCTCCGCCACGATCCCCGCAAGGGAGCCCTGCGCATGGTCCGCGCTCCCCGCAAACAGAGGAAGCATATCCACCTGCTTGTTGAAGGCGCTCTTCTCGTTCACATCCCGGTCCATGTGGATGGCCACGCTGGGGATCAGCACCAGGTCCCGCCCGATCTTCACCAGCTCTTCCCGGTATCCGCCGTCCTTGCGCACGATCACCCTGCCGGCCACGGAGAGGGGACGGTCCATCCAGGTGGAGCACAGGATACTGCCGTACCCCTCCGTGTTCAGCCTTGTGTACTGCCCTTTTACCGTGAGCTCCGCCCGCTCCTTCACGCGGAAGGTGGGGGCGTCGCTGTGGGACGCCGTCACCTTGAAGCTGTAATCCTCCAGCGTCTCTCCCACCTGAAACGCTATGATGCTGGAGCCGTTCCGCACCGTGTAGTATTTCCCGCCCGGACGGATCTGCCAGCGCTCGCGCTCCGCAAGCCCGTGATAGCCATGCTCCTCCAGCATGCGGGCAAAATGATCCACCGCGTGGAAGGCGGTGGGGCTGTCCGCCAGAAAGCGGACCAGCCCTTTTACATCCTCCTCATAAAATCCCATTTCTATTTCTCCTCATATGCAGCGTAACTCTTCAAAATATCCTTCACGATCCCCACGACGAGATCCATGCCCTCCACGGTGATGTGCTCGTAGGGTCCGTGGAAAGCGGAGCCGCCTGTCCCCAGGTTCGGGCAGGGAAGCCCCCTGAAGCTGAGCCTTGCGCCGTCCGTGCCGCCCCGCACCGGGGATACGTCCGGCTCAAGCCCCGCGTCCGCGATGGCTTTCTTCGCCGTGTCCACCAGGTGCATGCAGGGCTCGATCTTCTCCCGCATGTTGTGGTAGGACTCGGTGATCGTGAGCTCCACCGTCCCCTCGCCGTACTTTTCATTCATGGCTTTCTGGATCCGGCGCAGTGTCTCGTGGCGCTGCTCAAACTTCTCGCCGCTGTGATCGCGGACGAAATAGCGCATCTGCGTCTTCTCCGTATTCCCGTTGAAGGCCATCAGGTGGAAGAAGCCCTCGTACCCTTCCGTTGTCTCCGGCCGCTCGTCCGGCAGCATGGACTGGATCTCCATGCCGATGAGCTGGGAGTTCACCAGGATGCCCTTGGCGCTGCCCGTGTGCACGTTCACGCCGTGGATCGTGAAATACGCGGTAGAGGCGTTGAAGTTCTCGAACTGGATCTCGCCCTCGATGTCGCCGTCCAGGGTGTAGGCGTAGTCCGCCCCGAAGCGCTCCACATCGAAGTTTTTCGCGCCCCTTGCGATCTCCTCATCCGGCGTAAAGCCGATGCAGATCTTCCCGTGGGGCATGCCCTCTCTCAGGATCTCCTCCACCACGGTGATGATCTCCGCGATGCCGGCCTTGTCGTCCGCGCCGAGGAGCGTGGTGCCGTCCGTCGTGATGAGGGTGCGCCCCTTCATGTTCTTCAGGTGCGGGAACTCCTTTACGGAGAGCACTCTTCCGCTCTCTCCCAGCTTCACGTCCTCCCCGTCATAGTTCTCAATGATCTGGGGACGGATGTCTTTTCCGGAGAAATCCATCGCCGTATCCATGTGGGCAATAAGGCCGATGGCCGGCTTGTCCTCACAGCCGGGGGTGGCCGGGATCTCCGCGTAGAGATAGCACATGTCGTTGAGTTCCACTTTCTCAACGCCCATGTCCTTCAGCTCCTGCGCAAGAAGCCTGCCCAGGTCAAACTGCCTCTTTGTGGACGGCACGGTCTCGCTCGTCTCATCGCTTGTCGTCCAGACGCTTACGTACTTTAAAAATCTCTCATATGCTTTCATGGCTTTTGCCTCCTTATTTTTTAAATGCCAGGGTCCGCGCTCCCGCGCGTCCCTGACATCATCATACACCTATTCGTCTTCGTCTTCCACAAGTTTGTTCAGTTTCTTGTCTGTCGCGAACATGAAGACCGCGCACAGAAGAAGCAGGATAAAGATCGCCACGAGAACCGGGAAGATGTTCATGTTCTCGATGATCACCTGCACGTAGGGGCTTAACTTGGAAGCGCAGAATGTGGCTACCGTGATCACGCCCATGAGCAGGGACAGGTACTTCTTCGGCGCGTACTTGCTGACGAAGGCGTTCCGAAGCGGGGAGAAGCACATCTCGCCGATGGTCAGGAGGAACACGAATCCAACCATCCACAGAACGCTTACCTTGTTGTCTCCGGAAGAGCCCACGCCGCGGGTGAACTCAGCCAGCACGATCACGCCGAAGGCGCATCCCAGGAACAGGAAGCTGAGGCCGATCTTCTGGAACATGTTCAGATCGCCCTGGGGTCTCTCGGAGAGCTTTCTCCAGACAGCCGCCATCACGCCGCCCAGCGCCACGCAGAGGAGGCCGTTGAGGGAGGTGTTGATCCAGCCCGGTGCGATCTCAATGCCTAAGAGATGCATGTCCACATACTCGGTCATGTAGATCGTGAGGGCCAGCTCGTTCTGGTAGTAGAACAGCCAGAAGATAATGGAGAAGGCAGACACAAGGATGATGGCCCACACTCTTCTTTTCTCCGCGCGGGTCAGCGGCTCGGTGGATTTCTCTTTCTTCTTGTCCTTCTTGCTGTCCTCGCCGATGATGTTGCCCTGGGTGTCTGTCAAGTACTTGAAAGGCTTTTTGCCCTGGCCCTGCAGGGACTTCCAGTTGGCCACGAACCACACGGCAGCGATCAGGCAGAACACAGCGCTTAACAGGAAGCACTGACGGAATCCCAGCACATCGCCGTTTTTAAATGTATTCAGATACAGGTAGCCGGTTGCCACGGACCCCACGAAGGAGCCGATGTTTACGAAAGAGTACTGGATCGAGAACGCAGAGTCCAGCATGCTCTTGTCGTCGTACATACGTCCCTGGATGGCGGACAGGTTGCCCTTGAAAAAGCCGGTTCCGATGGAGATGACGATGACCATCAGGTTCACCATGGCCGCGCTCGTGGCCTTCCAGCCGATCAGGTAGCCCACCGCCATGATCACGCTTCCTAAAGGAATGGCGTATCTGGCTCCCAGCCAGCGGTCGCTGATGTAGCCGCCGATGATCGGGGCCAGGTAGGTGTAGGCGGTCAGGTTGGCCGCGATCACGGCTGCCTGCGCGTTGTCGATTCCCAGTCCGCCCTCTCCCATCGCTGTGATGAGGAAGAGGAGCAGGATCGGTTTCGCCCCGTAGTAGGCCAGTCGCTCAAACGTGAACGTCAGGTTGCAGACATAGAAGCCCCAGGGGTGTTTCTTCTTAGCTGTTGTACTTTCTCCCATTTTTTCATTTCCTCCAAAACTAGTCTTGCTCCAGCTCCGCGGCGGCAAGCCTCATGAATCCCGCCATGGATCTGGTAAAATATTTGTTTCTGCGGTAGTACAGGTATACGTTCCACTCTCTCCCGTGTGTCGTTGTGCGAGCGCAGAAGCACAAAAGGTTCCTCCTCGAACAGCTTAAGCGGCACGCCCTCCGTCTCCACCTTCTTCACCGTGGCGCTGAGCGCGGGCTGTGAGATGTAGAGCTTTGCAGCCGCTTTGGAAAAGCTTCCTTCCCTGTAGACTTCATACACATAATTCATATGTCTGAACATGCCAAAGATCACCACAACAACCTTTTTTCTATACCTGTTCTATACCTGAAATTTTACATCTGCATCTCTTTGTGTTCAAACGAGAAAAACCTATGCAGGGATAAGGAAAACTTATCCTCTCAGGCCTCCCTTTTATAGCTGCGGTCCAGGGTGAATCCGCGTCCCCGCACTTCATTGATCTTGGAGATCGTGATGAAGGCCTTGGGATCTACGCTGTGCACCATCTCCTTCACGGAGAAGAGCTTGCGGTCCGGCACCACGCAGAGCACGCCCTGCTTCCGCTCCTTCTCCAGCCCGGTCTCGATGTTCACCATGGTCACGCCGGCGTCCAGGTTCTCCAGCATCCGGCGCCGGATCTCCTCATAGGCGTCGGAGATGATGAAAAGCTGCATCTGGGACTTGCCCATGACCATCACCCGGTTCAGCACGAGCATCTCCGCCATCAGTGTAAAGATGCCGTACAGCACCTGCTCCATATCCGAGAACGCAAGCTGGCAGCCCAGCACGACAAAGTCCACCCCGTAGAGCAGCGCAGCCACCGGAATGTGCAGGTACTTGTTGAGCACAAGGGCCAGAATGTCTGTCCCGCCCGTGGAGGCTCCCACCCGGACGATGATCCCCACGCCGATCCCCAGAAGGATGGCCGCGTAGACTGACGCCAGCATACGGTTGTCCGTCAGGGTGCTCACCGCCGGGATCCGCTGCACAACAGAGAGGATCAGGGGATAGGCAAATGTGCTGACAAGCGTTGTCAGCGCGAACTTCTTTCCCAGGGCCGCCGCGCCCATCACGAACAGGGCCACGTTCACCACAAGCACGATGGCCGACAGGTCAAAGGGCAGGTAGTGGGCGATCGTCAGGCCCACGCCGGTGGCCCCTCCCATGATGATGCCCTGGGGCACAATGAACGCCGTGACGGCGAAGGCAAGGATCACGTTGCCGGCCAGGACCGCCCCCACCGTGGCAGCCGCCCGCAGCACTTTTTTCTCTTTCTTTTCCATGGTTCAGATCCCCTCTTTCCAACAGTCAGTATCTGCCCTCATCTTACCGCAGGATCCGTGCCTCCACAAACGAGAAAAAGTCGTAACTGCATAAGAAAAAATTATGGCGCGCCCGGTTGGGCGCGCCATAACTTTTTCTGCTGTCACTCTTTCATTTTATCCTTCAGTATCCTGATGAATTTATAGACGTTTTTCTTCTCCGACGCCTGGGAATAATACAGCCGGATCCCGCATTCCCTCTCATAGCCTGCCAGCGGCCGGATCTCCCCGTCGCCGCACCAGAAGTACCGGCTGTCCACAAAGGCAAAAGCGTCGTTGAACTCCACCTTGAGCTTCATGGTCTCCACATTCTTCACCTCAATGAACCGGCAGCCGTCCTCCCCGTCCTCCAGCCGGCTCCGGGCCTCCTCCTGCTCGCTGCAGCAGTAGGAGGAGGCCATGTAGCAGCGATGGCCCCGCAGGTCATCCAGACGGAGCGGCCCGTAGGGGATCGTGGTATTCTTCCCCACATAGACGCCAAGAGGCGAGCCGGTCAGATATTCCGATGTTATACCGGCCTCCTCCTCCAGAGACTGGTTCCCGTAGCCGATAAAGACATCCAGCTCATGGTTTTTCAGCATTTTCCCGCCGATCTTATTGTCCAGGTTATAGCATTCCATCTTCTCCCCGACCCGCAGGAAGTTCGGATCGTAGACCTGCTCATAGGTCATCCACATCTTCTTGTTGATGGCGCTGTCGATCCCGATGTACGTCACTTCCCGGTCCCGGAACTGCTCGATCTCCCGCTCCATCCGCGCCTCGATCTCCAGCATCTGCTTCGCCCGGCGGTACACGATCTGTCCCAGCTCCGTGGGCACCACCTCGCCCTTGCCCCGGTTGACGAGCTTGCCGCCCGCCATCTTCTCCAGGGAGGAGATGTTCTGGCTGATGGCCGTCTGGGACACGTAGTTGATGTTCCCGGCCTTTGTAAAGCTCCTGTTCTCTATCACATCCACGAAGTATTTATACTTCCATATGCTGCTCACAGCGGATCCTCCTTAGCCGATCAGTTTCCCCACCTGACCGGCGACCTTCGTATTGCACCAGATCTTCTTCTGTACTCTCTCCCCCGTCCGCACAGACTCAAAGACAAGATATGCGACCGTATCCTTCTCCACCTGCTGCACGGTCGTCTTCAGGTCCGTGTGCCTCTCCATTCCATTTACCGCCCCGACGAACGCGCCGCTAAAGCCGGCAATGGCGCCTCCCAGCATCGCTCCCCTGAGCTTCCCTTTCGGCCGGGTCGTGCCGGTTGTCTTTGTGATCGTCTCATAGTGGGGGCCTCCCCATATAAAGCTGACCAGCCTCCAGCAGGCGGCGTTCTCCACAAACGAGTCCCCGAAGTAGTAGAGCCCGTTCCCGCCTCTCCTGAAATACAGTCCCCCGATGTGGAACTGGGTCTCCTGCTGCTTCAGCGCACGGATCCTCTCCTTCTCTGCTATGCGCGCCTGCTTTTCCTGATACTGCGCCAGGTACTGCTCAGGTGTGCGTTTTTCATGCTCTGTATAAAACGCCCGCTCCTCAGGCGTCAGGCAGGCTGTGCTCCCGGACCTCTCTATCTTAAGCTCGATCTCTCCAAGCCTTTTGCCGTTCTCCATCCCCTCTTTTACAGACTGCTTTAACTCATCCCAAAATCCCATATCCGTCTCCTCCCGTCATGCGGCAGAACCGCCATACTATAAGAAGTATAGACGATTTTCCTGATTTGTACAACCTTAGCCGGCATAAGAGCCTTTTCTTTTTTCTCCGGATATTCTATAATTAGGAAAACATCCGTTTACAAAACGGGCAGATCAGGAGGGAAACATTATGAGAGACATCTGGGAAAACATCAAAGATTTCTTCGGGAGAGACTGGACGCCGGCGGAAAAGATCCTGGTGATCCTCTGCTGCCTGCTGCTGGGGATCATAAAAGGATTCCTGATTTCCCCGATCAAGAGAGGACTCTTCTGCGGAAACAACAGCGGCAACACGTACAACCGGTTTGACGATGGATACTGGCTTGACGAGGAGGAATAGAAGGGACCAGCGCACAAGCGCTTAGCTCGTGCTTCACGCACAAGCGCTTAGCTCGATTTCGCTTCGCTTCATCTCGCTATCCGTGCGTCGCACGGTAGATACAAAAAAAAGACCGTCCGCAAGTGAACTTGCGACGGTCTTCTTTTTGTATCTGTCGCGCTTGTGCTAAACGCTTACATCCCGGCCTGGGCTGCAACTTCTGCTGCGAAGTCGTCAACCTTCTTCTCGATGCCCTCGCCTGTCTCAAAACGAACGAACTTCTTCACTGTCACGTTCGCATTGTTCTCCTTGGCAACCTTGGCAACGTACTTGGCAACTGTCAGATCGCTGTCCTGTACGTACACCTGGTCTAACAGGCAGATCTCCTTCATCTCCTTGTTGAGACGTCCGATGATCATCTTCTCGATGATGTTCTCCGGCTTATCCGGGTTCTCTGTCTTCGCCTGAGCCAGCAGGATCTCTTTCTCGTGATCCATGAACTCCTGGGAAACCTCATCGCGGGATACATACTTCGGAGACATGGCTGCAACCTGCATAGCCACGTTCTTCAGGCATGTGCGGATCTCGTCGTTCACTACGTCCGTATCCGCCTCAACCAGCACGCCGATGCGGCCGCCGCCGTGGATGTAGGCAACGATGCATCCGTCGGACACGATCTTCTCGAATCTTCTGATGTTCAGCTTCTCGCCGATCACAGCGATCTTCTCTGTCAGGGCCTCATGCACAGTCTTGGAGGAATCCTCCACCCATGCCTCTGCCATGAATGCGTCCATATCTTTGGCCTCTGTCGCCATGGCCTGCTCTGTGACAGCCTTTACAAAGCTCTGGAACTCAGCGTTCTTTGCCACGAAGTCTGTCTCGGAGTTAACCTCGACGATAGCTGCTGTCTTGTCGTCCTTCACCTCAGCCATAACAAGGCCTTCTGCTGCGATCCTGCCTGCCTTCTTAACAGCTTTTGCCTCGCCGTTCTTTCTCAGGTACTCGATCGCTGCATCCATATTTCCGTCTGTCTCGCTGAGGGCCTTCTTGCAGTCCATCATACCTGCGCCTGTCAGCTCTCTTAACTCTTTTACCATACCAGCTGTAACTGCCATTTTTATTTCCTCCATATCCGGGAGGCCCGCAGGCCGTCCCGAGTCATTGTTCTATATCAGTAATGAAACTTCTGTCCCGCAGGCGGATTAAGCCTCAACGTCCTCCTGCACTTCCTCCTCGTACACCTCTTCGCCCTCAGCGTACTCGTCTGTGTACTCTGCTGCGCCCTGGTTTGCCTCGATCACGGCGTCTGCCATCGTGGAGACGATCAGTTTTACAGCGCGGATCGCATCGTCGTTGCCCGGGATCACATAGTCGAGCTCTTCCGGATCGCAGTTTGTATCAGCGATGCCGATGAGCGGGATTCCCAGTGTGTGAGCCTCCTGCACGCAGATTCTCTCCTTCTTCGGATCTACAATAAAGATGGCGTCCGGAAGTCTCTTCATCTCCTTGATACCGCCAAGGTTCTTCTCGAGCTTCTCCCACTCCTTCTTCAGCTTGATCACTTCCTTCTTCGGAAGCACATCAAATGTTCCATCCTCAGCCATGGCCTCGATCTCTTTCAGGCGTGCCACACGGCTCTTGATGGTCTTGAAGTTGGTCAGCATACCGCCGAGCCATCTCTCATTTACATAGAACATGCCGCAGCGCTCTGCCTCTGTCTTGATGGCGTCCTGTGCCTGCTTCTTTGTTCCCACGAACAGGATCGTGCCGCCGTCAGCCGCGATATCGGATACTGCCTGGTAAGCCTCATCTACTTTGCCCACGGATTTCTGCAGGTCGATGATGTAGATGCCGTTTCTCTCCGTGTAGATGTAGGGAGCCATCTTGGGGTTCCATCTTCTTGTCTGATGTCCGAAGTGAACACCTGCTTCTAAAAGCTGCTTCATTGAAATAACACTCATGTTTCTTTCCTCCATTTGGTTTTCTTCTTCCGCACATTTCATTTCCCGCATGACCGTCTTTTTTCCAAAAGCTTAGGCACCGGTGCGGGCAGACATATGCGTGTTTTTTTGCAACGTTCGTATTTTATCACAAAAGCCGCGCTGTTGCAAGCATTTTCCTCCATTTTATCCCGGTTTTCCCGGATTGTAAGCGGTCGCCAGGGTCCCGGGCAAGCCCGGACTTTGGCTCGTCGCCAGCACAAAAAAGGATCCGCGCCGGATGCGCGGATCCCCTGTTCTGTTTTCGTCTGTATCGCCGTCCCTACAGGACCCTTCGCACACAGCGGAGCGCGCGGTACTGGCAGTTGCCCCACTCCACGATCCCGACCTCCGGGGAGGACGCGTGGATGATGCCGCCGCTTCCGTTGTAGATGCCCACATGTCCGTAGTAGACGAGCAGATCGCCCGCCTGGGCCTGGGAGAGCGGAACTTCCACGCCCGCATAGGCCTGGGCTGAATCGGTTCTTCCAATGCTGACGCCGAAGGCCGCGTAGATCTGCTGGGTAAAGCCGGAGCAGTCGATCCCGTTCGTCAGGCTGTTGCCGCCGTATACGTAGGGATTCCCGAGGAACTGCCGCGCGTACGCGACAACCGCCCATCCGTCCTGTCCCTGCGGGGGCACGATGGAGCTGCTTCCGCCGCCGCTGCTTCCGGAGCCGCTGTTCCCGCCGCCTGCGCTGCCGCCATTCCCGTTATCGGAAGGCTGGCTTGGCTGCTGTTGCTGCTGGGCCTGCTGTTGCTGCGCCTGCTCTATTTCCGCTGCCGCTGCCGCCGCTGCCGCCTCCTGGGCCTGCCTGCGGGCTTCCTCCTCAGCCTGCTGGGCCGCCACCGCCTCCTGGATATCTGCATCCAGCTGCGCGATCTGGGACTGCTTGCCCTCGATCACGGAACTTAAGGAGGACTTGTCTTCCTGAAGCTGGCTCTGCATCTGCGTCATAGACTCGGCTTCCTCCTGCAGGGTCTGTGACAGATCTTCTATCTTCTTTGTCGTAGCCGCGTACTCTTCCTGCTTCTCCCGGTCATAGTCGTGAACATTTTTTATGTACTCCGCCTTGTTCACCAGATCCGAGAAGCTGTCTGCCGAGAGGAGCAGCTTAAGTTCATTGCCTGCGCCCGCCTCGTACATGTACTGGATGCGCTTCTTCATATCCTGGTACTGGGCATCCTGCTGCACGATGGCTTCCTCCAGGTCAATATTCGCCTTGTCGATCTCTTCCTGCTTTGCCGCGAGATCCGTCTCCAGCGTACTGATCTTGTCGAGGATCGTTGTCAGCTCTGACTGGAGCGACGCCACTTCATTCTCCGCCGCAGCCTTATCCTGCTGCAGATCATCCACGGACGGCGTGGCAAACACAGGGCTGACCGCCATTCCGCTGATCAGCATGGCTGTGATGCATGCCTGTACAACTTTTTTCTTCATTTCCTACCACCTGTCTGTAAATTATTTATACCCTCATCCCTGCGCGCCGCCTGATACGGCGCAGAATTCTACTTATTCAAAATACATCTTACTACATTTTTTCATTCAATTCAACAATTTCCAAAAATTACCGCAAAAAAAGAGGCTATCCTCTTTCAGATAACCTCTTTTGATCTTCATGTTGCTTACCAGCACCGTCTGTACCAGGGTGAACCGTACACAGCCGCAACCTTCACCACATCTCCCGGTTTGGGCGCGTGGATCATCTGGCCGCCGCCGATGTAGATGCCCACATGGCTTCCGTAGCAGACGATATCGCCCGGCTGGGGATTGCTCACTGCGACGCCGCATCCGCCCTGCTCATAGGATGTACGGGGAAGGGAAATGCCGGCCACGCTGTGGCAGTACTGCACAAGTCCGGAACAGTCCAGTCCTGCGCCCGGCGTGGAACCGCCGTACACATAGGGTACGCCAAGCTGGCCATAGGCCGCGTTCACAATGGTTTGCGCCACAGATGTGTTGCCTGCGGATGTCCCGCTGTTTGTGGAACCGCCGGATGTGCTGCCGCCGGTAGAGCCGCCGGATGTCCCGCCATTGGACGTTCCGCCATTAGATGTGCCGCCGTTGGACGTGCCGCCGGATGGCGTGGACGCGGTTCCTCCCGTCTGGGTCTGGCCGCCGTTGCCGCCTGTCTGGGCCGCCTGGCCGTCCTCACCGCCGCCTGCCTGCTGCTCCTGGGCCTGTGCCGCCCGTGCTGCAGCCTCTGCGGCCGCCTGGATCTGCTGGTCAAAGTCTGCGATCTCTGCCCGCTTTTCTATAAGAGTCGCGTTCAGTTCCGCCTCCTGTTCCTCGTATGCGGCCTGCATCTCCTCCTGCCTGTCCTGCTCCTCCTCGAGAGTGGTCTTCAGGTCCTGGATCTCCTGCTCGGTATCCTTCAGCGCTTTGAGCTGCTGTCTGTCATACGTATGCACATTGGAGATGTACTCCGCTTTATTGATAAAATCAGAGAAGTCCGTGGAGGAGATCAGAGCCTCAACCGCATCTGTCTGTCCGTTCTCGTACATGTAACGGATCCGAAGCTTCATGGACTCATACTGCTCGTCCGCCTTCTCCTGCGCCTTCTCCAGATCCTCCTGCGCACCGAGGATCTTCTCCCCGGTCTCGATCAGATCCGCCTCCAGCTCTCCCGCCTTTGTGATCAGCTCCGTCAACTGCTCCTGCAGGGAGTCTGCCTCCCGCTGGGCCGCCGCCTTACCGCTCTCAAGACTGTCTGTCTCAGGCGCGGCAAATACCGGGGTCGCCAGCATGGAACTGGTCAGCGCTGCCACAAGAACTGCTCTTCCAACTCTCTTCATTCTGTATCTTTCATCCTTTCCGGTCAGTTACTTTTATCAGATTGACAAATATATAAATCTCAACAGCTACCATTATAGTGACGCTGTCATGATTTTGCAACATTTTTTAACAAATTCGTAATCTTTTCACAAGTCCGTCCCGTTTTATGCCGCTCCATTTGTCTCATCCGTGCCGCCCGGCGCCGCCGGCTTCTCGTCGATGCGCTGGATCAGCAGGAACATGGTGGCCGCAAAGGCCGCGCACACGACCGTGACCGCACCGATCCGCAGCTTATCTGCCAGCAGCCAGCCGTACAGCCCGAACTGCGTGGCTGTCACCGAGATCAGGTTCATCACGATGTGGGCCGAGGCAGGCGCCCTGACAGACCCGTACTTTTCATACACATAGGCAAGCATCATGCCTGTGGCGAAGGCGTACAGCATCTGCACCATATTGCCGTGCAGGACGGCAAAGACAAGGCTGGAGTAGAACGCCGCCCCCAGAAAGCTCATCTCACCTCTCATCCGCCGGAACATGAGCCCCCGGAACACAAGCTCCTCGCAGATGGGAACGAGAACGCCCAGGCAGAGGATCTGCATTGCAAAAGGCGCGCTGTACAATGACTCGGACGTCTGTTCAAACGCCGCGCTGTAGGACGCCATATCCGAGATCAGGATCAGATTGTTGAGCCCCACGCACATGGCGGCCGCGATCCCGATCACCGCTGCGTACTTCACAAGCGGGGCCTTCCGGTTCTGGGCCACGCCCGCCATCTTGTCGTACATCCGGTCCCCGTGGAACATATACAGCATAATGGGGATGACGATCAGGGCGGAAAGGCCCTCAAGCTGCGTTGTGTACTGCAGCATCTTCTCGGAGATGGACAGGGAGAACTCCAGCATGTCCTGCTGGCTGCGCATGGCAGCCGCCATTTCTCCCGCGTGCTTCGATATGTAGTAGAACGTGTAGCCCATCACCGCAAGCATGCTCACCGCGATACTGACCACATATTTGATGACCAGCGGCTTCCAGGCATACCAGATCCCCCGCCTTTTTGCAGGCGGGACCGCCGGCCCGGTCGGCATTCCTTCCGGCATGCGCAGAGGGCCGTTTTCATTGCCGCCTCCATGCTGCTGGTCTTCCCATGGATTGTTCATATATAAAAAGCCTCTCTTTCGGAAATTCTTTTCTTATTCTACTTCCGAAACGCAAAACTTGCAATTAAAAAAATATAAACTCTCCCGCCAGCGCGTTTTCCCTGACATGATCCGCGCGGCACCGCCGCCGTTTTGCTTTACTTTCCCGGCATTTCCCACTATAATAAGAGAAACATCCCACGAAAGGAGCTTATATATCATGGAAGATCAGAAACAGAGAGTCTACGATGCCCTGAACAGGCTGGGCATTAAATACGAAGTCGTGGAGCACGAGCCCGTCCACACAATGGAGGACATGGACCGTCTCGGGCTGCCGCAGAAGGGAACCCTGTGCAAGAACCTGTTCCTGCGGGACGCAAAAGGAAAGCGGCACTTCCTCGTCACCTGCGACGAGAGGAAGACGGTGGATCTCAAAGCCCTCAGCCGCACGCTGGGCGCAGGCAATTTAAGCTTTGCCTCTGAGGAGCGCCTGGAGAAATACCTGGGACTCAAGCAGGGCAGCGTATCCCCCTTCGGCCTCATGAACGATGCGGACCACGCGGTAGAGTTCTTCATCGACAAGGACCTGACGCGCTGCAAGAGCCTCGGCATCCATCCCCTTGAGAACACGGCCACGGTATTCCTCTCCTACAAGGATCTGGACAAGTTCCTCTGGGATCTGGATGTGGACGTGATCAAGATCCGGCTGTAGCGCTATGAACAGGACCGGGCCGAGAGGGAAAACCGGGACGCTCCTTCTTGTCGGGATCCTCTTCCTCCTTCTTCTGTTTTTAGGTACGCAGTCCCCGTTCGGGGCAGAGGAGCAGACGTTTGAGGCAAGGATCACAAAAATTTATGACAGCGGGGGAGCCGTTGTCACAGATACAGATCGCGGGGGACGCTACGCAATTGGCAGCCGGGCTTTGCCTAATGCAGATGCGGCCGACATCGGAAGGCTTGTCGAAGTCACGTACTCCGGAGGGATCATGGAGACAGACCCTGCACAGTTCGAAAATCTGATCCGCGTCCGGTTTATAGATGAATAAAAAATCCAATGTAAAAAAGCTGCGGGAACACAACAAACTGTTTGTATTCCCGCAGCTTTTATCTATTTGTCTGTCATCTCAAACTTCTGCAGACACTCCCGTATCTCTTCCATTTTCCCTGACAGGCTTCCCTGGATCATCTCCGGCTTCCCGCCGCCCCGGCCCCGGAACCTGGCATTCAGCTCTTTCCCGAGAGGACGGACGTCACGGGACCTGCTCCCGATCACATACCGGTAGCCGCCATCGTCGCTTCCGGCGAACACGGCGCTCACAGGCGCGCCCTGATCCAGGAGGAGGTTCATGAACTCCCGGGGCGCGCTTCCCGTCAGATCCTCTGCAAAGGCAACCGTCACCGGGTCTGCGACAGGCGTCTCCTTCGCCCGGTATGCAAGGATCTGCTGCAGAAGCCGTCCGTTTTCATACTTCTGACGCTCCAGCTCCTCTTTCTGCCGGCGGACCGCCTCCGCGATCCGGTCCTCCTTCTCGCACAGCAGCGCGCCGATCTCCTTCGCATTCGTCAGCTTTGTCTCATAATCCCGCAGGGCGCGGAACCCGCAGAGCATGGTGATCCTCTCCCCGCCCTTGTAGTTCATCCGGTTCACGAGCTTGATCAGGCCGATCTCGCCGGTCCGCTTCACATGGGGCGCGCAGCAGGCGCACACATCATAGCCCGGCACGGTCACGATACGCACCTGGCCCTCGATCTCGATCTTGCTCCGGTACTCCAGCTTCTCCAGCTCTGCTTTGGATGGGCAGGACACCCGGATCTCCAGGTCCGCAGCCACGGCCCGGTTGGCCTCCCACTCGATCCGGCGCAGTTCCTCCGGGGAAATGGGGCCGTCAAAATCCATGGTGCAGTAATCCGCCCCAAGGTGGAAGCCCACGTTGTTATATCCAAAGCGGCTGTGCACCAGGCCGGAGATGATATGCTCCCCGGTATGCTGCTGCATCTTTTCAAACCGTTCCTCCCAGTCGATGCGCCCGTGCACGCAGGATCCCGGTTCAAGCGGGGCGTCCGTCTTATGGCGCACCACGCCGTTTTTCTCATGTACGTCCAGCACCCGCACACCGTCCAGATAGCCGGTATCCGCGTACTGACCGCCGCCCTCCGGGAAAAAAGCCGTCTGATCCAGGACGATCTGGTAAGCGGCCCCATCCGCTGTGCAGGAGAGCACCTGCGCGTCAAATTCCCGCAGGTGGCTGTCCTCATAAAACAGTTTGCCTGTCTCTTTCCCGCTTCCGGTAAATTCCATATCCTTACATCCTCTCCGGCGCCTCAAAGCCCAGCACATCAATGCAGCTCTCCAGGATCTGCTTTGTCAGGACAAGGAGCGCCACGTAACTCTTCTGCACATCCGTATCTTCCTCTGCCAGGATCTTCGTCTCATGGTAGAAGCGGTTGAAGGCGTTTGCCAGCTCATAGATGTAGGCGCAGATCTTGTGGGGCGCCAGCTCCTCGTAGGCGTTTTCCATCACGCTGTTGTACTTGGCCGCTTCCAGCATCAGCGCCTTCTCCTCCCCGCTGTGGGCTCCGCGGATCCGCAGGCCTTCCAGGGCATTGCCCGCCTCCGTATATTTATTCAGGATAGACTTGATGCGCACGATCGTATAGAGGATGTACGGCCCCGTGTTTCCCTCAAAGGAGGTAAACCGGTCCACATCGAACACATAGTCCTTGGACGCCTGGTTGGAGAGATCCCCGTATTTGATGGCGGACATGCCCACGGTCTTCGCCGTCTCCTTTGCCTCGTCCTCACTGACGGTGCGGTTGTCCGTGATCTTCTTGTACATTTCCTCATTGATCTCCGCGATCAGGTTCTCCAGCCGCATGACGCCGCCCTCTCTTGTCTTAAAGGGCTTGCCGTCCTTTCCGTTCATGGTGCCGAAGCCCAGGAAGGAAAGCTTCGTCTTCTCCGGTACGATCCCGGTCTTCTTGGCAGCCCGGAACACCTGGGTAAAGTGGAGTTCCTGCCGCTTGTCCACCACGTAGATCACATGATCCGGATGGTAATCCTCCTCCCGCTGCACCAGGGTCGCCAGATCCGTCGTCCCGTAGAGGGAAGCCCCGTCAGACTTCTGGATCATGCAGGGCGGCATCTCCTTCGTGTCGCTGTCCTCTTTTACATCAATGACAAGGGCGCCGTCGTCCACCCGGGCAAAGCCTTCTCTTTTCATCCTCTCGATCATGCCGGGGATGTAGGCCTGCGCGTCCGATTCCCCTTTCCAGAGATCAAACTCCACGTTCAGGTTGCTGTAGTTCTTCTTCAGATCCGCCACAGACACGCGCATGATATGGTTCCAGACAGCCGTGTAGCCCCTGTGCCCGTTCTGCAGAAGATAGGTGGCATGCAGCGCTTCCTCCCGGTAGTCCTCATGCTCCTTGGCGTAGGCACTGGCCGTCGGATAGATCTCCTCCAGCTCGCCGATAGTAAAGGGCGCCTCCTCTGGATACTCTCCTTCATAGGAGTCGTCAAAATAGGGAAGATCCGGCTGACGCTTCTTAAGCTCTGTGATAATGAGCCCCATCTGATACCCCCAGTCTCCCATATGGATGTCGCCCAGCACCCTGTGCCCCATCCGGCGGCAGATCCGCTTGACGCTCTCGCCGATGATGGCGGAGCGCAGATGCCCGACGTGAAGAGGCTTCGCCACGTTCGGTCCGCCGTAATCGATCAGGATGGTCCGGGGATCCTCCGTCTCCTCCAGTCCGAGGCGCGTGTCCTCTCCCATGTTATTTAAATACTCTGCTATATATGCATCGTCCAGTTTTATATTGATAAAGCCTGGTTTCACCGCCTCTGCCGAGAGGATGCATCCTCCCTGCCCGATCCGTGACACCACGTCCTGGGCGATCTGAAGCGGCGCCTTCTTATATGTTCTGGCTCCCGCCATCGCCCCGTTGCACTGGTACTCGCACAGATCCGGCCTGTTGGACAGGGTCACCCTGGCGTAGGAGCTGTCGTAGCCGGCCGCCTCGAATGCTGCCTTCATTTCCTCTGTGAGCAGATCGATCAGCTGTTTCATATATCTTTTCCTCCATTCCGTTTCACACTGACATCATTTATTTAGTCTAACACACGCCGGCCTTTCCCTCAAGCCGTTTTTCTTCCGGGTGCCGCGGCCTGATAAAAAGAAAGAATAGAATTTTCCGGAATTTTGATGTAAAATCATCATAGCACGCAGGTCGCATTTATGCAACCCAAATGCACGCAATGACTGCAATACTACATCAAAAGAAACGAGGTCTATCCTATGAAACTTGGCTCCCATGTGGGAATGAGCGGAAAGGACATGCTTCTTGGCTCCGCCAGGGAGGCTGTCTCCTACGGCGCGGATACGTTCATGTTCTATACCGGCGCGCCCCAGAATACAAAAAGAAAAGAGATCTGTGACCTGAATATCGAACCGGCATGGGACTACATGCGCCGGCACGGGATCGGCGAGATCATCGTACACGCCCCCTATATCATCAACCTGGCCAACACGGTAAAACCGGAGACTTACGAGCTGGCGGAGCGCTTCCTGGCGCTGGAGCTGGAGCGCGCGGCCGCCTGCAAAAGCCGTCTTCTCATCCTCCACCCGGGCGCCCACGTGGGGGCCGGGGTGGAGGCGGGGATCCGGCAGATCACGGCCGGACTGAACCGCATCCTCACAGCGGAAACGCCGGTATGCATCGCCCTGGAGACTATGGCGGGAAAAGGTTCCGAGATCGGCCGCAGCTTCGAGGAACTGGCACGGATCTACGACGGCGTCACGCACAATGACAAGCTGCGGGTCTGCTTTGACACCTGCCACACAAGCGACAGTGGCTACGACATCATCCACGACTTCGACGGCGTCATGGATGCGTTTGACCGGCTCATCGGCAGGGATCAGATCGCGGTCTTCCACATCAACGACAGCAAAAACGCCGCCGGCGCCGCCAAGGACCGGCACGCCAACATCGGCTTCGGGCAGATCGGTTTCGACGCCCTGAACTACATCGTACACCACCCGGATTTCGAGGATGTCCCGAAGATACTGGAGACGCCGTACGTCCCGCTGCCGGATCAACCAAAGAAATCCCTTCCCCCCTACAAATATGAGATTGAGATGCTCCGGCGGGGCGTCTTCGATCCAAACCTCCTAAAAAATGTTGTTTTTAAGCAACATCCATGATATACTTTAGTACAGTCTAAACTGAAAGGAAGCATAGCTTTGAAAACAGTACTGAAATGGCCTGGCGGCAAAGAAAAAGAACTTCCTGTTATCAGAAAATATACACCCTCCTATACAGGGAGATTTATAGAACCTTTTGTGGGTGGTGGTGCCGTTTTTTTCGACACATCTGCAAGGCACTGTTGTATCAATGATAAATCAAAGGAACTGATTAATCTCTACAATTGTATCAAAACCAGAAACGCGGATTTGAAACATTATCTCCATCAGGAAATCTGCGATTTTTCTCTTCTCGGAGACTTTGTAGACCATCACTCATCTGTCATTTTGGATCTTTATCACGGGAAAATATCTGTAGATACTTTTATACATACGTACGCAGATTTCTTCTCTGGCTTTGGAGATAAGTATAATGCCATTTTTCTCCAGGAGTTAAAAAAGAACTTAAGCAGCAAGATAAAACGGTCAAGCAAACTGGAACTGGAAAACGGAGGCATTCCAGATTCTGATCGTCTGGACAACATAGAGGCCTCATTGAAATCGTCATACTATATGTTTATAAGATATCTTTTGAACCATCCGTCTAGTTTAAGCCATGGACACAACGCCGCCGTATTCTTTTTCATCAGAGAATACTGCTACTCTTCCATGTTTCGCTACAATGCAAAAGGAGAGTTCAACGTCCCCTATGGTGGCATCTCTTATAACCGTAAAGATTTCACAAGGAAAGTCAACTATCTGCTTTCTGATGAAGTAGCAGAAAAGCTGGCAAATGCAGATATATACTGTGAAGATTTTGAAATTTTCCTAAGCCATCTGCAAGTAACAAAAGAAGATTTTCTCTTTCTTGATCCGCCCTATGACAGCGAGTTCTCTACATATTCACAGAACAAATTTGATCGGTATGATCAGGAACGGTTATGGCGTTTTCTAACGCATACAAAAGCCATGTTTTTACTAATCATCAAAAATACAGACTTTATTTACAATTTGTATAAAGACAAGTTCTATATTGATAGTTTTGACAAAAAATATCTTGTAAGCTTTATGAACAGAAATGACCAGAAAGCCGAACATCTAATCATAACCAATTACAAATGTATATAGAAAAGGAGCGTCTTCCGCATCACTTTGCGGAACGCTCCTTTTCTTCATGAATGCGGATTTCTGCTGCATCAAAAAACACCGGATCAATCTCACAACCTATAAAATTTCTTTCCAGATGAATTGCCGCTACCCCCGTAGATCCGACTCCCATAAACGGATCAAAAACCGTATCACCTTCATTGCTTGCTATATTAATCAAATGCTTCAAAAGTTTTAACGGTTTTTGAGAGGGATGCTTTGGGTTTTTCAAACGTTCTTTCCCCATACATATTGAACATTCAAAATAATTATGCATTTCATTCTGCCTGGTGAAATTCCATTTATGACCTTTATTCCAGAGGCACACGATCATTTCACAGCTATTGAGAAAACCGTTCTTATATATTTTTGGCATGGGATTCGTTTTATGCCATATAAAAAATTGAAAGGTATCATATTCCGGATCAAACGCCTCATGCCATCTCCCTATCAGATTATAACTCGTGAAAATGAAAACATTTCCGTCCGGCTTCAGTATTCTTTTAAATTCTCCCACAAAATCAAAAGGATCCAGTTCTTGCAAATCCCACTCACCAAGATCATTATTCACAGCACTTCTTCCCGGTAGCAGGATGTTACCCGTTGAGTATTTTGCAATGTTGTAGGGCGGATCTGTCAAGATCAGATCAACAGAATGGTCCGGAAGTTCTCTCATGTATGAACGGCAATCTGTTTGTTTTAAAATCATGTCTGTCATCCTAAAATTACCTTTATTCAACTGCTCTTTCTATCATTTCTTTTATATGCATATTTAAATCCAACTCTTGTAATGCTTCTTTATATATTTCAGCAAATGCTTCATATGTAATACCAGCAGGTAAAATTGTCTCCCAAAATTTCTTCCCTATTAAAAACATCTCGGGGTATGCCATATGTTTTTTTACAGCCCCTGTCCACGTATTTCCTTCACCGTTTTTATTATACAGAGTTGCAAAATAAGCTTTTGAATTGGGTATATTCAGTCCTGCATATATAGTCAGCAGCTTTTCCACATTAGAGGGAGCATTGGAACTATCCAGATCTCCGCCCGCTTTAAGTTCCATCACAATCCAGTCTTTACCGTCGAAAAACGCCAGATCGACAGGCTTGGTATGGTAATGAGATGTTCTGTATTTCTGGGCAAGCGGGATAAGATCTTTTATACTTTCCTGTGTCACTCCGCTTTTGACTCTTGCGCCGCCTTTCCCAGATGCAACATGGTTCGCCCTAAAAGAAGATATTTTTCCACGCAAGTCTCCATTATCAGTGTCTATATCTGTAACCAGTACCTGACCATTTATTGACGCAGGTTTCAAATCATGTTCTATGTTACGCGGATTAACAATATTGGGAACATTCTCCTCGCCAAACCGAAGTCTGGCAATCCGTTTGGCACAAGCCTCAATTGCATATCCGCTTTTTGATTCAAAGCTGCTCACAAAGACCATATTAGCTGTAATTGTCTCATCCAATTGACTAAGCAAAAAATTATATCTTTTCTTTATGTAATTTTTTCCAAAGTCACCTTCGATATTCTTGATCAGCTTCCCAAATTCATCAAATACTATTTCCTTAATCTTCCGTTCTGTTTCCGTCATCATAGCATTCTCCCAATCCTTCAAACAGTTCTGCCAGCGATACATCTAGTCCTTTCGCAATCTTTTCGATATTTTGCAGAGAAATATTCCTTTTCCCAGATTCAACCGTAGCAAAATATGTCCGATCCATATCAATTTTAAGTGCAAATTTCTCTTGGCTTAATCCTGTCTTTTTTCTTAATTCTTTGATCCTTTCTCCCAATTCTTTAGCTAACATTTGAGACCTCGTTTCTCTAGGTATTATGCATTCATTTTACGTTCCGATTTGTTTTTAAGGCAACGGTTTATGAGCAACATTTATAATTGACTCCATCCGCTCCTGCGATGCCAGAACATAGGCTTTATTAATATCGCATCCTATAAACCGCCTGCCGTTCTTTACGGCAGCAACTCCCGTAGAGCCGACTCCCATAAATGGATCAAATACTATCGATCCGGGATTAGATGCTATTTTCACAAAATGTTCTATAAGCTGTAATGGTTTTTGTGTAGGGTGATACGGATTTTTCAGACGTTCCGGGTATGAACATATAGGACATTCGCCAATCTGATTATATCCCGAAAAAATAATGATATTACCTGTTGGTTTAATTAATCGCTTGAAAACGTCAAGATACTCCGCTGGCTTTATTATAACTTTATCCCACTCAGCAATATCATTATTCAACATACTCTTCCCTACTCGCAAAATATTACCGCTTGAATATTGTGAAATGTTATATGGCGGATCAGCCAAAATGAGATCAATAGAATGAGGAGGGAAGCGTAACATTACTTCTCTGCAATCCTCATTAAAGAGTTTATAAATACGGGGATGTAATGAGATCAATTATTTCCTTTCTCCAGCAAAGTGATTATATTATATTCTTTTTACAAGTCATTACAACGGAATATAAACAACATTTTTCAGTTTATTCTATTTTCTTGACATTTTCCCTCAAATGTATTATTGTATTACATAGATAGTACATTCGTGCAGGCACACGCCTGCCTAAGAGAGGTGAATTTCATGCCATGGGACTTAGATAACGACCGCCCCATCTACCTGCAGCTCATGGAGAGGATCCAGCAGGACATCATATCCGGAGTGTACAGCCCCGGAGACAAGCTCCCCTCCGTGCGGGACCTGGCCGTAGAGGCCGCCGTCAACCCGAACACCATTCAGAAGGCGCTCTCCGAACTGGAGCGCAGCGGACTTGTGTACGCCCAGCGCACAAGCGGCCGCTTTATCACGGAGGATGAACAGATGCTCAGGGAGATGAAGAAGGAACAGGCTTCCCGCCACATCCATGATTTTTTTGAAAAAATGAGAAGTCTCGGCTTCCGGGACGAGGAGACCCTCGCCCTCATCGAAGAAGCTGTAAAGGAGGAACAATAACTATGAAGCCTATACTCGAATGCAAAGGTCTCTCCAAAAAATACAACGCCGCGTACTACGCCCTCGCCAACCTCAACCTGTCCCTGGAACCGGGCCAGATCGTGGGGCTTCTCGGGCCAAACGGAAGCGGCAAGACAACGCTCATCAAGCTCATCAACGATCTTCTCATTCCAACAGAGGGAGAGGTGCTCGTAGACGGGATGCGCCCGGGCGTAGAGACAAAAAAGATCGTCTCCTATCTGCCGGAGCGCACCTACCTGGACCCGGCCATGAAGATCCGGGATGTCATCTCCTACTTTTCTGACTTTTATGATGATTTCAGCGCCGACAAGGCCGGCCGGATGATGCAGGATCTGGAGATCAACGTGAACGAGAGGATGCGCGCCCTCTCCAAGGGCACAAAGGAGAAAGTACAACTGGCCCTTGTCATGAGCAGGGACGCCCGCCTCTACATCCTCGACGAGCCCATCGGCGGCGTGGACCCGGCGGCCAGGGACTACATCCTGCGCACCATCCTCACCAACTACAGGGAGGACGCCACGATCCTTCTGTCCACCCACCTCATCACGGATATCGAGAACATCCTGGACCGGGTCCTCTTCCTGCGGCAGGGGCAGGTCGTGCTCAACGCCACGGTAGACGAGATCCGGACAGACAAGGGCAAATCCGTTGACGCTTTATTCAGGGAGGTATTCAGATGTTAGGGAAACTGATCAAATACGACTTAAAATCCACGACAAAATTTCTGCTCATCATCCATCTCTTTCTCGTGGCAGCCTCCGTGTTCGGGCGCGTCTTCATCACAGGAAGGCTGGATTTTGAGATGGAAGGGGTCAATGAACTCCTTCTGACGCTGACGTTTGTTCTTTTCATCATCGTATTCGTCGGCGTCTCCTACGGGACTTATATTGTCATCGCCGTCCGGTTTTACAAGAACCTCTTCTCCGACGAGGGATACCTGACCAACACCCTGCCGGTGACAAGGGGGATGCATCTGCTGGCCAAGACGCTCTCCGGCGGTATCTGGGCTGTCATCGACATGTTTCTGATCTTCGTAAGCACCTGGATCCTCCTGTCGATCCCCCTCCTGACGGACACCATCGGCGCCCACTGGGACGAGTTCATCCGCCTGCTCGGCTTTGGCGGACAGGGAGACTTTAATCTCTTCCTGGCCCACCTCACCCTGGTCAGCATCGTCGGGGGATTCTGCTCCGTGATCTCCATCGAGGCCTCCGTCATCTTCGGGCAGCTCTTTAACAGCCACAAAGTCCTGGGCGCGGTCGTCTCCTACTTTGCCATCACGGTGGTGCTGTCCGTCGTGAGCACGGTCGTCATGAGCATGACTGGCGTCCTGGGTGAAAATCTGGCTGTCAGCAACGCTTCGCCCGACAGCATGACCTTCAGCTTTGCCGGCTATATGACGGATCTTTTGAACGCCACCCTCGGCCTGTCCGTGGCAACAGCCGTCATCCTGTACATCGCCTCTTTCTTCATCCTGAAGAAAAGGATCAATCTTTCCTGACACACGCAGACAGGCGGTTCCTAAAAGACCGCCTGCACAAGAAACATATAGAGCACCGTGCCGGCTCCTATGCTCAGGAGGTTATTCCTCTTCCACACATGGAGCACCACAGTGACAAGCACCGCCGCTGCTTCCGGTATCCCGTGAGGGGCCGCAAGCACCGGCGTTGTTTTTAGGCAGTAGACCACCAGCATGCCGATGACCGCCGGCGTCAGCACCCTGCCCAGATACCGCACCACTGCGGGGATCTCCTTCCCTCTCGGAAAGACGAGAAAGGGCACCGCCCTGGTGGCAAATGTCGTGAGGGCCACCGCCAGGATGATCAGAAGCGACATCCCGGCGCTTACCGGCAGGTTCATACGCTCTCCTCCTCTCTCTCAAGCCTGGTCCGTCCCGCGAAAAGCACAAGGATGATGACCAGCATGGACGGGAGGACAAAGTTGTCCACCCCGAAGATCTGCAGGCAGACAAAAGCCGCCGCCACGCCGATCACCTCCGGCGCCCGGTTCTTTCTGTCCATCCACTGCTCCACAAAGATCACCACAAAAAGCGCCGTCATGGCAAAATCAATCCCCTGGGAATCAAAGGGGAGCACCGTCCCCGCCAGGGCCCCTATTGCGGATCCGATGACCCAGTAGGACTGGTTCATAATAGAAATGGCAAAAAGAAACTTCTCCCCGTCTACATCCTCCGGCACCCTGGTGGTGCACAAAAGGGAGTAGGTCTCGTCTGTCAGGCCAAAGATCATGTACCATCTCTTTTTTCCCATGGAATGAAACCTGTCAAGCAGGGATATCCCATAGAAAACATGCCTTATATTCACCATCAGCGTCATAAAGATGACCTGCGCAAATGAAATACCGGGCACAAAAAAATTCACCGCCAGATACTGACCTGATCCTGCGTACACAAGCAGGCTCATCAGCATGGCCCAAAGAAAATTGTATCCCTTCTCCGCGTACATCACGCCGAAGGCGATCCCTATAAAAAGGTACCCTGTCAGCACAGGGATCGTGTAGGGAAACGCCCGGCGGAACGCATGTCCGTATCCTCTCATCTGTTCTCTTTGTATCCTTCTTCCGTCTTATCTCTTCGTCTGCGCTGCCTCCCCGTCCCGTCACGCGCCGGGCGTCCGGCTCTCCAGCTCCCGGAGCGTCTCAGACAAAAGCGCGTCCGACGCGGCCGCCTTCTCATAGGCTGCCTGCACATCCCGGATCAGCCGCTGCACATCGCTGTGCCCGGCCAGCACAGCCGCCATCGAAGCCGCCTCCGCATCCGGGAACTCCCCGGATACCGCAAAGGCGCCCGGCTCCCCGTCCGGATCCGCCTCCAGATAGAGGGTCTCCAGCCCCGGCACAAGGGTGTAGATGCCCTGCAGCTTCATGTCATAGCGGACAAACGCCAGGTATGTGTCCGCATATCTCCCCCGTTTCACAAAGGTCTGCAGATCCCTGTACTCCTCTGCGAACGGATTGTCTTCTGTTCTGTTCCCATAGTAGGCCCGGACCGCCTCCGCGATCCCCGGATCTGAGGCCTCCGCAAGCGGGTTCGTCTCCTCCTCCTGCCATCCTATGTTCTCTGTCTGTATTTCTACGCTCTGAACGGGCACGGTTTCCCCGTCCTTCGCAATCTCATCCCCTGTAAAAACAGCTCCGGCAGCCGCGAGCACAAGGAGCGACAGGGCGCACAGCGCTGCCAGCGCCCGGCGCACAAGTCTTTTGGCCCGCACTCTGCCTGTTTTCATTCTTTCTGTCACGGCAACCTTCCTTCCCCATGATCGCCATGGCCGACAGACAAGGGCACTACAAATGATACTCGCTAAAATTTGAAAAGTCAAGATTTGCACTTGCGCTTTCCGTCCTGTTGTGGTATTATACTATTTGTCTCTGTAGCTCAGTGGATAGAGCACTGCCCTCCGGAGGCAGGTGCGCCAGTTCGACTCTGGTCAGAGACGTAAAAAGGGAACAGCCCGCAGGCTGTTCCCTTTTTCTATGCCTCCTTCTCCCAGCCGGGAAGGGCCAGCGCCCCCTCGCTCCTGCGGTAAAAGTAGGGCGTGTCGGAGAGCACTTCCTCCTCCATCACCTGGGTCTCGTTGATCTCCTTTACGATCATGGCCGTCTCGCGCCAGGACGGCGCACTGCTCTCCGGCAGGATGATCACCTCGTGAATGCTGCTGGGAAGCACATAAAAATCTTCTTTCAGGAATGCGCCGATCTTCTTCAGTACGTCCTTATAGAGAATGGCCGATGCGCCAAAATTCTGTATGCTGTTCGTGAGGACATACATCCGGTACGCCCCTGCCGGATCCGCCTGCACGGGCGGCTCCTCCATCCCCGCCTGTGCCAGGACCGCACAGAGCGTCTTGAACTCTGCCGGCAGGAGTTTCTCCGTGTTCTCCCCGGCAGCCCTGCGGACCTCCTCCTCCGTGACATGCCACCATTTCAGATGCTCCCTGCGCACAAGCATGGTGGCGATCCGGTCGTCCGCCTCCAGATCCACCAGCACATGGAACACGACCGCCAGATCCAGGTAGGGGACATGGGGGACTTCCTCCAAAAGGTCCCGGTTCCGCTCCCGGTTGATGAGCCGGCAGATAAGCCTTGGCTTTACATTCTCATACCGGGACAGGCGCTCCCCGTCCCAGGACCTGTCCATGCGCACACTGCCGTACAGGGCAAGGATCTGCCCCGCCACTTCCTCGAAGCTGCTCCCCGCCTGATACCGCTCGTAGTACTCCTCCAGATAGATCGTGGGCGATGTGTTGACCCCCGCCTCCGTAAACACAAGCCCCTTCCTATGCCTGCCGTTGTTCTTCAGCGCGCTCCTTAACCGGACGCTCCTCCCGGGGGCAAGGGCGGCGCGCACTCTTTCCTCCATACGCTCTACAAACTGCTCATACGTCATAGTTCTCCTTTCTCTGCCTGCTCTTCATGTGGGATCGGGCCCGTGAAACGGTCCGTGAAAAAAAAGAAAATAAGATAAGAAACAGATCCGGCATGCCGGAATGATATTATGGTGACTTATATTATAAAAAAGCCCTGCAGAAAATGCAAGGCTTTTTTGACATATCTTATATTTATTTCCGGACAGACTATACTCTGGACAGATACTCACCGGAACGGGTGTCGATCTTCAGCACATCGTCCTGGTTCACGAACAGAGGAACCATGATCTGCGCGCCCGTCTCAACGGTAGCCGGCTTCGTGGCGCCTGTAGCTGTATCGCCCTTTACGCCGGGCTCTGTCTCGATCACGCGGAGCTCCACGGTGATGGGAGGCTCGATGGCGAACACATTGCCCTGGTGGGAGATGACCTTCACTGTCTCATTCTCCTTCACAAACTTCAGGGAATCGCCCACAACATCCGCATTGACAGCAAGCTGGTCAAATGTCTCCATATCCATGAAGTTGTAGAGATCGCCGTCATTGTACAGGTACTGCATATCCTTCCTGTCGATGTGCGCTGTCTCAAACTTCTCGGTCGGACGGAATGTCTTCTCCACAACGCCGCCGTTGATGATGTTCTTTAATTTCGTGCGGACGAAAGCCGCTCCCTTTCCTGGTTTTACGTGCTGGAAGTCAAGGATCTGATAAATGTTGCCCTCGATCTCCACTGTTAAGCCATTCTTAAAATCTCCTGCTGAAACCATTCTAATCCTCCTTAAACTGTGCGTTCACACCGCACATGTCGTTCTCTCACTTGTTCCATTTTATAATACTCCAGGCCTTTTTTCAACCTTTTTTTCCGTCCCGCAGGCTCTTCCTGTAAAAATGCAGTACGAGCCGCTCCAGATACCGCTTGAGCACGATCTGGATCTCCTCCTTCGGATGGATCGGTTTTACAAGGATATTGGGGATGCCCGCCCGCTTGGCCCCCCACACGTCGGTAAAGAGCTGGTCTCCGATGAACACCGTGCTCTCCCGGTCCGTCCCCATGATCTCCATGGCCCGGATGTAATTCCTGGTGGACGGTTTGTGGGCGTTATAGACGTAATCCACCTGGATGGGCTCATTGAACATCTTCACGCGCTTCTCCTGGTTGTTGGAGATCAGGCAGCACCGGAAGCCGATCGCCCTGAGGCGTTCAAACAGCTTCACCGCCCGCGCGTCCGCCGGGGCTCCGTGGGGGACAAGGGTATTGTCGATGTCAAAGATCAGCCCGCGCACCCCGTCCGCATACAGTTTCTCAAAATCGATCACGTATGTGGATGCCACATACCTGTCCGGAAAAAAACGCTCAAACATCTCTCTTCCTCTTTCCTGTCCGCGCCTGCTACGCCTCTTCCAGCTCTGTCAGCTTGCGGATCATCTCCTCGCAGGACTGCTGCACCGTCTTGCCGTCCGTGTTGACCACAATGTCCGCGGCCGCCTCATACTTCTCGCGGCGCTGCTCCATCAGCTCGGAGATGGCCTCCACGTCTTTCCGGCCGTTCAGGGCGGGCTGATCCTTGCTGTCCTTCACCCTCTCGTAGATCGTCTCCGGGCTCGCCGTAAGGAGCACGACCCTGCCGTTCTTCTTCATCTCTTCTATATTCCGCTCCCGCAGGGCCACGCCGCCCCCGCAGGAGATGACGGTGTTCTTCCGGGACTGCATCTCGATCAGAAGCTCTGTCTCCAGATTCCGGAAATACTCCTCCCCGTACGTGGCAAAGATATCGGGGATGCTCATCTCCTCCCGGTCCGCGATCACCTGGTCCATCTCCACGATATCCATGGCGAACATCGTGTTGAGGTAGTCGGATATGGAGGTCTTGCCGGCTCCCATAAAGCCGATCAGGATGATGTTGTAATCAAACAGCTTGCGCGCCTGGATCCGCTTGCTGTTGCGGTTGATCCGGCGGAACACGTCGTATATCTCGTCCCTGTATTTGTTGTCCCCCAGTTTTTCCTTCAGGCGGGCCTTCTGCTTGGCCTCCTGCTGCGGCTGGAGGATCGGCATGCCGTACTCTTCCTTGTACGCCATGATCTTCTCCACGATCTTATTTCTCTCCACCAGGGCGTCTATGATCTTGTCATCGCACAGTGCAAGCTGCTCCCGATACATTTCCAAATCGTTCATCGTCCATCTCTCCTGTTTTATCAATCCGTATCTGTATATAGATATAGCGTCATAGGGGAGCCCGCAGGCTCCACCGCCATATTATAGCAAAACATATATGGTTTTTCAATCTGGAAACCATAGATATATTCTATCGACTCCGGCAAAAACATGAATTTGTTTTATCTTTAACAATATTTTATACTATTACCATAAAGGTTCAGGATCACTGAAACATTACACAAAACGGAGGTACAGTCAAATGAAGAACAACTTCAGACACATCTTCAGCCCCCTCACCATCAACGGCATGACCATCCCGAACCGGGTTGTCATGATGCCCATGGGGAGCGATTTCGCCGGCCACACCGGGGAGCTGAGTGACGAGCACATCAAATACTATGAACTGCGGGCCAGAGGCGGCACAGGCCTCATCATCGTGGAGAACGTATGCGTGAAATACCCGGAGGGCTCCAACGGGACAACGCAGCTTCGCATCGACAAGGACTGCTACATCCCGCGCCTGTTCAATCTGACAGAGGCCTGTCACAGGTACGGCGCCTGCATGGGCGTACAGCTCAACCACGCCGGCGCATCCGCCATGTCCTCCCGGATCGGCATGCAGCCGGTATCCGCCTCCACCCTCCCCTCCAAGGAGGGCGGCGAGAGACCCCGCCCGCTTTCCAGGGAAGAGCTGGAGAGCATTGCAAAGGATTACGGCGCTGCTGCGCGCCGCGCGGTAAACGCCGGCTTTGACATGGTGGAGATCCACGCGGGACACTCCTACCTGATCAGCCAGTTCCTCTCCCCCACCATGAACGACCGCACCGATGAGTTCGGCGGATGCGCAAAGAACCGCGCCCGCTTCTGCCGCATGGTCATCGATGAGGTGCGCGCCGCCGTCGGGCCGAGAGTCCCAATCTCCCTGCGCCTGAGCGTGGACGAGCTTGTGGAGGGCGGCAACACTGTGGAGGACTGCCTGGAATACCTGGAGTTCTTAAACGAGGGCGTGGACATGTTTGACACTTCCTCCGCCCTGAACCCCTCCATCCAGTACCAGATCGACGCCAACTATCTGGAGGACGGATGGCGCTCCTACATGGCAACGGCTGTCCGCGACAAGTTCCACAAGCCCACCATCGCCATCGGCAACATCCGCAATCCCCAGGTGGCAGAGGACATCCTGGCAAGAGGCGACGCGGATCTGATCGGTATGGGCCGCGGCCTGATCGCGGATCCCGACTGGTGCAACAAGGCAAGATACGGCCACGTGGAGGACATCCGCAAATGCATCTCCTGCAACATCGGCTGCGTGGGCAACCGGATCGGCGGCAACAAGCCCCTGCGCTGCACCGTCAACCCGGATCTCATAAACGGCGAGGCCTATAAGAAGCACAAAGTGACAAAGCCCTGCAGCGTCGTTGTTGTGGGCGCCGGCACGGCCGGGCTGGAGGCAGCCTGCACAGCCGCAGAGGTCGGCTGTGACGTAACGCTTCTTGAGAAGCAGGATCACGTGGGCGGACTCTCCGTGGATATCTCCCGCATTCCTGCCAAGAAGCGCCTGGCCGATTTCCCGACCTACCTGAAGCACCGGGCGGAGGGCCTTGAGAACCTGACCATCCGGACAGGTGTGGACGTGACCGTGGATGTGATCAAGTCCTGCAACCCGGACCTGGTTGTAAACGCCACCGGATCCGTTCCGCTGCTTCCGCCCATCGAAGGACTCCACGAGAACCTGGGCAAGGAGGGCACAGGGGTGTACGGCATCAAGGATCTGATGGGCGATATCCCGGCATTTGACAAGGATATGACCGGCAAAAAAGTCATCGTCATCGGCGGCGGCGCAGTGGGCCTTGACGTGGTAGAGTTCTTCGCTCCCCGCGGCGCGGAGACGACCATCATCGAGATGATGCCCGCGATCGGCAAGGGCCTTGACGCCTCCACCACATCCAGCATGAATGAGTGCATGAGAAAGCACAGTGTGACGCAGCTTGTGAACACAGCCCTCATGAAAGTGGAGCCCCACGCCTTCGTCGTAAAGCGCGACGGCAAAGAGGAAACTCTCCCCTTTGACTACGGCTTTGTATGCCTTGGCATGAAGGCTTACGCGCCTCTTTGGAACGACATCGTGGAAGGCTTTGACGGCGAGGACACGGAAGTCCTCAACATCGGAGATTCCGTGCGCGCAAGACGGATCATCGACGGAACCGACGCCGGACGCCACATGGTGCTGGCCGCACTGGACAGACTGGGATACCTGTAAGACCCCCGGTAAAGGTATATGGACATTTCTGCTGCTTTCCTGTAAAATAGAGACATCTTTTTATGTACAGACAAAAGGAAGGACAGGACAATGGCGACCAAAACACTGGAACAGATCACAAAAGAAATTGAGGAGATCCTCGCACGCAACGATGAAGGGCAGACGGTCAGGCAGATCAGCCAGGCGCTGGATCTGGAGGAGGACTACATCTGCAGCGTCCTCGTCTGCCGTCAGAGCCACTCCGACGATGCGGCCTCCATCGCCCATATGGTCATGATGGAATAGCCTCCCGCGGATCAGGGTAAGGAAACAATATACGCACCAACGAAAGAGCAGCAGTGATCTTCCGTAAAAGGAAGTATCACTGCTGCTTTTATGCATCTGCTTTATAAGAAGCGTCCTATTTATCTTCCAGCACAAGCTTTGCGAATTCCTCCACGCCCATGCTGCCGATATCGCCCTCGTCCCTTCTGCGGACGGATACGTTGCCGCTCTCCATCTCCTTCTCGCCGACAATGAGCATATAGGGAACTTTCTCCATCTGGGCGCTGCGGATCTTGTAGCCCAGCTTCTCGCTCCGGTCGTCCGTCTCCACGCGCACACCGGCTTCTGTCAGCTCGCCGGCCACCTTCTTCGCGTAGTCCGCGAACTTCTCCGATACCGGAAGGACCTTCACCTGCACAGGAGAGAGCCATACCGGGAATTTCCCTGCGTAGTGCTCGATCAGGATGCCGATGAACCGCTCGATGGAGCCGAAGGCAACCCGGTGGATCATGATCGGACGGTGCTTCTCCCCGTCTGCTCCCGTGTACTCCAGATCAAACCGCTGGGGCATCTGGAAGTCAAGCTGGATCGTGCCGCACTGCCAGGTCCTGCCGATGGAGTCCTCCAGGTGGAAGTCGATCTTCGGTCCGTAGAAGGCGCCGTCTCCCTCGTTCACCACATAGTCCAGTCCAAGGGACTCCAGAGCTCCTCTGAGGGCGCTTGTCGCCATCTCCCACTCCTCGTCCGTACCCATGCTGTCCTCCGGCCTTGTGGAGAGCTCTACGTGGTACTTGAAGCCGAACTTGGAGTACACCTCATCGATGAGCCGCGCCACGCCCTTGATCTCGTCCTGCACCTGCTCTTCTGTCATGAAGATGTGGGCGTCGTCCTGCGTGAAGCAGCGCACGCGCATAAGGCCGTGGAGCTGTCCGGATTTCTCATGCCGGTGCACCAGACCAAGCTCGCCGACCCGCATGGGCAGATCCTTGTAGGAGCGGGGCTCCACCTTGTACACGAGCATGCCGCCCGGGCAGTTCATGGGCTTCACCGCGTAATCCTCATCATCGATGACGGTTGTATACATGTTGTCTTTATAGTGATCCCAGTGACCGGAGTTCTCCCACAGGTGACGGCTCAGGATGATCGGTGTGGATATCTCCACGTAGCCCTCTCTTGTGTGCAGCTTTCTCCAGTAGTCAATGAGCAGGTTCTTGAGCACCATGCCCTTCGGCAGGAAGAACGGGAATCCCGGCCCCTCGTCCATGATGGCGAAAAGCCCCAGCTCTTTTCCGAGTTTTCTGTGATCCCTCTTCTTCGCCTCCTCGATCTTGGCCAGATGCTCCTCCAGCTCAGCGGCCTTCGGGAAGGAAGTGCCGTAGATCCTCGTCAGCATCTGGTTGTGCTCGTCGCCGTGCCAGTAGGCGCCGGCCACGCTCTGCAGCTTGAACGCCTTCACGACGCTCGTGTTGGACACGTGGGGGCCTGCGCACAGGTCCACGAACTCGCCCTGCCTGTAGAGGCTGATCTCCTCGCCTTCCGGCAGCTCCTCTATGAGTTCCACCTTGTAGGGCTCGTTTCTGTCCTCCATGAGCTTCAGCGCCTCGTCCCTGCTGACTGCGCTTCTCTCAAGCGGGAGCGCCTCCTTCACGATCTTCTTCATCTCCTTCTCCACATCCGCCAGATGCTCTGTGGTGAACGGGAAACTGAATTCAAAATCATAGTAGAAGCCATCCTTGATCGCCGGGCCGATAGCGCACTTTGTGTCCGGCCAGAGGCGTTTGACTGCCTGGGCAAGGATATGGGATGTGGTGTGGCGGAAGGCCTCCTGTCCCACTTCGTCTGCGAATGTCAGATCCTGCACGGATCCGTCTCTCATACTTACTTTCATTGTCCTCTTCTCCTTTCCTGCCCCTCCTTCCGGGGCTGCTCTCTATCCAGACAGCATGCGCGGAAAACAAAAAGCACCCCTGAAGGGACTGCCTCTGTCCTCTGCAAGGGTGCATCTTCTCGCTGCACGGTTCCACCTTTATTTTTCACTCAAAGAGATCTCCTCCGAGATCCGTACCCTTAACGCGGGCGGACGTCACCGCTTACTTGGCCTGTCTGCCGTTGGGCGGCGCAGCTCGGGAATGGTTTTCATCGTCCTTCTTCTATAAGGGGCTTCCAGCTCTCCGCCCCTCTCTCTGGATAGTTCCGGATGACTACTCGTTTCCGTCTGTGCCTTTCCTGTCTGAGATTTCAATTTTTATTATAACCATCCCGCAGGAAAAGTCAATCCTTTTCTGCCTCCTGCCCGGTGCGCGCGATGGCCGCCCCGATATCCGCCCGGAACTGCTGCCACGCCTCTTCATTCTCCACAAAATACTTCGGGCAGTTCTTGCCCGTCACATCATAGTGGCGGATCACATCACCCTCATCCAGCCCGAATTTCAGGCACAGCCAGGCGCTAAGCTGCACCATGGAGCGGTAGGTGTCCCCGGTAAACTGCCCCGTCTCGTCCGGGTGGCAGCACTCAATGGACACAGTATCTATATTCCTGGAATTGGAGGCGTAGGCCACCTCCCAGGTAGGCACGCACTGGACGATCTCCCCCTCCAGGCCCACGACAAAGTTGCTGCTTGCCTGGGTGATGTGGCTGTCCTTCAGTCCCTCGAAGTAATTCCGGTTATCCATGGCTGTGGAGCCCGGGTTCGCCGTGTAGTGCACCACGATCCCGGTGATCCGCTCCGTCTCCTCCCCGGGCCTGGACCACGGGTTGACCGTGAGAAGCTCCACGTCGATATCCGGCCGGGAGGCGTCTACCTGCGCGCCGTCATACTCTATGTACTGCCGCCACGGGAGCCACTGGGGCCTGACCGCGCGGATCACCGCCAAAACGGCGAGCAGGGCTGCCAGAATGATCAGCCCTGCCTTCCAGTATGTCCGCATCTTCTTTCGATGCTGTGCTTTCGTCTTTCTCTTCGCTCTTCTTCCTGTCCGGCTCATCTTACCTTCCCCATCTCTGATCCTGCTCCATTCTATCATATTCAGGAAAAGAAAGTATGAAGACTTACTTATGATTTTCTGAATCTTTATTCAGATACAGAAAACCGGTAGGCCGTCACCGTGTCGTACGCCTCGCCGGCCTTCACCACCGGCCCTTCAAAGTTCTCCTTGTGGACGGCGTCCGGGAAATACTGGGTCTCGAAGCAGACGCCGCTCCGCTTCCCGTAGGAGACGCCGCCTTTCCCTTTGTCCCCCTCCAGGAAATTGCCGCAGTAGAGCTGCATGCCGGGCAGATCCGTAAAGACTTCCATCGTGATGCCGCTCTGCGCGCTGGCAAGCTCCGCCACCTTCCGATAGCCGCTGCCGTTCAGCGCCCAGTTGTGGTCATAACCGCCGCCGAAGGCAAGGGCCTGGAAGTCCGCCTCTATATCCCGGCCGATGGCCTTCCTCACGCGGAAATCCATGGGCGTGCCCTCCACCGGCAGGACCGCCCCTGTGGGAATGGACTGCGCGTCCGCCTCCGTGTAGGCGTCTGCGCCGATCCAGACCTCCTGGTCCAGTATGGTCCCGCTGTCCTGGCCGGCCAGGTTGAAGTAGCTGTGGTTCGTCATATTGAGCAGCGTGTCGGCGTCCGGCACGGCGTGATAGTGGATCCGCACTTCATTTTCTTCCGTCAGCGTATAGGTCACGGTCAGATCCACCGCCCCCGGGTATCCCTGGTCGCCGTCCGGGCTGTGGAGGGTGAATGTGACGTGATCCGGCCCGTACTCCGCCGCCGTCCACATCCGCTTGCTGTAGAAATCCATGCCGCTGTGAAGGTTGTTCCCGTTGTCATTGCGGTCCAGCTCGTAGGTCTTCCCGTTCAGCTCAAAAGAAGCCCCTCCGATCCGGTTCGCCACCCTGCCGACCGTGGCCCCGAAGAACTTGTCCCCGGCCTCGTATCCGGCCGCGTCGTCATAGCCAAGGACAACATCCCTCTTTCGGCCGCGCGCGTCGGGTACGATCACTTTCACGAGCGTGGCGCCGTAATCAGAGACGGCGATCTGCATCCCGTTTTTGTTCTCCAGTGTGTACAGGACCGTCTCCTGTCCGGCGCCTGTCTTTCCAAATGCTTCTGTCATGGTTCTTTCCTCCTCCATATAAGACAGGCCCGGGCCTTCCGGCACGGGCTCTGTCAGTGTATCTTTCTTTTATTCGTCTACGCTGTAGTTCGGAGCTTCCTTCGTGATATGGATATCGTGGGGATGGCTCTCCTTCAGGGACGCAGCGGAAATCTTGATGAAGCGCGCGTTTGTCTTCAGCTCCTCAATGTTGGTCGTTCCGCAGTATCCCATACCGGAGCGCAGTCCGCCCATGAGCTGGAATACAGTGTCTTCCACCGTTCCCTTGTATGCCACGCGGCCCTCCACGCCCTCAGGCACAAGTTTCTTCGCGTTCTCCTGGAAGTACCGGTCCTTGCTTCCGTTCTCCATGGCGGCGATGGATCCCATGCCGCGGTATACTTTGTATTTCCTTCCCTGGAACAGCTCGAACGTTCCCGGGCTCTCGTCGCATCCGGCAAAGATGCTTCCCATCATACATACATTGGCGCCTGCGGCGATGGCCTTGGTCATATCTCCGGAGTACTTGATGCCGCCGTCCGCAACGATCGGGATGCCGTACTTGTCCGCTACCTCGTAGCAGTCCATGACCGCCGTGATCTGGGGTACGCCGATGCCTGCCACGACGCGGGTCGTGCAGATGGATCCCGGTCCGATGCCGACCTTGACAGCGTCAGCGCCGGCCTTGATGAGGGCCTCCGCGCCGGCTCCTGTGGCCACGTTGCCCGCGATGATCTGCAGATCCGGGAATTTGCTCTTTATCATGTCAATGGTGCGCAGCACATTGGCGGAATGTCCGTGTGCGGAATCCAGCACGACTACGTCTACCTTGGCGTTCACCAGCTCCCGGGCCCTGTCCAGACAGTTTGCTGTGATACCAAGGGCAGCGCCGCACAGAAGCCGGCCCTGGGCGTCCTTCGCCGAGAGCGGATACTTGATCTGCTTCTCGATATCTTTGATGGTGATGAGACCTTTCAGGTTAAAGTCGTCATCCACGATGGGTAATTTCTCTTTTCTCGCTTTGGCAAGGATCTTCTTGGCTTCCTCGAGCGTGATCCCCTCCTTCGCGGTGATGAGTCCCTCGGATGTCATGGACTCCTTGATCTTCTTGGTAAAATCTTCCTCGAACTTCAGGTCGCGGTTGGTGATGATGCCCACCAGCTTCTTTCCCTCGGTGACCGGCACGCCGGAAATGCGGAACTTGCCCATCAGCTCGTTGGCGTCGGCCAGCGTATTCTCCGGGGAGAGATAGAAGGGATCCGTGATAACGCCGTTCTCCGAGCGCTTCACCTTGTCCACCTCTTCCGCCTGCGCCTCAATGGACATATTCTTATGGATGATGCCGATTCCTCCCTGGCGCGCCATGGCGATCGCCATGCGGTGCTCGGTCACCGTGTCCATGCCCGCGCTCATCATGGGGATATTCAGCCTGATCTTCTTTGTCAGGAAGGTAGACAGATCCACCTGGTTGGGGATCACCTCAGAATAACCCGGCACAAGGAGCACATCGTCAAATGTAATGCCTTCTCCGATAATTTTACCCATCGCTTAAACCTCTCTTTCTTTTATCTTCTATGTGTAACTGCTATCATACATAAAAAACACAGTTCTTGTCAACTGCTTTCCCGCTATTTGCGGATCACTTTCCGCGGGGCCAGCAGAAAGAATCCCTCCACGAGATCCCGGTTTGGCTCAAAGAGGACCTTCACCGTCTCCCCGGACCTGGTGAACACGAGCACGTAGCGCCCGGTCGCGGCCGGATCGCCGCTGCTGTAGTCGTACACTTTGCCTGTCCGGTAGGACTGGAGCTGGAAGGATCCCTCCGGCGCCAGCAGTTCCATATCCTGCACGTTCATGGAGAGCATATGCTTTCTCTTCTCCTTGTGCATGACCTTGTCGATGTCCAGGTCGCCGTTGATGTAGATGTACTCATACTCCACGTCCATGCGCCGGAACAGGAAAATATCCGCGGCGATGAACACGACCGGGAGCAGGAGCAGGAACGGCATCAAAAAAGCGATAAAAAAGCTGATTACCGTCACTGCGATCAGCAGAATTTTCATCGCGATATCCTTTCCGTCTGTTCTCTTCTTGATCAACTGCTCTGTATAGAAGTCACTCATGTCTCTTCCTCCAAATACCCGGTATGCAGTATACCGTCTGTTTCTAGACATTATATCACATCTGTGTACAAAAAGAAAACTCCCGCAGGGGGAGTTTTCTAAATTTTCACTTTTTTATACGGAGGGATTACATCATGCCCATTCCGCCGCCTGCCGGCGCCGCGGGTGTCTCCTCCTTGATGTTGGCGACAACAGACTCCGTCGTCAGAAGTGTGGCCGCTACGCTTGTTGCGTTCTGCAGCGCGCTTCTTGTCACCTTCGCAGGATCGAGGATGCCGGCTTTCACCATATCCACGTACTCTTCCTTGTATGCGTCGAATCCCTGTCCGGGCTCAGACTCTCTCACCTTGTTGATGATGACTGCACCCTCCAGGCCTGCATTGCCTACGATGTGGAACAGCGGGGCCTCCAGGGCTTTCAGCACGACCTTGGCGCCTGTCTTCTCGTCGCCTTCCAGTGTATCTGCCAGCTTTGCCACTTCCTTGGATGCGTGGATGTATGCGGATCCGCCGCCTGCGATGATGCCTTCCTCAACAGCCGCTCTTGTCGCTGCAAGGGCATCCTCCATGCGCAGCTTCGCCTCTTTCATCTCTGTCTCTGTGGCAGCGCCCACACGGATCACCGCTACGCCGCCTGCCAGCTTGGCAAGTCTCTCCTGCAGCTTCTCCCTGTCGAAGTCAGATGTGGTCTCTTCGATCTGCGCCTTGATCTGCGCGATACGTGCAGCGATGGCGTCCTTGTCTCCAAGGCCGTCCACGATGACGGTGTTCTCTTTCTGAACCTTGACGGATTTGGCGCGTCCGAGCTGCTCCATGGTCGTCTCCTTCAGATCCAGTCCCAGCTCGTCGGAGATCACCTGTCCGCCTGTCAGGATGGCGATATCTTCCAGCATGGCTTTTCTTCTGTCACCGTATCCCGGAGCCTTCACGGCCACTACATTGAACGTGCCGCGCAGCTTGTTGACGATCAGGGTTGTGAGAGCCTCGCCCTCTACGTCCTCTGCAACGATGAGAAGTCTTGCGCCGGCCTGCACAACCTGCTCGAGGAGCGGCAGGATCTCCTGGATGTTGGAGATCTTCTTGTCTGTGATGAGGATGTAGGGATCCTCCAGGTTCGCCTCCATCTTATCCATATCCGTGCACATGTATGCAGATACATAGCCGCGGTCAAACTGCATGCCTTCCACCAGATCCAGCTCTGTCTTCATGGTCTTGGACTCCTCGATGGTGATGACGCCGTCGTTGGAAACTTTCTCCATGGCGTCCGCAACCATCTCGCCCACCTCGTCATCGCTGGCGGAAATAGCTGCGACCCTGGCGATCTGGTCTCTTCCTGTCACCTTGCTGCTCATGCTCTGGATCGCCTCTACCGCCTTATCCGTCGCTTTCTTCATGCCTTTTCTGAGCACGATCGGGTTGGCACCTGCCGCCAGGTTCTTCATGCCCTCATGGACCATAGCCTGTGCGAGAACCGTCGCTGTCGTCGTGCCGTCTCCTGCCACATCGTTGGTCTTGGAGGCAACCTCGCGGATCAACTGTGCGCCCATGTTCTCAAACGCATCCTCCAGCTCGATCTCCTTGGCGATGGTGACGCCGTCGTTTGTAATGAGCGGCGCGCCGAACGATTTGTCAAGCACAACGTTCCTTCCCTTAGGTCCAAGTGTCACTCTCACTGTATCTGCCAGCTTATTCACGCCTGACTCAAGCGCTGCCCTGGCCTCTGCTCCGTATTTGATTTCCTTTGCCATGATATTCAATCCTCCTGTTTCTTTCAAAGTATGTTTAAACTATGCCGTTTCCCTTATTCGATCACTGCGAGGATGTCGCTCTGTCTCACAATGATGTAGGTCTCTTCGTCCAGTTCAACCTCTGTTCCCGCATATTTGGAATAGATAACCTGCTGGCCTTCCCTGACGTGCATCTCCACTTCCTTGCCGTCCACAACGCCGCCCGGTCCTACTGCGATGACTTCCGCCTGCTGGGGTTTCTCTTTGGACTGTCCCGGCAGAACGATACCGGACTTCGTGGTCTCTTCAGCAACTAACTGTTTCAATACAACTCTGTCTCCCAATGGTACTAACTTCATGAATGGTTCCTCCTTTAAGCTATCTATGCTGCTTTTATATTTGTCAGCACTCTAAAAAAGAGAGTGCTAATAAACTCTAGTAATAAAATAGCACTCTCCCCATCTTTTGTCAACACACTTTCTTTTAGTTTAGACTATTTTTATAAAATCCGTTTTCGACAGAAAAGAGCAGCCTTGCCCCCTCCCTGTCAAAGAATCGCTCCTTTACGGTCCCCTCGCAGTACACATCCTGCGGATACAGGGTGCACCTGTATTCCGCGTCCAGGGACAGACCTGTAAGGTCCCCCTCCTCCAGCGTCAGATGCAGCCGTTCCCCCTCCTCGTCGCAGTCTGTGACGCGGCAGACATACTCCGTCTCATCCATCTGCTCCTCCGCTAGGTACACGCGGGTCATGGCAAGGACCGCCCTGCTGCCTCTGAGATCCTCCATCGCAATATCCTCCTTCTCAAAAGAAGGGCATCAGTTTCCCGATACCCTTTCTCCCGTCTTATCTACTTGTTTCTCTCCGCCTTGATCTTCTCCAGCTCCGTGAACACGTAGTCGTTTACGACCTTGATATAGGTTCCCTTCATGCCGGAGGATCTGGACTCGATCACGCCTGCGCTCTCGAACTTGCGCAGCGCGTTGACGATCACGGATCTGGTGATCCCGACCCTGTCGGCGATCTTGCTGGCTACGAGGATGCCTTCCGTCCCCTCCAGCTCATCGAAGATGTGGATGATCGCTTCCAGCTCGGAGAAGGAGAGTGTACTGATAGCTGACTGTACGATGTGTTCCTTGCGCGTCTCCTCCGCGTTCTCCTCGTTGACGGACCGGAGCATCTCCAGTCCCACCACGGTCGTGCCGTACTCGCTTAAGATGATATCGTCGATCTCGTAATCCTCGCCCTGCTTGTAGATGAAGAGTGTTCCCAGTCTCTCGCCCGCGATCTCGATGGGTGTCACGATCGCCTGGTATCCCCTCACCGTCTCCGGTGAGAAACCAAGTGTCTCCAGGTTCACATTTTCCTTTGTGGAGAGGATATTCAGGAGCCGCTCGTTGAGCATCTCATCGATATGGCATCCGACCTCTCCCTTGATCAGCTCCGTGATCACACCTACACCACTGCACCTGCTGACGCCGAGGACCTTTCCCTTCCTGCTGATCACAAGGACGTTGGAATTCAGGATCTCCGTCAGTACCTCACAGATATCATTAAAAACAACTTTGCTGGAGTTATTGTTGTGCAGTAATTTATTGATTTTTCTTGTTTTATCTAATAATTGTACACTCATACGCAACCTCCATCCTTTGTCGTATATATTATCATACAATTCTGGAAATATCAACAATCACGCGTAAATTTTTGCGCATCTTTTTATAAAAAATATCTATGAGTCTGTCTCGTTCTTCTCGATATAGCCGCACGACTCATTCATGCAGACAAGCCTGCTGCCCTTTTCCACCATATAGCCGCCGCACTTCGGGCACGGCTTCGGGGCCGGCTTCTGCCAGGACATGAAATCGCATTCCGGATTGTTCTCGCAGCCGTAGTATCTCCTGCCCTTTTTCGTCTTGCGGATCACGATATCCCTGCCGCACTTCGGGCATTTCACCCCGATCTTCTCCAGGTAGGGCTTTGTGTTCCTGCATTCCGGGAATCCCGGGCAGGCGAGGAATCTGCCGTGGGGGCCGTACTTGATGACCATGTTCCTCCCGCACTCCTCGCAGATCACATCTGTGACCTCGTCCTCGATCTTCACGCTCTCCAGCTCTTCCTGGGCCGTCTTCACAGCCTGCTCCAGATCCGGGTAGAAGTTCTCGATGACGGATTTCCATTCCACCTTGCCCTCCGCCACTTTATCGAGGAGGCCTTCCATGTTGGCCGTAAAATTCACATCCACGATGGCCGGGAAAGACTGCTTCATGATGTGGTCCACCACTTCGCCCAGCTCCGTCAGGTACAGATTCCTGCTCTCCTTCGCCACATATCTCCTGGCGATGATGGTGGAGATGGTGGGCGCGTAGGTGCTGGGACGGCCGATGCCAAGCTCCTCCAGCGTCTTTACAAGGGCCGCTTCCGTATAGTGGGCCGGCGGCTGCGTAAAGTGCTGCTTTGTGTCGAATTCTTTCTTTGTGAGGACGGATGACTCATCCAGGCTGCCAAGGAGGACATTGCTCTCCTCCTTCTCCTCGTCCGCCTCTGTGTATACGGTGCGGAACCCTTCAAAGACGATCTTGGAAGCCGCCACGGTGAAGCGGTAGCTGTCCGCGCCGATCTTCACGGAGGTCGTCTCATACCTGGCCGGCTGCATCCGGCTTGCCACAAACCGCTTCCAGATGAGCTGGTACAGGCGGAACTGATCCCTGGTGAGGGAGTCTTTCACCGCCGCCGGTGTGCGCATCACATCGGTGGGGCGGATGGCCTCGTGGGCGTCCTGGATCTTCCGGTTGTCGGCCGCCTTCGCCTCGCCCGATGCCACGAACCCGGCCCCGTAGCTGTCTGCGATGTACGAGCGCACGCTGTTCTCCGCCTCGTCAGAGACGCGGGTGGAGTCTGTACGCAGGTAGGTGATCAGGCCCACTGTGCCGTTCCCCTTGATGTCCACGCCCTCATAGAGCTGCTGGGCGATGCGCATGGTCTTCTGGGTGGCAAAGTTCAGCACCTTGGACGCCTCCTGCTGCATCGTACTGGTCGTAAAGGGAACCGGCGCCTTCTTGAAGCGCTCGCCCTTTCTGACTTCCTCCACGCGGTAGGAGGCGCCCTCCAGCTTTTTCAGGATGCCGTCCAGCTCCTCCCTGGAGCGGATCGTCATCTTCTCCTTCTCCGTGCCGTAGAACTTGGCCCGCAGGGGCTTCCTCTCCCCCTTTACGCCGAGGAGGACGTCCAGCGTCCAGTACTCCTCCGGGATGAAGGCTTCGATCTCCTCCTCCCGGTCCGCGATGATGCGCAGGGCCACCGACTGCACCCGGCCGGCGCTCAGCCCCCGCTTTACCTTGGCCCACAGAAGCGGGCTGATCTCATAGCCCACGATCCGGTCCAGGGCGCGGCGGGCCTGCTGGGCGTCCACCAGGTCCATGTCGATCTCCCGGGCGTGTTTGATGGACTCCTTCACCGCGTTCTTGGTGATCTCGTTGAAACTGATGCGGTACGTCTTCTTATCCTCCAGCTTCAGCGCCTTGCACAGATGCCAGGAGATAGCCTCCCCCTCCCGGTCCGGGTCGGTTGCCAGATAGACTTTATCCGCTTTCTTCACTTCTTTTCTCAGCGCGGCCAGGATCTCCCCCTTGCCGCGTATCGTTATATATTTGGGCTCAAAGTCATGCTCTACGTCGATTCCGAGCTGGCTTTTCGGCAGATCCCGCACGTGCCCGTTGGAAGCCATGACCGTGTAATTGCTTCCCAGGAATTTTTTGATCGTCTTCACCTTGGCGGGAGACTCCACGATTACAAGATAATGAGCCATGTCTTATTTTTTCCTCCCATACGTCTGCGGCCATCCCCGCGCTCACCTGGCGCGGATGTAATAGCCTTTTGAAATTTCCTTCACGTATCCCTTCAACTGCAGCGCCACAAGCGTCTCCATGAGAACGGACGGGGAGAGTCCCGTCTTCTCCAGAAGGCTGCCAAGACTCCCGGGATACAGACCGACACAACTATACACTATATTTTCGGTACTTTCAAGCACTTTTTCAATTTTGTCTGATTTCTCCGCTCCTGCCGCGGTTCCGGGCCCCGCGCAGCCCCCGCGCCCGGCGGCAAGATCCGGTGCCAGCTCCTCCAGCAGTTCCTCCGGACTGAGCAGGATCCCGGCGCCCTGCCGGATCAGCTCATTGCAGCCCCGGCTTAAGGGACTGTCCACAGGCCCCGGGAGGACATACACGTCCCGCCCCTGCTCCAGCGCCATGTCCGCCGTGATGAGGGAGCCGCTCTTCTGCCTGGCCTCCATGACAAGGACCGCGTCCGCGAGGGCGCTGATGATCCGGTTGCGGGCCGGGAAATACTCCCGCCTGGGCGCTGTCCCGGGAAGCTGCTCGGACAGGATGCCCCCGGTCTTTATGATATCGCCGTACAGCCCCTTGTTCTGCGCCGGGTAGCACACGTCCGCCCCGGACCCCAGTACAGCATATGTGTCTCCTCCGCCGTTTATGGCTCCTCTTCCCGCGGCGCCGTCGATGCCGAGCGCCATGCCGCTTACGATCTGCACGCCCCGCTGCGCCAGGTACCGGGCGAACCTAAGCGCCTGTCCCTCCCCGTAAGCGCTGCACTGCCTTGCCCCCACGATCGCCACCGAGGGGCGCGCATCCTCGGGAAGCCGCCCTTTGACATACAGGGCGTAGGGGTAGCCGGCGGTGCGCTTCAGCCGCCCCGGATAGGCCGGATCAAAGCAGGGCACAAAGCGGATCCCCTGTTCCTTAAGTCTGTCATACTCTGCCGCCGGATCCCGTTTTTTCCGAAAAAGACGGATGACTTCCCTGTCCTTTTCTGTCAGAAATTCCATGCCCGCCAGTTCTTTTTCTTCTATATAATATGCGGCCTCCCCGCTGCCCGCCCGCTCCCGGATGCGCTCCTTCTTCCGGTCGGACAGGGGACGGATGGAGGCCAGCCAGTACTCGTACTTCATCGCAGATTCCCCCAGTATTTTGCATCCGGCAGCCGGTAGCCCACCGCCTCCGCCAGATGCGCGCTCTGTATCGCTTCTTCGCCCGCCAGGTCCGCAATGGTGCGGGCGACCTTCAGCACCTTGTGGCAGGTTCTGGCCGTCAGGCCCATCTGCCGGAACGCCTGGGAGAGCATCTCGTCCCCCTGCGTGTCCAGGGCGCAGTAGACCGGTATCTTCCTGGCCGGCACGGCGGCGTTGACCGCGAAGGGTTCCTGCCTGTAGCGGAATGCCTGCCTCTGTCGCGCCTCCATGACCCGTTCCCGGATCCGGGCGGATGTCTCCCCGCCCTCTCCCGCCCGCAGGCTCCTGTAGTCCACCGCCGGCGTGTCCATGCAGATATCGATGCGGTCCAGGAACGGCTGGCTGACTTTTCCCAGATACCGGCTGATGCTGCCCGGCGCGCAGGTGCACCGGGAGGCATCCGGATAGTACCCGCAGGGACAGGGGTTCATGGCTGCCGCCAGCATGAAATCAGCCGGGAATTCGTACACGCCCTGCTTCCGGGTCAGCCGGATCCGCTTCTCCTCCAGAGGCTGGCGCAGCACATCCAGCACCGGCCTCTGGAACTCGGAGAGTTCGTCCAGGAAAAGGACGCCCCGGTGCGCCAGCGAGATCTCCCCCGGCGCCGGGACCGCTCCGCCGCCAATGAGCGCCGCCCGGGTGGCTGTGTGGTGCACTTCCCGGAAGGGGCGCCTGCGCATGAGCGGCGTGTCCTTGTCCAGCATGCCCTGGATGCTGTATATCTTCGTGATCTCCAGAGCCTCCTCCATGGAGAGCGGCGGCAGGATGGTGGGAATCCGCCTGGCGATCATGGATTTGCCGCTGCCGGGCGGACCGATCATGAGGAAATTGTGGCCGCCTGCCACCGCGATCTCCGCCGAGCGTTTGACCGCCTCCTGCCCCCGCACCTCACAGAAATCCTCCTGGAATTCCATCTCCTGCCAGTCCCCGTCTTTTGCCGCCCCGTCCGTCCGGCCGCTTTGTCCCGCCCCGGCGGCAGGTTCCCCCATGGCAAGCAGAGTCAGAAGTTCTGACAGACTGCCGGCTGCAAGGACCGGGATGCCAGCTGCAAGCCGGGCTTCCTTCTCATTCCCCGGCGGGACGATGCAGAAGCGGTACCCCTGCTTCCCCGCCTCCCACACGATCGGCAGGACGCCCGCCACATCCCGGATGCTGCCGTCCAGCCCCAGTTCTCCCACGGCCAGCGCCCCTTTGAGGGCCGCCCCGCTTACCAGCCCCTGGGAGAGCAGGATCGCCAGGGCGATGGGCAGGTCAAAAGACGCGCCGCGCTTGCGGACGCTGCCCGGAGAGAGGTTGATCACTGTCTTTTTCACCGGGATCTCAAGGCCGCTGTTGCGGATGGCCGTGCGCACCCGCTCTCCCGCCTCCTTCACTTCCCCCGAAAGGTAGCCCACCATGTGGAACATGGGAAGGCCGTTGCTTAAGTCCGCCTCCACGCGGATGAATTTCACTTCCAGGCCGTGGAGGGCCGCCGAACACACCATGCCAAGACTCATGCGCATGCCTCCTTTTTTGCATTTTTAAAATTGTGCCAATTGAAACTGTCCGGGCGATATGCCCTGGAATACAATGAAAAATTATGAAACTTTAGAAAGTATGAATAGTATACGCCTGTTGCGCAGACTTGGCAAGAAAAATCTGAGGATTTCGTGTCACTCCCCGCCCACCTGCCAGGCGGGGAGGACACTGTTTTCTTTTACAGGCCGGCTTCCAGCCTTTTCTTCTTCGCCTCCTTCACGACCGCCGACATCTGCCGCAGCCCAGAGCTTAAGATCACCAGGGCGACGAGCACCGCCACCGCGCAGAGGATCCACTGCACAAGGTACATGGACTCTCCGAACCGGATCGGCATATCCCACACCGCGTGAAGGATGATCACAAGCACCAGGAATTTCAGGAATCCGGGCTCCAGGTAAAACCTTTTGTCAAAAGGCCTGTCCCCTTTGGCGATCACAAGGCCCGCAGCCGAGATGGCTGCCCAGAGCGTATGACCGCCGACCGCCATCGCGCCCCGGAGCACGAGTATGTCCACCATCCCGGAGACAGAGCCGGATAAGAGCAGCGCATTGAAGGCGTAACCGGCCGTCTCAAACACCGCAAACCCGGCGCCGACACAGCTTCCAAGGAGAAGTCCGTTCAGGATATAGCCCGTGTTCATCTTTTTGATATAATGGCCGACCACAACGATCTTTCCTATCTCCTCAATGATCCCCACCAGGACGGCGCCTGTGTAGTTCAGCTCGCCCACCTGGATGAAATTGTAGAGGATCAGCGTGCAGATCAGGGACATAACGCCGCCCACGAAGAAGATGGACACTGCCTCAAATATGCTGATGTTGCGGGGAATATTCGTCTCCCAGAAGAAGACCATCAGGGAGAAGGGCACCGCCAGCGCCCCGATGAACATCGCTCCCGGCACGCCGTTCAGGTTGTCGAACTGTGTGATCATCACAAGCAGTCCCGCAAACACGAGCAGGAACATGAGAAAGATCCTGGCGAACAGCCATGGATGGGGCCAGTCCGAGACCATGTTTTCCGGCGCCGGCGTCGTCTTCTTCGTCCCGCTGATGAACAGCTCGTCCCTCTCATCCGCCGTGTGCTTTTTAAACACTTCACTGACAAGCTCGCGCAGGCGGATATCCGCCTCCCCCTCCTGCCCTGTCATATCGTTGAGCGTGTTGACCACTTTCTCCATCCCGCTTTTGGACGCCTGGACAAAATCGTCCATGCCGAATCCGGATTCCGGCTGCCAGTCTGCCTCTGTCCGTGGACCTTCTTCATATTTTGTGCCGCAGTGGATGCAGAACAGGTCTGTATCCTTCATTTCCCTCCCGCATCCGGGACATCTCTTACTCATGGCTTACATGACCTCCTTTGTTGCACTTCGTGCAATCATTATACCACGCGCGCAGGGAAGGAAGCGCCGCCGCAGGCGGCATTTACTTCCCAAGCCGTGGATCGCCGGTATAATCCCTGCGCAGCAGGGCAGCCCGGCAACCGGGCTGGATTGCACTTCGTGCAATCATTATACCACGCATGCGGCGCGCCATGCCATCTTCCTTTTGGAAAAGCACAAAGCCCCCCTCTTTGACATAGACTGTAAGTAACCACGCCAGCGAGGTGCTTCGTCTTGAAATCCTTTCCCCAACCTTTGAATGCCGCCAAGGAGCAGTACTACCTGCAGAGATTCGCGGAAGGCGACACAGAAGCGAAGCACATCCTGATCGAGCGGAATATGCGCCTGGTGGCTCACATTGTCCGGAAATACCAGTCTGCGGACGAGGAGACGGAAGATCTTCTGTCCATCGGCACCATCGGCCTTATCAAGGCAGTGGTGACTTTCAACCCGGACAAAGCCGTGCGGCTGGGAACCTACGCTGCAAGATGCATCGAAAATGAAGTGCTCATGTATCTGCGCTCGCGCCGCAAGTCGTCACGCGACATTTCCCTCTACGAACCGATCGGCACGGACCGGGAGGGAAATGAGATCCAGCTCTTCGACATCATCGAGTCAGATGCGGATGACGCCCACGAAAGAGCGGTCCTGAAAGATGATGTACGGCTTCTTTACTCCAGGATCGAGAGCGTTCTCTCTCCCCGGGAACAGCTTGTGTTGAAGATGCGGTACGGCCTTTACAATGAGGATGAATATACGCAGCGGGAGATTGCAAGGGTGCTTGGGATCTCCCGCTCTTATGTCTCACGGATCGAAAAGAGCGCAATTGAAAAGCTGCGGGACTCGTTCTGAGTTTCCGCAGCTTTCATCTACTCTTCTTTTCTCCGCAGTATATCGCACGGATCCGCTTTGCCCTCCAGATCCACGTAGACGATCTGTTTTGCATGGGGCGCGCTCTCCTGCTCCTGTCCGTCCTCGTTCACGATCCGGCGCACTGTCACCGGAAGATCCCTGCCGTCCGGCTTCATGATCTCGATCTGTTCGCCGACGGAGAACTTATTTCTCTGCTCGATGCAGAACAGCCCGTCCCGGGAGGCTCCAGCAATGCCCAGATACGTGTACTCTTTCTCATATGTGCTGTTGTCGTAGATCTGCGCCTGTTCGTCCGGTTTCCCGAAATAGAAACCCGTTGTAAACTGCCGGTGGGTGCAGCTGCCGATCTGCTCCAGGTACCAGGGCATGTTCGCTTCATACAGCGCCGGATCCGTCAGGTAATCGTCGATCGCCTTCCGGTAAGTCCTGGCAACCGTAGCCACGTAGAGAGCCGTCTTCATCCGCCCCTCGATCTTGAAGCTGTCAATGCCGGCGTCAATGAGCTCCGGTATGTGGCCGATCATGCACAGGTCTTTGGAATTAAAGATAAAGGTGCCTCTCTCATTTTCGTAGACCGGCATGTATTCGCCCGGCCGCGTCTCCTCCACAACCGCGTATTTCCAGCGGCACGGGTGGGTGCAGGCGCCTTGGTTTGCGTCCCGGCCGGTAAAGTAATTGCTCAGAAGGCAGCGGCCGGAGTAGGAGATGCACATGGCTCCGTGGATGAAGCTCTCGATCTCCATCTCCTCCGGGATGTGACGGCGGATCTGACGGATCTCGGCAAGAGAGAGTTCCCGCGCGGAGACGACCCGTTTTGCCCCCAGCTTCCACCAGAAATTGTAGGTCCCGTAGTTCGTGTTGTTGGCCTGTGTGCTGATATGCCGCTCGATCTGAGGGCAGACCTCCTTCGCGATCTCAAAGACAGCCGGATCCGCGATGATGAGGGCATCCGGCCCCAGCTTTCGCAGCTCGGCAAAATAGTCCCGCACGCCGGCCAGGTCGTCGTTGTGGGCCAGGATATTGGCGGTCACATGCACGCGCACGCCATGGGCATGGGCGAACCGGATCCCCTCCGCCATGTCCTCCATGGAGAAATTTTTTGCCTTTGCCCGCAGGCCAAAAGCCTCTCCTCCTATATAGACTGCATCCGCGCCAAAGTTTACTGCTGTCTTCAGCACTTCAAGGCTGCTGGCCGGTATAAGAAGTTCCGGTCTTTTTTTCATAGCTTGCTTCCTTTCTTTACACTGACTGCCAGCCCGTCTCCCAGTGGGAGGATGCTGGTCAGCAGGCGTTCATCATGCTTCAGCTGGTAGAGATATTCCCGCATCCTTTTATGGATCGTGCGGTCCCGCCGCTCCACTGCAAAGCGGGACTCGAGGATATCCCCCTCCTGCAGGACATTGTCAGACACGAGGACTCCCCCGTCTCTGAGCAGCCGCAGCGCCTCCGGAAGATAGTAGATGTACTGGGCCTTCGCCGCATCCATAAAGATCAGGTCGAAGGGCCCTTCCAGCCCTTGCATCACTTCCAGGGCATCCCCTTCTACAAGCGTGATCCGGTCCTCTTTCCCCGCGCGCCGGAAATTCTCCCTCGCCACCGGGATCCGCTTCTCATAATTCTCGATCGTCGTGATATGGCAGTCCTCCGGGGCATACCGCTCCATCACAAGGGCAGAGAAACCGACCGCCGTCCCCAGTTCCAGGATATTTCGGGGGCTTACTATCTGCATCAGAACTTTCAGAAAACTCTGCGTCTCCTTCCGGATGATCGGCACCCGCTCTTCCAGCGCCCGCTGCTCAATCTCCTCCAGCAGCGGACATTCCGGCGTCTCCAGCGAATAGAGAAAAGTCGAAATTCTTTCATCAATCATCATATTTGCACATCCGTTTACACACAATTACACACCAGTTACATGAACTTGGGACGTAACACTTTTTAAAAGTATTACGTCCCTCTTTACACTTTTTTAAATTATCTGTCAACATCCATAATAATCGGAAGGATCATCGGTCTTCTCTTTGTCCTCTTCCAGATGAACTCATTCATCGTGTCACGGACAACCAGCTTGATCTTACTCCAGTCCGCGCCTCTCTGGCGGTGAAGGCAATTGTCGACCGCGTCCACCAGGACTTTCCTCGCGTCCTCCATGAGTCCCTCGGACTCGCGCACATAGACGAATCCGCGCGACACGATGTCCGGGCCTGCGAGCAGGCGGTTGGACCCCTTCTCCAGCGTCATGACAACGATGAGGATCCCGTCCTCGGCCAGATGCTGCCGGTCGCGAAGGACGATATTGCCCACATCGCCGACGCCCAGGCCGTCCACAAGGACCTCGCCGGTATGGACTTTGTCCACCACCTTGGCCTCCTTGCTGTCAAGCTCCAGCACGTCTCCCGACTGCAGCATGAACACGTTCTCCTTGGGGATGCCAAGGGAGAGCGCCAGGCCGGCGTTTGCCTTCCTGTGGCGGAACTCGCCGTGGATCGGGATCGCATACTTCGGCTTTACAAGGGAGTAGATCAGCTTCAGCTCCTCCTGACAGGCATGTCCGGACACGTGGGCGTCCTGGAAAATAACGTTGGCGCCCTTCTCGGAGAGCTCATTGATCACCTTGGATACGGACTTCTCATTGCCGGGAATGGGGTTGGAACTGAAGATGACAGTGTCCCCCGGCATGATGGTGACTTTCTTATGGATGTCCGCAGCCATTCTGGACAGAGCCGCCATGGACTCGCCCTGGCTTCCGGTCGTGATAAGCACCGTCTTCTCCGGCGGATAATTCTTAAGCTGGTCGATCTCGATCAGAGTCTTGTCCGGCACATTCAGATAGCCAAGCTCCTGGGCGGTGGAGATGATATTGACCATGCTCCGCCCCTCCACGACCACCTTCCGGTCATACTTGTACGCGGAGTTGATGATCTGCTGCACCCGGTCCACATTGGATGCAAAAGTCGCGATGATGATGCGCGTGTTCTTGTACTCTGCAAACAGGTGGTCAAAAGTGTGTCCCACCGTCCGCTCCGACTGGGTAAATCCTTTCCTCTCCGCGTTCGTGCTGTCGGACATGAGGGCCAGCACGCCCTTCTTGCCGATCTCGCCGAACCGCTGCAGATCGATGGCGTCTCCAAACACCGGCGTGTAGTCCACCTTAAAGTCTCCCGTATGCACCACGATGCCTGCCGGGGAGTAGATAGCCAGGGCCGATGCGTCCTGGATGCTGTGGTTTGTCTTGATAAACTCGATGCGGAACTGCCCCAGGTTGATGGACTGTCCGAACCGCACCACTTTCCTCCTCGTGCTCCGCAGCAGATTGTGCTCCGTAAGCTTCTTCTCGATAATACCCATCGTCAGCTTTGTGGCGTAGATAGGCAGGTTCATCTCCCGCAGCACATAGGACAGAGCCCCGATATGATCCTCGTGTCCGTGGGTGATGACAAAACCTTTGACTTTCTGGATGTTGTCCTTCAGGTAGGTCACATCCGGAATGACCAGGTCGATCCCCAGCATATCGTCCTCCGGGAACGCCAGGCCGCAGTCCACAACAACAATACTGTCCCCGTACTCAAAGGCAGTAATGTTCATTCCGATCTTCTCCAGTCCTCCGAGCGGAATGATGCGCAGTTTTCCATTGTTCTCTTTCTTCAAACTTACACCTCCATAATGATTATTTTACGTTCTCTTTTTCTTCACGGCATTTTCTGCACATACCGTAGAATTTCAGTTCATGGTCTGTCACTTGAAAGCCCGTCTCTCTCTCAATGTAGACTTCCAGCTCTTCCAGAAGGTCGTCCCGGAACGCGGTTACACTGCCGCACTCTGTACAGATGAGATGGTGATGGTGGTGGCGGTGTCCGTCCCGCTCATCCAGAAATTCACCGATCTCGTAGCGCACGCAGCCATCGTCCAGCAAAATGCGGTCCACCAACTGCATATCCAGCAGAAGCTGCACCGTCCGGTAGATCGTGGCCAGGCCGATCTCCGGATAATCCTCCCTGACCAGCTCAAAAATATCCTCCGCCGTCATGTGCTCATCCTTGTGTTCCGCGAGCACCTGCAGCACGAGGAGTCTCTGGTTGGTCACCTTCAGACCCTTCTCTTTCAGCATTTCTTTGAATTTCTCCTGGCTTATGGACATAGCAACTTTACCTTTCTATCTCAATATCCTCAAGCAGTTCCTCAAATACCCCGGATACTGCCGCAAGCTCTGTGTCGTCTTCCACGATCTCGTAAATGCTGTCTGTATCTTCTCTTTCTGATCTGTCCTTCAGGATGAGGCACTCCGCGTCCCCCTCCTCAGAATCCGTGACCAGAATGTAGGACGTTCCATTGACCCTTGTCTGCTCCAGGACGAAGAACTCCATCTCCTCCCCGTCCGCGAGAAATTTGATCTTTTCCATAACATAACACCTCAAAAAATCCAGTATTTAAAGACGGTCCTCCTGTTTGGCCGCCTCATGGTATTTCGAGTCCAGATATCCCTGCAGTATAAAAACAGCCGCAATCTTGTCAATGTATTTCTTGCGGTCTTCCCTTCTCACATTGCTCTCTATCAAAATCCGCTCTGCTTCCACTGTAGTCAGACGCTCGTCCCACATCACGACCTCCAGGCCGGTCCGCCGGCGCAGCATCTCACCGAATTCCAAAGATTTTTCCGCCCGATCTCCCACATCGCTGTTCATGTGGCGCGGCAGGCCAAGCACGATCCTCTCCACTTCGTACTCCCGGATCAGCTCCTCGATCCGTGCGCAAGTCTTCCGGAGCTTGTTCTCGTCCCTGCGCCAGATGGTCTCAATCCCCTGCGCTGTAAGACCTAAAGGATCGCTCAGCGCAACCCCTACCGTCTTAGAGCCATAGTCCAGTCCCATCACTCTCATAGGATTATGCCCACTCGTGGTACTTGATATACGTCTTGAGCATCTCCTCTACCAGCTCGTCCCGCTCCACCTTCATGATAAGGCTTCTGGCTCCGTTGTGGCTTGTGATGTAGGTGGGATCCCCCGACATGATATAGCCCACGATCTGGTTGACCGGGTTGTATCCCTTCTCGCTGAGCGCCTTGTACACGATTTCAAGTACGTCTTTTGCCTGAATTTGCGGACCGCTTTCTACCGTGAAAAACTGGGTGTTGGTTAACTCTTTCATATACTCACGTCCTCCAAAAATACTTCAAATTTATTCTACTCTATTCCCCTCTGAAATTCAACGAATTATTTGTAAACGGTTCTCAATTTCTACATTTATCAACTGATTTGACAGATTTTCTGTCGTTTTTTGTCCGACTTTCACATATTCTTTTGTGTGTCCCACCTGGTAGACGCCGTCCTCCCTCTCGACGGCCTCCTCCATCAGCACTTCCACCGTCGTCCCGATGAGCCGGTCCTCGTAGGCCTGCTGCTTCCTTCTTCCAAGGGCGATCATCCGGGCGCTGCGCGCCGTCTTCACCTGCTCCGGCACCTGGTCCGCCATGGCGGCCGCCTTCGTCCCCTCCCTGCGGGAATACTTGAAAATGTGGGTCTCGTAAAAGTCCACCTTGTCCACAAACGCCAGGGACTCCTCAAACTCCTCCTCCGTCTCGCCCGGGAAGCCAACGATGACATCCGTGGTCAGCGCCGGATGGTCAAAATGAGCCCTCAAAAGCTGACATTTCTCATAGTACTCCTGCGCCGTGTACCTGCGGTTCATGCGGCGCAGCGTCGCATCGCACCCGCTCTGCAGCGAGAGGTGGAAATGAGGGCAGATCTTCGGCAGCGCCGCCAGGGCGCCGGCAAACTCCTCCGTAACGATCCGCGGCTCCAGGGAACCGAGGCGGATGCGGCAGATGCCGTCCACCCCGTGGACTGCCCGGATCAGCGCCAGCAGATCCTCACCTCCGCCAAGGTCGATCCCGTAGGAGCTCAGATGGATCCCCGTGAGGACCACCTCCCGGTATCCCTGCCGGGCCAGAGCCTCCACTTCCGAGACCACATCCTCCATGCGCCGGCTGCGCACCCTGCCCCTTGCGTAGGGAATGATGCAGTAGGAACAGAACTGGTTGCACCCGTCCTGCACCTTGATGTAGGCGCGGGTGTGCTCGCCGGTCCGGGTCAGGCTCATCTCCTCATAGGCAGGTGCGTGGATGATGTCCGCCATCTCCTCCTTCTTCTCCCCCTCGCTTCGCCAGTACTCCTCCAGGATGCCGGCCAGCTCATGCTTCCGGTTGTTGCCGATCACAATGTCCACGCAGTCGTCCACCTCGCCCGCCTTCGCCTGGACATAGCAGCCCGCAGCCACCACTACGGCGTCCGGGTTCATCTTCCTGGCCCGGTGCAGCATCTGCCGTGATTTCCGGTCCGCCATGTTGGTCACCGTGCACGTATTGATGACATAGACGTCCGCCTTCTCATGGAAGGGCACGATCTCATAGCCGCTGCGTTCCAGTATTTCCTGCATGGCTTCCGTCTCATATGCATTCACCTTGCATCCCAGATTGTGAAGCGCCGCTTTTTTCATTTTCCTATACCGCCTTTCTTGTCTGCTCGTACAAATTGTTGTAAGCTTTAACGAAATTTACACGAATTCTTTGGCATATTGTTCCTTGACTTTTATGAGTGCAACTCTTAAGATGTTTATAGAAAATGATAAAGAAATCAAGGAGGTCATTCCAATGAAAACAGTACAAATTTCCTTAAACTCCATCGACAAAGTAAAATCTTTCGTAAACGATATCACAAAGTTCGACTACGACTTTGATCTTGTATCCGGAAGATATGTGATCGATGCAAAATCCATCATGGGCATCTTCAGCCTGGATCTGTCCAAGCCGATCGACCTGAACATCCACGCTGACGCTGGTGTTGATGAGGTTCTTGAGACTCTGAAGCCCTACCTCGTATAAGCACCGAATAAGATATACCGTACATAGCGAAAGACACGCCGGAATGCAGTTGCTACACTCCGGCGTCTTTTTTATCCCTTTACTTCTATCACTTCAACCGTCTCGACCGCGCGCTTTACAAGCTCGTCGATCTTTTCCGTCAGATTCTCCTCCGACCTGTGAATGATGTTGAGATTCGGCTTTGTCACCGGATGTTTGGCCACAAAGATCGTACAGCAGTCCTCAAAGGGCTGGATCGACGTCTCGTAGGAGCCGATCTTCTCAGACACCTCCACGATCTCCTTCTTGTCAAACCCGATCAGCGGCCGGTATACGGGAAGGGTGCAGACCTCGTTGGTCGCCGCCAGGCTCTGCATCGTCTGGCTCGCCACCTGGCCGATGCTCTCGCCCGTGATCAGTCCCAGGCAGCCGTCCTCTCTGGCGAAATGCTCCGCGATCTTCATCATATAGCGCCGCATGATGATGGTCAGCTCATCATGGGGACACTGGTCGTAAATGTAGAGCTGGATATCCGTAAAATTCACCACATGGAGCCGGATGGGGCCTGCGTAGGATGCGATGATCTTCGCCAGATCCACCACCTTCTCCTTGGCCCTCTCGCTCGTGTAGGGCGGCGCGTGGAAATACGTCGCCTCCAGGGCAACGCCCCTCTTGGCGATCATGTAGCCCGCCACCGGGCTGTCAATGCCGCCCGACAGAAGGAGCATGGCTTTCCCGTTCGTCCCCACGGGCATGCCGCCGGGGCCCGGGATGATCCGGGAGTACACATAGATCTCCTCCCGCACCTCAATGTTCAGCATCACATCCGGATGGTGCACATCCACGCGGATCTGCGGGAATGCCTCCAGAATGGCCTCCCCCAGGTCGCAGTTGATCTCCATGGATGTCTTCGGATAGTTCTTGCGGCTTCTCCTCGCCTCCACCTTGAAGGTGATGTTCTTATCCGGGTACAGCTCATCCATATAGGACACCACGTCCGCCTTCAGCTGGTCGAACCCTCTGTCCTCCAGCCGCACGACCGGGCAGATGCCCACGATGCCGAACACTTTCTGCAGGCATCCGGTCACCTCGTCAAAATCGTAGGACCCCTCGCAGTCCACATAGATCCTGCCCCGTGTCTTGTATACTTTAAAGCTGCCGTCCGCCTCCCGCAGGGCAAAGCGGATCTGGCGCACAAGGGCGTCCTCAAACATGTAGCGGTTCTTGCCCTTGATGCCGATCTCCCCGTACTTGATCAAAAATGTATGAAACGTCATGTGTCTTCTTCCTCTTTTCCTTCCGTCATGCCCTGCTGCCTAACGCCTCGTGTATCGCCTGAGCACTGGTACTAAATTATAAAGGGTTTCCAGCGTGTAGTCAATCTCTTCCGCCGTTGTAAATTCTGACATGCTGAAGCGCAGCGTGGCGTCCAGGTACTCTTTGTCCGCGCCGATCCCCTTGAGCACGCCGCTGATGGCGGGATGGTTGGATGCGCAGGCGGAGCCGGACGAGACGCAGATCCCTCTCTCCTCCAGGGCGTGGAGCAGCACCTCGCTGCGGATCCCCGCAAATCCCACGCTGATGATGTGGGGGGCGCTGGTCTCGTCGTACAGCCCGTGGATCGTGATGTCGTCCAGCTTCTGTACACCCCCGATGAACCGCGCCTTCAGATCCCGCATCCGCGCCACCTTCTCCTCCAGGCCGTCGTAGATCATCTTTGCTGCCAGCCCGAGTCCTGCAATGCCGGGCACATTCTCCGTTCCGGAGCGGATGTTCCTCTGCTGCTCTCCCCCGAAGACGATGGGCTTGATCTTCACATGCTCCCCGATGTAGAGCGCGCCCGTCCCCTTGGGGCCGTGGATCTTGTGGCCGCTCAAGGTGAGCATGTCGATCTTCTCCCGCCTGGGATAGATCCTGTATTTCCCGAAGCCCTGCACCGCGTCCACATGGAACAGGATCTCCTTATTGTAAGCCTTGACCAGATCCGCCGCCGCATCCACGGGCTGCACGGAGCCCACCTCGTTGTTCACATACATGACGGACACAAGGATCGTCTCCGGACAGAGCGCCTCCTCAAGGGCCTCCAGCCGGATCCGGCCGTACCGGTCCACCGGGAGATAGGTCACGCGCAGCCCCTCTTCCTCCTCCAGATACCGCATCGTATTGAGGACCGCCGGGTGCTCGATGGAGGAGGTGATCAGGTGACAGCCCCTCCGCCTGTTCGCCCTGGCCGCGCCGATGATGGCCAGATTGTCGCTCTCCGTGCCGCCGGAGGTAAATACGATCTCCTTGTCCTTCACTTTGAGCAGTTTTGCCAGGATCTCCCTGGTGTCTTTTATATAATGCTCCGCCTGTACGCCCTTGGCATGCATGGAGGACGGATTGCCGTAGTCCTCGCACATCACTTTGCGCACCAGGTCCCCGACCTCATCGTAGGCCCGCGTTGTGGCGGAATTGTCAAGATACACTTCCATCAAAGATCACTCCTGTACTTTTTTACTATTAGCTTATGCGTGCCGCCCGCTCTGGTGTCTGGGAGGCGCGCCGTCACGGCTCCAGGCAGTACCCGAGCATGGCGAGCACTGCCAGGGGCGCCGTCTCCGTGCGCAGGATCCTCCTTCCAAGGGTGATGACCTTCGCCCCTGCCGCCAGCGCCTTCTCCTCTTCTTCCCGCTCAAAGCCGCCCTCCGGGCCGATGAAGATACCGACGGACTGGCCCGGTCTGACAGAGCCGATCACCTGTCTTGTGTAGTCCATCCCCTCCGCCAGCTCATAGGGAAAGAGGATCACATCCAGTTCCCCGGCGAGCGCCAGCGCCTGGTCAAAACCGCACACATCCCCCACCTTGGGGATGATCCCGCGGCCTGCCTGCTTGGCGGCGCTCCTTGCGATCTCATTCCACCGCTTTACCTTCTTTGCCGCCTTGGGGCCGTCCAGCTTTACCACGCACCGCCTGGCCGCCACAGGAACGATCCCGGCGGCCCCGAGCTCCACAGCCTTCTGGATGACAAGCTCCATCTTGTCGCCTTTGGGCAGGCCCTGGAACAAAAGGATCCGGGAGGGAAGCTCTGTATCCAGCTCCCGCTCCTCGAGGATCTCAAGGACCGCCCGGTCCGCCTCATAGCCGCGCACGCGGCAGACATACTTCCGGTTGTCGCCGTCGCTGATCTCCACCTGTTCGCCCGGCTTCATGCGCAGCACGTTCTTCATATGGTTCACATCCGAACCTTCCATGTAGATGCAGGGCTTCTCCACCTGCGCCGGCGTCACAAAAAAATGCTGCATCTATCTCTTCCTCGCTGTCACGGAGACCCATTCGCCCTGGTGGTTCACTTCCAGCACCTCCATGCCGGCCGCCTTCACGGCTTCCACAACAGTCTCCTCCTTGTCGTCTATGATCCCGCTTGTGATGTAGATGCCGCCGCTCTTAAGCTGCGCCTGGATCACAGGCGTCAGCGGCACAAGCACTTCCGCCAGGATGTTGGCGGCCACGATGTCGTAGCAGCCGTACCCGACTTTGTCCTGCACAGCCGGATCGTCAATGATGTTGCCGGTCATGACTTCATACTGTCCCTTTTCCACACCGTTGACGGCCATATTTTCATGGGTGGCGTCAATGGCGCAGGGATCCAGGTCCGTCCCCACACAGTAGCCGGCGCCGAACTTGAGGGCCAGCATGCCAAGGATGCCGCTGCCGCAGCCCACGTCCAGGATCCGCATGCCCGGCTCCACATACTTTTTCAGCTGGCGGATGCACAGCTGCGTCGTCTCGTGCATGCCCGTGCCGAAGGCCGTGCCGGGATCGATGTGGATGATGAGCTTGTCCTCGTCTTCCGGCTTCACATCCTCCCAGGAGGGGATGATGAGCACGTCGTCTACCGTGAACTGATGGAAGTACTGCTTCCAGTTGTTGACCCAGTCCACATCCTCTGTCTGGGACTCCTCGATCACGGCCTCCCCCACATCCACAAAAGCGGACAGCTCTGCAAGCTCTGCGCGCACTCTCTGAAGCATCTCCTCCTTGTCGTCTTCCTCCTCCAGATAGAAGGTGATGTAGGCCACGCCGTCATCCTCTTCTGTCTGCGGGAGGATGTCCACGAACATCTGCTCCTTGTCCGCCTGGGTCAGGGGGATCTTGTCCTCGATCTCCACCCCCTGGATCCCCAGATCCATAAGCGCGCTGCTGACGATCTCCTCCGCCGCAGTCGTTGTCTTTAACCGAAATTTATTCCATTTCATACCGTCTCACCACAGGCCCCGCCTCTCGCCGCCGGGGCTTTCCTTTCCACATCAGTTTATCATATGAGTCCCAAATGCTCAACGAGGATTTTCACCCCCAGGCAGATGAGGATCACGCCCCCTGCGATCTGCGCCCCCTTCTGCCAGCGGGACCCGAAGATGCCGCCGATCTTCACCCCCGCCATGGAGATGACAAAGGTGGTGGCGCCGATGAACGACACAGCCGGCACGATCTCCACCTGCAGGAAGGCAAAGGTGATGCCGACCGCCAGGGCGTCGATGCTGGTGGCCACCGCCAGGGTGAGCATGGTCCGTATATCCAGGGAATCGTCCGCCTCCTCACAGTCGCCGCCAAACGCCTCCTTAAGCATACCGCCGCCGATCAGCCCCAGCAGGATAAAGGCGATCCAGTGATCGATGGAAGTGATCACATCCCGGAACTGGCTGCCCAGGAGGTAACCGATCACCGGCATTCCCGCCTGGAACACGCCGAAATACAGTCCCACGAGCCCCGCTTTCCCCCAGGTGCATCTTTTCATGGCCAGGCCTTTACAGACCGACACTGCGAAGGCGTCCATGGACAGCCCCACCGCCATCAGAAACAGTTCAATAAGTCCCATCTTTCTCTTCTCCTTTGTCCGAAGCATTCCTCTGTACTGCAAAAAAGACCTACCCGCGGATCCTCTCCGCGGATAAGTCTTATTTATTATAAGAAGACAGACGGGGCCTGTCAATCTTTTTTCTCATCTTTTATCTTCCGAAAAGCGGCCTTAAGCGGCGCTCTTCCTGCCATGGCCGCCCGTGCCGCCGCCGGCTGCCCGCTCGTACTCCCTGAGCCGCTGTTTGGCCTCCGGGCTTAGGTTCCTGGGCACCTGGATCTGCACGGTCACATAGTGGTCGCCGTGCACGGACGGATCCTGCATGGACACGATGCCCTTGCCCCGCAGGCGGATCTTCGTCCCCGACTGGGTGCCTTCCCGGATCCGGCACATGACGTCGCCGTAGAGGGTGTGCACGCGGGCCTCCCCTCCGAACACAGCCGTCGTAAAGGGGATCTCAGCCGTGCTGTACACATCCATCCCCTTTCTCTCAAATCCGGGCTTTTCTCCGACGCGAACCTTCAGGAGCAGATCTCCTGGCTCCCCGCCGCCGGTCCCGGGCATCCCCTTCCCTTTCAGGCGGATGCTTTTGCCGCTGTCGATACCGGCCGGGATGTGGACCTGCAGCGTCTGCATGCCGCCGCCCCGGTTCGGGTCCTGGAACGAGATGATCTTATCACAGCCGAAAGCCGCCTCGTCAAAGGAGACTTCCGTCTCCGCCCGGAGGTCAGCGCCCTTTTGCCGGAACGGTCCGCCGCCAAAGCCGTCCTGGAATCCGCTCTTCTTCCTGCCGCCGTGGAAAAAGCCGCCGAACAGGTCGTCGAACATATCGTCCATGCTGCCGCCCTCAAAGTGGAACTCCCGGTAGCCGCCGTTCCCGCCGGTGCTGTAGCTGCCGCTGCTGTAGCCGCCGCTCCTGAACGGTCCGCCCGAAGCGGACGCCCCGCCGTCGAAGGCCGCGTGGCCGAACTGGTCGTACAGCTTCCTTTTCCCCGGATCGCTCAGCACAGAGTAGGCCTCCGTGACCTCCTTAAACTTCTTCTCCGCCTGTGGATTCCCGGCGTTTGTATCCGGGTGGTACTTCTTTGCCAGCTTCCGGTATGCCTTTTTGATCGCATTCTCATCCGCGCCTCTGGCAACGCCAAGCACTTCATAGTAGTCTCTCTTTGTCTCCATCCTGATCACCTCCCGATCATCCACTTGCTATGAATCTATGGAAACGGCCCGAAGGCCGGAACAGTCTCACGAAAACTCCCCGGAGGAAAACCTCCGGGGAGAAAACTTACCTTGCCTTCTTTAACCCTCGATCGTTACGTAGCGGCTCTCCTCCACCTGCTTCTGCTCCTTCTTGGGGATATCCAGTGTCAGGATGCCGTTCTCAAACTTCGCTTTGATATCCTCCTGGGTCAGGCTGTCGCCCACATAGAAGCTTCTGCTCACATTGCCTGTGAACCGCTCCTGGCGGATATACCTGCCTTCCTTCTTCTCCTCGTTGTTCACATTCCTGGCTGCGCTGATGGTGAGGTACCCGTCCTTGAGCTCCGCACGGATCTCATCTTTCTTAAAGCCGGGCAGATCGATCTCTACTTCGTAGGCGTCATCCTTCTCCTTCACATCTGTGCGCATCACCTGGTTGGCTGTCCTTCCTCCGAAGTACTTCCTGTCAACATCCGGGAAGGAAAAATCAAACCAGTCGTTAAATAAATCTTCTCCAAAAATACTAGGCATCATCATACGTCATCTCTCCTTTTTCATTTACATCTATCCTGCGCTTCCATAACAGAAACGTTGCTTTTGAACTCATGGAAGGGATCCTTTTCGTTCCCTCTTCCTTTGTTCTAGGTGTAATATAACACATATTGTTAGCAATGTAAATAGGTGAGTGCTAATTCTTTTGTGAAAGTTCTGTGAACAGCAAAGCAGTGCAGGAACTTCTCCTGTCCCTGCACTGTTCGTTGTCTCTTATCTTCTCTTTCTGCGGTAAAACTCCGCGCCTGCCGCAGCCGCGCCCGCTGCGAGCATGAGCAGGATCCACAGCATGCTGTCCGCCGGATCGCCGGTCTGCACAGCGCCTGTACCGCCAGTCTGCTCTCCTGCCGGTTTCTCCGGTTCTTCCGGTTTCTCCTGCTCGATCGCCGGGATCTCTACCGGATCCTTGGCATATCCGCAGACCGTACACGCTTCATGTTTCAGACCTGCTTCTGTCTCCGTGGCCTCTTTGTCTGTCACCCAGATGAAGTCATGGGCCTCGCGGACGGTCACCTTCACTTCCGCGGCATTGCCTGCTTTATCCAGGGCAGTGACGGTATACTCGCCTGCCGCAAGCGTATACAAGCCGTCCTTCGCCGCAGCATCCTCCCCGTTTATCTGCACTTTGTCGATATTCCTGTCGCTTACGGTAAATTCCGCGCTGACGCAGTAGATCCCGCCGTCCGTGATGCCTTCGATCACCGGGGCGGTCCGGTCGATCTTATAGTCTTCCGTCTTCGCAAGGGAGATCGCGCCGGTCGTCTCATTCTTTACATAGAATGTAACCTCTCCGCTATCCGTCTCATCCGATGCGCTGAGGGTATCTGTCCACGTCCCGTCCGCCGTATCCGTAAGAGACAGGCTGTAGCCTTCTTCTGCAGTGATCACAAACTCTTCATTGACCCAGCCGTTATCGTTGGTGTTCAACGTGTAATCCGTGCCCGGCTCCGCCTCATACGTATTGTAGATCTCCGCTGTCACGCCGGAGGGCTGCGTCAGGGTGTAGTTACTCGCGCTGTCTCCGCTGATCACGAACTCTGTGAAGCTGACTGCAATATCCTCACCGGTCTTCACACTGTCAAAGGCGGGCGTCTGCTGCGCGGCGTCTGTGTAGACCACGATGCCCTCGGAATTGATCACCGCCGTATTGCCCGCATGGTCTGTCACGCGGACATACACGGATCCTTTCTGGTTCGGCTCGATGCTGAAGCTGTATGTATCGCCGCTGGTGCCTTTCAGTTCCTTCCAGTCGCCGTCCGCCTGGTCAACGGATGCGAATGCATCTGTGGAGAGCATGTATTCCACCTTCTCCACACCGCTGGCATGAGCAGTATCACTTGCCGTAATGTTCACATCAACCGTCTCTTTAAAGAACTTCCCGAAGGTTATGGTATTCAGAAATCCCGTCCACTGATTGTCTTTGACATGGATCGCCGCCTCTGGTGCGGTCCGGTCGATCTTCACGCCAAACGCTTCGGTGGCTGTTCCTTTTGTTCCGGCATTCGTCACAACCCGGAAGAGATACGTTGTCTGTCCTTCATCCGGGACGGCCAGGCAATATGCCCCCTCGGCATCCGGTGTAATCCCAGTCCATTTCTTCCCGCCATCTGCAGAATACTCATATCCGGCGATCCCGCTTTCCGCACTTGACCCTGAAACGGTAAAGACCACATGATCCTGTTTTGTCCAGGTACCGGAAGTATAGGGATTGCCGTCCGCTGTGACAGCAGTTACAGCCGGTGCTGCCGGAACGCTTTCTTCCACAGAGATCACCGTTGCATCCGCCGTATTTACAGAAACATAATTGTTGTCGCCCTCATACACCGCGTACAGATCGATTTTCCCGGCCAGCAGATCCTCCACATCCACTGTAAACTCCAGCGTAGCGGATCCGTCCTCAAGTGTTCCTGTTGCCAGCGGTTCATCTGTACCCGGCTTCCCATTATAAAGCGTCACAGTACCGGTCGGCGTTCCGACTAAGGGCACATCTTCTTTTTCCGAAGCGACTTTCATTGTCACCGAAACCTGATCTTCAAACCCGGCAACCGGAGTGTCGGTCGTCTCACCATTTACCGCAATTGACTCAATCGTTATCTCCGGCGTATAGCCGTCTTCGCAGTACAACCTCAGATATCCGCCCTGTCCGGAAATAGTGAAATCCACTCCTCCGCCCGGATTCTTCTCTACGGGGATCTGCTGCGGGGCATCGCCTGTTTTGGGGATCATGTAAAGAGCTAGCGCAATATCATCCATCCCACGTATAGGAAGTTGTACCCGTCCTTTCGGTACAGTGTACTGCGGCAGAAGTACGGGCATGACCGTGTTTAGAATGTCCTGTTTAGTAGTCTGGGGTAAAAACTCAATATCATTGTCTGTGAGTGCCAATAATATTTTTTCGTTCTTCATAAATGATTTTCTCCTTTCCTAACGAACGTATTTCATAATTACCCTCGATGCCCGTAAGGGCATTTTAAAGGAGAACAATCTATAATGACTGAAAAGAAAAAACGAGATACTCCACATAAAATGTGGAATATCCCGTCTGACAGGCAAGGCTCTTGAAAAGTAGTAAATTAGTAGTAAAATAAGCGATTTTCTGCTTGCAAATGCCGTAAAGTACAGTATTTACGGCACTTTAGGGAAATTATTTAAAGTTTATTATAACAGTTATTGAAGAATTCAGCATTATAAATCTTTTAAAAACGTGGAATTTTTAAACCCCTGTGGAATTTAACTCTGCACTGGAATTTAAAATTTCAAGTTAGCTATTATAATGGTCGTTCAGGTGTTTTTTCGTATTTTTAGTCCATCCGCAGGTTCCGGCGCGAGATCCCGCCCTCCTCCACGACGCACTGCTCCCTTCCCGTGTCCGCGGCGATCTGCCTGGCATGAAGGCGCCGGTAGGACATAGGGCCGCAGCCGTGATACTTCTCGAATGTGTGGGCGAAATGCTGCCGGCTGTTGTAGCCCACGGCGAAGGCGATGTCCGTGATCTTCATGGAACTGTTTGTCAAAAGGAAGACCGCCTCCTCCATCCGCTTCCGGTTCACGTACTCCGTGATGCTGCAGCCCATGATGCGGGCGAACAAGGCCTGCAGATAGGACTTGTTGACGCCTGCATAGGCAGCCAGGTCCGGCACCCGTATGCTCTCATGAACGTGCCTGTCGATGTAGCCGCACGCCTTTCTGAGATAGGCGATCCCCGTGCTTTCCTCGCCGCGGGTCACCGAGTAGGCGAGTTCCGCCATCGCCCGGGCCATCAGAAGCTGAAGCAGGTACTCCTCCCCCTTGTACGTCCTCTGGATCTGCGAGATGAGATCTTTCAGCGCGTACCCAAGGCTGCGCATATCCGTGCCGAAGAAGCAGGGCGGCATGTGCCTGCGGAACTTCTTAAAATCACTGCTTCTCCCGGACAGCTCCGTGAGGTCCAGCGCGCCTTCGCCGTCCCGGAACGCAAACTCAAGATTCAGGATCGAGCACGGCTCCTCCGGGCGTATCTCCAGACAGTGGGGCGTGCTGGCCCCGACAAAGACAAACTGATTGGGCTTCATCCGGAACTGCTCCCCGCCGCAACGGACCGTACAGCTCCCCGCCGTCACATACATGATCTCGCAGCTGTCGTGCGTGTGGGCTTCCATATGAAACTCCGGCAGCGCCAGCGCGTAAAATGCCGTGATCTCCCCCGCAAGTCTCTTTTCCGTCTGTCCTGTCATACAGATCTCCTCCATGCCATATACTGTATCCATTGTACCACAGGCAGAAAATAAATGCGGCAATATATTGCATTTTTTATCTGAAGTGACAAAAGGTTGCACATGGATGCGCAAGGGAATTTATAATTGTAGAAAACAGATACAGCAGGAGGTTTTATCATGAGTTTTAAAGTATCATTTATAGGCGCGGGCAGTCTGGTCTTTGCCAGAACCCTGTTCACAGACATCATGTCGGTCCCGGAGTTTCACAACATCGAGGTTTCGTTTACCGACATCAATGCGGACAACCTGGAAAAGACAAGGGCCCTCTGTCAGCGGGACCTGGACGCCAACGAGATCCCTGTGACGATCCATGCCACAACAGACCGGCGGGAGGCGTTTAAGGACGCCCGGTACATCGTCAACTGCGTCCGCATCGGCGGCCTGGAGGCGTTCGAGTCCGACATCGAGATCCCTCTCAAGTACGGCGTCGACCAGTGCGTGGGCGACACGCTGTGCACCGGCGGCATCATGTACGGCCAGAGAGTCATCGCGGAAATGCTTGCGTTCTGCAGGGATATCCGGGAAGTGGCGGAGCCGGGAGCCATCATGCTCAACTACTCCAACCCCAACGCCATGGCCACCTGGGCCTGCAATAAGTACGGCGGGGTCCGCACCATCGGCCTGTGCCACGGCGAGATCCACGGCGAGATCCAGATCGCGGACGTGCTGGGCATCCCCCGGGAAGAGCTTGACATCGTCTGCGCTGGCATCAACCACCAGACCTGGTACATCTCCGTAAAGCATCACGGCGAGGATATGATCCCGCGTCTTTTAGAGGGCTTTGAAAACCACGAAAAGTACCGCGAGGAGGAGAAGGTGCGGATCGATATGCTGCGGCGTTTCGGCTACTACTCCACCGAGTCCAACGGACATCTCTCCGAGTATGTAGCCTGGTACAGGAAGCGTCCGGATGAGATCAAAGACTGGATCCATCTCGGCAACTGGATCAACGGCGAGACCGGCGGCTACCTGCGGGTTACAAGGGAGGAGCGCAACTGGTTCGAGACGGATTATCCGAAGATCCTGGCCGAGGAGCCCAAAAAGCTGGACGGCTCAGAGCGCGGAAAGGAGCACTGCTCCTATATCATGGAATCCTTAGAGACCGGCCGGTGCTACCGCGGCCACTTCAACGTGATGAACGAGGGATGCATCACCAACCTTCCCTGGGAGTCGGTTGTGGAGGTTCCCTGCTACGTGGACGGGAACGGAATCAGCGTGCCGAAGGTGGGCGATCTTCCGCTTGGCTGCGCGGCCGTGTGCTCCCAGTCCATCTGGGTGCAGAAGCTGGCGGTGGAGGCCGCCGTACACGGAGACGTCAGCCTTCTGAAGCAGGCGGCGCTCATGGATCCCCTGACCGGCGCGGTCTGCAATCCGCCTGAGGTATGGCAGATGATCGACGAGATGCTGGTCGCCCAGGAGAAGTGGCTGCCCCAGTACGAAGAGGGCATCCGGGAGGCAAAAGAGCGTCTTGCATCCGGCCACCTGATCCCCACCAGGGACTATCACGGCGCAGCCCGGCTTCGCGAAAAGACGCCTGCGGAGGTAGCCGCGGAGCACGAGGCGAGAAAGATCACGGTATAGACCCTCTTTCCTGCAAAAGAGAAAAAAAGAGAGAACGGAACAGACCGCCCGTTCTCTCTTTTTTCATTCTGTTTTCTTACGCTTCATAGCGCAGTTCAAAAAGTCTCGCGCTGATCCGCGCCGGAAGCTTCGCCGTCAGCTCCCCTGCTTCCCTGTTCCAGTGGAACTCACAGCCGGCCTTGCCCGGATAGCCGCAGATCACCTTCACGTCCCGCCCTTTCAGATGCGCAACCGGAAGCGTGATGATGTCCTCCTGGCTGTTCCTTCTCCACACGGCAATATAGTCTTTGCCTTCGCACCTAAGTCCCAGGCTGACCCATGGATCCGTATACTGCGAGATGCCGGTGGGCCAGTACGGAAGCGCCGTCTTGATATCCTTCCGGATCGTCTTGTAGTAGGCGATGGCCTCCTGCACATAGCCCATCCTCTCCGGGCTTAAGTTGACAAGATGCCCGCTCTGATGGATCCGCAGAAGGAGCGCGTTGATCATGTTGAAGATGACCTCCTCGCTGTCCCCGTCCGTCAGCGGATAAGACCAGACCGCCGCCTGCTCCGGCGTAACGGCTGAGGGCGCGTTGGCCGACACGGTGGCGTACCGGATATAATCCTCCTGGTCGCTTGTGGACTGGATGCTGTATCTGGACAGCATGGCGTAGTCCATACGCAGGCCGCCGGAAGAGCAGTTCTCGATGATCAGGTCCGGATACTTCCGGAAGATCCCGTCCAGCCAGTTCAGGTATGCCCGGTTGTGGCCGAGCAGGCCGTCGCCGCTGCTGTCCGCGTTCACCTCTGTCCCGATGCCGGGCTCGATGTTGTAGTCCATCTTGATATAGCCGACGCCGTATTCATTGACAAGCCTGTCGATGACCTCCGTCGCGTGTTCGATGACCTGCGGGTTTCTGAAATCAAGCTGATACCGGCTCCTGTCAAGGACCTTTTTCCCGTGGCGCATAAAGTACCAGTCGTCCGGCACCCTGTCCGCCTTCGGGCATTTGATGCCCATGACCTCAAGCTCCAGCCACACGCCGGGGATCATCCCTTTGGACCGGATGTAGTCCATCAGCTTTCGAAGACCGCCCGGGAAACGCTTCTCACACGGAAGCCACTCGCCCACGCCGTCCCACCAGTATCCTTCCGAGTACCAGCCGCAGTCGATGCAGTAGTATTCGCACCCCGCCTCCGCAGCCTTGTCGATCAGCGGGATCTCTTTGTCTGTGGTCGGATCGCCGAACAGGCAGTTCATGTAGTCGTTAAAGATGACCTGGAGCTTCTCGTTGTCGTCGTTCACCCGGCGGATGGCGCGCCTGTACTTTGTCAGCTCGTCCATGGCCTCGTCAAAGCCTCCGGCTGCGCTTCCCACGCTCACGGGAACCGTGACGAACATCTCCCCCGGCTTCAGGTTCTTCCACCAGGAGTTGTGATGCTCCGTCGGTCCGCTCAGCTTCAGGTACACGTGGCCGTCCTGGTCGCTGATCTCCCAGTACCAGGAGCCGTTGTGCTCAATCTGCCAGAAGAGGGACGCGTTCATCTCCCGGTTGTGGATGTATCCCATGGGAATGTACTCCTTGGCCGACCAGTTGCCGGTGTTGGAGATCTCGACCGCCTTGGAGGAGCGGTGCATGATCTCCGGCTGCGAGGCAGCCATGCCCAGCTCCCGGAGTGTGTATTTCTGCCAGCAGAGTTCTTTCTCCCAACTGTTGTGCGGGATCCACAGCTCCATCTTGTCGTCGAAGTCCGTAAGTCCTTCCTTGTCTATGCCGTTGAGGGCAAAGGAGGATACGTACTCCAGGCCCTGCGGTTCGCTCCCTTTGTTCGCGACTTCCGTCCAGCATCTCACCACGGAGATCCCGTCGTAGAACTGCATGTAGCTGGTCAGCTCAAGGCCGGTGATGTCGTCTTTTGTCACGATCTCCAGCAAGCGCCCCTTCTCATTGCGGCTGTCCCTGAAATCCACATATTTCATGCGGTAGCCGGGCGACGTCTGGATATACTTGGACCCGTGGCGCTCTCCCACCCTGTCCTGTCCCGTCACAAGGATCTCCTGCGGGTAGAAGGACTGGACGCCTGTGTCGGACGCCAGGTTCTCCTCCTCAAAGTCAAGGACGGAGAAATGTAAAAGTTTGATCTCGTTCTTGTCCGTGATCTCCCAGACAAGGTGGATCCTGTTTTCTGTTATCTCCCATCTTTTCATTGTGCTGTCTTTTGCCTCCTGTCTAACTTCAGGCGTATATTAGCCCTTTACAGATCCTGCCATCAGCCCTGCGAGGAAGTATCTCTGCAGGAACAGGAAAATAAATGTCACAGGGATGACCGCCACGACGGATCCCGCCATCAGCGCGCCCCAGTCGATGGTGTTCGCGCCCTTGAACAGCATGATCGCCGGCGTCAGCGTCCTGTATGTGTCTGTAGATATGAAGATATAGCCGTACATGAACTCGTTCCAGGCGTTGATAAATGCGTAAAGGCCTGTAGATACGAGACTGGGGATGGACAGGGGGATGATCACCTTCGTCAGTGTCTGGGCCCTGTTGCACCCGTCGATCTCCGCCGCTTCCTCCAGCGCCGTCGGCACCGTGTCAAAGAAGCTGCTCATCATGAACGTACACAGCGGGATCACGAAGGTCGTATAGGCCAGGATCAGCGAGCGGTAGGACTCCAGGATGCCGAGCATCTGCATGATCATGTACAGCGGCACGAGAAGCAGCACGCCCGGGATCATCTGTGAGAGCATCATCGCCAGGTTGGATACCTTGACCACCTTCAGTTTGTAGAACCTGCTCAGCGCGTATCCGGCCAGAACGGCGATGATCATGGAGATCACGCAGGCCGTCACGGATACGATCAGGCTGTTCTTGATGTAGTTGACAAATCCCGCGTCAAAAAGGACCCTGTGGAAGTTCTCAAGCGTCGGCGCGTCGATCGTGAACGACGGCGTCGCCGTCCGGATCTCCGTCTTCGGCTTGAAGGAGGAGATCAGCATCCATACAAACGGGAACATGGTATAGATGGAGAACAGGATGAGCAGGACATACGTGATGACCTTGGCGATCACACGGTTTCTTTTATTCAGCATAACATTTCCTCCTTTCTCCTAAGCCATGTCTTCGCTGATCTGCGTTCTCTTCCTGTAGTAGAAGATAAACAGGATCACCATGACTGTGAACATCATCGTGGAAAGCGCGGACGCCGCTCCGACGTCAAAGGTACGCATGGAGTACCGGTAGATCATGATCGGCAGCGTCTCTGTGGCGTAGTTCGGTCCGCCTTCTGTCATAACCCAGATAAAATCAAAGTTTACTGCGGTCCAGATAATATGGATGAATACGATCACCAGGGACACGGAGCGCAACTGGGGAAGCGTCACGCTGAAGAAACGGCGGAACACGCCGGCTCCGTCGATCGCGGCAGCCTCCGACAGATCTCCGGGAATGGACTGCATGGCAGACAAAAAGGAGATCGTATAGTACGGGAAACTTCTCCATATATTTACGAAAATAACCGTCGCCAGCGCATAGTCGGAATTCCCGAGGAAGTTGATGGACGTCTCTATAATGCCCAGGTTCTTAAGGACATAGTTCAGGATTCCGAACTCCGGGTTCAGGATCCAGTCCCATGTCATGCCGGCCACGATGATCGGCACAAGCCACGGGATAAAGATAAATGTACGGAAGACTGCTCTTCCTTTAAATTTCTGGTTCAGCAGGACCGCTGTGATCATGCCGACCACGTACTCGCCAAGCACGGAGAACACCGTCCACAGGACCGTGTGCTGCACGGCCTCCATAAAGTGCTCGTCCTCAATGACCGTCTTAAAGTTCTCAAGACCGGCAAATCCGGTCATGGACTTGTTGATCAGGTGCACATGGGTAAATGCGTCATGGATGACTTTGCCGAGCGGGAACGCGATCATAAGCGCCAGGAATATAAGCGCCGGCGCCAGCATGATGAGGGCAGTCCTGAATTTTCTCTGATCTCTTGTCAGTTTACGGGATGGTTTCATCTTCGTACCCCCTTTGCTTTTTTACGTAAAAGCGGGGCCGCCACATGAGCAGCGCCCCGCATGTCTTGCAAGTTAATGCCTATTCGCTCAGTTCTCCCGAATCTGCCAGGGAGTCGTTTACCGCATTGCTAAGCCACTCTGCTGCTGCCGCCGGCTCTTCACCTTCCTGAAGGACCATTGCCATTGCATCCTGCATAGCCTGTGTGATACCGCCAAGTGTTACAGGCGGGAATGTGATACCTGTGTCTGCCAGAGCCTGGAAATCCTTGCTCCACTTGCTGTCTGTGGAAACGTCGGAACGCGGGGATCTGTCTGCGAATCCTGCGGACTGCCAGTCGTAGCTGCAGAACGCTGTCGCCAGTGCAAACGCATCGTCTTTGTTCTTGCTGTCGGCAAGGATGAAGAGCGGTTTACACTCCATGTATGTAGCCGGATGTCCGTCGGACGGATAGGGGATCGGATTTACAGCGATGTCGCCCATTGTATCCGGGTTGGAGGCTTCTCTTTCTGCCAGCCAGTTTCCTGTCACATAGCTGGATACGATGCCTGTGGCCAGGTTCTCGTCTGTCTCCTCCCAGCCCCAGTTTGCACAGTTGGGATCGATGATGCCGTTGTCAACAAGATCCTTGTACATCTGGAATACCTTTGTCGCTTTCTCAAGCTCGTCCGGATTCTCTGTCCATGTGTTCCTGTACTTGCCGTCGTCCTGCGCCGTAGCGATCTCAAGATCGTACTGAGCCAGGTATACGACCAGCTCCTGCGCGGAGCGGACGCCTGTGCAGGCGAGCTCTGTCAGGTATTTGCCGTTGTTGTCATAGTAGTCTGTCTGCGCCATCAGGTCTTCCCATGTAGCCGGCGCTTCGATGCCTGCTGCGGAAAGATCGTCCGCATGTGTCAGGTAGGCGCGCACTGTCATCTCATAGGGGATGCCCACGATCTTGTTGTCGATGGTCATGGCGTTCACAACTGCCTCAGACAGGGCGTCCTTGTCCTCCCACTCGTTGAAGCGGTCTGTCAGGTCCTCAAGGATCCCCATGTTGTAGAACTCACCGACGTACTCCGGAAGTCCCCAGATCAGATCCGGCACATTGCCGCCTGCCGCCGCAGTCAGGATCTTCTCGTGAAGCATGTCGTAGGTGAAGTTCGTCTGGTTGACCGTAACGCCGGTCTCCTCCTCGAACTTCTCGATCTGCTCCAGGCCCGCCGTCTCTGTGTCGGCGCCCTCGGTCCAGCATGTCCAGAGTTCTACGACTCTTTCGCCGTCTTCGCCGCCGCCCTCAGAAGAGTCTGAGGAGCCGGAGCTGCCGCATGCCGCAAGGGATGCTACCATTGCTGCAACCAGCATGAGTGAAACTACTTTCTTCTTCATTTTCATACCCTCTTTCATAATATTTTCCCGTACGTCTGTACTGGAGCAATCGTAGCACACCTTTTGTGCACTTACAACAATTCAGAGGGCAGTGCCAAAAAACACCACAGCACTTTGTATAAAAACCCACCTTTTCAGGACCGCTTTGCTTTCTTGTATCCGGACGGGCTGTCGCCGTAGTACTCCTTGAATTTCTCCGTGAAGCTGCGCACGTCGTTGTACCCCACCGCCTTCGCGAGCTCGTAGGTCTTCATGTCCGTCTGCATCAGGAGGCGGACCGCCTCCTTCATGCGGACTTCCGCCAGATAGTTCTTAAAGTTCTCTCCCGTCTCTTTCTTAAAAAAGACGCTGAAATAGTAGGGGTTCATATAGACGATCTCGGCCATCTTCCGCAGGGAAAGGTTCTCTGCGTAGTGCTGCTGGATATACTCTTTTACCTGATGGATCGTCTGGTGCTCCGCCGCCGCGTCCTGGAAGGCGTGCTCCTCCAGAAAGGCGGTCAGGAACCGGGCCGTGTACTGCCGCAGTTCCTCGTAGCTCTGCTGATGGCGCATCGCCGCCACCGCCTCTTCGTACTCCGGCCGCTTGTCCGGCGGGAGGATATGGTATTCCTCCAGGTCCCTGTACAGGTTCATGACCATGACGATGCAGCGGTTCTCCGCCGCGTACCGGTTCCCGTAATGCAGGTTCTCGATCACGGACAGCGCCTCGTCCAGCTTGTCCTGCCAGTCCTCCCCGCTGGAGAGGAAGCTGCTGACAAGCTCTTTGTATGCACTGTCGTAATCTTCAAAGGAGGTCTTGAAATCCCGGTCCACCTCGTTGTAGCGGATGCAGTTCTCCTGCGTAAAATAATAGAGCTCCGAGCAGAATTTGGCTGTCTTATATATGTACTTCAGTTCCCGGATGTTCCCGGACGTCTTTCCGATCCCGACCACGAGGCGGACGTCGTACTCCCGGTATACCCGGTCGCAGATGGCGCGGATCTCCTCCTGCACCTTTTCCGGCCCGTCCTCCTGGGGGCTCAGCAGGATGAGATTGCTGCTGCCGGCGTCCCGCTTGATGACGAAGCCGTTCCGTTCTTTCTTCAGGATCTCCTGTATCTTTCTGAAAACAGAGAACCGGAGAAGCTCCTGCATGTTCTGGTCCTGCACCTTTGTGTAGAAGTCCACCGGCATGGAGAAGCACACGCCGGTAAAATTCACACCTTCCGTCCGGATCCCCATCTCCTGAAAATGTCCGTACAGCTCTTTTGAATCCGCCTCGGAGTTGATCATCCGGAACACGGACTGCAGGTCGTCTTTTTCTTCCCTCCACTTTTCAAGCGGGCTGTTCTCTTTCAGCGCCTGCTCCGCTTTGAGGACGGCCTGGCGGAGTTCTTCCCTTCCGGCCGGTTTGAGCAGATACTCCTGGGCCTCGTAGTGGATCGCGGTCCGGACATAGTCGAACTCCTGGTACCCGCTCAGAAAGATGAACTTGACGTCCCGGTCCGTCTCCCTGACTTTCTTCAGCACGTCCAGACCCGTCATATTCGGCATGGATACGTCGCAGATGATGATATCGGGAGAGCAGTCTTCTATCTTTTGAAGAAGCTCTTCCCCGTCCCCGGCTTCCGCCACGATCCGGGCGTCCAACTGCTCCCAGTCGACCAGCTTCCTCAGTCCTTTTATGATGATCGGCTCATCGTCCGCCAGTATGATCTTAAACATGTCCGTCCTCCTGTTCTGTCTCCTCCTCCGGCCGGATCACCGGAAGCCTGTATTTCACGATCGTTCCAATCCCCTCAAAGCTGCTGATCTGGATGTGGTACTGATCGCCGAAGATCATCCGGATCCTGTCATATACGTTTTTGATCCCGATGCTGGCCCTGCGGCTTTTCACATGGGTCTCCGTCTCATGGCTCTCCAGGACCTGCTGCACGTACTCCAGCCGCTCCGGCGTCATGCCGGTCCCGTTGTCCATGACCGTGATCTCCAGCGCGTCCTGCTCCACCGACGCCTGGATCGCCACAACGCCTTCCCCTTTTTTTCCTTTCAGGCCGTGCTTGACCGCATTTTCCACCACCGGCTGCAGGATCAACTGGGGCACCTGAAGGTCCATGATATCGTCTCCCACGTTCACTTCCAGTGAAAATCTGTTCTCGTAGCGGATCCGGATGATCTTAAAATAGTTCCGCACATTCTCGATCTCATCCCTGAGGGACACCATGTCCTTCGCCCGCCCCATCAGGTATTTGAGCTGGCCGGAAAGACCGTCGATCATCTCGGCCGTCTCCCCGTCGTCGTGAGTCACCGCCATCATGCGGATCACATCCAGCGTATTGTACAGGTAATGCGGCTGGATCTGGGTCTTCAGCGCTTCGATCTCCGCCTCCCTTTGCCGGATCTCCGCAATGTACACCCTCTTGATATGGGCCTGCAGGTTCTCCGTCATCTGGTTGAGCCCCCTGGCCAGATAGCTGATCTCGTCGTTGGAGCGGACCGCCACCCTCGTATCCAGATTGCCCTGCTCGATGGATTCCATGGCGCCGGCCAGATTGCGGATCGGCTGGCTGGATCTCTTGGAATAGAAATAGTAGACGACGATCAGAACGACCGCGCTGCCGAGGATGATCAGAAGCGTCATATTGCGGATGGCCTGATAGCTGTCCTCCAGGTGGTGGGAGGAGATCTTCTCGATGACAAGCCAGTCTGTCCCTGGCACTTCGCTGTATATGTAGTAGTCGCCCTCCGCCTTGATGTACTGATATCTGCCGTCCATATGTTCAAGGAAGGACAGCAGGTCATCTTCCTCCTGCCCCTCATACGGATTGTAGGCGAATTCCCGGCGCTTCTGATCCACAATATAGATCTGGCTCCCGTCCTCCAGGCGGGTCTCATGGATGATATTGTCCAGAAAATCCTGGCTGATATCGATGTAGAGCGTGCCGAGGATCTCCCCGGAGGCCGACTCGATCGTGGACGTGTTCATGATATTCCGGGAGATCGTAAAATCCCTCTCCCGCGTCCCCATGTAGTAGTCCGCCTGATGGACCGGAAGGAGCTGCATCTTCCTGGAATGCTCCGTATAAGTCTCCTCATACCACTGTCCGATCACATAGGTGTTCACCATTCTTTCCGGGCTGCGCATGGCGGAACAGATCTCCCCGTCCGGGAAGATCAGGAACACGTGATCGATATACTGGTTCCTGTACAGGATGTTCCGCAGCATATCGTTGATCTCCGCTGTTTTCTTGTCGCTCCCCACAGAGCTGTCTGCCAGGAGCTCATAGATATACCCGTAGTCCTCGCTCTGGGCGCTGTAGAGATAGGTCGTGTTTTCCTCCATCTCGTCCAGGAGGGAGTGGATGTTCCTTCCGATCGTGAGGGTGGTGCGGTACATGTTGGACAGCATCAGCGTCTGCAGGGAACCCTGATATGCGTTATAAATAGCCATTCCCATGAGCATCAGCGACAGCACGCCGATCACGATCATCGCGGCCACCGATTTGGTAAACAGACTGATGTACCGCTCTCTTCTCTGTGTGTCGATCCACTCCTTCAGCTTGTAAAGCCTGGTTTTCTTCCAATCAAATTTTTTCATTCCGCCTGTTCCTTCTCCGCCTCGTTCCACTTCTCATCCAACTGCCTGGCCGCCGTCCCGACCTCGATGGTATTCGACGCAAGGGAGTGCACCGTCTCCTGCATGTCCCCCCGGAAGCTTGCCGGCGTCTCCATGTTTCCAAGATACCGGCTGATCCGGTCCGCGTACCGGTAGTCGATGATCACATTCTGCTGCACGGCCGGCGCCGCGTAGAGAACCCCGTCGTTTGTCACCGGCATCCCGTTCATGGCCTGCAGGACCTTTCTGTAATTCTCCGTGCGGTAGCAGAATTTAAGGAAGGTGTCCGCCGCCTTCTTTTTGGTCGGGATCCCCATGCATGCCTTGGACGCGGCCCAGATCGACCCTGTCTGCTCCATCACGATCCTTGTCCCGCTGTCGTCCGGCATGTAGAACCATCCGGGCCGTATCTGCACCGTATCGTTCTCCAGCTCCTCCCCCAGGGGCGTCTTGTCAGAATCCATGGCGCGCGGATACGCTTCCCATATCTTCGCCAGCATGGCGGGCGTCCCATAGTACATAGCCACCTTCTGATCGATCATGTAGGAGATGATCTGGGTATCCCCCATATTGATGGAATCCTCCAGCACATACTCTCCCGTCATCAGGTCGCGGAACTCTGTCAGAGCCTCCGTCACTTCCGGGTCCTGGAAAGACACCTTGCCGCTGATCCTGTCCTGGATCCAGGTGCTTCTGCCCGTCTCCACATCTTTCAGGAAGAAGTAGTTGATCCACCCCTGGTCTGCGGACGACTCGCTTCCGCCCACCGCCAGGGGCGTGATGCCCAGGTTCTTCAACTGCCCGCAGAGCTCAAGGAACTCCCCGTATGTATTGGGCACAGACAGCCCGTACTCTTTGAAGATCACCTGATTGTAAATGATGCCGTAGGAAGTCCCGTAAAACGGAAGGGCGCAGATCTTCCCGTCGTCCATGATCGGCTGCTCCACCAGTTCCCCGATCTCCCCGTCGACGGCGCCCAGCATGTCCGCCTCCTCGAACATGTAGGGATCCTCGATCTCAAAGATATCCGGGAATTCGTCCAATGCTTCCTTGGCCTTCAGTTCCTCTGTATAGTCGTCGCCGGATGAATACTCCACTTCCAGCGTGTACTGCGGATACTCTTTGGAAAACGCGCTGCACAGATCCTCTATGGCAGAGATCCACACTGTATTTTCACCCGAAAAGAACAGGGTCAGGTCCGGGGCCTGGCTCTCCTGCGTATCTCCTTCAGCCAGTTCTCCTGTTTCGATCTTCTCTCCGGAACAGGCCGTCATGCACAGCAGACAGACTACCGCCGGCAGCAAAATCCTTGCCTTTCTCATATTGCTGTCTTGTCTCCTTTCCCTAGCTCCTGTTCTGTTTCATCCTCTCCAGGATCCGGGCGATCATCCCGGCCCGGTTGAAGGGGACCATGAAGTAGTACCCGTCCGCTGTGTCATATAGTTTTTCCGCGATCTCCACGGCGATCTGCACGCCCGTCTCCTGCGCCTCCTCACGGCTCATGTCCGGCCGGTAGCGGGCAACCGTCTCGTCCGGCACCGAGATGCCTGTGATCTCGTTTTTCATGAACAGGGCGTTCCGGTAGCTCACAAGCGGCATGATGCCGCACAGGATCTTCGTGTCGATCCTGGACTTGATGTAGCGGATCTTCGCAATGTCCTCATCCGAGTAGATGGGCTGCGTCAGGAAGAAGGAGGCGCCGGCTTCGCACTTTTTCTCCATCCGCCGGATCTCCGCATCCAGGTTCGCCCTGCCGTAGTTGAGGGCGCCGCCGTAGGCAGCCGGATCGCCGGCGAAATGCTCCCGGTTCATCCTGGCCATATACTGCATGAGCGTAATGGAGTGAAAATCATAGACGCTCTTGACCATATCCCTGTCGCCGGAGGGCACGGGGTCCCCCGTCACGAGGAGGAAGTTGCGGATCCCGTTCATGTAGGCGCCAAGGAGCTGCGCCCCCATACCGATCACATTCTTGTCCCTGCAGGCGATGTGCGGCATCGTCTCGATCTGCAGGCGGTTCGCCACTTTCACGGCCGACATGGCGGAGTCGGCCCGCATCCGCCCCATCGGAGAGTCGGAGAACGTGATCATCTCCACCCCCGCCTCTTTTAAGACGGCGGCCGCCTCCAGCATCTTCCCGTCGTTGGCGTCGTGGGGCGGATCCAGCTCCGCGATCACCACTTTCTCCCCGGAATACAGCCTTCGGATAAAGGGGTTGTTGTCGTAGCGCACCTCCTTGTCCGCGCGCACCTCCGGCCGGTCCGCCGCCCGCTTTGGGATCCTTTTGTCCGGCGCCTGGGACAGCCGGCGGATATAGGCCGGGTCCGTGCCGCAGCAGCCGCCGATGATGTTCACGCCGAGACCTGCGATCTCCTCCAGCGCCTGCCCGAAATATTCCAGGTTGTCCCGGTAGATGTTCCGGTACCGGATCCGGTCCGCATACCCGGCGTTCGGCGCGGCGGATACGATCAGATCCCCAAAGTCAAGCCGGCGCAGCACCCGGGCCAGATGGGCGGGCCCCACGCCGCAGTTGAAACCGATCCCGTCGATCTCCTCTGCCTCCCTGGCTGTCTCCACAAGGGAGGCCGCGCTGACCCCCGCATTCGTATACCCGTACATATTGACAGAAAAGCTGGCCATGACAAACGCGTCGCTTACGGACTTGATCCACCGGGCCACCGGAAGGATCCTGTCGAAATCCGCAAAGGTCTCAAACCAGATCACCTGCACGCCTGCATCCAGGTGCGCCCTGGCAATGGTCCTGTACTCTTCTGCGATCTCCTGCTCCCGGCTCTCATCCTCCTTATGTCCGCCCTCCGGGATGGGGCCGATGTCCCCCGCGACAAAGACAGACCGGCCGCAGGCCTCCTCCCGGATGGCGTCCCGGGCGATCCCCATCGCCGCCTGCACATTCTCATACACTCTCTTAAGAAGCTGCTCCCGGTCCTCCTCTTTCGGGCCGCCCCCAAACGTCCCTGTGTTGGAGGCAAAGGTGTTGGTCCGCAGGATGTCCGCCCCGGCCCGGATGTACTCCCTGTGGATCTCCCGGATCCGCTCCGGCGCCGCCTCGTTGTCCAGCTCCGGGATGCCGCCGCCTTCCCCGTATTTCTCTCTATAGTACGTTCCCATGGCGCCGTCCGTGACAAGCCGCCTCTCTTTGCATATTTCCCTGAAATCTATCTGATCTGCCATCGCATAGCCCTCCCTTTTGCATGCGCCGGAATACCCGGTTTCTTTTCAGTATAATACATGCCCGGCCTGCGGCGCAAGAAAAAGGGGCGTGTGATCAGTTGTAGATCACATGCCCCTCTGCCGCCAGAAGCTGAAGCCCCGGACAGGGTACGCTCTGCCTGCACAGGATCGTCCCGCCCCCCGCCTCCACGGTGATCCGCCTGCGCCACTCCTTCGGGATGTAGACGATCACCCGGTGCCTCTCGTCGTAATACTGCACCACAAGATTGCCGTTGAAGCCGTCCCGTATCTCGATCTCTCCGTCCTTCTCACAGATACGGTAATCCCTGGCCTCCTTTTCACGCATCACAAAATGTCTCATCCATAGCCGCCTTTCCCCGGCCCGGGGCCGGTCCCTGCTGTCTCTGTTATCTGATACAGACAGTATAGCGGATCTTTCTATAGATTTCAGATGTTTTCTTTTAAATATTTCTTAATATTTCTATCCTGTACTGCGCCTCAAACACCTGCTCCGGCGTCAGCCGGTTTTCCCACTCCCGGTCTTTGAGTTCCCCGTCGAAGCCTTCCCGGTCGCACCGCCCGTACCAGGGCTCGATGCACACGAACGGCGCGTGCTTCTTCGGGGGCGACCAGATGCCCACCAGGGGCGAATCAAAGTGCACCGCCAGGTACGCGCGCCCCTGCGGGTCCACCAGGGCGATCTCCTGCGTCTGCCCGTTCTCCAGGATCAGCGCATCCCCGTCAAAGAGGTGCTCGCTCACCGGCAGTCTCCCGCTCTCCAGTTCGTACACGGCAGTCCGGTCCGTGGCAAGACCCCCTGCCCCGAACACCCGGTTTACAAATGAGGAGAGCGCCTGCCCGTCCGACGTGCGCAGGCAGAGGCTGTAATCGCTCTGCTCCTCTCCTGCCCGCAGGGGACAGAAGAAGGCCGGGTGGGCGCCGATGGCAAAATACATCTCTTTCGTATCCCGGTTCCTCACCCGCCACATGACATGCAGGCTTTGTCCCTCCAGCCGGTATCCGATCTCCAGGCGGAAGCGGAAGGGATACACCTCCCTGGACGCCGCATCGTCCTCCAGGGCAAACCAGGCCGTGGCGCCGGACTGTTCCGTCAGGACAAATTCCCGGTCTCTGGCAAACCCGTGCTGTCCCATGGGATACTCCCTGTCCCCGATGCGGTACTTCTTATCCCGCACGCCGCCCACAAAGGGAAAGAGGACCGGGGAAGTCCTGCCCCAGTACGCCGGGTCAGCGTTCCACATATACTCGGTTCCGTCCTCTTTTTTCTTCAGCGACTTCAGCTCCGCCCCGTGAAGGCTGATCTGCGCCTCCAGGACATCATTCTCCAGCCGGATCCCCTGCGTCTTATTCTCCATCATGCATCCTCCTTTTCTCCAACTGCCAGCGGCCGGCCGTCAAGGACCGCCTCCAGCAGGGTGTCGCTCTCATCGTAGACAAGCTTCAGGGAGAAAAAGGGTCTTTCTTCCTGCAGAAGACGGAAAAAGATCCTGTCCCCCTCCCAGATATTCAGATCCGCCACTTTCTCCTTATCCACCCACTCGAGGTCCCCCTCATCGCAGGGGTGGGGCGTGCCGGTAAAGCCGTCTGCCGTATACAGGGACATGTACTCTGCCGTGTCCTCCCCGTAGATGAAGGTCACGATCCCCCGGTACTGCCAGGACGTGAGTGTGTAGCCTGTCTCCTCCCACACTTCCCGCAAAAGGCACTCCTCCGGGCTCTCGTTTCTCTCAAAATGGCCGCCCACGCCAATCCATTTATCCTTATTTACATCCTGCTCCTTAACGGTCCTGTGGAGCATCAGGTATTTCCCGTCCCGCTCCATGTAACAGAGCGTGCTCAGCTTCACCATACGCTTCTTCCTCCCCCTCCTTGGGCCCTGCGAGATACCCTCTCTTTTTCAGTTCCTCCCCGATCAGGTCCAGGGTCTTTTCGCTGTCCGCCGTCACTCTGTGATAGTGATAGCCGGAAGTAATGTTTTTCAGCGGACTTGACTTTCCGCTCCTGATATCCTTCAGAAATTCCGCCACCTGCCTTCTGGAACTGATGTGCAGCTCCGCCTCCAGGCGGCCGTACACCCTGTGGCTGACCATGACGTTCTCCACCGTTCCACCCAGATCCACGATGGCGCACAGTTCATCCTCCAGCTGCTCGTCCGTATGCTGTACCTTGAACACCCGGCCTGCACTGGCAGGGCTGCTCAGAATATATCCCCGGTTCGTGGCGATGACGCCGTAGCCTGCCGCCCGGATCAGCGCGATATCCTGCACGATTACCTGCCGGCTCACCTGAAACAGAGCGGCCAGGTCCTTCGCCGGCACAGGCGCGCTGCTCCTTTGGATCCTGTCCAGGATCTCTTCCCTTCTCTTTGAACCGTCCATGTTCCCATCAGCCTCCTTCCCAGCTATTGTATCACATCCCCCGGCGTCTGCGCCAGTGTCCCGCGGGAGAAAAAGAAGGCCTGAAGCATCCTGTCCTTGACACTGCCGTCCCATACTTCTATAATAAAGACAATTTCGCAGAAGAGAAGGTATGAACGTGTCGCACAGCAAAAAAGGGAGCGCGCTCCCCAGGACAGACAAAAAAATACAGACCCTCACCCTGTGCGGTCTGTTTACGGCGCTGGTCGCTATCGGCGCCTTTATCCAGATCACGATCCCCGTGCAGCCGCTGCCCATGCACTTCACCCTCCAGTTCTACTTTGCCCTGCTGGCAGGGTTTCTCCTGGGCGGGAAGTACGGGAGCCTCAGCGTGGGGATCTATCTGCTCATCGGCCTGTGCGGCATCCCGGTCTTCGCCGCAGGCGGCGGCCCATCCTATCTGCTCCGGCCCACCTTTGGCTTCCTCCTCGGTTTCTTCTTCACGGCGGCAGTGGTCGGCAGGCTGACCGAGATCTTCCGGCCGAAGGGCCGGTTCTCCTACCTGGCGGTCTCCATGGCCGGCTTTGCGGTCATGTACCTGTCCGGCAACCTGTACTACTATTTTATGAGCAACTATGTGCTGGACACGCCTGTGCCCTGGAGCGTCGTCATCTTCAACTGCTTTCTCCTCACGGCGGCGGGAGATTTCCTTCTGTGTGTTCTCGCCTCCCTGACAGCGAGGCGGCTTGACATCATTATGAAAAGGTTCATCCACTGATGCGGATGAACCTTTATTTTTTGGAAAACAGATGTTTTAAAAAGACGTACATCACGATCACGAACGCGATCATGTACCCGAACGCACCAAGCGCCGGGATCCCCCATATCTTCGGCCTCATGTCGGTCGTACAGATGATGCTGGAGCTGATGAGCAGCGCCATCACCCACAGGCCCATGACGATATTCTGCACCATTCTGCGCAGAAGCCGGGCCAGTTCCGGCGATGCATGCAGATCCAGATTGACCTTGGTCTGCCCTTTCAGGTATCCCTGCACCGCATCTGAGATAAGGACCGGGATATCCAGCGCCCGCTGCACGGACCGGTACACCGCCTTGCCGCCGCTTTTGATCTCCTTCTTCCAGTCGAAGCTGCGCAGCATGCTCTCCTTGATCCTTGCCGCCGCGATCTCCACCATGTTGATCTCCGGCGAGATATCAGCCAGCACACCCTCCATGTGCGTCAGCCCTCTTGCCAGCATAGTCAGGCCGTGAGGCATGATGATGTGGTTCTCCTTCATGACCTCCATCAGATCCATCATGACGGCCGCCACATCGATCTGACCCATATCCACCGTGCCGTACTTGGACAGAAGTCCGCTGATGTCCTCGTAGAGACGGCTCGGATCGGGCTGCTCCCTGAATTCCCCGAGGGCCATGACCGCCTCCTGGATCAGTCCCACGTCGTTGACCGCCACGCCGCGCACCGCCTTCGCGATCAGCTCCCTGTCCTGCTCTGTCAGGCGGCCCATCATCCCCATGTCGATCCAGATGATCTTGCCGTCCCGGATCCTGAGGTTTCCCGGATGCGGGTCCGCATGGAAGAAACCGTCCTCAATGACCTGTTTCATGTAGTTGTCAGCCAGCTTGCGCCCCACTTCGTTCAGGTCGTAGCCGTCCGCCTGAAGGCGCTCCTTCTCGTCAATGCAGTACCCCTCGATATACTCCATGACAAGGACGTGGAGCGTCGTGTACTCCTGGTAGAGGACCGGCATGCCCACATAGGCGACCCCCTCGTTCCTGCGGGCGAATTCCTCCATATTGGCGGCTTCGGTGAGGAAGTTCATCTCCTCCCTTGTCACATCCCAGAGCTCCCCCAGCACCATGTCCAGGTCCACCATACCCTTGATGCTGACCGGGGGCAGGAGGCGCACCGCCTTCCGCAAAAGGGAGATATCCCGGGCCATGATCCCGTAGATTCCCTTTCTCTGCACTTTGATGACGACAGGGGATCCGTCCTTCAGGACCGCCCGGTGTACCTGCGCGATAGAGGCAGAGCCCAGGGGCTTCTCCGTGATCTCCTGGAAGATCGCGCCCCACGGGCATCCGTAGGAAGCGTCCAGCACCTCCGACACTTCGGAAAACGGCATGGGCTTTACGTCTGACCGAAGCTTCATCAGCTCATCGCAGTACCGCTTGGGAAGGATGTCCGAGTGCATGGACATGATCTGGCCGATCTTAATAAAGGTTGGCCCCAGGTCTTCCAGTATCATCCGCAGTTTCTCCGGGGTCAGCCCTTTTGTGATCTCATATTTGTGCAGGACTGCGGTCATCTCCCGCAGCCTGCTCTTATATTCCATGGTTTCCTCTTTACTCATGGACTCCTTCTTCCTCTGTCTGTGCCGTCTCTTCTGCGGCGCTCTCCTTGACGAGGATGCGCGCCTTCAAAGCTTCGATCTGCTCCGGGCTCATCCGGTCCAGAAGCTCGTCCAGCTCCTCCGGTGTGGAGGCCTTCACGGACACATTGACTTTATCCTTCACCGTCTGCCGGATATTGTGCTTCAGCTCCTCGTTGAGGGCTTTGCCCTGCTCTACGGTCAGTTCGCCCTTCTTTACCATCTCATCCAGCATTTCTTTGGACTTCTCTGTCGTCACCGCCACTGCGCCGATGCCTGCCAGCAGGATCTTCTTGATCCCATCCCCAAAGTTTTCCATATCGATCTCTCCTTTCAAAGTCCTTCTGCCGCCGGTTACCCTGCTATCGTCATAAGGAAGGTCCAGCCTTTCGGGAGGAAAATGATAAGCCCGGCCGCCGCCGCCATGATGGAAGCGATCAGCACCGCCCCGGCTGCCGCGTCCTTGGCAAGTTTGGCAAGAGGGCGTCTCTCCTGCGTGACGAGATCCACCACCGACTCCACCGCCGTATTGACCAGCTCCAGCGACATGACAAGGCCGAAGAGCACGAAGCAGATGCACCATTCCGTCCGGGAAATCCCGAAAAACAGACCTGCGATGATGACCAGCGTCATCATGCAGCAGTGGATCTGCATGTTCCTCTCCCTGCGGATCACCGCAAAGATGCCTTCAAAGGCAAAGCCGAAACTTTTATAAAGCGGCGGTTTCTTCTGTCCCTTCACCTTGCATTCCTCCCGGGCAAAGATTTGTTTTTATTATATCACACTTTTCTCTGTTTGGCGTCAAAGATCTCCACGATCGTCTTCTCTGTGCCTGTCATGCCCGGGGAGGCGATCAGGCCCATGTTCCGCATGGTCTCCTCCGGCGTCTCCCCGTTGATCCCGTGCACATCCGCGATGTGGATGCCGTGCATGGCCAGGTCCACGGATCTCCATGCCGCATCGACAGCAGCGATCCCTTTCATGGTGCAGCCCTGGTTGCCGCCGTCGCAGATCATCCCGGTGATGCTGCTGGCCATATTGTTCAGCACGTAGGTCATCTCTGTCACCCCGCCGCCCCGCAGCCACGCGAGGGCGCAGGCCATGCCGGATCCGGCCGCAATGGCGCAGCCGCAGAAGGCAGACAGCCGGCCGGAATACTCCTTGATGTACATGCACACCAGATAGGAGAGGGCCGTGGCCCGCAGGAGCTGCTCCTTCGTGTAGCCATTTACCCTGTATGCCGCATAGAGGGGCATGGTGGCGATGATCCCGTGGGCGCCGGATCCCGTGATGCTCATGGCCGGCGCATCGAGGCCGATGACCCGGGCCTCGATGGCCCCGTTGCAAAGGAGGGACGCCGTGGCCTGCTCGTCCTTCGAGATCTCCTTCCCGCCGTTTCTCTCAAGAAGATGGCGGGCAAAGGTCGTCTTCGGGCTTGCAAGCCCGAGGTGGAACAGGCGGAGGTTGACTTCGTAGGCCTCCTCTATGAAGGCAATCTCCTCCCCGTCCACAGTCTCAATATAGGAGACCAGATCCTGCAGGGTATAGCAGTGGATCGGATGCCCCGCCTCCCCGCCGTCTTCTTCCCGGATCTCCGGTTCATCCTTTGTCCCGGCAATGATCTTCCCGTTCACTTCCTCGCACACGATATTCGTGTGGGAGTCCCGGATCGTCACTACCGCCGTGTCTTCCTCCGTCTCCACGGACGCCTCGATAAAGATGCGGCTGCTGATGCTGTCAAGCACGATCTTCACTTTGCCGGCGCGGATCAGCGCATCTGCCTGCCTGTTGTCCTCCTCCTTCACATCCGCCAGCGCTTCCAGCCCCTTCTCCGGCCTGCCGGCTACCGCCCCCAGGGCAGCGGCATAGGCGCTCCCCACCTGGTCGGTTCCCGGGATCCCGCAGGTGAATGCATTCTTATACATGCCGCTGTTCATGGACACGGTGATCTGCCGGATCACGCCTCTTGTGTGGCTTACCGCCTCCGCTACCGCAAAAGCGATCGCGCCCGGCTCTGTCACCCCCAGGGCCGGTTTCATGTCTTCCCGTATCATTCTTGTCAGTTCTTTCATATCCTCTTCTCCTTTTTTCAGAGTCTATTTCATCCCCGGAGCCGCGTCTGCGGCAATCCACCGCTGTACGACCGAGATGCTTTCTTCTGCGATCTTTGCGATCATATCGGCCGGCATTCCGGCCTGTGCCAGATTCAGGGCCATCGTTCTTTTGCCCTCCGTTTTTCCTTCGGCCTTCCCTTCGGCTCTTCCTTCGGCTCTCCCCTCGGCTCTTCCGACTTCCCTTCCATGTTTTTCAATCTGCTCCGTAATCTCACACATGCGTTTTATTCCTCCTTCCTTACACTTCAGTGAGATTTCTTTTAGATTTTATCAGAGTATAAGATACGGACTAACCCGTAAGACAACTGTAAGAAATATAAATGCTTTGCAATTATCATAACACATGCGCAGGCAAGTTTCCATAAGATTTTATATCGTTTTTATCCGATTTATACTCGGTTACACATCTGCAAAGAATCTTTGCGTGACATTCCTGGCCGGATTCTGTATCATAAAAGCAGGAAAGGAGGGAGGGACATGTCAAAGATCAGTCAGAATATCAAAAGACAGCGCATACAGAAAGGGCTGTCCCAGGAGGAGCTGGCGCAGAAGCTGTTCGTGACGAGACAGACGGTCTCCAACTACGAGACCGGAAAGTCGAATCCGGACCTGGACACCCTTACAAAACTGTCGGAAATACTGGAAACAGATGTAGAGACGCTGCTCTACGGAGATACCGCCTGCCGGGAGAAGAAGAAGTTCCGGCGGGACTGCGGCCTTCTGGCTCTTGCTGCTGTCCTGTTGGCCGGCGTCATCTTTGCACTGCAGCATGCCAGGACCATGCAGGGGATCACCTTTGAGATCTCCATCGCTGCCGTGTGTTTGTCCTGTATCGGCATGCCTCTTCTGCTGGCCCTCTTTGGATTTTCCGGGACAGGGCTTATTCTGGGACTGGCGGTCCGCAGGAAAGCGCAGCTCCCCCGCCGGGTTTTGATACGAAGGATCCTGGCCGCCGTGCTTCTGGCATTCCTGCTGTGGAGCGCCCTGTTCCTTCTGTGGCTGTCCGGGCATCTTCCGTTTTCCTGGCTGTCCGCAGCTGTCGGCAGGATCTATTTCCTTACTTCCATCTCCACGGCTGTAAAGTATCTGGTCGGGGCTGCCGCCGTTGCCGCCGGATGCCTCTGGCGGCTTACTGAAAAATAGGAAGAACGCTTCTCTTTTATTTCAAGGAAATCCTGCGGACGGCCTCCCGGACCGGAAGTACGCTGCCCGGCGCGACAGACAGTTCGTCCACGCCCATCTTCAGAAATGTCTCTGTGAGGGATACGTCTGCGGCAAGCTCTCCGCAGATGCCCACCCGGCAGCCGCCTCTGTGGCCGTTCTCCACCGTCATGCGGATCATCTCCAGCACAGCCGGATGACGGGCGTCGTAGAAGCGGTCCAGCGTCCCGTTCCGGCGGTCGATCGCCAGTGTGTACTGAGTCAGATCATTCGTGCCTATACTGAAGAAATCCACTTCCTCTGCCAGCGGTCCGCCAAGGATCACCGCAGCCGGGGTCTCGATCATGACGCCCAGCTCCACATCCCCACAGGCAATGCCCGCGCGGCGCAGCTCCATCCGGCTCTCCTCCACATATTTCTTTGCCTGCTGCACCTCCCACACGGAGATGACCATGGGAAACAGGATGCCGATCCTGCCGTATGCAGCGGCCCGCAGGATAGCCCGCAGTTGTGTCCGGAAGATCTCCGGGCGGTCCAGACAGATACGGATGGCGCGGTATCCCATTGCCGGATTCTCTTCCCGCGCCAGGTTCAGATACGCCGCCTGCTTGTCCGCGCCGATATCCAGCGTGCGGATCACCACCGGCCGTCCCTGCATGCGTTCCGCCACCTGCCTGTATACCTGGAACTGCTCTTCCTCCGTGGGGAGCCTGTCTTTTTCCAGATAGAGGAATTCGCTCCGGAAAAGGCCGATCCCTTCCGCGTCATTTTCAAGCGCGGCGTCCACATCGGCCGCGCTTCCGATATTGGCGCACAGGCAGACCTCTGTCCCGTCCGCCGTGACGGTCTTTTTACCCTTCAGCTTCCCCAAAAGATCCCTCTGTCTTCTCTCCTCCTCCTGCCTTGCCCGGTACTTTGCAAGAGTCTCTTCATCCGGATCCACGATCAGCTTGCCGCCGGCGCCGTCCAGCACAGCCGGCCTGCCGTCCAGCTCCTCACCGGCCGGGATGCCGCAGAGCGCGGGAATGCGCATGGTGCGGGCGAGGATGGCCGTGTGGGAACTGTCGGATCCCAGCTCCGTCACAAACCCGAGAAGCCTGTCCCGGTCCATCTGCACGGTCTCGCTTGGGGACAGATCCACTGCCGCCAGGATCACCGGTTCATCCCCCGGCACCGCGCTGCACATGCCGCCCTGCAGGATCCGGATCACCCGCTGCGCCGCATCCCGGACGTCGGAGGCGCGCTCCCGCAGGTACGGATCCTCCATCTGCGCAAACATCCGGCAGAACTGGTCCGCCGCGGAGGATACCGCATACGCCGCGCTGCTCTTCCCGGCGCGGATCCGCTGCAGGATGGAAGCGTTGAATTCCTCGTCTGCCAGGATCATACCGTGTCCCCGGAAGATGGCTGCGGCATCCTCCCCCGCTTCCCCGGCCGTCTTCCCGCAGAGTTCCTCCAGCTCCTTAAGGGCCTGCGCCTTTGCCCTCTCGTAGCGGGCCGTCTCGCCGGCTGTATCTGCTGTCTTTTCAGGAGAGATGGCCGGCCTGTCCTGTGAATAAAAACGGATCGTTCCGATGGCTGTTCCCGCCACAACGGATTTTCCCTGGTATATCTTCATAGCCTCTTTACCTTCTTACTTTATTCATGCCCGTACTGCCCGGGCAGAAGTCTTCCCCTGTCGTCGAACGCGAGAGGCTCCGCCTCCCCCAGCGCCTCGATGTCCCTGCTGCCCCGCAGTTCCTCATAGAGCGCGGCAGAAACATAGAGATCAGCGATCTGGTTCGTATTGCGGATCCGCACGACCCTGGCCGCCTCCGGATCCTCCAGGGCCGCCGTGTCGAGGGCCGCCTGCAGCGCGTCCCGGTCTGTCCTGAGCACGCAGGGGAATTTCCCCTGCGCCGGCGCCATGGAGGCCACGGCGTTCTTCGCTGTAGCGGCAAAGTCTGTCTGCTCCAGCACATCTTTTGTCGTAAAGTCCGCCAGCCCGATCCCGATGGCATTCCCGTGGGACCCCTCTGTCAGGCCGAGCACTGCAATGCGCGTGATCTGCGGGGATGCCGGCTCCGCCTGCCCCGTCACACAGACCCGTCCGATCACCTTGGTGTCCATACCAGATCCGGAGATATCCTTCCCCATCTCGTCTACGATGAGCACGTCGATCTGCTCTGCCGGCAGCTTCATCCTGCCCTGCTTCACTTTCGACAGCAGCGCCTTCTCCGTCTCCAGGAAATCCGCCGGCTCCCGCATGCAGATGCAGTCCAGCCTGTGCACCGCGTTCTCTGTCAGAAGCACGCCGAAGAGGACCGGCAGGTGCTCCATCATAAAGGCGGCCGTCTCCCGGATGACCGTGCCGTACCCGTCCTTCAGAGCCAGGGCGTGCACGTTCTGGCATCCAGCCGGGCCGCCGATGCCGATGGCCATCAGCTTCAGGACGCCGCTCTCCGTGACATCTTCAAAATCCGTGTGCATCTTGACCCGGTTGATCAGCACAAAGGCGTCGAACTGGTCGCAGAGCACGCTGCCGTACACCGGATACCCGTGAGGTCCCGTCCAGCCCCACAGCTTCGTCTCCCCGCTGCACAGAACCGGCGCGCCCACCTCCTCCTGCGTGATGCCGAGGGACGCAAGCACTTCCTGCTGCCCCTGCGCCGTGCCGCCGCCGTGGGACCCCATGGCGGCGAAGATATACGGCTCCCCGCCTGCCTCTTTCACCTTCCCGACAGTCATGCGCACGATCGCCTGGATCTGGTCGATCCCGCGGCTGCCCACGGCGATCCCGATCTTCTTTCCTTTCATTTTCCCCGGATCCAGCCCCAGGCTGTCCCAGCTCTCCTTGTATGCCTGCTGTACATCCCCGATCCTCTCCCGGTTGTAGCCGTGATTGTGGATCCGTATCATCTTCGGAAACATAGCTCTACCTCCCGCTTTCTTCTATACTGCATTATATCCTGTTTGCCCGGCACATACAAGGAGGGACATGCAGCCAGAAAGGCCGCCCCCTTACCGGGAACGGCCTTTCCGCGCTCTGTCTGTGTTCTATGCTTCCGTCTCTTCCTCTGTCTCCTCATCGCCGACAGGCTGGTTGTGGATCTCCGTAATGGAGACAACCGTCGCCTCCGGGTTGGTGACAAGGTCAATGTCCTTGTTCTTCGCGATATCCAGATCCTTCACCTGGATGGAGTCGCCGAGCTTCATGTCTCCCACGTCGATCTCGATCTTCTCCACCAGCGCGGACGGTTCCGCCTTGAATGCGATCTCGTGAAGCATCTGGTTCACAAGTCCGGTGTTCACCTTCTCGTGGTTCAGCAGGATGACCTCTGCCACGGAGTGCACCTTCTCGCCCTTTACAAGCGCCTGGAAATCGATCTCATAGATCTCTGTCTTGAGCGGGCTCAGATCGATCTCCTTCACCAGGACGTCCATCATCTGTCCGTCCACGTCCAGCATGATCTGGCTTCCCTTGCCGTGGGACTTGATGAGGCGCTCCGCATCGGTCTTTGCTATCTGGATCGGCATGGACTCCTTCATCTCCCTGCCGAATACATTGCCGGTAACAAATCCTTCTCTCCTGAGTTTCTTAGCTTTTGTCTGCATGTTACGCTTTTCAGCTTTCAAAGTAGTCATTTATCTTTTCCTCCAAAATCTGATAATGCTTAGCAGCCTTCAACTTTGCAAAACAAAGAGGTCAGTTAAGTATGTCTTTTTGTTACACGTATATTATAACACCTATTATAAATAACACAAGCCCTTTTATGAATTTTTACGGATCGCAGCTTCCGCACGGCTCATATCCGTCCTCGAGCAGCGCCTGCCTGCTCCCGGTATAGGTCTCCTTATTGTCCGGCTTGATATCCGCAGCGCCGCTGCAGTCCGGATCGTGGAATTTCTTCGTGTTCGTGTTGAGGATGTAGGTGTGCTCCTCCCCGTCGTCCACCCACTCGGCGTAGGTCTCCCCGCCTTCGATCTCCCAACTGTTTCCCTGCGAGTAATCAATCTCAATGCCCGGCTGGATGTTGAACACATACACGTTGAACGAGACGCCCCGTCCGCCGTCTTCCACTGACTCCGCTTCCATCCACACGCCGGATGCCACCAGGTTGTCGCCCTCAAAGACCGGGGTCACCTGGTAGAGCACATGGTTGCCCGTCTCCTTCACATAGTCGGCCACCTCGTTCTCAAAGGGCAGCATCCCCTCTGTGTTCATGTATCTCGTCCCGGTGATCAGGTTTCTCTCGTTGGCATTCTCGCCGGTGAGCTGGAAGCCGATGAGATGGCACCGGTTGTAGAGATGTCCGCCGTCCACCTGGTCATACTCCACAGACTGCCAGCCCGTGGGCTTTACTTCGCTGATATTGCCCCGCTCCTCATCCGGCATGGTCTCCAGGCCCACGCAGGCTTTGGCCTCCTGGCACCGCCCCAGACCGTCCAGCTCGCTGTAGGACTCATAGGCATCCCCGGTAAGCTCATCTTCCTCGAAATCCGGCTCCCCGTCCTCCACTTCCACATAGGGCTCCCCGTCATACTCCGGGATCTCCCCCAGCGCCAGCTCCGCCTCTGAGACGGAAGCCTGGCCGGCTGTCCCGCCAAATAAGACGTCTGCGCCTGCCCCCTGACAGGATGTGAGAAGAAAAGCCGCCAGTGCCAGAATGGATACACCGACCGCCCTGCTTCGGTTTCCGCCTGTCTTTTTATTCGAATGTCCTGTCAAAACGTTTCTCCAGCTCCTTTCCCGTGCGGATCGTCTCATCCAGACTTCCGATCATCTTCACTGCCAGATCCACCGCTCCGTCAAACCGGCGCAGCAGTTCCCGGTTGCTCCTGCGGCAGCGCAGGTTGTCCCTGTGCTGGTTCATCAGCCCTTTCATATACGGGTACTTTCCCGTCACCTTCAGCCCGGTGTTGATCGCATCATGCTTCAGCCGTCCCGGCGCCGTGAAGAACCGCTTGACAAGCCGCATGTCTTTTAAGGCGCGCAGCACGGTCTCCGGCTCCATATGCGCGTAAAACGGGGCGACCGCCTCCGCCGTCTCCGGATCCGCGGGGATCAGCTCCGCCAGCGGATAGGCAAAGGGATCCTTCCCGTCCATCCGGAGGAGAAGCTTCTCAAATTCCTCCTCGATCTCCAGATGCTGCACGCCGCTCCTGCGGATATAGGCATCCACGAAGGGATGGCACTCGCCATCCAGGATGAAATGGCACACAAAGCCCAGCAGATACGCGTACTCCGGGCCTGTCCTTCCCTTCTTCCTGACGACGCCCGCCGCATGCCTGAAAAAGGGCGCCGCGGATATCTCATGGAGATGGTTCCCGTACCTGGAGACCCGGTTCGCCTTCCAGGGCCTGTAAAAGAAAAAGAGATCCGGACCCTGCAGGCCGATCCGGAACTGACTGCTGTGCTGCTCGATCGTCTGTTTGACCTCCCCGTCCAGGCGGGCATATACCTTGCGCCCGAAACGGTCATGTGCGTAAAATGCCGGCATGTCGCTGCCTCCTTTGTCTGTTTCTTTTTTGCGTCCCTATTATTATAATCGGTTTTGCCAAAGATAACAAGCGCAGAACAAAAAGGAGGAAGGCTTTCCTTATACTTGCCTTCCTCCTGTGCACGCGTTTCTGTTTTCTTAGTACAGACACTTCACGGTCGGATAGATCCGGCGGAACTTCTGGTACTTCTCCTCGTACTTCTTTACCAGCTCCTCCTCCGGCTCCACCGTGTCGATCACCTTCACGATCTTCTGCGCGATGGTCTTTACATCCGGGTACTCGCCGCAGCCCACAGCCGCCAGCATGGCGCCGCCCAGGGCCGGGCCCTCCTCGCTCTCGATCACATCCACCTTCAGGTTCATGACATTGGCGATGATCTTCTTCCAGAGCGGGCTCTTCGCGCCGCCGCCGCAGATCTTCGTGCGCTCGATCCGGATGCCGAGGCTCCTCGCCACTTCCAGGGAGTCACGAAGGCCAAAGGCAACGCCCTCCAGCACTGCCTGCGTCATATCTTCCCGGGTTGTATCCATGGACATGCCGATGAACATGGCTCTCGCGTCCGGATTGTTGTGGGGCGATCTCTCTCCCATGAGATAGGGAAGGTAGAACACATTGTTCTCACCCAGTTTGGTGATGCCCTCCTGCTCTTTCCCGAAATCTTTTGTCTTCAGGATCTCCTCCATCCACCACTTGTTGCAGGAGGCAGCGCTCAGCATGCACCCCATCAGGTGGTAGTTGCCGTCCGCATGGGCGAAGGAGTGGAGCGCATTGTGCTCATCCACGCCGAAGTGCTCGCTGGAGATGAAGATCGTGCCGGATGTACCCAGGGAAATGTTGCACATGCCGTCCCCGACTGTGCCGGTTCCCACGGCTGCCGCCGCGTTGTCCCCCGCGCCCGCGATGACTTTCACGTCTGCGGAGAGGCCGAGCCGGGCGGCCACATCCTCTCTCAGGGTTCCGACCACCTCGTAGCTCTCATAGAGCGTGGGGAGCATCTCTTCCGTGATGCCGCAGATGTCCAGCATCTCCTTTGACCAGCAGCGGTTCTTCACATCCATGAGGAGCATGCCGGAGGCGTCCGACACGTCCGTGCAGAAGGATCCGGACAGCCGGTAGGCCAGGTAGTCCTTGGGCAGCATGATCTTTGTGATCTTTGCAAAATTCTCCGGCTCGTTCTTCTTCATCCAGAGGATCTTGGGAGCTGTAAACCCGGCGAACGCAATGTTGGCCGTATACTGGGACAGCTTGTCCTTGCCGATCACCTCGTTCAGGTAGTCTGTCTCCTCGCCGGTACGCCCGTCGTTCCAGAGGATGGCGGGACGGATCACCTGGTCGTCCCCGTCCAGGGCCACCAGGCCGTGCATCTGTCCGCCGAAGCTGATGCCCGCCACCTGGCTTTTGTCAAAGCCCTCCGTCAGGTCGCAGATGCCCTCCATGGACTTCTCAAACCAGTCCTCCGGATTCTGCTCAGACCAGCCCGGGTGCGGGAAAAACAAAGGATATTCCTTTGAGACGATATTTTTTATGTCACCTGTCTCGTCCATCAGGAGCAGCTTCACCGCTGATGTGCCGAGATCCACACCGATATATAACATATGTACCTCCTAAAAACAGGGCAGGGAGCACACTCTCTCCCCGCCCCTTTTTGTATGTCTGTGTCAGCTTATCTCCAGGGATTCTCTGTCGGATACCGAACGCCTGCCGGCTGGTTGTAGCCGATCTCGTCCACCGGTACGCCGATGTACTTGAACACCTCGAACAGCGCCTTGCCGTGATGTCCGAAGGCAACGGCCCCGTGATGCGGATAGCCGCCCTCGATCAGCACGTGGCGGTAGAAGCGTCCCATCTCCGGGATGGCGAACACGCCGATAGCTCCGAAGGATCTGGATGCAACCGGGAGTACCTCGCCGTGTGCGATGTAAGCGCGCAGGATATTGTCGGCTGTGCTCTGCAGACGGAAGAAGGTGATGTCGCCGGGAACGATATCGCCCTCCAGCGTTCCCTGTGTCACTTCCTCAGGCAGCGTTCTCGCCATGATCTTCTGGTACTTCATCTCGCAGAAGGACAGCTTGGAAGATGCCGTATTTCCGCAGTGGAAGCCCATGAATACATCCTGCAGCGTGTAGTCGTACCTGCCCTTGATGTCCGCATTGTACATATCCTTCGGCACGCTGTTGTTGATGTCGAGCAGGGTTACCGTATCGCCGCTCACAACGGTTCCGATGAACTCGCTGAGTGCGCCGTAGATATCTACCTCGCAGGATACCGGGATGCCCTGGGCTGTCAGACGGCTGTTCACATAGCAGGGAACGAAGCCGAACTGTGTCTGGAAAGCCGGCCAGCACTTGCCTGCGATGGCAACGTACTTTCTGTAGCCTCTGTGCTCCTCCACCCAGTCTTTTAATGTCAGCTCGTACTGCGCCAGCTTGGAAAGGATCTCAGGCTTCTTGTTGCCTGCGCCGAGCTCCTCCTCCATCTCTTTTACAAGCGCCGGGATCCTCTCGTCGCCCGCATGCTTGTTGAACGCCTCAAACAGGTCGAGCTCAGAGTTCTCCTCGATCTCAACGCCGATGTTGTAGAGCTGCTTGATCGGTGCGTTGCAGGCCAGGAAGTTGAGCGGACGGGGACCGAAGGAGATGATCTTTAAGTTGTTCAGGCCCTCGATCGCTTTTGCGATCGGGATGAACTCGTGGATCATGTCCGCGCAGTCCTCTGCGTCGCCTACCGGATACTCCGGGATGTAAGCGCCCACATTGCGCAGCTTCAGGTTGTAGCTGGCGTTGAGCATACCGCAGTACGCGTCTCCTCTGCCGTCCAGCAGATCGTTGCCGGATTCCTCTGCGGCAGCGATGAACATCTTCGGTCCGTCAAAGTGCTTTGCGAGCAGTGTCTCGGAGATCTCCGGTCCGAAGTTTCCAAGGTATACGCACAGCGCGTTGCAGCCGGCCTTCTTGATGTCCTCGAGAGCCTGTACCATGTGGATCTCGCTCTCTACGATGCAGATCGGGCACTCGTAGATGCCCTCTGCGCCGTACTTCTCTGTGTAGGCCTTCATCAGGTTCTGTCTTCTCGTCACGGATAAGCTCTCCGGGAAGCAGTCACGGCTTACAGCTACAACTCCGATTTTTACTTCTGGCATGTTGTTCATAGTGTATCAATCCTCCTTATTCCTGTTTACAGTGTGATATTTTCTCCTTTTAACCCGCAGAAGGCGCCCTCTATCTTTGCGTCCTCATGGGCAATGAGCCATTTGTTCTTTGCAGTGATGAGCCTGTCCTCGCCCGCTTTTCCAACCGGGAAGGTGAGGTCTGTGTTGGTATCCTTCGGCAGCACCACGACCACCCGGAAGCCTTCGTTGCCCTCCACGGTGCAGGGCGCGTAGTGAAGCGTCGTCGCATAGACCTCGATGGCGGTTCCGGCCGGAACGAGGAACGCCTCCACCCTGGATGTATCGTAGGTGTAGTCGGGCTCCACATCCTGCTGATGTCCGATGAGCAGGATGGCGTCCGTCACAGCCACGTTGATCTCTGAAGAGCGGTGGTACTCCAGCGCATTCAGCTTCTTATTGTTGCCGTTGCAGTATCCGATCTCAATGGGAAGCCCGCCAAAAGCCCGGTTCCTCAGATCTTCCTCCACGGGAAGGGCCTCCAGCTCCTCCACAGACGGCACATAGATGACGTCATCCAGCGGCAGGGGCGTGTGCTCCATCTCTTTGATGAGACGGCTCAGATCATAGCCTTCCAGCACTTTGCCGTACTTCCTGAACGCTGCATCCGTCACGTTCTGGATCTGCATGTCTATCTCCTCCTTTTCCATATCCGCACAGGCGGACTTGTCTTGTTAATGTCAGTATAACAACTTTTTTTGTCTGATACTACCAATTTTTTGCGCATTTCATGGCAGTTTCTTGTCTTTTTGTATGATGCGGATATATAAAAACTGTACCACCACATCGCATGATGGTACAGCATTTATACATACTACTTTCTGTCTTATCTGGAATTCTTCTTGGACTCCACGTCGAAGATAACGGCTGCCAGAACGACAAGGCCCTTCACAACCTTCTGCCAGTTCATGTCGATACCCATGATGGACATACCAAGGTTGATGACGCCCATCAGAGTGGCGCCGACGATCACGCCCGGGATCGTTCCGCTTCCGCCGTATGCGGATGCGCCGCCGATGAAGCAGGAGCCGATGGCGTCCATCTCGTAGCTGTCGCCGGCGTTCGGGTTCGCGGAATTCAGGCGGGCGATGGTCACCATGCCGGCAACCGCTGCCAGAAGACCCATGTTGGCGTAGGCGAAGAAGTACACCTTGTTCGTGTTGATACCGGACAGCTGCGCCGCCTTCTCATTGCCGCCGATGGCGTACAGGTGACGGCCGATGGTCGTCTTGGATGTGATGTAGCCGTAGATGATGATGATCACGGCGATCCACAGCAGCATGTTCGGGAGGCCCTTGTACTGCGCCAGCCTCCACATGAAGCCGATGATGACGATGCTGATGATCACGCAGCGGATGATATCATTGCTTGCCTTGTTCACGGCGTAGCCCTTCTTGATCTTGGACATCCTGCCCTTGAAGGTGATGAGGATGAAGATGGCTGCCGCGATCACGCCGATCAGCACGCAGGTGATGTTGAGGCCCTGCCCGCCGAAGAAGTCAATGATGTAGCTGTTGAACAGGTTTAAGTATCCCTGGGGCATGGGTGCGATGGTGAAGCCGTCCAGCACGATGTTGGAGAGGCCGCGGAACATCAGCATGCCTGCCAGCGTCACAACGAAGGGCGGGATCCGCCGGTAGGCGATCCAGAAGCCCTGCCATACGCCGATGGCCAGGCCCACTGCCAGCATCACGAGGATGCCGACAAAGATGTTCATCTTCATGTTAACCATAACGGTGGCGCCCACAGCGCCCACGAAGCAGACAACGGATCCGACGCTCAGGTCGATGTTGCCGCCTGTCAGGATACACAGCAGCATACCGGTTGCCAGGATGAATACATACGCGTTCTGAGAGATCAGGTTGTTCACGTTCTGCGGGAGCAGCATCCTGCCGTCTGTCTGCCATGTGAAAAATAATACGACGATGATCAGCACAATGATCATGGTATACTTCTTTAAAAATTCTGTAACTTTACCCTTTTCCATAGCTATTCTCCTTTGCTCGATTTCAAGATGCGTGACATGATGATCTCCTGGGTTGCCTCCTCTGCGCTCAGCTCACCTACGATCTTCCCCTCGTTCATGACGTAGATGCGGTCTGACATACCAAGGACCTCCGGGAGTTCGGAGGAGATCATGATCACGGATTTACCCTGCGCCACAAGATCGTTGATGATGCAGTAGATCTCGTACTTGGCGCCCACGTCGATACCTCTTGTAGGCTCGTCAAGGATCAGCACGTCCGGCCCCGCGAACATCCACTTCGCCAGCAGCACTTTCTGCTGGTTGCCGCCGCTTAAGTTGCCCACATTCTGCTCTACGGACGGGCACTTCGTGCGCAGCTTCTGGCGGTACTCCTCCGCAACGGCGATCTCCTTGTCGTTGTCGATGATGCCGTGGCTGCTGACGCCGTCCAGGTTGGCCAGCGTCGTGTTGACACGGATGGGGTTGCTCAGGATCAGCCCGTTGCCCTTCCGGTCCTCTGTCACGTAGGCAAGCTTATGTTTGATGGCGTCCTTTACAGAGTGCAAGTGCACTTCCTTGCCGTCGATCAGGAGCTGTCCGGAAATGTTCTTGCCGTAGCTCTTTCCGAAGATGCTCATGGCAAGCTCGGTGCGCCCGGCGCCCATCAGGCCGGAGATGCCCAGCACCTCGCCCTTGCGCACGTACATGGAGACATTGTCCACGACTTTTCTCTCGGAGTACAGCGGGTGGTGCACGGTCCAGTTCTTTACCTCCAGCGCCACATCGCCGATGTTCTTCTTCTCCCGCTTCGGGAAGCGGTCCGTCAGCTCACGGCCGACCATGCCTTTGATGATCCGGTCCTCCGTGAAGACGTCCTTCTGCTTGTCCAGCGTCTCGATGGTGGAGCCGTCCCGGATCACCGTGATTTTATCTGCCACATAGGCAATCTCATTGAGCTTATGAGAGATAATGATCGAAGTCATGCCCTGCTTCTTGAACTCCAGGAGCAGATCCAGGAGCGCCTGGGAATCCTCCTCGTTCAGTGAAGACGTGGGCTCATCAAGAATGAGCAGCTTCGCGTTCTTGGCCAGCGCCTTTGCGATCTCCACGAGCTGCTGTTTGCCTGTTCCTATGTCTTTGATCTGTGTGCGGGAGGACTCCTTGAGGCCTACCTGGGCCAGATATTTGTCCGCCTCGCCGTATGTCCTGCTCCAGTCAATGTTGAAGGGTTTTCCCTGCTCATTGCCCAGATACATGTTCTCGCCGATCGTCATCTCCGGCACAAGAGCCAGCTCCTGGTGGATGATAACGATCCCTTTTTCTTCGCTGTCTTTGATCTTGTTAAACTTACAGACTTCTCCGTTGTAAATGATATCCCCCTCGTAGCTTCCGTAAGGATAGATACCGCTCAGTACGTTCATCAGCGTGGATTTGCCGGCTCCGTTCTCGCCCACGAGGGCGTGGACCTCGCCTTTTTCCACTTTCAGATTCACGTTGTCAAGTGCTTTTACGCCCGGGAAAGTCTTGGTAATATTTTTCATCTCCAGCAAGATTTCTGCCAATGTTCTCCCTCCCTTTCCTTCTGATAAAACAGGCGGGCTTTTTTGTTCCCGCCTGTATCTTTGCTAGTTAAGTTCTGCTATTACTGGATATCGGACGCCTCGTAGTATCCGGAGTCGATCAGCATCTCCTCGTAGTTGTCAAGTGTAACAACTGTGGGCTCGCAGAGGTATGTCGGGATGACGCCTGTTCCGTTGTCGTAGGACTCTGTGTCATTTACTTCCGCTTCCTCGCCGCTCATGATGGCGTCTACCATCTTAACGGTCTGCTCTGCAAGGAGACGTGTGTCTTTGAATACGGACATTGCCTGCTTGCCGGCCACGATGTTCTTCACGTTCGGCATATCGCAGTCCTGACCTGTGATGATCGGCCACTCGCCTGTGTAGTTTGCCTCAAGAGAGTTCTCAACGCCGAGGGCTGTGGAGTCGTTGGAGCAAAGAACTGCGTCGAGCTGGGTGTCAGCGTAGTTGGAGCTTAAGATCGCATCCATTCTGGACTGTGCCTTCTCTGTGGACCAGTCTGCTGTCGCGCACTGCTCTTTTGTGGTCTGTCCGGAGGGAACAACCAGTTTTCCTTCGTCAATGTAGGGCTGCAGCACATCCATAGCGCCGCCGAAGAAGAAGTTCACGTTGTTGTCGCCCGGGTCACCTGTGAAGATCTCGATGTTGTAAGGTCCGTCTGTGTTCTCGAGATCCAGCGCCTCTACCAGGTACTCGCCCTGCTTCTGGCCGACAAGGTAGTTGTCGAATGTAGCATAGTACTGAACAGCTGTCGTGTTCATGATCAGACGGTCATAGGAGATAACCGGGATGTCCTGCTCCTCTGCCGTTGCAAGCGGTGTTCCGAGGGACTCGCCGTCGATGGAAGCGATCACGAGAAGGTCGCATCCGCCGGAGATCATGTTCTCCACCTGAGATACCTGTGTGTTGATATCGTTGCTGGCGTACTGAAGGTCTACCTCATAGCCAGCTTCCTCCAGCTGTTTCTTCATGTTCTCGCCGTCCTGGTTCCATCTCTGGAGATCCTTTGTCGGCATGGCAACGCCGATCTTGCCTGTGCCGGCCTCGGTCGTCTTCTCCTCGCCGCTGTCAGCTGTCGCGCCGCCGCTTCCCTCGCTTGAGCAGGCTGCCAGGGACGCTGTCATAGCTGCGATCAGGCCGATCGCAAGCAGTCTCTTTGTTCTGTTTTTCATAATCATCGTTCCTCCATTCATGTAAGAATTATTTGATGGTATTACTATAGCAGGATGTCATCTGGACATGTTTGCAAAGGTCTGCACATATTTATCAAAATAAAGGCAAAAAAACAGGGACTAGCACTTTTTTGTGCTAGTCCCTGTTAAAAATGTCCTATTGACAATGCCGGTTCTTCTGTCTTTTGTCAGTTTTCCACATTGAGGTACACTTCCTCCCTGGAGTGGAAGCCGGAATCCACGATCACGCTGTCCATATTCCCGGCAGTGACAGCTGTCGGCTCCAGGCCGATGTAGGGCACCTCCTGCCCGCTCTGGGTCTCGGCCACATCCGGTCCTTCCCCGAAGATGCCTGTCAGAGAGCCTCCCTCTGCCAGCTTCACCGTGCACTCCGCAGCCTCCCTGGCCAGGTCGTTGATGGGCTTGAACACAGTCATGGACTGGGTCCCCTCCACGATGCGCTGGCACGCCTCCAGATCCGCGTCCTGCCCGACCACCACCACGTCGCCGGCCAGCTGCCGCTCGCTCAGGGAGCGGATCACATAGCCCGCCAGCCCGTCGTTGCCGCACATGATGGCGTCGATCCTCTCGTCGGTCCCGGCGAAGGCGTCCGCCACGGCCTGGATCCCGTTCTCCGGCGTCCAGGAGATCACGTGGCTCTTGTACACGACTTTCCAGGGGCCGTCCCCCAGCTCGCTCTCAAAGCCGTTCACCACGTCCATGCTGTTGGAGTCCGCCTCCGGCCCGCAGATCATGACCACGTTTCCCCCGTCCGGCAGGTTTTCCTTGATGTTCTGCGCCATCTGTGCGCCGACCATCGCATTGTCCACCGTGATGTAGAGATCTGTCTGCTCCCCCTGGATCAGGCGGTCGTAGGACACCACCTGGATTCCCTTGTTCCTGGCCTCCCTGACTTCCTCTTCCAGGGAGTAGCAGTCGGTAGCCACAATGACGATGGCGTCCATGTTCTCCTCCGTGAACTTGCGGATCTGCTCCTTCTGTTTCTGCACGTCCCCGTTGGCGGTCTGCACATCCACCGTCGCGCCCATCTTCTGGGCTGTGTCCACAAAGACGTCCCGGTCCCGGGTCCAGCGCTCCAGGACAAAGGTGTCAAAAGTAATGCCGATCCGGATCTTGTCGCTCTCCTGCTGTGCGCCGGCAGACGCCTCCTGCGCGCCCTCCTGCCCGCCGGACGCGCAGCCCGTCAGGAGGAGCACCGCCGCCGCTGCCAGCGCGGCCGCTCTTGCCAACCTGCTTCTCTTCTTCATCCTCTACGCACCTCCCCTGTATTCTGTCGGCGTCATGCCGGTCCATTTCTTAAATATACGGCTGAAATAGTTGGGATCCTGATACCCCGCGTCGTGGCAGATCTCCTTGATGCTCCGGTCGGTCCCGCTCAACTGCTCCTTGGCGTAGTCCATGCGCAGCTTTGTCGTGTACTCGATATAGCCCGTCCCCTCCGACTCTTTGAAGAGCTTGCTCAGGTAATAGGGGCTGATCCCCACCTCCCGGGCCATCTCCTCCAGGGACAGCTCCCGGCTGAAGTTTTCCGCGATGTACTGCTTCGCCTGCTCCACCACGCTGTCCGTCTTCATCTGCTGCTTCCTGGCGATACGGGAGGCGCTCTCGCTCATCTTGTCCAGAAACCATTTCCGCAGTTCCGGATACGAGTTGAAAGACAGAAGCATCTCAATGTACCCCTCCCTGACCTCGAAATGGTATTCTGAGATCCCGCCCTGCATATAGGCGAAATGCTCCGCCCAGAGGACAAATTCCATGGCTTTTAAGCGGACCACGTTGGTCATCTTCGGCTCGTATCCCTGCATCCAGTCCATAAACCGGTCCGCCAGCACTCTGGTGCTTTCTTCATCCCCCTTCTGCACCGCCTCAAACAGCTGCTTCTCCAGATCGATGGGATAGTCATCGGCGTACCTGCAGCTCATCGTGATGTCGCTGGCGTGGATCACCTTGCCCACCGTCTGGTGGACGCTCTCCAGCGCCTCCTTGTAGGACTCTCCCATGTCCTCCCATTTTCTGACAGTCCCGATCCCCGCCTTGAACTTCAGCTCTGTCTGCTGCTCCAGCCTGCGAAGGAGGGCCCTTGTGTTGTCCACCTTCATGACCCGCTGGGCGTACTCCTGCGCCTCCTCGCCGCAGGGGACGAGGACAATGACCTTGTTTGCCATGAGGGATCCCACAATGCCGCCGGTGGCCTCCTTGACCGTCTCCCGGAAGACCATGTAGTGCTTCTGCAGCTTGATGCCTGCCCCCACCGTGTTGGTCAGCTCGCCTTTGTGGATCTCGTCCCCGCACTCGATGACCATCACGTAGCCGAGATCCTCTTCTATATTCAGAAGATCCCGGTAGGCGGCGTACTCCTCCTTCCCGGCGCTCTCCATGAGAAGACTGTAGACGAAACCGTTCTCGATCATGGGGACAACGGCCTCCAGCTTCTCCTTGATGCGCAGGTCGTTCCGCGCCTTCTCCCGGCGCTCCTTCACCTGCTTCATGGCTTTTCTCAAGGTGTCTGTCAGCACGTCCCGGTTGATGGGCTTGGTCAGATAGGACAGGACGCCCACGTCGATGGACTTCTGGGTATACTCAAATTTATCGTAGGCCGTCAGGACGATGAAGACCACGTGCCGGTTCTCCCGGCGGATCTCCTGCATGGCCTCCAGGCCGTTGATCCCCGGCATCTGGATATCCATCAGGATGATGTCCGGGTGAAAGCTCTCCGCCAGCTCGATGGCGGTCCGCCCGTTCCGGGCAAACTCCAGCTCGCACTCATCCCCAAAGGATTTGCCGATCATGAACTCCAGGGACTGCCGTACGATCCCCTCGTCATCACAGATCAGTATCCGTGTCATCGCTTCCGCTCCTTCCTTCTCTCGGGATGAACAGCGTCACCGCCGTTCCCCCTTCTTCTCTCTGCCTGATCTCAAACACATGCTGCCTGCCGTAGTAGCTGCGCAGGCGGTTGATCACATTGTCCAGGCCGATCCCCTCCGAGTCCCGGCCGCTCAGGCTGTGGGCGCTCTCCCCGCGCATGACCTTGCGCGCCGTCTCCGGGTCGATGCCCACGCCGTTGTCTTCGATCGCAATGCAGATGTTTTCATCGTCCCCCCACACGCTCAGCCGAATCCGGCCCTCGCCTTCCATTTCCCTTATCCCGTGGTTCACCGCGTTCTCGATGATGGGCTGCAGGATCATGCTCGGCATGGAGACCTGCAGGAAGCGGCTGTCGATCTTGCGGGAGAAATGGATGTCCCCCGCGAACCGCACGTTCAGGATATAGAGGTAGTTGTCCACAAGCTGCAGCTCTTCCTGCAGGGTCACGTCCTTCTCCATCTTGCGCACATTGTAGCGGAAGAAATCCGCCATGTTCTGGATGAACATGCAGGCTTTCTCCGCCCCCTCCATCATGGCCAGTTGGGCGCCGGCGTTCAGGCTGTTGAACAGGAAGTGGGGGTTGATCTGAGCCTGCAGGTATTTCAGCTGGGCCTCTTTGAGGTCGTTCTTCATGCGCAGCTCGTTGGCTGCCAGCTCGTTCTCCCTCTCGTAGTTCCGCCTTGTCTCCTCAATGTAATTGCGGATGCTGCCGATCATCTTGTTGCAGGCCTTGGCCACAGCGGTCACTTCGTCCCCGGTCTCCACAATGGGGAAGTCCACCTCCATGTTCCCCTGGGCGATCTCCGTGGCCGCGTTGGCCAGCTCGATGAGCGGCCGGGTGATGCTCCTTGTCATCATGATGATCCAGCCCACTGCCACTGCCATGATGGCAAAGAGGACGCAGATGCTGAAGGCCGTCGTGTAGCTCAGCACCACGCGGAGGGTGGAGTAGCTCCTGGCATTGCTGACAAAGGTCGTCGTGTTGACGCTGTTGATGTTGGCGCGGATAAAGCTGTATATCTCTGCAGTCTCCTCGTAGGCCTCCCGCACGCCCTGGGCGTCGCGGCCCCTCTTTTTCTCCACCGCATTGTCAGCCCGGTCGAGATAGGTGACCGACAGGTTGTAGATATTCTTCTCCGCCAGAAGCGTGCTGTCGCTTGCCGTCTCCCGGTTCAGATCCTCCAGAAGCCCCTGGTAATCCTGGGTGTACCGGTAGTAGTCCTCCAGCGCATCCGAGCTCTTTGTGTTCAGGTACTGATAGAGGGAGTCCTGGATGTGGGTCACATTGGAGGAGAGCTCATTGAACTGGATGTTGCTGTTATACACGGTGTCCATTTCCCGGATGGTGCGGTTCAGGTTGTAGTAGATAAAGATCACGATGGCAAAGACCGTCACCGACACGATGACGAAGATCTCCACCAGCCTGACCCGTATGGATTTCTGCTGTGCTTCTCTCATGGCCTACTCCCCGCTCTCAAATGCATCCACATTGCTCCCGTCGATCAGCTCCACTGTCACGGGAAAGTACTCGTTTGTGTACCGCTGGGCCATGTATTCCTCCATGGCCTCCATGCAGAGGCGCCCTGCCTCCCTGGCGTCCACCACGACGGTGGACTTGATGACCCCGTTCCGGATCCCCTCCAGGATCTCCGGGGAACTGTAGTAGCCGATGATCTCCACCTGGCCCACCAGGTTGTAGTCCCGGACGCACTGGTAGGCGCTGATGGTGTCCGTGGCGCTCAGGCACACAAGCACATCCGGGCGCCTCTCCTCGTCGAGGAGCAGGCTGCGGACCGTCTCCTCGGAGACGAATTCCCGGTCCTCTCCCGTGCGGACGGTGAACACTTCAATATCACGGGACGTGCCGGCGATGGCTTCCGTGATCCCGGAATAGATGTACCCCGGAGAGACCTCCTCCTCGTTGACAGGGAGAAGCACAGCCGCCGAGGCCCTCCCCTGGGGCGCCGCCTCCAGCACTTCCTCCCCGTACATCTCGCCCAGCGTGTAGGAGTTGGCTCCCACGTAGCTGACCCTGTCGCTCTCGGGAGCGTCCTCCATGAGGGTGATCACCGGGATATTTGCCCGGGACGCCTCCCCGATGAGGGAGGTCATCTCCTCTGTCATGTCCGCCTCCACGACAATGCCGTCCACCTTGGCGGCCACGGCCATCCGCATCAGCTCCTCCGCCGTGTAGGGCTCGCTTAGGTCCGCGCCAAAGTTCTCCGGATACATGGGCTCCTGCGCCTCCGCGCCCGCCAGAACCGCCTCCCTGTACATGGACTCCCAGAATACATCCGAGGCATCGCCGCTGATCATGGCCACGTGATAGACATAGCTGACGTCCTCAGCCTTGCCCCCCTCTTCCCCGGAAGCCTGCCGGTCCAGATACAGGTTGAATCCGACGAGAACAGCCAGGATCAGCGCCACGATCACAAGCATGACTGCATACATGACCCGGTTGTTGTCCATCCACTTCTTCATCTTCCATCAGTCCTCCCTGCGAAACTGGCTCGGCAGCATGCCGTACTTCTCTTTAAACGCCCGCGCGAAGGCTTTGCTGTTCGGAAAGCCGCACCGGGACGCGATCTCCCCCAGGGACAGGTCCGTCCGCTCCATCTGCTCCACGCCGTGCTCGATCCGGATGTCGTCCAGATACGCCTTGTAGTTGCTCCCGGTGTACCTGCGGAACATCCGGGACAGGTAGGCGGGCGAGTAGCCGAATGTGCGGGCCAGGTTCTCCAGGGACAGATCCCTGCTGTAGTTCTTTCTCATATACTCCGTGACCGCGGACAGGCGGTTCAGTTTTTTCCCCCGCCGCACCACCTCCGGGCTGACCTCCGTCTTCCGGTATTTTGTCACAAGCAGGTACACAAGCATGTAGAACTGGCTCTGCACCTTCAGCTCGTACCCGCAGGCGCGCTCCGTGTAAGTCCGGTACATGTCGCCGATCAGGCGCATGACCTCCTCGTCCTGCAGGCGGGAGCTGTGGGAAAAATAAATAAACCGCTCATCTGTGTAGTAGTTTTCAAACGTAGAGAGCGGTATCTGAAGCACGATGGTCCGGTTCGCCCTCGGCGCGAAGACCGAGTGGACTTCGTTGGAATTGACCAGCATGAACTCACCGGGCCTTAAAGGATACTCCCTGTCGTGGAGGGAGAAGGTGAGTTCCCCCTCAAAGAGCGCAAAGATCTCTATGGACCGGTGCCAGTGCTTCTGCCGTATGTAATTGCCGTCCCTGCCCTCGAAGACAAACAGCTTAAAGGGAATGTCCTCATTGGGGCGGACCATCTCGTGTGCGTACTCCATGCAAACTGCCTCCTGTCTGCTCCTACTCTCCTCCCAGGCGCGCGGCCACGAACCAGCCGGCCGCGAATGTCACGATGCCTGCCAGCAGGCTCAGGACAGAGAAGGTGCTCCAGTCAACTTTGATAAGGATCGCCGCCGGCGAGGCCACGATCAGGCCGATGATGGCGTAGTAGGCGTGGGTCTCGGCCCGTGCGAAGATGAACTCGATGATCTTGGCGATCAGGAAGATGCCGAGCAGCACGCCGATGCCGAAGGGGATGAGGATCACGCACTGCACCAGGAGCTCCGGGATGTCAAAGGCAAACAGGGCGTCCATGAACCGGTTGATCGTCCGCAGGATCGTATCGTAATAGCCCAGCAGCATCAGCATCATGGATCCGCTCACCCCCGGAATGACCATGGTGGCTGCCGCGATGATCCCCACCAGGAGAAGCTTGATCTCATTGAGCAGCGTAAAGCTCACATCCGCCGCCTTTCCGCCCGTCTCCCCCATGACGGCCATCAGGATCACGATAGCGAAAAAGACAAGGAGGGGGATCATCCGGCTCACAGTGGCCCGCTTCCCCTTCACTTTCTGGAAGATAAAGGGAAGGCTTCCCGCGATCAGGCCGCAGAAGGCGAAATTCGTGGGGATCGGGTACTGCTCGAGCAGGAATTCAAACACCCTGGACAGGATGATGATGGCAAGCGCCGCGCCGATGAAGATCGGCAGAATCAGCCGCATGCTTTTGGCAAACTCGCTTTTCAGGTGGGTGATGGCATGGATCAGCTTGTCATAGAGGCCCATAGCCACCATCATGGTGCCGCCGCTCACCCCCGGAATGATATTCGCGACGCCAACCACGACGCCCTGCAGTATTGTTTTTAACATGTTCTTTTATCTCCTTTTGCCATATACTCTTCCAGGAAGGCGAAGAGCTTCTCCATCTCTTCATCTGTCCCCACAGTGATCCTTATGTAGTCCCGGATCCTGTCGCTGTCCCAGTACCGCACGTAGATGCCGGCCTCCCGCAGGGCCCGGAACATCTCCTTCGCGTCGCAGTCCGGGTGGGATGCAAAGATAAAGTTGGCGCTGGACTCTGTGAAGGAAAAGCCCAGTCCGGCCAGGCGCTCCATCGCCCGGCTTCTCGTGCGCCTGATCTTTGCAATGGTCTCCTCAAAATACGCCCGGTCCCGCACGGAGGCCTCCCCGCAGGCCAGGGCCGCCCGGTTCAGGGTGTAGGAATTAAACGAATACTTCACGTCATGCAGGCAGCGGATCAACTTCGGGCTGCCGATGGCATAGCCGATGCGCATGCCGGCCAGGGATCTGGCCTTGGAGAAGGTCTGGGTGACAAGCAGGTTGTCGTAGGATCCGATCAGCTCCACCGCCGAGGGTCCCGCGTAATCAATGTACGCCTCATCCACGATGACGATCACATCCCGGTTGTGGCAAAGGATGTCCTCCACGAAGTCCAGCCCCTCATAGATGGCCGTCGGCGCATTGGGGTTGGGGAAGATCACGCCGCCATTCTCTTTGTAGTAGTCCTCCTTCACTATGCGGAAGTCCGCATCCAGCGCCGGCGTCTCAAAGGGGATCCGGTAGAGCTGCGCCCAAACCTTATAAAAGGAGTAGGTGATATCCGGAAAGAGGATCGGTTTGCCGGAATTAAAAAAGGTCAGGAAGCACAGGGCCAGCACTTCATCTGACCCCACGCCCGTAAACACCTGGTCCTTTCCGACATGGTGAAAGTCCGCCAGCGCCTCCACGAGGCCGGTGCAGGCCGGATCCGGATAGAGGCGCAGGTCCGCCGGGTCCATCTCCCTGAGCGCCTTTGCCACACCCGGCGCCGGCGGGTAGGGATTCTCATTGGTATTCAGCTTGACTGCCTTCTGCCGGGGCTGCTCCCCCGGCACGTAGGGATCCACCCTGCGTATATTTTTCTCAAATGCTTCCATCTTGTCCCTTCCTCTTAGAAATACTGTCTGGCAAGTTCCCGGAATTTCGGGAGGGAGTTCACGATCGTCTCATAGGAGACGCAGTAGGCGATCCGCACGTACCCCGGGCAGCCAAAGGAGCTGCCGGGCACAAGAAGGATATGGTACTTCTTGGCCTCCGCGCAGAACGCCTTTTCATCTGCGACGGGAGACTTGACAAAGAGGTAGAACGCCCCCTCCGGCTTAATGCAGGTGAAGCCGCAGTCCTTAAGGCCGCTGTACAGCGTCTCCCGGTTCCTGTTGTAGAAGGAGATGTCCGTCTCCTCGCCGATGCACTTTGCCACCACCTTCTGCTGCAGGGTGGGGGCGTTGACGAAGCCGAGGATGCGGGTCGCCACATTGGCGGCGGACAGCACGGTCTCACTGTCTGTCACCTCGTCCGGGATGACCAGATAGCCGATCCGCTCGCCCGGCAGGGACAGGGATTTGCTGTAGGAATATCCCACGATCGTGTTGGCGTAGTACTTTGTCAGCCAGGGCACTTCCACCCCGTCGTACACGAGCTCCCGGTAGGGCTCGTCGGAGATGAGGTAAATGTCCGTGCCGTACTCCTTCTGCTTCTCCTCCAGGATGGCCGCCATCTTTTTGATGGTCTCCTCCGAGTAGACAACGCCGGTCGGGTTGTTGGGCGTGTTCACGATGACTGCCTTTGTCTTCGGGGTGATCTTTGCCCGGAACTCGTCCAGTTTGGGCTGGAAGGTCTCTGTATCCGGAGAGATCTCTACCAGCACGCCGTCGTAGTTGTTCGTGTAGGAGCGGTACTCGCCGAAGTAGGGGGCAAAGGTGATGACCTCGTCCCCCGGGTTGAGGAGCGTCTTGAGGATGACATTCAGTCCCCCTGCCGCCCCCACGGTCATGATGATATTTTTCCCTGCAAAGGAGGTGCCGAAACGGCGGTTCAGGGAATCGGCAACGGTCTGCCGCACGTCCGCGTACCCGCTGTTGCTGTTCGTGTAGCCGTGGAGAACGACCGGATCCTCCTCGTCGAGCAGCTCCACGATGGCCTTCTTCACGGAAGCCGGAGCCGGCACATTGGGGTTGCCCAGGCTGAAGTCATAGACATTCTCCGCGCCGTACTGCGCCGCCATCCTGGTGCCCTCCTCGAACATGGCGCGGATGGCTGAACTGTTTGCCACCATTCCCTTCATCTTATCTGCGATCATTTCCTTATCCTCCTTACTGCTTGTCTGTATCTCTACTGCTTCTCTGTCACTGTGCCTTTTTCCACCATGAACACCGGCCGGTAGGACCGCTTCGCCTTGCGCAGCCCCTCGTCGCCGGTGTCCTCCTCCCGGTTCACGTATTTATAATCCATGCACTCGTGCTCCACAAACTGCTGGTTGATCATGGTGTAGGCCCCCTGCACGTCCGGGAACGCCTTCTCAATGTGCACGACAAATGTATCGGAACAGATGGGCTCCCCGATGGTGAAGGCCACGATCTGCCCGTCCACCCGGAGGATCCCGCCTGTCAGCTCCAGCTCTTTGAAAAGGCGCAGGGAATTGAGCGTCACGCACATCTCGGAGTTCTTCTCCGGATCATCGTCGCAGCCGTTCTGATTCCGCCACTTCAGCGCCATCTGGAAGCACTCCTCCAGGTTGTCATCCGACATGGTCTCATAGCTCCAGCGCCCCTCGTACAGGGATTTGAACTTGTTGATGTGGTTGCGCTTGCCGTGGAGCTTCTTGCCGGCCAGCGTGCAGAGCTTCTCCGACTCGTACACGTAGTCCGCGCTGTCCTCGTCGTACTCGATCCGGAACCGGCCCGGATACCACGCCTCCATCTGTGCGAAATATTCCGGCGTCACATTGTACAGGCGGAAGGGAACGCCCCTCTCCTGGCTGTACTGGTACAGCGCGTCCAGGGCGCGCTTCACGTCGTCCGCTTCCCCCGCCGGGTAGGCGAACGCAAACCCGTCCTCCCCTTCACTCTTAAAGACAAGGGTATTCTCAATGACCGCATACGTCACATTGTAGAACCTCGCCCACAAAAATACATTGTCAAATGTCCTCTCGCAGCTGCGGCTCGTATGGTGCTTAAAATAGTGGGTGATGAGCTCCTTGTCCTCCAGCTGCGGTCTCTTAAAGTCATATTCCAGCATGCAGTATCCGTCCTTCTTCCGTTTTTACATCTGCTCTTCGTTCATGTTTGCCAGCTTCGCGGACTGGTCCGCCGCGATGAGGCTGTCGATGATCTCGTCCAGGTCCCCATTAAGGACGCTGTCCAGCTTGTGCAGCGTCAGCTTGATCCGGTGGTCTGTCACGCGGCCCTGGGGGAAGTTGTAGGTGCGGATCTTCTCGGAGCGGTCTCCGGTGCCGATCTGGCTGCGGCGGGCTTCCGCCTCAGACGCCTGCCTCTTCTCCATCTCCAGGTCATAGAGTTTGGACCTGAGGAGGCGGAACGCCTTCTCCTTGTTCTGGAGCTGTGACTTCTCCGTCTGGCTGTAGATGACGATGCCTGTCGGGTAGTGGGTCAGACGGACCGCGGAATCGGTCGTGTTGACGCACTGGCCGCCGTTTCCGGAGGCGCGCATGACGTCGATGCGGATGTCCTTCTCGTCAATGACAACGTCCACATCCTCCGCTTCCGGCATGATGGCCACCGTGACCGTGGACGTGTGGATCCGGCCGCCGCTCTCCGTCTCGGGCACCCGCTGCACCCGGTGGACGCCGCTCTCGTACTTGAGCCTGGAGTAGGCGCCCTGGCCGGTGATCATGAAGACGACCTCCTTGAAGCCGCCGATCCCGTTCTCGTTGACGGAGATCAGCTCTGTCCGCCACCTGCGGCCTTCCGCGTAATGCACGTACATCCGGTAGATCTCGGCCGCAAAGAGGGCCGCCTCATCGCCGCCCGCACCGGCGCGGATCTCCACGATAACGTTCTTGTCATCGTTGGGGTCCTTGGGGAGGAGAAGGATCTTCAGCTTCTGCTCCAGTTCCTCCACCCTGGCCTTGGATTCGCTTAACTCTTCCTTGGCCAGCTCCTTCATCTCCTCGTCGGTCTCCTCCTCCAGCATGGCCAGGCTGTCCTCGATGGCCTGGTTGTTCGCCTTGTATTCTTTATATGCCTCCACGATGGGGGCCAGGTCATTCTGCTCTTTCATCAGCCTGCGGAACCGGTCCTGGTTGTCCGCCACGCCCGGCTCTGACAGTTCGTTCATGATCTCTTCATATCGGATGAGCAGATCGTCCAGTTTGTCAAACATGTTCTTTCCTCCTGTGATTTCCATTGCACTCTATTTATTGTACATGCCCATCAGGACACGGTCAAGTCCGGCCAGGTCCTTTTTCGCCTGCACGCAGGCAAAGCCGGCCTCCAAAAGCAGCCGGGACACATCCTCCCTCTGGTCGTGTCCGGTCTCCAGAAGAAGCCAGCCGCCTCTCCTCAGATGCCGGCCGGCCTGCGCTGCGATCTTCCGGTAAAAGTAAAGGCCGTCCTCATGTCCGTCCAGGGCGATGTAGGGATCGTGAAGCCGCACTTCCTCCTGCAGTCCCTCTATGACAGCCCTGCGGATGTAGGGCGGGTTGGACACGATCATGTCATAGGGCCCCTCCGTCCCGTCAAAGAGGTCGCTCCTTATCAGGCGGACATCCGCCCCAAGAGCCTGGCAGTTCTCCCGCGCCGTCGCGAGGGCCTCCTCTGAGATATCCGACGCGTCAAAGCGGCTCTTTTGCGACACCTTCCCCTTTTCTCTTCCTATTAAATAAAGGCTGGCCGCAATGCAGCCGGAGCCGGTGCACAGATCCAGCACGCGCATGCCCGGCTCCAGTTTCTCCAGGGCGCACTCCACAAGCGTCTCCGTGTCCTGCCTGGGGATCAGAACGTGGGCATTGACCCGGAAAGGGTATCCCATGAACTCCTGCACCCCTGTGATGTGCTGCAGGGGGATCCTCATAGCCCGCTTCACGACCGCCTCCCGGTAGGCGCGGATCTTCTCCTCCGGCAGCTCCCGGAAGGGATCCATAAGATACTCCTGGGCCGTCACGCCGGCTGCGTACTCCAAAAGGAGCCTGGCGTCCAGGTGCGCCTCCCCGATCCCGGCCCGGGACAGCCTCTGCGCCGCCTCCCGCACAAGGTCCCTAAGCTGCCCGGTCTGCGCCAAAGTTTTCTCTTTCATATTCCCTCCAGTCAAAGACGGCCTCCACAGCCTGGATGGCCACCTCGATCATACCGTCGTCCGGCTCCTTCGTCGTCAGTCTCTGTATGCCAAGCCCCGGCATGCTCAGCAGCCGGATGACCGGATTGTCCGAGTTACCGGCCGCTTTGAGCACCTCGTAGGAGATGCCGGCGATCACCGGCAGAAGGGCGATCCGCACCGCCACCCGCATGACCGGCGACTCCACCTGCACGAGAAGGAGCAGGATGATGCTGATAAGAAGCACAAAAAACAGGAAACTTGTCCCGCATCTTTTGTGCTGCCTGGAGCTGATCCGCACATTCTCCACCGTCAGGGGCAGTCCGTGCTCGATGCAGTTGATGCACTTGTGCTCCGCCCCGTGGTACATGAACGTCCGCTGGATGTCCTCTGTCCGCGAGATCAGGAGGATATAGAGGATGAAGATCCCGATGCGCACAAAGCCCTCGATCACGGTGCGCACGTGGTAGGAGGGGACCAGGGGCTCCAGAAATCCGGACAGGAAGTAGGGCAGGATCATGAAGATGCCGACGGCCAGGACAACGGAAACCGCCGCCACGGCGCGCATCATCCAGGCCTCCTTTTTCTCCTGCTTCTCTTTCTCCTCCCGGGTCAGGGCCTGTCCTTCCCCCTCTTCCTCCTCATAGAAGCTGGCGGAAAATATGAGCGTCCTCATGCCGAGCACAAGGGAGTCGATAAATTGAAAGATCCCCCGCACAAAGGGGATCCGCGCCAGCGGCCCCACCTTTCCGGCGACGCCCGTGTACCGCTCTTTGGACACTTCGATCTGCCCGTCCGGCCTGCGCACCGCCACGGCGTACTCCTCCTTGTGCTTCATCATGATCCCTTCCAGGACCGCCTGTCCGCCTATGTTTGATGATCTCATAGATATATACCTCTCCTATCCGGTCGCCAGGGTCTCGGGCAAGCCCGGACTTTGGCTCGTCGCCAGTACAAAAAAAGGTTGAGATCGCAAAATCTCAACCCTTTCACTGTCATCTTATTTGTCCAGGCCGTACTTCTTGTTGAACTTATCTACACGTCCGCGGGCCTGTGCAGCTTTCTGCTGGCCTGTGTAGAACGGATGGCACTTGGAGCAGATTTCTACGTGGATGTCTTCTTTTGTAGAACCGGTCACAAATGTGTTGCCGCAGTTGCATGTTACAGTTGCCTGATAGTAAGCTGGATGTATTCCTTCTTTCATTGCCTTTCACCTCTTCTTTATTCTCTCGCGCCAGAGCGCAATAATCTTATTCGTTTTCTAAACAGCTCTGTAATTGTATCACAAAACTCCCTGCTTGTCTAGATTAATTTTGTCTTTTTTACGACCTGCACAAGCTCCCGGTTGGACCGTGTGCGGGCGAACATATTGAGGATGTTGTCCACCGCCTCCTCGGCCCGCAGGCCGTTGAGGGCGCGGCGCATGGAGGTGACCGCCTCCTGCTCCTCGCGGGTGAGCAGAAGATCCTCCCGGCGCGTGCCGGACTGGGGAATATCGATGGCGGGGAACATCCGTCTCTCGGAGAGCTTCCGGTCGAGCACGATCTCCATGTTGCCGGTGCCTTTGAACTCCTCGTAGATGACATCGTCCATCTTGCTGCCCGTATCCACCAGGGCTGTGGCAAGGATGGTGAGGCTTCCGCCCTCCCGGATATTCCGGGCCGCGCCGAAGAACCGTTTCGGCGGGTGGAGGGCAGCCGGATCAAGACCTCCCGAGAGCGTGCGGCCGGACGGCGGCACGATCAGGTTGTAGGCCCGGGCGAGCCTTGTGATACTGTCCAGGAGGATCATGACATCCTTGCCGTGCTCCACCAGTCTCTTGGCCCGCTCGATCACCATCTCGGACACGCGCTTGTGGTGATCCGGCAGCTCGTCAAAGGTGGAGTAGATGACCTCCACATTTCTTCCCTCTATCGTCTCCTTGATATCCGTCACTTCCTCCGGTCGCTCATCGATGAGGAGGATCAGGAGATGGACCTCCGGATTGTTCCGCTTCACGGACAGGGCCACCTCCTTCAAAAGGGTGGTCTTACCTGCCTTCGGCGGCGACACGATCATACCCCTCTGCCCTTTCCCGATGGGGGAGAGGAGATCCATGATCCGCATGGCCGTGCTGCTCCTGCCGCACTCCAGGGACAGCCTCTCGTTGGGGAAGATGGGCGTCAGGTCCTCGAAGTTCGGTCTCCTGGCCGCCACGGCCGGGTTGATCCCGTTGATCCGGGAGAGGTAGAGAAGGGCGCTGAATTTCTCCTGCTGGGTCTTGATCCTCGTATTCCCCTCCAGGATGTCGCCGGTCTTTAAGTTAAACCTGCGGATCTGGGACGGGGACACATACACGTCGTTGTCGCCCGGCAGGTAGTTCTCGCAGCGGATGAATCCGTATCCGTCCGGCATGACCTCCAGGATGCCGTGGGCTGTGACGCCGCTGTCCAGCCGGTCAATGTCGTGGATCTCCCGGTCTCCTGTGTTGGCGGAGAGCTCCTTGACATTGTCCTCGGTCAGCCGCATCTGCCGGTGCTGCTCCCCGCGGTCCCGGTGCTGCTCCCCCCGGTCCCGGTGCTCGGTCCTGGCCGCGCTCTTTGTCTCCTCGGGCGTCGCCTGCCTGTCCCGCTCGTCCTCCTCGAGCATCCGTTCGATGAGCTCCGCTTTCTTCATGCCGGAGATACCTTTCAGTCCTCTCGCTTTCGCCAGGTCTTTCAGCGTGGCAAGAGACAGCGTTTCATACTTTTCTCGCATAAATACAGTTCCTTTCCTAATGTTATAAAAATATACAAATGCATGTTTTATCGGGATTGTTCGTCTGATATGACCGAATGAATATACGCATTTATTATACATCAGCTTTCCTTCTTTTTAAAGCCCCAATTTACAGAAAGGTGGTCACTGTCATCCTCCGCCCGTCCGTGCGGACCGTGACCGCCCCGCCGCGGGCCGTCTCAAAGACATGCGCGCCGGCCCCTGTAAGGCGCTCCAGCGTCTCCTCGTGGGGATGCCCGTACCGGTTGTCCCGGCCCGCCGAGATAAGCGCCACGGAGGGCCCTGCCGCCGCGAGGAATTCCTCCGAAGTGGAGTTTCTGGACCCGTGATGGGCCACCTTCAGCACATCATACGTCTGCGTCAGGCGCTCTGTAAGAAGCCTCTCCCCCTGCCCTTCCACATCCCCCGTCAGGAGCATGGCAAAGGAGTCCCAGGAGGCGGTAAGCACCAGGGAGGCGGCGTTTCCCGGCTCCAGGACATCCGACGCCGCGGGCTGCAGGCAGGCGACCGTAATTCCGCCGCATGCCAGGCGGCCGCCCCGCCCCATCGTCCGCACCGGAACGCCGGCCGCGTCCGCCGCGTCCAGTACCTCCGCAAGCTCCCCGTCCCACAGTTCCCTGGGCGGCACCACCAGGCAGCCGATCTCCACCCCCGTATCCTGCCGCCCCAGAAGTTCTGTCACGCCATTTAGGTGGTCGCTGTCGCCGTGGGTCACAAACACATAGGAGAGCTCTCCCACGCCCTCTGCTTTCAGGAAGGGTTCGATCCGGTACCTGCCCGCCTGGTCCGTGTCGCTGCTGCCCCCATCCACCAGGATGCATGTCCCGTCCCCGGCCCGCAGGAAGAGGCAGTCCCCCTGCCCCACATCCAGCATGGTCACCTCCAGATAGCCCCAGACTTCCGCCCGGCCGGCAAAGAGAAGCACAAGGATCCCCGTCAGCACAGGCGCGAAGGCCCGGGCGGCCGGCCGCCGGGGCGCCGCGCCTTCTGTCTCCTTTTTTCTCCGCATCCAGAGCAGGAGAAGGAGTGTCACGACAAGGGCGCCGTAGTAGAACCAGATGGCCGCCAGTCCGGGCCTGCCTGTCACGAGACGGCTTCCCGGAAGGGCCAGCGCCGCCCGGCAACTGATCTCATACAGATCAAGGATCCGGCTGCAGGCCCAGATGAGGGCGCCCCCCGCAGGCTCCACTGCCAGATAGAGAAGGCTCCCCAGCATCCCCAGAAGGAGGAGGGCGGACATCAGCGGGATCACCAGCAGGTTCAGAAGGACCGAGTAGAGGGGGAATTCAAAATAGTGGTACAGCGTGACGGGAAAGAGGATCATCTGCACCCCCAGGCTGGATTTCACAGCCTCCCCAAGGCGGTATGGAAGCCGTCGTTTCCCGGTCCGCCGCCCGCCCTGCTCCCCCGGCGGGCGCCGGGTCATCTCCCCCATGATCCACATACCCAGGATCGCCCCGAAGGACATCTGGAATCCCCCGTCATAGTAGGCCAGGGGCTGCCAGAAGATGACCACCGCGGCTGCCAGGGCAAGGGAGGTAAACATGTCGCAGACCCGCCCTGCCATATCCGCCCCCACCCGCACAAGGAACATGACAAGGGAGCGCAGCACCGCCACGCCGGGCCCGATCATAACGATATACAGAAGCAGGAAGGCGATGCCCAGCATGCCCCCTGCCAGGAAAGATCCGGTCCGCCGCCGCAGGAACTGGTAGGCGCCGATGCCGATAAAAGACAGGTGGAGTCCGGAGATGGACAGGATATGGGCAATGCCGTTGACCTGATAGAGCTCCTTCGTCTCCGAATCCATGCCCCGCCTGTCCCCCAGGATCATGGCCGCCAGGATGCCGCCGTCCTTTTCCCCCGCCGCCTCCACAAGCGCCTGCTGCCAGCGGGTCCGCAGCCTGTCAAGACCGTCTCTGAGCAGGGAGAAGGAAGGGTCTTTGACCCGGACCGTCTCAGCCAGGAGGCCGGCATGGATATTCTGTTTCTGATAATAAAATTTTTGATCAAAATTACCGGGATTTCGCGCTTCGTCAAAGAAAAAGAGGGAACCCTCCGCGCGTATGACATTTCCTGTCCGGACATCCGATCTGTCCGGATCATACAGGACGACGCCGGATTCTGACACGGTCCGGCCGCCGCCCGTGATGGAGCAGTCCCGCAGATACAGGACGTGCTGCTTTTCATCATCTTCTTTCCTGTACACCTGTCCTTCCAGGCAGACCTCCTCCCACGGTCCGAAGGCGGCAGCGGCGGGAGGATCCTGAAGCTCCTCCAGAAAAACCGCCCCGCCGAAATGGACCGCCAGGAAACCGAGGACAAAGAACGCCAGGCATACAAGAGCCAGTTTTCGTTCTCTCACTTCGTTCTACTCTTCCTCCGCCGTCAGATCCGGATTCCTCTCAAACGGCTGGCCAAGGTCCACTGTGCCCCGGAACGTGACGTCCGTCTCCCCGTTCACGGAGATCTGCACGGCATGCACATCCCCGCTCTCCGTAAGGGAGTTCACAAGGGACCAGACAGCCAGGTCCGCGGACACTTCATAGTCCTGGGAGAGAAATCCTTCGTCAAAATTCACATAGCAGACGCCGTCCCGCACGGTGACCCCGAGAAGAGACGCGCTCTCCGGCAGGGTTCTCCGGTATCCGTCCGACGCCGGCCCCTTTAAAAGCTGCTCCACGATCAGCGTCTGCAGGGACGTGTTGCTGCTGTATCTCACCGTTGTCTGCACGGGCTGCAGCTTCTCCTCCTCCCCGTCCGCGAAGTAGAGGGTAAGCTCCGTCTTCCGGTAGGAGTTGAGGGCCGGCCCGATGCTGCGCACAAAGTCGTCCGCATCCATGTATCCGGTCTCTGTGCCGTCCGCCTCCCGCAGCGGCTCCTCACCGACATAGAAGCGGACCCGGCTGACGCCGTCGATCTGGACGAGGGACTGGACCACCGCGGCCCGCAGGAGCACTTCCCGCCCCTTCTCCATCTCTGCGTATTCCGGGCTGAACGCAAGGTCCAGGCTGCCGTCTGCAAGATCCCGGATCTCCACAGACACCTGCTCCGGGACCGGGCTTGCATACCCGTCTGGATCCTCCGGGTCCCGCAGCGCATCCAGCGCCTGGCTGACCGCAGATGCCGTGTCACCCTCCGGGGGCTCCCAGGCGACAGGCACCAGCGACTGCCCCTTTTGTCCCACATAGAGGAGATACTGCTCCCCCGGCCGGACGCCGTCCCTTGCGGCGCAACCCCACAGCGCCGCAAGGACCATGGCTCCAAGCAGAAGCAGGGCCGCTTTTTTGCCTGCTCTTTGTTTCTTTTCCATATCCGTATCCGGCACCTCCTTTTTATCCGACGACATAGCTCAGCGGGATGCGCACCGTAAAGGTCGTGCCCTCCCCCGGCTGACTGTACACCTTGATGGCCCCCCGGTGCAGCACCACCGCGCTGCGGGCGATGGAAAGCCCGAGCCCGGTGCCGCCGATCTCCCGGGAGTGGGATTTATCTACCCGGTAAAATCTCTCAAAGATATGCTCCTGCGCTTCCTGGGGAATGCCGATGCCGGAATCCGCCACTTCAATATAGAAGTACTTGTGGTCCGCATTCAGGGACACATGGATCCAGCCGCCCTTTGTATTGTACTTCACCGCATTCTCCACCAGATTTGAAATAGCAAGTGAAAGCTTTACCTCGTCAACTTCTGCGTTTACCGGACGAAAGCTCTCAAAGACAACTTCCACGTTGGCGGCCGCCGCTATGGGCTGCAGCCGCTTCAGGATCCTCTCCACCAGTTCGTTGATATTCGTCTGCTTCACATCCAGGGCGGACGCCGTCTTGTCCATCTTCACAAGAGAGAGCAGGTCGTTGATGATCTTGTCCTCCCTCTCGATCTCCTCGGACAGGTCCCCCATAAACTCCCGGTAGAGTCCGACAGGCACATCCTCCTGTCCAAGAAGGGAATCCGCCAGCACCTTCATGGAAGTGATGGGCGTCTTCAGCTCATGGGACACGTTGGCCACAAATTCCTGTCTGGAATCATCCAGCGTCTTCAGGCGTCCCAGCATTTTGTTGAAGGCCTCGGAGATAAGCGTCGTCTCCGTGTAGGCGTTCTCGTGCAGATAGTTGGCGTCATACCCCTCGTTCACCGCTTCGATGGAGGAGGTGATCCTCGCGAAGGGCCGCACCATGACCGGGCCGAGCGCCGCCGCAAGAGTCGCCACCAGAAGCGCGATCACGCCCACTGCCACCCAGGCGATGTGGTTCAGCGCGTCCAGACTCTCCAGGACAAAATCCGCGGGTATGCTCGTCAGAAGGACGCCCGCCACCCGGCTTCCGTCCGGCGCATACACAGGACAGGTCACCTCTATATACCGCTGCTTCGCATCGTAGATCTTTGTCTCCTTCCCCTCGAAGCACTGCATCACATTCTCCGACACCAGGATCTTGCCCGTATCCAGGTCAAAGGTGTCCTCCGTGATCTCATACTGCCCGTTGACAAGAAGGATCCTGCCGTTGTAGACATCCGCCAGGTGCGTAAGCTCCACCAGCAGCGTCTCCGGCATCTGCGCGTCCGCGTAGCCGCCGGCGCCGATCTGATCACTTAAGATCTTGCACTGATTCTGCAGCCGGGCTGTCTGCACATCGACCGCCCGGTTCTCATAGCTCTCCAGGATAATGGCTTTCAAGACAATACAGGGAAGGATCCCCACCGCCATGAAAAGAAAAATAATACGAAACTTCAGACTCTTAAGAAAATGGTTTCTGAAATATACTCTAACCCCTGAAATAGTAACCAACTCCCCACTTCGTGTACACGTATTTCGGATCGCTCGGATTCGCCTCGATCTTCTCCCGGAGCCTTCGGATATGTACGTCCACCGTGCGCACATCGCCCGGGTACTCGTACCCCCACACGATGTTCAGCAGGTTCTCCCTGCTGTACACCTTGCCCGGATGGTTTGCCAGAAGCTCCAGCAGATCGAATTCCTTGGCTGTGAGGTTGATCTCCCGCTCCCCGATCTCCACGCGCCGGCTCTCGCAGTCGATCTTCATCTCGCCCTTCACGATGAGGCCGGTGTTCTCCTTCGCCTCCCGGCTCTTCCCCGTGCGGCGGATGATGGCCTTGATCCGCGCCTTTACCTCCAGGATATTGAATGGCTTGGTGATATAGTCGTCGGCGCCGTACTCCAGGCCGAGGATCTTGTCCATGTCCTCCCCCTTTGCGGTCAGCATGATGACGGGCACGTCCGAGTACTCCCGGATCCGCCTGCACACTTCAAAGCCGTCGCACTTCGGCAGCATCACGTCCAGAAGGATGATGTCGTATGTATTCTCAGCGGCAAGCCGCAGCGCCTCCTCTCCGTCGTAGGCGCAGTCCACCTCCATATCGTCCTGCTCCAGACTGAAGCGGATCCCCTTCACGATCAGTTTCTCGTCGTCAACAACCAATACTTTCCAGCCCATAAACTCTCCCTTGCTCCACTTGGTCTCTACACAGTGATCTCATCTTTCAGCTTCTCGTAGATGCCTTCCTTGATGCCGTCCACGTTCATGATGTCCTCCGGCGCCCGGAACTGCCCCTGCTCCTCCCGGTAGGCAAGGATGGCTTCCGCCCTCGTCTGCCCGATCCCGGTCAGGGTCATGAGTTCCTCCAGCCCGGCCGTATTCAGGTTCACCTTCGCCTGCGCGCCCCCTCCCGGGCCGCCCTCCTGGGGAATCCCGCCTGCCAGGGCCTCCTCCTGCGTGGGCACATAGAGCTTCTGCCCGTCCTGGACTTCCTGGGCCAGGTTCAGGCTCTCCGGATACCCGCCGTCAAGGGCTCCGCCTGCAGCCTCCAGCGCCTCGTACACCCTGGCGCCTTCCGTCAGCTCGTAGACGCCCGGCGAGGCGACCTGCCCGCAGACATAGACGAACACGGTGCCCTCCCGGAGAGCGCCGGCCTCCTCTTCCTCCTGCTGCCCGCCGCTTTCCGGCGCCTCCTTCTCAAGAGACACCTCCTGCAGCCCGGAAGTCTGCGCCTCCCGGCGGCATCCGGCAAGGATCACTGCCACAATTACAAAAAGAAAAACTACCTTCTTCGGTCCTCTAAGCATAAAAACCTCCTGACAGCCGTCCTGCGGCCGCGGACACCCCTCTTTATGCCCAGATACCGCCGGCATCTCTCCGGCGGTACACCCATTGTACTATTTCCACTGGAAAATTGCAACTCCAATCAGGGCCAGGGCCATGCCCCCCGCCTTTCTCCAGGCAAAGGGCTCCTGCTCCACCCCGAACAGCCCCAGAAGCTCGATCAGGTAGGCCACAAGGAGCTGGGCGATGACGATGAGGAGGGCCGCCTTTGCAGGCCCAAGCTGGTCCATGCTCCGGATGACGGTCCAGGTGATGCCGGCGCCGATGGCGCCTCCGAGAAGCATGTATCTGGGCTCCACCCGCGCCAGGGCGCCGAGGCTTTCCCGCCCCGCGCACAGCCAGATGCCAAAGCAGACGGCCAGGGCGGAGAACTGGACCCACACATTGCTCACCGAGGCCCCTGTCGTCTTTGTCACCTGGGTGTTGAACACGCCCTGCACGCTCATGAGCGCACCGGAGAGGAGCGCAATAAAAAAACCGGCCATGAGGAAATACCTCCTTTCCTGTTTTGGTCAGGATTAGTATTCCCCAAAGCCGGTCCGTCCTATTCTCCTATCTGCTCTCCTAAAGCGCTTTGTCCAGTTTCCCGATCATCTCGTCCACGTGCTCCTTCGTGATGACAAGGGGCGGCACGATGCGAAGCACGTTGCCTCCAGCAGAAATGACGAGAAGTCCTTCCTCCTGTGCCCGGGCGATCACCTCTCCCACCGGGACCGCAAGCTCCAGTCCCTGCATCAGGCACTTGCCCCGGCGCTCCTTCACAGAGTCCCTGCGGGCTGCCAGCTCATCCAGCTTCTCCTCCAGATAGGCGCCCACTTCCCGCACATGCTCCAGCAGGTGCTCCTCCTCAAAAATGTCCAGCACGGCGCTGACCGCGGCGCAGGCGAGCGGGTTGCCCCCGTAGGTGGTGCCGTGGTCCCCCGGGGCCAGCGACTTTGCAGCCACCTTCTCCGTCATGGCAAAGGCCCCCACCGGCACGCCCCCGCCGATGGCTTTTGCCATGGCCATGATGTCCGGCTTCACACCGTAGTCCTGCCAGGCGAACATGGCGCCGGTCCGGCCCATGCCGCACTGGATCTCATCCAGGATCAGGAGAACGCCGTTCTCATCGCAGAGCCTGCGCACGCCGGCGAGGAAGGCCGGATCGATGGGGTGAATGCCTCCCTCCCCCTGCAGCGTCTCCAGGATGACCGCACAGGTCTTTTCGTTCATCTGGGCCCGGACGCTCTCCAGGTCGTTGTATGTCGCGAACCGGACGCCGCCGATCAGCGGTTCAAAGGGAGTCCGGTACGCCTCGTTGCCCGTCACGGCCACGGCCCCCATGGTGCGGCCGTGGAAGGAGTGCTCCATGGCGATGAATTCAAAGCGGCCGGACTGCTCTGTAAAGGCATATTTCCGGGCTGCCTTCAGGGCTCCCTCGATAGCCTCGGTGCCGCTGTTTGTAAAGAAGACCCGGTCCATCTGCGCCGCTTTCGCCAGCTTCCCGGCCGCCTCCGCCGCCGGAATGCTGTAGTAGAGGTTGGAGGTGTGAAGAAGCTTGTCAACCTGCGCCTTCAGGGCCTCCGTGTATGCCCTGTGTCCGTAGCCGAGACCGCACACGGCGATGCCGGCTGCAAAATCCAGATACTGTTTCCCGTCCGTGTCGTAGAGGTAGACGCCCTCGCCCCTTTCCAGCACGATGGGATAGCGGTTGTATGTGTGCAGGAGCGCATGCTCCGCCTCGTCGATCCATTTGTTAGCCATTGTAAAATCTGCTCCCTTCGTCATCCAGAATGGCGGTCCCGATCCCCTTGTTCGTAAAGATCTCCAGCAGGAGACAGTGGGGGATCCTTCCGTCCAGGATATGCACCCTGGACACGCCGTTCTCGATCGCATCGATACAGTTGTTGAGTTTCGGCAGCATCCCGCCGCCGATATAGCCCTGCTCCATCAGTTCCCGGGCTTCGGACACCTTCAGCTCGGAGATCAGCGTCTCCGGGTCCTTTGGATCCTTGTACACGCCCTCGATATCTGTCAGGAAGGCCAGCTTTTCCGCATGCATGGCCCGGGCGATGGCGCAGGCCGCGTCGTCCGCGTTGATATTGTAGGTGTCATTCTTGTCGTCCAGGCCGATGGGGCACACAATGGGCAGGAAGTCCTTCTCCAAAAGATCCCACAGGATCGCTGCGTTTACATCCTTTACTTCCCCCACATAGCCTATATCCTCCCCGCCTGCGAGTTTCTTTGTCACGCGCAGGAGGCCGCCGTCCTTTCCGCTGATGCCGATGGCGCGCACGCCAAGGCCCTCCACGAACTGGACCAGCTCCTTGTTGACTTTGCCCAGGACCATCTCCGCCAGCTCCATGGTGGCCTCGTCTGTCACCCGCAGGCCGTTCACAAAGCGGGGCTCCATGCCCACCTTGCCGACCCAGCGGCTGATCTCCTTGCCGCCGCCGTGGACGATTACCGGCTTGAAGCCGACCAGCTTAAGGAGCGTCACATCCTGGATGACCCGCTCCTTGAGCGTCTCATCCACCATGGCGCTGCCGCCGTATTTTACTACGATCACTTTCCGGTTAAACCGCTGGATGTAGGGGAGGGCCTCGATGAGCACCTCGGCCTTATCCAGGTATTTCTGCATGTTGTTGTCCATTTTCCCTAGCTCCTGTAATCTGCGTTGATCTCTATGTATCCGTGGGTCAGGTCGCAGCCCCAGGCGCAGGCGCTCTCCCCGCCCATCTTCACGTCCGCGATGGCCCGCACCTCCGGTTCGGACAGGATCTTCGTAGCCTCCTCCTCGCTGTAGTCCACCGCTGTGCCGTTCTCTATGATCTGGATCTTCCCGGCCGCGCTCTCAAAGAAGAGGTCCACTTTCTCCGGGTCAAACTGTGCGCCGGAGTATCCCATGGCGCACAGGATCCTGCCCCAGTTGGCGTCGTGTCCGGCGATGGCCGTCTTTGTCAGGTTGGAGCAGACGATGGATTTGGCCAGCACTTTGGCCTGCTCCTTTGTCTGCGCCCCGGTGACCTTCGCCTCGAACAGGGCGGTGGCCCCCTCGCCGTCGCCGGCGATCTGCTTTGCCAGGTACTCGTTGATCACGTGGAGCGCCGCTTTGAACTCCTCATAGTCCGGCGTGCCGTATGTGATCTCGCTGTTCTGCGCCAGGCCGTTGGCCAGAAGGAGGACCGTGTCGTTTGTCGACGTGTCCCCGTCCACGGAGATCATGTTGTACGTATCCGGCACATCCTCGCTCAGCGCCTTCTGCAGCGCCTCTTTTGTGATGACGGCGTCTGTCGTGATAAAGGCAAGCATGGTGCACATGTTGGGGTGGATCATCCCGGATCCTTTCGCCATGCCGCCGATGGTGACCGTCGTTCCCTGCACGTCGATGGCAACAGCGATCTCCTTCTCCTTCGTGTCTGTCGTCATGATGGCCTTTGCCGCCTCCGTGCCGGCTTCCAGAGAGCCGGACCGGCTTCCCGCAAGAGCTTCGATCCCTTTTTTCAGCTTTTCAACCGGCATCTGTCTGCCGATCACGCCGGTAGATCCGATAAGAACACCTGCAGGATCAATGCCGAGGGTCTCTCCCGCCTTGTCCGCCGTGTCCCTGCAGTAGCCGAATCCCTCTTCTCCTGTACACGCATTAGCAATTCCTGAGTTTACAACGATAGCTTGTGATTTCTTATCGCCCTTTACAACCTGCTGATCCCACTTGACAGGGGCTGCCTTCACCACATTTGTTGTAAACGTACCCGCCGTCACGCACGGAACCTGGCTGTACACGAGCGCCATATCCGTGCGGTCCTTATATTTCAGTCCGGCCGCCGTGTGGGCCGCCTCAAATCCTTTTGCCACAGTTACGCCGCCTTTGATGATCTCCATCTCATCCACCTTCCTTGTCTTTAAGATTCGTTAAACGCCGTGATGTTGGCGTCGTTCAGCACAAAATCATAGTAATTCAGGTCCTCCCGCTCTGTCCAGCCGATGGTGTTCCAGAACGCATTTCCGATATCGTTCTTCGTGAAGGCAATGAGGCAGACCTTATTGATCTTCTCCGCCTTCAGAGCCTCCATGGCTTTTACCACCATAGCCTTCCCGATACCGCGGCGCCTATGCGTCTCATCCACGCACACGTGGTAGAGGCAGCCCCGCCGGCCGTCGTGGCCGCACAGGATGCTTCCCACGATCCTGCCGTCCTCCTCCGCCACCACGCTGGTGGTGGGGTTGCGCTTCAGGAACCGCTCCACGCCCTCCCGGGAGTCGTCGATGCTGCGGATGCCGAAGCCCCGGATCTTCTTCCACAGGCGGTATACCTGTTCGTAGTCCTCCATTGTCATCTCACGGATCACCATTGTCTCTCACCTCTACGGGAACACGGGCACGAGATCCAGCCCCTCATCCTCCGGAAGTCCGAAGGCGAGGTTCATATTCTGCACCGCCTGTCCTGCCGCCCCTTTCACAAGATTGTCGATCGCGCCGATCAGGATGATGCGGCCGGTCCTTTTGTCGATCCGGAAGCCGATATCCACGTAATTGCTTCCCTCCACCCATCTCGTCTCAGGGAACACGCCCTCGTCCAGGAGGCGGATAAATTTCTCCCCTTTATAGTACTTCTCATATACGGCCCGTACGTCCGCCCAGGTCACATCTTTTGTCAGCTTCGCGTACTCGGTGGCCAGAATGCCCCGGTTCATGGGGACAAGATGGGGGGTGAAGTTCAGCGTCACCGGATGGCCGCAGGCGTAGCCGAGCTGCTCCTCGATCTCCGGCGTATGCCGGTGGGAGGCGATCCCGTAGGCCTTCATATTTTCATTGACTTCGCAAAAAAGATTCGCCACCTTGGCTCCCCTTCCCGCGCCGCTCGTCCCGGACTTTGCGTCGATGATCAGAGTGTCCATGTCGATAAGCCCCTCTTTTGCCAGCGGATAGGCTGTGAGGATGGAACAGGTCGTGTAGCAGCCCGGATTGGCGATCAGCCTTGCGCCCCGCACAGCCTCCCGGTTCACCTCGCACAGGCCATAGACCGCTTCCTTAATATACTGCGGGCTTTTGTGTTCAATGCCGTACCACGCCTCGTAAACCGACACGTCCTTGATGCGGAAGTCCGCGCTCAGGTCAATAATCTTTGCCTTTGAGAGAATGTCTTCGTTCACAAGGGAAGCGCACAGACCCTGGGGCGTGGCCGTGAAGATCACGTCCGCCGCCTGCGCCAGCTCTTCCATATTATCGTCCATGCAGACCGCGTCCACGATCTGAAACATGTTCTGATAGACATCCGCATACTTCTTATCTATATAGCTCCGCGAGCCGTACCACACGATCTGCGCGTCTTTGTGCCCCATCAGGATGCGGACCAGTTCTGCGCCCGCGTAGCCTGTGGAACCGATGATCCCAACTTTTATCATAGCTGCTTATCCTTTCCTATATAATACCGTCTGTTAAAATAACACTTGTTAAAGTGTATACCACTTTTCCCGTCATGTAAAGTCCATTGCCGGAAAGAATTTTCACTCACGATCCCAGCATTGCATGATTATACATCTATTTTGTATAATATGCAAGTTTTTTATTCTGTTTTCTTTGTATATTTAAATATATCACATTTTACTCAAATTTTGTATTGCATAAATATGAATTTTAGTGTATAGTAATCCTTGCGATTAAGACGATTCATTTCAGGAGGAACATACGATGAAAGAAAAAGTAGTACTGGCATATTCAGGCGGACTCGACACAACAGCCGTTATCCCGTGGCTCAAGGAGACATTCGGCTACGATGTCATCTGCTGCTGCGTAAACTGCGGACAGGGAGAAGAGCTGGAAGGGCTCCAGGAGAGAGCAAAGATGTCCGGCGCCGCCAAATTATATATAGAAGATATCGTGGATGATTTCTGTGACAACTACATCGTTCCCTGCGTGCAGGCGAACGCCGTCTATGAGAACAAATACCTGCTCGGCACGGCCATGGCCCGCCCCGCCATCACGAAGAAACTTGTGGAGATCGCGAGAAAAGAGGGGGCCGTCGCCATCTGCCACGGCGCAACCGGAAAAGGCAACGATCAGATCCGCTTCGAGCTCGGCATCAAGGCCCTGGCTCCGGACATCAAGATCATCGCTCCCTGGCGTATGACCGACCTGTGGACCATGCAGTCCCGTGAGGACGAGATCGCATACTGCAAAGCACACGGCATCGATCTTCCCTTTGACGCAAAGCACAGCTACAGCCGGGACCGCAATCTGTGGCACATCAGCCACGAGGGCCTGGAACTGGAAGATCCCGCCTGCGAGCCCAACTACGACGATCTGCTCGTCATGAGCGTGACGCCGGAGAAGGCGCCGGACGCGCCCGAATATGTGACAATGACGTTTGAAAAAGGCGTGCCCAAAAGCATCAACGGCGTGGAGATGAAGGTGTCCGACATCATCTGCAAGTTGAACGAGCTGGGCGGCAGGCACGGGATCGGCATCGTTGACATCGTGGAAAACCGCGTTGTCGGCATGAAATCCCGCGGCGTGTACGAGACGCCCGGCGGAACGATCCTCTACGAGGCGCACCAGCAGTTGGAGGAGCTTGTTCTTGACCGTGCCACCGCCGAGGTCAAAAAGGAGATGGCGAACAAGCTGTCCCAGGTGATCTACGAGGGCAAATGGTACACCCCGCTTCGCGAGGCGATCCAGGCGTTCGTGGAGAGCACCCAGGAGTACGTGACCGGGGAAGTGAAGTTCAAACTCTACAAAGGCAACATCATCAAGGCCGGCACAACGTCCCCCTACTCCCTGTACAGTGAATCGCTGGCAAGCTTCACCACCGGCGACATGTACGATCACCACGACGCGGACGGATTCATCACCCTGTTCGGGCTGCCCCTCAAGGTGCGCGCCCTGAAAATGCAGGAGGCGAAGACGCAAAGCGAGAGTAAATAAAATGGGGACGTAATACTTTTCAAAAGTGTTACGCTCTAAACCAATCAAACTGGTGCGTAATTGTGTCAGGCAAACATACTATTAATTCACAATTTCTGTGAACACTTTAATAAGTCTGTCAAAAAGCGAAATGGGTTTCCCTGACGATGTCGGGAAACCCTTGTTTTTTCTCTAGGCAACTGAAAATGCCGCCTATACACTCACTTAGAATTGAACACAATTACACACCAGTTGATGCAAATCCGGACGTAATACTTTTGCAAAAGATTACGTCCGGATTTATGCCAGACCGCTCTCACATGCCGGAAGTCCGTCACCTCCGCTGCAGTTCGCGCCCGACTTCCGCTGCAGACGGCATCCCGCTCTGGGCACCGAATTTCTCCGTGGAAAGGCCTGCCGCCGTGTTGGCGTAGGTGAGAGCCGCACGGATGTCATCTCCCGCGCAGATCCGGACGCAGAAAGCCCCGTTCAGCGTGTCCCCCGCTCCCGTTGTGTCCACAACAGCCGACTTTCTGGCCGGTACGCACAGGATTTCGCCATTTTTCAGGCAGGTAACCACACCGCGTGAGCCTTGCGTGATGACAAGTTTCTCCGGATATTTCCGCAGCATCTCTTCTGTCTTTTGCCCCTCTCCAAAGATCAGGACCGCCTCGTGCTCATTGGGGGTGAGATACGTCACCATCTCCACGATCTTCTCCGGCATTGCTGCCGCCGGCGCCGGGTTCAATACGACCGGGATCCCCATGCCATGGCACAGTTCCACGAGATAATACACGGTGTCCAGCGGAATCTCATGCTGCAGGACAACCATGTCATACTGCGCGAGTTCCTCCCGGATACTGTCCGCGTAGCCTCTGTCCACCTTCCCGTTGGCGCCGGGGACGACCACGATCGTGTTGTCGTTCTCAGCCACCGTGATCATGGCGATACCGGTAGGTACGCCCTTCAGCACGCGGATATGGTCTGTCTTTACCCCGGCTCTTTTGAGGTTTTCAAGCAGCGTCTCCCCGTTGCCGTCATCCCCGACGCAGCCGAACATCTCCACCTCTGCGCCAAGTTTTGCCATGGCCACAGCCTGGTTGGCCCCCTTTCCTCCGGGGATGCTGCTCACGCTGTCTCCCCGCAGGGTCTCCCCCTTCCCCGGGATCCGCTCTGCCGTCACTGTCATGTCCATATTGATGCTGCCCACTACTGCAAGTTTCATTCTCTCGTTCTCCTCTCTGTTATTCCGCTTCATCCCTGTTTACTGTTCCCGCCAGACCCGCAGGAAATTTTTGTACCAGATCTTATCTAACTGCTCCTCCGACAGCCCTGCCCTTCGCAGGGTTTCCCACAGCAGCTCCATACAGCCCGTATCCGGGACGTCAAGGTGTTCCACGCCATCAAACCCGTCAAAATCTGTGCCGATGGCCGGAAGATCCGCTCCGCCCACATGGATCATATGAAGGATGTGGGCTGTCATCTCCTCCAGGGCGGATTCTTCTGGCGTGCCGAGGAAGGGGCCGTAGAAATTCAGTCCCGCCGCGCCGCCTTTTTCCCCTAGCTTTTTCAGCATTTCATCCGTCAGGTTCCGGGGATGGTCTGCCAGGGCACGGCAGTTGGAATGGGTCGCCAGAACCGGCTTGCGGCTGTGCCGCAGCACATCCCGGAACACGCCGTCGGAAGCATGGGACACGTCCACCATCATCCCCAGTTCGTTCATCCGCTCCACGGTCCGGATGCCGAAGGGCTTCAGTCCTCTCTCCATCACGCGTCCGTCCCGGCTGTTCGGAAACCCCAGGCAGTTCTCGTAGTTCCAAAGGAGGGTCATGATGCGTACGCCCTTTTGAAAGAGGGTGTCCAGCCTCTCCAGCCGCCCTCCCAGGATGCCGCCTTCCTCCACCGCCGGGATGACGCCCGTCTTTCCGGCGCGGCGGATCCTTTCTATGTCTGCCGGGCATGACGCCACTGCAGCCCGGTCCGCATACTTTCCGACCTGCTCCTGCAAATATGCGAGCATGGATAAAACGTGCTGATAGCCGGCATCATACTGTTCCTGCCCGCTCTCCCCCTCCATTGCGTCCCGGTGTACGAAACAGGCAAACACCTGGGCCAGCGCCTTTTCCTTTTCCAGAAGGCGGAGGCTGACAGATCCGTCGTTCTCCAGCAGGTCGCCCCTGCCGCCCAGATCCGTGAGCCGCCAGAGCGTGTCACAGTGCATGTCAATGAGATTCATGTTGTATGCCCTCCTTTTCATACATATACTATACTACATTATGGACGCGGAGGAAACAGTATGACGCCTGTGATCGGGATTGTCGTCTGCGGCTTTGCCGGCAACCGGCAGTATGTCACGGACACCTATATTTCGGCTGTATGCCGGGCCGGGGGCTGCCCTCTGGTGCTGCCCTGCGTGGATGGTAAGGGCAATGATCTGCTGCAGACAATGGCCGCCTGCTGCCATGGGTTCCTGTTCTGCGGCGGGGGCGATATCACACCTGCTCTTCTCCACCGGCCTCCTCTGTCTCCTGCCGGAGAGACAGATATGAAGACAGATGTATTTCAGATCAGCCTCTTAAAACATGTTCTCCCCCTCGCCAGGCCTGTCCTGGCCATCTGCCGCGGCATGCAGATCCTAAATGCCGCCTGCGGAGGGGAACTCCTGCAGGACCTCTCCCTCCGGGAAGAACCAAGCCTCAACCACATGCAGCGGTCACGCCTTCGCAGCGATATCTGTCACACCGTTCTCTTCAAAAAAGATAGCATGCTATATGAAATCTTCGGAGATCACACGGCTGTGAACAGTTTTCACCACCAGGCTGTCCTGACCCCCGGAAAAGGGATATCCATCACTGGCCGTGCGCCGGATGGAATCGCCGAGGCGCTGGAAATGCCCGGGCATCCGTTTGCAGTGGGAGTCCAGTGGCATCCGGAATGCATGATGCACTCACTGAACATGCGACGACTGTTCCGCATTTTTGTTGGCAAGGCGGAACAAATCCGGACGTAACACTTTTCAAAACTGTTACGTCCGGAATTGCATCAACTGGTGTGTAATTGTGATAATTGTAGGAAATTGTCGACTATTAGTATGCCGATGCTGTGCTAAAAAAAGCCATTTTTATTTACAAAACTATTTGTTTTCTAAAGACAAAAAACACAATAGCACACCAGTACAAGTAAAAGCGGACGTAACACTTTTAAAAAGTGTTACGTCCGCTTTTACTTGCTATTCAAATGGATACACGATCCCCCACTCTTTCCGCAGCGCGTCCATCCACTCCATGATCCGCATGGTCTCTGCGTGAGGCATCTCCCCGCACTCGAGCTCGCCAGCGGCAAGGGCGCGTTTGCACGCCAGAACCTCGTACTCATACCCCGTGATCTGCTCCGGCACTTTCACTTCGCGGATCAGGCTCCTGTCCGGCGCGTAGATCCGGATCACGTCAATGTTGTTGATATTGCACGCGATCAGATAGCCTTTTGTGCCGTAAACGATGCCATACTGCTCTGTATCTGCCCACATGCCGGTGTGAAGGACCGCCAGCTTTCCGTCGCGGTATGTGAGGATAATGGCGTCCTGCCCATCCACGCCGGTGTCCGTCTTCACACACTCGGAGGTCATCTTCACCACGTCGTCCCCCAGCACCATGCTTGCAAAGTTAAGGGTGTAGACGCCCACATCCAGAAGGGCTCCGCCCGCCAGATCCGGCCGCAGCATCCTGTCCTTATCCGTCAGCTCGTACCCCAGGTTTGCGGTGAGCATCTTGATCTCTCCCAGCTCTCCCGATGCGATGATATCATCGATCATCTTTCTGGACGGCATGTACCGCGTCCAGATCGCTTCTGTTATAAACACCTTTTTTTCTGCCGCATAGTCGAGAAGCTCCCTTGCCTGCGCCGCATTGGCTGTGAACGACTTTTCGCACAGAACCGGCTTCCCGTAGGAGATGCACAGCTTCGCGTGCTCCAGGTGATGGGAGTGAGGCGTTGCAACATACACGAGATCCACGTTCTCATCTAAGAGCATCTCCTCATAGGAGCCGTACGCCTTCTCCACATGATTGTCCACTGCAAATTTCTGCGCCTTTTCCAGATTCCTGGATGCCACTGCGTAGCACTCTGCCTCCTTCATTCCATTCAGGGTCCTCGCCATGGTGACCGCGATCCTGCCCGCTCCTAAAATACCTACGTTCATATCCTGCCTCCTGTTCCCGGATGCAGCCGGAATCTTTCTCCGGCCCGCCGGCTTGTTTTCTTTTTTGTACTATACCACCTGTCCCCGGCGAAGTAAAGAAGCCCCCTCGCATCCCTGCAGGAGGAACCAGTCTCCCCAAACGTATTTCGCTCTTAAAAATGAATGAAAAACCTTTTAAAATTTCATTTTTCTTGATATTTCTTACAATTATTCCCGTATACAAAACATTTTTGCAGGAAACGATTGACGAAAGTTCACTTTCCAGCTACAATGTTAGCATTGAGTGTATTTATATAAGTAAGAAATGAAATGAGACGGAGGATGCAAGGATGACACCTTATGAAGAATTGTCAAAGGAAGAACTGTTAAAGATCAAATCTGAGCTGGAAGCGGAGTTTGAAGAAGTAAAATCCCGGGGCCTGAAGCTTGACATGTCCCGCGGCAAACCGTCCACGGAACAGTTGAACCTTTCCATGGGCATGATGGATGTCTTAAACAGCAGCTCTGACCTTGTCTGCGAAGAGGGCGTAGACTGCCGCAACTACGGCGTCCTGGACGGCATCCGCGAGGCAAAGCAGCTTCTCGCCGACATGATGGAAGTGCCAAAGGACAACATTGTGATCTTCGGCAACTCCAGCCTGAACATCATGTACGATACGATCGCCCGCTCCATGACACACGGCGTCATGGGCAGCACGCCCTGGTGCAAACTTGATAAGGTGAAATTCTTATGTCCTGTGCCCGGCTACGACAGGCATTTCAAGATCACGGAATACTTCGGCATCGAGATGATCAACGTGCCCATGACCCCCACCGGCCCGGACATGGATATCGTGGAGGAGCTTGTAAGCACGGATCCCGCCATCAAGGGGATCTGGTGTGTCCCGAAGTACTCCAACCCCCAGGGCATCACCTACTCGGATGAGACCGTGCACCGCTTTGCAAAACTGAATCCGGCGGCTGAGGACTTCCGTATTTTCTGGGACAATGCGTACGGCATCCACCACTTATATGAGGACAAACAGGATTACCTCATCGAGATCCTGATGGAGTGCAAGAAGGAGGGCCATCCTGACATGGTATACAAGTTCTCCTCCACCTCCAAGATCAGTTTCCCCGGCTCCGGCATCGCAGCCATCGCCGCTTCCACAGACAACCTGAAGGCGATCCGGGAGCAGATGCAGATCCAGACCATCGGGCACGACAAGGTGAACCAGCTCCGCCACGCCAGATACTTCAAGGATATCCACGGCATGGTGCAGCACATGAAAAAGCATGCGGATATCATGCGCCCCAAGTTCGAGGCTGTCCTCCACACACTGGAGCGCGAGATCGGCGGTCTCGGCATCGGTTCCTGGCTGGCTCCCCGCGGCGGCTACTTCATCTCCTTTGACTCCATGCCCGGCTGCGCAAAGAAGATTGTCGCCAAGGCAAAAGAGGCAGGCCTGATCATGACAGAGGCAGGTGCCACCTTCCCCTACGGAAAAGATCCGCAGGACAGCAACATCCGCATCGCACCCTCCTATCCGACTGCGGAAGAGCTGAAGGTTGCCACAGAGATCTTCGTCCTGAGCGTCAAGCTTGTGAGCATTGACAAAATACTCGAAAGTAAATAAATCGTTTCTTTAGAAACAAAAAGCTGTGCACCGCTTGCGATGTACAGCTTTTTCTGTTTTAGGCAGCCGTCTCTTGTCTTCCTTCTATCTTCCTTCCATGGTCTGCCTGATGATATCTTCCATATTGTCATAGCTGAGCATACCGCTCACATAGCCGAACACTTCCCCGCTCTCATCGATCATGAACGTCGTGGGATAGGCGCTGATGCCGAACATAGCGCTCACTTCCCCTGTCTCATCCATGAGCACCGGGTAGGTGTACCCGTTCTCTTCCATAAAGGCGGCCACTTCCTCTTTCGTGCCTTCGCCTCCGATACCAGGCGCCGCCACGCCGAGGATCACTGCCTCCGCCTCCCCGCCCCGGGCCGCATATGTCTCATAGAGTTTCTGCACATCCGGCATCTCCATCCGGCAGGGTCCGCACCAGGTCGCCCAGAAATTTAAAAAGACCACCTTCCCCCGGTACGACTCCAGGCTGTGGGATGCGCCGTACTGATCCGTCAGGGTAAAACGGATCGCCGCACCGGAATCATCCTCCTTCTCCCCGGCAGGATCGTCTTCTTTCCCGCCCGCTTCCTCATCTGGCCTTCCGGCCTCCGCTTCCTGGCTGCCGACGCCGGACAGATAGCCGGTGATCGCATTCATTTTCCCGGTGAACATCATAAGCCCCATGGCGATCATGAGGACTGCGCCGATCCGGACCGTGTACCGCACAATGCCGGCGTGCTGCCTGAACAGCCTAAGAAGCGTGGTCGTAAAAAGCCCCACTGCCAGAAACGGCAGGATGAAGCCCAGCGTGTACACGCCGATCATAAGAAACCCTTTTGCCCTTGTAGCCGCGGAAGCCGTCATAAGAAGCACGCTGGAGAGCGCCGGCCCCACGCAGGGCGTCCAGGCAAAACTGAAGGAAAATCCCATCAGCAGGGCTGTCAGAGGCGACATCGCCATATGGTCCATACGGAAGGGCAGCCGGTGCTCGTTGCCAAGAAGCCTGGAAGAGCCGAACACCCCAAGCTGGTAGAGCCCCAGGATCACAACAAGGACGCCGCCCGCCTTCGCAAACACATTCTGGTGTTCCTGAAAAAAGCTGCCTGCGGCCGAGAAGCCGAGGCCCAAAAGGAAAAAGGTAAAGCTGATGCCAAGCACAAAGAACAGGGTGTTCACCAGCACCCTGCGCCGCGGGTAGTGCCAGTTCCCCCGGGCATCCTTTGTGCCGGCGCCGCCCGACAGATATCCGATATAGAGGGGGATCAGCGGGAATACACAGGGCGAAAGAAAACTCAATACGCCCTGCGCAAACACCGTCAGAACCGGTATACTTACAGTAAGATCAAATCCCATACAGGCCTCCCTGGATCCTAAAAATTTTTCTCCATCATAGCCGGTTTTGTCTGGGCCGTCAACCGGTTTTGTGACCCGCTCACAAAAATTGACACCTGCCCCGTAAACTTTTATAATATTCTGCGGAGGTGCTACCATGCAGGACAGCAAACTTTTAACCGGAAATATCACAAAAAGCCTACTTCTTTTCGCCCTTCCCATGATCGCCGGCAATCTGCTCCAGCAGTGCTACAACATCGCGGACACGGTCATCGTAGGGCGCTTTCTCGGCGCCGATGCCCTAGCGGCTGTCGGGTCCGCCTACACGCTCATGACATTTCTGACATCCATCATCCTGGGCCTGTGCATGGGGAGCGGCGCGTCCTTCTCCATCAGCTTCGGCCGGGGAGATCTTGACCGCATGAAAAACGGCATCTTCCAGTCCTTTGTCTTTATCGGTATTGTGACGGCCGCCGTCAACCTCGCCGTCTTTCTCGGCATTGACGGGATCATCTGGTTCCTGCGCGTACCGGACTCCATCACCGCGCTGATGCGGGACTACCTTCTCGTCATCTTTGCAGGCATCACCGCCACATTTCTCTACAACTATTTTGCGTGCCTGCTCCGCTCCGTCGGCAATTCCCGTGTCCCGCTCCTCTTCCTGGCCGTCTCGGCTGTCATGAACATCGTGCTGGACCTCGTATTTGTCGTCGTCTTTTCCTGGGGCGTGGCAGGCGCAGCGTTTGCCACCATCCTGTCCCAGTACGCCGCAGGAGCCGGCCTTGCCGCCTACACATGGTTCCGCTTCCGGGATCTGATGCCGGGCAGGACTCATATGCACCGGGACCGCGCCGTTTTCCATGAGATCACCGGCTTCTCCTTTCTCACCTGTCTCCAGCAGTCTGTGATGAACTTCGGCATCCTCATGGTACAGGGGCTTGTCAACAGCTTCGGCCCTGTGATCATGGCCGCCTTCGCGGCCGCTGTGAAGATCGATTCCTTTGCCTACATGCCGGTACAGGACTTCGGCAATGCCTTTTCCACTTTCATCGCCCAGAATTATGGAGCAAAAAAAGAAGACCGCATCCAGAAAGGCATGAAGAGCGCCTTTTTATGCGCGCTGTTCTTCTGCCTCCTGATCAGCCTTCTCGTCTGCCTCTTTGCGGAGCCGCTGATGCAGCTCTTTATATCTGCCGGCGAGACAGAGATCATCGCCGCCGGCGTACATTACCTGCGCATTGAAGGGGCCTTCTACTTCGGCATCGGCCTTCTGTTCCTTCTGTACGGCCTGTACCGCGCCATCGCGCGGCCCGGTATGTCTGTCGTGCTGACAGTCATCTCCCTTGGCACACGCGTGGTGCTGGCCTACACCCTGTCCGCCATCCCCGCGGTCGGCGTCACCGGCATCTGGATGTCCGTTCCCATCGGCTGGGCGCTGGCGGACCTGACCGGGGTTCTCTGCTACCGGCGCATCAGACGCCGGAACTCCCTGTAGAACATGAGGCTCGTGGCGGTGACCGCCGCTGCGTCCGCAATGGGCTCCGCCAGGAACACGGCAAACACTTTATCCCCCATGAACGCAGGCAGGATGTAGATGAGCGGGATCAGCACGATGATCTTGCGGAAGATGGCAAGAAACGCGCTGATCCTGGAATTGCCAAGCGCGATAAAGGACTGCTGGCAGGAGATCTGGATGCCCATGAGCACGACGCAGGCCATATAGATCCGGAGCGCCCACTTTGTGATCTGCGCAAGCTGCGGATCGTTGGTGAAAATGGCCACAAAAAGGCCCGGGAACAATTCCACCGCAGCCCACAGCACAAAGGCATAGATCAGGCAGCAGGCCGTCTGCAGCTGAAACGCCCGCCTCACCCGCTTCATGTCGCCCGCCCCGTAGTTAAAGCTGATGATGGGCTGCCCTCCCTGGGTAAAGCCCTGCAGCGGCAGCATGGCGAACTGCATGATGCTGGACAGGATCGTCATGGCCCCGACCGCCAGGTCCCCGCCGTACTTGAGGAGGGAGGAATTAAAGCAGAGCACAAGGATACTCTCCGTGGACTGCATGACAAAAGGCGCCACGCCCAGCCCGATGCAGGGCATAAGGATCCCCCGCCTGACCCGGAAGTTCTCCTTCCTAAGCCGCAGCACCGTCCGCTTCCCGCACAGGAACCGGACCGCCCACACAGCGGAGAGCGCCTGGGAGAGAACGGTCGCCAGCGCAGCCCCCGCCACACCCATATCAAAAAGGAAGATAAATACCGGATCCAGCACGATATTGGTCACAGCGCCGATCACCACCGTGAGCATGCTGATCCTGGAAAATCCCTGGGCGGAGATAAACATGTTCATCCCCAGCGTCAGCTGCACAAAAACGGTGCCCACCGCATAGATGCTCATATACTCCACCGCGTAGCCGATGGTATTTTCACTGGCTCCGAACAGAAGGAGGAGGGGCCGCTGAAACGCCAGCGTCAGCCCCGTCAGAGCCACGGCAATGACAAGCAGCGTCGCAAAGCAGTTCCCCAGTATTTTTTCCGCCGTCTCTTTGTCCTGCTTGCCCATATATATGCTGGCTCTCGGCGCGCCGCCCTGCCCGATCAGGCTGGCAAAGGCGGATATGATCATAATGAGCGGGAAGCAGACCCCGACGCCGGTCAGCGCGGCCGCCCCTGTCTCAGGGATATGGCCGATATACATCCGGTCCACCATATTGTAGAGGGCGTTCACAAGCTGGGATGTGATGGCCGGCACTGCCAGCGTCATCAGAAGCCGCCCCACCGGCTCCTTTCCAAGGTCCACCTCTCTGGACATCTCCATCTTCATTCTAATCCATCTCCTTGACACTTAAATCTTTCTCTGTAAACTTTTGCAGAACTTTCATCATTGTGTTCTCCATCTGATCGATCTCCTCCTGGGAGATATCTGCCAGCACTTCTCTGTTGATCCTGCCAATCTCTTCGTTCAGCCTGCGCACGAAGGGCGCCGCCGCCCCGGTCAGGCAGACCCTCTGGATGCGCCTGTCCCTCTCATCCTGCCTGCACTCTACCAGGCCTCTTTCTGCCAGCGACTCAATGCTGCGGCTCACCAGCCCTTTGGAGACCCCCAGCACGACCCGCATCTGGCTGGCCGTATCAATGGTCCGGTTGTTGGACAGAAGGATCAGCACAGACATCTCATTGGGAGAGAACTTCTCCTTTTCAAACCGCCGGTTCAGCTCCCCTGCATACACCTGGCGGATCTGCGTAAAATACCCAAGCATGGCCTCAACTGTCTTTTGCATTTCGTTCTCCTTCCATGCGCTTATAGTTTACTTGTAAACAATATGCAGTGTACAACAAAAGGCGGCATGTGTCAATACCGCCTTCCCTTTTATCTGCTGACCGGATCCCACAGATCCCCATAGCCGTAGCAGTCCACTACATACTTCATGCCGTCCAGCACCTCGTCCTGGGTGTAATCGTGTTCTTCCAGGAACTCCTCGCTCTTGCTCCCCAACTTCTCGTAAAAGCGCAGCGCCATCTCAAAATATGCCGGGGCCCGGAGATCCATCTCATCGAGAAGCCGGTTCTCCGCCTCGTTGATCTGTCCGTCATCGATCATGGCCATATATGTTTGATAGCGCTCCAGCAGCTCTTCTGCCACCGGGAGCTCTCCCTCCCTGTCAATGTCCCTGTTAAAGATCATCCGGATCAGCATGCGCGCGATCTCGTGCACGAGCCGCATGATATAATCCTTGTCCTCTATCATTTCTGTCCTCCTTATATCATAGAATGAGCCGGCTAAGCCGGCTTATTCTATGATTGATTTACTTTCCCTCCTGCGCTTCATCCGCCGCACACATATCTATGATCTCCCGGATCCGCTCCTCTGACTCATCCAGCAGTTCCGCAATCTCGGCAACCTGCATACCTCTGCCAAGATTCTTCTGTACCTGCCTGCGCAGCAGCTGCTCTTCACCCTGACGCCGGCCTTTCTCAATTCCGGCCTCGCGCTCCTGCTGCATATGCCTCTCCTGATCATACTCAAATATACTCATCGCTCTCGCCTCCGCCCTGTGTTCCAGCAGGTTCTTCTTGTCCTCGAACAGCATGATAAACAGGGTGGACTTAAACGTCCGGTTGACAGGTAACGCGTCGTTCATGTTTGCATTTGTCATACGCACAGCCTCCTTTTGAAAATGGAATGCAAAGAGACTGCACTGTCCGCCTTCCTGCTAAAGCCGCATCCGCTAATCTCTCTGCTGATAATGGGAATTAAAAGCATTGAGATTTTCCTGAATGTAATAGAAAAACAGATGCAGCTAATGCTGCGTTAGA
>NZ_JACJKS010000030.1 GCF_016901695.1 Mordavella massiliensis | reverse complement strand
GTATTTGTCAAGTGTTTTTTGATTTTTAATATAAAAAAGCAGAATATGCATTTCTACATATTCCACTCTTTTCACTCTGAGATGATTATCCTTATCTTAATGACATTGGTCGTTAGCCATCTTTTTCTCTTTTTAGAGGATAAATTTCAGGGGCAGATGTGACTCATGCGAGTCACGTCTGCCCCTGATTTAGACTATCTATTTCCCGACAGCCCCTTTCTATATCCTATTCCTGCCGGATCACAAACTCGCCGCCCACCTTCTCCACATCAAAGGTCAGCGGGTTTTCCCTGGCCCAGGCAGGATCCCGGTCCGCATGCTCCTTCCACTGATGCCAGGCTTTCAGAAAGCCTTCATAAAGAACCTGTTCCGCCGCCACGCGCGCCTGCACCGCCTCGTCGAACGTGCCGAACGTACCGAGCCAGTACCGGGTCTGCTTGAAGCCAATGCATGCCTTGTACTTCCCGTTCTTTGTGTGATACACGCCGCGGATGTTTTTTGTCAAGTACTTTTCCTTAAAAAAAGCGTCGGAATTCCCTTTTTTCAGCAAGGGATTTTCCTTGCTTTCAGCGGGCATCATGCATCCCTGCGCATGAGGGCATGCTCCATTCGGTAGCTTTTCCCCTCGAAGATCAGCAAATGTCCGTGATGGACAAGCCGGTCGATCATCGCCGCCGCCATCTGGTCATCCGTAAAGATACCTCCCCATTTAGAGAATTCCAGATTGGTTGTCAGGATCAGGCTCTTGCTCTCATAACTGTCAGATATAACGCGAAACAACAGCTGGGATCCATCCTTATCAACAGGTACATATCCCCATTCGTCCAGTATGAGCAGGTCAAGGCTGCGCAGATCCCGAAGAAGACGCTCCAGCGTCCCGTTTTTCCGGGATTCCGCAAGCTTCAGCACAAGTTCTGTTACAGTATAAAACTTCGTCTTGTAACCGAGATTGCAGGCTTTTACACCAGCCGCGATTGCCATATGAGTTTTACCGATGCCCACCGGGCCATAAAGCACAAGATTCTTTTTCCCTGGGACAAACTCAAGGGTTTCCAGTTCCTCCCTGCCGAATGCAGGAGGAAACTTTATGCAGTGATAGCTGTAACCCTCAAAGGTCTTATAGGTTGGAAACCCAGCCCGCTTGATCAGACGTTTTCGTCGGTTTTCATCCCGGAGAATCAATTCTGCCTGCAGCAGTTCCAGAATAAACTCCAGCTGCTTCTGTGTCCCTTTTTCCCGGCAGATTTCTGAGATCCTGCCTGAAAGGAAGAGTTGTCGGCTTGCTCCGAGGATCTGTGTACAGAAATCTTCTTTCATCTTCGGTGTCATCATGAAACAGTGCCTCCTTCCTTCAGGAACATATCATCATATACTGCAAGGGATGGACCTGTCTCCGGCGGTGTATAAATACCATATCCGGTGATCCTTGCGGCAAGCACGGAAGCATCACAGATGTTAATGCTGCCCCTCGTACAGGCCATCTCCATAGCGCTGGCCGCTGCCTGGAAGCCGTATTGATTGGTCAGTTCATTCATGATCCGCAGGCAATCCTTCAGTTTCTCTTTCGGTTGGGCATCCATGTAAGCTCTCAGGGCATCCGGAGTTTCACTGCGCAGCCCGCTGTTTCCCCATGCCCCGGAGTTTTTCATCAGGACAGCCAGCGTGGTACTGTAATCACTGACATCCGTGCGGTTATCTCCGTAAGCACGCCGGTGAGTCGTGATGACCTGTCCGCCTTCAGCCATTCATACCGACAGACATCGAACCGTTTTGGCGGCAGCATCAGGAGGGCTTTCCTGTCTTCTTCAAACAATTCCCTGATAGGGACCTGTTTCTTATAATGGAGTTCAGATGCCTTCTTTTCATGGCGGGCAAGCAGCTTCTGGTTGTACTTCTCTATTTCATTGAAATGCGGGACCGGAACAAACAGGTTCGCACGGTTATAATCAACCTTGCGCTCCACATTTCCTTTCTCCCAGCCGGAATAGGGATTGCAGAAGCGCACCCGGAAGTGATAATGGGCACGAAAACGGGAAAAAAGTTCCGATTCATGGATTGCGTCACCGATCCGCCGCCCGACACCGGTTGCATTGTCAAAGATCAGTAATGGCGGTACGCCGCCGATAAATTCAAAGATATCCTGCAGCCCCTGGCAGACACACTCTGCGGTTTCTCCGCCGAACACCTGGCTGTATCCATCATTGCTGTAGGGGAACGATACGGTCAGATATTTCTTGCGGCAGAGTTTCCCTGCCTCATAAAAGTCTGCTTCCCCGAAATCAACTTGTGCCGGTCCGGGATCCCAGATCAGTTCCAGGTTTGCTTTCTCAGTTTGGATGGAACGGCATTTTTTCATGTAGCGCTGGACGATGCTGTAACTCCCGGTATAGCCATGTTCCTCTACAAGACGCTCATAGACTCTTTGTGCGGTATGATGCTGCTTGCGCCAATGTTTCTTGTCTTCGTCCAGCCATTCCTGGATGATGGGTTTGAAGGGATCCAGCTTGGATTGCTTCTCCAGGATAATGGGCGGCTGCGGTGAGAAGTCATCCTGTGCAAGGTACTTGCGTATCGTTTTGGGATCAGCACCTGTTTTTTTCGAAATTTCACTGATCCGGTATCCACAATTGCTCAAGTCTTTGATATGATTGATTTGGGACATAGTGAGCATCTTCCTTTCCTCCTCTATCTTTGGTGGTTCTTAGATAAAGGATAAATATAGTGTAAAGGGGATTCAATATGTCCCGCTTTAATTAGGGAATTTCCCTTGCTTTTTTCAGGGAATTCTGACGCTTTTTTTCGGTAAATTTAGTGTATCATAAACACGCGGAACCCGCTCGTATTGTCCCTGCGGTACTTCCGCTTCTCCAGGATCTCGACTGCTGTGCGCAGGAGCTGCCTGGATCTTTATAAATATCAGTACGCCTGTCCTATATCTGCCGTGCTCCGCCGTACTGCCGCAGGAGCCTTTCCCCCTCCTTTTTCATCTGCTCTGCCACGGACTTCGGTCCCAGGATCTTCACCTGCTCGCCCAGGGAGAAGATCCAGCCCAGGAACTGGCTGCTGACCATGACGGTCACATGGGCGGTGAAATGCCCTTCGTCCGCCGGGACCATCATGACGGATTTCCCGAACCGGTCGATGATCACGCCGGCCAGGCTGTTGTCCACCAGGAGTTTTACATGCTCCTCCTTCCCGCCGAACATGCCGAAGCTTTTCCTTGCATACTCCGCCATGTCCAGCTTCCGGAACCGCTCCCTGCCCTCTCTTGGCTCGTCTGTCATCCGGATGTGGAGCATCTTGTCCACCCGGTAGTGGCGGATGTCCCCTGCCTCCGCGTCGTATCCGACCAGGTAGTAGTTCTCGCTGTCCCAGGACAGGCCCCAGGGACTGACGTGATACCAGGCGCCGTCCCGCCGCAGCACCATTTCTTTTTTTACATTCCACTGGTAATACTGAAAACGGATCTGGCGGTTCCCGGCGATCGCGTTGTGGATCGTATCCACTGCGTAGTAGATGCTCTCGTTCATGGTCTTGATCCGCCCGGACACATAGACCTGGCGCTGCAGGCGCATGGCTTCATGCCGGCTGACCAGCTTCTCCAGCTTCCGGATGAGCGCGTTGGTCTTTTTTTCTGTGATGAACCGGGAGGACTGGATCGCGTCCACAAGGAGCTTCAGCTCCGGGAGCTCGAAGGGGCGGGATACTACGTGGTAATGGTACCCCCTCCCGGCTGGCTCCCCCTCCACCTCGATGCCCAGCTCCTCCAGGTCCCGCAGGTCCTGGTAGATGCTCCGGCGGTCCGCCGTGATCTCATAGCGCCCCAGCGCCTCCATGATCTCCGGCATGGTGATGTAGTGCCCGTCATCCGTCTGCTCCAGCATGATCTGCGCCAGACGGTACAGTTTGAATTTCTGGTTTGTTCCTTTTGGCATGGGTTGTCTCTCCTTTGCCCCAATAGGGACAGTACAACAATTCTCCCGGCATGTCCGCTCTATCCCAAGATCTTACGCACCTCCCCGGGCGTAAGTCCGGCCTCTTCCGCGATCTCCTCCGGTGTCTTTCCACTGGCGGACAGGCAGAAGACCTTTCTGGCAAGGGCTATGCCCGCTTCTCTCCCTTCTTCTCTCCCTTCTTCTCGTCCTTCCTGCATCGCATGCTGATACATCTGTTCCAGTGCCTGACACATATTTACCTTGTCCCCCTTTCTCAGATCTTCCACTCTTTTCAGTCCTTTCTCCGCATTCAAAAAGCTGCACAGCGCCTGGTATGTTTCTACATCCACACTGCTGAAATAGGCTTCGTTCTTTCGGATATAGTCCTGCAGCTCCTTCTCTTTGTCCCTATATTTTAGCATGCCCAGTACCTGTTGTAAATCTTCCGAAAGTCTTTGCAGTTCCGCTTCTTCCATGTGCCCCGCATCAATGAGGTTCATAGTATAGTTTGGGATATATTTCTGCAGGGCAGCCCTGAATTCCCCGTCTGCGCCGGGCAGAAACATCTCATACAGATCTTTCGCCCCGTCCCACTTCTTTTCGTCATAATAAAAAACAAGGGTGAGAACCGGGCAGATGTGATCTCTCCTGCGAAAGCCGGACAGGAATTCCTCTGCGCTCAGGTCGCCTCCCGTCCCTCTGTCTCCGGCATGCTGCCTCCACAATTCCCTGATCTGGTCCGCATAGGTAAGTCCGTCATACAGCATGCAGCGTACGGGCATGGCATAATGAACCTTGTTCTGCGACTCGCATGCCAGGATTGCCAGGTCTGCGCCTCCCTTCCAGCGTTTTACGATATCCCTCCTCCTTCCGATGGCCTTTGTCCTTCCTTTTTTGTCCCCAACCAGGATATCTGTCTCCCGGTCCAGGTTTTCCAGATCTTCCGGTCTTATGACCTGCCGGCCGTCAAACAGATAGCCGTTGTACAGGCTGGCAAATCTGTGGTTATTTTCCAGCCACTGATTGACCGCTGCATTTGCTTTTCCCATAGGCGAAGCCTCCTGTCTGTATTCTTTTTCATCAAACTTTGGGTATCTCCGGCTGAAACGCCTGGAAACTCTGTCCGGACTTCAGAAGGTTCAGAAGGAACATGTCCGGGAAGTTGATGTGAGATCATCATACCACGCGGCGGATCAAATGGCAATGGCAGAAACATAAAACAGGCAGCCGCTCCGGCTGCCTGTCGCACGTGTTTATTTATTCACTTTTCTTTTTCCGGCTCTTCCGCATCAGAAGCGCGGCGCCGCCGCTGCATGCTGCAGCCGCGAACAGCAAGCCCCATACAGACAGAGGCGCTGTATCGCCGGTCTTCGCTGCGTCTTTCGCATCTGCCGGCTGATCCTGCGTTGGACCGGCCTCCGGCTGCAGTTCCACCGCCCGGTACCGGCCTTTCGGCAGGTTGGAGATGGTCTTTTGGGCAGCGGCGTCCCCGTTGGCGCCGTACAGCGTGAGGATCAGCGGGGCGCCCTCTTTCTTTCCTTCGCTGTAGACCTGTACGCTCTCCCAGTCTTGGCCGGCCCCTGCGGACCTCTGGATCAGGAAGCTGGCCTCCCAGTCTTTCCCGCTTTGCCCTGCTTCCGGGCGGGTGCGGTAGGCGTTGCCGCTGTCTTCCCAGTTCTTTTTCACCGTCAGGGCCGACGTCTGCAGGCCGTTGTAGACGGTCCTGTCATTTAGATCGTAGGAATTTTCATTTCCCGGGCAGGCCGGCGCCAGCAGGCTGTCCGTGTATTTGTATGTCCAGGAACTGCCGTCTGGTGCCGGATCGGTCTGTACGCTGATCTTCACCTCTTGTTCACCCGGCATCTGATAGGAGATGGCCGTCTCCACGATGCGGTACCGGATCTTCAAAGCCGTTCCGTCCTGACTCTTGATACATGCGGGCAGATCCTTGAATTTGACTGTTTTCCAGTCTTCATTGACGCGCCCGGACACAGTCTGCTCAAATGTGTAACTGCCCATCACTGCGGTATAGTCTCTGGGTCCAGCTTCTCTTTCAGGAGTTCGGCTGCAGGTCGCCATGTCAGGGATGAAGCTGCAGTCCCGCCTTCAGAGGATATGGCTGCCTGAAGCGCAAACGTCACAGAGATATCGCACCCCAGGTAGTCCTTTGTAACGGCGGTCCCGTCGCTGTTCACCCAGTCTTTTGTCAGGGAGGTTTCCGTCTTCAGCGAATTAGTCAGCGTCCCGACGTCGATCGTTCCATTCTGATCCGCCCCGGACACAGCCGGCGTCCTGCCGCTGGAGGGAGACACCTGATAGATCGCTTCCCCTACCGTCTTTGCATCCGCTGCGATGGCAGGCATATAGGCAGAAGTCCTCACCGGCTTTCCAAGGAGCAGGTCAGGTGCACCGGCAGTCAGGGAAGGCTGCCACAGGTACTGGCCCTGATTGTCCTTCAGCTTGCGGATGGCCTTGATGGTGGAGTCGTTTAACACCCACACGGCATTTCTGCGGTAAGGTGCGCCTTCAGGGAGTAGAACAGGTCGATCAGCTCATCGGCAGTGATGGCCGTGGCAGATGCCGCAGTCACCCCGGTTTCCGCTCCGCCGGTGGCTGCCAGCACACCCAGAGGCTTGCCGGAACCGTCACCGGTAAAGAAGGCCTCTTCCTCCTTAGCGCCGATGCGGCGGGCAAACTCACGGGAGATGTATGCCTCCAGATCAAAGACGCTGTCATTCAGCAGCTCTTCCGATACCTTGATCATGGTGCCCACCTTATAAGCCCCGATAGAAACCTGACCGAAGGAATCATCGCTCTCCAGATACGCCCCTTCCTCATCAATCCAGGAAGCAGTGCCCTTGGTGGCCACCACAGGGATCTTTCTGTCACCGCTGGAGGTGCGGATCACCTTGGCCAGCTGACGGAAGACATTCTCTTCCTCCAGAGCCTCCACCAGGGTGCGCTCGTACTCATCCGGCACCAGATACCCGCCCTCAGAGTCCGTGCCGATCTGCAGGGCATTGACCACCTGGGGCATGGGAGTCTTGGAACGCATCATGTTCCAGAAATTCTGGCGGTACTCATCGGCAGCTCGTCCGGTCTTTGCGGTCTCCCTGCCGTTTAAGGGCTTTCCGGTCAGAGGCTGATTTACCGGAAGGTTTAACTGGGCATCCAGCGCTTCACGGCGTTCCATGCGGGAGATTTCCTTGCCCAGGTCGGTGATTTCCTGCTCCATACGGGTATAGGCGGCATCGTCCTCTGCAGACAGTACACCCTTGTCATTTCTGTGGGAGTCTAAAAACGCCTTTGCCGCTTCCCACGCCTTTGCTCTCTTTTCTCTAAGCTCTAAAATAGTCATCGTCGAAATCCTCCTTAATTCTTCAATAAATCAAGCCGCTCGTAGAGACTGTCTACGCTGCGGCCTGCAGGTTCAGTTTTCGGTTTTGTAGCACACTTTGCTGCGATCTTATCCATCAGGGAATTCACCACAGCGGCCTTGGAATAAAGCATGGTGACTGCTGGCGGCTCCACAGCCTCCGGCAGGTCAGCCCTTCCAAGAATCCCGTCGACAAAGCCAAGCTCCACCGCCTTGTGGGCATCCATCCAGGTCTCCGCATCCATGAGATGGGAGAGCTTCGCACGGGAAAGTCCCGTCTTGATCTCATAGGCATTGATGATAGAATCCTTCACGCTTGCCAGCATTTCAATGGCCTTCTGCATTTCAGCAGTATCACCCCATGCGATGGTGGCCGGGTTATGGATCATTATCATTCCAACCGGAGAGATCAGCACCTGCGTGCCTGCCATCGCAATGACGGAGGCCGCACTGGCGGCAATGCCGTCAATCTTTACCGTCACATCTCCCTTGTAGTCCATCAGCATATTGTAGATTTGTGCTGCCGCCACGCAGTCGCCGCCGGGGCTGTTGATCCAAACGATAATGTCGCCGGAGCCAGCCATCAGTTCCTCCTTGAAAAGCTGCGGCGTAATGTCGTCATCAAACCAGCTTTCCTCGGCGATGGTGCCGTTCAGGAACAGCGTCCGTTCCGCCGGAGCTGTCTCCGTCGCTGCCTGGTTCTTCCACTTCCAGAACTTCTTCATCGGGATTTTCCTCCTTTCCGTCATCGTTCGGTTGTGTATCTGCAAAAGCACCCGCATTGCCAAGCGGGAGCATATTGCCGTTGATAAGGTAGAGATCGCCGCCATCCTCTTTGTAGCGGTAGAGATGCAGCGGCAGACCCGCCACAGCCTCCGCCAGGATACGGACGCAGGAATACACCGCCGTCATCTGCATGGCGGACCGTTCATTGACACGCTTGCCAGCAGAGCTTCCTCCAAAGAAAAAGCTGTAGGCGCTACCTGTAGTGCGGTTCTGGGGCTTATCCCTGGAACGGAAAAGCCCGGAAAAGATACCCATCTCGAATCACCATCCTTCCTGAAAATAGGCATAAGAAAAGCACCTACCTTTCGATAGATGCTTAGAATACTTTTAAGCTAAAAGGAATTATTCCCTGTTTTCCTCTCCCCATGTGCAGAGCTGGTCTAAAATTTTCATTAGAGACTTTCCCCGATTACTAAGAGAGTACTCTACTTTCGGCGGAATTTGCGGATACTCTTTTCGCTCTATGAGACGAGCCGATTCTAACTCTTTCAGATTTGTGCTTAAAGTCTTATCGGATATATTTCCCAGATAGCGTTTCAATTCATTGAAGCGCACGATCTCAAATTCCATCAAACAGTAGAGAATCACCATTTTATGTTTTCCTGAAATTAGCGACATGGTATAGCTGAATCCAGTATCCTCAAAATTCGCATTCTCAATGTAGTTACGAATCATTATTACACTTCCTTTTTAGATAGTACCTTTCTTTAATATCAGTACTTGAATTTTTTTTGCTACTGGTTATAATTATAAAGGAAGGCACCGTATGTGTCAATCTTTCAAAAAAGCGAGGCAAGCAGCATGAGAAAAGAATTGAAAATTACTGAGGGTATTTTCCCCATGCCTGTTCTGATGGTAGCCACCTACAACGAGGACGGAACTGTAAACGTGATGAATGCCGCCTGGGGAACGATGCAAGAGCGAGATACCGTAGCTTTAAACCTGACTGAAAGCCACAAGACCGTAAAGAATATCAAGGCTCGTGGCGGATTTACCGTCAGCATCGCCGATGCCGCCCACGTTGTAGAGGCTGACTACTTTGGCGTTGTTTCTGGTAACAAGGTTTCGGATAAATTGAGCCAGGCAGGTCTCACTGCGACAAAAGCGGAGACGATAGATGCCCCTGTAATTAATGAGTTTCCCCTTTGTCTGGAATGCAAATTCATCGAGTATCAGAGCAACGAGTACGGGTGCGGTGTAATTGGTAAAGTTATAAAAGTCACTGCCGACGAAAGTGTCCTTCGGGATGACAAGCTGGATATGTCCCTGGTGAATGCTATTGCATTTGACCCCTATACACACGGCTATTACAAGGTAACTGACCGTGTAGGTGAAGCCTTTAAAGACGGCTTAAAATTGAAAAAATAAAATCGTATTAAATGAACAGCAATCCTCTGCTGTCATAGACTGATTCATTGGTGTCGTTGCCACATCGTATCGCCCGGTCAAGGGCCATGATAGTGGCAACGGCACCATCTATTTTTTCTGTGGATTTTTCCTTATCCGCTTTGATATTGCCCGCCGGGTCGGTACGGATGAAGATGTTATCCATCATCCACCGCAGCACTGGGTGCCCGCCGTGGGCGATTTTCTCCTCCAGCACCAGCTTCATCAGTTCTTTGGTAGGAGGACTCATATCCTTAAAGCCCTGTCCAAAGGGAACCACGGTAAAGCCCATCCCTTCCAGGTTCTGTACCATCTGTACCGCACCCCAGCGGTCGAAGGCAATTTCCCGGATGTTGTATTGTTCACCCAGCTGCTCGATGAATTTCTCAATGTAGCCGTATTTGGACAGAGCAAAGGCAATCGGCAAAAAGTACAACAAGGAATGCTAAACTCTCTTCCCCTGGGGCCACACTCTGGCTCCGGGGGATTTTTGTACTCTCACACGATTTACACAATCGCACGATAAATCGTTAAAAGGTGAACACCCCCAATCAGCGGCACCTGTGTTTCTCATCGGTCGGCACACCAGTGCCCGACAGGAAACAAACATTAAAAAAGAGCCTTCATCCCGGAAAGTCCTTGTATTAAGCCGCTTTGCGGGATGAAAACCCTCTATGTGATTGTATCATATCTATGCAATTAGCATCATATACGATCTCCCGGTCCACCGTGGCCGGATCGTCCGCGCTGCCGGATGTATTCTCTACCGTGTGGGTCATGACAAAAGAGCCGTCTTCCCCCATCAGGTTTTCCGCGTCTCCGGGAATCGTCTCGCCTGGTATATCCTGGTACACGCCGGTCTCTACCCAGCGGTACGCAAGTTCGCGTCCCTGCGCGTCGTATCTGGGCACGGTGGCCGCGCCTGTGTTGATGAGGTGCTCGGACCGGAAGTTGCCCATGACAAGCGTCTCATCCGTATCCTCCCAGGCGGCGTCCTCGTCCCCGGCGGGACGTGACTGCAGGCGCAGCTCTACCGCCGCGTCCTCAAAGTCTGCCTGGAAGGCGGCCGCTTTCCATTCTTTGCTCGCCTTTACGGTCACGGTCTCATTGTAGCGGTTGGACAGCACGCCCGTGTTGTACACGAAATGATCGCCGGCCTTGCGCAGGTTGTCCTGCGCGCCGTCTCCCCGCTCGCCGTCTTCGTTGACCAACTGGGTCTGCGGGTCTCCGTTCCCGTCTGTTACTGTGTCCTCATAGGTCTCGTAGGGACTGCCATCCCCTTCCGTAAGCTTCCCGAACACCTGGCTGTAATTGCCTGCGTTCGTCCCCTCCAGGTATTCCCGGACCACGTAGATGTACCGGCCGCCGTCGTATAATCCTGCCCCGCCCGGTACCGCCACAGCTCAAAGGTAGCCTCCGGGCGCGCGGTGCCCTCCGGTTCCAGCCACTCTTTTGTCGCCGTGAAGTCTGTCTGGCCCGCCAGGGTCAGCAGGATCTTGCCGCCGTCATATACTTCCGTCGTAATGGCTCCGAAGTTGGGGACGCCGGTGTTGTCAAAGATGATCTTATAGGTGATCCTGGATCCGTCCAGGTTGAATTTGCGCACGGTGCAGGTCATCTCGGCGCTGCTTATGCCGGAAGTGATCTCAGGCTTTTTCCAATCCACTTCTCCAAAAGGCACATCCGTGACGCCGGTGGCCGCATGGCCCTGCAGGCGGAACTGGCTGTTGACCGCCTCTGCAAAAAGCTCCGTATTGCTGGATTTGTCTCCGTCCCGCATCTCCACCGTGATGGTGAAGTCTGTCGTCAGCACGAAGTACCAGCCGCATTTGGCCGGATCTCCCCCAAGGAGAGGGTAATCCTCGATATTTTCCTCTGTCACGTCAAAAATTCATACCCGGCTGCCGCGTCCGGATCCATGCCAAACTTCCAGCTAACGCCTTCCTCTGCCGGCAGGTCCGCCGCCAGCATCAGGGAAACAAGCCGGGCTCCCAGGCTTTTCCGATGTTCTTTCTTCCTTTTCATTTGCAGAAAACCCTCCTTATATATGGATCTTACGCCTGTACAGGCACAGTTCGAGTCATTATAAATCATATAATTACAGCATATTGTTATAAAAATGTCAATTTTTGACAGATTTTCCACTTTCACACAACGAAAAACGTATCAAAAAAGCGCCGCTCAATCATCTGCTCTGATGATGGAACAGCGCCCTGCATGATCCGTTTACTTTCCCTCCTGCGGTTCCTCTGCTGCGCACATATCTATGATCTCCCGGATCCGCTCCTCTGGCTCATCCAGAACTTCCGCAATCTCTGAGATGCTCATTCCTCTGGACAGATTTTTCTGCACCAGCCTGCGCAGCAACTGCTCTTCACCCTGACGCCTGCCTTTCTCGATCCCGGCCTCGCGCTCCTGCTGCATATGCCTCTCCTGATCGTACTCAAATATACTCATCGCTCTCGCCTCCGCCCTGTGCTCCATCAGGAAGTCCTTAAGCACACCTTCCCTGATGCATTCATCCATCGCGCGGTCCACTGCCTCCGGGAGCCCCATTGTCTCCGTGTAGATCCGGATCCTGTCCGTATATATGGCATACTCTCCCAGCGTCCTGCAGGCTTCCTTCAGCTTCTGATTGTTGCTCCCGGAAATGTTGAGGAGCGTGGCGTTAAGCTCCAGCTTCGGCTGCCCCTCCTGCACGCTGTACATGTCGGACAGTTTCAGGGTCTGCCGCTCCGGCATCTCATCTTTCCCGTTATAAAAGATAAGAAATTCCGGCGCCGGGATCTGTATGATCGTCTCTCCGTACAGGTTCTCTTTCACAGTCATCCTGGAATACAGATGCGAAATATAAAGCAGAAACCGCAGCGGGAGATTCGGGT
>NZ_JACJKS010000029.1 GCF_016901695.1 Mordavella massiliensis | reverse complement strand
CTGAAGTTAATTTTCTGTTGCCCAAACTCAAAAAAATCGTTATAATAATCTTGTTTTAGCATAGTTCCATTATAACATGGAACGGAGAGGAAGATGGTTGTCGTTAGCCATCTTTTTCTCTTTTTAGAGGATAAATTTCAGGGGCAGACGTGACTCATGCGAGTCACGTCTGCCCCTGATTTAGACTATCTATTTCCCGACAGCCCCTTTCTTGCATATCATCAGATATTCTTATATCAATAATTCTTGTTAAAGTTCTTGTACTCTCTTTCTACCGCGAGCCGCTACACTCTCCTGCGCTTTCTCCACGCATAAGCGCCTGCCACCGAGAAGCCGGACATGGCTGCGAGCATCAGCCAGAGCATGATCCCTGTGCTGTCGCCGGTCTTAACTGCTTTGTCACCGCCAGTTCCTGTCTGGCTGCCATTCTGACCGCCAGACTGCTCTTTCGCAACGATCCGGAATGTCACTGTCTTCTCTGCGATCTCATAATTTCCGCCTTCATTGTCTGTAATGGTCACAGAAGCAGTTCCCACACTCACATTGTCTGTGTAGGTGACCGTATACTCATCAGCCGGAATGACTGTGCTGCCGTCTTTTACGGTGACGCCCGGCTTCTTTGCCGTTCCGTCGTAGATGTACGTGTCTTTTTCAAGTTCCACTGTCGGGTCTGCCACTTTCTTCTCTGTCACGGTCAGTCCTGTGATCACCGCAGATACCTCTTCCCCGTCGTGTGCGTAGGTAACGGTAACGGACTCATCTCCCACCGCCAGGAAGGAACCTTGTTCATACACGATACCCAGAGCGGAGGCCGGGATTGTTCTCACAAGTCCGTTTTTATAAGTGATCTCAACCGTCAGGCCAGTCGGATCAAACGGATCACCGTAGCTGTACCCGGATCTGTCCGGCGTACCTGTAATCTTCATAGCCGCCGGCGGATTTGCCTGGATCGCCAGGTCAATGGTGCCGGACACTTCATTGTAATGCTCTGTATCTTCCGGGATAAATACCCACACATATTCTGTGCGGTCCAGTTCAAATACGGTGCCGTCTGCCAGCTTCAGCGTACCTGCCGCCTCTCCGGTCTTGTCAAGCTGCACGCCTGTCGGATCATCTGTGGAATAGAGTGTTTCGCCATTGTAGGACACGTCTCCCACATCCGGATTGGCCTTTCCGGCATCAAAGCTCCACACAGCATATGTCTCCGCATAATTCTGATCTGCTGCCTTTACAGCTTTGACAGTCACCGGTCCGACTCCCTTGACCGTCACGGTTCCGTCCTCACTTATCGCAGCAAACTCTGTGCCTTCTATCACTTCCCAGGTTACTTTTCCCTCACCGGAACCGCCGGATGTCTGGAGGGTGAAGACATCTCCGTAGGAAATGGTTCCCGCCGGCATTCCCGTAATGGCAAGCACAGCCTGGGCCGCTTTTCCGATCTCAAAGGAGGCTGTGCCATTTACAATGAAATTGCCGCCCTCTCTGTCTGCCACGATCACCTTTGCTTCTCCGGCATTTACATTATTTTCATAAGTCACTGTATATTCGGAATCGGGGATCAGAAGTCCTCCTGCATACACAGTTACCGCAGGCTCTTTTTCCGTTCCGTCGTAGATATATCCGCCTTCCGGGATGGCAAGCCTGATGTCCGGCTCTTCCACTGTCTTCTCGGATACAGTCAGGCCGTTGATCTTCGCTGTGTGGGTCTCGCCTGCTTCTGTGTACGCCACTGTCACGGATGTGTCTCCCGCCCACAGGAACGCACCATGCTCATAGCGGATCTCCATTTCATTGTCTGTCAGGACTTTTCTGTCGCCATTTACATAGACAGCCGTAACGGTAACACCTGCAAGATCCACAGTGTCCCCGTATACGTATTCGGTCTGCTCCAGTTTGCCGCTCACTTCTATGCGATCCACAGTCACAGCCTGGACTGTCAGTTCTATAGATCCTGTCACACTGTTATAATTGTCTGTATCCTCCGGCACAAATGTCCATGTATATAACTCCGTGCCTGCCTGGAGAGTAGTCTCATTCAGCGAGAGCGTTCCCTTGGCGCTTCCTGTCATCTGAAGCTGCACATCTTTCCAGGAAGTGCTTGTATAGAGCACGTCATTTGCGCAGGTCACTGTTCCCACATCCGGGTCTGCCTTCTGAACTGACAGAGTCCCTTCAGCCTTTGCTCCGGCATAGTTGCCCTTGCCCGGATAGGAGACTGCCACTGCATAGTCACCGGCAGGAATGCCAGACAGTTTTTCCGCCGGGAGAACTGCCCTTCCATTGACGATGTCCACGGTGTATTCTTTTTGATCCACCGTGAATGTCACGCTGCCAGTCGGCATATCGGTCTCGCTGATACCTGTCAGCACAGCGACAAGAGAAATATCCTCTCCATAGACTGCTGTCTCCGGGACATCCAGACGGATGGACGTGGAGGCAGGGGATATGGAGAACAGTTTTGTATAATCGATCGTGCAGTTTTTACTGTACTCTGTACTCTTGATGACCACCTGCGCGCCATTTCCGGCATTTACGTTATTTACATACTCTACTGTATACTCCTCTGCCGGGAGCTGTACAGTCTTCTCCTTGTCGATCCACACAACGACTGCCGGCTCTTTTGCTGTGCCGTCATACACATAGCCCCTTTCCGGCCAGTCCGGGAAGGTAAACTGCTCAGACTCTGCAATAGTAATCTTTTTGATCTCAATCTGTTTTTCAGCTCTGGATGCCGTCATGTTTTCCGAATACGGTATGGATGCTTTTAGTACATACGTACCTGCATCTACAGGAGCTCCCTGGAGGGCGGTGTTCCCTGTACTGTCATACCAGGTGAAGACTACATCCTCGTAAGAAGCGCCTTTGATTTCCAGTTCCTTTTCTGTTGGAACTGCAAAAGGCTTTGTGTCGTAATCCTTTGTTGTCTGGTAAGTATCTGCAAAGCCAATGCTGCTCTGTGCTTTCTTAACTGTCAGTTTGCCCGGTTTATAGGCGATATTATAGTTTCCGGTCACATCACTCTTGGCCGCATTTTGGATCTCTGCGTCTGCCACAGTGATCATGCCATTGTCTGTGACTTTCGATGTGTCAGCTGACAGCTTCACAGATGCAACCGCATCTCCTTTAGCCAGGCCGGCTGCTTCTACCTGCCCTATACCCTCATCGATGGTCTCTCCGTAGGTGATAGCCTGGTCCCGGGCTGTAATGGTCACATCCCTCTTTGCGATCTCAAAACTTCCCTCAGCTGTTCCTGTATAGTTTTCACTGTTGTCTTTCGCTGTCACGGTAACTGTCACAGTCCCGGCGCTGATCAGATCATCCCCGAATGCTACTTCATACTCCGTCTCCGGAACAGTTTCCCCGTTCAGTGTCACTGACACATTATCTTTGGAGACAACTTTTTTTGTCCCGTCATACACATAGCCGTCTGCCTCTGTTACTGTGACAACTGCACCGGCCAGGCTCAGTTTGCCTGACGTGGACACTGCCACGGTAATGCTCGATGTATTGTCCGCTTTGTCAGTAACGGTCAGCGTAAATTGATATTCTTTCTGCGGCTCCATCCCTGTGATGGAAAACTTGCCATTTCCCTGATGTGCAATATTCGGAGCTGCGGAGCCTCCCTTATCATAAGTCAGGCTGTAGCTCTTGATGCCAGAGAGTGTGTCTTCTGCAGAAGCATTCACTGTGGCGGAGGTATCCTGCACAGAAACGTCTGCTTTCAGTTCAGTCGGAGCGGTCTTGTCGATTGAAAACTTAGCATATCCTCTGACAATCGCTCCCGTATTCAAATTCCTAAGATAATAGGTCTTGAAAATTTCTCCTTCTCCTGCGACAGTAATCTCATTCCCCCACTCTGTATCTGCCTTTGCGGTATCTGCAATACTGTATCCCTGAGGCGGCTGCAAAATGACATCTGACTTGTACCAATAGTCTTCGCTCTGCTCTGTCGGACTATATGCAGTAGGATTACTTTCGTCTGTGTAGTAGTCAACCGTAAATGTGACTTCCTGGGCCTCTGTGACTTCGACATCTGCATACTGTACTGTCAAAGTATACTTGCCTGGTGTATATATCTCTTCCTGAGGATCTTCTATTGGAGAAAAACCGTATTTTAAAGTATTGAGTTCTATATCCAGCGCGCCATTTACAAGTTCCCAATCCCCGATTTCAGCATCTCCGGAATAAACCTTTACCCCTTTACCGGGACTGCCTGTCACATGCAGCACCACGTCTGTTCCATAAGCCACCTCTGAGCTTTCCAGCTGTACAGAAAGCGGGGTTACTGCATCCGGATCGTAAGCCGCAGAAGCGAGGTTCAGGATACTGTCTGCGCCGGAGCCATACAGAGAAGTCGTTTCTGCATCATAGCTGTATGTTATTGAATATCCCGACTTGTTCGAGAATGAATATCCATTGTCCACAGAGCCATTGCCGCCTGCCAGGAACAGTGTCCCGTCACTTCCGATCGTACCATCGTCACTGTTCGTCACGTCCACCAAGTAATTCTGACCGTCCGGCATAGTGACGATATTCCACATATGGCCGCCAGCGCCCGTTCCTCCTGCCATTATCCCTGTTATCGTATAGCAAACTATAGAAGATGTATCAAATTTCGTCAGATCACAGAGATACTGGAACGCCTTGGCATACCCTTCGCATACTACCGTGGTATCCTTATCGCCGTCAAAGACATAGACCAACTGCCACGGGTCCCCATAAGGTGTACCGGCATTGTCCGCCGCACCGTGATTGTAATCTGTCAGTTTACATATTTCCTCTTTATATCCCAGCAGCTTTTGGTAGTCCGATGCATCCTTATATTTGTCAACGATTTCTTTTGCTTTGGCCGCTGCGGCAGCAGCGGACTGAGCACGGGAGGCATCTACCATAAATTCATTGTTGTTTCCTCCATAATTATCAGAGACATATAAAGAAAGGACTCTGTTAAGAGTAATACCTTTCACATCCCATGAATATAAATCATGTGCACTCCAGCCTCTGGTCTTATCAAACCAATACAGTTCATAGGGACAATCTACAAGTAGTACATCTATGACTTTATTAATATCTCCTATCTTTTCTGAAATCTTAGCTTTAATATCATCCGTAATCGTTGATGGCATGCCATCAAGTCCTAACTCTGCATACGTAAATGTCCATGAAAATGTGAACTCCGTCGAACCGCCATTCGCCGCGATTCCCGCAATGCTCGTTTTCAACTGATCATAGATTGCCTTCTCCTGCTCATTCAACACTTTGTCGCCATAGTTGGCCAGTGTGGAGATATCGCTGTTAAGTCCCAGTATGTTCATCACATACCCGTCCAGCAGCTCTTCATTATCCGGCAGTCCCGGATCTTCAGGTACTATGACATCGGTTTCCGTGAGGATCTCTGTATCCTGCTCCTGTGCCGGTTCTTCTGCCGACACGGTACTTGCGGAAAAGGGCATCATACTGCACGCAAGCGCCGCGGACAGGACAAAGGCTAAGATCCTCCTCCTTCTTCCTCTCATAAAGTAGTTCCTCCTTTTTTTCTTATATTTACAGGTTCTATTTGCTCATGTCATACTCCCCCGGGTGCACTTTCCCATATTATTTTCATAATACCCCTCCCTTGGTATATTGTCAATAAATATCCTCTGTTTTCTGACACATTCAACAAAGAAATAATCCAGCGGAAGCATGCCGCAGAGATTGACGTTCCATCTCTGCTTTTTTATAATTTTCTTATCAGAAATCCATGACAGAAAGGAGTTTTTTTATGAAACGAAATCTAAGCTGCGATGTGGCTGTTGTGGGCGGCGGTTCGGCAGGGATTGCCGCTGCCATCGGCGCCCACGATGCAGGCGCAAAAGTGCTCCTTCTGGAGAGAAATCCGTACTTTGGCGGCCAGGCCACTCATTCACAGGTCCACGCCTACTGCGGTTTCTGTACCAACGGAGACGACTGGAAACAGGTGGTAAAGGGTGTAGGGCAAAGGGTCCTGGACAAGCTGCACTCCATGGGACGCTTCGACGGCTTCACCTACTCTCCCACAGGAAATCTCTACGTGCCGCAGGACCCGGAATATACAAAGCTGGCGCTTGATGAGCTGGTGGAGGAGTCCGGCGTGGATTATCTGCTCTGCTGCCAGGTGGTCCAGGCGGACACAGAGGGCGGACGTATCCGCCGTCTCACCTGCGCAGACGATGCCGGCCTTTTTACCGTGGAGGCTGAAGTCTATGTAGATGCCAGCGGTGAGGCCAACCTGTCCGCCATGGCAGGGGCGCCTGTAGAATTTCACTGTGACCAGAGCGGCTGTCTTGTCTTCCGCATGGGAAATGTCCGGCACGGGATGGACTATTCTCCAGCCAGGATCAAGGCGGCTGTAGAACAGGCCATAGCCGACGGAATGACCGGCTTTTCCGCATCCTACGGCACAGTATGCCGGGCCCAGGATACAGATGACTACACGGTAAATATCATCAGCATGCAGATCCCGGGACTGGATGCCGCGACACAGACAAAATACGAGATGGAGGGCCGCAGACAGGTACACCTCTACGCGGAAGCCTTCCGCAGATATCTCCCCGGGTTTGAAAACTCTTACCTCATCTACTCCGGGCCTCGCATGGGTTACCGGGAAAGCCGCCGCATTGCAGGGGAGTATCAGCTCTGCCGCGAGGATGTAAAGACTTCACGCAAATATCCGGACACCGGGATCGCCAGAGGCGGCTGGGGCGCGGAGCTTCATCTGGGCAGCAAGGACGTGGTCTTCGGGGAGGAGCGGGGCGCCAAATATTTTGACATCCCTCTCCCCTGTCTGCGGCCAAAAGGCATGAAAAACCTGTGGTGCGGCGGCAGGATCATCTCCGCTGACCTGATCGCGGCTTCCTCCATCCGCGTCATGGCCACAGGATTTGCCACCGGACAGGCTGCCGGCGTGGCCGCTGCGCTCAGCACAGGCCGGGGCGATCATGACACAGCGGCGATCCGGGCCGAGCTGGAGCGCCAGGGAGCGCTGATATAAAAGCAAGCTCCCATTTCGGTTAAGTTTCACCTTGTTGATGCCCCTGTCACCCCTGTGATATGATTTTTTATTATGACTGCCACAGCATCCGCGCAGGCAAAAAAGAGGGGGAATACATTTCCATGCACACGCACGCCTTGAACGACCAGCAGATACTGGCAAAGCTCGCCAAGAGTCCCCAGCAGGGACTGGCTCTCCTGATGGAGCAGTACACAGGGCTCATCTGGCATATAGCGTCCAGGTATCTCCACGATCCCGAGGATATAAAAGAATGCGTCAACGAAGCCTTTACCCGCTTTTATTTCCAGCGGGACAAATACGACCCAGGCAGGGCATCCCTGCCCCTCTACCTGTCTGTCATCACAAGAAATCTGGCCATCTCCCGCTACCGGAAGGAGCAGCAGCAGACAGCTCTGTCCACGGCAGCCGCATTGTCGTGCCCGGAGGACCAGCAGATCTCCCTGTCAGAGCTCCGCGCAGATGTGGAGAAAGCCATGGAGACGCTGCAGCCGGAGGAGGCAGCTCTCATCCGCATGAAATACTACGGCGGCATGACCACAAAAGAGATCGCCGCCTCCTTAGGACTTCCCTACGAGACCGTAAAAAAGCGCCACCACCGCAGTCTGAAAAAGCTGCGCCGTTCCATGCTCCTCTCTCTCATCCTCCTGGCGCTGCTACTCCTGTCCGCCTGCACCTACTGTGTGCTGCGCCACTACAATATCATTCCATCTCTCTGGGAGATCCTTGTTGGAGAGGGCGAGCCGCCGGAAGAGGACGACAAAAATGGTAAGGATAAGCCCAGACCTCTGTTCCTCTCCTCCGACCGTCCCCTCTCCCAACCGGACAGCGGGACACCTGAGGCGGTTTCCCGGGAGGAGACCGGCTCCGCAGTCCCGGGGGACTCCTTCTCCAGCTCGGAAGATGACAGCTGGGACATTCCTCACTCCTGGGTAGACGGCTACGGCCCTGTCCTGTCTCCGGACACGACTGCCTACTCTCTTGCAGAGGAAGTGCATTTCGAGACAGAGTACGTCACCGGCATTCTGGAGGACGCTGTCTATGCAGAGGGAAATCTCAAAGTCTCCTTCCTCATACAGGCAAGGGAAGGCTCCTTCTCCGAGCTGGCGTCCCGGTATTTCCCGAATCTCAGCTACCTGGCGTTGCTGCCGGACTTTTGCAGTATCTACCAGGAGGACCTGCTCCTCGCCGACACAGTCAGCGCCTCTACGCGCCACACGGGACCGGACTATCAGTGGACCTGCCTTGTCTTTTCCGGCGTAGACCTCCCCCGGCAGGATAGCTCCGTAGAGCTTTCTCTTACCTCCACCCTCTCCCAGGAGTCACTGGCGCAGATCCCCTGTGAGCTGGGTATCCCCTTTACGCTGACGCCCGCACCGGTACAGGAGACCGGAAACCTTCTGTATGAGTTGGGAGATGACTACAGCATCCTTGCTGTTCCCCGTCGGGAAAATGGCTCTCTGGTCGTCTCACTTTGTCCCTTCTCCGCCGATGGCGTGCCGGCCATCCTTTCTTCCCTGATCTGGGGCTCCTACGGTTCAAAAGGTGAGGGCGAGATTGCCCTTGCAGGCGAAGACGGTTCTGTCTATACTGGCACCTGCGTGCAGTACAGCCCCGGCGCCACCACCAAGGATTACTACGACTGGGATTTCGGCCCTGTCCCACCGGGGAACTACACGCTCCACATCCCCTATCTGTACCTGAGTTCTGTCCTTCCGGAAGATTTCTCCATCCCCATTGATCTGGAGACATGCACATGGGAGGACAAAAGCTGGACTGTAGGGAGCGGCAGCATCACTGTGGACAGCGTGACCCCCATCCCTCTTGTACCGGGCCAGCGGATCCCCGGCACCTATGTGTCTGCCTCTGACTGCCCGGGAGAACGGGCCTGGAAAATCTGCCTGAAGCCTCAGACAGATACCTCCGGGCCGGAGATCTTTGATCTCTTTCTCAGCCAGAAGACAGATTTCCTCCCGGACAGCAGCCATATCTGCAACGCAGGCAGCAGTATTGGAAAGTCATTCCTCGAGGACGATCCACAGGTCATAGAGCTTCTTGTGCGCCTGGACACCTTCACCCGCGACCCATCCTCCTTCTGCCTGACCTCCGATGACCCCTTCCACTCAGGCCGGGACGGCGTCAACTACCGCTGGAATGTAGAGCCCGCCATCCCTCTGACGGTGGAGTGATCTCTCCGACCGGAAACAAGACTATGTCTTTGAAAATGTTAGTATTTACCATGTTGATAGCCCTCCTTTTACATGCTATTTTTTAAGCAGGTCTGTCCGCCCTTCAAGACGGATAGACAGCCAAAAAAATATGTGAGGAGGGTTTTCTATATGAGAAAACGGATAACAGGACTGCTCCTGGGCATCTGCCTGGTCGTCTCCATGCTGCCTGTGACGTCGTTTGCCGCAGCTTACATGGCTCACAGCTATGAAGAGTGGTGCGATTTCATTGAGCGGTATCCGGGGGATCAGTTCGGGTATGGCTTTGAGATCTCCGCATCTCAGGGATTCACCTGGCCCGAGGAAGAAGTCACTATCACCATTGAAAAGAACCTGTATGTAAATGGCACCTGGGTGATCCCGGAGAACGTCACCGTTCTGAACCATGCCCAGGTCAACGGCAATCTTTCCATAGAGGGCGTATGGAAAAATGAGGTCAAACAGATCACTGAGACCAACTACGTGACCGGCTCTGTGAGGGGCAATGTGACCGTAAAGGATGGCGGTCAGTTTGTCGCCCAGAACAACGGCAGCAACTTTTCCAATATGACAGTCGAGAGCGGCGGAACGCTGACCATCGACACCTACGGCTCCACCTATGTGGAACCCGGCAAAACCCTGACCCTTGCCTCCGGCGCCATTGTGAATGGAAGCGGCGGCATCCAGCTTGGGGGAACGCTGTGCGGCGAGGGCGTCACGCTGCCCCAGTCCACCTCCATCACTGTCAACGGCAGATACAGCGGCACCCAGGCCGATGCGGTCATCTCAGGAGATATAACCGTCCTCTCCAATGTGCAGGTGAGCAGCGGCACCCTCACCGTCCCCGCTGGCAGCAAACTGACCTGCAGCCAGATATATGTATCCCCCTCCCACTCAGGCGCGGACACGGTGGGTATCCTGCGCATCGACGGGGAGCTGGCAGTGACAAGTCTCATGCTGCTCTCAGGGGATGACACGGCCGACGCCGGCCGCGCGGAAGTGCAGCTTGGCTCTGAAGGCGTGCTGAACATGCAGCCCAGCTCGGAGATTTCTTCCCTCAGTCCCAGCGCCTCCATCACGGGAGACGGGACCCTGAAACTGTTTGCCCCGTCGGATGAGGCAGGTTTCCCCTATAACTGGCCCACAATTGTTGTAGATTACACCTGGCCCTATATTGATGACGGTCTGGACCTTGCGCTGGAGAGAGGCTATCTGGCCGATACAGTCACCATCTGGAAAAGCTGGGTGGAGGGACTGCAGTGCGACCACGACTGGGTGGCAGGAACGGTGGTTGGACCAACCTGTACAGAGGAGGGGTACACCCTCTACACCTGTTCCAAGTGCATGGCTACAGAGACACGGGACATACAGCCCGCCCTTGGCCATACCTCCGACGGCAACACAGACTGCTCAAAAGACACACTGTGTACACGCTGCGGCACTGTCCTCATTCCTTCCGGGCACCAGTGGACAGCAGACACCTCCCAGGAAAATAAGATCATCTACACCTGCACACGCTGCGGCCAGGAGACTGTGTACGAGCTTTCACTTAAGGATGATATGCAGATCGGATTTTCTTCCGAGGCCCTGGCTTCCCTCTCAGAGCAGGCTCTCGCCGCCGGATATGAGACCGTTCTCATCACCTCCGGCGAGGCGGACACAGAAGACCTGACAGAGGCCCAGCAGAAGACAGCAGCCTCCCTGTCCGATGACGTAAAGGTATTTGATGTCACCCTGCAGGCCGTCACCTACAGCGCCGATGGTACGATTGAAAAGTCCGAGGCGCTCCACGACTTTGACGGAACTGCCACCGTCCGCCTGCCCTACGATCTCCCCGCGGATATGACAGGCCGTCAGCTCAAGGCCTGCTATCTGGCAGAGGACGGATCCACAGAAGACAAAGGCGCCGTATCCTACAGTGCGGGCACGGCTGTCTTCACCACAGACCACTTTTCTTCTTACGCAGTGTATACGGCAAAGACCAGTGAGCAGCCCGGCGGAGGTACCGGCGGCTCTGGCGGTTCTGGAAGCGGTTCCGGCAGTTCCACAGAAGAAGGCTTCTCTGCAGGCAGCGCACAGGGAACTCCTTCCCAGGATCACGCTGGGACAAAAGCTGTAAAGACCGGGGATACAAACAATCTGACGCTGATCCTCCTCCTTCTTTCAGCCTCCCTTGCGGCAGGCTGCGCAGGAATGGCTGTAAGAAAGAAGAAGTAAGAGCGCGTCTGAAAAGAAGCATACAAAAATTTGTCCGAAAATGGGGTTGTCGGTTAATACCGAATTTTAACCCCTGACATGCAAGGAAGAGACAATCCCAGGAGTTCGGCCTTTTTTAAGAACCGGATCCTTTGTCAGACTGTCTCTTCCTTTTTCTTCTTCGTATTTTAGGACGCAAAAGTCCCTTGTTTGGATTTTGAGGAGCGCTCCATCTCTTAAGCGGCTTTCTGATCCTTTTTCCCTTCGTATTTCTCGATTTCATGATGCAAAAAGCGATGGTATTTCAAGATGTTACGACCGATCACATACAGCATGAACTCTTTATACACTTTTTCCCCCGAACGGTAGTTAAACCGCCGGAAGTGTTCATTCTCTTTGATATCTCCAAAGTGTCCTTCTGTCTGGATTGAACGTGTCTGCCGTTTCATGATCCCTTCTTCACTCTGGATGTTCGCATGGGACTCTTCCTTCAGCTCCTCCCACTGTTCGTTGATCTTCATCACTTTATTCCGATCGGAATCCTTTTCCGCATTGTATCTGTAAAGACATCTGGATTTATGCTCACAGCCGCTGCAGTCCGCACAGCCATAGACCTCCACCGTCTGGGTATAGCCGTCCTGCTCTTTGCTTTCCGTCCGGATATGGCGGAGCTCCCTTCCGTCAAGGCAGATGTAATAATGCTCATCTTCAAAGACCGCGTATGTCATGTTGTAATACTTTCCGATCTCTTCTCTGTAAGCACGGGTTTTCCGTTTCTCATGGTCCTGGAGTTTGACGAAGCTTTTGATCTCATTCTCTTTGAGATACAGCAGGTTCTTTTCACTGCAGTAGCCGCTGTCGGCAGTCACCGCTTCCAACATATCCCCAAACGCGTTCTGGTGCTTTTCCAGAACCGGGATCAGCGTATTATAGTCCGTCCGGTCATTGCTCACATATCCGTGGACGATGAAGTAATTCTCTACTGCGATCTGGACATTGTATGCCGGTTTTAACTGCCCGTTCATCATATGATCTTCTTTCATCCGCATGAATGTCGCTTCCAGGTCTGTTTTGGAATAGCTGTTGCGGTCTTTCCCCATGATCTCAAAACATTCCTTATATTCCATCAGACGGATCCCGCATTCCTCCAGTTCCTCGTAGAGCT
>NZ_JACJKS010000028.1 GCF_016901695.1 Mordavella massiliensis | reverse complement strand
ATAATACAAGCAAGGGCAGAACCTCAAAAAAACAGCTCTGCCCAAGAGTAACTAATGACATATCTTATATCAGTTTTTTGAATTTACACAAAACTTGAAACGGTCTCAAAAGTATTTGATCAGATTTTTCCCTTCTGTGAGCTTCTGTTTTTCAAGACCGAGGACGGTACCGACGCCTTCCAGCGAAAGCGGCAGTCCCATTGTGGCCGCCCAGATCATAGAACAGCGCCAGCTTTCCGGATTTAAGAAGCGGGAGCAATCGGCAGAGAGAGGATGGTTATCGTGGAAGGGATCAAGGAGCACTCCAAGATCGCGTAGATACCGAGACAAGCACACCCGTTCAAAATTTGCGTTGAAAGCCCATTTGATGACAGTATTATCCGTCAGGCCCTCTATGATTTCCTGCGGCAGACGTTCTCCCTGTGCAAGGTCAATGACCGTCACATCGGAGCCATCGGCGCTGTAGCCGAACAGGAGTACTTCAAAATCCGGCGACTCGGCATATTTATAAACGCCGCATTTGGATAGGTTCACGTCACTATAGGTTTCAATATCAATACTGAGTGTTTGCATAGATTTTCACCTCAATTCAAACAAGCGGCTTAAGATCACTCCTAAGCCGCCTGCCGGTACTAGATTATTTCAGGGCTTCCATACGTTTGATATGGTATTCGTCGTCCTGCGCGGCTTTTTTCTCTTCGCGTTTCTCACGCTTGAAGTCGTTGATCACCGTCTGGATGGCGACCACTGCCCAAGACAGAACTACGATGCAGAAGCACCCGATCAGGATGTTGCAGAGAAGGGATGAAATCATGACTGTGCTTTCCATAGTTTTGTGCTCCTTTCCTTAGTTAAGAAAATCTTCGTCGTCATCAGTGGCAAAGTCGGACTCAGCGCTTGCCTTGCCGCCGAGAGGCTCACCGTCACGGATCTTCTGCAGATTGTTGAGCCCGCAGGCGATTCCCTTATTGCCGGAAGAGTTGAAAGCATAAAACGTGATGCTGGCTCTGCCGTACACGCCGCTGTACACTTCGGAGCGGGTGAGAATCGGATTCAGGTCTGCGTCCACGATACCGGGAGCAGAGGTTGCATTGGCGTTGACGAAGTAGGCGTTCTTGTAGGCCTCGTCGTCCGGACGCTCTGCATCGCCGTCACGCAGAGGAGTCTTCAAAACAGAGAGCGCCGGTACGGACTTGCCGTTGCCCTTGAGCTTGGCCTCGCCCTCCTTGTAGGCAGCCTCGATAGCAGCCTGAATCTTGGCGATGGTCTTGGTGTCGGACTTCGGGATGATGAGACTCACGCTGTACTTGGGAGTGCCGCCGTTGATGGATTTCGGCTCCAAGACGTTCGCGTAGCTCCAGCGGGTGCTGGCACCGGTGATAACCTTCATGGGATTGCTGATTTTTACATTCTTACTCATTGTCGTTTTCCTCCATAAAATCATTTTTTGCTGTATTCATGGCCGGGCGCTTGTCGCTATCCGGCACAAGTGTGGGTTTGCCCTGCGGCTTTTCAATGTAAGCCGTTAGGAGTTCATCAAAGCGGGACTTGCCGAGGAGCTTCTGCATGGCGGTGATGCCGAGCAGCTTTTTCTCATACGGGTCAAAGCCTGCTTTCTCGACCGCATCAATGACGGCGGCCTCGTTGCTGTATCTGCGGTTGCTGCGTCCTTCGACGAGCTTAAAGCCAGTCCATTCCTTACCGGAGAGAGCTTGCTGCAGGGCGTATTCCTTGATATCGGAAGCCCAGCTAACCAGCTCATCTACCTTGCCGAGGATAACCTCGATCTCGGTATCCGTAAGCAGTGGCGGGAGTTTAAAATCATGCTGCGCGAGCTTAAGATTTGCCTCGGCTCTGGCGCGGCACTCATTCTTAGCCTTGCAGAAGCCGCACCATTCACCGCACAGGAAGTTCCCGTCACCGGCAAAAGCCAAATCTGCGGTGGGCTTTAAGACTTCATCTGCCCAGCGGTACAGGTCGTCCTTGCTGAGTTCGTAAGTGCTGACGTTCTGACGTCTCGGCTGGTAGATGGTCATGGAAACCTGAGCGATGTCGTAAATGTCATCGAAAAGCTCCAGAGCACCGAGGGCGTAACATTGCATCTGTGGATTTTCCTCTGCGGAGACCAAGACGCCTAAGCCGTGCTTGTAGTCGATCACCCGAAGCGTGCCGTCCGCGATGATGATGCAGTCGGCGGTACCGAAGCCATGTTCTACCCAGCGGGAGAAGTCCACACGCTGCTCGATAAGAACTATCGGATCGGTACAATTTTCCTTGGCGGCTTCGACCTGCTCCAGCACGTATTCGGCATAGCCGCTGGTGCAGTCATCCATCTCCTCGGAATACCATGTGAGGCTTTCAGTCGGATCTTCTGATGGAAGTCCCAGCGCGGATTTCAGCTTGTACTCACCGAGCGCATGAGCGTCGGTGCCTTCTGCAGCGTAGTCGCTTCCTTTGTCCTCATAGGTTTCGCAGAGCCTCGCTGACGGCGGGCAATGCAGCCACCTGTCGGAGCTGGATGCGGATAGGATCGCGTGTGCTTTAGCTGTCATTGCCGATCACCTCCGCGTCCTGAAGCAGGGTTTCATAGTTTGCTGGATCGATCTCCGAGAGCTTTGCGGCACCGCACTTTTTAAGCAGGGCTCGTATCTCTGCAGTATGACCGGCACGTGACTTCTCAGCAAGGACAGCTCTTATGTCCTCCAGCTTGAGTTGTGGTTTTGTTTCCGTCTTAACTGGTGCCTTCGCGGGTTCCAGTGTAGAATTGTCGTCGCTGGAAAACTGCTGGTAGAGCCAGTCGGCTACGGCATTAATAGAAGTAGCAGCGTTTCTGAGGTCTTCGATGGTCTCGTGCATTTCTGTCATCTTTGACATTTTCTTTTCCTCCTTCCTCGGATTGGCTTGCGGCAAGGAGTGAGAGATTCCTTGCCAGTCTGGCGGATACGTAGCTGACGGAATTTAAAAGATTGATCTCCTCGTTTACGTTGCCGCCGGTGTCTGCGTAACTGCGGTACATCATGTGTTCACCTCGCTTTCTGAAGGCTGTGTTCTCTTGCCTTCACCTTCCACTGGAGATGAACTGCCGATTTGAGCGGAGGATTTTATAAAAAGTTTTCCAGCCACCATCCGAAAAGGGACAATGGCCGGAAAGGGTATGTATTTATTTGTTCTTTTCCTTATGAAGCTCTGTGTAATAGCGCTTCATTTGGTCAGCAAACGTTCGCTGTGGACGGCCGAGTGCTTCTGCGATCTTACGATCAGAAATTTTCGGATTGTTGAGTCGCATCTGGATGATACGGTCTGCGTCAGGATCAAGCTCACGGAACCGGGCAATGAGGCGCTTGAGCAGGTCGCGGTCAGCAATAATATTCTCTATAGAAGGGTTACTGTCCGGGATGTAATCGCCGAGGGTACCATTGCCGTCCGGAAGTGGCTCGTCCAGAGAAACGGTATCGGGTGCATGGTACTCACACAGATCGCACTGTCCATCACATTTCCAGAGATAGCGTTTAGTACACATGCAGCGTCCGTGATATTGTTCACATTTCTGGGTAGCCCAGATGTCTGGATAGAAGAATCGATATTGCTCCTCTGTAATAGGTACAAGGGTGACCTTGGAAGGGGTCTCCGAGTCACGAAGTGGATAGAAACGTTTGTTTTCATTGCTTTTCTTAGAGTTTTTCATTTTCGGTTCCTTTCTGAGCGAAAGGAGCCGAGAGAACGCAAAGCCGAAGTCTTAAGAAACACAAATGACCGGATAACTCTGAAACACTGTGTTTCAAAGTCATCCGGCCATTTGGTAGTTCATCTCGACTCCGTTGCTCGGTATGCTTTGCGTATTAAATTTTCGATTTTGTTGTTATATACCTGCCTGCATAGTGTAATTAGCAATGCGGTTGTTGGACGATTCCTTTACTGCTGACTCATCGCAAAGAATTTTTACGATATGATTGCAGTTAGGGCACTTGAGTTCGATGTACATCTTTTCATTCGGAATATCTGATACATCGCAGGCTCTTTTCCCACAAACAGGACATTTGAGTGGCTTGTTCATGCTTTCCTCCTTTCTTGTAGCAAATAAGCGTGTTCGCTGATTTATTACACTGATAGTAAAAAATAGGGGAATGTACCTGTGAGAGCACATTCCCGTGCTAACAGAAATATTCGTCGAGAGATAGTTCCTCTCTGGATACCAATTTTAATTCTTGAAGACGGTATTTCATGGGTGTATAGTTGACGCTAAATTTTTCGGCCAGTTCTGAAATTGCCTGATCAACTTCATATGTTCTTTGAAGGGGCGTAGTCGGTGATGAACGTAAGCCCATTGTCTTCAGAAATTCAGCTGTAGCTGCCTCTCGTGGCATTAAGAATGCCGCAGCGCAGTAGTTGGCTTGGTATTCAATGACCTCAATAGCAGACATATTTGACCTGTCTCCAGTTTCTGCGCGGAAAGCCTTCTTCTGACAGAAATGCTGGTAATTCGCCGACCGATTCATAAAACAACGTGGATGGAGCTTCTGATGGAAGCATTCGTGAATGCAGCTAAAGTTCTCTATTCCGCGATTGTCGCCCTCATTAATACTCCGATCAATGATAATAGTTCCTTTTTCGACAGGAGTCTTTTTAGGAAACATCCCATTATATACGATGCTATCAGGTGGAGTCTCGTCGGCTTCACTGATGGGAATCCAAGCGTAGTAGTAGCCGTTGTTGTAGGCTGTCATTCCAAGGATCGACTGATCTGGTGACAAATAGAACCAGTCAGGTGTGCAGTGTATGAAATCCACTACGTCATATACATCGATCTTCTTAGGTCGGATAAGGCGTTCTTTGTCAAAAGACTCGTTCAGGCTGTCAGCCTCATATTCGAGCTGGGTTTTGCTGTAGTCATAGTACCGCAAATTACGAGTTACCTCCATTTTTCTCCTGATTTTCCAGCATGTCGATGATTTTCTGCCAATCATCCTCACCGGCATTAATGTCACGCGCTTTGCGAAGAGCGGTGCGGAGATTGCCGACACCCATCACATAGTCAGACAGATCAGGAGATACGCCGTTGTCCCTTGAGAGGGCAGCGTAATCAAAGAGTGTGTTTGTATCGTCCTCGTTGAGCCCCAGCACCTCAGCGATTTTATAGATCTTCTCCTTGTCTGGCGGATACCTCCTTCCTTTTTCGATGTCACTCATGTACGCGGGCACTATCCCCAGTTCCTCGGCGAGCTTTCGCAGGCTGATTTCTTTCTCCTGCCTTTTGGCTTTTACAAATTCTCCGAATTTGTTTTCCATGATGATCCTCCTTTCGTAGTATTTAAGCGTGTTCGCTTAAATACTACACTCATTATACACAGATGGTTCGTCGAAGTCAAGGACTCAAATGTAAATTTTTTTCGACCAGTGGCACATGATCTTCGCAAAAGCAGGCGAGGAAATCTACAGTAGCGCAGTGAACATGGCCTATTTCCCAGATCTACTTGTCTGACAGCCTAAGAAGCCGGAGTATTTTAATTGCGGTAGAAATGATAAAAAATGCGTAAATGCAAATTAAAAATCTGAAATTTTGTTGAAATTTCTCTCCTGATGTGCTATAATTTATAAGGCGTCTTTTGCCGATAGGACTCTAATGGATAGGAGGAGAACACATGGCAGTCAGCTATAAGAAATTATGGAAATTACTAATTGATAAAAATATGAAGAAAAAGGACTTAAGAGCTGCCAGCGGAATCAGCACGACAACACTTGCGAAACTTGGCAAGGATGAAAACGTCAGTACCGAAATTCTGTCGAAGATTTGTGCTGCCCTGAACTGTGATGTCGGAGACATCATGGAAATGGTGCCTGATGATTCGAAGGATGTGGAATAAATGGATGGCAAAGACAATAAACAGACAAGGAGCTTTTTAAATATGAATCAGTCAACTTATAACGCATTGAAATCCTTTATCTGGGGAATTGCTAACGATTGCCTTGTAGATGTATATGATGTGGGCGACTACAGGAAGGTCATTCTTCCGATGCTGGTCATCCGCCGTTTTGATGCGGTCTTGGAGCCGAAGCACGAAGAAGTAGTGGCGGCGAAGAAGAGATTCGAGGAGGACGGAGTCACTGTCGATATTGATCCCGCGCTCTGCGGCATAGCTGGGCAGGCCTTTGTGAACAAGTCTGACTTCACGCTACGTGACTTGAGGTCCAGAACGAATCAACAACAGCTCCGAAAGGACTTCATCGACTATCTAGATGGATTTTCTAAGAATGTACAGGAAATCATCAACAAGTTTCATTTCAGGGATCAGATTCCGCGCCTTTCCGAGCAGGATAGGCTTGGATTGCTTATTGAGAAATTTGTCGATCCGAGCATAAACCTAAGTAACAAGCCTGTCCTAAATGAAGATGGCTCCGAAAAGTTGGAGGCACTTGATAATCATACAATGGGTACTCTATTTGAAGAGGTTATCCGTATGTTCAATGAGCAGACAAATGTGACAGACGCCGGACGCCACTTTACACCGCGTGACATTATCGAGCTCATGGCCGACCTTGCCTTCATCCCGATTCAGGATAAGATTCAGAGTACCACATACAGAATTTATGACGGAGCGTGTGGCACGGGAGGCATGCTTACTGTTGGTGAGTCCTGCATTCAGAATCTTGCAGAGCGCCGTGGTAAGAAGGTCTCTATCAACCTGTTTGGTCAGGAAAACTTTGACGAAACATATGCCATCGCCTGTGCAGATATGCTGCTTAAGGGCGAGGGCACACAGGTCAATAATATCTTCTTTGGCTCCACTATATCTAACGATGGATTCCCGAAGGATGAGTTTGATTTCATGCTTTCAAATCCGCCATTCGGTACTTCGTGGAAGGCAGAACTGAAGGCGTGGGGAGATATTAAGAAAGACGAGATTACCGATCCGCGTTTTATTATTGACTATGATGGTAACCCGGAATATTCTCTAATTCCGGACATTGGTGATCCGCAGATGTTATTTCTTGCAAATAACATAAGCAAAATGAAACGAAATACTGATCTTGGTAGCAGGATAATTGAAGTTCATAACAGTTCGTCAATCTCAAATGGATCTGCAGGAAGCGGCTCAAGCAATTTGAGACGGTATATTATCGAGAACGATATGCTTGAGGCAATTGTCGCACTTCCTGAAAATATGTTTTATAACACAGGAATATCTACATTCCTTTGGGTAGTTACTAATCACAAGGAAGAACGAAGGAAGGGGTATATCCAGCTTATCGATGCATCTTCCCTAAAGAAACCGCTGAGGAAGAATGTGGGAGAAAAGAACAGCGAGATTTCTCCAGAAATAAGAAGACAAATAATTAATCTTTATCTTGATTATAAAGATGCCGATTCCAATTTTAGTAAAATCTTTAGCAATAAAGAATTTGGATACTATTCGGTCGACATTCAGCGGCCATTAAGACTTCGTGTGAATTTGGATTCCGAGCGCATAACGGCGTTAAAAGAAAACTCGAAAGATAAAGAACTGATGAACCTCATTGCGATTTATCTTGAGAAAGGTCATGCTGATAAATGTTTGGATTTTAATTTGTTCATGCAAGACATTGAGAGACTTGCTAAAGCGAAAAACGTGAAACTTACAGTTAAACGCAAGAAGGCTATCAGAGATTTCTTGACTGAGATTAACGAAAACGCTGAACCTGTTCTTGATTCAAAGGGGAAGCCAGAACCTGATAAAAATTTGAAAGATACAGAACAAATACCACTACTGTACGAAGGTGGGGTTGAGTGCTATTGGGAAAATGAAATTAAGCCGTATGTTCCCGACTCCTGGATTGATAAAAAAACAATTAGTATAGGGTATGAGCTGAGCTTTACAAAGTATTTTTACAAACCATTAGAATTGAGGACGCCAGAAGAAATCGTTTCCGACATTCAAAAAGTGGAATCCAATACGGATGGCTTGTTAGCGTCAATTATTGGAGGTGTAAAGAATGCTTGAGTATGCAGAATATGCACCAACAGGAATTGTGTGGGAAAAGAGCATGCCTGCACATTGGAAAAGTGATAAAGCTAAACGCTTCTTCATGAGTCCCAAGGTTATTAATAAGGGAAATGTTGAGAAGAACGTGATGTCACTCACCTTAAGAGGAGTAATTAGAAATGATATTGATAATCCGATTGGCTTGGCACCAGCAGATTATTCCACTTATCAGATTTTTGAAGCTAATGAGTTAGTCTTTAAACTGATAGATCTTGAAAACATCTCAACCAGTAGAGTGGGGATTGTAAATGAACGAGGAATAATGAGTTCGGCCTATATTCGTTTGAAACCAATAGGTGATATTAATATAAGATATTTTTACTATCAGTATTTTGATTGGTACAAGAGAAATATTTTCAATGGGCTTGGTGCTGGTGTCCGACAAACTCTATCAGCATCTGACTTGCTTGATCTAAATATTGTTTGTCCACCAAGGACAGAGCAAGATAAGATTGTTGAATTCCTTGACTGGAAAGTGGCTCAGTTCACTAAATTTGTGCGAGAGAAAAAAGCGGAAATTAAATTGCTACAGGAATACAAAACTACGCTTATAAACTCTTATATCACGAGAGGATTGGATCAGAGTATAGATGTTATGGACAGCGGTGTTGATTGGATTGGTAAAATCCCTTCTTCATGGAATGTTGATACCATCAAGCAGCACTTTGCTATAAAAAAGAGGATTGCAGGTGAAGAGGGATACGATGTTTTATCCATAACTCAGCAAGGACTTAAGGTTAAGGACATAACAAAAAATGAGGGACAGATGGCAAATTCCTATGCTAACTATCAATTCGTATATCCCGGTGAATTTGCAATGAATCACATGGATTTGATAACTGGATTTGTTGATCTATCTGATAAGTTTGGTGTTACAAGCCCAGATTATCGAGTCTTTGCTTTAGTTGATGATAAGAATTGCTATGATCGCTATTATTTGCGTGTGTTTCAGACATGTTATAAAAGAAGAATATTTTATAAATTCGGGAAAGGCGCCGCACATCAAGGCAGATGGCGTCTTCCAAAGGATCGGTTTCTTCAGTTCCAAATACCCGTTCCGCCGTATGAGGATCAGGTCATAATAGCGAAAAAATGTGATGATATCGAACGGATAATAGATGAGGCAATTGCAGGAATAAAAACGGAAATTGGCTTGATTGAAGAATTAAGGATGCGCACAATTTCAGATGTTGTGACTGGCAAAATTGATGTACGTAATGTTGAAATACCGGAATATGAAAGAGGCCTTTCTAAAATTGAGTACAACAACTCAAATGAAGAGGCTTCAGAGGATGAAGAATTGTAGACGAGGAGGTCGATGAATAATGCCGAGCAACATTAAGGAAAATGGCTTCGAGACTCTCATCGTTAACTGGCTTGTTAACGAAAACAGTTATGAGCAAGGGACAAATGCTGACTATAATCAGGAGTATGCGATTGATGAGGAGCGCTTGTTTCGCTATTTGCAAAGCACACAGCCACAAGATTTAGCGGAGCTGCGTATACTCGATACACCGGCAGAAAAGAAGAAGTTTCTGGAGAGGCTTAGTCGGAAGCTGTCCGACCAAGGTGTTATTGAGATGCTCAGAAAAGGCTTTAAATATAAGAATAAGACACTGGAGCTCTATCAGGTATTGCCTAGCATGGGAAACCAGCGTGCGCAGGAGCTATATGCGGAGAACATTTTCAGTGTGACTCGCCAGCTGCAGTATTCCAAGGAATATGGCCGCCTCGCGCTTGACCTCTGCATTTTCCTGAATGGCCTTCCGATTATTACGATGGAGCTGAAGAACCAGTTCACTCTGCAGAATACTGCTGATGCGGTCAAGCAGTATAAAACGGACAGAGACCCTGCGGAGAAGCTGTTCAGCTTTAAGCGCTGCATTGTGCATTTCGCTGTTGATGATAACGAAATCATGATGTGTACCGAATTAAAGAAGGACGACTCATATTTCATGCCATTCAACAAAGGTTTCGAGGATGGCGCAGGTAATCCTCCAAATCCGAATGGGATCAAGACGGATTACCTTTGGAAAGATATACTGACGAAGAGGGAGTTCTCCAAGATTCTGGAAAACTATGTCCAGATTGTTGCGGATAAGGACGAAGATACCGGGAAGACCTCGTATAAGCAGATATTCCCAAGATACCATCAGCTGAAGGCTGTAACGATGCTTCTCGACCGCGCCAAGAAGGAAGGCGCCGGGCAGCGTTACCTTATTCAGCATAGCGCGGGCAGCGGCAAGTCGAATTCTATAGCTTGGCTCGCCCATCAGCTTGTCACGCTTCAAAACGGTGGCAAGAATATCTTTGATACTGTTATTGTAGTTACCGACCGTATCAATCTCGATAAACAGATCAAAAATACGATAAGACAATTCACGCAGGTGTCATCCACAGTAGGCTGGGCAAAGTCTGCGTCTGATTTACATACCCTCTTGGATGAGGGTAAAAAGATCATCATTACCATAGTTCACAAGTTCCAGTTCATCTTAAACGATATTTCTACAGCATATAAGAATCGCACCTTCGCGATCATTATCGACGAAGCGCATTCGAGCCAGAACGGCAGTCTCGCTGCAAAGATGAACATTGTTATTTCAGGCAATGTTTATACTGATGATGACGATTTTGAGGACAAAATCAATACAATCATCGAGGGAAAGAAAATGGCGCAGAACGCAAGCTATTTTGCGTTTACAGCCACACCGAAAAACAAGACCCTTGAAATGTTTGGGGAAATTATAACCGATGAAAACGGCAATCCGATCTTAAATGAGGACGGAACAAAGAAGGCTAAGCCGCACGATGTGTATACAATGAAGCAGGCAATCGAGGAAAAGTTTATCCTTGATGTCCTGAAATATTATACGCCATATCAGAGTTACTACCACTTGATTAAGACCGTCAGTGATGATCCGCTTTTCGACAAGAAGAAAGCAAATAAAATCTTGCGTTCTTATGTGGAAAGCGATCCTCATGCTATAGAGGAAAAGGCTGGTATCATTGTTGAGCATTTTTATAATAATGTCCGGATGAAGATTAAGGGTAAAGCTCGTGCAATGGTAGTCACCCATCAAATTCAAAGAGCGATTGAATACTACTTTGCTATCAAGAAAGAGCTCGAAGAACGCAAGAGCCAGTACAAGCCGATGATCGCTTTCTCAGGTGAAGTTCGCTATAATGGTGAAACATATACTGAGGCAAAGATCAATGGATTTCCAAGTGCCAAGATTGAGAAGGAATTCCGTAAAGATCCATATCGTATCCTGGTCGTAGCGGACAAATTCCAGACCGGATATGATGAGCCTCTTTTACAGACGATGTATGTGGATAAGAAGCTGTTTGACATTAAGGCAGTACAGACACTCTCGCGCTTGAATCGCTGTGCACCGTACAAGACAGATACCTTTGTTTTGGACTTTATCAACAATCCTGCAGATATTCAGAAATCCTTCGAGCGATACTATAAGACCACGGTTCTTTCCGGCGAGACGGATGCAAACAAACTAAATGATCTGATTGACAATATGGAGCCCTTGCAGGTTTATTCTGATGACGATGTTAACACGTTTGTTGAGCTCTACTTGAACAATGCAGATCGGGAACAGCTTGATCCAATCATCGACAGGTGCGTCGAGTTGTTTAAGGATTTGGAATATGACGACAAGGTAGAGTTCAAGAAGAGTGCAAAAGGATTTGTGCGTACTTATAATTTCCTGTCCTCTATATTACCATATGGTTCTCCGGACTGGGAGAAGCTGTCTATTTTCCTGACACTTCTCGTGCCAAAACTCCCGAAAGTGGGTGGCGAGAATGACGATTATAAGAAAATCATCGAAAGCGTCGATCTTGATAGTTATCGAGTTGTTGCTCAGCAGACTATGTCAATTTCGCTGGCCAATGAAGATGCAGAGGTGAAGCCTGTGCCGGTTCAGACGGATATAGGTATTCCAGTTCCTGAATTGGATACGCTTACTCATATCCTCGAATCGTTCCATGATGTGTGGGGAAACTGCGACTGGACGGATGAAGACAAAATCAAGAAACAAATTCAGGAAATCGCCGAAGAGGTCAAGAAGGACGAGCGTTACCAGAATGCAATGCAATTCTCGGATATTCAGAACGCTCGCGATGAGAGTGAACGAGCTACTTGGGAGGCAATCCTCCGTAATATGTCCAGCGGAATGGAACTTTATACTGCTTATCAGGGTGATGCTCGGAGTCGCCGAAATCAGTCCTTCAGGGATTGGCTACTGGATTTGATTTTCAATGCAACATATCAGAAGCCAACTACACCTAAGCCCGACGCGAAAAAAGTGTATTCATTTGATTATGAGCCTCCGGTTTCAATGGTGGCTGAAGATTCAACGCCATACGGAGCTAAGAAGGAGGACTAACAACATATGAAGGGTTCAGAATGCAAGTTCGTTAAATATATGGAGGGATCGGACAAGCGGTTTGTCATTCCGGTTTACCAGAGAAATTATGACTGGAAGACCGAGAATTGTAAACAGCTGTACGATGACCTTGTAAAAATCATCAAGGGACATCGGAAGAGTCACTTTTTCGGGAGCCTTGTTTCTGTCTATAATCCGGATGGACATAATGAGGAGTTTCTGATTATCGATGGGCAGCAGCGCCTTACGACGGTATCACTGCTGTTCCTTGCCATGTATAACCTGATTGATAAGGGTGTCATTGTGCCGGAGACCGCTAACTTGAAGCAGCGGATTTTTGAGGAATACCTCGTTGACAAGTGGAAACCGGAGGATACTCGTATCAAGCTCAAGCCGGTAAAAAATGACCAGACGGCCTTTGGGAAGCTGTTCGCTGATCCGACGGAGCATATCCGCGAGTCAAACCTGACTGTGAACTACGATTATTTCTATGACCGGATTCAGAAACAAGAAATCACTATCGACCAGCTTTACGATGCAATCTGCTGTCTGGAGATTATAAACATTCGGCTGGATATGGACGACAATCCGCAGCTCATTTTTGAAAGCCTGAACTCGACTGGTCTTGACCTCAGCGAAGGTGATAAGATCAGAAACTTCATTCTGATGGGCTTGCCTTCTAAGGAGCAGGAGGATTATTACGAGAAATACTGGAACAAGATCGAGGTCTGCACGAAGTATGATGTAAGTGCCTTCATCCGGGATTACCTGAGTGTGAAGCAGCAGGCCATTCCGCAGCAGAAGAAAATCTATATCAATTTTAAGGACTTTGTGGAGCTTGGGAAAATCGAAACGGAACCACTCCTTGCCGAAATGCTGGCCTATGCAAAGCGGTACCAGATTCTTCTTGATGGTAATTCCGGCAGTGTCGCCCTTGACGCTTGCATTGACCGATTGAATCGTTTGGAGACTACGGTAACAAGGCCGTACTTCCTCGAAGTGCTGCGCCTATATAACGAAAATAAACTGACGTTGGTACAGGTCACTGAGATTTTCCTGACGACAGAGAATTACCTGTTCCGCAGGACGATGTGTGACTTGCCGACAAATGCTCTGAACAAAATATTTCTCATGCTGCACCGTGAGATCATCCGATATGACGGTACTGAGGATAATTATGTTGAGAAGCTCAAGTATGCCCTTCTTTCCAAGAAGGAGCGTGCCCGCTTTCCAGATGATGTGGAATTTAAGACGGCATTTGAGGAACGTCCAGTTTATCTGATGAACAGCAAGAATAAGATTTACATTCTTGAGCGCTTTGAGAATTTTGGCACTTCGGAGGATAAGGATGTATACCGTCACTGTGACGACGGCACATATTCGATTGAGCACATTATGCCTCAGCATTTGACGCCGGTGTGGCAGAAAGAGCTGGGTGATGACTATGAACAAATACATGAGATTTGGCTGCATCGTATGGCAAATCTTACGCTGACGGCCTATAACTCGAAATACAGCAATAGTTCTTTCACTGAAAAGAAAACCATGCAGAACGGTTTCGATGACAGTGGTATCCGCATGAATACTTGGATTGCCAAGAAGGATAAGTGGACACTGGCGGAGCTGGAGGAGCGAAGCGAATATCTTATGGGCAGGGCTATGTCGATCTGGGCAGCACCTGTCACAGAATATAAACCGGAAGAAAAACAGCTCGATACCTATACGCTTGAGGATGAGGGCGAGCTGACTGGACGACTGATTGCGAAGTTTACCTTTAAGAACACCGAGCAGCCGGTAACGAGCTGGGTTGAGATGTTCCAGAAGGTTATTCAGATTCTATATGCCGAAGATAAGGCCATTATCACTAAACTGGCCATGTCTGAGGAAGAGAACATTGCTCTTCACTTCAATACCAATCAAGATGCGTTCACGAAGTCAGCTGAGATCGGTGATGGCATCTATGTATGGACAAACACAAGCACACAGAGCAAGCTGTCTGTTCTGAGTCGTCTCTTTAAACTGTACGATGAAGATCCGGCAGATTTGGTGTTTTATCTGCGTGATGAGAACGAGGCCAGCGAGGATGAACCGGGCAGTTGTTATGAACTCAGAAGAAAATATTGGACTTATGCGCTCCCGATTATCCAGAAGGCACACGGAGAGGACGGTTCTTTCTCCAATGTTAATCCGTCAAGGGATAATTGGATCAATGGATTCTTTGGTGTAAGTGGATTCCATCTTTGCTGCGTAGCAAATTTTGATGCAGCGCGGGCAGAGGTCGTATTTGGCAGAGGTAACAAGCAAGAGAACAAGGCCGCCTTCGATGGCCTGTATGCACATAAAGCAGAAATAGAATCAGCACTGGGCACGGCACTCCAGTGGAACCGTGGCGACGACATCAAATCGTCCAAGGTGTTTATTCAGCTGAATAACGTTAGCATCGAGAATGAGACCGATTGGCTCCAGATGGCTAATTTCCACGCTGATTGGACGAAGAAGTTCTACGATGTGATTGTGCCGTTTATAAAACAATAAAGAAGGGGTGCATGATGAAAATAGGAAGAAATGATCCGTGCCCTTGTGGAAGCGGAAAGAAATATAAGAATTGTTGTCTCCGAAAGGAAACAATGAGCATTCCTGACCGTATAAAACAAGCGGTTAAAGAGAGCGGATATAATGAGGATATCGGGAATGTGTTTGCAAATATGTATAGGTACATGGAGAGAAAGCAATGGTGGGGTGCCTGCCACGCTTCATGTGCTGCGTTATATGTTTGCCTGTCTGAGATCGGATACAAACCTAAGCTATGTATAGGTGAGGTGCTTGGTCAAGGATTGTATTTTGATCATTCGTGGATTAGCCTTGATGATAAAATGATTGATCTTGCGATAAGCATGACCTTGCTTGGAGGAGTACCGGCATCAGGAGTTATTATTTTGGGAAAAGATATCAAAACAGGGCTGCCTCCTATACTGGATTATGGTGTTCCGGGAAGAGGCATCGAAGATCAAGCGAAGTTCGTGATGGAGCTCCCGTTCAACCAGTATATGGATAGCTTTCCGGATGAAAAAGATGGTCTATGGGGTGTCGTGCGTGAAGTATTATGTGCTGATGTAAATATTCCGTCATTACGTGAAAAATACAAGGACACGAAGAGATTTCTTATAAGACATGAATGATGGTAATTATGTTGCATTTGAAGAAGGAGGTCTACTCGTCCGTGAGTAATGATATTAAAGCAATAGAAACAGAATATGATGGACATCGATTTCGCAGTCGACTTGAAGCTCGCTGGGCAGTCTTTTTCAATGCAGTTGGTCTAACTTATGAATATGAAATTGAAGGCTTTGAAATGGATGGAACCAGATATCTTCCGGACTTTTATATCCCCAGCTTGAATAGATGGTTTGAAATCAAGGGCAAGCCGTTAAGTCTAAACGAAATAAAAAAGTGCGAAGAATTCTGCCGCAGACTTGATAATGAGATGGTGTGGTATAAAAAAAGTTGACAGCTTATTCTCAAGGATTTCATAATAAAACCAAGAGAATAAGGAGGTATTCAAAGTGGCACGTAAATATGACCATGAATACAAAG
>NZ_JACJKS010000027.1 GCF_016901695.1 Mordavella massiliensis | reverse complement strand
GGGCTGCTTTTTGTGGGGTATCTTTTTTCCTTGCCATAAAATAAACCTCCAAACTGGTAAGTCTATCTTACATCAGTTTGAAGGTTTACACAAACTTTGGGATACTTCCTTCCCCCACGATTTCGGCGAGATCCTGATCTACCGGGTCCCCCTTTACGTCAGCGAGACGGTAAATCTGGGGCTGTCCCGGTTCTTCAGGCGGATCACCGTGGAGGGCATCCACTCCACGTAAAAGAGGAGTTCCAGTCCGGAACTCCCCTTTTTTTATTCTATTCTATTTCGCATATGCCTGCACGATCTCTTCCATGCGGTCAAACTGCTGCTCCATCTCATCCACGAGCCGGAACTGGGTCCTGGCGCGGACCAGGTTGTGCTCCGGATACTCCGTCTTAAAGTAGGTGTCTCCCTGCAGGTAATCTGTCAGGAAGCGGATGCCACACTCCAGCGTCATCAGGCGGGCTCCCCACGGAAGGCTCCGGATCTCCGCCGGCGTCAGGACATCCTTCGTCTCCTCCAGATAGCCCTTCACATACAGTTCATAGAGGCTGATGTCAAAATGCATCTTGTCCAGATCCTGCTCATCCTCCTCCGCTGTGGCCGCGCCGAAGCGGATGGAATCGCCGAAGTCGTTGGCCGCAAGGCCCGGCATGATCGTATCCAGATCGATGATGCACAGCCCTCTCCCTGTCAGCTCGTCAAACAGGATGTTGTTCAGCTTTGTGTCGTTGTGGGTCACGCGCAGGGGGAGCGCTCCCTCCTCCTGCTGGCGCACGAGCACGCCGCAGTCCTTCTGCCTTGCCAGCACAAAGCCGATCTCCGGCTGGCAGGACGCGGCCCGGTTTTTCAGATCCCGCTTCAGCGCCACCTGGAACGCGTCAAACCGCTTGACTGTATTGTGGAAATCCGGGATCGTCTCGTGAAGCCTGGATGCCGGATAGTCTGAGAGCTGCTTCAGGAAATGGCCGAAGCTGCTGCCGGACTGGTAGAACTGCTCCGGATCCTCCACAAGCTGGTAGCACACGGAATCCGGGATAAAATTATAGCATCTCCAGGGCTCTCCCTCGCTGTCCTCAAAGTAGTTGCTCCCGCTCTTTGTCTTGATGTAGGAGAGGGTCTCCCGGTCCGGATCGCCGCCCTCCCGCCGGATCACATTTCTCAGATACTCGGTCACGCCGAAGATATTGTCCATGACTCCCGCCGGATCCCTGAACACATTGCTGTTTACCCGCTGCAGCACGTAGGACAGTTCGTCCTCTTCCCCGCCCGGCGTGTACACTGCGTACGTTGCGTTGATGTGTCCGGCGCCGAATGGCTTCACATAGCTGCACCGGTTGCCCAGGCCGAAAGCGTAGATTGCATCTTCCAGATTCCGGTCGTCCACGCCGTCTATCTTCCGCCTCGTGGAAAAGATGACCTCCCCCGCCTCGACTTTTGTGCGGGGCGCGATCTGGCAGTTCGCCTTCACCACGCTTCCCAGGCCGATGTGGGCGCCGCAGCCGATACGGGAGTCATGGTCGATGACTGCGCCGCTGTTGACGAGAACGCCGTGCTCCACCACCGTGCGGGTGTTGACTACCGCCCGCTGCATGACAAAGCTGCCGGCCCCGATCTGTGCGCTTGGGCTGACTACCGCCGACGGATGGACGATGGCCGGCACCTTGTACCCTGCCTCCATCAGCTTCTCCGTCCAGAGCAGGCGCATGTTGTTGTCGCCGAGGGCCGCCACCGCCGTGTCGTACTTTCCGAGAAAGCTCTCGTAATCGCAGCATTTTCCCACGACGTCTTTCCCCTTCGCCGCATCGTCCAGGAACACCGCCTCTTCATAGCCGATCAGCAGCGCCGTCTCCTGGATCATATGGCCGAACCCGCCGGCCCCAAGTATCAGTAAAGTCTTCATCGTTTTTCATCCGGGAGGGCAAAAAGCCCTCCCGGCCCCTTTCTCTTCATGTCATATAGTGGTTATTATACCACGTGCGCAGGGAAGGAAGCGCTGCCGCAGGCAGCATTTACTTCCCAAGCCGTGGATTGCCGGTATAATCCCTGCGCAGCAGGGCAGCCCGGCAACCGGGCTGGATTGCACTCAGGTGCAATCATTATACCATATTCACTGCAAAAGGCAAAACATTTATCTGTCTGCGTACTTTCTTCTAAGCTCCTGATATCCTTCCTGCTCTCTGATAAACGCGTATTCCTCATCCCTCTCAAGCGCGGTGAGCAGCGTCTCCTTTATCTGCCGCCCCATAGCCGGATCCGGTTCTTTTGCCGGCTGGTGCGCGAACAGAACCGACTTCTCCAGCCGGAATGGTACAGACAGGGCCTGCAGCATCTGCTCCAGAAGCTCCAGGCATCGATCTGCCTCACGCGCTTCGGCTGCCACCGTAAATTCCACAACAAACGTGCTGTAGTCCCACGGATAGATCTCCATCACCTGCCGGCTGTACCGGGCCAGTTCCCGGGCTCTTTCTGTGTTCCCTTCCCGCACAGTCACCGTGGCAAGCTGATCCAGCATCAGAAAGATTTCCTGGATCGAACTGTTCAGTTTTCTCTCCAGCAGCACAGCCGCGTCCTCGTTTTTCTTCTGCTGTATATACATCTGGATCTGAAGACTCTTCTTATCCAGCGGCTGGTATTCCGGCATCTGCCCGGGCTTCTGACACGGGGAACAGGATGGCCATACCGCGAAGCAAAGTCGCCGCCTGATACAGCAGCGTCCCGCAGGATGGATATTCCCGTACCCGCTTCCGGATCAGGGACAGGGTTTCCTCCATTCCTTTGTCTTTGGCTGTCTGCGCGATCTCATTGATATAGAGCATAGCCTCTTCCTTCGTCAGATCCCCGTGAAATCCAAGAAGCGTGTTTGGATCTGTCTCCAGCAGCCGGGACAGCGGAAGAAGCAGCGCAAGATCCGGCAGGGAGGCGCCGCTCTCCCACTTATTGACTGCCGGGGCCGTCACTCCAAGGCACGCGGCCACCTGCTCCTGTGTCAGACCTTTCTCCCTTCGTTTTTATTGAGCCGTCATTAAGCTGCGGGAATATTTTTTAACCTGCAGTTATATCTCCTGCAGCCTGCAGTTATACCCCATGCAGCCTGCAGCTCATCTCATGCCACTGTTCGCCGCCCCAACTGGACTGCGAAATGCCAAGATCCCGGTATCCCATCTTCTCGTACATCCCGACCTTTCCTTCCAGACAGGTCAGCACCACCAGCTTCCGTCCCCGCTTCCACTCCCGCTCCAGATAGCGGAGCATGATTTCCGTGGCCAGTCCCTGCCGCCGGTATGCAGGCAGAACATCCAGCCCCAGGAGCATGACGTTCTCCCCTTCCGGATCGTGAAGGCCGGCATCCCGGAAGAAGTCATCCCGCAGCGTCCTCTCGTTCGTGGCAAGCCCGTTGAGGAAGCCGGCGATCTTCCCCGTCTCCCGGTCCACCGCCACAAGGAAGAACTCCGGGGCAACAGCCGCCCTGCGCCTCATCATCTCCGGCGCGCAGGCCTCGTTGGGCGGGAAGCAGATCTGCTCCACCTCTGCCGCCTGATCCGCCTCCTCCGGCAGGATATCGCGGAATACAAACCGTTCCGACAGGACCGCGCTGTGCTGTCTGCCGGCCAGGCAGGCCGGGCGTGTTTTCATACATGTCTCTCTCATCTTTCATTTCTCCTATCACAAATCACCGGAAGTGCCGAAAGGCACATTCCGGGATTGTAGGCGGTCGCCAAGGTCTCGGGCAAGCCCGGACTTTGGCTCGTCGCCAGTGCAAAAAAACCCGCCGCCGCACAGCGAAGGGCTTCTGTATACAGATATCCTAACAAGCTCAGGGCCGAAAGTCAATCATTGGTAATACAAGATAAGACATGTGAAACCGAACTTCCATGTCTGCTGCCCGAGGGCAAAGTTTTCTGCCGATCTGCTATGCGAAATGCACACATTCCCTCTCCTGCTGACACTGAACATGAACATATGATCAATAACATAATAACTGTAGACAAAAACAGTAAACCCTTTGCGATCACATGAAAATATTTATGTCTGACAAAAATGCCCGGCCGGCACGGAAAATCCCTTACATATCCACGTCAAACATAACAGTCTGGTTATAGCGGTCCAGTTCTATCTGCATTTCCATGATCTCGGAGTCAACCTTCTCATATTCGCTGTTGACCGTCTCCAGATCGTAGTTGATGTACTGGTACTCGGGGGCCGCTTTTCGCACAGACATGTAGTCATTCACCCTGCTCTTTGGCTGGCGGCTTCTCATGATGCCAAGAACCGCTTTTCTGCCGCTTAGCTGCGCCATCCGGACGAGCACCGTATCGATGGTCATCTCCCTGCCCTTCACGGAAATCGTGTGACTGACATTGGCCTGATTGATCGCATGCTTGATCCGCAGGATCTCGTCGTCGATCTCAGCGATTTTCCTGGCAGTCTCCTCATAGTCATACTCGGGAATGACCGGCGCCTCGTCCGCCGCAGCGATGTAGATCTGGCGCTCGTCTTCCTTCCGGGTCCAGAAGTCCCTGTCCTCCCTCAGCTTTCTCAGAAGCTTGTTCGCTCCTGCCGATGTCATTTTTCTCATGGCATTCCACCTCCGCTTTTCTTTCTGCTCTCTGCTAACAGAGTAGCATCTTTCCCCGGAAAAATCATTCAACTGACAGTTTAATGAAAAACAAAACAGCTCCGGGATATACAATCCCGGAGCTGCTGTTTCCAGCCTCCGTATGTTCTTCGACGACAAGAATGTCTTCGATCGATGTATGTAGTATCCTGCTTAGGATCACCATGTTGTCAAGGCTTGGCAGCGAACTGCCGGACAGCCATTTGTAAACTGCCTGCGGATATTCAAAGCCGTATGCCGTCTGGACATCCCTCACTGTGAGCCCTCTCTCCTGCAGCAGGCGCCTGATCCTATTTCCGGTTGCTTCTGTCTGGATTGATAAATACACGGGTTTCATATCGCCAGTACCTCCTGATTCATCTGCTCCATCCCTGAACACAGAAATCATGTTAGCACAGAAGGCCTCCGGTTTCAAGCAGGATCACTCCCACTCGGTTCTTTTCTCCAAAAATTAAACAAATTTGTTTAAGTTTTATGAGCTTTCCGATTTCATTTATCTCTTTTTCATATTGTGCGCTGACTTGCTGATCCTCAGTTGCCGTCGCGTTGCCATGTATGTATTATATCAGAGAAGGGGCAAAAAGCGAAGATTTTATTTGAAATTTATCAAAAAATTCCTATTATCTCATAGCAAAGACTATGCCAATAAATTAAAGGCACGCTCCTTATAGGATTTATTCCTCTTTCAATGGTAATTCTTACAGGTCTAAAACTATATTTGATAGATATATCTATAAATTTTATTTTAATATTTTAACGGTAACCTATTTTAGGTTATAAATAAAATCTACTGCAAAAAGCATCCTCTGTTTTAGATTATTTTAAATAAATTCCGAATTTATCGCATCGGTAAATCAAGAATTTTTTTTATAATACTAAACAATGGCACAAAACTGCTGAAATCAAACTTATCAAACGGCTCAGATTTTTCCAAAATTCTAGTTGCAAACTCCATCTTGGGCAAAGCTAAGTTACCGCTTGCAGAATTAGACAAACGTATAACTTTTTCACCACTACTCCCCTCAATAATATTGATTTTATCCTCTCCACAAACACTTTTTTTCTCACATAAGATATCCTTTTGATAATTTATTCCATTTTTATCAAACTCATTTCCGATAAATAATCTTCTCTCCATTCCGTTAATACTAATCGGAGTCTTTATTTCATCATCTTTGTAATAATGCTCAATACATATTGCAGGAGTAGATTCTCTATGCGGTGGTAGCGGTAATATTAAAGAATAAACATTATTTCCCCAATCTTTAAATTCTTTATTTTCCCCTAACAACTTCCTATTTATAGTTGAATCGTCTCTATCCGCTATAAATATAAGTTTTCTTCTTTGCCTTAATTTTGCATAATTTTCACACATTGCAGCAAGTTGTGAACACCCCATTTCTAATTTTAATGAATTCTCGCCTTTGCTATTTTTAGGTTCATATTCTAAAAATTCAAATTCCATGTTTTCGAATAATTCAGAATTTTCCCCACTTTTTTTCAACGCTTGATATGCTGCGCACATATGTTTCCAATCGGTAGATCCTTCTGTAATAATCAATGCCTTGGCAGTATTATTATCTATAGCGTTTTTGATTTCCTGCTGGTATAATTGTGTTTCTCTAAAATAATCATAGGCTCTTTTAAACTCCGAAAAACATTCAACATTTATTTTTGTTGCTGTTGGCATTTCATATATTTCATAATTTTGTGATCCAAAAGTTTTCTCCATTCCTAATAAGAAAAGCGGTGCATGAGTCGTAATAATAAACTGTACCTTAGGGAAAAGTTTAATCAACTCAGGTAATACTTCTTTTTGTAAATATGTGTGTAAATGCAATTCTATTTCATCAATAACAACTATCCCAGTTATATTTTCCAAACGTATACTTTTATTTACATCATTTAAGTCTGCATATCTAACAATTGTTGAAAACATATTAAAAAGAGCTATTTGTCCTGTAGAAAGTGCATTTAATGTAGGGACGATTATGGAATCATCTGATTTTAATCTAATGTTAAATCTAGAAAATCCTTGATTACGTAGATTAAGGCCAAAATAAACCTCTTTTCCTAAAATTTTACTCATTATTAATTCCAAATTTTTTCTTGCGGTAGTTAAGAGCAATAAATCACCTACTGAAATATGCGCAATTCGTAACATATCTCCATTATTTTCAATATCTGCTCTTGAATCTGCAATTACATCCATTAACCACTGCAAGTTTCTTTCTGTAACATCTTTTATAATAATAGGATTTTGTAGCTGCCTTGCCCATTTTTCATTAATGGACAGATGTTCGCTTTCCAATGATTGGTAATATTTTTCTCCCATCCAATTTGGTTTTTCATACCGATCGGGTCCAAAATAACATATAACATCTTTCCTAAAAATATATTCACTTTTCTCTGAATCAATATTTACATTTTTATAATTATTCTCTTTTCCCCATGACAGAGAGTCTTCTAATACACATCCGCTCTCTTCATCAAATTTCTCCTTAGATAAATGGCCTGCCTTAAAAATATAGTTAATTAATCCTTCATCATCAAACGATATATAGGAATACATATATTCCTTCCCAATAGCTATCTGAGACGAACTGATTGCCTTATAATATTGATGTCCTCCCCCTTTGCTTCCTGCACATGCATTATCAAATGCTTTGTCTGCCATCTCAAAAAACGCATCTACTATATGTGATAGAAAAATGGATTTTCCACTTCCATTTTGACCCACAAGTACCAATGGTTTAGGATTTCCCTCATCACCAAATGCAAAAGAGAGATCTATTTTTTCAATTGGTCCTATATTTTTATCAATGATTCTTCTTATGTACATATTTTAATATTCTCCCATAATTAAAACTAATTAACATTTAAGATAATCCTTCATTTTTCAAATGAACTATCGGATATTTATAATATTTTCTACGCCACCTTCGCATTATCATTTATCGCTTCAATAACCTTTCTTATCCCCATCCATACATTCAAATCAGTAAAGATATCCACAACACTTCCCTGATCTGTGAATGGTGATTCCTGCAGCACAGATAAATCTTTCATCAAACCATTATGTACGATATATTCCACAATCTGATTCACAAAGTAAATCTGTCTGCTATCCAGATTAGCTTCATTCAGGTACTCAGAAAATGCTTCTTTAGCAGCGTTCATATCCAGGCCCACGATTTCACGAACAAATTCTCCAAGAGGCTTGTCCCCATACTCTGCTTCATATTCATCCTTCGTTCCCAGATCACTCCACAGAATTTTTTCCAATGTTTTGATATCATCCTGAGTCATCGGCTTGTTCTTTTTCAGTTTCGCAATAACAAGGTCATCCTGGTGCTGACGGACATAATATTCTGCCTTTGCCTTATAGTTCTTCAAATCATCGTTCTCCAGTTCTGACTCTTTCCATTCAATGGACAGAATATCATCCTCAAAATTCGTGTCATAACGCACTTTCTTTTTAGGAAGATACTTCATCAGATCACGAAGACTTTCCCGAATATGTTCAAATTCATTGATTCCGGCACGTTCCAGATAATCCGTATGGAGAATCTGATTAATCAGCTCTGCCTGTACCATAATTTCCGGTATATTGGCCACCGTAGAAATCGCACTGACTTTTTTCAACAGATCACTCCGAGCTTTTCCATATTTTTTTCCTATTAAATATGCCAGCTCTATGCCGTACATCAGTGCATCAAACCGAACTGCACTTGCCTCATCTCCATCCGGCAGAATCAGAGGAGCCAGTTCTTCCCTTACAAGCAGCGTATCCTCATAACTCAGAGTCTGATAGTTGGACTGATCGGAATACAGATCCACATATTTTAAATGCTGACGAACAGCAAAGTTATCTCTAATCCGATTCAATTCCTGTACTTTTTCACTCATATGCTGTATCAATGCATTCCGGTAAGCAATCAATCGTTCTGTCTGATATTCCATATCCTGCAATTTGTAAGTGATCTGAAATTCCAGATTAAAAATCGCTCCCTGCAGCGCCATCATGTTAGCGGTTGCCTTTCCTTTGTTCATGCGGAAAAACTCAAAATTGCCACAAAAATCAAAAATATAAAATTTCTGCTTGTCCTCTCCATCCAGCAACCCGGGACACAGACGAGTTCCGCGTCCTATCATCTGCCAGAATTTTGCTTTACTCATAACTTTCTTAAAAAAGACAAGATTCAATACTTCCGGCACATCGATTCCTGTGTCCAGCATATCTACGGAAATAGCAATCTGAGGAAGTTTATTTGGCTCTGAAAATTCATCAATAGCACTCTGCGCATAAGTCATATAATTATCAATGACTTTCGCATATCCCGGAAGATTCGGATATTCTTTTCCGAAAATCTCCAGAATCTTTTCCGCATGGTCGTGATTCTTAGCAAAGATAATCGTCTTTCCTAAAGTTTCTCCATAATTGATACGAATCCCTTTGGTCATAAGAATATGCAGGACCTTCTTTATGGTATCCTCATTAAACAGCCAGGAATTCAATGCAGAAGAACTGATTTTTTCAGGAAGTTCTCCGTTCTCGTCTTCAAATGTAGCTTCATAAGCTTCCTTGTCTTCTTCTGATAATTCATCATACACAATTCCCTTTTCAATAAATTTCAAAGAAGATTCTACGGAAAGAAAATCTACCAGATATCCGTCTTTGACGGCCTGTGCCAGTTCATACCCATATGTGGGCACACCATTTTCCAGTTCAAAAATATTGTAGGTATTCTTATCAATTTCGTCCTTTGGCGTAGCTGTCAAGCCTACCAGTGGCGCATCAAAATAGGTAAAAATATCTTTGTATTTATTATAAATAGACCGATGGGCTTCATCACAGATTACCAGATCAAAATGTCCGCAGGTGAATAGTTTTCCATCCTCATCCTTTACAGAATCAATACAATTCATCATGGTCTGATAAGTAGAGAAAACACAATGAGCCTGATAGTTATCCTTTTCCTCGCATAGATTAGTCACAGATAAATCCGGAAGAAGATTCACAAAACTTCGTTTTGCCTGTGTGACCAGAGAATTTCGATCTGCCAGGAACAGGATATTCTTTACCCAGCCATGCTGCAGCAGCACATCGCACAAGGAAATAACCGTTCTTGTTTTCCCGGAACCCGTCGCCATGACAAGCAATGCTTTTCTACGATTCTTATTTCCAAAGCTGTCACAGACTGCCTTCACCGCACCTTCTTGGTAATACCGTCCCGCAATATTCTTATCTACAGTAATTTTCTTGAGACTTGTCTTCATAGACTGCAGATTGAACCACTTTTCCAGATCTCGTTTGGAATAGATCATAGATACTTTTCGTTCCGGATACTGCCCGTCATCAATCCTCGTATCAAATCCATTGGTCAGGAAAATAACCGGTCTTCTGCCGTACTGTTTTTCCAGAATATCTGCATACAGTTTTGCCTGCTGGCGTCCTTTTGCCACATCCACACAGGTACGTTTTGCCTCAATTACCGCAAGCGGTCTATGAGCATCGTCATAGAGTACATAGTCTGCATAACCCACCTCCGATTTATTTGGCATTCCCGGAAGCTCCACTTCATTGATCCAGTTTTTCCCTTCTGTCCATCCGGCATCTATCAGCATGGTATCGATGTAAATCTTTCTTGTCTTATATTCGGACAAATCAAGAGGTTTGGGTACATAGGTCTGTTGCTGCTCTTCACGTCTTGCAGTCAGTTGCTCTTTCAATGACTGATTTTCTGCGATGAGAGCTTTCAGATCAATTTCCGAAATTGGAGGTACTTCTTCTAAAACAGACTGTTTCTGTTCTTCAAGCAGTTCTGCATGAAACTCTCCTTCCGTATAATCTTTGGCATAACAATACGCCACAAAATCCAGAAAAATATACAGATTTTCCAGACATAATTTTGCTTGATCCAGGGTAATCTTCTTGCCATTATGAGCCGCATTGTTTCCCACTCTACGGATAAAATCCAGTCTTCTCCAAAGATCCGGATCTACAATATCCCGGAACTCTTCTGTGCTCATCAAACTGACCAACGTATCCTGATACGGCATGACAAGCGAACCATCCACGGAATACATCCATTTGATGGCGAACTCCATAGCCCGGCGGCAATTGATCACACTGGCCTCCCTATCAATATGTAATATTTTCTCAGCCGAAATGGCCACATCTGCGAAAGAATCAAATTGTGGTTCTTTCTTAAGGAAATCAAAGTTGGTCATGAAAATCACCCCATTCTTATTATTCTTCTAACTCACTTCCAATAGAACTCCTCTGCCATTACTTAGCATCAACTTCCAAATATATGTTTAAAATATTTCTATTTCTTATTCCTGATCTTCAGCTTGTTCAACCATCCTTCTAGCTCTTATATTCCGTTCCGATTGCTCCGTCATATCGATTACCACTCTTTGATAATTATTTTCTTCAAATATATGCAAATTAGACCCCTGTTCAAATACATATACCCGATTAAAATATTTAAACACATTACTGTCTGCCAAAAAACTTTCCATCTCTTTTAATATATTTTCGTACATCCAAGTATCTGTGAATATAAAAAGCTCATAGCTTGGAAACTCTTCATAATTTCTGGATTTCAACTTTCCTATCTTTGTGTTTACGCTTTCCTTAACATGCTTAAGCGATGGCACATGTCCAGGCCAAAACTGAATCCCCCCTGTATATTCAACCCCTAATTGTTTCATACGTTTAATGTAACATTTCCGCTTTTTTTCATCATCACAGTGGTAAGCTTTCAGCCAATTATTTAATGCTTCTTGATGGTTCCTGTCATCTGCAATTGTTACTTCCACTCCAACATTTACTCCCTGCAAATCTGGTTTATCAGATATTTTTAATGTGCTATATCTATCCGGAAATCTCTCTTTCAAAACAAGTAATGCACAACATTCATCATAATCAAGTTTAGTATGGTCTGGTAATGGTTTATTTTTATCTATCTTCATAGAAATTCACCTTATCCAAAATATTTCTGCATTAAACTATCAAATAATAGCTGTGTCTCGTCTATTGCTTTTTGCACAGCAACTTTTGATTTATCGACTTGCTCGACAAAGGCGGCGAATTGTTCTTGCAGTGCCTTATTCGGAACCATAACTTGCAGTTTTTTCAGCATTGCAATAGAAAGATATGCAACTGTCGAGCCAGCTTGCGCATTGTCAATTTGTTTCCTGAATCCACTCATAGTAAATAAGTATTGCAAATATAGAGGCGTAATTTCTTCGGAATAATTGGTCAACCAGCTTATCATTCCATCTTGAAAGTAAAAACAGTCTTCATCATGGACTATATAGCATCTTCCAAGCGTTCCGCGAGAAGTTACCAGTATATCGCCGGTTACAGGAACAAGCCCGGCTCGTTTCAATTCTGTATATTTTATCTCCGAAATAAACAATTCGCTATCTACGGTTCCTGTATCTATTTTGCTCACTAGATCAGATATTCTCCAAAATGGCACACCCTCAGAGCTCTGCTCACTTTGATATACTCGCTTGCTCGAGCCTACAGTACAAAGCTTGTCTAAAGACTTGACTGGCCATGCCTTATTATTGTTTTCCGGCTCTCCAAACATCTCGATAAATCGGGCTTTAATGAAGTCATCTAATTTCTCCAATTCCTGCCTGCGTACTTCAATTACAAATTCTACTCGTTCTAAAATCCTTACTATTTCCAACTGTTTTCTTTTTGAAATATTTGGAATCAATAAATCTTGTAAATCATTTTTATTAAATCCTGCCTGCGCCGCACGACTTCCTACATTCAAAAGAAATCCTTGAAAAACCGGGGACTTTAAATAGTAGTATAAGTATCTTTTTTCCAATACATTCTCATTAGGTATTGCTCGCATAATAGCAACATTATAAGCTCCAGCAAGACCTGTGAGTATTTTCCCCAACGAAGCACCATAACGTGCAATAAGAATATCATCTGCTTCACAAATCTTTGTTGTTTTTGTTACTTTAATATATTCTGGAGTAACTTTTTCACTTTGCGTAAAATCTCTAATTTGAAGCATTCGTATATATCCAGCTTTCAAATCAAACGACCACTCATTCTTTGGTGGCTGGGATCCCCCCTGAAAGTCACATATATCACATAATTTTATATACTCCATAAATCGCCCTCACCAATCCGTATCTATTCTTCATCATCCATTTCCAGCATCTCATCCAACTCTGCCAGATTCTTTGTAATCTCCATTTCCAGTTCATGTAGATTCGCCATAATCTCCTGTGTGGATGGATATTCTACCGGTACATATTCCACTTCTTTATACTTGTTAATGGAAAGGTCATACTCATTGTCAACAATATCCTGCTTCTCTACAAAGAAAGACTGTTCCGTCCGTTTTCTCTGTGTCTCCTGCTCTCGATTTCGGAATCTTTGAATAATATCTGGTATATCATTTTCATTGATTGGATTCCGTTTATCATCCAGGCTGAATCCATCTGCTTTCATGTCATAGAACCATACTTTATCCGTGCCGCCATGTCCTGTTTTCGTAAAGATCAGGATAGCAGTGGAGACTCCTGCATAAGGTTTAAACACTCCGGAAGGCATGGAGATTACTGCCTCAAGACAATTTTCTTCCACCAGTTCTTTGCGAATCGCCTTATGAGCTTTGGAAGATCCAAACAGAACTCCATCCGGAACGATGCAGGCACATCTTCCACCTGTTTTCAGCATTTTCAAAAACAGTACTAAAAACAGAAGTTCCGTTTTCTTCGTCTTCGCAACTTTCAGCAAATCCTGGGATACGATATCGTAATCAAGACTTCCCTTAAACGGCGGATTTGCCAAAATCAGACTATACATATCCCTATCTGTATTCTGATCAGAAAGACTGTCTCTATATTCGATATAAGGATTGTCCACTCCATGGGTCATCATATTCATAGCTCCGATACGCAGCATGGTCCGGTCCATATCAAATCCGTGGAACATATGATTCATATAATGCTCTTTATTTTTTCGATCAAAAAATACTTCTTCTTTTTTATTTTCTTTCAGGTATTCACTGGCAGCCACCAGAAAACCAGATGTTCCGCAAGCAGGATCACAGATGATCTCATTCGATTTCGGATCCATCAGTTCCACCATCATTTTAATGATATGTCTTGGAGTGCGGAACTGCCCGTTTACTCCTGCTGTCGCTAATTTTGACAAAAGGTACTCATAGACGTCTCCCCTTGTATCTGCGTTTTTCAGCTGTGCCATCTGATCGTATATTTCATCCATGGCAGTCACAATTTTATCCAGCATCAGTGGTGTCGGTATTTTAAAGATTGCGTCACCCATATATTTGGCATACGCACTTTCTTTATTTCCATGAAGATTTTTAATAAATGGGAACACCCATTCCTGCATGGTACTGTACATTTTCTGAGCCGGGAAATCATGGAATACGCTCCATTTCAACTGATTGCCGGCAATCCGGCGATCCCCGATCAGGACTTCTTCTGCAAAAATGCTCTCATATGGAAGACCAAGCATTGCGCTTTCTTTGATATGAAGATTATCTGCATCGTCCAGATCACGGATAAACATCAGATATGTCATCTGTTCAATCACATCTAGCGGGTTGGTAAGTCCTCCGGTCCAGAATATTTCCCATAAGCCATCAATTTTATTTTTTAATTCACCTGTTATCATACGATTCATTCTCCCTGTTCCATATATAGGCAGTATAACGACCGCCTCCGATTTTTAATATTTCACCTTTTTTCACCATGTCTGTCAAAGCACGTTCTACCGTTACACGGCTGATATCCGGGCATTTCTCCATAATCTGCGCTCTTGTCATCTTTCCTATAGACCCACGCACAATCTCACGAATACGCTCAGGTTTCGACATCCCGCTGGTAGCTAGCAGCTGTACTCTGGATGAAAAATCACGGTAAGCTGCAACAATGACTCCCAGCATATACCGGACAAATGGTGCATCATTATTTTCCTCTTCATGCCAGTTATAAGAACTCTCCTGCAGAGTTTCATAATAAGTTTCTTTTGTCTGTTCAATCAGCTTTTCAATACTGATATACATTCCTACAATATATCCTGCCCGGTATAACAAAAGCAGCGTCAGCAAACGACTCATACGTCCATTTCCATCATTAAACGGATGAATACACAAGAAATCCAATATAAACATAGGGATCAGAATCAATGGATCACACTGGGAATCCTTGCAGGCATCCTGAAAGGCATCACAGATTGCGTCGATATATGCCGGCGTTTCCCATGCCGGAACCGGCTGAAATCGTATCGATTTATTTCCCTGTTCATCCTCCTGTGCAATCACATTATCGGATGACTTAAAACTGCCGCCCGCATTTCCTGCGAATTTATACAAATCCCGATGCAGTTGAAGGAAGATGGATGATTTTACGGGTATATAATCATAATTTTGATGTATCGTATTTAACACATCTCGATAACCCGCAATTTCTTTCTCACTTCTTGTTTTCGGCATCGTCTTATCACGAACGATTTTTTTCAAACGATCATCCGAAGTATAGATTCCTTCGATTTTATTGGATGCCTCCGTACTCTGAATTTTTGCAACTTCCAGCAGCTGGGTAAGCGTATCTGCTTTTGCCTCCACAAACAGCGTCTGCTCCCCTTTATACTCATGAATCTGCGCCACTAAAGCAACGATGTCCGGTTGTAATAAACGTTCATATCTTTTCTTATAATCAAAAGTTCTCATGAAATCTCCTTACAAAATCTCAAACTTAACTTAGTTTCATCTTATCATATAACATCGTCATAATCAATTTTAATCTCGTCATTTTCAATATTTTGACGAGATTAATTGGGAAATGAAGAGTTTAAAACCTAGTATATAAATTGTTTCTCAAATCAATCTTCAAATATATCTATATGAACTTCACTTCCATTGATCAGGTAATCTCGATGAATAAGGGCATTGACAATACTTTCAAAAACACTTCTCTCACAATAGTCCGGCAATTCAATCCTTGAGTTAGCTGTCTTTTTCCACGCTGTTTTCATATTCCTTTTTACGAAGCTAAATCCTTCATTCGTGACTTCTACAAATTGACCACGAATCCATATTTTCTTGTTATCAGCTTTCAAGCTGTCTGCCTCCATTCTTCTGAACTTTTAAGAAAATTCAGAAGAATGGAGGGCTTCTGCAGGAAGGCTCAATCAAACTGGTGTATATTACAACACGACATTTTCCGACAAATAAAAAAAAGCACCTGCATGAAAGCAGATGCACACGCATGACAAAAATCGTCATACGAAATAAAGTAATGATGAAAAGTGGTAAAAAATGTCGAACAAAAAAATACCGCAATCCCATGGAGGACTGCGGTATGTATAGACTGTCTTTTTGTTCCTGCTCCTGGCGGGTAGCCGCTGATTCTTATTCGTAAAAGGCTCACGCTGTAAGCGAATGATGCAGTGTTGATGTCGGTTCTTTTATCCATTGAGCAGCCCCTCCAAATATTTAATACCGAGGCTCACTACAATGGCACGGTCAACGGTGGCGAGGGTCTTGCTGTCGAGCCTGCCGATATACTCGCCGAGCCTCGCTTTGTCTATCGTTCGGATCTGTTCGAGCAGGACGGTGGATTCGGTCTTGAGACCGCTTGTTATTATCGCTACATGGGTGGGCAGAGCCGCTTTTGTCTTTCTGCCTGTGATCGCCGCCACGATGGTGGTGGGGCTGTGCTTGTTGCCAGTATTATTCTGCAAAATCAAAACCGGACGAACGCCGCCTTGCTCACTGCCGAAGCCTACGCCGAAGTCGGCGGAATAGATTTCGCCTCGTTTAATCTCTTTCATAGTTAGCCTCCGTTTAAGTAAAAGGCGGCCGAGTGCTTTTGGGCAAACGACCGCCTTGTGTTTTGTATCAATCGTTCTTGGTTCTGTCCGTATTTGTCCACGACGCCCCGAACAAGGGAACACATCCTCCGGTCATGCATTTGACCTCATTGGAATCCCACCACTCCCAGGATCTCTGCGAGGCGCCCTCATTGGCTGCGACGGCTCACGGCATTTTGTTCATACCGCTTCAACGCTCGGCCTGTGACTGGACGCAAGTATCATTATTGCTTCTGCTTTTCATGGCCTTCGGTGCGGATGCGCCGCACCGTCCGACTCAAAAGGTCGTGTGGCTTATCGGCTTCGCCGACGGCAGAAGGAAGGTAAAGGATGCGCTGTACTATTCGGTTTTCAAAGAACGGGCGGAGGCTATAGAGAAAGCCCCCTCACTTTCCATGCCGAAAAGTTGAGGGGGCTACAACCAAGTTTTTTAATTTTCTAAAAGATTTTTGAGCTTTGCTCTGATTTTTGCGATCCGCTTGCTGATTGCCTGTTGTGATACGCCGTAAATTTCGGCAAGGTCGGTGCCTGAAATATCGGCGTAATAATGGCGGTAGATGAGGAGCTGTTCCTAATCGGTCAGCTTGAGGATGGCTTTCCTGAGCTTGTCCGTCATAATGCTTTCCACTACGGCGTCGCATACATCCGGCTGCTCGGCGATGAGGATGTCCTCGCCGCTGAATTCATCGGTGGTCAGCATATCGTAAGAGAAGTCGCCGTTGTCCGCAGAGCGTTCGTCCAGATATTTCTGTCGACGCTTTGCTCGGTAGAATTCTGCGTAATCCTCTTTGGATACCTCCATAAGCCTGCCGTAGAGAGGCAGGAACAGCTTGTCCGCATATAACGGGCAGATTTGCTCACGGCGACAGAATTCCTCATAGGTCAATTCCGTGTACCCGCCGTTTTCTATGATATAAACCGCTTTGGGTTGTTTTTTCAAGGTTATGTGCCTCCGTTCAATCGTTTTTGGTTGGTTTCAAAAACGATTGATACGGAGGGCTGCGGCAGCCGACAGAGCTGCCGGATTGCCGCTGTTTTAAGGCGTAAAGGCCGCAAAAAGTCAAGCCAAGTAAAATTCCCGTTTTTTCGGTGCTTTTATTGGCGCTTCTCGGATATTGTTTTGAATTCTGTCGACCGGGAAGGTCAAAAAAATATAGGTGTCTGTGTGTCTGCGCAAAGACAGTCTTTGCTATTTCAACACCTGTATCTTTCCTGTGTTATTTCTCATTTCCTACCTTGTCACCGAAGGACGGCGGAAACGCCGTTTCTTACGGCAAAATCCCATATTTTATGTTTTCAAGCAACGACGCAAGGTACATCGGGTTCACCTCCTGTTCAAGATGGTTTTCTATAAAATAAGAACGACGGCATTTTCGGATTTCTAATGCCTTTAAGTAAATTTTTTGGCGAACTGCCTGTTTTCGCGCTGAAAGGAACGGCATTTTGTCGAGAGAGTAAAGAAAAACGCTCAGCAAGTAATTTCTTGCTGAGCGTCTTAAAATCATGCTGGAGAGTGACTCCGGTTGTCTATTCTTTTTTCAGGAGACATATTTACCGTCACCGACCTTTATCTTTAACCTTTCAATTTTCAATCAGTTTGCGTGACTGCTTTTTGCGAAAGCGAGAAATGTTCACTTCCAGCATATATTCACATCGAGTTTTTTGAAAACGGGCAGTGACAGTCTTTCGGTCACTGCCCGCTTATCATAATGCTATTTCGGGTTTGTCAATGTTATTTAGCGATCCCTTTCTTTTTTCTCTTGTCTGTAACACCCAACACGGTCAGAACACCACCGCTGGCAAACAGCAGAGCGACCCACAGGAACATATTGCTGTTATCGCCGGTCTGGGGGCTTTCTGTTTTCTCAGAAGGCTTGCCAGGCTGTTCGGGCTTGGCTGGGTCAGTCGGGTCTGTAGGGTCTGTAGGAGTAGTGGGGTCGGTGGGCTTTTCGCTGGTTTCAAACGGTGTGTTGGAACCAAGGATAGCATACTGGCTCAGATGGGTAGTCTCAAATACCAGGAAGTCTCCTTCCACCACTGCATCAAAGCGTTCCAGCGGGTCACCCAGATATACCGCCTGATAGTATTTGTAGCCCTTCAGGTGGTCGTTCATCGGGATTTTGACCGTCATGGGGTTGTCCTTGATTTCCAGAGCTTTACCGTCTTTTCTAACGCTGATGTCGTAAATGGACAGCAGGCCCGGCAGTTCTTCTTTCAGTTCCGGACGGCTTCCCAGCACGCTTTCCT
>NZ_JACJKS010000026.1 GCF_016901695.1 Mordavella massiliensis | reverse complement strand
CGGAGTTTCTGGAGAAGAACCGTGCGGAGGCGAGGAAGATGAGTATCTATGAATATGATCAGGAGAGACATATGAGGCAGGAGCGGGAGCAATCCTATGAGAAGGGGCTTGCCCAGGGGCTCGCGGAGGGCCACGCCCAGGGCTTCACAGATGGCCAGACGGAGGGCAAACGCAGTATAGTGGTCAATCTGGCCCGGTCCGGGATGCCGGCAGAGGAGATCGCCCGGATAGCAGAGACGGACGTCGGGCTTATCCGGGAGTGGATCCGGGAACAGATCTGATATCTCTGCCGAATGGAAAGGCCGGGCAGAGGGACGGAAGATAAATCCGTTGCGGAGCGGAAGAGGGACATGCATATCTTGTAAAAAGAGAAAGGGAAAACAGATGAGAAAATATAAGAAGGAGATTTTGTATTGCCTGACAGCTCCGATTGTCATTGTTTTTATCATGTTTCTTGTAGTGTGCCTCTTTGAATATATGAAGATCCATGTGCCGGGGAGCAGAGAAATGTGGATCGGTTTTATTGGCACTGTGATTGGCGGTTCTTTTACACTTGCAGGTGTTGTTGTTACGATTTGCGCGCAGAAGGATGCGGATTTAGAAACAAAGCGGCTTGAATATATGCCTCTTCTGGATTTCGAGGTGACGGAATACAAGCCGGACACGGATTTTGATCTTATTTTGACTGTGACGCCGGACAGAGAGCTGATCACAACAGGATTTTCCTGCCTGGAGCATAAGATGTGCAGCAAAATAGTGATAAGGTCAGAGAATCAGAAATGCGCGTTTGATCTCAGCGTTGCGGGATTGGCGGTAAACGGGAAATCAGTTGGCTGCCACAGTTATGCGTTCCATCATGTGAAAAGACGTTTGACGGGCAGTGAGAAGCTGGTATGGATTTTTGATCATGACACGGATATCAATCTTTTTTGCCTTTTGAGAATAGAATACAGGGATTTATTCGGAAACAGATATTATCAGGATGTTCCATTTACTTATCTTGAAGTCCTGCGTGACGACATTGGAGGAATAAGACAGTTTTTGGAAATCCGGGATATAAAAGCGCCAGTTCTTCAAACGGAGGCCAGACCATTGGAGGAGGCTGTGGGAGAGTATATGGATTATGCGGCGTTCTGCTGAGATGTTTCCTGCAGTCTTTTCTGTGCGGCAGCCGCCGTGACTGTCGCCTGCAAAAGAACGAAAAAAGCCATGCGGTGTTTTGCTGGAACATCGTATGGCTTTTTTTGATCTGGTATTTTCAGATGGCCGATTTCAGCGGCAGGGCGGCTTTTACCTTCTCCACGCCCCCGCCGATGATGGCCTGGGTGCGGGCGGCAGATGCGTCGGCCGCGTCCTTGATGCCGGAAAGTCCGGTAGTCTGTTCCAGGGTGGCGGTGTCGTTTAACGGCAGGACAGCGAAAGCGGCTCCGGCGCTGTCCTCATAGCGGTACGTCCACATGGGCGTGAAGGTGATGTCCGTCAGGGTTACCTTTCCCTTTTCATCGCTGGAGAGGGAAAGAGTCAAAAGGAAACTGTCCTCGGTCTCGCCGGTGGGCATTTCCGCCTGCATATATTCGGCTCTCTGGTTGGAGAGGAAGTTGCCGATGGCGTAGGCGCAGACCATCTGATGCTTCCCGTCTGAGGAAGTCAGAAGATCCACAGGCTGGATCACGTGGGGATGGCTGCCGATGAGGGTGTCAACGCCCATGTCGCAGAGCTTTTGCGCCATCTCGGTCTGCTGCTTTGACGGCGTCGTCTGATACTCAATCCCCCAGTGCATGTAGGCGATGGTGTACTGGACGCCTTCCTCCTTCATGGCCGCCAGGGAAGATGCTGCTTCCTCGTAAAAGGCTTCCGGGTGATTGGGGTCGAAGGAATTCACAAGGGGGGCAGCCTCGTCGGAGAGAGGGATGCTGTTGATGGACTTGGAGGCGCCCTCCTCCGTGGTCTCATAGACGTAGCTGAGGACGCCGACTTTGATGCCGTTTACCTCCACAATATTATATTTCTTCTGCTCTTCATCCGTGCGGGTCCCCATGAACAGCAGATTTTTCTCCCCAAGCACATCCATGGTCCGCAAAAGTCCCGCATCCAGTCCGTCGTAGACGTGGTTGCTGGCAAGGTTGATCATGTCAAATCCGCTGCCCGCGAGGGCGTCCGCCAGCGCGTCCGGCGCTTTGAACATGGGATAGCCGCTGTAGCCCGCCTCCTCGCCGGCCAGGGACGTCTCGATCGTGACGGTGGAGAAGTCCGCCGCTTCAAAGAGAGTGCGGCAGTGGTCGAAGATGGCGTTGTAATCATAGCTGCCGGTATCCGCGTTCAGATACACGCCCGATTCCAGGAACGGCAGATGAAAGACCACGTCCCCGGCCGCTGTCCAGACAGCTTCAGACGGTTCGTGTGCCTTGGCCTGCGCTGCGGCAGGAACTGCACCGCCTTCTTCCTGCTGCCCCGCTCCAGTACCGCCCGGGCCGGACGGGAAAAAGGCAGAGCACAGACCGGCTGTTACAATGCCGCCAAAGATCAGGGCAAAGACAGAACCGAAGAAATGCATCCTGCGCTGTTGTGCAAGTTTTTTGTGTTGTTTGAATTCCGACATAACGAATCTCCCTCATTTGTAGTGATACATTTATTGTATATTCTGCGGGGGCTAAAGGCAAGCCTTGCCGGAGGCAAAAGTGACAATTCCGAAAATTAACACAATTGCGCACCAGTACAAGCAATTCCGGACGTAACACTTTTAAAAAGTGTTACGTCCGGAATTACGTTACGTCCGGAATTGCATTACTGCCGTTCATAGACGATATACCGGTATTTCTGCAGAAGCTGCGCCGCTTTTTTTGCAGAGGCGTCGTCGTAAAATTCAATCCGAAGAACGCCTTCTTCAAATTCGCGATTGTGCACGATGCCGATATTCTTGATATTGATATTGTTGGATGCCAGGATGGTGGCGATGGTAGCGATCCCGCCCGCCTCGTCGATAATGTCGCAGTATACGGCAAACACCTTCTTGATGGGCCCTGAGGACCCGCCGGGAATGGAGTTGCGGTAGCTGCGGGAGCTGTCGAAGAGCTGGTACAAAGCCTGGGCGTCGCCCTGGTCTATCTCCTCCTTCGCCTGCTGCAGCATGGCGATGTACCGCTGCAGGATACAGGAAATATTTTCCCGGTTGTTCAGGCAGATGTGCTGCCACATGGTGGGGGAGGAGGAGGCGATGCGGGTGATGTCCTTAAAGCCGCCGGCCGCCAGGTGCTTCATCAGCTCGTCCTTTGTGTCCGTGTCCCGCACCAGGCATACGAGGCTGGCTGCGATAATGTGGGGCAGATGGCTGATGGTGCCGGTAATCTGGTCGTGCTGCCGGTAATCCAGCACAACGGGCAGGGCGTGGAGCGCCTCGACAAAGCTGGAGAAAGCGCGTACTTTCTCCTCCGGTACCTCCGGCGAGGGGGTGAGGATGTAGTAGGCGTTCTCGATGAGCATGGCCTTGGAGTTGGCGTACCCGCTCTTCTCCGAACCGGCCATGGGATGCCCGCCGATGAAATGCCGTCCAAGTCCCAGCCGTTCCACCTCCCGGTGGATGCTTGTCTTGACGCTGCCCACGTCCGTCAGCACGGTGTCCTCCTCCAGGTACCGGGAGATCTGCTTCAGATACGCATTATTATAAGAAACCGGCGCGCACAGGAAGATGCAGCTGCAGCCGCGGAAACTGTCGTCGATGTGGGCGGCCGCCACGTCGATGACAGATTCCTGGGTGGCGAGGGCCAGCGTCTCCTTGTTCTTGTCAAATGCGGTGATGGTGTAGTCCGGATAATACTGCCGTATGGCCCTGGCGATGGAGCCGCCGATGAGCCCCAGCCCGACAAAACCGATCTTCGTTTGCTTCATGTCTTTTCGTTCCTCTCCGTTCGCTGTATTTCTGCCGGAAAAGCAGTCGCTTGCTATGCATTTTACTACGAACAGGGCCGGATGTCAAAATGTCGAAATTTTTGTAAAACATGCATGAAAGAGTTGTAATATCAGAAAAATTTTAGTACAATATACCCATGAGATTTTTCGAAAAGCAAGGAGGCAGCTATATGAAGGTTTACAGAACGGACGAAATCAGAAACGTGGTCCTTTTAGGACATGGCGGATGCGGTAAGACAAGCCTTGTGGAGGCTATGGCTTACGTATCCGGCGCCATCAGCCGCATGGGAAAAGTGACGGATGGCAATACCATCAGCGATTTTGATAAAGAGGAGCAGAAGCGTAAGTTTTCCATCAGCACAACGCTGGTGCCCATCGAGTGGGAGAAGGCGAAGATCAATGTGCTGGATACGCCGGGCTACTTCGACTTCGTCGGCGAGGTGGAAGAGGCGGTCAGCGCGGCTGACGCAGCGGTCATCGTTGTGTCTGGCAAGGCCGGCGTGGAAGTCGGGACAGAGAAGGCGTGGGAGCTGTGCGACAAGTACAACCTGCCCCGCATGGTCTATGTGACGGAGATGGATGTGGACGACGCAAGCTTCCGCCAGGTCGTGCAGCAGCTCACGGACCGCTACGGCAAGGTGATCGCGCCCCATTTCCAGCCGATCCGCGAGAATGAGAAACTGGTCGGCTATGTCAATGTCATCAAGAACGCGGGACGCCGCTACACCGGCATCGGCCAGAGGGAAGAGTGCGAGATCCCGGATTACTGCAGGCCCAACCTGGAGATCTACCGGGAGAAGCTTCTGGAGGCAGTGGCCGAGACGAGCGAGGAGTTTATGGAGCGGTATTTTGCCGGCGAGGAGTTCTCTGTTGAGGAGATCCGCGCAGCCATGAGGACGGAAGTGATGGACGGCGACATTGTTCCGGTTGCCATGGGATCCAACATCCAGGCCCAGGGCGTTGCCAACCTGCTCTCTGACATTGTCCGCTTCTTCCCCAGCCCGGACTGCAGAAAGTGCGCGGGCCTGAACCGGACGACCAACGAGATCTTCGAGGCGGACTACAACTTCTCCGCAGCCAAGAGCGCCTATGTGTTCAAGACTATGGTGGATCCGTTCATCGGAAAATATTCCTTTATCAAGGTGTGCTCCGGCGTTCTCAAAGGCGACGACACGCTCTACAACACCGCCTCCGACACCGAGGTGAAGCTGGGCAAGATCTACACCATGTCCGGCAACAAGCCGGAGGAGGTAAGCGAGATGTTCGCCGGCGATATCGGCGCCATCGCCAAACTGCCGAACACCCAGACAGGAGATACGCTCTCCTCCAAGACGACCCAGGTTGTCTACAGCAAGACGGATTACTCCAAACCCTATACATATATGAAGTATGTCGTGAAAAACAAAGGCGATGAGGACAAGGTGTCCCAGGCGCTCCAGCGGATGATGGCCGAGGATGTGACCCTGAAGGCCGTCAACGACGGGGAGAACCGGCAGAGCCTCCTCTACGGCATGGGAGATCAGCACCTGGAGATCGCGGCCAGCAAGCTCCTGGCGAGATACAAATGCGAGATTCTGCTGGAGACGCCGAAGGTTGCCTTCCGCGAGACGATCCGCAAGAAATCCGACGTGGATTCCAAATACAAGAAGCAGACAGGCGGCCACGGACAGTACGGCCATGTCAAGATGCGCTTTGAGCCCTCCGGAGATCTGGACACGCCCTACATCTTTGAAGAAGAGGTGGTAGGCGGAGCAGTTCCGAAGAACTACTTCCCGGCTGTGGAGAAGGGGCTTCAGGAATCCGTGCAGAAGGGCCCTCTGGCCGGCTATCCGGTGGTGGGCGTGAAGGCGGTCCTCTACGACGGATCCTACCATCCGGTGGACTCCTCTGAGATGGCATTCAAGACCGCGACGAGCCAGGCCTTCAAGAAGGGCTTCATGGAGGCGGACCCGATCCTTCTGGAACCCATTGCTTCCGTGAAAGTCACCGTGCCGGACGACTACACCGGCGACGTCATGGGAGACCTCAACAAGCGCAGAGGCCGCGTGCTCGGCATGACGCCGGTGAGCGGAGGACGCCAGGTGATCGAGGCGGACGTGCCTATGACGGGCATGTTCGGCTACTGCACCACCCTGCGGTCCATGACAGGCGGCAGAGGCACATACGAGTACACCTTTGCCCGCTACGAGCAGGCGCCTCACGACGTGCAGGAGGCGGAGATTGCCAAGAGGTCTGCGGAGGAATAAAATAGCACAAAAACCCGGGCGGCGGCACACATTTTTTTGTGATGTGTGCCGCCCCTTTTCTGCGTGCAATCCTATTGCAGATTAGATATAGAAGTGCTATAATCCAGTTGCCGTATACTGCGGCTGTTTTTTTACGCCTGAAAAGGCGCCGCCGCAGGGGAGGATACTGCAAAAGAGAATTGTGAAAAAGAGGGAAAAAAGGTGAAAATAGTTATCATCGGAGACGGAAAAGTCGGGCGGAAACTGGCTGCCCAGTTGTCTGAAGAGGATTATGATATCGTATTGATCGACCAGAATGCCGGAAAATTAAAAGAGGCGCTGAACCAGATGGATATCTTCTGCATCACCGGAAACGGGGCGGACGCAGAGGTGCAGAAGGAGGCGGACGTGCCCCACGCGGACCTGGTCATCGCCTGCGCGTCCACGGACGAACTGAACATGATGAGCTGCCTGCTGGCCAAGAGGCTGGGGGCGAGACATACGATCGCCAGAGTGAGAAACCCCATCTACTACCGGCAGATGGGCCTTCTCAAGGAGGACCTGCACCTGAGCATGGCGGTCAACCCGGAGCTGGCTGTCGCCCATGAGATCGCAAGAGTGCTCCTGTTTCCGGACACGAGCAAGGTGGAGACGTTCGTGAAGGGGAGAGTGGAGCTGGTGGAGTTCCCGATCCGCTCCGACAGCAAGCTGAAAGACCTGTCCCTGGCGGAGATCTACCAGAGGTTCCAGGTCCGCATCCTTGTCTGCGCGGTCAAGAGAGGCAAAGACGTCTTTATCCCGGACGGGCACACCGTGCTGGAGGAGGGCGACCGCATCTACATCGCCTCCACCCACAAGACGCTGGAGAAATTTTTCGCGGCGCTTGGCAGACGGGTGGACAAAGTGAAAAATGTCATGATCTGCGGCGGGGGCTCCGTCAGCTTCTATCTGGCCAGCCAGCTGCAGCATGCGAGAATGCACATCAAGATCATTGAGAAGGACTACGCCCGCTGCGAGCAGTTGACAGAGCTGCTCCCGGAGACGACGGTGATCCACGGCGACGCCACGGACCACGCCCTTCTGCTGGAGGAGGGCATCGAGGACGCGGACGCCATGGTCGCCCTCACCGGCATGGACGAGGAGAATATCATCCTTGGCCTGTTCGCGAAGACGAAGAACGTGCCCAAGATCATCGTCAAAGTCAACGAGGACTCCCGCGCCCAGATGGTGGAGGGCATGGGCATCGACAGCATCGTGTCCGCCAAGGGCGTGACGGCAGACGCCATCTTAAGCTATGTGCGGGCCAGGAAAAAATCGCTCAAGAGCGCCAACGTGGAGACGCTCTACCGGCTGGTGGGCGAGCGGGTCGAGGCCCTGGAATTCATCATACGCGAGGAGTGCGAGTACACCGGCGTCCCGCTGAAAGATCTGGAGACAAAGCCGGAGTACCTGATCGCCTGTATCGGCCGCAAGGGGAAGATCATCATCCCGAGCGGCGAGGACTACATGCAGGTGGGAGACAGCGTGGTCGTTGTGACAACAAAGAGGGGGACGGAAGATCTCCGGGAGATCCTCGTCAGACAGAGGTAGACGCAAGATGAATAAGAAAATGATCATACATATAATAGGGAAAATGATGGGGGTAGAGGCGCTTCTGCTTCTGCTCCCGGCATTTGTCGGTTTCCTGTACGGGGAGGAGAGCGCGGTCTGGTTCGTTGTGACAGCAGCGGTGCTGGCTGTGTTTTTTCTTGTCGCGCTCGGAACAAAGCCGGAAGATACAAAACTCTACGGAAAGGACGGCCTGTTCATCGTCTCTTCCGCCTGGATCCTCTGGTCCCTGTTCGGAGCCATGCCCTTCTTCCTGTCCGGGTCCATACCGAACTATGTGGACGCCTTCTTTGAGACCGTGTCCGGGTTCACGACGACCGGATCCACGATCCTGAAAGATGTGGAGGCCCTTCCCCAGTGCATGCTCTTCTGGCGCAGCTTCACCCACTGGGTGGGCGGCATGGGCGTGCTCGTGTTCGTGATGGTGCTGACAAACTTAAACAAGCAGAACGCCATCCATCTGATGCGCGCCGAGGTGCCGGGGCCTGAGAAGGACAAGCTGGTACCCAAGGCGCGGGATACGGCCCGGATCCTGTACGCCATGTATTTCATCCTGACCATGGTGCAGGTCGTTCTCATGATGGCGGGCGGCATGAACCTGTTTGACTCCCTTGTGCACGCCTTCGGCACAGCGGGAACGGGAGGCTTCTCCAACTATGCGGACAGCGTGGGGTATTTTGACAGCGCCTACCAGGACGGCGTGATCACAGTCTTCATGATCCTGTTCGGCATCAACTTCAACCTGTACTATTTCCTGGCGATCCGCCAGTTTAAGACGGCTCTGAAAAACGAGGAGCTGTGGGGGTACCTTGGCATCATCGCAGCGGCCATCGCAGCCATCACCGTCAATCTCAGCAGTTCCTATGACTCCGTGCTGGAGGCGTTCCGCTACGCGGCCTTCCAGGTGGGCTCCATCATTACGACTACAGGTTATGCCACGGCGGACTACAACGTGTGGCCGGTGCTGTCCAAGTGCATCCTGGTAGCCCTGATGATCGTGGGCGCCTGCGCCTCCTCTACCGGCGGCGGCATCAAGGTGTCCCGTCTCCAGATCGCCCTCAAGAGCATCTGGAAGGAGGTCAAGCACATGGCCCACCCGAAGTCTGTGAACGTGGTGCGCTTAAGCGGAAAGAAGCTGGGCGAGGATACGATCCACAACGTGTACATCTACCTGCTTGCCTACACCTTCCTGGCGATCGTGTCCGTGATCCTTGTATCTGCAGATAATTTCGACTTTGAGACGACGGTTGGCTCTGTGATCACGACCATCGGCAACGTGGGGCCGGGACTTGGCATGACAGGTCCGATCGGCAGCTTTGCGGATTACTCCATGTTCTCAAAACTTGTATTTTGTATTGATATGTTGGCCGGAAGGCTTGAAATCTTTCCCTTTTTGATGTTATTCTCATATATGTGGAGAAAGAAATTCTAACTCCCTCAAAAAGGAGGAATTATGAAAAAGAGCAGAAAGTTATTTCTGGGTATTGCGCTTGTGCTGGCGGCAGGCATCTATTACTATGTCGCGCTGCCGGCCATCAATATCCATTCTTCAGACGTCTGGTTTTTCATCCTCGCCCTGCTTGTGATCCTGGCCGTTGTCTATGCGGCAAGGAAGCGGCTCGGCAGGGGTGAGATCAGGAGCTCCCGGCCCATGAAGGTCTTTGCAGGGCTGATCCTGGGCGTGGGAGTCGTCTATCTTGTCGGCACCTTACTGTCATCCCCTATCATCAACGCAAAAAAATACCAGAGCCTCATGACGGTGGAGGAAGGGAATTTTACCGAGGACATCGAGGAGCTGTCCTTTGACAGGATCCCGCTCCTTGACAAGGATTCCGCGGCTATTTTGGGGGACCGGAAGATGGGGAGCATGGTGGATATGGTCTCCCAGTTCGAGGCGGATGACATTTACAGCCAGATCAACTACCAGGACCGCCCGGTGCGGGTGACGCCCCTGAAATACGCCAGCCCCATCAAGTGGCTGACGAACCAGTCCGAGGGCATCCCGGCCTACATCCTCATCGACATGGCCAGCCAGAACACAGAGCTGGTCAAGCTGGAGGAGGGGATCAAATACTCCACGAGCGAGTATTTCAACCGGAACATCTACCGCCACCTGCGGTTTGCCCACCCCACCTATATCTACGGGGAGCTGAGTTTTGAGATCGACGACGACGGCGTGCCCTACTGGATCGCGCCGGTCAAACAGTTCAACATCGGCCTCTTCGGCGGCGAGACAGTGGGGAAAGTGGTGCTGTGCAATGCGGTGACCGGCGAGACAGAGACCTATGACATAGAGGACGCGCCCCAGTGGATCGACCGGGCCTACTCGGCAGACCTGCTGGTGCAGCTCTTTGACTACTACGGGACCCTCAAGCACGGGTTCCTGAACAGTGTGCTGGGGCAGAAGGACTGCCTGCAGACGACGGAAGGGTACAATTACCTTGCCATGGACGACGACGTGTGGATGTACACCGGCGTCACGTCCGTCAACGGGGATCAGTCCAACGTGGGATTCGTCCTGTCCAACCAGCGCACCATGGAGACAAGATACTACGAGGTGGAGGGGGCCACCGAGTCGGCGGCCATGGCCTCCGCAGAGGGACAGGTGCAGAACTTAAAGTACCAGGCAACCTTCCCCCTCCTTCTCAACATCGCAGATGAGCCGACCTACTTCATCGCCCTCAAGGACGACGCGGGGCTTGTGAAAAAGTATGCCATGGTCAATGTGCAGAAATACCAGGTGGTGGCGATCGGGGATACGGTCAGCCAGTGCCAGGAGAGCTACCGGGAACTCCTCGTGAGCAACGGCATCCGCGCCGAGGAGGAGGCGGAGCCGGTGGAGAAGCAGACGGTCTCCGGAGTGATCGCAAGGATCGCCGAGGCGGTGGTGGACGGCAACTCCCACTACTATGTCCTGCTGGAAGGCTCGGAGGAGATCTTCGATGTGCCGGTGGCGGACTGCCTGGAGATCATCCGCTATGAGACGGGCGACACCGTCACCTTTACGTATGAGGCGGGCGAGCCCGCCAACACAGTGACTGCTGTGGAGTGAGGCGGCAGCGGACAGACGAGGAATGAGTGAGTAGAATATGGAACTGAGTATCCTGCTGGCAGAGCAGATCGTGGCCCTCTTCCTGATGGCCCTGGTCGGGTATCTGGCAGTGAAATCCGGAAAATTCAAAGAGGAGGACAGCCGGATCATCTCAAACATGGTGGTCTACATCTGTTCCCCCTGCGTGATCGTCAACGCCTTTCAGATCGAGTTCACCGCGGATAAGCTGGCCGGGTTCGCCCTCGCGTGCGGCGCCTGCATCCTCTCCCACGTCGTGCTGATTGCGGGCGGACGGCTGCTGGCCGGGCCGCTGCACTTTAACAGCATCGAGAAGGCGTCTGTGGAGTACAGCAACGCGGGCAATCTCATCGTGCCCCTTGTGGCGGCGGTGCTGGGGGAGGAGTGGGTCTTCTACACGACGGCCTACGTGATGATCCAGACCACCCTTCTGTGGACCCACTGCCAGTCGGTGATCTGCGGGGACCAGAAGACAGACATCCGGAAGATCCTGCTCAATCCGAATATCCTGGCGATCGGGACCGGCTTTATCCTGTTTGTGACAAAGATCCGGCTTCCCTACATTGTCAGCGAGTGTGTCACCGGCTTCGGGGACATGATCGGGCCGGCCAGCATGCTGGTGGTCGGCATGCTCATCGGGAACGTGGACCTCGCGTGGGTGTTCCGGCAGAAGCGGCCTTACCTGATCTGCTTTCTGCGGCTTGTGTTCTTCCCGGTGATCCTGATCTTCCTGTATGTGTTCAGCGGCCTTGGCCGGCTGCATCCGGACGCGGAGTACATTCTCATGATCGTCCTTCTGGCAGCCTGCGCGCCGGTGGCGGTGATGGTGACCCAGTTGTCCCAGATCCACGGCAAAGACGCCCGCTATGCCAGCGTGATCAACATCATGTCCGTGATCTTCTGTATTGTTACGATGCCCCTGATGGTGTTCCTCTATGAGGCACTGGTCTGAAAAGGACAGGGCTCTGTATAAAAACCTAAAAAACAAAGGATGGAAAGAGAAATGGGTATAACAGAAATTTTACAGTTACTTGGAGGCCTGGCCCTGTTCCTGTACGGTATGCAGATGATGAGTACCGGCCTGGAGACGGCGGCCGGCAATAAGATGAAGACGATCCTGGAGAGGCTGACGTCGAACCGCATCAAAGGCGTGCTGGCCGGCGCCATCATCACAGCCGTGATCCAGTCCTCCTCCGCCACGACCGTCATGGTAGTCGGCTTCGTTAACTCCGGCCTCATGACGCTGCGGCAGGCCGTCTGGGTGATCATGGGCGCCAACATCGGTACCACCATCACCGGACAGCTCATCGCCCTGGATGTGGGAGCCCTGGCTCCGTTCTTCGCCTTCGTGGGCGTGGCCTGCATCATGTTTGTGAAAAAGGAGAATGTCAGGCATATCAGCGAGGTGATCGCCGGATTCGGCGTGCTCTTCATCGGTATGGACATGATGGGCAACGCCATGGTGCCCCTTCAGAGCTCTGAGGTGTTCATCAACTTCATGACCACATTCTCCAACCCGCTGGCAGGCATCGCCATGGGCGCGGTGTTCACAGCCATCATCCAGTCCTCCTCCGCCTCTGTCGGCATCCTGCAGGCGCTGGCGAGCGCAGGACTCGTACCCCTGTCCAGCGCGGTGTACATCCTGTTCGGACAGAACATCGGTACCTGTATCACAGCGGTCCTTGCCTCCATCGGCACGAAGCCGGCTGCCAAGCGCACGACCATCATCCATCTGATGTTTAATATTATCGGATCGGTTTTGTTTACGATCATCTGCATCCTGACGCCCTTTACAGATTTTATGGCCGGAACGGCTCCTGGAAATGCGGCGGCCCAGATCGCCAATGTACATACAACGTTTAACGTTGTCACAACACTTCTGCTCCTGCCCTTCGGCACCTACATGGCAAGTCTTGCGGAGAAGATCCTGCCGGAGAGCGAAAGCGAGAAGGATGGGATCAAGCGCCTCAAGTACATCACGCCTTTTGAGACGAGCTACCAGGTTGGACAGGCAGCTATCATGCAGGCCCAGGTGGAGCAGGAAGTGGGCCGGATGACCGGCATGGTGCGCCGGAACATCGAGGACAGCTTCGAGTCCCTGATCCGGAATGACGTGAGCAAGAACGAGGAGATCACAGAGCGGGAGGACTACATCGATTACCTCAACGTGGAGATCTCCCGGTACATTGTCCATGTCATGTCCTCCGAGTCGGCCAGCCGGGATCTGAAGAACATCAGCGGCTACTACACGGTGGTCGGCAACCTGGAGCGGATCGGCGACCATGCCATGAATCTGGCAGGCTACGCCGTGAACCTGAAGAAGTGGGGACAGCAGTTCTCAGAAGACGCCCTGGCGGAGCTGAAGATGATGCGGGATGTGTGTCTGAAGACAGTGGACGAGATCGAGGACTTCACAAAGGGACAGAAGGAGAAGATCCTGGAGAGAACGGCCCGCAACGAGCAGAAGATCGACGACATGCGGGACGATTACCGGAACAGACAGGTGGCCCGGATGGAGAAGGGAACCTGCCAGGCGGATACGGGCATCATCTACTCGGAGATCCTGACGGATTTCGAGAGGATCGGCGATCACGCCCTCAATATTGCCCAGCAGTATAACAGCATAGCGTAAGAGCCCGGATCTTTGGGCATGAAAAAAAGAGTTCCTCATTCGGATGGAGGAACTCTTTTATTTTCCCAGCTTTTTAGTTTAACACCTTGCAGTCCGTCAGATCAATGTCGGTCAGATCTTCCTTGCTTGCGCTGATGCTCACATAGAAGTCGATCTCGCACTCTGCGGAGATCTTCTTCAGGCGCTCCACAAACTTTGGCATGTCGGAGGATTTGATGTGGTCGCGCTTCAGGATGCCGTCGATGAACACGCACTCCACATCGTGGTTGGCGCTGTACATGCCGTAGAGGAAGCCTATGTACTCGTCAATGTTGGTGATCGCCTCGTAGTCATCCATGCATACGACCCGGATGTCGAAGGTCACGCTGCTTGTATCGCGGTGGCTGTTTTTGATGAACACAACGTTTCCGCTGCACTCCTTTGCCTGCTGATTAGCCAGCTCGATCATCTGCTGTGTCTTACCGCTGCCTTTTGGTCCTGCTAATAAATTTACCATGGAAAACACTCCTTTTTTCATGTACTTTTTAAAATACAAACGTATTTTTCTTAACATTCATTATACATGAATTTAATAAGATAAACAATATAAATATTTGTATGGATTTGTTTAGTTCCAGAAATCGGTCTTGTAGGGAAGCTGGATGTCGGCTGCCTTGAAGACCGGATTTTTCCCTTCCTTTTTCTGCCTTCTGTAGTCCTTCAGGCAGCGCACGGCAGGGCCGCCAAGCAGGATGATGACGGGCAGGTTGATGAGCGCCAGGAATCCCATGATGACATCCGCGGTAGCCCAGGCGACGCTGAACTCCATAAGAGAGCCGCCGAACACGACCACGGTGGCGAAGATGCGGAACACAAAGAGCATCCGTCGGCCCGGCTTCTTGTCGCACAGGTAGCCAAGCCCCATCTCTGCGTAGAAGTAGTTGCCGATGAGGGTGGTGAAGGCGAACAGGAAGAGGGCGATGGTGATAAAGGTCGTGCCGAAGCTTCCCAGCGTCTCCGCTGCGGCTGTCTGTACCCAGGGCATGCCCTTGAGCGCATCGCTGGGCGCCACGCCGGAGCAGAGCAGCATGAAGGAGGTGGCGGAGCAGATCACGATGGTGTCGATAAAGACGGAGAGCATCTGCACCAGGCCCTGCTTGACCGGGTGGGAGACGGAGGCGCTGGCCGCCGCATTGGGGGCGGAACCTACGCCGGCCTCGTTGGAGAAGAGGCCCCTCTTGATGCCCTGCATGATGCAGGAGCCCGTGAAGCCGCCGAAGATGGCCCGGAAATCAAAGGCGTTTGTGAAGATGTCCACAAACATCCGGGGGATCAGCTCAAAGTGCGTCACCACGATGAAGAGGGCCACCGCCAGGTAGAAGATGCCCATGAGCGGCACCAGGAGCCCGGTGATCTTCGAGATCTGGGTGCTTCCCCCGAAGATGCAGACGCAGAAGATCACGGCGAGGATGCCGCCGATGATCATGGGCGTGGTGCCCTCCTGGAAGAAGCTGTAGGTGCGGAAGCAGTCGGTGATGTTGAAGGAGGCCACCATGTTGAAGCCCACCATGTAGGTGAGGATCAGGAAGACGGCGAACACGGCGCCGAGCCAGCGCTTCTTAAGGGCCGCCTGGATGTAGTACGCGGGGCCGCCGTAGCAGGTGCCGTCCTGAGCTTTCCTCTTATAGATCTGCGCCAGGGTGCTCTCGATGAAGGCGGAGGCGCTGCCGAGAAGGGCGGTGAGCCACATCCAGAAGACGGCGCCCGGACCGCCGATGCAGATGGCGGTGGAGATGCCGGCGATGTTGCCCGTGCCGACCCGGGAGGCGGTGGACACCATCAGCGCCTGGAAGGAGGAGAGCCCGTCCTCGCTGTCTTTTGGCTCCATGACGACGCGGATGGCCTCGCCCAGCATGCGGAACTGTACGCCCCTTGTCTTGATGGTGAAGTAGATGCCGGTTCCGACCAGGAGTACGATCAGGATGTAGGTGTACAGAAGGTCGCTTAACGTGTTGATGATCTGTGCAAACATAAGTCTGTTCCTTTCTTTTGTATTCTTTCGCAGAATGCAGTCTTCGTCTATCATACCGTGACGCGCCCCGCATGTCCAGCAAAAATTCCCCGAAATCCTGAAAAAGCAGAGTGAAATCTGTAAAATCCGGGCGGATAACTTGACAGACGGACTTCCTATGGTAAAATTAGAAATAGTGTACATTTACGCATAATAACAGGAGGGATGAACAATGGCTGTACCTTATAATCATAAGGCCATCGAGAAGAAATGGCGGGAAAACTGGGAGAAGAACCCGGTGAATACCAAAGTGGACCAGGATGGCAATACACGTGAAAAATATTACTGCCTGGACATGTTCCCGTACCCGTCCGGAAACGGACTTCACGTGGGACACTGGAGAGGCTATGTGATCTCCGATGTGTGGAGCAGATACAAGCTGCAGCAGGGCTACTATATCATCCATCCCATGGGATGGGACGCCTTCGGCCTTCCGGCTGAGAACTACGCCATCAAGATGGGCGTGCACCCGGCCGTATCCACGGCTGAGAACATCAGGCATATCAAGGAGCAGATCAACCAGATCGCGGCTCTCTACGACTGGGATCTGGAGGTCAATACGACGGATCCGGACTACTATAAGTGGACCCAGTGGATCTTTGTGAAGATGTTCAAAGAGGGACTTGCCTACGAGAAGGAATTCCCCATCAACTGGTGCCCGTCCTGTAAGACAGGCCTGGCCAACGAGGAAGTGGTGAACGGAAAGTGCGAGCGCTGCGGCGCGGAGGTGACGAAGAAGAACCTCCGCCAGTGGATGCTGAAGATCACGGCCTACGCGGAGCGGCTCCTCAAGGATCTGGACAAGCTGGACTGGCCGGAGAAAGTCAAGAAGATGCAGACAGACTGGATTGGCAAGTCCTACGGCGCGGAGGTGGATTTCCCCATCGACGGGAGACCGGAGAAGATCACCGTCTACACCACAAGGCCGGACACGCTCCACGGGGCCACCTTCATGGTGCTGGCGCCGGAGCACGCCCTTGCGAAAGAGCTGGCCACAGATGAGACACGGGAAGCTGTGGAGAAATATATCTACGAGGCGTCCATGAAGTCCAACGTGGACCGGATGCAGGATAAGGAAAAGACCGGCGTATTCACCGGAAGCTATGCCATCAATCCCATCAACGGCAAGAAGGTGCCCATCTGGCTGTCCGACTACGTACTTGCCGACTACGGTACGGGAGCCATCATGTGCGTGCCTGCCCACGACGACCGTGACTTTGAGTTTGCCACAAAATTCGGCATCCCGATCATCCAGGTCATTGCAAAGGACGGGAAAGAGATCGAGAACATGACAGAGGCCTACACCGAGGCGTCCGGGATCATGATCAATTCCGGCGAGTGGGACGGCATGGAATCCTCCGTGCTGAAGAAGGAAGGCCCCCATATTATAGAAGAGAAAGGGATCGGGCGCGCGACTGTGAACTACAAGCTGCGCGACTGGGTGTTCTCCCGCCAGAGATACTGGGGCGAGCCCATCCCGATCATCCACTGCCCGCACTGCGGCAATGTGCCGGTGCCGGAGGAGGAGCTTCCCCTGCGGCTCCCGGATGTGCAGTCCTACGAGCCTACCGGGACCGGCGAATCCCCGCTGGCAGCCATCGACGAGTGGGTGAACTGCAAGTGCCCGGTCTGCGGGGCGGACGCGAAGCGGGAGACGAACACCATGCCCCAGTGGGCAGGTTCCTCCTGGTACTTCCTGCGCTATGTGGACAACCACAACGACAGGGAACTTGTATCCAGGGAGAAGGCAGATGCAATGCTCCCGGTTGATATGTACATCGGCGGTGTGGAGCATGCGGTGCTGCACCTTCTGTATGCGCGCTTTTACACAAAATTCCTGTGCGACATCGGCGTGATCGATTTCGACGAGCCCTTCCACAAGCTGTTCAACCAGGGCATGATCACCGGAAAGAACGGCATCAAGATGAGCAAGTCCAAGGGGAACGTGGTGTCTCCGGACGATCTGGTGCGGGATTACGGCTGTGATTCCCTGCGCATGTACGAGCTTTTTGTGGGACCGCCGGAGCTGGATGCCGAGTGGGACGACAGGGGCATTGACGGCGTGTACCGCTTCCTCAAGAAGGTGTGGAACCTTTTGCAGGACAGCAAGGATAAAGAGATCAAGGCCACGAAAGCCATGCTCAAGGAGCGCCACAGACTCACTTATGACGTGACGACCCGCCTGGAGAGCTTCAGCCTGAACACAGTTGTCTCCGCCTTTATGGAGCACACAAACAAGCTGACAGAGATCGCCAGGAAAGAGGGCGGCGTGGACAGGGAGACGCTGGAGACTCTTGCCGTTCTCCTGTCGCCTTTCACGCCTCACATGGCAGAGGAGATGTGGGAGGAGCTTGGCCACACCGAGACAGTCTTCCACGCCGGCTGGCCCACCTACGATGAGGAGGCCATGAAGGACGACGAGGTGGAGATCGCTGTGCAGATCAACGGCAAGACGAGAGCCGTTGTGGCCCTTCCGGCCGATGTGTCCAAAGAGGATGCCATCGCAAAAGGAAAGGAAGCTGTGCAGGATAAGCTGACCGGGACGATCGTGAAAGAGATCTATGTGCCGGGAAGGATCATCAATATCGTGCAGAAATAGGCACTGTGAATATAGAAGAGACGGGCGTGTCCCCTGGGGGAGGCCGGTCTCTTCTTTTGCGTTCCTTTTACTGGATTTTTACTGGAAATGACGTTTCCTGTGTGAGATAATATCTGACAGAGGAAGAATGAGAAGAGGAGACCAGCTATGAACAGATGTCCGTGGTGCCTGTGCAATGAAAAGATGATCCGGTATCATGATGAGGAGTGGGGCGTGCCGCTTCATGACGACAGGAAACAGTTTGAGTTCCTGATGATGGAAGTCATGCAGTGCGGCCTGAACTGGAATATGATGATAAAGAAGCGGGAGATCTTCCGGCAGTGCTTTGACGGCTTTGACTTTGACAAAGTGGCGGGCTACGGCGAGGCGGATGTGGAGCGCATCCTGGGCACGGAGGGGATGATCCGCTCTGAGAGAAAGGTGCGGGCTGTCATCCACAATGCCCGGTGTTTCCAGCAGATCCGGGACGCATACGGGTCCTTCTCGGCATACCTGTGGAGCTTTACGGGCGGCAGGACCTATGTCTATCCGGCCCATCAGACAGAGGGGCTGCCGGCCAGCAACGAACTGTCGGACAAGATCAGCAGGGACCTGAAAAAGCGGGGGCTGAAATATATGGGATCCATCACCGTGTATTCCCATCTGCAGGCCTGCGGCATCATCAACGATCACCGGGAGGACTGCTTCCGGTTTGCAGAGCTTCTCGCACTGGCGGATGTGGAGGAACAGAAATGAGTAAAACGAAAATCTGTACGGAAGAAATGGGAAAGTGGCTTAAGATCCTGTTCTGGCTGCTGATCATAAGCACGGTGGCAGGCATCTTTATCACAGAAGAAACGGTGGAAAAGGTCCCTGCGCTGCAGTTGGTCAGCACCCTGTTCGTGATCGCATACGGCGGTGTTCTCTTGAAGATGTCTGCCTGTGATCCTGCCTGCGGGCGCTACAGGACGGCGGGCATCTGTAAAATCCTGTCGGCAGCTTTGAGCGCCGCGTTAAGCCTGCTGTCCGGGGGAACCGGCGTGACGGCGTTTGCGCTGGTCCTGCTGGCCCTCCTTGCGGCAGCGGCGCTTGATATAGCCGGTGAGTACCAGGAGCTGAAGGGGCATGCGGCTGTTCTTCAGGAGCGGGACCTCCTTCTCTCGGAAAAGTGGCTGCGCCTTGTAAAGTGGTATGTGGGCCTGCTGGCGGGATCGGCGGCGGGCGTCATCCTGTCGGCGCTGTTGCCCCTGGCGGGGGTGGTGCTTGTGCTGGCAGCAGGCGTGGGGATCATTGTGGTGAGTGTTGTGAAGATCGTATACCTGTACAGGACAGGAAAGGACTATTGTGTAAGCAGATAAGTTTTCTACAGATCCCGGCGCCCATGGTATATTTATCTGGTATTTTCTCCCTGTCTGTGTTATCATATGTAAAAGCATTATGTTTCCGGCATGCCTGATTCTAACGCAGCATTAGCTGCATCTGTTTTTCTATTACATTCAGGAAAATCTCAATGCTTTTAATTCCCATTATCAGCAGAGAGATTAGCGGATGCGGCTTTAGC
>NZ_JACJKS010000025.1 GCF_016901695.1 Mordavella massiliensis | reverse complement strand
TGCGGGAGGAATCCAATGCGAATATCCAGAGTGAAGAAGGGATCCTGAAACGCCAGACACGATCGATCCAGACAGAAGGACACTTTGGAGATATCAAAGAGAACGAGAACTTCCGCCGTTTTAATTACCGTTCAGCGGAAAAAGTATATAAAGAATTCATGTTGTATGCAATAGGCCGGAACATCCTGAAATACCACCGGTTCCTGCATCATGAAATCGAGAAATACGAAGGGAAAAAGGAGCAGAAAGCCGCTTAATGGATGGAGCACCCTTGCAATCCAGGTCAAGGGGCTTTTGCGCCCTAAAATACAAGAGATAAAAAGAAAGAGACATTCCGACAGAGAATCCGGTTTCTGGAAAAATCCGAATTCTCTGGGATTGCCTCTTTCCTGTGTGTTAAGGATTAAAATTCGGTATTAACCGACTTCCCCTTCTTTGTACTGGCGACGAGCGAAAGTCCGGGCTTGCCCGAGACCTTGGAGGCCGCTTATAATCCCGGAACGTACCTTCTGGCGCGCCCCTACATCTGCGCTTTGAAGTCTTCTATGCTGCCGGCCCGCGCGGCCAGCTTAAGCCACCTCTCCAGCGTCTCCTGGTCCGTCTCTTCCAGGATCCGCCCGCGCAGTTCCTCCGGCACCGGGCCTGTGTCTTCCAGGAGGCTCAGCACGGACAGGGCATGGCCTTCCGTGATGCCCTTTTCCCGGCCCTCGGCCATGCCCTCGGCGCGGCCCTCGGCACGGCTCTTCCTTCGCGTCTCCTGCACATCATATCCTTCAAAATTCGGAAACAACATGGCAAACTCCCTCCTTTCGATCCGGTCTGTGAACTCTTCTATCTCTTCCTTCGGTACGTTCAGCCGGAGCAGCAGCACTGCCATCAGTTTTCCCATCAGTTTCAGCACCGACTCCGGCGAATCCTTCGTGATCTCCTCCAGATACCCCTCCGGCAGCTCCCGCAGCGCCCGGAAGTCCGCCGCGCTCCTGAGCTTGTCGATCAGCATGATCAAAGACAGCTCGTCCTTTTTCTCGATGAGCTCCCGGTTGCTGTACCGGGACAGCGGCACTACCAGATACCGGAAGGCCGGGATGTAGTCGCCCAGCACGTCGTTTAGGAAGACCCTCTCCCGGAAATCTGTGGCTGCGGTCCAGTTCCCGGAGCCGTCGAAGAAGACGATTGGCAGGACAGGCGGATAGCGGAAGTCCTTCCGCGTCGTACATCCTTTCTCCTTTGCCTCCATCTCTTTCTCATAATCCGTGAGGATCTGGACGATGTACCGCAGGATCCGGAAGGACATGCTGTGATCCACCTTGTGCTGGTGTTCGATCAGGGTGAGCAGATAGAGCGTATCCCCCGCTCCTGCGCCGCCCGGCCCTGTGCTGCCTCCCCCTGTATCCGGCCCCCGGTGCAGGCGGATCTTCTTGACAGAGTCGGAGTCCCGGTTCTCCTGCCAGAGCTCCAGGAAACGCTCGGAGATATCCTCGATGTCCTCCGGCTGTACGTCCTTTAGAAGTCCTACGTCCACGTAGTCCCGCAGGAACTGGGCGCACAGGGTGTGGTTGTCGAAGATCTCCTTGGCGCCGCTGTCCCTGGTCCGGCTGCTGCCGATCTGCGGTTTCCTTGTTCCGGGGCTGCTGGTTCTTTTGTCTTTCATGTGCATCCTCCTTTGCTCGTTCCGGAAACACAAAAAAGACTGGCCTTTTCTTTATTGTACCAAGGGCGGGGTCAAAAGACAACGATGCGTTCCCGGTTTTTCTGTTCTGTTTTGCGTGGTTTCATCCTGTTTGAAAAAACTGGCCGACCGGCCGGAAAACAAAGACGGGGATCCCGGATGCGGGACTCCCTGGATCTTTATGGAAATCAGTATACTCGTTTTCCGGGGGAAAAGCAACACAAATACACGGGATCCGTCTGGAAAACATTCCCTGTCCTTTCCAGTTTCTTTCCATGGTATGATAGGTACCTGACCGGCGGCGCGGCTGCCGGGGAAAAAAGAGAGAAAGAGGGAATGAGATGAGAAAGAAACGGACGATCCGGCTCGCGGCGGCCCTGCTGCTTCTGTTTCTTGGGTTCTGTGCGCAGAGCGCGCAGGCCCGGGAGCAGGCGGACTACACGGTGGAGTACATCGGGCGGGCCGGGGACAGCGAGGCGCTGCTCGGGACGAAGACATACCGGGCGCCAGCGGGGGACACGGTAAACGTGGAGACGCCGCAGTTTGAGGACTACGAAAGGGAGGCGGGACAGGACCTGGCGAAGATGGACCACACCTTTGACGCCTACCCCTGGATAGACGGGAGCGCCCACTCCATCTTTGTGACCTACTTTGTGGAGCGAAGCGACGGGACCTTCCGCAGGGTCGGGGAGGAGAGCGTCCGGATCGAGAAGGACCCGGATGTGTACGGGGCGGAGGTGACGGTCTTTCATCCCGACGGCCTGACCTGCGAGGAGGGCTGGTATGCCACGGGGAGCTCCCCGGAAGCCTGTGAGACCGGCGCGAAGATCCCGGTCCTCCCGGAGCAGATGCAGGGGGACGGCGCCTGCGTCTTCCGGCACGTCGGTTCCTTTCTGCACGTGTACATGAAGAAGGACCTGTTTACCCTCCGGTACATGGATATCGACGAGGAGGGAAACGACGTCGTGCTGCAGACGCGGCAGGTGCGATATAAAGACACGGTCAGCCTGGACTATGTGCCGGAGGAAGGGCACGGACAGGACCGGTTTGGGGGACGGGAAAGACCGGCGACACGGTCTTTGCGGCGTCCCTCAGAGAAGAGGAGCCCGGCTGTCCGGCCGGGTTCCGGGCGGACGGAGAGCTGCTGACGCTGCAGGAAGACGGGGAGGTGAACGGGATCACCCTTGTATACCGCACATACCGGGAAGCTGCGCCGGAGGAAGGCCCCTCTGCCGGACAGACGGGGACAGAGGAAGGGACAGAGACAAAGGAAGAGATCAAGGCAGAGCCGGCAGCCGGCGCGCCGGCCATCCCCCGGACTGGTGACGGACGTGCGCCGGCCGCCCTGCTGCTTTTCTCTGCGGGCGGACTTCTCGCGGCCGCAGCGGCGCTGCGGGGGCGCAGGCGCTAAGGAAGTGCAGGCGCTAAAGGAGCTCTGGCGGGCAAAGAATGTTAAACCGTAAACAATGGTGTCGTCCCTCCCCGAACTGTGCTATAGTAAGCTATAGTAATAAGAAAGCGGGGGGACGGGGAACATGAAAAAGAAACTGACATGTAAAGAGACGATCTTTGTGGCCAGCATGCTGTTCGGCATGTTCTTTGGGGCCGGGAACCTGATCTTTCCGGTCTCCATGGGACAGATGTCCGGCAGCCATGTCTGGCAGGCTGCGGCGGGCTTTCTCATCACGGGAGTAGGCCTGCCGCTTCTTAGTGTGGCCGCGCTTGGCATCAGCAGGGAGCGGGGGCTTCTGGAGCTGGCAAGCCGGGCGGGGGCCGGGTACGGGCTGTTTTTCACTTGCGCCCTCTACCTGACGATCGGACCGCTTTTTGCCATCCCCAGGTGCGCCACCGTCTCCTACACGGTGGGGATCGAGGGGCTTCTTCCCGGACAGGGGGATCCCCTCTGGCTGGCCGGGTTCTCCTTCCTCTTTTTTGCGGCGGTCCTCTTCTTCTCCCTGCGGCCCGGTGAGATCATGACCTGGATCGGCAAGGTGCTGAACCCGCTCTTCCTTGCGTTCCTGGCTGTTCTCGTGCTGCGGGCCCTGAGCGGGCCCATGGGGCGGACCGGGGAGCTGCCGGCGTCAGGGGCCTATGTGGACGGCGCGTTTGCCACCGGCCTTCTGGAGGGATACAACACGATGGACGCCCTGGCCGGCCTTGCCTTCGGCATTGTGGTGATCGACGTCATCCGCAGGCTGGGCGTGGAGGACCCCGGGGATGTGGCGAAGAGCACGGTGAAGGCGGGCGCTTTCAGCGCCGTCCTGATGGCGGTCATCTATGTCCTTGTCTCGGTCATGGGTGCCCAGAGCGCGGGACAGCTGCCGGTCAGCAGCAACGGCGGCGAGGCGCTGGCCCGGATCGCGGATCACTACTTCGGGAGCGCAGGCGCCCTGATCCTGGCTGTGACGGTCACCGTAGCCTGCCTGAAGACGGCGGTGGGGCTGATCACAAGCTGCGCGGAGACCTTCTCCCACCTTGTCCCGGGGCGGTTCTCCTACCGGGGATGGGCCGCGGGCTTCAGCGTGTTCTCGTTCCTGGTGGCGAACCTGGGCCTGGACGCCATCATCGCCTACGCGGTGCCGGTCCTTATGTTCCTCTACCCGCTGGCGATCGTGCTGTGCCTCCTGACGCTGGCCGGCCGCTTCTTCGCGGACGACAGGCGGGTGCTTCAGTGGGCGCTGGCCTTCACGGCGGTGGCGGCCGCCTTTGACGGGATCCGGGCGCTGCCGGAAGAGACGCGGGTCTTCCTCCATCTGGACGGCCTGACCGGATGGGCGGGGGCGCTCCTTCCCCTGTCGGGGGCCGGGTTCGGCTGGGTCTGTCCGGCTGTCCTGGGGACGGCGATCGGCCTTCTTGTACGGCGGCGCGCCAAAAGAAAGGGGAAAGAAGAGTAAGCTGGTATTTTTATACGACAGCTCCTTTTGTAATCTGTGGTGGAAGATAAGAAAACACAGAGCGCGAAAGGAGCTGTTTTACTATGAAAGGATACAATACGGAGAAAGGCTATATGGGATATGTGGAAGGGAGCTACATGCTCTTTGCCAGCGAAGCGGAGTACTACGATTACATGGAAGAGTAGACATATGGGGAGGTGAACCTGCCAAAGGGGATAGGAGTGTTCCCGGTGGAACGCTCCTTTTTATTTTGTACAATATGCAGGATTGCCAAAAAAACGGTTGACTTCTCATTTTTTTAGGACTATAATGCAGTTTGTGGGTAACTTTCATACAGTGAAGTGTAAAAATTTTGAAGTGTGAAAATTCTAAAGTGTGAAAGTAACGCGAAACTGACAGCAGGGAGGAAACAAAAGATGAAAGCAAAAAAAGTGATGGCGGTTATGACAGCAGCAGTGATGACGGCGGGCCTGACGGCCTGCGGAAGCAGCTCCGGGAGCGGGGACGGCGCCGGGAGCAGCGGGGGATCCGGCGGTTCCGGCAAGTATGTGATCGGGATCTGCCAGCAGATGGAGCACCCGTCTCTGGACGATGCGACGGCAGGCTTCCAGGATGCCTGCAAAGAGCTGCTCGGCGAGGACAATGTAGAGTTTGACGTGCAGAACGCCCAGGGAGAGCAGGCCATGTGCTCCACCATCATGAACAATTTTGTTTCCTCCGATGTGGATCTCATTCTTGCCAACGCGACCCTGCCGCTCCAGACGGCGGCCCAGGCGACAGCGGACATCCCGATCCTGGGAACGTCTGTCACAGACTACGGCAGCGCCCTCGGCATGGACGACTGGACGGGCACGACGGGAGTGAACATTTCCGGTACAAGCGACCTGGCGCCCATCTCCGAGCAGGAGGACGTGATGCTGGAACTTCTGCCGGATGTGGAGACCGTGGGCATCCTCTACTGCTCCGCGGAGTCCAACTCCAAGTACCAGGCGGAGATGTTTGAGAAGGAGCTGGAGGAGGACGGCGTGGCGTACAAGGAGTACACGGCGGCAGACTCAAACGAGATCCAGTCCGTGGTGACAAGCGCAGTGCAGGAGTGCGACGCCCTCTATATCCCGACAGACAACACTATGGCGGCCAACCCGGGGATCATCGACAACATCTGCCGGCCCGCGAAGGTGCCGGTGGTCGCCAGCGAGCAGGGAACCTGCAGCGTATGCGGCATCGCGACGCTGTGCATCAGCTACTATGAGCTTGGCTATAAGACAGGCGAGATGGCCTGCGATATCCTGGCTGACGGCGCGAATATAACGACCATGGAAGTGCAGACGGCGCCGGAACCGACGAAGATGTACAACCCGCAGATCTGCGAGGAGCTTGGCATCACAGTTCCGGAGGGGTACGAGGCGATCGAGTCTGACTCCACGGCAGAATAAGAGACAGAAAGGCAGAGGCGAAAGGATATGATAGCAGAATACATACTTTCCCTGGACCCGCTGGCGCTGCTGCGGGCCATGCCCGGAACGGCGGCACAGGGTATCATATGGGGGATCATGGCAGTGGGGGTCTACATCACGTTCCGGATCCTGGATTTCCCGGATCTGACGGTGGACGGATCCCTGGCCACAGGCGCAGCGGCGGCGGTCATGCTGATCCAGGGCGGGATGAGCCCGGCCCTCTCCCTCGTGTTTGCGCTGCTGGCAGGCATGGCGGCGGGCCTGGTGACCGGCCTTCTCCACACGGGACTCGGGATACCGGGCATTCTGGCCGGCATCCTGACCCAGGTATCGCTGTACTCGGTGAACCTGGGCATCATGGGGAAATCCAACCAGGGCATCAGCCTGACCCAGCAGGGTCTGGTGGCGTCCTCCCGGTATGTGAGCGGCGACGGGAGGGCGCTGTTCTTCCTGGAACTGATCGCCGGCTGCCTTGTCCTGGTGGCTGTCGTATACTGCTTCTTCGGCACGGAGACAGGCGCGGCCATCCGCGCCACGGGCTGTAATCCGCAGATGGCCCGGGCTCAGGGGATCAACACGGATGTGGCCAAGGTGCTGGCGCTGACCCTCTCAAACGGCCTGGTCGGCCTGTGCGGCGGGATCCTGGCGCAGTACCAGGGGGCGGCCGACGTCAACATGGGGCGGGGCGCCATCGTCATCGGCCTGGCGGCCGTGATCATCAGCGAGGTGATCTTCGGAAAGCTGTGCGCGGGGCGCAAGATGGCGTTCGCCTGCACGCTGGCGGCGGTGTTCGTGGGCGCAGTCCTGTACTATGTGGCCTACGCCCTTGTGCTCTGGCTTCGGATGCCCTCGGATTACATGAAGCTGTTCTCGGCGCTGGTGGTGGCGCTCTTCCTGGCGGTGCCCTACCTGAAGGACCGGCGGGCGGCAAAAAGGAGGTCGTAGGACATGGGATACATGCTTGAGATACAGAACATCCACAAGACCTTTCACAAGGGGACGATCAACGAGAAGAAGGCCCTGGACGGCGTGAACCTGCGCCTGGATCCGGGCGACTTCGTGACCATCATCGGCGGGAACGGCGCCGGCAAGTCCACCACGCTGAACGCCATCGCCGGCACCTGGTTTGTGGACGAAGGAAAGATCATCATAGACGGCGCGGATATCACCAACCTGCCGGAACACAGGCGGGCGGCCTACCTGGGGCGGGTGTTCCAGGATCCCATGACCGGCACGGCGGCGACCATGTCCATCGAGGAAAACATGGCCATCGCCGCCCGGCGCGGCAAAAGAAGAGGCCTGCGCTGGGGCATCTCCAGGAAGGAGAGGGAGGAGTACAAGAAGAAGCTTGGCGCCCTCGGCCTGGGGCTGGAGGCGCGCATCTCCACGAAAGTGGGGCTTCTGTCCGGCGGGCAGAGGCAGGCGGTCACCCTTCTCATGGCGGCCCTGCGCCGGCCGAAGGTCCTGCTCCTTGACGAGCACACGGCGGCGCTGGATCCGAAGACGGCGGCCAAGGTGCTGGAGATCTCGGACCGGATCATAGAGGAGAACCAGCTCACAGCCCTGATGGTGACCCACAACATGCGGGACGCCATCGCCCACGGGAACCGGCTGATCATGATGCACGAGGGGCGCATCATCTACGACGTGTCCGGCGAGGAGAAGCGGAACCTGAAGGTGGCGGACCTGATGCGCAAGTTTGAGGAGGCCAGCGGCGGGGAGCTGGACAATGACAGGATGATCCTGGGATAGAAAGACAGAGGCAAAAAAAGAACTTCCGGCACAGCGCCGGAAGTTCTTTTTTTGTATGCTTTCCGTAATCCGTTTTAGATCACATCGTCCCTGCGGATGTAACCCGGATCGTCAGGATCCGCCACCACTTCTTTGACGTGGGTGATCTTCGCGTGCTTATCCGCCACGACATTCTCCACATGCACGTCCGTATCGATGGTGACGTCGGGGAGGATCACGCAGTTCTTCACGACAGCGCCCTTCTTGATGGTGCAGCCGCGGCCGATGATGGAGTTCTCGATGGTGCCCTCGATGAGGCAGCCGTCCGACACGATGGAATTCTTTACATTGGATCCCTCGAAATACTGGGTCGGACAGGAGTCGTTCGTCCTCGTGTAGATCGGCCACTCGTCCTCGAAGAGGCTGAGGGCTGTCTTGAAGTCGATCAGCGAGATGTTCGCGTCATAGTAGCTCTTGAAATCCGTGATGGAGGCGAAGTATCCGCGGTGGGACACGCCGCGCACATCCAGTTCCTCGCAGGAGGCGCTGACGATGTCCGCCAGGGTGTACATGGAGGAAGTCTTGTGAGCCTTGTGGATGAGGTCCAGGAAGAGCTCCCGGCTCATCACGTATGTGTCCATGAAGATCTGGCGGTTCTTGGCCGTGCCGCGGTTCATCTCCAGGGAGAGCACGCCCTTCTGCTTGTTCAGGTTCACGGTGTTGCAGTTGAGGAAATGTTCCTTCGCATCGTCCGTGGAGTGGTACAGGAGGGTGATGTCCGCGCCGGAGTCAATGTGGGTCTGCAGAAGCTCATTGAAGTCCTGGGCGTAGATCATGTAGCTGGGGGCGATCACCACGTAGGGGCAGGTCGCGCTGCGGATGCATTCCAGGTTCTCGCGGAAGGCGGCGATATCGTTGTTGTAGATATCATGCTCCACGCCTGTCTCCGCGAAGAGGATGTGGAGGCGGCCCCTCTTGGAGTTGATGTTGTAGTGGCGTCCTGTTCCCAGATGCTCTGCCAGGGAGCGGGGCTTTCTGCGGATGTAGACCTGGATCTGGTCAATGCCGCTGTTGCTCATATTGGAGATCGGGAAATCAATGACCCGGTATCTTCCAAGAAAGGAGAAGGCGCCGATGGGGCGGTAGGGCTGCAGGCCCTCTACCCAGATGTGATTTCCGGAAAAGTTTACAATTCCTAATGCCTTGTTCATATTACTCAACCCCCTTTACACGTTTGGAGACCAGCTCGATGTGCTCGCTGTCAGCGCTGCCGACCTTCGCCTCTTTGCCGATCTTGACGCCGTCCGCCACAAGGGCTCTCTGCACGACGGCCCCCTCGGCTACCTCGGCCCCGGGCATCAGCACGCTGTCGATGATCTTTGCGCCCGCGCCGATCTTTACGTCTGTGAAGAGGACAGAGTTCCTGACCGACCCCTCGATGATGCAGCCCTGGGTGATGAAGGCCTTGTCGATCTCGGCGTCAGGCCCTATGTACTGCGGGAGCGCCACGGCGTCCTCCGTGTAGATCTTCCAGGTGGAGTCGTTCAGATCCAGCTCGTTGTTCCGGTCCAGCAGATCCATGTTGGCTTCCCAGAGGGAATCGATGGTCCCTACGTCCTTCCAGTAGCCTTTGAATTTGTATGCGCACAGCTTCTTGCCGTCCGCCAGCATGGCGGGGATGATGTCCTTGCCGAAGTCGTGGCTGGACTCGTTGGACTTCATGTCCGCTACCAGCATCTTGCGAAGCTGCTTCCAGTCAAAGATGTAGATGCCCATGGAAGCCAGGTTGCTCTTTGGCTCGGCCGGCTTCTCCTGGAATTCCACGATCCGCCCGCTCTCGTCCGTGTTCATGATACCGAACCGGCTCGCCTCCTTCATGGGAACCTCGATGACGGCGATGGTGGCGTCCGCGTTCTGCTCCTTGTGGTAGGCGAGCATCTTCGCGTAGTTCATCTTGTAGATGTGGTCGCCGGAGAGGATGAGCAGGTACTCCGGCGAGTAGGAATCGATAAAGTCGATATTCTGTGAGATGGCGTCCGCCGTACCTCTGTAAACGTTTAAGTTGACATCCGCTTTCTCGCGGGGCGGGAGCACGAACACGCCGCTGTCCCTCGCATCCAGGCCCCAGCGCCGTCCCGCCGCCACGTAGCTGTTCAGCTGGATGGACTCGTACTGGGTCAGGACGCCCACAACATCAATGCCGCTGTTGGCACAGTTGCTGATGGGGAAGTCGATGATCTTGTATTTACCGCCATAGGAAACGGCAGGCTTGGCAACCTTATTTGTCAGCTCGTGCAGCCTGGAACCGCGGCCGCCGGCTAATATCATGGCTAACATACTATTTTGTTTCATATGCGCCTTCCTCCTTTGCTCTGATATATCAATATTATATAATCCTATCCGCGGACATGCCATAAGTTTTTGAAAAAAATACAAGAAATTTTATAAAAATGCATGGAAAAATTCGGGATATTATACAAATATTTCTTTTATTCGAAAAAATCTATATAAAAATGATTATAGGTATAGAAAAAATGTTGCAGTATCCATAGATATTCGTTATAGTATGGGAGAACTGAATTGTCTTGAGACTTACACAGAAATGGGGAAACACATGAAGAAACAGTACAAGAAAGCAGTGAGCCTGGAGGCATTCATCTTCCTTATTATTTTTCTCGCCATTTTCGGCGGGCTGTGCGCCGGCGTGGCGGCCAACTTTATTTTTAAGCTTGTGTCAATGTTGTGATGAAAGGATGCTGCGGCGCGGAGCGTGGAGAACTCCGCGGCATCATGGGGGCAGGTTCCAATATCAACACATTACCAAGATATCAGCTCTGAAAAAAGGACTGCGCGGTCTGCGCAGTCCTCGTTTTATTATTTTGACAGGACCTCGGCCCCGTCCTCTGTTATGAGCACCATGTACTCCACCTGGGCGGACAGCCCGTCGTCGATGGTGCAGACGGTCCAGCCGTTGTCCTCGTCGATGAAGAAGTCCGGGCTCCCCTCGTTGATCATGGGCTCGATGGTGAACATCATGCCGGGGACCAGGACCATCTCGCTGCCCTTTGGCGTCACATAGCTGACAAAGGGCTCCTCGTGGAACTCCAGGCCGATGCCGTGGCCGCCGATGTCCTCCACCACGCTGTAGCCGTTCTCGCGGGCGTGGGTATTGATGGCCCAGGCGATGTCGCCTAAGTGCCCCCACGGTCTGGCCTGCGCAAGGCCCAGCTCCACACACTCCTTTGTGACGCGGACCAGCTTTTCGGCCCGCGGGCTGACCCGGCCGATGGTGAACATGCGGGATGCGTCGGAGTAGTAGCCGTCCAGGATAGTGGAGACGTCCACGTTGACGATGTCCCCCTCCTGCAGGATCTCCCCCTCGTCCGGGATGCCGTGGCAGATCACATTGTTGACGGAGGTGCACACGCTCTTCGGGAACCCTTCATAATTCAAAGGCGCGGGGACGCCGCCGTGGGCGACGGTAAAGTCGTACACCAGACGGTCGATCTCATCCGTGCTCATCCCGGCGCGGATGTGCGCCGCCACATGATCCAGCACGGCGGTGTTGAGATCCGCGCTCTTTTTGATCGCCCGGATCTGTTCCGGCGTCTTGAGGAGGGATCTGTCGGGGACGATCTCCCCCTTTGCCGCGAGTGTCCAGAGTCTTATATCCAGTTTGTCCATAGTTTGTACCAGCTTTCTGTCTAAATCATTCCGTTACCAGTATACCCGCTTCCGGCCGCCAGGTAAAGGGGCAGGGAGGGGATGCGGGACTGTTTTTTCTTGTGCCGGGTAGGAAAATAGGGTATAATCTCTATGAATATGACAGCAGTACAGATAGAGGAGAAAGGAGTGATCTGACTATGCTGCGGATCGGAATGCTTACAAGCGGAGGAGACTGCCAGGCCCTGAATGCGGCCATGCGGGGCGTTGTAAAAGGAGTCTGCTCCAAGAGGAATGATGTGGAGATCTACGGATTTATGGACGGATATAAGGGCCTGATCTATTCCAATTTCAAGATGCTCACATCGCGGGATTTTTCCGGTATACTGACAAGGGGCGGCACGATCCTGGGAACGTCCAGGCAGCCCTTCAAGCTGATGCGGGTGCCGGACGAGAACGGGCTGGACAAGGTGGAGGCCATGAAGCACACGTACCACAAGCTGAACCTGGACTGCCTGGTGATCCTGGGCGGCAACGGGACCCACAAGACGGCCAACCTTCTGCGGGAGGAGGGGCTCAATGTCATCACGCTCCCCAAGACCATTGACAATGACCTGTGGGGCACGGACATGACCTTCGGGTTCCAGAGCGCGGTGGACGTGGCGACGGACACCATCGACAGGATCCACACGACAGCCACCTCCCACAGCCGCGTGTTCATCGTGGAAGTCATGGGCCACAAGGTGGGCTGGGTGACCCTCCATGCAGGCGTCGCCGGCGGCGCGGACATCATCCTGCTCCCGGAGATCCCCTATGACATCAAGGTGGTCGTGAACGCCATCCGGAAGCGGGCGGAAGAGGGCAAGCGCTTTACCATCATCGCGGTGGCGGAGGGCGCCATCTCCAAGGAGGACGCCAAGCTCTCCAAGAAGGAGTTCAAGGAGAAGAAGGCGAAGGAGAACTATCCCTCCGTCGCCTACGAGCTGGCGGAGCGGATCCAGAAAAAGATGGACCAGGAGGTCCGCATCACGGTGCCAGGCCATACCCAGAGAGGCGGCTCCCCCTGCCCCTACGACCGCGTGCTGGCCACAAGGCTCGGCGCAGCGGCGGCAGAGCGGATCCTGGAGGGGGATTACGGGTACATGATGGCGATCCGCAGAGGGGAGATCACGAAAGTGCCCCTTGCGGAAGTGGCCGGCAAGCTCAAGACCGTGGATCCGGAGGCAGGCATCATAAAAGAGGCCAGGATGACGGGCATCAGCTTCGGCGACAAGTAAGAAGGAAGAATAAAGGAGTGCAGCCAGATGGGATATACAGCGCTATACCGGAAATTCCGTCCCGGTGAATTCGCGGACGTCAGAGGGCAGGACGCGATCGTGACAACCCTGAAGAACCAGATAAAGAAAGACAGGATCGGACACGCGTACCTGTTCTGCGGGACAAGGGGGACGGGAAAAACAACCGTGGCGAAGATCTTTGCCAAGGCGGTCAACTGCGAGCATCCGGTGGACGGGAGTCCCTGCGGCGAGTGCGCCATGTGCCGGTCCGTTGCGGCCGGCACTTCCATGAATGTGATCGAGATCGACGCGGCGTCCAACAACGGCGTGGACAACATCCGGGAGATCCGGGAGGAAGTGACGTACCGCCCTACGGAAGGGCGCTTCAAGGTCTATATCATAGACGAGGTGCATATGCTCTCCCAGGGGGCGTTCAACGCGCTCTTAAAGACGCTGGAGGAGCCGCCGGAATACGTGATCTTTATCCTGGCGACCACGGAGGCCCACCGGATCCCGGTGACGATCTTAAGCCGGTGCCAGCGGTATGATTTCAAGCGGATCTCCATCGACACCATCGCCGGCCGGCTGCAGGAAGTGATCGGCAGGGAAGGGCTGGATGTGGAGGACAAGGCCGTGCGCTACATCGCCCGGATGGCGGACGGCTCCATGCGTGACGCGCTGAGCCTTCTGGACCAGTGCGCGGCATTTTATATCGGGCAGCGGCTGACCTACGACCATGTCCTGGAAGTGCTGGGCGCGGTGGATGCGGACATGTTCAGCCGGCTTTTGCGGGAACTCCTTGACCGGGATGTGAAGCGGGTCATCGAGACGGTGGATGAGCTGATCATGCAGGGGCGTGAGCTGTCCCAGATGGCGGCGGATTTCACCTGGTACCTGCGCAACCTCCTCCTTGTGAAAAGCTCCGAGGAGATGGAGGACGTGCTGGATGTGTCCACGGAGAACCTGCAGAAGATCCGGGAGGAGTCCGGGATGATCGGGACGGACGAGCTGATCCGCCACATCCGGATCTTCTCGGAGCTGACCGGCCAGCTCAAGTACGCGTCCCAGAAGCGTGTCCTCCTGGAAGTGACGCTGATCCGGCTGTGCCGGCCCCAGATGGAGCAGGGGCCGGACGCGCTGCTGGCGAGGCTCAAAGCGCTGGAGGACGAGGTGGAGGCGCTCCGGTCGGCGCCCCCGGCTCCCGCAGGTCCGGGCGGTCCTTCGCGGGCGTCTGCCCGGGAAGAGGAGGCGCGCCGCCCGGCGCCGGAGCTTCCCAGGGCGCTGAGCGAGGATGTGAAGGCGGTGGCCGCAGACTTCCGGTCCATCGCACAGGGCGCGTCCCCCATGCTGCGCAGCTATCTTAAGAAAGCGCATCTGAGCGCGGGGGAGGGCGACAGGCTCCTGCTCGTGCTGGACGATGAGGTGAGCGCGGCTTTCGTAGGCCGCCAGGAACACCGGGAGGAGATCGAGCAGCTCATCGCGCAGAAGACCGGGAAAAAGATGGAGGTGGACGTCCGCCGGGTCGAGGCGGGCAGACGCTTTGAGGACAGCTTCGTGGACATTGAGAAGCTGATCCATATGGATATAACGATAGAAGACTGATAAGGAGAAGAAGACAATGGCAAGACGCGGAGGTTTTCCGGGGGGAATGCCCGGAAACATGGCAAATCTTATGAAGCAGGCGCAGAAGATGCAGCGCCAGATGGAGGAGCAGGCCAAGGAGCTGGAGACGAAGGAGTTTACGGCTACAGCGGGCGGCGGCGCGGTGGAAGTCACTGTGTCCGGCGCGAAAAAGGTGCTGAAGGTGAAGCTGGATGAAGAGGCTGTGGATCCGGATGACGTGGAGATGCTGGAAGATATGCTTGTGGCGGCTGTGAACGAGGCGCTGGAGAAGGTGGACGCCGAGTCGGCGGCCGGCATGTCCAAATTTACCGGCGGACTGGGCGGCGGCATGCCGGGCCTGTTCTAGCGGGAAAGCGGCGGTGAAGGAGATATGGATTACTACAGCAGTCAGATCAGCAGGCTGATCGAGCAGTTCTCCAGGCTGCCGGGCATCGGCCCCAAGTCTGCCCAGCGGCTGGCCTTTCATCTCATCAGCATGCCGGCGGACCAGGTGCACGAGCTGGCGCAGACCATTGTGGAAGCCCGGGATCATATCCGGTACTGCAGGGAGTGCTGTACCCTGACGGACCAGGAGGTCTGCCCCATCTGCGCCAACCCGGCGCGGGATCACCGGACCATCATGGTGGTGGAGACCCCCCGCGACCTGGCTGCCTATGAGAAGACAGGCAAGTACGAGGGCGTGTACCACGTGCTCCACGGCGCCATCTCCCCCATGCTGGGGGTCGGCCCGGGGGACATCCGCCTGAAGGAGCTGATGGAGCGGCTCCGGGGGGATGTGGACGAGGTGATCATCGCCACGAACTCCAGCCTGGAGGGGGAGACGACAGCCATGTACATCAGCAAGCTCATCAAGCCGGCCGGGATCCGGGTGAGCCGGATCGCCAGCGGCGTGCCGGTGGGCGGCGATCTGGAATATATTGACGAGGTGACCCTTCTGCGGGCGCTGGAGGGCAGAACGGAGATTTAGGAGATGGCAGGGAAAAAGAAAGTGACATCAACGGATATTGCCCGGGCAGCAGGCGTGTCCCAGTCCACCGTCTCCATGGTCCTGAACAGGAAGTACAACGTTTCCTTTTCCAAAGAGACCGTGGAGAAAGTGGAGGCGGCCGCCGAGGAGCTGGGCTATGTCCTGCCGAAGCGGAAAGGGAAGAAAGAGAACCGCCGGGAGAAGCTCCTGGTGGTCTTTTGCTCTAATCTGACGAACCCCTACTACGTCATGCTCCTGCAGGGCATTGAGCTCAGGGCCAAGGAGCAGGGCTACGGGCTGTTCGTCTGCAACACCCAGCGGGATCTGAAGATGGAGGAGCGGTACCTGAAGATGATGTGGGAGCTCCATCCCGTGGGGATCATCTATACGTGCAACCCGAGCCACTGCTTTATGGACACGGTGGAGAAGCTGGCCGGGGAGATCCCGGTCGTCATCATCAACAACCAGAATGAGCGGCTGAACGTGGATGCGGTGGAGCTGGACAATTCCAAGCTGGGCCGGATCATGGCCCGCCACCTCCTGGAGCTGGGGCACCGGAAGGTGGCGTATATCGCGCCGCCCCTGACCGTGCGGCAGAAGCAGCGCTCCAAGCGGGTGGAGGGTTTCCTGAAGGAGTTTGAGAAGGCGGGCCTGCGGGACCAGGTCATCATCCGGGCGGCCGCCGAAGAGATCGACCGGGATATCGCCCACATCGATTCGGAGTACCGCATCGGCTACGAGCTGACCCGGGAGCTGCTGGCGCAGAAGCAGGATGTGACGGCCATCGTGGGGCTCAACGACATGATCGCTTTCGGCATCCTGGACGCCCTGCAGGAGGCGAAGCTGAAAGTCCCGGGGGACGTGTCGGTCATGGGCTGCGACAACACCCTGTTCGCCAGCATGCACAAGATGTCCCTGACCACGATCGAGCACTTTGTCATCTTCAAGGGGCGGGACGCCTGCGACATCATCATGAAGAAGATAGACTCGGGCCGCGGGAAATACGCCGGCGCGGAGCCGATCAGCACCTACCATGTGGAGTATGAGCCGAGGCTGATCGTCCGGGGGACGACGTCCTACGCCAGAACGAAAAAAAAGAAAAATTAATGTATTTTTAAAAAATATTAGTAATAAAAGACCTGATCCGGAAGACGGATGAACGGGAACAGGGCTCTCAAAAGCAGTTTTGTGATAAGTTTACATGCATTTAACGGGGAATATACAAAAACAGATACTAATAATTTGATTTTATTAATTGCGTAAATTATTAATAAAGAAACAAGGCTATTGACCGCCTCCTTTCTTATGCGATATAATTTAACCAAATGAGCGTATGCATTTTACCAGATGTTCATCAAAAGCAAGGAGGAAGAAAAAATGAAATTCTTTATCGACACAGCCAATGTAGAAGACATCAGAAAAGCGAACGACATGGGCGTTATCTGCGGCGTGACGACGAACCCGTCCCTGATCGCCAAAGAGGGGCGCGTGTTTGAGGAAGTCATCGCGGAGATCGCATCCATCGTGGACGGTCCCATCAGCGGCGAGGTCAAAGCCACAACGACAGACGCCGAGGGCATGATCAGAGAGGGACGCGAGATCGCGAAGATCCATCCGAACATGGTCGTAAAGATCCCCATGACCGTTGAGGGTCTGAAGGCCTGCAAGCAGCTCACAGCCGAGGGCATCAAGACGAACGTGACGCTGGTCTTCACGGCAAACCAGGCGCTTCTGGCCGCAAGGGCAGGCGCGACTTACGTATCCCCGTTCCTGGGACGTCTGGACGACATCTCCGTGCGCGGCGTTGACCTGATCCGCGAGATCGCAGAGATCTTTGCCGTTGCAGGCGATATCGACACGAAGATCATCGCAGCCAGCATCCGCAACCCCATGCACATCACAGACTGCGCGCTTGCAGGGGCTGACATCGCGACCGTTCCCTACGGCGTGATCGAGAAGATGACAAAGCATCCGCTGACAGATGCCGGCATCATCAAGTTCCAGGAAGACTACAAGGCTGTTTTCGGAGAGTAGGAATATACATAGAAAACTTTAACACCAGGAGGCAATTTTCATGAATAAAACAGAGCTTATGAAGACTGCGAACGAGGTGCGCAAGTGGATCATCGAGGCGACCCACAGCGCAAAGTCCGGTCATCCGGGCGGATCTCTTTCCGCGGCAGATATCTACACCTATCTTTATTTTGAAGAGATGAACATCGATCCGAAAGATCCGAAGAAGGCGGACAGAGACCGCTTCGTCCTCTCCAAGGGACACACGGCGCCGGGCTACTATTCCACACTGGCCCTGCGCGGCTTCTTCCCCACGGAGGATCTGAAGACACTGCGCCACACGGGTTCCTATCTGCAGGGACATCCGGATATGAAGCACATTCCGGGCGTGGACATGTCCTCCGGCTCTCTCGGCCAGGGCATTTCCGCAGCAGTCGGCATGGCCATCTCCGCGAAGCTCTCCGGCGATGACTACCGCGTGTACACGCTGCTCGGCGACGGCGAGATCCAGGAGGGACAGGTCTGGGAGGCATCCATGCTGGCCGCTCACAGAAAGCTGGACAACCTCGTGGTGATCGTGGACAACAACAATCTGCAGATCGACGGTGCGATCACGGACGTAAACTCCCCGTACCCCATCGATAAGAAATTTGAGGCGTTCAATTTCCATGTGATCAACATCGACGGACATGACTTCGACGCCATCGACGCTGCCTTCAAGGAGGCAAAGACAGTAAAGGGACAGCCCACAGCCATCATCGCCAAGACTGTGAAGGGCAAAGGCGTCTCCTTCATGGAGAACCAGGCATCCTGGCATGGAGCAGCCCCCAACGACGAGCAGTACAAGACTGCGATGGAAGATTTAGAGAAGGTAGGTGAAGCATTATGTCAGATGTAAAGAAGATCGCAACAAGAGAGAGCTACGGTAATGCTTTAGTAGAATTAGGAAAGAAACACGAGGACGTCGTGGTTCTGGACGCAGACCTTGCAAACGCCACCAAGACGGGCACGTTCAAGAAGGCGTTCCCGGAGCGCCACATCGACTGCGGTATCGCGGAGAGCAATATGATGGGCGTGGCGGCCGGCATCGCCACCACAGGCAAGGTTCCCTTCGCCAGCTCTTTTGCCATGTTCGCAGCGGGGCGGGCGTTCGAGCAGGTGCGCAACTCCATCGGGTATCCCCACCTGAACGTGAAGATCGGCGCGACCCACGCAGGTATCTCCGTAGGTGAGGACGGCGCGACACACCAGTGCAACGAGGACATCGCCCTGATGCGGACGATCCCGGGCATGGTTGTCATCAACCCCTCCGATGATGTGGAGGCAAAGGCGGCCGTTGAGGCGGCCTACGAGCACCAGGGACCGGTTTATCTGCGCTTCGGCAGACTGGCTGTCCCGGTGATCAACGACAATCCGGATTACAGATTTGAGCTTGGAAAAGCTGTGACACTGCGGGAGGGCACGGATGTGACGATCATCGCCACAGGCCTTCCGGTATCCGAGTCCCTGGCGGCGGCTGAGAAGCTGGCCGCGGACGGCATCAGCGCGGAAGTGATCAATATCCATACCATCAAGCCTCTGGACGAGGAGGCTGTCCTTGAGGCGGCCAGGAAGACAGGCAAGGTCGTGACGGTGGAAGAGCACTCCGTCATCGGCGGACTGGGAAGCGCCGTGTGCGATGTGGTTGCCCGGGAAGCGGCTGCAAAAGTGCTGAAGATCGGCATCAACGATACCTTCGGCGAGTCCGGACCGGCTGTAGAGCTGATCAAAAAGTACGGACTGGACAGCGACAGCATTTACACAAAGGTAAAAGAATTCCTGAAATAGGGAGCATATATGAATGTGAGGGCCGGCAGACGAACGTCTGCCGGTTCTTTTTGTATTGGTTGTACTGGCGGCGAGCCGAAGCCCGGGCCTGCCCGGGACCTTGGCGGCCGCCGTGTCCGCACAAGCGGGGCTGCGGTGATCGTGCCTGCGGTTCAGACACGGAAGCGGGCGCGGCGGTGGAAAAAGGCGGCAGAAAACGTCGCAGGGGGAGGGAAAACGGCGGAAATTTCCATGGACAGGCCTCATCAACTGCTAAAATACGCAAAAAGCATGTGCTATGATATGCAAAAATATCCAGTGAGGTGAGAGTATATGGAACGGAAATTTCCGAAGAATGTAAGGCAGGTGGGCAATGTCTCGGACACGCCGAAGATCTATGTGGAAGACTATGTGGACACCTACCTGAACCAGCTGAAGGCGGGCGCCAAGGAAGGGCCCGTGGGGGCGCTGCTGCTTGGGGAGCAGGCGGTAGTGGAAAGTCAGGAGTGCGTCTTTATCACCGGCGCAGTCCGCATCGAGGAAGTGACGGAGGAGCGGGGCGAGATCCGCGTCAGCGGGGAGGCCCGCGAGGGAGCCGTGCGGGAGTGCGGCACCTATTTTCCCGGCCGGGAGATCGTGGGCTGGGCCCTCGCCGCGCCGGGCAGGCCGCTTGTGCTGGCCGGCAGCATGGCGCAGATACACGAGCAGCTGAAGCTGGGGAAGAACAGCATCTTTATCCTGAAGGATCCGGAGGAGGACGAGGATGTCTACTTTGCCTACAAGTATCACGAACTGATGCAGATGGGAGGTTTTTTCATCTTTTATGAGAAGAATCCCGACATGCAGAATTATATGATCAATACGCGCAGACAGATCGGCGTTTCTCCCGGGGAAGTGGTTGAGGATCGAGCTGCAAAGAATTTTCGCTCTGCAGTAAGGGAGAAGATGGAGGCGCAGGAGCAGAGGAGTAATTCCCATCTCGTGTACCTGACAAGCATCCTGCTGGTAGTTGTCGTACTGGCGATCGGTATCTCAGCCATGAATAATTATGACAAGATGAATTCTGTTCAGTCATCCATAGAGACCCTCTCCAAATCCGTGCAGGGGGACGGCGGGGACGGGACTGCCGGGGAGGAAGCCCTGCAGCCCTCCGGGGATGCCTCCGCGGATGCGGGGATACAGGAGCCCGCCTCTGACGGGGCGGACGCCCTGCCTGCCGGTACAGCGGAGGGCGCGGAGCCTGTAGTGGAGGAGGGGGACGGCGGGGAGGAGTACTATACCGTGCAGAGAGGGGATACGCTGGACAGCATCAGCCTGAAGCTGTACGGCTCGACGCAGGAGACGGAGGCGATCTGCAAAATGAACGGACTGTCCGACGGAAATCTCATTTTCATCGGACAGAAACTTTTGCTCCCCTGACGCGCTGTTTCGGACGCCCGGCAATTTTCTCTTGTGAACCTGCGTGGGTATGGTATAATGATTGCACGAAGTGCAATCCAGCCCGGCATCCGGGCTGCCCTGCTTCGCAGGGATTATACCGGCAATCCACGGCTTGGGAAGTAAATGCTGCCTGCGGCAGCGCTCCCTTCCCTGCGCACGTGGTATAATATCCACGAAGTGATTGTAAGGGAAAACGAGGTTTGATATATGAAGCAGAAGATAAGAGACCGCTTCCGCCTTGTCGGGGAGGAGCCGGCCGGCGCGGCCCGGACGCCCGGAGGAGGGGACGCGGACCTGTCTATAGAGGAGCTGGACCAGCAGGTGCGGGCATACAGAAGGAAGATGCGTCTGCGGACGGTGATCGGGATTGCGGTGGCAGTCCTGTTTGCCGTCGGCATTTTCCTGTTCATCAACCTGCAGACCTATTCGTCCGTGCGGATCCTGGACGTGTACCCGGCGCAGGACGCGGGGAACAGCAGCTACCGGGAATTTGCATCCGGCGTGCTCAAGTACAGCCGCGACGGGATCGCGCTGCTGGACCGGAGAGGGGATGAAGTGTGGAACCAGTCCTACCAGATGCAGAACCCGATGGTGCATGTCTTCGGAGATTCCGCGGTCGTGGCGGACAAGGACGGCAACAGCATGATCGTCGTGGACCGCGACGGGCTGAAGGGCGAGATCGAGACGACCATGCCCATCGAGAAGGCGGTCGTCTCCTCCCAGGGCATCGTGGCCGCTGTGCTGAGCGGGGACGGCGAGCCCCAGATCGTCTGCTTTGACGCGGCGGGGAATACGCTGGCCAGGATCGACACAGCCATGAAGGGGAACGGCTATCCGCTGGATTTAAGTCTCTCGAAAGACGGGGAGTTGCTGCTGGTATCCTTTATGACCGTGGAGAGCGGACGCACCGTCACCCATATCTGTTACTATGATTTCGGGGAGGGCGGGAACGCCGGCGAGAACTACGAGGTCCTCAGCGAGACCTACGAGGATATGGTGGCGCCCGCCGTGTTCTTTATGGATGGCAAAACGTCGGCCGTGGTGGGGCACGACAGGCTCCTGCTCTACAAGGGAGGAGAGACGCCGGCGCTCTCGTCCGAGATCCCGCTTGGGAAAGAGATCCGGAGCGTGTGCCACAGCTCTTCCTATATCGGCCTGGTGCTCAAGAACGAGGGGGAGCCGGGCTATGAACTCTGCCTCTATAATAAGAGAGGGGACAAGGTCATGTCGGAGAAGTTTACCGGCGACTACTCGAACATGAAGATCTGCGGCATGCAGGTGATCCTCTACGACGGGGCGCAGTGCACCGTCTTCGGGCGGACGGGGATCCACAAGTTCGAGGGGGAGATGGAAAGTCCCATCCTGGAGATGTTCCCGGTCTTCGGCGTAAATAAATACATTGTGATGAATGCGGACGGGATGGAAGTGGTCCGGTTCGTAAAATAAGGAGAAGGTATGAATTGGATTCTGATAGCGACAGGCGTTATTTTTCTTGTATGCATGATCGTCGGGCTTTACAGGGGCGCGGTTAAGATCGCGGTCTCCCTGCTGGCCACGGTGGTCACATTTATCCTGGTGTTTTTTATGACCCCGTATGTGAGCAGCGGGATCGCCGCGGTCACGCCTCTGGACGAGATGATCGAGAGGCAGGCGGAGCAGTCCATCACAAGTATGGCATCCTCTGTCCTGCAGGGGGAAGACGGCGGCGCGTCCGGCGGCCTCACGGTGGACAATGTGCGCAGGGTCCTGGAATCCGCAGGGATCTCCGAGACACAGCTCAACGCGGCCGGCGTCACGGTGGAAGATATCGTGAACGGGAATGTCACCGATGACGAGCTGGCCCAGTACGGCATATCCAGGAGTCTTCTGGACGGCCTGCGTGCGGGCGGCGAGGAGGCGCAGGAGGCGCTGGAGGGGGCGGAGATCCCCCGCGACATGCAGATCGCCGCGATCGAGGGGGCGGACATCCCGGGCGTATTCAAGACGCTGCTTCTTAATAACAATAATGAAGAGATCTATGAGGATCTGGGCGTGGAGAGCTTTGCCCAGTATGTGGCCGCCTACGCGACGAAGCTTGTCCTGAACATTCTGGCGTTTATCCTCACGTTTGTCGTTGTCACGGTTGTGCTGCGGGCGATCATCTTTGCCCTCGACATTGTCGCGAACCTTCCGGTGATCGGATTTTTCAACCGGCTGGGCGGCGCGCTGCTGGGGGCCGTGGGAGCCCTTGTCATCGTGTGGATCCTCTTCATGCTCATCACCATGCTGTACACCACATCCTTTGGCAGGGAGGCCTACGACGCGGTTCAGGGAAACGACATCCTGCGCGTGATCTATGAGTACAACCCGGTTCTCAAGATGGCGGTGTCGTTTAAGTAAAATTTTGGGCAAAAAATTGTAAAAATCCGTTGACACTCAAAAATGAAGATGGTATTATAAAAATCCACCACGAAAGAGGGTGGATTTTTTGCCGGAAGAAGCGATGAAAACGCGGATGACGGCGAAAAAGAAAATTGAAAAACTTGTTGACAAACCGAAAGCGGCATGATAAACTATAGAAGTTGTCGCTGAGAGGCGGAAACAACGAAGAACCTTGATAACTGAACAATAGACAACGACCCTGAAAATTTCTAAGAGAAATATTCAGAACGGAAATCGGATCGA
>NZ_JACJKS010000024.1 GCF_016901695.1 Mordavella massiliensis | reverse complement strand
CCGGCTGGGCCGACTGACCCGACCACCCCGACAGACCCCGCTGACCCGGCTGACCCAACCGACCCAGCCAAACCCGAACAGCAGGGCAAGCCTTCTGAGCAAATAGAAAGCCCCCAGACCGGGGACAGCAGCAATATGATGCTGTGGATTGGTCTAATGTTGGCCTCCTGCGGCGGTGTTATAGGTATGGCGGTTTACAGCAAAAGAAAAAAACTGCATGCTAAATAACAGATGATTGAGATTTCATCTCATTGACAACATCAGTTACAGGCGGTGACGGCTTAAAAACCGCCACCGTCTTTTTTGTGCTAATTTAAGCGATGGAACTATTAACAATGAAAAAAATTATAATTGTGGCGGTATGCCTGATAATTGCGGCTTTATCTATTTATAAAATTTCAGGGTATTTGCTGGAAATGCTGGAAAGCCAAAATTTGAACGATTCACTTACGAAGGAAGCAGTAATGAAACTTCCACAGGACGCTGAAAGCAACCAGTCGGAACAAGAATCTGTACAGGAAACTGCGCCGATCATAGTAGATTTTGAGGTTTTACAGACAGAAAACAAGGACATCATCGCATGGCTGCACTGCCCCGATACCAAGATAAACTATCCGGTGGCGCAGAGCGAGGATAACAGCTACTACCTTCGTCGCCTGCTGGACGGCTCTTGGAACACGGCAGGGACCATTTTTATGGACTACCGCAACAGCGCAGATTTTTCAGACCGGCATACTGTGATTTACGGACATAATATGAAGAATGATACAACGATTTCGTTGTCCATCGCCATATCGAGAATGTTCTTTCGGGGATCAGTCATTCCGACCTGCTGTTCAAGTGCCTTGTCCAGTGTGCTTCGTACAATGGGGTTCTTGTAAAAAAATCCTCTCGACAATCCTGTCTTAGCAATCAGCTTCGGAATCGTTATTTTCTCTCCCTCATCCAGCATTTTAAAGATTGTCTTTTTAGCAAGTTCAATCTTGTCCGCACTGCTCTTTCGGTTACAGGCGACCATCTTTTCGTATTTGCTCATATTCATCCTCCCATCCGTCTAAGTTGTTTAATATTATCGCCGAGAGCTTCTGCCGTGCCTTTCGGGTTTCATCGGCAAGTAGTTGATTGCTCATCTTGCGATAGTATTTTACATTCCGGACACTGCTGTGTCCCAGCAACTTGGCGATAGTCCAATCATCCAGATGCATTTCTGTCAGCTTTACGCCGTAATAATGCCGGTAGATATGTGTGCTGAATCCGAAGAGCTCACCGTTGTCATCCCTTAAGTCCTTGTCGTAAATCATCGCCGTGACTCGATATTGCACTTTGGTATATGGCATAGCGTGTGCTGTATCTTTATCATCCACGAAGATGTAAGGGGTATCCCCGTATTTTTCTTTGGTATAATCAATTGCCATTTGGATTAAAGCTGCAAGCTCTGCACTGATTGGTTTTTCATAAGGCTTTGTTTTCATTTGCCGGATTCGGATAATGATTTCACCGTTTTTTTCCGACAGGCAGTCGGGAGCGAGCGTCAGTGTATCAGAGATTCGTGTGCCGAGCATTTGATGGATAATCATCAGCCTTGCAGTCTGCTCATCCAGCTTGACAATCTCCCGGTTGAGGCGCTTGAGTTCTTCGTCCGAATAAGTTTTGAAGGCTGCTTTCGGCGTCTGCGGAATATCTCTTGTAAGAAACAGCCCGATTAAATTCGGATAATCACACATCTGACCGATGCTTTCCAGCAGGCAGCGCAGGCGGTTTAGGTCTGCATGGAAATGTTTGGTTTCCGTTGCCTCTGTTTTGAGGTAGGTAAGATATTCTTCAACCACCTTGCGGCTGATGTCCTTGCAGGACTGGATGTCTGGCTGCCGTTCTTCAAGATACCGTGACAACCTCCGCACTGCTGTCAGTTCTTTTATCACGCAGGCGATGGCTTCGCTTTGCAGGTTGAGGTAGATGCCTTTTTTCACTTCCTGCCGGATACCGTCCTGCGATATCTTTGTGAAGTTTAAGGTTCGGACTCTCTTGATCGGATTGGCTCTGAACTCGATGCCGAGCTTATCAAGCTCCCAGATATCCTTTTCTTCTTCCTGGCGGTTATCCGTTGAGAGGAATTTCAACATGCGTTCAAGGTAGGATATTTCCCGAGCCTTTACCATTAAGGTGTTTCCGTTGATGGCGGTCTGTCTTTTATATAAAGGCATCTGTTCCTTGAACATCCATATTTTAAACCGCTTTATCCATGCCTCTGCACTTATGTCATGCAGGCTCGAACCGGGTTTGGCAGTATCCTGTAAAAACCGGCACACCTTTTTGAACTGCTGCAGGTCGTTATACAGCCTCGTTAAACAGACCTGCGTGCTTCGCCACTTTATAAAATCCGTTATTTCCTCACGCAGCTTTGATGCCGGTATCGGTTCTAAGTCGTAATATGGATTTTTGTTGATCTGCTTTTTCAAGAATTTCGCTTTCTCTGCCTCGTCATATAAATCCCATAAATAAATCCGGTTATCCATCTGTCTTTTCACCTCTTTTCATGCAAGCCGCCAGACTGTGCCGGCTGAAGTATTCCTCGCTTGCTTTTTCAATTTTCTTTGGCATGCTGATTGTTCAGGATCAGGTTTGGAACAGAGTAACCATTAACCGTAACACCCACAAATCGACCAGATACTACATCGATGAGTTCCATCTACTTCTGAAGGAAGAGCAGACGGCAGCTTACTCCGTTGAGATCTGGAAGAGATTCCGTAAATGGGGAGGTATTCCTACTGGTATCACACAGAATATTAAGGACTTACTTGCCAGCCGAGAGATTGAGAATATCTTTGAGAACAGCGATTTTATCCTGATGCTCAACCAGGCTGCAGGTGACAGACAGATCCTTGCAAAGCAGCTTAATATCTCACCTTATCAGTTATCCTATGTAACCAACAGTGGTGAAGGTGAAGGACTTTTGTTCTATGGAAGCACTATCATTCCGTTCAAGGATAAGTTCGATAAGACATTGAAGCTTTACTCACTCATGACTACTAAGCCGGAGGAGGTTGAAGCCAGAAAGCAGAAGGAAATGGAAGAATAATTGTGAAAAGAGTGTGTGAATTATTGACTAGAGCCTCTCCTGATGGTATATTTAGATTACCCAACGGGTAATTTGAAAAGGAGGGCAAACGTGCAGCTACTATACAATAACAGCAAAGTTCAGAAACAATGTACCGATTTAAAAACTGCAAAAAAGTTGTTTGGCGGGAATGCTGCATTAGCAACCAGCCTATTTGCCCGAATAAATGCTATGCAGCAGGCGAGTGTAATTAAGGATATAGTAATGATGCCGACGTTTCATTTTCATAAGTTGAGTGGCAATATGGATGGATTTTTTGCTATAGATGTAAAAACGAGAAGAGATCCATGGCGTATTATTATTCAGCCATTAGATGAGAATGAAGAACCTTATGATCCTTGTAATATTGATGAAATTGCTGGTGTGGTTAGAATTGTTGAAGTAAAGGAGGTAAGTAACCATTATGAGTAATTATATTGAATATAATGATAAGATTGCTTTTCATCCTGGATACTATATCAAAGAAATCATTGAAGAAAGTGGACTTTCTCAGAAAGATTTTGCAAAACGATTAGATACCACGCCAAAGAATTTAAGTATTCTGGTACGTGGGGAGCAAAGCTTATCAATCGATATAGCCATGAAATTATCTCGAATGTTAGGGACTAGTGTTGACTACTGGCTGAATCTTCAGAAGAGCTATGACGCTTTGATTGCTGAGTTTGAATCATCCAAGGAATTAGAGCAGGAAAGAAGAATTTTCAAGTACTTTCAGTACACATATTTCAGAGAGAATTTTGGATTGCCTGATCTTCCGAGAAAAACAAATGAGCAGATTAAGTGCCTACGTGAATTTTTAAATGTTGCATCATTATCTGTTTTTACAAAGCAAAATATGGCAGTTAGTTTCCGAAGTGCATCTGAGGATATGAAAGAGGCTAATACTGCCAGAGCAAATGCAATGGTTCAGATCGCAATTAATCAGGCACTGAAGATAGAAGCACCTAAGTTTGACAAAAAGAAGTTTGAAAAAGCTGTTGATTATGCATTGACATTAACAACACAGCATGGTGATTTTTATCCACTGATTAGGAAGGCCTTTGAAGATGCGGGAGTAATATTCGTAATACTTCCAAATCTTCCGGGTTCAGGAATAAATGGTGCAACCAAGAAGATTGGGCAGAATGTAATGCTGATGGTGAATGACAGACGTTTCTATTCAGATACATTTTGGTTTACTCTGTTCCATGAGATTGGCCATATTATTAATGGTGATTATGGAATTACGTTTGAAAATGAGCACGCTGGCCAGGAGGATGCAGCAGATAAATATGCGGAAGACAAATTGATTCCTCCGGGAGAATATGAGGCTTTCGTTAAAATGAATGAGTTTAGCGAAAATGCTATCCGCAGATTTGCTGAAAGAATTGACAGAGATCCGGGTATTGTCCTTGGCCGCTTGCAAAATGATCAGATTGTTCCATTTACAAATGTTGTACTGTCAAAAGCATTAAAACACAAATACAAAGTAATAACATCATAAAGAAGTATGTAACTTGAGGTCGTCTACCGTTATCCACGATAGATGCCGTCCATATCCATGAAAAGTCCCATGCCTACGATTGGCAACGGCCTATTTTCCTTACTTTTGCCAAACTGCTTGTCGTCCTCGGCAGCATCGATTTCAAAATAGAAGTTCGTGCAATCATAGTAGATTACTTGTGTATTGCGTTTCTGGATGGCGGTACTGTTCTTAAAGAGACGGCTCTGGATATAATCTGACTCTTCAGCAATGACAGACAGTGCGCGATAAATGTCATGAAGCTCAAACGAGGGCTGTTCTATGAATCTTTTGGATTCATGGAAACTGCTCTTTTTTGAGGAAGGATAGAGAATCCTCGTATAGATAAGACGAGAGAGAATATCATTGAGGTCATACTCAAAAAGATGCCTGCTGGAGATTGCGCGGCATATTTTGTGTAAGCCGAGTTCATAATAAATGTCCTGAAGAAAAAGATAACCTCCATTGAAGCGTCTCTGTTCGTCCATGACAAGGTCCGTTCCGGCACAGAGTTCAATGTTGAATTTTGCAGAATCTTCTTTTTCTGCCTCATTCATCAGTCGGACTTATTCTTTTGCCCATGCCTTGGCATCAGATACACCATATGTTTCACGTATGTATTTTTCGGAACCAAATGACTTAACAATTTGTGTCTTGTTTTTTCCATTAATTCTCACAGTCTTTACAGCCCTGTAGGTAGTTGAATATTTTCCGGTTGTCCATCCTAATCTCATAAGCCACCTCCTGTATATATTATAGTGGAATGGAATGGAACGTGTAAGTAAAAATAGAAAATTGACAAAAAAATAAAGCCATTACTGGATTTAAGGGAATCAGAATGAGATTGGACTGTCAAACTACCGAGACAATGAAGTAATGAAAAATAGTGAAAAAATAGTGTAATTTTAGTGAAAAAATGGGTTTCGTTAAAAGGAATGTTAAAAATATATCTCCATCATGCTAATTGATATCACCGTCATTTGATGGTAAAATGATGGAGATAATATTAAAATGAAGGAGATTTCGATGAGAAGTTTTGATTATATAAAAACTCCGGAGCAATTGCTAAAACCTGAAATTGTTCAGATGGTCGGAAGCATTCATGAGCATAAAGGTAAGCAGGAATTGTTCCTTGAAGCCAATATAGACGAATTGAAAACTCTGCTGGAAGTTGCTTTGATTCAAAGTACAGGGGCTTCTAACAGGATTGAAGGTATTTATACTACCGACAAACGTTTGGAAGAATTAGTAAGACAGAAAGCCGAACCACGTAACCGGTCTGAACAGGAAATATCCGGATACCGGGAAGTTCTTGCCACTATCCATGAAAGTTATGAGTATATTAATCCGAGACCCAATATTATTTTACAATTGCATCGGGATTTATACTCATATTCCGGAGGAAATGCTGGTGGAAATTATAAAAATTCGGATAATGTAATTGCAGAAACAGATGCAGAAGGTCATCAGAAAGCGCGTTTTATCCCGGTGCCGGCATTTCAGACTCCAGAAGCTATGAATGAACTTTGTATAAATTTTCTGGAAGCATGGGAAGCAGATCGAATAGATAAGTTGATTCTTATCCCTATGTTTATTCTTGACTTTCTGTGTATCCATCCATTTAATGATGGAAATGGGCGAATGAGCCGCCTGTTAACACTTCTTTTGTTTTATAAAGCCGGCTATATTGTCGGAAAGTATGTCAGTGTTGAAATGCTGATTGAAAAGACAAAAGAAACTTATTATGAGGCATTACAGGAAAGTTCCAATGGATGGCACGAAAATGAAAACAGTTATGAGCCATTTGTAAAATATTATCTGGGAATTATACTGAAAGCATACAGTGAGTTTGAGGGGCGTGTAGAGCACCTGAAAAACAGAAGCCTTTCAAAGCCGGATCGTATAAAGGCAGTGATTGATAATAAGGTAGGAAAAATTACCAAAAAAGAAATCATGGAGTTATGTCCGGATATAAGCAAGGTAACTGTAGAAAGGACCCTGACGGAACTGGTTAAAAGTGGATATATCGCAAAAGTAGGTGCCGGGCCGGCAACTGGATATGTTCGTATTTAAATCGGCTGTCGTGGTCGAAACACCATAGACAAATCAACAACAACGTTGTATAGTAATAATAGAAATCTGGTCAATTGAATATTGTTTATCATTCCCGCTTGTAAGGGGATGGTAGCCGGAAGATGATATCTGTCAGTAACAACAGAGCTTTCCCCGGATGTTAGCAGCTGCAAAGAATCTGCTAATTTTCAGGTCTTATCTGGTCTTGACAGAAAGGGTGTTCAGATTACCAGAATTTGATTCGAAAATAAAAAAAGTCCTTGATAATAAAGGGCTAAACATATCAGTTCTTGACAGGGATTGACAGAACCACAGAGCTCTCCTAAGCGGTAGGTCGGAGGTTCAAATCCTCTTAGCGACGCCAAAATTCCGCCGAAAACGTTGATTTTTCAAGGTTTTCGGCGTTTTCTATTTTCCGAGGAAAATAGAACAAATAGCAAACAGCGATTAGCAGGAAGCATTTTTGCTAATCGGAAGTGACCATGGTGAACTCGAACGATTGATTTTTGTCACCGATTAGCTTGCTAATGATTAGCAGAAAATTTTCGATTTTTGCTAATCAAACTGCCTCTCCTGCTAATTTGCCGAAAAATCATGCAAAAAACCTTGCTAATCGAATGGGCGAATGTTACCGAGTAAAAGGCATTTTTTTGAAGTTTATTTCGTCCTTTTGCTGGCATATTTGAGGGGGTACTCCGCTTCTCGTATACCAATATCGGAGAGAACGGCTGTGAACTTTCCGGCGGAGAGCGCCAGCGCATCTCTATTGCCCGTGCATTTCTGAAAAATGCGCCGATTATTCTTCTGGATGAAGCTACTGCTTCCCTGGATGTGGAAAATGAAACCCTGATACAGACAGCCCTTTCCCGTCTGATCGCAGATAAAACCGTTCTGGTTATCGCCCACAGGATGCGTACCGTAGCCGGAGCAGATAAGATCGTTGTCCTTTCTGATGGCACCGTGGCAGAAGAAGGATCGCCAAAGGAACTGGCAGAAAAAAATGGTGTGTATGCTAATATGGTAAAACTACAGACAGAAAATCAGAGCTGGAAACTTGAGTGAAGAAGCCTCTGAAAAATATCTTATAGGAATTGAAAGAGCAATTTGAGTAGAAAAAGATTTTTAAATCTGTTAAAATAAATAAAAAAGGTTAGAGATAACTAACCCGAAGAGGCAGATTATGAACAAATCAACAATCAAAAAGAATTCATTACAGGAAACATTGATCATTCCACTATACGCCCGATGGCTCTGTTCGCAGAAATTTCCCGGATTGTTTCAGGATGAAACAGCCGGCGAGTTGATAAAAAAAGTGGATTATGACTTTTCTACATTAGAAAAACAATCGGAAAGTATCATGCATAGCTTTGGTGCATTGGAAGTAGCCATGCGCCAAAATGATCTTGCATGGGAGATACGGGACTATCTCTATCAACATCCAAACGCCGCAGTCATTAATCTTGGCTGCGGATTGGACAACACCGGACGAATGTGCGACAACGGTCAGTGCCATATCTGGAATATTGACCTGCCGGATGTGATTGCGCTGCGGAATCAATTGCTTCCTGCCGGAGAGCGGGAAGAAAATCTGGCTTGTGATTTAACAGATCTGAGCTGGATGAAAGCTGTACGGTTTGATCCTGAGAATGGTGCAGTACTGTTTGCCGCCGGTGTATTCTACTATTTTACTACAAACCAGATGAAGCAGTTGGTTAAGGCAATGGCCGAACACTTTCCGGGAGGACGTCTGGTTTTTGATGCAGCAGGCAAAACCGCTGTCAAACTAATGCTGAAAACCTGGGTAAAACAGGCGGGGATCAAGGATGTCGGTGCATATTTCTCCGTAAAGGATGCCAAAGGAGAGCTGGAGAGCTGGTCACCATTGCTCTCTGTTTCCAGCTGCGGGTATATGCAGGGCTATCAGAAACTGGAGGGACCGGGGGTAAGATCCATTCACCGCCTTCTGGCTAAAATCGCCGACGGACCGCTGCATTTGCAGATTGTGCGAGTGCGTTTTAAGGAGGAATCTGGATGAACTGGATGCGAACGATATTAGACGGATTTGCCATGGCAGCCTATTTTAATTTATTTGCTGCTGCCGTAGCACTGTACAATCCCAGACTGATGTTTCCCAGCTACCCGCCTGCCATTATCAGGAGTGCGCCGGAACCGCCCTCAAAAGCGGAGAATCGCTTTTACTGGCTATGGATCTTTTTTGGGGAACTTCTGCCCCTCTTGCTCTACGGGGCAGTCAGCATGGTGGAAGGCGGCACCCTGGCTATGGGTTCAAAGTGTGGATGAAAAGCTACGCATTGCCGGAGCATCTGTTGCAATGGCCATTGCTCCTGTGTCCCCTGATGGCGGCGGTGCAGGCAGGGATAGGAGTATTGTTGATGAGATTATTAATATAGAGGAGATAATGTAATGAACAAGAAAGAATTAAAACAGGAGAATATTCGACTTGGAACTCACGGGGAAGACTACGGAAGCTGGATGTCCAATCCCGTGTTCTATATTATCGGCGGCATCACGGCTCTGGCCGTGGTTTTGGCCGTACTCTCTTTTTCGGTGTTCCACATCACGGTTCTCGGTGTTCTGTTCTCTGTTGTTGCGGCGGCGCTGATGGCCCTGCTGGTCTGGATCACATGGATCAGGCGCCAGTATGCCTTTGGCGGCGGCGGAATCATGGAACAGGTTCACCGGGTCGTTCTCTCTCATCTGGACTATGACGGCCAGGGCAGTCTCTTGGAAGTCGGCTGTGGCTCCGGAGCACTGGCAATCCGTGCGGCTCTGACATGGCCAAAAGCAAAAGTGATTGGTGTTGATTACTGGGGAGCTGTGTACAATTACAGCAAGGCGATCTGCGAGAAAAATGCTGCCAGTGAGGGCGTGGCTTCCCGCTGTGTATTTCAGCACGGTGATGCGAAGCAGCTGGATTTTCCTGATGAGAGCTTTGATGTGGTCATCAGCAACTATGTCTATCACAATGTTATGGGTGCTGATATGCAGAAACTGCTGCTGGAAAGTCTGCGGGTATTGAAAAAAGGCGGTGCCTTTGCACTCAACGATGATATGAAGCCAAAGCTGTACGGTGATATGGAAGATTTTGCGCAGAAACTGAGGGATATGGGGTATCAGGATGTTCGTCTCATTGATACTGCACAAGAGGCGTTCGGCTCACACCGCCGAGCAGCTATGATGATGCTGGGATCTTCCAGACTCCTGGTAGGCCGGAAATAATCTCACTATAAAGGAGGACTGGTTATGCAAACATTAGGAGTCGTGGAGGATACCCTGTTTGTCCCTATGCTGGGCAGAATCTATGCCAGTGAGCACTGCCCGCAAATTTTATATGATAAAAAAGCATTGGAATTGAAAAATAAGCTGCCCTCGGACTTGATTGAGCAGAATAAGCAGAACCAGTATACCCTTTTGGCCTCTGCCTCCCGATCTGCCAATATGGATCGGTTTATTCAGTCTTTTTTGGAACGCAGACCGAACGGTGTGATTGTCCAGCTGGGCTGTGGGCTGGAGACAACCTATTACCGCTGTGATAACAGAAGGACACACTGGTATGCCGTGGATCTGCCTCATGTCATTGACTACCGGAGGGAACTGCTCCCGGAATTGGAACGAGAAACCTATCTTGCAGGAGATGCCTTTTCCGAAGACTGGATCAGACAAGTTCGTACAGAATTTCCCGATGCTCCTATTCTCGTTACTGCAGGTGGATTATTCCATTATTTTGAGGAAAATAAGGTCATTTCCCTTTTGCGTATGATTGGGCAATTTGGAAATATGGAAGTTGTTTTTGATACCGTGAACAAAAAAGGCATGGCTATGATGCAAAAGAAGTACATGAAGCAGGTAGGCCATGCCGATGCGCAGATGTTCTTTTATGTGGATGCAGCAAAAGAACTGGCAGCAAAGATCAGGGGTAATGTGAAGGTGATTGCGGAGGAACCTTATTATCGTTACATTCCTAAAAACGGCTTAAAGCTCTCCACAAAGGTCAGTATGGCGGTTTCTGATCAATTCAAAATGGTAAAGATGATTTGCTTAAAAACCTAAGATTTTTTAACACAAAATAATTTTTGCAAGTGCAAAGAAATAAATCAACGCTTGAGAAAGGAGTAAATAATATTTGATATACAATAATCATTATCTTAATAAGCTCTAAATATGTATTTTTTGTATGGTGCTATTTTGTTTAGTATGCAGTGCCGTTCACAGTGCCTGACACCAATGGCACGCCCGGATACCGATATTGAAAATGCAGCCTATTACATTGATTATGTAAAAGTATATCAGAAAAACAGCTATGAGAGAATGTTACAAAGTCTGTAGAGAATATTATTTTAAGAGGTTCGGGTGAAAGTGGAAATATTCGAAAATAAATCGATAGAGTCGGGAATCCATGCTTGAATGGAGTCCCGGCTCTGTTATTTTGTGCGGCAAATAATTATATCCATGTCAGTGACAGACGGAAAGAGATAAGGTATAATAATCGCAGAAGAGTACAATAAGTGGCGGTATTTGATATTGAGAATATTGTTTATGCATTGAAAGGGAGAAGAGAGGAAATACGAATGAGCTATAAACATGAATGGGTTCTGATAGAGGCAACAGACGATATTGATGAGATGGAACACAGAGAGCCTACGGAAGAGTTTCTCTTCTATCGTGCGGTGGCCACTGGTGATATTGACAAGGTGAAACAGAATTGTGAACAGGAAAGGTTTATGTCTGATAAAGGAGTGGGGATACTTTCTAAAGATCCGGTGACAAACCTTAAGTATCATTTTGTAATCACGACCGCCATGATTACCAGAATGTGCAGGGAACACGGAATGGAACTGGAACAGGCTTTTCGCCTGAGCGATTTTTATATTCAGAAGTTGGATGATATCGATACAGAAGAAGAGGTACACAGGCTTCATGATGCGATGGTGATGGATTATACAGAAAAAATGCGGAAATATTTCCGAAGCGATACTAATTCAAAGCATATTAATGCCTGTAAGGAATACATATATTCGCATATTAAAGAAAGGATCACAATAGAGGATCTCGCAGATGTACTGGGTGTATCTGCAAGCTATTTATCTAGGCTCTTTAAAAAAGAAGTAGGCGTATCTGTCAGCTCATATATCCGGAAAAGAAAGATTGAAATGGCAAAAAACCTGTTGAGGTTCAGTGACTATTCCATGATCCAGATAGCAAACCGGCTGTCTTTTTCCTCTCAAAGTCATTTTATTCAACAGTTTCGTGAAGTGGAGGGAATTACGCCAAAGAAATATCGGGATGAGTATTATATGGTCCAGTGGGATCTGGAAGAAGTATCAAAGACAGAATAAAGAGGTTATATGTATAATGGAGGGAAGCCGGGATGCAGCAGTATCCCGGCTTCATTATGAAAAGCTATAAAGTAAGCAAAATGTCATTCTGAGGTTCCAGAAGTTTTTCAGGAATGTAGTTATCTGTAAGTTCCTGGCCATTCAACAGCAGGCGTGTAAAACCGGATTCCCGGTGCTCCGGGTTTTCTACACGGATGTGCAAATGTCTGCCCCGGAAGTCCTTTTCAAGCTCAAAGGAGGACCAGGATTTTGGAATTGCCGGTGCGATTCGTAGTCCTTCCAGATCTGGACGCAGACCTAGAATACCTTCTACACAGCCGACCATTACAGTGGAAGCGGTTCCTGTCAGCCAGTGGACGTGAGAACGGCCAAAATGTACGCTGGCTCGGCCTTCGGTGAACTGGCCGTAGCAGTAAGGCTCCAGTTGCCGAATCTCTGCCCGGTCATTCTGGGCAGAAGGAGCATTTTCCAGGAAGTAGTTAAATGCACGTTCTCCATGCCCGCGGAGAGCTTCTGCAAGGATCAGCCATCCTTGTGACTGAGAGAAGATGCCGGCGTTTTCTTTGGTACCTTGATTATAGATCACTGCGAGAGCGCCGGTAAAGGCGTGTTCATGATACGGAGGATCCATCAGGATCGCGCCATATTCTGTGTTCAGCCGGTTATATACATTTTCCAGAGCGGCATCTGCCTGGGCATCATTTGCAAAACGGCTGATGACAGACCAGCTCTGAGGATTCAGCCACATGTTGGCCTCCGGATCTTCCGGTGCGCCGATACGTTCGCCTGTTTCTGTGTACCCCCGGATAAATCTGTCTGTATCCCAGCAGAGAGTCTGAATCTTTTCTTTCATATCTTTAATCTGGTCATCAAGCCACAGACTGTATTCCGTGTCGTTTTTGTACACCGCGAATTCCTTTGAAATTAATAACGCATAATAGAACTGCATTGCTACAAATGTAGATTCCCCATCTGCTCCAAGTCTGAGACAGTCGTTCCAGTCGGCATAGAGTCCTGCAGGCATGCCGTGAGGTCCCAGATGATCCAGTGAGAACTGAATGGCTCTCTTCAGATGTTCGTATACGGTACCTTCATCCTGGTTTGCGAAAGGAATGATCTCATTCAGAAATGCCGTATTACCGGTTTCGGCAATATATTTGTATACAGTTGGGAAGAGCCAGAGAGCATCGTCTGCCCGATAGGCAGGATGTCCGGTTGCCTGTACGTAGGAAGCATCATCCGGCGTATCTTCATGTCCCGGATTGTGATGGAATTTTACAAGTGGAAGTCCGCCGCCGTTATCGACTTGAGCAGAAAGCATAAAACGGATTTTGTCACAGGCCATTTCAGGATCCAGATGAATGATTCCCTGGATATCCTGGACGGTGTCCCGGTAACCATATCCGTTTCTAAGTCCGCAATATACGAAAGATGCGGCCCTTGACCAGACAAAGGTGATAAAGCAGTTGTAGGCATTCCATGTGTTAATCATCGTATTGAATGCCGGGTCAGGGGTATGGATCTGAAGGTGATCCAGTTTTTCATACCAGTCTTCTTTTAATGCGTCGATTTCCGCTTCAAGTTGCACAGATGGATCCGTATATGAGGAAAGGATTCTGGCGGCTTCATCGGAAGATTTCATGCCCAGAATAAAGAGTATGGTCTTAGATTCTTCCGGAGCAAGGGAGACGGTACAGGAAAGAGCGCCACAGGAATTTCCGCTGTTACTAAGCGTATTTTCCAGTTGGCCGGAAGTGACGCCGACAGGGTCGCCATATCCGTGATAGGGGCCAAGGAAAGCGCTTTTATCTCCGCAGTAGGAAGATACTTCCCTTCCGGCCAGACCGAAGAACCGCTCGGTGACCTGTTTGTCATCTACTTTTTCATCGTCATGCAAGGCGTCAAGATTACCGTGAATCTGCTGTATAATCCGGTTTCCCTCGAAGAGGGTGCGGGTGATGAACAGAGAATACTGGAGATTCACCTGATCCTGTTCATAATTACTGTGATTGGTAAATTCCGCATATCCGGTCAGTGTAAGATTTCGTGTTGCTTCGGAACAGTTCTTCACTGTAAGAGCCCAGACCTCGTATGTTTCTCCCAGGGGGACATAGTAACATGCCTCGGAATGGATGCCGGAATAGTCGGCAAGCATCCGCGTATAGCCCATCCCGTGGCAGCATTTGCTCTGGTAATGCTCCAGGTCTTTACCAACCGGTTGCCAGGAGGCAGACCAGTAATCGCGGGAATCATTATCCCGAATATAGAGGTAGCGCCCCGGCTGATCAAACTGATTAAAGATATAGCGAAGGATCCGTCCGTTGGCACCGGATTTGGCGAAGCTATAGCCACCAGCGTTATTGGAAATGATCGCACCATACTGGGGAGAACCAAGATAGTTTACCCAGGGAGCCGGGGTGTCCGGGTGATCGATCACGTATTCTCTGTTTTTGTCGTCAAAATATCCATATTTCATATTATTATACCTGTCCTTTTTTAAACTAAGTGAATTACAATGTGATTGTTCCGGGAAGGAAGAGCTATAATGGTTTCCCGCGACAACATTGTATAGTTTGGGCTGTCGATTTTCAGGTACTCCTGATTGCACGTTGCAGAACCTGTTATGTAGTTTCCGTATTCTTTGTGCTCCGAATTAATATAGGTGACGGTGAACTCTTTGCCTGCAAAAGTCAGCTGTACGGAGGCTGTTCCGGTTTCGTCGAACTGTTCTGAGGTCAGTTTTGGCTCCATCAGAAGATTTCCTGCTTCACCGCGGACGCCGAACACCTGCGTGATCATGGTCAGCATGAACCAGCTGGCGGCACCAGTAAGGTAATGATACATTCCCCGGCCATCAGAACGGAAATATTCCGGAATACCAGGATAGATATGACTGGTGTCAAAATCCAGAGCCGTATCGGCGAGTGTGCGCAGTGCTTTCCAGCCTTCCCGGGCAAAACCGCGCTGATAAAGTGCGTATGCGAACATCACCGTCATATGGGAAAAGACCGCGCCATTTTCTTTTTCTCCATAGGCGAAGCCGAACATACGCCCCATGTCAAATTTCAGTTCCTGAAAATCGGTATTCAGACGGTAACCTCCGATGTCTTTTCGGTACAGATATCTGTCAGCGCTGGTAACGATTTGCCGGATCTGCTGTGGAGACGCCACTTGTCCCATGATGGCGAACACCTGTCCGGTGAGCATCATGCGGACATCTCCCGGTTTTTTCGAGTATCGTTCTACAGCCTGTCCATGATTGTCGTAATAACTGTTGAACCAGCCCTCATTTTCCTGTCCGCAGATCCACTCCTGATTCCGGATATGTTCGGTCAGCCATTCGGCTTTCAGTTCCAGATCGGATGCTAGTGATGCGTAGGAGATAAGGAAACGTTGACCGCTGATAGTATGACGGCAACTTTTGACATATTTATGGAGAATCTCTGATTTTCTGGAAATGTTGTCATACAGCGCGCGATCATGGCCAAGAAGAATCTGGATCTCATACAGAAGTTCGGTTTCGCTCTGGCCGGAGTATGCTTCCAGGAGTCGTATCATACGTGCCAGATTACGCAGGTTGCCGGCATAAGCACAGGTAAAGGCCACGCTTTCTCCGCGGTCCGGCGCCATATCCAGGGCGTCATTCCAGTCGGCGTCACGGAGCCGGTAGATATTATGCTCACCTATTTCGTAGAAGGCGCTCAGCTGCTGGATGAGCAGATGTTCCAGAATGCTTCCTTTATAGATGACATCGGCCTGAGTCATCTGCTTGTTTCCCTGTTCTGAAGACCACAGTTGATCCCGAAGCCTGCCGCGTTCTGTCTGTGCATCTTTAAAATAAGGAACTTTCCGGTTAAGGATATCAATATCACCTGTCTGATCGATATACAGCTGGGTAGTGATCAAAGGCCAGAGAGCATGGTCCATCCAGACACGGGTGATGTTGTTGCGGTCAGCGATAAAGTTGCCTTCTCCATTTCCAATGATAGTGGCATTGGTTCCATCGATCCGGACGCCTCCGTAATTATTCTCAATCATTTTACCTACGTTCTGCGGATCCATGAGGAGAAGAGACAGGCAGTCCTGCCAGAGATCCCTCCATCCCCGTCCACCGCGGCCGTAATCATGGTGCGGAAGGAAGGAACATCCGTAGATCCTGCGCAGATAAGGCTGGAAGCAGACCCATTTCATAAACATATCCTGGTCCGGGTTCCCGGTATGGAATGTAACGTTTACCTTTTCTGCCCAGTATCGGATGGTTTCGTCCAAAGCAGCCTGTATCTTTTCGACAGATGAATATTCTTCATATATTTTCCGGATTTCATCCCGGTCTGTATCGGCGCCCAGTAATATGGCGTATTGGATTCCCTGTCCTGGGTCAAGGGAGATCTCCGGGAAAGCAAAAGCGCCGATGGCTTCTTTGCCGGCGACAGAAGTTCCGCAGGGAACACCGTTAAAGGACTCATAGACAGCACGCGGATGAGTGTAACTTCCCCCTTCTCCGATAAATTCTTCTACAGTGGGATAAAATCTTTCCGGCTTTTGTCCAAGGGAACTGAAACCATATACATAGTAAACGGTGTGGTTCTTACGATGTCCCCGCTCATCGAAGGACATGGTAGGGCAGACTGTGATTCCGTTTGCTTCTGTTTCGATTCGGTGGAGCATGGAAGTGACATTTCTATGATCTCTTAGATTGTCAGCGCTTCTGCCGTAGATGGGAATTGCGGCATATGGAGTGAGATTCTGCACTTTCTCGGATTGGTTCTGTATGGCAATATGCATGATCTCCACGTTATTGTTCCAGGGAACAAAAGAAACGATTCTTAATTTCAGCGCCGGGGCAGAAGAGGTCCGTTCCAGGCAGTGCCACATGAAGCCGGCGTGTAAAATACATTTTTCCTGATCAGGTGTGAATTTTCTACTTTCCTGTTCATCAGAGGCGCCTGTAATGGAAGTAATTCTGCCGTCGTCAGATTTCAGCCAGAAATTCCTGGTGGCGCGGTTGCTGTGCAGGTTTTCTGAACTGACCGGTTCAAGCAGGAAGGTTTCCTGATCGAGTTTGGAATCGCCTCCGAGGATAGGCGTGACACAGCTTTTTAATCCTTTTTCCGAAGCCAGTGGAAAGTAAAGATAACTTGTATTCTCAGGATGTTCTACAGAGAAGCTTCCGTTATTATCCGTAAATTGCGTATGCTTCAATTTCATGACTCCTTTCTCTCTATATTTATTTTATGCTATGCATTATATAGAAAATCTCATATGCTAAAAATCAGAAAAAGGGATAAAAATATCAGAATCATGACATGAAATCGTCTGTTTTCTAAGATGTGTCATGGATCTGATATTTTGCAGAAAATCTATAATATATCGAATTCGGGAGATTGGGATATAATCATCACAACACAGGCGGGAGGAGGTCCTGCCGGAAATATGATATAGGAGGAATAAACAATGAGAAAGAAAGTAATTGCATCTCTTTTAACAGCAACAGCTGTTGTAGGAATGCTGGCTGGCTGCGGCGGAAGCTCTGATTCGGGTTCCGACACAGCAGCATCCGGGGAAGAAGGAAAAGTTATCAATATTTATAGCTGGAATGACGAATTCCGCACACGTCTGGAAGCAATTTATCCGGAGGTTGAAAGTACATCTGATGATGGAACGGTAACAACTCTTAAGGATGGAACAGAGATTCACTGGATCATCAATCCGAATCAAGATGGTGTATATCAACAGAAATTGGATGAAGCATTGTTGAATCAGGCTGATGCTGCAGCAGATGATAAAATTGATATTTTTCTTTCAGAGACGGATTATGTATATAAGTACACGGATGCCGATGCTGATGTAGCAATGCCGCTGGAAGATCTGGGAATTGATCCGGATACAGATCTGGCAGACCAGTATGAATTTACGAAGACAACCGCTTCGGATCTGAATGGTGTACAGAGAGGATCCACCTGGCAGTGCTGTCCGGGACTTCTTGTATATAGAAGAGACATTGCGAAAGATGTTTTTGGAACCGATGATCCGGCGACAGTAGGAGAGAAAGTAAAAGACTGGGATACTCTTGCAGCAACAGCAGAAGAATTGAAAGCAAAAGGATATTATACTTTCGCATCTTACGCAGATACATTCCGTCTCTATGGCAACAGCATTGATGAGCCATGGGTGGAATCCGGTGAAACAGTAATCAATATAAATCAGAACATCATGGACTGGGTTGATGCTTCAAAAGAATGGCTGGATGCAGGATATTTGGACAAGACTGTAAAAGGCCAGTGGAATGATGACTGGAATAAATCCATGAGTTCATCTTCTAAAGTATTTGCTTTCCTGCTTCCTGCATGGGGAATTGATTTTACCCTTAGCCCGAACTGGGACGGAGAAGATGGGGCATGGGCGGTTACCAATCCTCCGCAGGAATATAACTGGGGCGGATCTTATATCCATGCCTGCACCGGTACCGACAATCCAGAACATGTAAAAGACATTATCCTGTCTCTTACAGCAGATAAAGATAACCTGATCAAAATTTCCAAGGATTATCTTGATTTTACCAATACAGTAAGCGGAATGCAGGAAGCTGCAAAAGATCCGGAATTTGCTTCTGAATTTCTGGGCGGACAGAATCCGTATGAATATTTTGCACCGGTAGCAGAGAACATTCAGATTGCTCCGCTTTCCGCATATGATCAGGGTTGTGTAGAGCTGATCCAGAATTCTTTCAGCGATTACTTCCAGGGAAATGTTGATTATGACAAAGCAAAATCTAATTTTGAAACAGCAATTATCGAAAGATATCCGGACATTACAGAAGTTGCATGGCCGGAATAAGTTTGAAACGGCTGCCGTATGAAGAGACCTCATACGGCAGCTGACGAATAGAAAGGAACAGTAGTTTATGAAAAAGAAATCAAAAAGCGTCAGTTACGCGAAATGGGGATACGTATTTATCATACCGTTTTTCCTCTGTTATTTCATTTTCTCTCTGATTCCGCTGGTTGATACGGTGCGTTATAGTTTTTTCGAATATTACCGTTCGGGAATTAAAGCAATAGGACCGAATTTTATCGGAATGGAGAATTATGTCAGTCTTCTTCAGTCGGATATGCTTGATTATACAGGAAATACCATCATTTTATGGGTGATTGGGTTCATTCCTCAGATTGTTATAGCGCTGTTGCTGGCAAACTGGTTTACCGATATAAGGATGAAGATCCGAGGCAAGCAGTTTTTTAAGGTTGTAATCTATTTGCCAAATCTGATCATGGCATCAGCATTTGCAATGTTGTTTTTCGCGCTTTTTTCTACAAATGGACCGATTAATTCCATTCTGACATCAGCTGACCTGATTGAAAAACCGATTGATTTCATGGGAACTGTATTTGGAACCAGATCATTGATCGGATTGATGAATTTTCTGATGTGGTTTGGAAATACAACCATTATGCTGATGGCTGCTATCATGGGTATCAGCCCGGATGTATTTGAAGCCTGTGAGTTAGATGGATGTACCGGAATTAAGAGATTCTTTTATATTACACTTCCTCTGATTCGTCCGATCCTGGCGTATACGCTGATCACATCCATTATCGGTGGATTACAGATGTTCGATGTGCCGCAGATTCTGACAAACGGACAAGGTAATCCGGACCGTACTTCAATGACTCTGATTATGTTCCTGAACAGTCATCTGAAGAGCAAGAACTATGGAATGGCGGGAGCATTATCTGTATATCTGTTCATCGTCAGCGGTATCCTGTGTTTCTTTGTTTATAGAATGACTAACGGAAATGAGGAGGAAGCGGCGAAAAAGGCTGCAAGAAAGGCAGCGAAAAAACAGGCAAAGAAAGGGGGAGTTCGGTAATGAAATCTCAAAAAACGCCTCGTTTGAGAACAATCGTGGCATATCTGGTATTGATATTGTTATCATTTTTATGCCTGTTTTTCTTTTACATTCTGATTATTAATGCTACACGCTCCCATGCGGATCTGCAAAAAGGATTTTCCGCACTTCCGGGCAGTTATCTGCTGGAAAATCTGAAGAATGTAGCGAATGACGGAAGCTTTCCGATGTTTAAAGGTATAGTTAACAGTCTGATCGTTTCTACCAGTACGGCTGCACTGTGTACATACTTTTCTTCATTGACAGCTTATGGATTATATGCGTATGATTTTAAGGGTAAGAAAATTGCATTTACATTTATTATGGCAATTCTTGTAATGCCGACACAGGTAACGGCGATGGGATTCCTGAGATTGATCACCAATATGGGAATGTATGATTCTCTTCTTCCGTTGATCATCCCGTCCATCGCATCTCCTGCAGTGTTCTATTTCATGTACAGCTATCTGCAGTCCTCACTGCCTCTGTCACTGGTAGAAGCTGCCAGGATTGACGGCTCCGGTGAATTCATGACATTTAACCGGATTGTATTGCCGATTATGAAACCGGCAATTGCGGTGCAGGCAATTTTCACATTCGTGGGAGCATGGAATAATTACTTTGTTCCGGCACTGGTAATTCAGTCGAAGGACAAAATGACAGTTCCTATCCTGATCGCCACATTACGAGGAGCAGACTACATGAATTTTGATATGGGTAAGATATATACCATGATCATGGTGGCTATCGTCCCGATCATTATCGTATATCTGTTCCTGTCAAAATACATCATTGCAGGAATTACACTGGGTGGTGTAAAAGAATAAGAAATACCGTCATAGAAGAATCTGCGCGTGTACAGATTCACCTATGACGGTTTTCGTATGTAATTGTCAGAAAAGGAGAAAACGATGATACAGCAATGGAAACACAGTGGAAGGCTGACAGATACGCCGTCCTCTAAGGAAATCGAACATGGAAAACTAGCGCGAAGGGCAGCGGCAGAAGGCTGCGTTTTACTGAAAAACGAAGGAATTCTGCCCCTTCGGATCTCGGATCCGATTGCCCTGTTCGGCGGCGGTGCGGGAAAGACCATAAAGGGAGGTATCGGCTCCGGAGATGTGAACAACAGAAAGACGGTATCCATATATGAAGGGCTTATGGAAGCAGGGGCGACCATTACGAGTACATCATGGATTGAGGATTATCAGAAGCGTTACAGTGATGCCAGAAACACATGGAAAGAAGTGATTCTTGAAGCAGCCAGACATGTGGAAAATCATTTTGATGCTTACGCTGCACATCCCTTTATGATGCCGGAGGGCAGAGATATTTTGGAGAGCGACCTGTCCGGAGCGTCTGCTGCGATCTATGTGGTCAGCAGGATTGCGGGAGAGGGAAAGGACAGAAGACTTCAGGAAGGCGACTATTACCTTAGCGGGAAGGAAAAGGAAGATCTGCTGTTCCTGAACAGATGTCATATTCCGACGGTTTTGATTATTAATGCAGGCGGTCCGGTGGAAATCACAGATATTCTGGAGGAAGCAGTATGCATTAAGGCAGTCTTGAATGTTTCACAGCCCGGGCAGGAAGCCGGACATGCAGTAGCGGATATTCTTTTTGGCAAGATCAGCCCGTCTGGCAGACTGACGTCCACCTGGGCCAGACGTTACTCCGATTATCCGTATTCGGATTCATACAGTTATCTGAATGGAGATCTGGAAAAAGAAGAATATAAAGAAGGTATTTATGTCGGATACCGGTATTTTGACAGCTTTGAGGTAGAACCATTATTTCCTTTTGGATATGGACTTTCTTATACAGAGTTTGATACGGAGTTTCTGGATATTGAAATATCAGATGGAAAGATCAGAGCCAAGGTAAGAATAAAGAATACAGGAATGAATTATCCAGGAAAAGAAATAGTCCAGATCTACATCACCCTTCCTCAGAACGGGGAGGCAAGAGAATATCAGAGACTGGCCGGATTCGCGAAAACAGATGTGCTGGCCCCCGGAGAGTGTCAGGAGCTTACGGTAGAGGTAGATCAAAGCCAGCTGGCGGTATTTTCTAAGAAGGCGCAGGGGTGGATTGTAGAGGCAGGATATTATGGCATATGGACGGGAAAAAGTTCCGCAGATAGGAAGCAGCAGGCGTTCCTTGTTGTTGAGAAAGAGGCTATGCTTTGTAAAACGTATCCTATCGGTGAAAAAGAGACGGATTATGGAGAATTACTGCCTCCAGAGAGCCTGAAAGCGAGGGCAGAACAATGGACAAGAGTTGGAAAACAGTTGAACCTCCCGGAGTACGGATTTCTTCCGGTAAAAGAGGTGATTACACAACAAGAATGTGCTTTGGCGGATGAAACTTACCGGACGGAGGATCTGATCCCGCTGTTGTATGGCAATGTTACAAAAGGAACAAGTACGTTGGGATCTGCAGGAACCCGCGTCCCAGGTTCTGCGGGCGAGACATCGGAGGAGTTGGAGAAGTCTGCGGGAATCCGTTCGTTGATTATGGCAGACGGTCCGGCAGGCTTAAGACTACGGCAGTGTTATCAGGTTGATCGCAAAACCGATACCGTGTATGGCGTGGGCGTGCTGGGGACGCTGGAAAACGGTTTTCTGGAACCCATGGAGTACCATGAAGATGCGGATACCTATTATCAGTTCTGCACAGCGTTTCCGGTAGGAACGGCGCTGGCCCAGACCTGGAATCTGGAATTGATCGAGGAATTCGGGCGGGCTGTTGCGGAAGAAATGCGGGAATATTATGTAGATCTCTGGCTGGCGCCGGGATTGAATATTCACCGGAATCCTCTGTGCGGCAGAAATTTCGAGTACTATTCCGAGGATCCGTTGGTGTCGGGGCTGGTTGCCGCCGCAGTTACAGATGGAGTCCAGAGCATGTCAGGATGCGCAGTCACGATCAAACATTTCGCCTGCAACAATCAGGAAGATAACCGGATGGGTGTGGATTCGCGGGTATCGGAAAAAGCACTCCGGGAAATCTATCTGAGAGGATTTGAAATCGCGGTAAAGAAAAGCAGTCCACTGGCCATAATGACTTCTTACAATCTCGTAAATGGAGTACATGCAGCTGCAAATTACGAGCTGTGTACGACGGTAGCAAGAGAAGAGTGGGGATTCCAGGGACTGATCATGTCTGACTGGAACACCACAGTTCCGGAAGACGGAACGATTCCCTGGCAGTGTGCTGCGGCAGGAAATGATGTGATCATGCCGGGAAATATGAACGATGACGTAGATATACGCCGGGCATTGGAAGAGGGACGCTTGTCGGAAAACAAGATTCGAATGAGTGCGGGAAGAGTGATCAGCCTGGTGAAAAAACTGGATGAGAAGAAATAGGAGATGTACAGGGTTTCCTTAACCGGTCGCATAAAAATATAAAGCGGCGATAAAAAAGGGGCTGTCGGGAAATAGATAGTCCAAAACAGGGGCAGTTGTGACTCACTTGAGTCACAACTGCCCCTGAAATTTATCCTGTAAAAAGAGAAAAAGATGGCTAACGACAACCATCTTTCTCTCCGTTCCATGTTATAATGGAACTATGCTAAAACAAGATTATTATAACGACTTTTTTGAAATTGGGCAACAAAAAATTAACTTCAGTTTCTTCGAATTGAGTTTACCCGATGACGATCCAGTCTATACCCTGAAAAAAGTGATGGAGGAATTAGATTTTTCAGGCCTGCTTGCCTGTTATTCAGATAAGGGAAGAACCGGGTTTAACCCAATCATGCTGTATGCTGTCGTTACCTACGCAAACATGCGGGGAAGAATCCAGACCGCAATAAAGTAATGAAGATCAATGAACGGTGGGAAGCGCTGCGGGAGGAATCCAATGCGAATATCCAGAGTGAAGAAGGGATCCTGAAACGCCAGACACGATCGATCCAGACAGAAGGACACTTTGGAGATA
>NZ_JACJKS010000023.1 GCF_016901695.1 Mordavella massiliensis | reverse complement strand
CAAACAGTTATTTTTCGTACAGACCTCGCCTTCATGCGTAAAGACGCCTTCGTCTGTTATCCTGACGTGTGGAGTAGAGGAAGACCCGCTCTCACTGGGACCTTTTATCCCTAATCGTATTGCGTTGGATTTAAGGTATGCTGCATTGCTTCCGTCTACACTATTCGCTCCTATCTCCAACAAGCCTGTTGAACCATTCCGCACATACACCCTTGTGCTGTCAAGATAGATATTCCTGCCAGCCGGATTCCCAATCGTAGCTGTGCTTGCATACACTGGCTCACTTGCCACTCTCCAGTTTGCCCCATCATAGGTGAATACCACGGTCGCTCCTGCCGCCCAGTAAGCATACCTTACGCCTTGCGTATAAATAGCCTTCGCCCCTGTCCCTCCAACGTTCAGCGTTGGGCTTGCGGCATTATTGGCGTAAGTAAACTTCACCGCTACTGTGGATCCGGCTTTCAACGTCAGTTTTCCAGCTGCCAACGTGGCCACTTTTGCGACTGTAGCAGACCCCGTTTCACAGGTAGCATAAAGCATCTGCCCGTCTTCTCCGTCCGAACCACTAGGCCCTTGTGGACCAGTAGATCCCTGTGGGCCTCTCTCTCCTTGTGGGCCTTGGGGACCTGTATCCCCTGTCTCCCCTTTTTCACCTTGTGGTCCCTGTGGACCTGTCTCGCCCTGTTCGCCTTTGGGACCAGCGGGGCCTTGCGCTCCAGTCTCACCTTTTTCACCCTGCGGACCGGTATTGCCTTGGTCTCCCTTAGGGCCTTGTGGTCCAATTTCTCCTTGAGGACCGGTCGGACCAGTAGCTCCTGTATCACCCTTCTCCCCCTTTGGCCCAGTATCGCCTTTATCGCCCTTTTCACCTTGTTCCCCTTTAGGGCCTGTGGCACCTGTCGCTCCAGTAGATCCTTTTTCTCCGGTCACGCATACTTCTGTTGTGGTTGTCGCCGTATTATCCGTATAGGTGATGATACTACGTGTCCAGATATATTTTCCATTCGCCCATCCCGGATAAGTGGTGGACCAACTGCCGCCGGAAAGGGATGTTGCCGAAGTAGATTGATAATACTGCTCCACAATACTAGTCACACCTTTCCCATCTTCTCCGGCAGGACCAGTATTTCCTGTGGCACCTGTATCGCCCTTATCGCCTTTGGGACCTGTGGCTCCAGTACTTCCTTTTCCACCGGTAATACATACGGGATCTGTCTCTGCCATACTGGTATCTGTATAAGTAATCACTGTTTTTGACCAGACATACTTTCCATCCACCCATCCCGGAGCATCGGTCTGCCAGGATCCTCCGGCCAACGATGTGGCTGATGTGGACTGATAATACATAACATCCACACTCTGAACTCCCACACCGTCCGCTCCTGCATCACCTGTATCCCCTTTGTCTCCTTTCTCGCCTTTTTCGCCTTGAGATCCTTGAGGCCCTTGAGGTCCGGTATCACCAGTTTCCCCTTTTGGCCCCTGGTCACCGGTTTCCCCTTTATCTCCTTTAATTTTCGTCCAGGAATACTTTGTCGGATCCGTGCTATCCGAAGCAATATAATCTGTATACTGACCAATATACAGTTTGTTAACGCTGTCTGTAGTAGAAAATCCACTGGTACCAGTTGCATTATTTGCATAAGCAATATGCAGATACGGTGTCTTCCCGTCAGCTCCTGCCTTTCCAGGAGTTCCCTGCGCTCCATCTGCACCCTTTATCTTGCTCCAGGCATAGTCAGAAGGATTATCGCTGTCTGTCGAAATAAAATCGACATACATACCGATATAATCACGGTCGCTGTCAGACACAGAGAAATCCGTCTGGCCATCCGCACTATTGGCGTAAGCGATATGCGTATAACTGGTCTTCCCGTTTACTCCATCCTTTCCGTCAGCTCCTGCAGGCCCAGGAATTCCCTGGTCTCCCTTCTCGCCTTGAAGTCCCTGCAGTCCGCGCTCTCCCTGTTCGCCTTTTTCTCCCTGGGGGCCTTGAGGGCCTTGAGGACCCTGCTCGCCCTGCGGACCGGTTGGACCTACAGGTCCTTGATCACCTTGTTCACCCTTAGGACCTTGCTCACCATCTTTTCCATCCTCGCCATCTTTCCCCGGCTCTCCCTGGGGACCTTGTGGTCCTTGCGGTCCTTCTGCACCATCCTGGCCATCAAGAACATTACTAACCGTTACTTCGCACATTCCACGTAGGATCCCGTTTGCATCCGTGGCCTCATATCGATAGACAGCCTTCCCGGACACATCCGACGCCTGCACAGCCAGACTCTTGCCTGTCCCAGCAGACACGCCGTCCTTCTTCCAGCTGATTGTCATCTCATCAGTCAAGTCCGTTCCGGCATCCATGACCGATGCAGTCAATGTGGTCTGTCCTTCACCGTTTTTGAATACAATTCCATTATCAGATAATACAGAACAGGTATATGTACGGTTCTGATCAACCAAAGCCTGAACCCTGTTTATAATTTCTGGGTCGATCTGGCTCTGCTGTTCCCGGAAGTTGCTGAAAGTGGTCTTGTTTCGTGTCGGATCCGTAAAGCTGCGGATCTGTTCAGATACCCTGGCTTCCAGGTACAGCGTCGGATTATACCCATCATCCTCGATATCTACCGTATCTCCGATATTAGTATCAAAATACCCGTCAACATCATAGCTGACCTGCGGAACAGACAGTTTCTTAAGTTCTGCCAGCGCCTGCCCGTAGAGTGTATTGACATTGTCGGTATCATAGTCATAGATCTTAGCGATATACCGGTCATTCTCCTTGCCCATCAGATTGGACGGAAAGCGGTCCCTTGCCTGAACGGCAAGAATGTTCCTGTTCCCGGACGGCGAACTGAACTCCACATTCCCGTCTGCATCATACTCGGTTTTGTTAAGTGAGGTCACCGTCAGGCCATCCCTGCCAAACGGCCGGATCGCAGTGTACAATTCCGTAATATCTGATGTCTTCCGGATCCCTTCCACGTTCACGCCATACCGCAGCGTTACATCTGTCCGGCGTGTTCCCATACCCTGGTTCTCGTCATCGTGTTCTTTATAGACATTCATTGTGATCTGCTTCAAAGAATAGTCTTCATTCAGCTCGGCCACAAACTCCACTTCTGCTCCAAATGTGTTTGCAAGGGAATAGATCCGCGCAAGGATGGTATCCGTGCCGGTCCATTCCGTCTTAATCTTCTTATCCGCCACCTCGTTAATGCCGATCTTCACAGTCTGCTCATAATCTATGACGGCCATGTACTGCACGAACGTCATAGCGGACGCAGCGCTGTACTTTTCTTTCTCCTCGTTCAGCAGCTCGAAAATAAGACCGTAAGACTCAACAAGGATCTCCTCTTCGTCCTCTTCTGCCCGCATGATGTTCAGATAGTATTCTTTGTCACGATAAACGAACGCAAGCTTATTCCCAACGGTCAGGTACTGCGCATCCTCATGATCCGCGCTGGCCGTGAAATTAAATGTATATGCGCTGCCCTGCAGATATTCATGCAACTCATCATCATAATAATGCAGGCCATCCGGAGCCTCATTGTCCAGATATGCCTGCACTTGATCCTGCGTATCCAGGACCGCGATCCTTATATTTTCCATTTACAAATATGCCTCCCTTATCCTTGCCTCGATCGTCGGCGGTGGATCTGCAAAGTCTGAATAATAAAACTGCACCTTGGTTTCCCCCGGGGGGACCTTGAAATATTTGCTCCCCTTTACCTCATCCTGCTGGCTTGGCACGCCATCTACATAGACCTTTGTTGTCTTTCCGTCTACATAGACCACGCTGTCCTCCGGATACCGGTTCGGGATGTCCTTTAAATACTCCACGTTGTCTTTCTGAAAATAGAGATACCCGAAGTACATATGAGTCACAAGGTTGGATTTACCACGATTGCTGTACTGTATTTCAGAAATGGACACAGAATATGCCTCTTTATCTTTGAGAGAGGAATCTGTATAGGTATACTTCTTCCCGGCAAAATGGAACTCAAAAGTACCGCCGCTCTTCCGCATCTTGATCACGCCGCCTTTGGCTGTGTATGACCAGTATCCCGGTTCATACTGTGCCTTCCCTTTCTCCACGCTTCCCACCTGGAATTTCGCATTACAGATGTTTGTGTTCGTGGAACTCTTCACGATATGCATAGACATGATCTGCTTCCCGGAGCTGTCTCCGATCACCACCTCGATCGCACCGGTCTGTGGCACCTTGCCCGTTTCAAACCACATAGTAAACTGGCAGGTAAAGTTCTTAGCCCCTACAGATCCGCTGGAATCTTCTGGCAGAATCTTCTGCGCGATCGCTCCATGCCAACTGGATCCACTGCCAACGCTGTCCAGGGATAGCCATTGCCGTCCTTCCAGCGACACGCTTCCCCAGGTGCCGTTTCGGCCGTAATCATAATTTTTATCAAAGATGCCTTCTCCAACCGTAAAAGCAGATAGAAACTCTGATGCGCTATCACACCGGAACAGGACCTCCGATTTTTCGGCCGGAACAGCGTCCACCTCGTCAATCTTACCTAGCTGAATGGCGCCGTACTCAGACACAATGCCGATAAAACCATTCTCATGATTGTGCGTGATCTCATAGCTGACGGGTACAGCCTCGTTCCCGTCATTCTCGATCGTAGCTTCCAGGATTCCTTCCTCATTGGCGGATGCCTGGAAGGTTTTTTCCACAGTTGAATACTTCCGGGGATCGCAACAGTAAATGGAAAACTCACCTGTCACGTTCAGGCGGCCTTCCGGCACATCCCCGGCATTGCTCCTCGTTCCGATAAAATATTTGTCCGGTTCATCCGCAAAAATGATCTCTGCCTCTTCCTGTCTGAGGATTGCATTCAGATGATTGAACCGTGCCCGGAACTGCTCCGGGGTATCGGAAAGGAGCTGATATCCTACCGTAATTGTCCTGGACACCGTCCGACGCCCCCGGTATTCAGCCCCGTCTATCATCCCGATCTGAAGTTCGGTGATTTCTTCCTCTGTCAGTTCCCGGCCAAGGACATATAGCGTCCGGTATCCCTCTATTTCATTTTCAATATACTTGCCATTAATCTTCATGGCTTCAGACGGGAGGCTGCTTCCTACAGCCCCCTCATCCACATCAACAAAGTTATACATTTCTACCCCTTTATGCCCTTGATCATATTCTTAACCTTCTGCTTCTTGTTCAGCTCCGCTTCCGTATACGGCGCTGTCACCCGGGCTACTTCCCGGCCTTCCATTTCAACCGGTACGATGATTGTGTACCTGGCCGATCTGGTATAGTTATAATTTTCATCCAGATCCCGGATGCCGCCGCCAATGGTCATGCCAATATCCGGCACCGGAACCAGCGAAGGAACAGTAAACAACTCCAATGTTGCTGCTTTGGCTTCCCGGACCTTATCCAGGATCCCGTTCACCCAGCCAACACCGAAGAAGCCGCCCAGCTTTGTGGATACCTTTGACGGGCTGCCAATCTTCGCCTTGGCCACGATCGCCGCCTCTGCCGCTGCAGCCAGAGAAGCTGCAGCACTTCGCACGGCGCCCACCTGAGATCGGATACCATTTGCCAGACCTACGCCAATGTAAACGCCACTGCTGTATGCGCCGCTCTGGGCGGACCGCATAGCAGCCACAATAGATGCTGACATCGCGACCGCTGTTGATACCGCTCGGCTCATTCCAGCCGTAACGCCGTTGTTGAAATTATTCCCTACCGCCTGTCCGGAACTCTTGGCTTTTCCTTCTGCATTAGAGAACTCGCTGATCAGTGACTTGATAGCTGACTTCGCCTTGTTTCCCAGTGCGTCCAGGCCGTCATTTACCACGCTTACAGACGATCTCATACTCGACAGAGATTTCTGTGCGCTCTTCGCGTTATTCGCTATGGATTTCATGCTTGAATTGACGGCCACCAAAGCTACGGCCATTGCGGCCGTTCCTACCGCCCCTGCCGTCATTGCAACGCCAAAGGCAGTAGCCCCGGCTGTGCCAACTAAAAATACCGCGCCAGTTGCTGCCAGAGTCGCTGTCACAACAAGTAGGATTGCGCTCAGCGCTGTTGCTGTGACCAAAAATGCCGTAAACCCAGCGGCACTTGTCAATGAACCGGTGGCTACCAATAGTAGTGCAGCCCCTACAACTGTCAGAGAAGCAGCTACCAAAGCAAGCCCGGCTCCGAGCGCAACTGTTCCAACGGACAAAAGCAGGACACCCGCTGCCGTTACTGTCACACCAGCACCAACCAACCCGAGTCCAGCGGCAACAACCGCTAGCCCTGCACCAAGTGCTACTGATGCAACTCCTGCGGCGGCAGCCCCAGTTGCAAATACTAGTAATCCGGCTCCAAGCATTGCAATCGATGCCGCGCCAGACGCTCCACTTGCCGCGATCTGAGGGAGTACCAGAGACATTACTGTAAGGGCCGCAACGGCTACGAGTGTGCCAGCAGAAAGTACCAATATTGCTACCCCAAGGGCCGCGATACCAACTGCCGCCACAGTAATACCCGCGCCTAATACAAGAGCTGCTGCTCCCAAGGCTGCTATCGGTATCGCACATGCAGCAGCACCAGCAGTTAACGCAAGCAAAGCAACACTTGCCTGGACTCCATTTTGTGCGATGACTGGCAAAGAGACTGCCAGCAGTGCAGATCCGGTGCCTGCAAGAAGAAGACCCGTCCCTAACAATACTGCAGTTGCCGCAAGCGCCCCTACGCCAACCGCAGCGGCAAGAGCTCCAACGCCAACCGTGACCAGGCCAGCCCCCAGTACAACGGATGCTGCACCGGCAAGAATCGCACCCGCTGCGAATACGGTCATGGATGCTCCAAGAGCTATGATTGCTACGGAACCCTGCAGCCCATACGCTGCTATCGTAGGTAATACAGCTGCAACTATAGCAAGGGCCGCGCTTGCCATAAGCGCGCCGGTACCAACCAGTGCGATAGCTGCACCCAAAGCGATAAAACCAACTGATCCCGCTGTAAGTGCTGGCCCGAGTACCGCTGCCAATGCCATCAACCCAGCCATTGCCACGACCATTCCGGCCATAACTGCTATTGCGGGAGTGCCAGCATTAGTAAGATTGATTGCAGCAGAACTCATCGCATACATTCCAGCACCCGCAATCAGGATAGCTGCTCCAAATGCAACTAACCCAACAGATGCAGTAGTAAGTTGTGTCCCGGTTTTTGACGCTCCTGCTGCAAGAAGAGTCATAACCCCTACCATCCCGGCCATAACTGCTACAGCTCCTGGTCCTGCATTTGTCAACTGTATCGCAGCCTGCGCCATAATATATAATCCAGTTGCCGCCAGGGCAATACCAGCACCAAATGCCATAAACGATGCCGCCGACTGCAGAAGCATCTTTCCGCTTGTCGCAGATGCCGTTCCAACCGTTTTTGTTGCACTGCTTACTCCGAATAATTTCTGCGCAAGTCCACTGATCCCATTTCCGGCAAGCGACATGATCCCTTTACCAAAGGCCATCACTCCAGGAGCCACAGCGCTCACAGCCTTGAACGCCATATAGGCCATTAAGAGCTTCGGCAGATTACTAATCAATACAGCAATAATGTCCGCATGATCCTCCAGAAACCCGGCAAATGTCTCCAATGCTCCTCCGGCTATACTTAAGGCATCACCGAAACCTTCTACACTCTTCGTGGATCCGAAACTGCCATTCAGCTTCGACATTTCCCCGGAGATAGCCGAAATTGCATCACCAAACGCAGCACCAACCTGGCTTACAACACCAACAGCCGTATCCCAGTAAGGCTTGATCTTATCTAACCCAGTTGTCAGTTTAGATGCGATCTTTTCCCCATCCAATTCTCCGACCTTGTCAACAAGTTTGCTGATCGCACTGATGCCGCCCGCCGAAAGAGTATCAAAAGCAGGCTGTAGTTTGTTTGCTGCAGTCTCGGTCAGACCATCCATTGCCTGTCCAACCGTCTTGTACTCTGTTGCCAGCTTCGTGAACGACTCGTTTGTCCCGACTTTTGCGATCGCATCAAAGAAATCTTCTGTAGCCACCGTCCCCGCCTGTACGTCTTTGATCAGATCCTGGGTGGATTTCCCCATCTGCTTCGCCACTGCGGCAATTCCGGCCGGTGTCTGTTCCAGCATGAGCTTAAAATCTTCCCAGGCAACTGTCGGTTTCGCTGCCATCTGCGTAGCCTGCTGCGATAGCGTCTTCATTGCCTGGGTAGGATTTTCTGCCGCAGCAGCCAAGCCGCCGAAACCTTTAACCAGCTTTCTTGTATTCTTCGTCCCGACCGCTTCCAACTGAGCAAATGTGGACGCCATATCTGAAGAACTATAAATCGTTGCCTCTGCAAACTCCTGCAGTTCATCCTTAATGGCTTTGATCTCCGATGCCGACTTCCCGTTCATCTCCATATTGCCCTGGAAGGTTTTCCACGCAGCACTTGCCTCATTCATTCCGCCGACAAGGCCGGAGGCCCCATTGATCAAGGCGTTAAAAGCCGTCTGGCCGGCTGCCATCATAACGCCAAATCCAATCCCGCTCGAGAGCGTGGACTTCATATGATCAACATAGTTCGATGCCGACTTCATCGTAGAGGTAAATCCCTTGTCTGCCGCCGACAGAATTGCTTTTACACTAAATGTTTCAGCCAAGTCCTCACTCCCCTTTCCTTAGGATCTTTCCAATGCCAGAAAACCGGCTCCTCTTTGCAGCATGTTTCTTTTTATCCCGTATTTTTTTCAACTCTTTATCATAATCAAAAAATTGCCGGAACCTTTGATAGACTGGCCTTGTCTTTCCTTTTCCGGCTTTCTTTTCTGCTTGGACAGCAAAGTTCAGGAAAGCCTGCCGGTGTTCACGCAAACTTTCGTCCAGCATCCGAAGTTCCAGGGCTTCCATCATGACTTCGTACTGAGCAATTGTTAACTCATCCACCTGCTCAAACGATGTAAAGCCGAAATAGCGAAAACAGGTGACTGCAACTTCCCGGTACTGTTCATCGAAGGTTAATTCTGTTTCGCTCTCTCTTCCTCTATCCTCGTCTCCAACCGAGCCACGATTTTCTTCGTAGCATTTGCTATCTTTAAAAAATCCAGCACATCTCCAAACAGATGATCAATATCCGTATCCGGATCCTCTACATAGCTGTCAAGCAGTGCCCTTGTCACACGCGGAGTCTGTCCTTTGTTTGCCAGATCCAGTGCATTTACCAGATCCTCCGGATCACCGTCAATGATCCCCGCGATCATATAGGTTGCACCGACATCTTTTTTCTTATCTGTAGCATTGTTAATCTTTTCGGAAACCGTCTTGTTAGCTTCCCGCAAAAAACCCATGCCAAAATGAAACTGATATGCCTGTCCATTAATCGTTAATTCAAACATTTTCTTTTTACCTCCATATAAAAAAGTGCAGGAGAAACGGATCTCCTGCCTACGCTCCTGTCTTTTCTGTATCTGCGAATACATAGGATGCAATTTCCTGCTGTTCGTCAGACACTGTTGCGTATCCGTCTGCACCTGTTCCCTCAATCCCGAAAGTCAGCGACGCTTCCGCATGATCTTCCGCACTGGACGTCAGGCCGAATTCAGTGACATAGCCCTGGAAATATTTCGCCGCGAACTTTCCGGCATTATCAGAGGTCCCCGGGTTGTCCAGGTTAACCTCCCAGATCTCTACTTTATCCGAATCATCCACTGCCTTTTCAAGTTTCGTAATCATCTCGTCACTTTCACTTGAAAAGATCGCGGTTGCGGTGATTTCAGTCTCCAGTGCACCCGGCGTCCTGATCGGCCCGTCTTTCGTCTCGGTCGTATCCGCGTCCCGGGACTTCGTCCGTTCGTTCTCCGTCGTAAACGCCAGTGCCGTTGCATCGTCCGTTGCCGCATCTTTCAGGATCCGGTACAGATAAATAATTCTTTTTCCCTGAATTGCACTCATCCTTAACTACCTCCATTTTTATGAAAATTTAAACTCCACTTCCAGCAATCCATGCAGAAGTGGAGTCTTTGTTGTGTTGTCCGGCAGGATCCGCTGAGTCACGTTTGCGATCATCCAGCTATATCCAGCCGTATGTTCCAGACCATAACAGATCTTTTTGATATCAAGCAGCATCTTTGACACCGTCCCCCGCTGCCTGGGATTGTTGTGCCAGACATGGATCGTCTGGTACACACTGCCGATCACAGCGCCTTTTGTTTGCTGATCAGCCTGCTGGCTGTCCGCCAGGTAGATAAACGGATACGGCGTGTCCTCCGGCGGGAGGAAGGTGTCATGCACGACATATTCCGTCTTTTTCAACTGCAGAAGCAACTCTGTGAATAGTTCCTGCTGTGGATCCACGTCGGATCACCTCACTTTACCAATTTTTGCATGTCCTTTCGGAACTCTTTGGATTGCTCCTCAAATGCCGGCTTCAGATAAGGCTGTGCCTCCATGAAACGGGTACCAAGCTCCACGTAAGGAGCATATTCTGCCATAGGCTCTACCTCTGCAGACATACCGCCATCTGCAATTTCAAGTCCTATGCTGCGCTTCAGCGTTCCAGTATCCACCGGGGCGTTCTGCTGTGCTTTTGCCTGCATTTCGGCTCCATTATGTCTGACTACTTTCTTCACGTCTTCCATCCGGACGTTCTGCTTCAGCTTCTTCTGCAGTTCCTCAAGCCCTACAACCTTAATTCCACCCATCACTGCACCCCTGATACTACAAACGTATGCTTCAGCCGGAGTTTCCGGGAGTAATCTACCGCATACAGCTTATTGCCCACCCGGATCCGGTCAAACGGCTCCTCGTAGTGGTTCTGGATCTGGATCGTAAGGCTCCCCTGCTTCGGGCCGTCATAGACCAGCCGCAGCGTTTCCTCACCGGTATTCATAACGGACGCATACCGCGGGGTTTCCTCCACGGTATCATCCGCATAATTCCCGGTGTTCGGATTATACTCGCCGGGAGTGATCCTCTGGAAATATACTGGTGTATCATATCTCATGCCCAGCGGATCCCTCCTTTTGAAACATCAATGTTCTTCGTATCCTTATATGCCTGGATATCATCCATATAGGCGTCAAAATCCGAGCTCAAGAACCCGACACTTTCCCCTTCAACCGTATGCGACTGAAAGCCCTCCGAACCAATCCGGTTGTACCGGATGATCGACACCTCTGTAACGATATAATCCAGGTCATTGCCCGGATCAATACCGCCCAGAAGCACCTTCAGCCGGGATGTTGTTGCGTCCAGGATCCACTCCAGCTTCTGATCCAGCTCTTCATCCTTCTGGCCGGACAGCCCCAACATCCGTTTCAAATCTTCCAGCATGCTCGCCACCGCCTTCCTACTTCTTCGCAGGAGTCGCTTCCTTCACCTCTTTGATCAGGGGAACGCCACGCTTATTGTCCTTTCCGGCCAGTTCTTTCAGCCTGCTTTCATCTACCTTTTTGCCCTCGCGGGGGAAAACATCCCCCACTTTATACTCATGATAGATCGCTCCGTTCTTTGTACTAACGGAATCCTGCAGATCATGAAATCCTTTGATCACCTTATACATGTTCTACACCCCCTGACTATTCGTCCGCCTTGGCCGTCACAACCTTGGAACCTGCCTTCAGAGCCAGATACTCCGCATCACACTCCACTACCGTGATTGTTTTGCCCGTTTCGGCTGTGATGTCAGACACCCCGTCCCAGGCAGTCCAGTTCCGGACGCTCTGTTTATAGGTCACTTCTGCCGCGGCATCGCCGATCTTGTATTTGTAGGAATTCCCATCACCTTTCGCCGGAGTTACTGTAACCTTCGTATCGCCAACTGCCGTTCCTGCAGCGGAGTTCACTGTCAGGGCGCCAATCTGGGACGTTCCTGCCTCCAGTTTCACGAATGCCTCATCCTTCACGATCATGAATGCCACATCCATCGTCACACGAAGGGCCGCCAGTTCCTGCTCAAACAGGTTCACCGGAGTACCGTCTGCATTTTTCAGGGTAGACAGTTGTGCGGACTCATCAATCTTGTAGGACATGCCAAACGGAATACCGTAGTACATGTAATCAAAATCGCCGGCATACAGGTTTCCTCTATCCATTCCCTTCAGATCAGCGACCGGAAGCCCATCGATGGTATTGGCTCCTCTGTCATACAGGGACTCCACAACAACGCCGTTATCGATCTTATGGACGTTCCTAAGAGTGCTGCGGTTCTTCTTTGTGGAAATGAACGCATTCACATCATAGTCTTCATCATTCAGGGCATCCTCCATAGCCAGGATGTTATCATAGGTGATCCCACCACTGATCAGATTACCGGCAGCAAGAGCTGATTCCTCTACAGACTGAGGGAACGGGTTATCCATGTTGAGAATTGCCGCCTCATCAAATTTCTTGTAAAATGCCTCCGCGATCTTGGGCTTCATCTTCTCGAAGAAGTCGGATACTTTATAGTGCAGGAACTCCCTGGAGCAGGGAACGATGACGCCGATTTTTTTGGCAACCATCTTTGCCTGCATCCACTGCGGTTTGGATGTCTGGATCTTCTCGCCCTCACCTACCCAGTAACCGCCGGGACCTTTGGCAAAATACTCAAACTCCTTTTCCTTGCCATCCATCTCCTCATACTTGGCCAGTTTCATTACCTGGCTGCCGTTCATGACCTCTTTCAGGATCAGCTCATTGTACTTTTTCGGGATGGTTCCATCCTTGTGTTCGTACATGGTCACATTGTCCGGATCAAATGTCTGGCCGAACATCTGCAGATTCATCTTTTTTAAGATTTTCTTATTTCCATTCATGTTTCTCATACCTCCATTTATTTAATGATTCTGGCTTCTTTTGCCATCTTACCGATATCCAGTGTCTCTTTCCCGCCACCGGAGAAACCGCCGCCCTCTTTAGGAGTGGTCTGTCTGGCCTTGCCCTTAACAGCCTCGTTTACAGCCGCATTGAACAGTTCCGCAAAGGAATCCACTGCCTTTTTGGTCTTCTCGGCATCCTTGGACACCATAAACTCCAGAAGGTTATCAGAAATATTGATCCCCTTCTCTGAAAGCTGCTTCCTTGCTTCATCCCGCATGCCGGCGAGCGTCTTCTCATCCTCCAGCTCCTGGATCCGCTTCTCAAGCTGCTGCTGTTTATACTCCGCTTTTTCCTGGGCATTCATTTTGGCAAATTTCTTCGCCTCATCATCCTCTTTCTTCCGGGTCTTCTCCCATTCAGCCTTTTTCCGCTTGACCAGCTCGTCTACTTCTTTGACGGTATATCTTTTCTCCCCATCCGGGTCGTCGTCCTCATCCGAATCTTCGTCTTCCGGGTCGTCGTCATCAGAACCACCGCCTCCGGTACCGGGATCTGTTCCGCCAGAACCGGGATCACCGCCGGATCCACCGCCCGGATCTTCCGCAAACAACTGCAGCATCATGAATTCTTTAAATTTCATTAGTTGTTACCTCCTGTGTCTATTTCCGTACTTTAAGGACATCACGCCTGTCCGCCGTAGCTTTGAACGGTTCCACGCCTGCCGTATCCGTAAGGTTTTATGACGCTCACGCCTGGTCATGCAATCCGGACATGATCCGGAAACTCATCGGCAATCTGACAGATGCCAATGAAAAAGGAATCCACCAGAAGCGTTCCTGCTTCCGACAGATCCCCGTAATGTATATCAGCCCTTCCGGGCGATATCTCATATTCAATTTTATCACTGATCAGACTCTCCACGGATCTGATCAGCCCCTGCACCAGCGCTGTCACGCCGGCACAGACAATATCCTTTCCGGCTTCCGCATACTCTGCATGGCCGGAAACCGTGATCCCATACTCCCGGACGCTCACTGCAATCAAATGGCATCACTCCTTTGCTGTCCCGGTCGTTCCCCGCCGGTGGGAGATGTCTGGATCACCGCCTCTCTACTGATAACCACTTACCGTCAAATGATATCGTATCTCCGATTTCAGCCATCCGACCATCTATCCTCACTCCTTTCAGCTTCTCTGCTCCGTCTATAATGCAATAGACATATTTTACACTGCCATAATTAATGCGGGCAGCCAGCCAATCAGGTGCCAGCATGTCCACATCTTCAGTTATCCTGTATTCATATTTCGTAATGACACCTCCTAAAAAATGGGCGTAAAAATACCACCGGCCATTTCTGACTGGTGGTATCTACTTAACTTTTTCCATGTGCTCTTTATATTTTTTAAAACTTAACACTGCTTCCTTGGGGGCTTTTGAAGTGAGAATTACTTTGCCATTCTCGTCGTAATCCCACCACTCATCATTTTTACTCCATAGGAAGATGCTTTTATCAGCCGTCATCATATGATCACTTCCTTTTTTCTTTTATCTTAACACACTCTTCTATAAACCTCAACGAAAATTCCGAAGGATTATCAGTACCAAAAACATCAGAAAAGACTTCCGAGATTATTTCCGAGCCATCTTTAAACGCGCCTGCATACTCAGATAAGTTTGACGATACATACCGCATAACTTCCTTTCTGCTGCTCCCCGTGATATCCATTGCAATTTCCAGGCTATTAATCCCATACAGATTAGCCACAACATGCCCTGTTTCATGCTTTATAATTGATCGGTAATTCGTACCTTTGACAAACCAGCCCTCTTTCGAAAGCGATTCATATTCCTTGGCTAAATCGTCAGCATTTCGGAAAGCATCTGCGTTAATGTGGATAATATGTCCTTTTGTAACCGCAAAATCATCCGCGCTCATATGCTCATCCAGCGATATTGTGATCCTTTTTCTCCCAGACTTGATTTCGGGAAATCTCACAGCTATCTCATCTGCGTCGTCAATAGCCTGCTTGATTACCTGTATGTCCCCATCAAAACGTCTAAAGCCCTCCAGGGAAATCTCCTTATCTTTTGCATACTCAGAAAGCTCCTTGTATTGTTCTTTTGTAATACGTTTCTTTTTCCCGGGCCATTTGATGTGTTCGTCTGTTGCAGACATTCCGGAAGACTCTTTTTTCATCTTGTTCCACTCTTCCGTGGTACCTCCCTTATCCAGGAAGTCCAGCCATGCTTCATAATCTTCGCTATCCTCGTAAGCACTGATACTGCATCGACATCTGGGGTGAACGGGCGGGGCATTTGTTCCGGACATCATCTTCGAGACCTTAAAGTGCTTCCCGTCCAGCGCCCGGCAGATCGGGCAGGCCGTCCCCAGTGCAAGGAAGATATACTCTTCGAAGCCGTTCCGCTCAAATGACTGCTTCTGTGCTTCCGTTTGCACTCTTGCCATTTCTGTGATCAGTAGCCGTTCCGCATTGCTCTGGCTGACTCCGAAGCGTTTCCGGAGATGTGTGGCCAGCTTCCTGGGATGTTGTCCCTGAATGAGCCCGGTCTGAAGAAGACTGTTCAGCTCATTTTTGAGCATATCCTGATACATCCAGATCCGGTCTGAAAATGTGGCATTGTGGAAAGAAGCATTTACGATAGCATTAGCGGCCTTGGCATTATCCTGGATCGTCTTTCCCAGAATGCCGGCCTGTCTCTCGAGCTCGGCGATTGTCCGGTCTGTCAGCTTTTCATCATAGTATTTTTGGAGTTCATCGAACCCGGCTACCATCTCCAGCCCGATCTGTGCCTTCAGGAGCTCCAACCGGTTCACCTTCATGGTCAGATTATACAGCCGCATCTCTTCGTTGGCCTGCTTGGAGAAGTTCTTCTCCTTCACGTACTTTGCCGCCTTTCGGCCGTAAGCCTCAATATCTAACTTAGCGGCCCGCTTTTTCGCCTCCGCCATCGTAATGCCCTCTTTCCGAGCATACTTCCCGTAAAAACCATTGATCTCCTTCTCAATCTCGTCGATCATATTCTGGTAGATCTCTTCGATGTGCCTCTGGTACTCTCGTTCATCCCGGATATCATGCTTCCTCTGCTCCGTCTCCCGGTTCCTCCAGTACGTCTGACTGTCCATCCTCTGCCGCACCTCCAAACATGTGCCTCATCACCGCATCTTCCTGATCCGCTTCCTTTTCTGCCTTGATCCGCTCCATCTCCGCCTGAATGTCCTCGATAAAGGATGCAAGACTCATCAGCGTTTCCTGACTGATCTCCATACCTGCGTCAACTAGAGCTTGCAGCTCTTCCAGGATTGCCTTCGGAAGGTTCGGGGTAAATGTGATCGTAAGATTTCCCAGATCCGCGTTGTCCGCCTCATTGACAAAATGCTTAATGTTCATCAACAGCCGGTACCGCCGCATGAGTCCTTTCTTGAACCCTCGCTGTCCGGACTTTGCAATCTGCTGGAAACCGAACAACTTATACTTCATTGCTTCCCCGGACTGAGTGCCGGCGAAAGCTTCGTCATTCAGATCCGGAACCATCGAGATCTTGTGGATGTCATGCTGCAGACGGTCCTTATAGGCTTCGGCGCCAGTCACGTCATACTGCTTGTAAACGTACTTGGCGTCTGTCTGTTCCCTGCTTCCATCCGGGTTCACGCCTGATGCAAGAAGCAGAAGGTTCGCCTTCTTCATTTCCACCATGTCCCTCACGGAATATTTCTGCAGATTCAGATCCCCGGAAATGACCAGTGTCGCCTCATTAAGATCCGTCATATAATTTGCCGTGTCAGATTGCGCCGCATCGTAAGCATCAATCAGCGGGATCACATCTTCATAGCCGCCCATCCGGTAACGATCCGGGGAATATTCCGTTACAGGAACCTCGCCCCATTCATGAGGCTCCCGGTCCTCTTCTTCCAGCTTTAATGTTGCCATCTGGCAAGCTTTATAGGTGATCACCTCGGTATCCGTGTAAACATACACTTTCACCCGCTCCTGGGTACCTATGCGATACCTGGGATACCGGACCGCAAAAAGCGGTGTCCGCTCCACGTCCGTCCCGTAACAGACAAACGTCTCGAACACATTACTGATCACTGATCTGTCCTGATCCTTCTCATTCCGATACTGGAGCTCATAGGCACGTCCGTATTTTTTCATGTCCCGCCAGAGTTCGCTGTCCAGAGCTTCAATGTCGTTTACATCGTCATATTCTTTGATGATCTCATTCACCCGGTCAATGTCGCTGACCTTTTTAATCGGTGCGCCGGTATTATATCCCACATCAAAAACATTGATCACCTTTGCAAAATTGTGGGCAACCCGGTGATCTGCACGCTCCTGCTCGGACCGGCGGCTGTCATCATCATAGATGCCATCATTCCGGGCCTTCATGTAGTCGTCCAGGGCCGCCAGCCGCGGACACTGCACCGTATAATGATCCATGATCATCGACCGCAGCTTGTCCTTGTCTCCAAGGATCTCCTCGGCGCTGTCCGCCCGATAGGAATAGTTTGTCTCCGGCCCGTAGAGCTGCTGGAAGCTCCGATGTGAATGATAGGGCCCGTCTATCCCGTGTTCAAATTCATTTACTTTCAGCATTTCTTCTGCCATCGTCACAACATTCCTTTCAATCGTCTTGCCTGGTCAATCTGGCTCTGTCCAGGCACATCTATCTTGTTCACCGTCATATCCGAATAGATCCCGTACCGGATCGCACAGAGGACGTCATCATTCTCCTTCAGGGGCTCCCCGGTATTCTTTTTCCAGATATATCTGTAAATCTCATACCGAAACCGCGGGCACCTGGAATACACGATGAAGAACTGCCGGTTCGTCATCAGTGTGGCCACGGCCTCTATCCCGGACAGCACCCGGTTATTTCCCAGGAAGGCGTTAATTCCTGCTTCCTGGAAAGAAGCCACATGCTCCGGCCTGGCTGGATCGCAATAAAAAGGGATATTACCAAATCTCTTGATAATATCCTTCGCCACAGCTATCCAGCCGCCTATATGTTTATGCTGCGCGGCCTGCTCTTCAATGACATAGTAGCTTCCAGCCTTGACGCCAATCACAACAATCGCGCCCCAATGCTCCCAGCCCCAGTCCACGCCGCCCAGCACACGTTCAAATATCAGCCCCCGCGCCTGCTCCGGTGTGATCACATGTACATTCTGATCAAAATCCGGATAGACAACTCCTTCCCCGGATACCCAAAGCCCTTTAATACCCCGATCAGAAAACATTCCCTTCGGCGTAGTCTCAATAATGTTCCGGACATACCGCGGATCCAGGAAGGTATTGTCCTGCAAAGAAAAGTGAAAGCTTAGGATCCCTTCCGCCGGAGATTTGATATAATCCTTCAGAAGCCAGTGTTCCGGATGATCCGGGTTCGTATCGGCAATGATCCGGGCTCCCGGACCGCTGCACCTGGCCTTAATCTCATCAAACACTTCCTGATTCGCCAGAGAAGCCTCGTTGATGTATGCCCCAAAGGCTGTCATGCCTCGGATCCGGCCAAGGCCACTGATCGTACCATGAGAAGTCTGCACCACCTTCACCCCAAAGAGGTTGAAGTTATTGAACCGGTCAAACTTGAACTCGAACCCGTACTTATTAGACAACTCCGTGAGGATATTGTCTTGAATGTTTCCCATCGAGTACCCGGCCAGAATGTATTGAGGGGTGTCAATACCCAACCTGTTCGCAATCCCTCGGACCCTCATCAGCTCCTGCAGGAAAATATCATTGTCCAACTGTGTCTTCCCGGAACGCTTCGCCCCGTGGTTGATCAGCATAAACCAGTCTGTATTCCGGCAGGCCTTCAGGATCTCGATCTGCTTTGGTGTGTAGATGCTATTCAGATTCATCTAACGCACCCCCGATCGCCTCGAACAATTTCCGGACCTTATCCTCTGTCTGGTTCTGTTCAGCACCTTGGATCTGCTCTGTTCTGGCTTTGATCTGCCGGATTCTTGCTTTCTGTTCCTTCGTGGCCAGATCCCAGTTCTTATGCAGCAGCTCCTCATACTGCTTAATCATCGTGGTCAGTTCCTTCTGAGCCTTCGCCTGAGCCTGCAGAAAGGATGCCTGCTTGTCCCAGGCCTGCTGTACCTCCCAGCGCTCCCCGATCACATTACCAGCTTTTTTTTCGACCTTCTCAATAGTCTTGTCATTCTGGTCCCGGACGTGCATGATCTGTTGCGCCCTCATGATCGCCGTGTATGCCAATTTAATCTGGTCCCACAGCAGGTCAAGCGGATCGGCCGAGTCCAGGGAATAAAAAATCTCCCTTGTATCCTCTGGCAGATACCGGGAGAAGAGCCCATGCTTCACGGCGTTCTGATTTCCCTTCGGGGCGCCGTGACCGACAGCATTCTTGTTGCCCTTCGGGGCTCCGGGCTTCTTTTTTTGTGTGCACACTTTTTTGGATTTTGTGTGCACACCTTTTTTATTCCATCCATACCGGACCTTCCAGGATTTCACCGTGTTTAGGGTTACCCCATACTTGGCGGCGATCTCCTTGTACTTCATTCCGGCCATGTAATCTTTTTCGGCTAAAATATAATTCTGTGTCTCACTCACGTCACCACCTTCATTCTGGTCTGTTTTCGGATAAAACGCAGGGCCCCCGGAGTCGAACCGGGACACAGGGCGCTACCCTGCACATCTGCCATTGATGATATGCCCGCATATAAATAGGGCGTCTCTGCAAGACGCCCTATAAAGAGAAAAAAAAGTAAGGAGGTTGGTTGAAAACAACAAGATCATCCACTTCTTTCAGCTTATACTATAGCATTTTCAAAACGGAAAGTGCGGAAAAAGCGGAAAAACATCCCCTATTTCATAAACAGCTCAAATTCCTTTCTTACGCTCTCCTTGGTACATTTTCTCCCCATCAGCGTGGCCACTTCCTCCCAGGTCAGTCCGTTGAAAAACTTGTACCTGATGATCCGCTGCATCCGGAAGGGGATCTCCTGCATCCATTCCTCCACCTGTAGCTTCAGCTCCTCAGCCTCGGCCTTCTGGTCTTCCAGGATCTGCCTCTCCCTGGCCAGCCTTCCGGCCTCCGCCAGCGTCTCTGTAGTCCCGTGCAAACTGAAGGAGCGCTCCTCATAAGGGAAATCCGGGTTGCTGCCTTTCACCTTGTCCTGCACGATCCGCCGCCGCTTCTCCAGCTTCTTGATCTCGTCTTCGGTCTCTTTGATAAATGCGCAGGCATCTATGTAGTCCTCAAGTATTTTCTTGTCCACCGTCAATCCCTCCCTTCAGGTCTACGCCCCACTTTTTCAGGCAGTCCTCTACATCGTAACTTGTGTACGGTTTCCGCCGGAACCGTTCCAGGGCTTTGTTGTCTACGTTCCGCGTCTCTATGTCGTGCAGCATGTCGCTGTCGATCTTCTGCTGCTTCCGGGTCCGGCCCCTGTCGTAGTGTCTCCTCATCTGTCGTGTCCCTCCCGCAGCTCCCTGGCGATCTGGGCGTCCGTCAGCTCAAAGGGCGCCTCATAGTCCCGCGAAAAGACAGCGCCCGTCGCTGTGACGTCCACGCAGCGGATCCACCGCTCTGCCTCGTGCAGGATCCCGCCAATCATGCACTGCCGGACATGCAGGTACCGTCTCCCGGGGATCAGTCTGTTTTTATCCATCACTGGCACACCTCCTCATCCAGATAGATGATCCCGTATGCCTTGCCGTCGTCACCCTTCCACAGCTCTATGTCACCGGCGTACTGGAAGACCATCTCCTCACCCCGCATCACTGTCAACACAATGTCATCCTGCCGCTCCACGGTGTTGATCACCAGGGGTTCCGGCTCGAATGTCTCCTCGGTTGTTTGTTCTGCCTCTGGCTCAAGAGCAATACGTCCGATCACGGCAGCACACACGATTGCAGCCGCGGCCAGAAGCACGTAAATTATTTTGATCATGTTATTCTTTCGCATCGTTACTCCTTTCCGGGCGGTACGGCTCATGTATTCGCCATGCCACAACATTTTCAATGGTATCAAGATATTTGTCCATCCACTTATAACCGTCATAATATCCATGCACATACTCGATAATATCTGTCATATAAGCAACTTCAAGACGTTTGTAATAGCCATTTGGAAAATCTTTGTCGCTACTCGTTTCAACAAAATACTCATTCTTTTCCGGCAGCCGCTCATCCACCGGGATCCATCCGTCGTTATCTCGTGACGATCTCGTGAATTCTGGAGTATTTCCACGAGATAGGTGCGCGTTTATAATATTCGTGCACAGATATATTGCCCTGTTCCATCCCAGATCTTCGTCTGTTTTTACCACTCTGTATTTGTTCTGAATCTTTTCCCGTACAATCTCCAATTCCTGCATGTCAGTCCTCCCACTTCAACCGTTGCCCGCATACGTGGCAGAAATTTCCCTTTAGTCCTCCGGCATACTCCCCACAGGTTGGACATTTATACCAATGCCCGTCAAACACCTCCGGGACTTTCGCCGTGTCCCTCTCCTTCAGCTCCATAATCTGCTCCGGGGTGAGGCCGGTGTCCTCGTAAGGTTTCAGTTCTTCAAGTCGTTCTCTCACATCACGCGCCATTTCTGCTATGTTGAGATTGCCTGTAAATACTTTGTCGTGTTTATGTATTTCCTCGACTCTTTTTAACTCTCTTATCATTTTTTCTGTCTCCATCTCCGCTCTCCTTTCAAAGCCAGGTTTGCACCATGCGCCAGCGGGAGTCGAACCCGTCGGCCCAGGGACTCGAACCCTTTTGCACCTGGCTGGACGGCCGCCGCCCATAAAATGACAGCTTAACTTCCTGCATACTTGTCAAGCAATTCTCTTGCTTTTTCTATCCCAATGTAATTGATCATTTCTTCAAATATTTCGTCCAGGAAATACACTGGTGTTTTTTTATCCGGCTCTTCCCATTCGTCCCCGGAGCAATCAAATACGATTGCAAACTTGTATCCATCGCCTCCATATCGGCGGAATAATTCGTCTTGTATTTTTTGTGGATTTGCGTCTTTCCCGCTTATCCATATTGGGTAGCTTCCGTATCTATCCGTTTCCTCGCCCTCGTATACTTTCATTGACATCCTCCCTCCACTAAAATTTTTACTGACCCATCATCGGCCGCCCACATTTAAAAAATTTCCACGAAATTTTAAATACAATTTCAAATTCTCACGCCGAATTTAAAATCGTTTTATTTAATCAGCATCTCGAACAACGGCGCCAGCTCGCATTCTGTGCAAATCTCATCCAGTTCCTCTTGCCGCAAACGCTGATTCGGGTACTTGCAGTACTCATCACAGCAGATCTGCGGGATCCCGGTCATGTCCTCGATCTTGGCCAGCTTCTCCATCGCCTCCGACAGCTTGCTCTTATCCTTTATCACGGCTTTTCCGCAGTGATATTCTGTATATCTCATAGTTTCCCTCCTTCTAGGCCGCAGACCGGCGCCTGATGCCTCGCAGCGTCTCCGGGGACAGGTTTCGTTTCTTGACCTGGTACAGGCCGATCAGGTACCGGTTCTTCTCTTCCGTGCTGCGGTCGATCTCCGCCGGCAGCGTGGTGATCTTCTGCTTATTCTTTTGTTACCAAACACTCACCCATATTTTTTACTCAGCCTTCAGGCTTACACGTTTTTATCTCACATGAAATCAAACAGCGTAGGCGTATCCCTTTCATCTTCCGCCTCTTTCAAATATCCGACCCCATCCCGGAAGTAGTCCTCATTCAGCTCTATTCCATATCCATATCGATTCATTTTTACCGCTGTCATTGGAACCGTCATCAACCCACCAAACGGATCAAGAACTCTATCGCCTTCATTGCTATACCGATTGATGATGCGCTCTACGATGTCTAACTGCAGCGGACACACATGCATATGCTGTCTCCTACGGCTTTGTGTGGTGTTCAGTGTCCGCATCCTGTTAATATCGTCCCATACTTCCAGATCATTCCAGGAACCAGGAGCCACTACCATAAACGTGGCCGGCAACTTTCCGTTTTCATCCAGAGCCTCTGCAAGTGCTACATGCTCCTCATAGCTGTAGACATGTTCCCTGCTGTACTGCCGATACACCGCCTGCAGGTTGTCTACAGATATCTCTTTGAGTTCTTCCTTGCTTACCAGCCGGTCCCCGGAACTCCTCCAGTATCCGTGTGCATCAATCTGCCACTGCGCTCTGGTATACTCTTCCTTGCTCTTCTTCACAGGATCATCCGCGTAAGCGTTCGACCGGTCTGACGGGAGCTTACGAAAGAGCAGAACATACTCCGGGCATCCCACACCCATCTTTGAGCCGTCCTTACACTGTTCCGTCCATCCCAGTCGGTAAGTCTGGTTATTCTCCCGAACAACATCCGTGACGACCGTAATCATCCCGAAATACTGGAAGCCATGTTTCATATAGTGTTCAATGCATAATGCATGGAACGGCTCAATTGTCGGCATCCCTGTTCCTGTGGCATTTCCAAAAAGGACCCGGTCTTTCACATGGATCGCCGCCACCCTCCCGGGCTCCAGCACTCTCAACAGCTCCGGCGTCAGATAGTCCATTTGTTCAAAAAACCGTTCTGTATTCTGGTTATGACCGAAATCATTATAGTTAGCACTGTATTCATAGTGGTTCCCGAAGGGAATGGAGGTATGGATCAGGCCGATACTATTGCTCTCCATGCGCCTTACCTCTTCCACGCAATCGTCATGCACCGCTGTGTAATGATTTCCTTCTATCCTCACCGCTTTCACTCCCATCTTTCTCTTTAGTCCCTGCTCCTTCCCAGCGGATGAAAGACCATACTTCTTGACAATTTCTATCATCTTCTCAACCATATGGTTATGGTCTTTCCACTTTCTCAGAAGTGTCTCTTTAATCTGTCTCTCGTTTTCCATGTAGATGATGTCGATTATTACCGGTGCCTCCTGCAGGAACCGATAACAGCGGTGCACCGCCTGGATGAAGTCATTAAACTCATAATCAATTCCCAGGAAAATCTCCCTGTGGCAGTGCTTCTGAAAGTTACATCCAGATCCGGAAAGTGACTTTTTCGTAGCAAACAGCCGTATCCTTCCTTCTGAGAAGTCGATCACCCGCTTTTCCCGGGTGTCATAGTCCTGAGATCCATAAATATCCACTGTCTCCGGAAGGGCTTTCTTGATTGCGTGTCTCTCTGCCTCTTGATCATGCCATAATACAAAGTGATCTCCGGGTGAGTCCTCCACAATCTCTTTCATCTTTTCCACGCGGACATCTATACTATTCCGTTTCACTTCCGCCGCCTGCTTTAATCCAGCCGCCGCATCCGTAAATAGAGTCATCTGCCCGTCCTTTTCTGTTGCATCCCCATAATGTACGGGGATCTCATGCCATCTAACCTCCAGCGGAGGAAGGTCATAACCATCATCTGAATATCCAGGATCCAGGTCAGATGGCTTTGTGATAAACAACGCCCAGGAACTCACCCACAGCCAGAACTCATCCTCCATGTTTGGATATAGAGTAAGATGATTGGCTTTTGTGCTGTCCCTCTGGAAGAACCGTGTCAGGGCCTGGCCTGTATCCATCACCTCCAGATACCCCGCATAATGGATCAGTTCTTTATACCGGTTCGGTGATGGCGTGGCCGTCGCAACCAGCTTATATGGCACACCCTTGAATTTATCCAGGAAAGTCTGATAGGTCTTGCTCCCAAAGGATCGCAGGACACTGGCCTCATCCAGGGACGTTGCCGCAAAATAGTCAGGCCGTATATCTCCGTCACGCACACGTTCATAATTTGTCAGTACGATCTCGCTGTCGCTTGCATAGACCTCCTCCATCGTCCGGCAGTATTCCGGCTTTTCGTATCCAAGAAGCTCCACGGCGTCCCGTGTGAACTCCTGTTTGACTCCCAGGGGAAGCACGATCAATGCTCTTCCTCCCTGTTTATCCGCTGCCAGATGGCAGAACTCAATCTCCTGCACAGTCTTTCCGAGTCCGAAGCTCTCAAACAGAGCCCGTCTGCCGCCTTTCAGCGCCCACACAACCGCATCTCGCTGGTGCGGCTTCAATGCCTTGTTTACTGCTCCAGGATCCACCGCAAAACCACTCTCTGGCGCTATCTCAATCTTTGTTTTCAAAAACTCCAAGTAATCCATATCCCGAAAGGAACCGATGCATCTTCACTCTGGCCAGAGTTCCGGTCTCCTTTCTCTTGTTTTATTTCCAATGCAGCCTGTTAGACTTGTTCCGGCTGCCCGGATTGATGCTAAGACACGCCCGTGTCCACTCCGCGCGGAAACGCTCGTAGTCTGCCAGGCTGTCAAAAAATATCCTGATCTCAACTGTTGATATCATTGCTTCCTCCTTCGATCAATGCCCGTGTCAGGTCATCCATCTGCCCGCTGTAATCACGGCCCTCGAAATTGTTGAAGCCGTTCTTCTTTTCCTTTTTCGGTTCCTTGGTTCTCTTTTTCAACGGATAGAAGCTCTTCCATCCCCCGGCAGTCGCCTTCTTGACGATGGCGATCCGTTCCTTATCATCAGAGGACAGCTTCTCCAGCTCCTCTCTCAAAGCCTGCACCTGCTCCGGAAGCATTCCTCCATAGTTGTGGCTGTGCACAAGCAGGTAGGTCTGAAATGCCTGCTCAAGCTCCGCTGACTGGAAAGGAATATATATATTCTTCTTTACTTTACTTTCCTTTAGGGATTTTTCCCGGGAATTATCCTCGTTTTTCCCGGAATAACTCTCGTTTTTCCCGGAATAATCGCCGAAAAGGGTGCATTTAATAAAAGGTTCCGTCTCTTCTTTTTTCAGAAGCCAGTACCTTCCTGTTTTGATCGGGTTCTTCTTTGCCCTCTCCTTTACGGCGAGCTGGAACCGCCTCTGTATTCCGGCAGAGGTCAGAACAGCGTCCGACTGAAAAAGTATGTTATCAAACAGTGACCGTGACAGTAAGAATGTTAAGACCTGCTTCACCTTATCAGGACTCATCTTTAAGTCCTCGGATATGATATATTCAAAATCTTCGTTGACCTGCATATAGTATCCATGCCTATAGATCCGGCATAAGAGATACAAATATACGACAATACCATCGGCCCCGTACCGGGCCTTGAGTATCTTGATCTTGTCGTCATCGAAAAGATCTACGTCTAAAGGAAAGTAATCAAGGCCGTCCTTTCTGGGTCTGGCCAATGTTATCACCTACCTTCCGCCGCTGTATTCCTCTACCGTGATGTCAAGTCCCTCCATAGCGGAATAGGCTTTCTTCGCGGAAACAAGGACAATCTGTGTATCATCGTGGTACGCCACGCCGTTCAGGGCATCCGCCACCACCTTCACGATATTGTCCATGTCCGGCTTCTTCAGAGGAAGGATCTCTCCCTCCAGCATCTGCTTCTGTTTCTTCTTCGCCGTGCTCTTTGGCGGCAGGAACCGGGCCACGATCCGCAGCACCGCCGGAGTCCCTCTCTCGAGATAAAATCCGCCCGCATGGTTCAAAAACTGGTCTTTGATCAGGTTCTCATACAGGACGGTGTTGTCCGGGGTATGGGATACATGCTTCCCGGCGGCAGAATTATAATATGTCCGTGCCCTTGCCTTTCCCTGTGGCTTACCAGGCACCTGAAATGTTACCGATCTCATGTGTCCTCCTTTCTCCCCGCGGATATTTCACCGCGGGGAAATTGCAGCTTTTTAGTTTTATGTGATATATCAGTAGATAGGAGGTGCCTTGCTTTATGCGATCACTGTGATGTGATGCTTCTCAAGCTCTTCGCTCAGTTCATACTCCAGATATTCCTTGATCTTCTGCATGGTTCCGTACTTCCACAAACCGCCATCTGCTTCGACCAACTTAAAGGCAGGGCCGCGGTCCGTGTCCTTGATCCGGAACACATATCGGCTCTCCGGCTGCTCAATCTCTGCAAAGGTCCGGTAGGGACGCAGCGCCACCGGGTTCGGCACGATCACGTCATTCAGTTCCACGCCCATCCTCACAGTTGTCTTCTGTGATACCCCGTCATCAGAATAGTTGGCCGTGGTACCAGACTTGATATTTCCGGCCACCTGCATGATTGTCAGAAGGTCCGGCGTCTCCAGAAAGTTTGCCTGCAGTTCGATCAGGAAACGTTCCTGGTCATAGTATTCACCGAACCGGAACTCGTTCACGATAGCTTGCGCTTCCATAAGCTCCTCACGGGTTCTCTCATCAATCAGTCCGGAATACAGGCGGACCTTCACCGGGCTCGTCACGTGCAGGATCATACTCTCCCGCAGCTCCTCCGGCTTACCCTTGATGTAATCTACCACTGCGGTCAGCGTATTTACGCCCAAACTGCGAGCCATAGGGAAATGGTGATATCTCGCCAGATCCTTATTGCAGTATGTATCCCCGTTAATCTCCAGGACCTTGGGATCCATACTTTCCTCTTTCAGCTTTGTGATATACTGTAATGCTTCTTTTAATCCTTCCATCATTGTTCCTTATCCTCCTTATGCTTTCTTTCTCAGGTCAACGACCTTGTCACTCTTGATCTCGCCCGTCTCCGGGTCAACAGCTTTTCCATCCACTTCGATGGTATCGGCGGCCTGCGGGGCCGGCTGCTGCATATCCTCCATATACATCTGACCAGGGATCTGTCCAGTATTGACCTCTACCGCTTCCACGGCTCCCGTGGCGAGGTCCTTACCCATGCTGAACGCTGTCACAGCTCCAAGGGCAGGCGCCAGCGTTGTCTTGGTCTGGACGCCGGTTGCAACGAAATTCCGCTCCTGGTTCGGTTTAAAACCGATGGTCACCGTGATCTTCCGGGTAGCACCCGGCTCTGTGTTCGGGTCCTGGATGTTCTTTGTCACCTCTTCAATGGCCCGGTTCACCTGGGCAGTGAAAGCGCCGTTTGCAAGGTTCTCGAGGTTGATGTGTTTCATATGCTTTCTCCTTTCTCTGTGTTAATTATTAAAAAACTCAGACTCTATGTCCTTGTTTCCATCCGTATCCGGGGCCTGCTCCTTTGCCGGGACTTCGTTCAGGTCCTGATCAGATACTACACTGGACTCGTCCGGCTCATTATCCACATAGTCGGCTGTGCCATCCTCATGGATCACAGCCATGTCCTTATCTACCGCGGTCTGCAGGTCTATGCTCATAATGCCCCACTTGCTGATGAGCTGCCGGAGCATAGTCTTCATGGCCATACCGTCAAAATCCTTAAACCAGAAGGAGGAATACTTCCACATTTCCTTCTCCGGGATCTTTCCCTGCTCCAGGAGCTCCAGGGACTTAGCCCCGCCATTCCGCTTAAAAGCCTGTGAGTATTTCTCCGCATGAGCCAGCATTTTCTTTTTGGACCAGTACATGGTCTTCCTGAAGCCATTCTCATACTCAAACATGGCATAATAGCCCATAGACGGTGTTTCCTCGCGGAGCACGTCATCCTCGATCAGTTCCACTTCGATCTCTTCGTCCAGGGGATTGTAATGGATCAGTTCCCCTTCCTTGATCGCAAGCACGTTCAGCTTTTTATAATAACCGGACCGCTCCGCGAGCTGGATATATCCCTTATAACCGAGCTGGAACTGCGCTTCTTTGACTCCTTTCTTCTTGTTATCGAACGGGACCATGTAAAACTGTCCCAACTGCGGGGAGGGCGACAGGTTCAGGGCCTCCCCAAGGAGTGCTGCGGACAGGATACTGGGGTTCGTACACTCCTGGAGCGCCGGCGTCACCTGGACTGCGGAAACAATGCTGGATATAAACCGGGTCCCGTTCTTTCCTCCCACCACACTGTTGATCTGTTTTTTCACGGCATCCTGTGTCAGAAATGCTGTGAGCCCTGTCTTAGTCTTCCTGGCTGCCAGGCTGTTTTGTACTGCCATAATTTATTCCACCTTTCCAAATTTCAAATGATTGTCTTTCATGTAATTTCTGAGCGCAAGAAGCTGCTCCCTGGTACCCCATACCCGGAAATCCAGGCAAAGGGTTTCCGGATCTGCTGCCTTGTGTTCCTCCGGGGCTACGGGGACTGGCCTTATATTTTCTTTCTCAAGCCTGCGCCGCCGCTCCTCTTCTGCCTTCCGGCGTTGCTCTTCCTCATATGCCTCTTTCCGTTTCTGGATTTCCGCCAGGCGCTGCCCCTCCTGGATAGCCTTGTTCAGGTCCAGGGTATTTTTATAGACATCCATAGCTTCAAAGCCAAACTCAGGGAGCTTCTGTATGACCGCGACATCTTCACCAATCTGATACATACGGCTTTTCATCTGCTCTTCAATCCTGCTAATCGGGACTGTAGCATTCAGCCATTTCTCGTCCCATATCTTATCCAAGGTAACGAAAAGCTGAAATCCGATGCTGCCAAAAAGTTCCTCTATATCCCTGCGCTTCTGAGTCTTCTTCTGTTCCTCCACTTCCTTGATCTGCGCATCGATCAGGCGGATGGGCTCATCTATCAAGGCGGTCAGCTCTTTCACCTGAGCCTCAAACTGATCGTATGGAGCCATACACTGCCTCTTGATACGCTTTCTCTCATCCTCGAAAGCCGTCTTCAGCTTATTTAAGGTTGCCCTGTCTTTCTTCGCATCCTTAATGGTGTCCTCCGTAAACACAAGCCCCGTATAATCCCGCATCTTTTCAGCAATCGCTGCCTTCAGTTCTTCGTTGTTCCATTGGATTTCCTTCACAAATCCCCCTTCCTGGGGACTGATGATCTTTAATTCCATAGGCTCCTCCTTCTATATCTCCGGGAGAATGAGGGGCGGCTTCCTGCCGCTCTCCACATACGCCCAGAACTTCTTTTCTTCGCTCAGGAGCATGTCCAGGTCCTCTTGGACTTCCTCCCGCTCAATAAAGTAGTGTTTCACCGTAGTTCGTCTATCCCGGCCCCAATCGCTGACCAAATGCGCCCGCAGGACCACAAACGCATATCCAGTCACAAGCAGGTAGTGCAGGACCTGTATGTAATAGTTATCCGGGATGCGGTCTTTCCATTTTTCATACTGCATGGACTGCAGGATATTGGTGGTCTTGATCTCCAGGATCCCGCGGCGTCCTTCCCGGTCAGTCAGCTCACCATCCAATGACGCCTGCATAAATGGATAAGACAGGCTCTGCAGGATCCGAAACTCGTGATGCTCTACCTGATATTCCGGATAATCCAACCGGAACAGCTCTCGAATATGCTCTTCCGCACGTTTCCCGTAAATCACATATGGCTTCTCGGAAATATCTTCCGGGATCCTCCTGCCGGTTTTCTCCTCAAAGAGCTCTATGTTGGTCTTGTATGGGTTCATCCCAACCACTGCACTGGCATCACTTCCGCCAATACCGTTCAGCCGGCCGGAAAGCCAGGCTGACTCATCCGGGAAATCGTGTACACGGTAAATTTCTCCCATAGCTGTTCCTTTCTAATTCACTACAAACCCCATCCCGTTCTTCCTGGACATCTCTTTTGCCAATTCAACGGCATCAAAGTATGTGCCGTAGAAACCATGAAGGCTATTGTCCTGGAAGCGGATGATATAGCTTGTCTTCTTGTTGTCAGACGGGTCATGCAGCCAGTTCCCGGAGAAATACCATTCAATCACGGCACTGGCAAACTCCTGGACGCTCCCACTGCCCCTGGCAAGATTCATAAAGGTCTCCTGCTCCTCGTCGCTCCCGATCAGGACCCGATCGCAGGCATATCCAAAAGCATCCCGCTCATAGACCCTCTTTCCTTTCTCTGGGCCGATTCCTATGTACATGTCCCGTCACCTCTCAATACAAAAGATCTTCTCCGATGCTGATCAGTTCCCGGAACTCCTCTTCCGATAACGAGATCCCGCGCCCAGGCTTCCTGCAGCCCTGCTCTTCACTCCATCCCCGGATGTCGTATTTGGGTTCCTTTCCGTACCAGGAAACCAGGTTGATCTCTTTCTGATACTTCATCCCTTCCATAACGGGGAAACTGTGTAAATGCTTTATGATTTCAAATTGTGTCTGTGCCACCTTTACATTTTCCTTTCTTTCGCTTACAATAATATTGATTGGTTACAAGGGCGCCCGAGCTTGCCGGCTCACGTGGGCGCTCTTCCTATTTCGCCAGATCCATGACCTGCTTGATCTGGCCGGCCGTGAATACCATCTCGTGATCCGATCCGGCGGATGCTGCCAGGTACTTGGCCAGCTCACATGTGACAGACACATAGCCCATGTGGTCCTTCTCCTTCCAGACCCGGACCTCCTCGGCCAGCTTGTCCAGGAACTCCCGGAACTCCCTGTCCGGGATGATCTTCGCCACTTCCTTCATCTTTCCTCACCTCCTCCCACAGTCACAGCCCCAACGCCCCGATCAGGCCGCCGGTGATCAGCGCCAGCAGGATCGGTCCCCAGATCAGGACCGTGCCCAGGGAAATGTCCAGGACGTCCACTGCCAGGCTGTATAATCTCTCCCGCCTCCGCGCCCGGCGGCTGCGGTTCTTGATCCCCTTTCTCATGTTCCCTCTCCTCTCACATCACCACTTGCCGCTGATTTCTGGCCCTCTCAGCTACAGCAATCTCCCGTAACCTCCACTGATCGAACTTCTGGGTGTCGAACATCACCGGGCTGGATTTGTTTGCCGGATTCATGCGCCAGGCAAATGTCTGGCCAGGAACTGAGATCGCCCTATCCAGATACGACCTGGTGAAACCCATGTCCAGCAGCTCCTTTTTGTTCATCACTTTCTTTGGATATTCCATCTCTACACCTCCTCATCTGTCTGGAATAAATAGTCAAATTTGCAACCAAACATTCTACAGAGTGCTTTTATCTCGAGAGTGGTAAACTTCCCTGTTTTCTTTTTGTTTTCATAGGAAACCCGGGAAATTCTTAACTTCTCTGCGACATCTGCATTAGTCATCCCTTTTCTTGCCTGCTCTGCGTCTAAGTTTCTAAACAAATTTATCCCTCCCTTCTTTTTGGTTTGCGTTTTGCAAACTATAATTATAATATAATTGCGTAGCGCAAACTTGTCAATGCTTTTCTTTGCATTTTGCAAACATTTTATTGACATGTATGCGCATTATTCATATAATCAAGCTATAAGGAGGACGTCGCTATGGGAGAACAGTTCAACGAAAATTTAAAAATTGCAAGGGAGCAGAGGGGACTGTCACAGAAAGATGTTGCGGAGAAAATCGGCGTCGCAAAGTCTACCTATTCTTTATATGAAAGCGGGAACAGAGAGCCCAACGTACAAACAATAAAAAAAATAGCAGACGTTCTTGATGTGTCTGCTGATGAATTGCTTGGAATTCCGTCAACTCCAACTACCCGAGCCGCTCATTTTGACGGAACTGAATATACAGAAGAGCAGCTCGACAGAATAGAAGCGTTCGCGAGATTTATAAAACAGGAGGAAAATAAATAAGTCCAGTTTATTGAACACCTCCTACGATATTCTAAAACCGCGGAGGGATCACTGTGAATAAACTGGAACAACTAGAGCAGGAAGCTTTTGATGATCAGGTGAAAGTCCACAACTATTACTTGGGAGAAGACAACCTGAAAGGATACTATACAGATGGTAATGTTGCCATCAACACGAGCGTGAACACAACGGTAGAAAAAATGTGTGTCCTGGCTGAAGAACTCGGACATCACCACACCAGTGTCGGTGATATATTAGACATGACCGACATCAGCAACCGCAAACAGGAGCGTCAGGCCAGACTGTGGGGCTATGACAAACTGATAGGGCTGAGGCGCCTGATCGAGGCATATGAGCATGGCTGTCACAATCGATATGACCTGGCGGAGTACCTGGAAGTAACGGATGAATATCTCCAGGAATGCATAGAGTGTTACCGGGAGAAATACGGGACATGCGTTACGATCGATGATTATTATATAATGTTTATCCCCAGCCTGCAGGTTGGTAAGATAATATAGACGGTTTATCATGCATAAGGATGGAGGGATTTTATGGAATTTAATGATTCAATCAAACAATTTTCCGAAAGAGTGGAAGGACTAAAGGGAACGATTTCTACAGAAGAAGGAACCAAGATGTCTCTAATCGTCCCTCTATTCCAGTTGCTCGGATATGACGTTTTTAATCCGACAGAATTTTGCCCAGAATACGTTGCGGATGTGGGGATCAAAAAAGGTGAAAAGGTAGATTATGCAATACTCGAAAGCGGGAAACCCGTGATATTAATCGAGTGCAAAAGCTGCACGGACTCTCTCGACAAACACTCATCTCAATTATTTCGTTACTTTGGGACGACCTCTGCAAAATTTGGCATACTTACAAATGGTATTACATACAGGTTTTATACGGATTTAGAAGAGTCAAACAAAATGGATCTTGTCCCATTTCTCGAAGTGGATATCCTGAACCTGAAAGATTCCGCTATAAGCGAGTTGAAGAAATTCTGCAAAGGGAATTTTGACCGTGATAAGATTTTTAGCACAGCCGAAGAGCTAAAATATTCATCAATGATAAAAAGGGTTCTGTCCAAACAGCTCGAAGACCCATCTGATGAATTCGTTCGTTTCATCATATCCGACATCTACGAAGGACAAAAAAATCAGAAGGTGATTGAAAAGTTTTCTCCGATTGTGAAAAAATCATTTTCTGGCATGATAAACGAGATAGTGAATCAAAAAATATCTTCCGCCTTGACCCCGGAGGACGTTGCCGATCCGGAGCCCGATGAGCAGACTGACGTCCCTGCATCTAAAATCATTACAACTGCAGATGAGTTGGAGGCGTATTATATAATACGTGGCATGTTGTGTGAAGTGGCTGATGTAAACGATATTGTACATAGAGACACAGAAAGTTATTTCGGAATTCTCTACAAAAACAATAATCGCAAGCCCATCTGCCGCATAAATCTTGATACAAAAAACAAGCAGCTTCTCATTCCAGACGAGAACAAGAAGTTTGAAAGAATATATATAGACTCTCTCAACGATCTATACAAATATAAGAAGCAGCTCATTGATGTTGTAAAAAGATATATGAAATAAATAAAACCGCCCCGGCGCGCCAACGCCGGGACGGGACAGCACATCCGAAGATGTCTGCATCTGCAAGATTATTGTATCATCTTCGGACAGCCAATGCAAGTGGAACTTATGTTTCCCACTGGCTGTTATTTTTATACCCAAAAAGGAGATGATGGTATGGCAACAACAAAGTATAAGAGAGGCTCTGACGGATATTTTACAGCCAGGATCTGGGACGGGACATACGACAAAAACGGAAAGAAACACAGAAAGTCGATCCGGTCAAAAAAGTCCAGCAAGGATCTTGAAAGGAAAGTTCAGGAATTCGAGCAAAGCGTCCGGGAGCGGAGGCAGATCAGGAAGTCTGATGTAACGTTTCTGGATTATGCAAGGGAATGGCGGAGGGTCTACAAGCATCAAGCCGAAACGGCCACGCAGGATATGTACGATAACGTGATCACAAAACACATGTCCATCCTGGAAGGGATCCGCCTGCAGGACATAGACCGGATCCATCTGCAGCTCATTTTGAACAACGCTGACGGAAAGACCAGGACGCAGCAGCAGATCTACATGACGTTTAAGCAAATCCTACAGTCTGCTGTGACTGATCACCTCTATCCGGCAAACGTAATGTCTGATATATTCGGATCGATCTCCCCTGTTAAGTACAAATCACCTGAAAACAGGCCATTGACCGAGAACGAGCGCAGAGCCATTTTTAAGGCCGATTTTGACGAACAGGACAAAATATACGTGTATATTATTTTTGGCTGCGGATTAAGGCGCCAGGAGGCCCTAGCGCTGACCATATTTGATATCAATATTGACGCTCAGGAAATCAGCATCACAAAGGCACACAAATTTGTCAAGGGCAACCCGATCAGCAAGATCCCGAAATCTGACAACGGCTATCGAACGGTCCCTATCCCGGATGCCGTGTTCCCGGCAATAAGGGATTACGTGCAGAAGCTTAGATCGAAAAATAAGACATATCTGTTTACAATGCAATGCGGGAGAAATCGAGGGATGCCGATCACAAAAAGCAGTTACGATAAGATGTGGATGCGTATTCTGCGCAAGATGAACGACGTGTCCGACGCCCCGATCCTGGATCTGACCGGCCACAACTTTCGGCACAACTATTGCACTATGCTATGTTATCAGATACCGACGATATCAATCAAACGGATTGCGCAGCTCATGGGAGATACAGAAAAGGTCGTCCTGGACGTCTACAACCATATTGTCCTGGAAAAGGAGAATGCTGCAGAAGCGGTCAATGCAGCTATCAATTTTTAATGATAATCTGGGACACGAATGGAACATTGGGACACGAATGGAACATTCTGAACAGCAAAAACCGGCAGCACATAGCACCGGGTGAAGAAATAGAAAAGTAGCGGAAGCCCTGATAAACACTGGGTTTCCGCTACTTTACATTCATGAGCGTGCGGGGGCTCGAACCCCGGACAACTTGATTAAAAGTCAAG
>NZ_JACJKS010000022.1 GCF_016901695.1 Mordavella massiliensis | reverse complement strand
AATTATACCACGGATTACGGGCTCTTCGGGGCCTGTTTTCTGTTTTTAGGTATAAAAAGTGGAGCTGTTGCTCCAGTAGATTATCTATCTACTTTTGCAACAGCCCCTTATCAAAACTTTCTATATAGTTTCATTACATTAGCGACAATTACTACATCTTTTATTTCTACATTTTATCTTTTAAATAATTCTCTATCATTGCTATCAATTCCAAAGCGGTCGTAATCTGATCTTCCGCTTCTTCTCTTGTAGCAATATAAAAGTCATCATAATCACTGGCATGCCGTATTTCTTCTGCTTCAGCAATTTTTCTCCTAATGGTTCTTGGAAAAATTTCTGATTTAATATAGGTTTTATTAAAATTGGCAAGGGCATCTTTATGTCTTTTGTATGCATTGCCATCCAAAGCATGAATTGCCGAAACAGCATGATAAATTCCATAATAAGCTCTATTATTTGCGCCTCGATATTCTCCTGCTTTCAAAAGGATTTCCGCCGATTTAATATCACTCTTTGCAGCTTCGAGACGATATAAAACCAAATCTTTCCTGGATCCTTTTTCGCTATGCTGCGTCAAACAATTTCACCCCCTCTTTCTCTATGTTTGAATAAAACGGGTATACTCCTACCCATTTATCAAAATGCTCCTTACTCTTTGCTATAGGTCTGATATCCAGATCATAGTCCATATTAAAATCATAAGTCATACCCGATAGTTCATGCCTGTACTTTTTTATATCAATATCACTCAAATCTAAAAGTACCATTATATCTATATCAGAGTCTTCTGTATAATCTCCTCTTGCATATGAACCATACAATATAACTGTCTTTAAATGATTTCCGTATATTTCACTAAGCAGTTCGATATACTGATGCACCAGGTCATTCATTGCTGTTGACATCACAACACCTTCTTTCTTTAAATTGTGTTACATCGGCTTTCGATGCATCCACATAAGTAAAATCAATCATCCTTCATGTATCGCCTTATCTTTTTCTTTATTATACTTTGTTTCTAGCTATTTTACCATCCCTTTTACTACACCACTTTTACACCACTCCTAGTAAACCGAGACAAACAATGACAAACCCAGTGGTCCTAAAAACAGCGTAAATACGTTGTTCCAGACCGCTATAAATCATCGCAGTACAAATAAACTTTTTCATAATACATGCCGGGGACTGAGCGATCAGTCACCCGGCATCCTCCCTTTTTGCGGAGGTTTTTATGGTCTTATGTTTCTCTTTGAACAAAAAAACAATGTACGTTTTATTTTTCTCATACAGAAAACTACAACTGCTCCCAAAGAACAAATACATAAGATATTCCATACAAATAAATTGGCGCTGTCTCCTGTTCGCGGCGCCTCTGTTTCTGAGGATACTCCTGTATTAAGGGATGCAGCAGCATTACCATTCGCATTCGGATCTGCGCTGCCTGTCTCTGTGCCAGGGTCCGCTGGCGTTACAATGGATTGCGTATCTTTCACTGCCACGGCAAATGTTGACAGCCGGTCCACAGTAATCTCTACAAAACCATCCTCATTCACTTTCAGATCGTCGTAACGAATGGTTTCCGCTCCGTTATGAAGCTGATATACGCAGGCATCCTCGCCAGCATGCTGTTTCCCGGCATACAAATTCATTTTTAAAGCGCCGAAATCATCTGTGATATTGGAAATTTCCTTGCCATCTGCAAACAACGTCATCACAACTTCATATACATTTTTTACTGAGTAGCCAGCCTTATCCGCCATCTGTTCAAGAAGGAGACCATCCTCGTCTGTTGCCTCTTCCTGAGAGAGGACGATTTCGATATCATGTTCTGCCGTATTTACATTGTTATCTGCACAGATTTTGTCTGTATCGACCCCTGTAAGATCAGCCGCAACCCCATCTCCGGTTTTATCCGTCACCTCTACAGCCGGCAGTTCAGACACTATGTCTACAGAGAAAGTTGCCTCCGGGCTGTAATAAACCTCGTCACTCACAGCAACGGACTCTCCGCTTGCCACCTGCTTAAAGGGAAGCATTTCATAAGTCACTTTAAAGGTGACTGTCCCCTCCCCGGTAAAGGTAATGTCCTCGCTGGAGCTTAAAATATTGGAATAATCTCCATTTTCTCGCTTCACAAGGTCTGCGCCGGAAAGGATCTCCACTTTTGGCTGGTATCCGATAGCCGCCTTCGTATCATAAATGCCTCGATTGGAAATCTCGTCTATTTTCTTATCTTCCAGCATCGTATTGCCCAGGGAAGTCGTCATCTGCATTTTCGTACCCGTCTGGATACGTTTGGGCAGGTTAGTGTTAATGACAGGTTCTTCGATCGTAATCTCATAAGGCTCATTGCCCTCGATTTCGATGCGGGTTGTCCCAGGCCTTGTAAACGCCATACTCCAATATCCTTTGATTATATCCTTGCCGACGAATACAACCATCCTGCCTCTGTAATCGAGCAGGAAATTCTTCACGAAGTACATTCCTGCAGCCTTGAAACACAAAAACAAATCCTTAAGATTGTGAAAGCTCTGCAGTAGTTTTCACACTCCATTTTACCCTAAAAAAACCCTCCGGATCTCTCCTGAGGGTCTTATCAACCTTTGATTTAGGCAATTTGACGATTAATATATTCTGCCAGAACATGATACACATGTTCAGCATTTTTTATCTGCTCTTCCGTATCATGTTTACTTGCAATAAACATGTCATCATAGTCCGAGGCATTACGAATAGTAAATGCTGAACCAATCATCTTGGATATCTCTGTGGGAAAGATACCTTCTTTAATATATCTTCGCCTAAATTCTGCAATCACTCCACTATGCTTACTTGAATCAAAATTATCAAATACAAGCACTGCTCTCATGGCATGAAATATAGCATAGTAGGCTCTATTATTCGCAACCCTGTAATTACCTGCATCATAAAGCAGACGGGCTGCATCCAGATCTTCTCTTGCACGTTCTATTCTATATTTCGCATAATCTTTTTATAAGGAACTGTACTCAGGCAATCTTTACACCTTCTCTCTCCACGTTCTGATAAAATGATGACACCGGAATGTATTTCTGATACAATTCATAATTCTGAACAACAGGAGCCAGTACGACATCATACTCCAGATCAAGTTTATCTGATATGTCCAGAATACGATTTCTCTCAGAACTGATATTCTCCAATGGAACATTTAACAAAATCAAAATATCAATATCGCTGTCATTTTGAAAATCCCCGCGCGCACAGGACCCATAGAGGATAAGTCCTTCCAGTTTTATTCCATATATCTTTTTTGCTTCTTCTGCAAATTTATCTATGACTTCTCTGATCTTTTTTTCTGTCATACTGTCACCTTCTTTACAATTACTGTATCGCCACGTCTTTTCCTTATTATACTTTGTTTTCAGGTATTTTACCATATTTACAATAAGACACGAATATCTTTATGAAATCAAATCATACCATCCGTCAAATTCCCCATTGCCGGCCAGATTCATGGATCCGTCCGTAAAACAGCGGAGATAGTATTCCACCCCGTCTATTGTAACGAATGTCAGCCATTCTTTTTGGTCATCCCTGTAAACTTCATACCTTGATGAGATAGAGTAACTGGTATATCGATCTTCTATTTCCCCGCCATATATGACAACGAGCGTATCTCTTGTTTCAAATGAGATCGACGTTTGATAGCCTCTGCAATTATAAGAATGTCCCACCAGGAAATCATATGCGTCATTCACAGCGTTCTGTTGTTCTGTCTGCGCCGCTGCTGCTCCGTTGATTTCATCCTCTATCTGCCTGATCAGTTCCACATTTTTCTTTTCAAAGTCATTAAAGACCTGATCTGCATGAAACTGATCCGATGGCACGGTTCCCTCATACCAGGACTGATCTGCAAAGTATGTTTTAAATGGCTCTTCATTAAAAATGTAGCCATGTCTTGCGAAAATTTCATTTCTTCCAAGAGCCATATCGTCAACACTTACGCTTCTGATCTCATCCTCCGACAAATATTTATCAGCACTGTCCGGGAAAATATATGCTTCCTGGAGTTTGCTCTCAACCTCACTCACCTGTTCATCCGTCATGACAAAATACCGGATTGCGGATACTGTTCCATCGCTTAGATCACATTCCACACTTTCTTTCGTATCCAGATTTGATACTTTTATCATTTCTTCTGCACTTGTATCGTCAGGATATATCGCAAGCAATGTACTTTTAGCGTCTTCTCCGCCTGTTCCGATTCTCACACCAGCAAAGGCCGGCGTAACATCCGGTTCTCCTGCGATATGAATTTGATCAACCTTCCCATCTTTCAGAACGATTTTCAAATTCTCATCAAGGCCCGTATATTCGTCCGCATCTTCGGATTTAATCAATCCGGCGTTTTCAAGATCCTCCTCACTTTTTCCTATCAGATCCTTAAAATCCTGATCCGAAAAATCCTTTACCTGTTCTGTTACCGGAGCAGTCTGGTCTTCCTTCTGGTCTTTTGACGCTGATAAAAGAAATCCGGCAACAGCAATTCCCGCGATCACAATCACAGTGATCAGCCAGAACCACCATTTCCGATATACAGGTATGGATTTGCTCTGCTCCTTCGGCAATGGTGTGTTATGATTCATCCTCTTCTCTTCATCGTCAAAATATTCTTCAATTCTTTCTTTAATCCGAAGCAGGTCGTTTCCCGCTTTCGGCGTATAAATTAATTCCATACTCAAATCCCCAGCAAAGCTTCCACCTCAGCAGCACTCATCCATCCTTCTTTTCTCGCAGACTGCTCCCCTTCTTCTAACTTGGACAGCAACGTAAGCATGGCTTTCATTTTGTCATATTCCTTCATACTCAGTATGACATATTCCCCACGCCCGTTTTTGGTGAGAAATACCGGCGCCCCGTCCTGTGCTTCTTTTAAGACTTCTGTATAGTTTCTTAAATCTGAAATTGGTTTAATGTTTGGCATAGAAATCATTCCCTTTCCATTTCTTCTATACACAGGATATCACCTCCATCTCAAAACAACAATTACATTCACATGTTTATATTACATTCTATTTACACGTATATTTATTTTCACTCATATATCACATATACCGCAGGCTTACCTGCTGTTTTTCTTGCTTTTCTCCACCTCTTCCTATATAATATCTTCGGCAATGTTAAATCCATGAGAAATGTAGGTAAAATTATGGGAAACTCATTTCGGTATATTAAAATTTCTCTGCGTGTATTACTTGTCATCGCAGCGGTACTGCTGACCGCTCTGGCTGCGGTCCTCACCTGCAGTATCCGGTGGATGTTCAACACATGGAGCAATCTGTCCATGGACGAGCTCGTCTATCATCTGACCGCGCCTCTGGACGGGACAAACACAGATATGATCCGGGAATATGTGATAAAATGCATCGTTCCCGCCGTCATTGTCTTACTGCTGCTCATCATCCTGCTGACGTTATTCCGGAAAAAGAAGAAATTCTATATCGTTGCAGCCGTCTCTGTCCTTCTGTCCGTATCCCTGTCTGTCTTCTCTGTGCGGGCTGCCTGGGATAAACTGGACGTGGGGAATTTTGTGGCCAGCAAAGGGACAAGTTCCTCGTTTATCGAAGACAACTACGCGGACCCCGCAGAAGTACAGATCACATTCCCGGAACAGAAGCGGAACCTGATCTATATTTTTCTTGAGTCCATGGAAACGACTTACGCGGACAGCGAAAACGGCGGCGCTTTTGTTGAGAACGTCATTCCGGAGCTGACGGCTCTCGCCCAGCAGAACGAGGACTTCTCCGGTGAGAGCACTGCCCTGAACGGCGGCATCTCCCTGGCGGGCACCACCTGGACTATGGGGGCCATGTTTGCCCAGACTTCAGGCCTTCCCCTCAGTCTTTCCATCAGCGGGAACAGTATGGACACCCAGGACAGTTTCTTTGCCGGCGCTGTAACCCTTGGAGATATTCTGGCGGAGCAGGGATATTCCCAGACGCTCCTCATCGGATCCGACGCCGTCTTCGGGGGGCGGGAACTGTACTTCACCCAGCACGGCGGCTATGAGATGATGGATTACAAATACGCTGTAGAAAACGGCCTGATCCCGGAGGATTACTATGTCTGGTGGGGATACGAAGATGAGAAGCTTTTTGATTTCGCAAAGCAGAAGCTGACAGAGCTGGCGTCACAGCCGGAGCCTTTCAATCTTACGATGCTCACTGTGGACACACATTTTGAAGACGGCTATCCGTGCCGTCTTTGCTCCCAGGATTACGGGAATGACCAATATGCCAACGTTATGCACTGCTCCAGCCAGCAGGTCGCCTATTTTATCCGCTGGATCCAGCAGCAGCCCTTTTATGAGAACACAACGATCATCCTCAGCGGCGATCATCCTACCATGGACAGCGACTTCTGCGAGGATGTGGACAGTGATTACCAGCGCCGCACCTATACGGCTTATATCAATGCGGCGGCAGCGAAGGACAATAATACGGAGCGGCTTTATTCTACTTTCGATCAGTTCCCGACAACCATCGCCTCCCTGGGCGCCGAGATCGAAGGGGACCGCCTGGGGCTTGGAACAAACCTGTTTTCCTCCCGCCCGACTCTGACGGAGTTATACAGCGTAGATGCTGTGGAATCAGAACTTCAGAAAAAATCCGAGTTTCTTGAAGATCTGGCTAACATCGACTATGATTCTCAGGAGCTGAAGATCCGGGAGGGCTGGGCGCCCACCGGCACTGTCTCTGCGGACGTATACCAGAGCAGTACGGGGATACTGCCGGTAACGGTAACAGACCTGAGCAATATGCCTGATAATATACAGAGCGTTCAAATGGCCGTATGGACGACCGAGGACCAAAGTGATCTTCAGTGGATCCCCCTCACCGCCATGGACGACGGAAGTTATGCGGGCGAGATCAATGTGGCAAATTACGGTTATAAAACCGGCACATACAATATCAACGCCTATCTGACCGACGGATCCGGAGCGCAGTATATGCTTGGTTCCGCCACAGGAGAGGTATATTAATCCCATATGGACTATACTGCAGCGCTTTCCTTACCGGAGAGCGCTGCTTTTATTATCTTTTTTCTTCCTGCTGTACCAGACTGCTGCCAGGACGGTAAGAACGAGGATCCCCGATGCAGCCGCAGGGTAGAGCGGCGTTTCTTCCCCCTTCTCCTCCTTTCTTCTCTTTTCTTCCTCTGTCGGAAGAGAGTCCTTCTCAATCCCCAGACTCTCCTTCACCGGTGCAAGCAGTTGCTGCGCCAGGGTCGCCTCGGGCACGATCTCAAAGATGACGGACGCCTCCCGCACATTGCCTGCAAGGTCAGTCGCTGACACTTCCAATTCATAGACCCCTTCCTCCTGAAAAACACGGGTATACACGCAGGCCTTCTCCCCGGTCTTCTGCCGCACCCCGTTGACCCGGATCTCCCGGATCCAGTCGGCGCTATCTCCCAGGCGCACAGTCACCTCCCTCTCCTTCTCGTAGGCCGTGCCGCTCTCCACGCCCTCAAACGCTATGTGCGGCGCCGTGTGATCGATGACAAACCGGGCGTCGGCGCGGGACCGGTTGCCGGCTGCGTCCACAGCTTCCACCTCCAGGACATGGCGCCCTTCCCGCTCTGTCCGAAAGCCCGGCAGGCAGGGGAAGCCGTCCAGTGTGACCGTGTATGTGTAGCTTGTAAAATCCGTGATGATCTCCGACACAGGCTTCTCCCAGCGAAACGCCTGCATACAGGCGCCGTCCATTTCATCCACCCAGGAGATCACAGGGTTGCTCTTATCCACGATCACCTGCACGGACTGCTCTGTCTGGAATCCCGCCTGGTCCCGGGCGCGCACCTGCATCCGGTAGATGCCGTCCCGGTCGAAGGTCTGCCGTGCCTGCCAGGAATCCCCTTCCCGGCTCCACTTTGCCCCCTCCAGGACCGTCTCCTCCCCCTCGGGCGTGATCCACACTGTCTGTGCGCTGCAGGACGCAAGCAGGTTGTCATCCGACGCCCGAAAGAGCGCCGTCACATCCCGGCTTGTGATCATGTAGTCGGTCACGCCGGTAACGGCAAGGGACGGCGGCGCGCTGTCCACATATACCTCCCCTTCCCAGGAGGTGGTGTTTCCCGCCCTGTCCCACGTCTCGATCCGCACAGGCACACCCTGACCTCCCCTGGACGGTTCCTCCACAGTTAGCCTTCCGCTCCCTTCTTCCGTCATCCTGACACGCTCGCCATTTACATAGCATGCAATGTTTTTTATTCCACTTCCATCAGGTGTTTCCTCTGCTTTAAAATCCACATCCGCCTGGTTCTGATGCCAGACATTGCCTCCCCGGATCCAGGCCTGCAGGGAAGGCGGCCGGGTATCCACCCGGAACACATAGGTCTGCTCATACAGGATCTCCGGCGGCCCGGGCTGTACCGGTTCTCCTGTGTCTGGTCCCTCCGTATCCGGCTCTTCTGCGCCCGGTTCCTCTGCACCCGGCTCTTCCTTGTCCGGCTCCTCTGCGCCCGGCTCTTCTGCGCCCGGCTCTTCCTTGTCCGTCTCCTCTGCGCCCGGTTCCTCATCCTCTGCCGGAGGCGCGTATTCCATCCACACCCGGAGCCGGTTCACCCCCTCGGCGAACTGCTCCTGCCCGATCACCGCCTGTCCCCCGGCTTCACAGATCCTGCCCTGCGCCCCGGCTCCGCCGTCATGTTCCAGAACATAGACAGTCTCGCCGGCAGGCCCCGGATGGGTGATAGTGACCTGCGGCCTGACCGTGTAGCAGCCGTCCCATCCGTCCGGCTCCTCAAAGGCCACCTCATAGGGGAGCGGCCGCTCTGCCGGCTCCTCCTTCGCAAAGATCTTCTGCTGGCCGTAGATCGCCGCCAGCAGGAACGCCAGCGCCAGTAGCTGGCCTGCTAATTTCCTACCCATACCTGTTCCCCCTCCACTTTGATCCCATATTCCTCTTTGAGTTTCTGAAATTCCGGCTCATCCGCGATCTCCGGTATCTCATCCAGATAGGTGCGGACAGTCTGCGCGCAGATCTGCCTGTCCGTCCCCGGGGAGGCGCACTGCATGCGGATATACTGGATCCGGAGCAGCCGTGACTCCGGAAGATCCCGGATCCCCTGCAGGCAGACCTCCCACGCCTCCTCCGCCTGCTCATTCTCGTCATAGAGAACCGCCAGCGTGCTGTACAGTTGCTCCCGCATCCCGTCCTCTTCCTCCAGCTCCAGGAGTTCCCGGTACTGCGCTGCCGCATCCTCTGTTTCCTCCTGTGCCCGGTAGGCGTCCGCAAGCTGCCACCGCACGCTCTTTTCCTTCTCATGCCCCTCGTCTTCCTCCTTCCAGTCCCCGAGGGACAAGACGTGTTCCCCGAGGGAAATGATCTGGCCGGACGCCTCCGCCCTTTCTTCCTCCGGCTCCAGCAGGCTGTATCCGCGCAGCAGCGCCAGCTCGCAGCGGCTGTCCTGTCTGTCCCGGACCTGCCGCCCGATTTCCTCCAGAAGCTGTGTGAGCTGCGCGGCGTCCGGCCGCTGCTGCAGCATGAAGCCGGACAGCCTCTCAAACGACGCCGCCAGCGGGGCCTCCTCTCTCAGCTCTCCAAAGTACTCCCTGCTCCTCTCATAATCCTCCAGCTCAAGGAAGCAGAGCATGGCCATGTCAAATTTCAATTCCTGGTCTTCCCGCTCTCTCACTTCCTGCTCTTTTGCCTCCCCGTCTTTGTTCTCCTTCTCCTTTGCCTTCGCCGTCCCCGCGGGATCAGCGAAAAAGATCTCCCTTCCAAGCAGGGCTGCGGACAGGGCTGCGCACAGTACGACTGCCGCCGCAAGGCACGCTTTTTTTCTGCCGCCTGGTGTTTTCTGTCTGTCTTTTGGAAATTGATCCGATATTGTCTGGATACTCTGATACTGTTTTTTAGATCTGCCTCCCGCCTCCTGACCAGGAGTCTGACTGAGGCACCTGAAAATGATTTTTCTAAGTCTCTTCTTCTGCGCGCCGCGGATGGGCGGCGATGTCTCGGCCGCCGCCAGCATGTACTGGAATGTCCGGCCGATCCCGTATATGTCGTCCGCCAGATCCGCCCGCTGGTAATACTGGTTGTCCGGCATGAGGAAGCTCTCGCGGATGCTCCTTCTTTGCAGTTTCTTTCTGAAATCCTGCTGCTGGGGACTCCCAAGATCCATAAGATGGATCCTGCCGTCCTCCCCCACGATCATGCTGTAGGGATTGACATACTGGTAACAGGGGTTCCCCCTGCAGCGGTGAAACCTGTCCAGCTCCGACAGGATCTGCCGCATCCAGCCTGTAAGCTGCTCTCTTGGCAGGGTGGGATGGTACTTCAGCCAGACCGCCAGCGGCGTCCCCGCCACGCAGTCCGAACTCACATAGCACCGTCCCTGGTTTTCCACAAGTTTCAGCACATCATACTCTGCCTGCTGCTCCATACAAACACCTCCGGTCCGTACTTCATTTACATTTACATTGACAAGGAATACTTGCGGCGAACTGCCGCGGGAATAAAAAAGCGACTGCTTTTTGAAGCTTATGTAGATGGTAGCACAGGCAGGAGGAAAATGCAAGAGCAACCTGGCATGGCTTTATTCCATGGAAATGACCTGCGCAGCTCCCAGGCTCTTCGCCTCCTCCGCATCGTGGGTCACAAAGAGCACTGTCCGCCCCTGACATTTTTTTCTTGTATAGGCCATCGTCTTCTCCCTGGTCGCCTCGTCCAGCCCCTTGAACGGCTCGTCCAGGAACAGGATGTCATACGGGGCGAGCAGCGCGCGCAGGAGGGCGACCCTGCGCTTCATGCCGCCGGACAGTTCATGGACAGGCTGGTTCTCACAGCCGGCAAGCCCAACGGCGCGCATCTCCTCCGCAATCTGCGCCCGGTCCGTCCCCGGGCACGCAAGGCGGATGTTCGCCATGGCGCTCAGGTTTTCGCAGAGCCTGTCCTCCTGGAAGACAGCGCTTTTTCTCAGGCCGCAAAACGCCTCTGTCCCGCTGCTGTCTTTGTCCGCCTTCTCAAGGCCCATGAGGATGCGAAGAAGGGTTGTTTTGCCGCAGCCGGACCGGCCCATGATGCAGGTCGTCCTCCCCTCCTCCACCTGGAGGGAGAAGCGGTCCAGCACGGTATGCTCCCCGTAGGTTTTGCTGATGGTTATGTTCAAAGACATGACTTCTCCTTTCGCATGTTTGCCGGCCGCCTATCCGAGTCTTTCCAGGCGCTGCACCAGGCACTCCACTGCCCGCAGGAACCCTTTTTCAAACAGGACGCTGATGCAGATGATCACGAGAGTCCAGGCGAACAGGGCCGGGGTGTCCAGATAGATCTTGGCATTGTACAGGTTCTCCCCGATGGAGTTCTGCGGGATCCCGATCACTTCCGCGGCCACGCCCGCCTTCCAGCAAAGCCCGAGAGCCAGGGAACAGCCTGTCCGGAAATACGGCAGGACCTGGGAGACATAGATCGTCCGGAGCCTCCGGCCAAAGGGGATCCCGAAGAGCTCCGCCATCTCCAGGAGCCCCCGGTCCGTCTGGCTGATGCCGTCCAGCACATTTGTGTATATGACCGGGAACACCATGAGAAAAGAGATCAGCACGGACAGATTCCGGGAGGACACCCAGATGAGCACCAGGATGACAAAGGATGCCACCGGAATGGATTTGACCGTCGCCACAAAGGGGAGAAGAAATTCCCGCAGGCGTCCCAATGCCGCCGAAAGCCCTGCAAGCGCCGCGCCCAGGACCACGGCCAGGAGAAACCCGCCGATGATCCGCAGCATGGACGAGGCGACGGAAAGCCAGAACTGCGCCCCGCCGGCCAGCCGGATCAGGGTTATAACGACAGTGACAGGAGATACAAGAAGTATCTCCTGCCCGATCCACATGCTTGCAAGCTGCCATATCAGGAGCCAGGCAAGGACGGCCCACAGACGGATCTTTCTCTTACTGTTTCTGGATGTAGTAGAAGTCGTCATCCGGCAACTGTCCTCCTATGGCTTCCGGGTTCTGCTCCATAAGTACGGACAGATATCCGGACAGCTTTTCCTGCATTTCCTCCCCTGTGATGCACACAATGTTGCACGCAGGGATTGCCTTTTCTGCCACCTCTGCCGCCACGATATCGTAGTCCCCCACGAGCCGGGCTGCGTCAGCAACATTTTCATTTACAAAGTCCACAGATGCACGGTATCTCTCCAGGAAATCAGCAACCGCCTCCGGGTGTTCGTCGGCAAACTCCGTCCGCACCACGACAACACCTGTAAGGAGCGCGCCGGGCTCCTCTTCGCCTGCCTGCACCTTGTCCCACTCCTCCGTCAGGTCAAGGGCCACCCTGAGATCCGGGTTCTTTGCCTGGGCCGTCGTCACGAAGGGCTGGGGCAGCATGGCGATCCCTGCCGGATCCTGCGAAAGGGCCGCCACGCACTCCGCATGCTCGCTCTTCCACTGGATGGTCACATCCGCCGCCGGATCAAGGCCGTTCTCCTCCAGGATATAGTTGAGGGCATACTCCGGCGTCGCCCCCTTGCCGCTGGCGTAGATCGTCCTTCCCTTCAGGTCCGCCGCGGACTGGACGATATCTCCGTTTTCCACAATATAGAGGACGCCCAGCGTGTTGACGGCAAGGACCTGCACACCGCCGTCCAGTTTATTCCAGAGGACGGAAGACACATTGGCCGGCACTGCGGCGATATCCGTCTCCCCCTGGGAAAGTTTCGGTGTCACCTCGTCTATAGATGCAGAAATAGTAAACGAATAATTTTCGTTATCAATTTTTCCGTTGTCTGCATCGTCCATCATCTGCACCATGCCCATGGCAGTCGGCCCCTTGAGCGCTGTCACGCGCACGTCTGCAGGTTCACTTTCCTCCTGCTTTGTACTCTCATCTGCCTGCTGGCTGCCGCAGCCTGCCAGCAGGGAGGCTGTCATGGCAAAGGCCAGCAGGATGGCGCTGATCTTCTTCATTTTCTTTCTCATGCTTTGTCTTCCTCCTTTTTTCTTTTCCAGTCCCATTATACTGCGGTGCAAATTTCGTGTAAAGTCCGTCGCCAATACAACAAAAAAACCCGGAAAGGTTTCCCCTCCCGGGCATCGCTTGCTTTTTTACAGGTTGTAGGGGCGGAACAGATGCCGCGGGATGCCGTCCACCATGACAGGAGACACATCCCCCTGGATAAGCGGACGCACGTAAGCCACAAACTCATCCGTCACGCCGGTTCCCTCCTCGTTGACCCACTCTCTTGGAACGAGCTTCTCATCGTTGGCGATCTTATGCACGTCTTTCACTTCTGTGCCGCACTGATAGGGATCGTCGGAGAGGCGGTTGAGCACGACCATCTTGCCGGAGTCTCCCTCGTCCGCCGCCTTCACGGCAGCGCCTCCCACCTGGTAGGCTTCCAGGATATCCACTCTGGATGCGGCGTGGGATGCGGACCTCTGCAGGCTGCTCAGCTCGATGGCGCGGGTCTTGCAGCCGATCTCACCGGCGATAAAGCTGGCCAGATAGGAAGCGGTCCCGGACAGTTGCTTGTGCCCGAACGCGTCCACAAAGTCAATGCTGCTGCCAAGCTCGCACACATAGGTTCCGTCTGCCGTGCGGATGCCCTCTGAGACCGCAACCACAACGGACGGCTTCTTTGACAGGATCTCCTTCACCTTCTCGCTGAAGGCGTGCAGGTCAAAGGGGATCTCCGGAAGGTAGATAAGATCCGGGCCCTCGCAGTCCTCGCCCTTTGCCAGCGCCGCGGCGCCGGTGAGCCAGCCTGCGTTTCTCCCCATGATCTCCACGATGCTCACAAGCCCTTTGCTGTACTCCAGACAGAAGCTGTCGCGGATGATCTCTTTCACAGATGTGCCGATATATTTGGCCGCGCTTCCGTATCCGGGTGTGTGGTCGGTCAGCGCAAGGTCGTTGTCAATGGTCTTCGGGCAGCCGATAAAGCGGGTCGGATGTCCGGTCACAATCGCGTAGTCGGACAGCTTCTTGATGGTGTCCATGGAGTCGTTGCCGCCGATGTAGATGAACGCCTCGATGTCCAGCTTATCCAGGATGCTGAAGATCTTCTCATACACGGCCTGGTCCTCGTGGATCTCCGGCAGTTTGTACCGGCAGGAGCCGAGAAAGGCTGCCGGCGTCCGCTTCAGAAGCTCTGCATCCAGCTCTGTGGTGATGTACTCGGAGAGGTCCAGATACCGCTCCTGCAAAAGGCCCTGGATGCCGTGAAGCATGCCGTATACTTTATGCGCCCCGCGGTCCCGGGCTGTGCGGTATACGCCCGCGAGACTGGAGTTGATGGCGGCGGTGGGGCCGCCCGACTGTCCTACAATTACATTTCTTTTCATGTTATGCTACCTCCGTCCTTTAGAAATGCGGCGCCGGAAGATAGGGGCGCCGACCCTCAATAGGTCTATTTTAGTATATTTCCCTATTTTTGTCCAGTAAAAACGGATTATTTTGTCTATTTTTACTCATCTTTTGCCCAGCCGTACGCGTAGCGGACAGCTTTGTTCCACCCACGGATCTTCGCCAGGCGCTCCTCCCCGGGGATCTGCGGGGTAAAGATGCGGTCGCTGGCCCAGTTTGCCAGCACTTCCTCCTTATTTTCCCAGTAGCCGGAGGCAAGGCCGGCCAGATAGGCGGCTCCCATGGCGGTCGTCTCCACGCATTTCGGCCGGTTCACCGGCGCGCCGCTGATGTCCGCCTGGGCCTGCATCAGGAAATCGTTGGCGCTCGCCCCGCCGTCCACCTTGAGGGCGCTTAGGCGGATGCCGGAATCAGCCTCCATGGCCTGCAGCACGTCGTTCACCTGGTAGGCCAGGGATTCCAGCGTTGCCCGGATGATGTGATATTTATTGACCCCGCGGGTAATGCCCACAATGGTCCCCCTCGCGTAGGGATCCCAGTGGGGAGCACCGAGCCCCGTGAAGGCAGGCACTACGTAGCAGCCGTTTGTATCCTGCACTTTCGTCGCCATATATTCGGAGTCCTCGGACGAGTCGATCAGGCGCATCTCGTCCCGCAGCCACTGGATCGCCGCGCCGGCCACGAATATGGAGCCCTCCAGCGCGTAGGTGACTTTCCCGTCCAGCCCCCATGCAATGGTCGTCAGAAGTCCGTTTTTCGATGTCACGGGCGTCTCCCCTGTGTTCATGAGGAGGAAGCAGCCTGTGCCGTACGTGTTTTTTGCCTCCCCCGGCCGGAAGCAGGTCTGTCCGAACAGGGCGGACTGCTGGTCTCCCGCTGCGCCGCCAATGGGGATCGCCCCGCCAAAGAAGGAGGGATCGCTCTCCCCGTAGATGCAGCTCGACGGCTTCACCTCCGGCAGCATGGCCCGCGGGATATCAAGGATCCGCAGGATATCCTCATCCCACTCCAGGGTATGGATGTTGAACAGCATGGTGCGGGAGGCGTTGGAGTAATCCGTCACGTGCACCTTTCCCCGGGTCAGCTTCCAGATGAGCCATGTCTCCACCGTCCCGAAGAGAAGCTCTCCCTTTTGAGCCCGCGCCCGGGCGCCCTCCACATGATCCAGGATCCACCGGATCTTGGTGCCTGAGAAGTAGGCGTCAATCTTGAGCCCGGTCTTCTGCCGGATCAGATCCTCCAGCCCCTGCTCCATCAGCTCGTCGCAGAACTTCGCCGTCCGCCGGCACTGCCACACAATGGCGTGGCAGACAGGCTCCCCGGTCTTTTTATCCCAGACAATGGCCGTCTCTCTCTGGTTCGTGATCCCGATGGCTGCAATGTCAGCGGCCTCCGCCCCAATCTTGCTCATGGCCTCCACCGCCACCCCGAGCTGGGTGGACCAGATCTCATCCGCATCATGCTCCACCCAGCCCGGCTTCGGGAAATACTGGGTGAATTCCTTCTGTGCCACACTGCAGATCCTGCCCTGCCTGTCGAACAGGATGCAGCGGTTGCTGGTCGTACCGGCGTCCAGCGCCATCACATATTTCTTCATAATTGTCCTCCTTGTATCACTCCTTCTGCAATTCCGGACGTAATACTTTTAAAAAGTATTACGTCCGGAATTGCAGCAACTGGTGCGTTATTGTGTATTCGCCTCTGAATACTTCGCCCGCTGTCTGTCAATCTTTCCTATTGTGTTTTAGCCTCCACGTACCTCCGGGTATACGGGCACACAACAAAACATTTCCCGCACAAATCCGCCTCGATCCCGGTCCGTTGTCGCATCAGCTCCACTTGTTTCTGATAACACACATCTTTGTCAAACAATTCTTCCCGCGCCATTCCCGCCTTCCAGAGCACTCCTTCCAATGCATGGGCAGGGCAGTTCTCCACGCAGAGCCGGCACGCCCCGCAGCGGGAAGCGGTGACGGGCTCCGCGCAGGGCAGGGGCGCATCGGTGAGCAGGGAGGAAAGCCTGACGGCGGAGCCGTATTCTTCCGTGACAAGGATACAGCTTTTCCCGATCCAGCCCAAGCCCGCCCTGGCCGCAACAGTCTTGTGGGGAAGCGGCGTCCGCCAGTCAGCATCCTGCACCGCCCGGTCCGTTGTCTGTGCCCATGCCCGGAAACCGCGGCTTTTCAGAAACGCCTCCCCCGCCAGCACGATCTCGTCCAACTGCCGGTTCATCGCATGGTACGCCTCGTAATATCCCATCGTCGGACCGTTCTCGATCTGCCTGACGATCTCGACAGGGACGGGCAGCGCCACCGCAACGCCCACAGGGAAATGCCCGCCGCCTGCTGCCGGCGTCTCCACAGTGCCTAGATCCGCGCAGCCGTTCAGGGCAGCCCCCTTTTTCCTGAGCAAATCCTTCAGCTCTGTCCACAGAACCATATCTTTCATCCCCTTTGCCTCCTTCCCCGCACGGGATCCTTCACATCCTCACCTGAAAGCTCCGCTCCTTCTCATCCACCGGCAGGTCCTTCCCGTCGATCCAGTCGATCTCGATAAAGCTATCATGGTTCAGGCCATGCAGCATCTTGTCCACCAGCTTGGGACGTCCCTGGATCTCCAGCGTCACCGTGCCGTCATACTCATTGCGCACCCAGCCGGTCAGTCCCAGCGACTTGGCGAGATATTTTGCCTTGTAGCGGAAGCCGACGCCCTGCACCCGGCCCCGGAAGTTCAGTCTTTTTCGTATTTCAGTCATATATGCCTCCCGACCTGTCAAATCTGTTTTTTCTATTGTAAAACCTTTTCCCGGTGCTGACAAGCATCTGAATGAAAGGTATTCCCCGCCGCCCCCGCATATGATATAATTTGTATATTATGCCAAAAGGAAATCCAAAGAGAAAGAAGGAACATACATGAACTCATCTGACGACAAAAAGATCACAGTCCTGGGCCTTGGCGGCGTGGGCGGCTACCTCGGCGCCCTCCTGGCCGACACATACCCCCACGTCTCCTTTGTGGCGCGCGGCGCCCGGGGCGCGTCCATCCGGGAAAAGGGCCTGACCCTTCACAGCGACTACCGGGGCGGGCGCACCGTCCGCCCGGAGAGGGTCGTGGAGACGGCAGCGGAGCTTCCGCCGCAGGACTACATCTTCATCTGCGTAAAAAATTACTCCCTGGAGGAAGCCTGCCGCTCCCTGGCCGGCTGCGTGACGGACCACACGGTCATCGTCCCGGTCATGAACGGCGCGGATCCCGGCGACCGGGCCCGCGCATACATAGAAAAGGGAACGGTCATTGACTCCCTCATCTATATCGTCGCCTTCGCAGGCAGCGATTTCTCCGTGACACAGCAGGGGAACTTCGCCAATCTGTTCGTGGGCATCCAGGACGCGGACAGCCGCCTCTGGCAGACAAGCTGCGGGATCGCGGATCTTCTGAACCGGGCCGGCATCGACTGTACGGCCACCCGGAATATCCAGACGGAGATCTGGAGAAAATACATCTTCAACTGCGCCTACAACGTGGAGACAGCCCTCTACGACAACAACATCGGCCAGCTCAGGCGCGATCCGGAAAAGGTATCCGACTTTGAGGCCCTCGTGGACGAGGCCTACCGGGTCGCCCTCGCAAAGGGCGTGCCCGTGACGGAGGACCACAGAAAAGCAATCCTGCACCGCTTCTACTGCGAACTCCAGGACAACGCCACCAGCTCCCTGCAGCGGGACGTGAATGCCGGCACACGCACCGAGCTGGAGACCTTCAGCGGCTACATCGTGCGGGAGGCGCAGCGGCTTAACGTGTCCGCGCCGGTATCCGGGCGGATCTACGCACAGCTGAAGGAGAAATGCCGCTCCTAGACAGACGCGGCTCCCTGCAGACGTCTTATTTTACAGAAAGGACCGGTCCATAACATGAATCGACTTTTAAGCTACTTAAAGCCCCATCCCTTCATCACGGTCATGGCCCCCCTCTTCAAGATGCTGGAGGCCACCTTTGAACTCTTCGTCCCCCTGGTGGTGGCGCAGATGATCGATGTGGGCATCGGGGAACAGAACACCCCCTACCTCTGGAAGATGGGAGGGCTCCTGATCCTGCTCGGGATCGTGGGATTCTCCTTCTCCCTGACCGCGCAGTACTTCGCGGCCAAATCCGCCATCAGCGCGGGGATGGCCATGCGCAGCGACCTCTTCCGCCATATCAACACCTTCTCCTACCAGGAGATCGACACCATCGGCACGTCCACCCTCATCAACCGGATGACCAACGACGTGAACCAGGTGCAGAACGGCATCAACATGTTCCTGCGCCTGTTCCTGCGCTCCCCCTTCGTGGTGCTGGGCGCCATGATCATGGCCTTCCTGGTGGATGTCCGGGCGGCTCTCCCCTTCGCGGTCACGATCCCCGTCCTTCTGGTGGTTGTCTTCGCCATCCTCCTGGCCAGCATGCCTCTCTACAAAAACGTGCAGCGGCAGCTGGACCGGGTGCTCCTTGGCACAAGGGAAAACCTGCTGGGCATCCGCGTCGTCCGCGCCTTTGCCCGCCAGGAGGAGGAGAAGGAGCGGTTCGCGCAGGAGACCGACGGCCTGTACCGCAAGCAGATCTTTGTAGGAAAGATCTCCGCCCTCTTAAATCCCCTCACCTATGTCATCATCAACCTGGGGATCATCGCGGTCCTCTGGTTCGGCGGCAGGCAGGTGGATGCCGGCAGCCTGACCCAGGGACAGGTCATAGCCCTCATCAACTACATGTCCCAGATCCTGACAGAACTGGTCAAACTGGCCAACCTGATCATCCTGCTCTCCAGGGCCCTTGCAAGCCTCGCCCGCGTCAACGCCATCTTTGACGTGCAGCCGTCCATACCGGAGGCAGGGCGCGACGCGGCTGCCGGGACAGGCGCAGATGCAGGCGCGGATGGAGCACCGGTTCCGGCCGTCGCCTTTGAAAATGTGGGATTCACCTACGCCGGCTCCCGGCAGGAGACGCTCTGCGGCATCAGTTTCTCCGTCATGCCCGGCGAGACCCTGGGCATCATCGGCGGCACCGGCTCCGGGAAATCCACCCTGGCCAGCCTGATCCCCCGCTTCTATGACTGCACCGCCGGCGCCGTCCGCCTGTTCGGGCAGGATGTGCGCTCCCTGAGCCCCTCCTCCATCCGGAAACGCGTCAGCATCGTGCCCCAGAAGGCCACGGTCTTTTCCGGCACGCTCCGGGAAAACATGCAGTGGGGGCGCAAAGACGCGACCGACGAGGAGATCTACCGGGCCCTTGACACCGCCCAGGCGCGGGAGTTCGTAGACAGCAAGAAGCAGGGGCTGGATCTTATGATCCAGCAGGGAGGCAGCAACCTCTCCGGCGGGCAGAAGCAGCGGCTCACCATTGCCCGCGCCCTGACCTCGCAGCCGGACATCCTGATCCTGGACGACAGCGCCTCCGCGCTGGATTTCGCCACAGACGCGCGGCTGCGCAGGGCCATTAAGGAAAACACGGAAAACATGACGGTATTCATCATATCCCAGCGGGTGTCCGCCATCCGCAACGCGGACCACATCCTGGTCCTGGACGACGGCCACCCCGCCGGGTACGGCACCCACGAGGAGCTGCTGGCATCCAACCACGTGTACCAGGAGATCTGCGCATCCCAGTCCGCCGGAAAGGAGGCTGCTGCCAATGCCTGATAAAGATCAGAAGCAGGGACTTGCCCCTGACAGAAAAGAAAAGAACCGCCAGACCCTGAAGCGGATCCTGCACTACATCCGGCCCTACACCGGCCTCGTGGTGCTCTCCCTACTCCTCTCCGCCCTGACGGTAGGTCTCACCCTCTATATCCCCATCCTGACCGGGCGGGGCGTGGACTACATCGTGGGCGCGGGGCAGGTGGACTTCGCCGGCCTTATGGCTGTGATCAGCGCGATCCTTCTGTCCATTGCCGTCACCGCCGTGGCCCAGTGGATCATGAACCACATCAACAACAAGATCACTTACCGCATCGTCCGGGACCTGCGCGTCCAGGCTTTCAATCACCTGCAGGATCTGCCGCTGTCCTACGTGGACCGGCACTCCGCCGGAGACCTGTTAAGCCGCGTCATCACGGACATCGACCAGTTCTCCGACGGACTGCTCCTCGGGTTCACCCAGCTCTTCACAGGCGTTGCCACCATTGCGGGCACCATCCTGTTCATGCTTGGCATCAACCCCTGGATCACCCTGGTCGTGGTCGTCCTAAGCCCCATGTCCTTCCTGGTGGCAGATTTCATCTCCAAGAAATCCTTCACCATGTTTAAGAAACAGTCGGAGACGCGGGGGGAGCTGACCGGCTTCACAAACGAGATGCTGGGCGGCATCAAGGTGGTGCAGGCCTTCGGGCACCAGGGCGAGGCGTCGGAGGAATTTGACGAGATCAACAGGAGGCTCTCTGAGTACTCTCTGAAAGCCACCTTCTTCTCCTCCATCACAAACCCGGCCACCCGCTTCATGTACTCGGTCATCTACGCAGGCGTGACCATCGCCGGCTGCTTCTCCGTGACCGGCGGCATGCTCTCCGTTGGACAGCTCTCCAGCTTCCTGAGCTACACAAACCAGTACACGAAGCCCTTCAACGACATCACAGGCGTGCTGACGGAATTCCAGAACTCCATCGCCTCCGCGGCCCGGGTATTCGAGCTCATCGATGCGCCGGCCGCACCGGCCGAGCCCGCGGACGCCGTCGTCCTCACGGAACCGGAGGGGCGCATCCTCATTGATGACGTGTCCTTCTCCTACACGCCGGACGTTCCCCTGATCGAGGGGCTGAACCTGGACGTAAAACCGGGGCAGCGCATCGCCATCGTGGGGCCCACCGGCTGCGGGAAGACCACGCTCATCAACCTTCTCATGCGCTTTTATGACGTACAGAAGGGTTCCATCGAAGTGGACGGGCACGACATCCGGCAGATCACCCGCCAGTCCCTGCGCACAAGCTACGGCATGGTGCTCCAGGAGACATGGCTGAAGTCCGCCTCCATCCGCGACAACATCGCCTACGGCCGTCCGGACGCCTCCGAGGAGGAGGTCATCGCGGCGGCAAAAGAGGCCCACGCCCACAGCTTCATCATGCGTCTGCCGGAGGGCTATGACACAGTCATCACGGAGGGCGGCGGCAATCTTTCGCAGGGCCAGAAGCAGCTTCTGTGCATCGCCAGGATCATGCTCTGCCTGCCGCCCATGCTGATCCTCGACGAGGCCACCTCCTCCATCGACACCATGACGGAGATCCGCATCCAGCGCGCCTTTGAGAAGCTCATGCAGGGGCGCACGAGCTTTGTGGTAGCCCACCGGCTCTCCACGATCCAGCACTCGGATGTGATCCTCGTCATGAACCAGGGCCACATCGTGGAGCAGGGCACTCACGAGGAACTGCTGGCAAAACAGGGCTTCTACGCAAATCTGTACTACAGCCAGTTTGCCGCGGACAGCCAGGAAAATACATTTTCTTCTTGACATGCCCCTGCAGATGTAATATAATAATTTTTGCTGTGAGAGATACGCACAGCAAATGTGGGCATAGCTCAGCTGGATAGAGCGTCTGGCTACGGACCAGAAGGTCGGGGGTTCGAATCCTCTTGCCCACGTGCGAAAAGCGGTTCCCGGAAGGGGAGCCGCTTTTTTGTTCATGCTCCTTTCACATTTATTTAATAAGGCAGTCACAATTTCATCACAAATTCCCGGTATAGTAATACATGAACAAAGGGAACACCCTTTATTCAATTTTCTTTTTCATAATTTCCCCCTCCGGCCAGAGTGCTTTCACTCTGGTCTTTTTATGCGCGATTGAAGCGCCGCCATTTTCATGCTATAGTATAAAAACAACATTTGAATTTGCAAAGGATCTGATGATATGACAAAAAAAATAGCCGTGATCAACGACCTCTCCGGCTTCGGCCGCTGCTCCCTCACCGCTGCCATCTCCGTGACCGCAGCCATGGGCGTGCAGCCCTGCCCCCTGCCCACCGCCATCCTGAGCGCGCAGACGGGCTACCCCCACTACTACTTTGACAGCTACACCGATAAAATGCCCCTCATCCGCAGCGAGTGGGAGAAGATGGGCGTCCATTTTGACGGCATCACCACCGGCTTCCTGGCGGATGAAAGACAGGTCAGACAGATCCGGATGTTCCTGGACAGCTTCCTCACAGACGGGACCTTCCTCCTGGTGGACCCGGTCCTTGGCGGCGACGGGAAGCCCCACGGCCTCTTCACAGAGGGCCTGCTCCTCAAGATGAAGGAGCTGTGCGCGCAGGCGGATCTCATCACCCCCAACCTGACGGAGCTGTGCCTCCTGACAGGGGCGGGATACGGGGAGATCTGCGCCATCGCAAACCTGCCCCTCAGGCTGGAAGTCATAAGCGAACTTGCCAGGTCCCTGCTTGGCGCGCGGCTGAAAGAAGTCCTCGTCACCGGCATCCGCTTCACAGACGCGGACGGCGCCGCCATGCTCGGCAACCTCATCGTCACAGAGAAGGAGCACTCTCTCCTGTCCTTCCCCTGCGTCGGGGGCAGCTACTCCGGCACGGGGGACCTCTTCGCCGCCTGCATCGCCGCAGGCCGGGCAAGGGGGGACGCGCTGGCGGATTCCGTGCGCCTGGCGGGCGAATTTCTCTGCCAGGCCCTGGCTGACACAATAAAAGAACAGGTACCCCGCAATGACGGCGTCAATTACGAGAAGTACCTGTCCATGCTGGCTCCTGCTAGTGAAAGCCCCTGTAGCGGTTCAGACACGCATATATCTCCTGCTTCCTCGTCATAGCGAGGCCGGACGGGACGCTGGATCCCTTCACCAGGCAGGAGGGCCCTTTTTCTTCCATCTCCCGGCTGATCTTCTCCGCCAGCTCTTCCAGGCTGGCGGATTTCTTCGTCTCCATCTCCCCGATGACATGTTTCAGCACATAGCTGAGGGCAGTGGTCTGCTCGCTGTCCGTGATCTGCTCCACGTACTTGAGTTCCACCGTGTCCTTCCCGATGGAAAAGCTGTCTTTTCCATACTGTTTGACCTTGATCTGGCCGTGCTTTTTGTCGATCTTCCCGAGGCGGGGCCGGCGGGTCATGGCGCCCCATCTGGCGATCTCCTCAGACTCCTTCCGGTGGGCTGTAACGAACTCCATCTCCTCCCTGTTCCGGCTGCAGATGTCCTTCACATGGCCGGTGATATCGTACGCCCGGTACGTATCCATCTGGATGATCTTATCCGCAATATAAAAGTAAGCTCCTGAACTTCCCGCCACCAGGATCACAGAGACCCCCTTCTCTCCATACAGCTTCCCGGCCTGCTCGATGAACGGCGTGATGGGCTCCTGCTCCCGGGCGATGACCGACTGCATGAGGGCGTCCCGCACCATGAAATTGGTGGCGGACGTGTCCTCGTCGATGAGGAGCGCCCCTGCGCCGGCCTCCACCGCCTCCACCACGTTCGCCGCCTGGGAGGTGGACCCGCTGGCGTCCTCCGTGGAGAAATCCACCGTGTCCTTCCCGTTTGGCAGGTGGTTGATAAAGGGTGAGATGTCCACGTGCGACACCGCCCTGCCGTCCTCCGCACGGATCTTCACGGCCGTGTCGTCGGTGATCACATACTCCCTGCCGTCCCCGGCTATGTGGTTGTACACGCCCAGCTCCAGCGCCTTCAGGAGGGTGGACTTCCCGTGGTAGCCGCCGCCCACGATGAGGGTGATGCCGCGCGGGATCCCCATGCCCTTGACAGGCCCTCTGTGGGGCAGGGTAAGCTCCACCTCCATGCTCTCCGGGCTCTCAAATACGACCGCCCCCTTCATGGGCCTGTCCGACACGCCGCTCTGCCGCGGCAGGACGGATCCGTTGGCCACAAAGGCCACCAGGTCCAGCCGCTTCAGCTCCCGGCGGATGAAGGTCTGGTCCTCCGCCAGGTCCGCCACGGCCTGCAGCGCCGCAGGGTCCAGGTTCCTGTAGTACAATGCCTTCTTTACACACTGGGGCACATAGTCAAAGAGGATCTTCTTCAGCTCCGGCGCGTTGATGGTGCGCCCGTTGGCCGGGAACCCCACCTCGAACCTCACCCGGATCCGCCCCTCATCCATCTCCAGGGCCGTCCGCTCCAGCACCTCCTGGCCGCACCGGCTGATGCTCAGAAGGCCGCTCTTCCCGGACCCCTTCGCCTGAAACAGGAAGGCGGATATCTGCCGGCCAAACTCCCGGGTCAGATAGTCCTGAAGCGCGATCCTTTTATCCTTCCTGTCAAAGAGCTGCGGCGGGAAACCCGCCGTCTTCCCTGACACCTCCACGCTCACTTTGGAGGGGGCTGCAAAGGGATCCCCCTGCACATGGTCAATGTGAAGGATGTACCCGGGGAACTGCCAGCTCCCCGCCAGGCTTTTGTACGCCGGATAACTCTTCCTGTGTATGCTCATAAGCTGCTGTTCAAGCTGCACTGCTGTATTCATTCTGCCGTCTGCTCCTTTTACTATCTTTCCTTCTGCTCGCGGAACACAAAGGTCCCGGTCTCCTCATCCATGGCGTCCACGATGGCCAGCGACTCCAACTGGTACCCGAGGTTGCGGATGATGCTCCCGCCGGGCTGGAATCCCTTCTCGATGACGATCCCGATCCCCTCCACTGTGGCTCCCGCCGCCTGCACGATCTGGATCAGGCCCTGCAGGGCGCAGCCGTTGGCCAGGAAATCGTCGATGATCAGCACATGATCGTCCCCGTTCAGGAACTTCTTGGACACGATGACCTGGTTCCTGCAGCGGTGCGTGAAAGACTCCACCTCAGCCACATACATCTCCCCTTCCAGGTTGATGCTCTGCGTCTTCTTGGCAAACACCACCGGCACCTGGAAATGCTGGGCCGCCACGCAGGCAATGCCGATGCCGGAGGCCTCAATGGTGAGGATCTTGTTGATGGGCTTCCCGGCGAACCGCTTCTTAAATTCCGCCCCGATCTCATCGAACAGCCTGATATCCATCTGATGGTTCAGGAAGCTGTCCACCTTCAGCACATTGCCCTCTTTGATGATCCCGTCTTTTACGATGCGTTCCTCTAAAAAATTCATATCTGCTCCTCTTTCGCTGTTTTTTTGAATACATCTATTATAGGAGAAAACCGTGTGGTTGACAATGGCCGATTTCCCATTCTATACTTTATTACAGCGCGGCCGGCGCGCCGCTTCCGACTACACAAAAGAAGGAGACATACCTATGAGAAAGATCAAAGCTGTTCTGTTCGACCTGGACGGGACCCTGCTCCCCATGGATCAGGATCTGTTCGTAAAGACATATTTTAAAAAACTGGCCCTTAAGATGGCCCCCCTCGGCTACGAGCCGGAGAAACTCATCCAGGCCGTGTGGGGCGGCACATCCGCCATGGTACAAAACGACGGCTCCGCCTCCAACGAGGACGTGTTCTGGAACTTCTTCGGCGGCGTCTTCGGCGAGAGGGCGCTGGAGGACATTCCTGTGTTCCGCTCCTTCTACGAGGTGGAATTCCAGGAGGCCCGGACCGTGTGCGGCTTCAATCCGCAGGCCGCCAGGAGCGTTCGCCTCTGCCGGGAGCTGGGACTTCGCACGATCCTGGCCACCAACCCCCTCTTTCCCGCTGTCGCCACCGAGAGCCGCATGGCGTGGGCCGGCGTATCGCCCGCCGACTTTGAGTACTACACCACCTACGAGAACTCTGTCCACTGCAAGCCAAACCCGGACTACTACCGGGACATCCTGGCTCACTGCTCCCTCACCCCTCAGGAGTGCCTGATGGTGGGCAACGACGTGGACGAGGACATGGGCACCCTGGATCTGGGCATGCAGGTCTTCCTCCTCACGGACTGCCTGATCAACAGGCGGGAGGCTGACGTCTCCCTCTACCCGAACGGAGGATTCCCGGAGCTGCAGGAGCATATCCGCAGACTTGTCTAAAGATATAAAATGTTCACAATTAATTAACTGAAAAAGCGTGGCATTTCCCGTTAAAAGTGCTATAATTGTTCTCAAATCGTTGTTTTTCACACACAGGAATGGAGGAAAGATTTTATGGACAATGAACTTGCACTTCTGACACTCGCCGGCTCTGTCATCGCGCTTCTTTTCGTGGCAAGCCGGGCAAAGAAAGTCCTCGGCTTTCCCGAGGGCAATGAACAGATGAAAAAGATCTCCGCATCCATCCACAGCGGGGCAATGGCTTATTTAAGACGCCAGTATAAGATCCTGGCCGGATTTTTTGCGGTCATGTTCGTCATCCTCTTCATCATGGCGGCGCTGGGGCTCCTGACATGGTTCGTCCCCTTCGCCTTCGTGACGGGAGGATTTTTTTCGGGCCTGTCCGGGTTCGTGGGCATGCAGATCGCCACAAGAGCCAACGCCCGCACGGCCGCAGCCTGCCAGAGCAGCCTGAACCGGGGCCTTAACGTGGCCTTCTCGGCCGGCTCCGTCATGGGCTTCACCGTTGTGGGGCTGGGGCTTCTGGACATCTCCATCTGGTATCTCCTGCTCAGGCTTGTCTTTAAGCTGCCTCTGGAGGATATCACAAGCACCATGCTGACCTTCGGCATGGGCGCCTCCTCCATGGCCCTCTTCGCCCGCGTGGGCGGCGGCATCTACACGAAGGCCGCGGATGTGGGCGCTGACCTGGTGGGGAAAGTGGAGGCCGGCATCCCGGAGGACGACCCCCGCAACCCGGCCGTCATCGCAGACAACGTGGGCGACAATGTGGGCGACGTGGCCGGCATGGGCGCGGACCTGTACGAGTCCTATGTGGGCTCCATCCTCTCCGCCTGCTCCCTCGGCGTCATCGCCTTCAATAAGATCGAGTCCGTGGACCGGGTCAATGCGGTCGTGATCCCCATGCTTCTGGCCGCGGTGGGCGTCCTGGCCTCCATCCTCGGCTCCCTCCTTGTGAGGACCGGCGAGAACACGGACCAGAGCACCCTTCTCAAGGCCCTGCGCCGGGGCACCAACACGAGCGCCCTCCTGATCGCGGTCATCTCCTTCCCCCTCGTATGGTTCGTCCTGGGGAAGGACTTCATCGGATTTTACTTCGCCATCCTGGGCGGCCTGCTGGCCGGCGTGCTGATCGGTTTCTTCACGGAGTACTTTACATCCGACACCTATAAACCCACGCAGGATCTGGCGGACAAATCCGAGACCGGATCCGCCACCATCATCATCGGCGGCCTGAGTCTCGGCATGCTCTCCACCGCCGTTCCCATCGTCATCATCGCCGTCTGCGTCCTGGCCGCCTACGCCCTCTCCGGCGGGTTCATTGAGGCCACCAGAGGACTGTACGGCATCGCCCTGGCGGCGGTCGGCATGCTGTCCACCCTGGGCATCACCCTGGCCACAGACGCCTACGGGCCCATCGCAGACAACGCCGGCGGCATCGCGGAGATGGCCGGCCTTGAGGAGGATGTGCGGAGGCGCACAGACGCCCTGGACTCTCTTGGCAATACGACGGCAGCCACCGGCAAGGGCTTTGCCATCGGCAGCGCCGCCCTCACCGCCCTGGCCCTCATCGCCTCCTACGTGGAGAAAGTGCAGGAGGTGGGCGGCAGCGAGGTGGCCCTCGACATGAGCGTCATGAATCCCACGGTCCTCATCGGCATCTTCATCGGCTCCTGCCTGCCCTTCGTGTTCGCGGCCCTTACCATGTCCTCTGTCGGAAGGGCGGCCCAGAGCATTGTCGTGGAAGTGCGGCGGCAGTTCCGGGAGATCACAGGTCTCATGGAGGGAACAAATGAGGCGGACTATGAGAAATGCGTGGACATCTGCACAAAGGCCAGCCTCCACGAGATGATCCTGCCCACCCTGCTGGCCATCATCACCCCCGTCGTCACAGGCCTTGTCCTGGGCTACAACGGCGTCATCGGCCTGCTCACCGGCTCCACCGCCACCGGCTTCCTCATGGCGATCTTCATGGCAAACGCAGGCGGCGCCTGGGACAACGCCAAGAAATACATCGAGAGCGGGCAGCACGGCGGCAAGGGGAGCGAGCAGCACAAGGCGGCCGTTGTGGGGGACACCGTGGGCGATCCCTTCAAGGACACCTCCGGCCCCTCCATCAACATCCTCATCAAGCTGCTCTCCATGGTATCCATCGTGTTCGCGGCGCTGGTCGTAAACTATCATATCTTTTAGATGTTTTGTGACAGAAAAAGTCCGGGACGGCATGTGCGCCTCCCGGACTTCTCTTTATTATCTCTGATCCTGTCTCTGATCTGCCAGCAGCTTGTTCACCATGGACGCAATGATCTCGCCCACGGTAAGGCATACGTAATTGACTCCCGCCCTGTCCATGGCCTCCTTCTGCTTCTCCGTCACCGTAGTGTAGGGGTATACGCCGAACAGGAACGGGAAGAAGGCGTAGAGGAATCCCTGGACGCCGTCTGCGTCCATCTGGGGGAAATACTTCTCCAGACAGCAGGCGAACGTCCGCAGCGTATTTCCATAGGCGACCTTGAACGCCACCAGGTTTTCCATCCGGCTGTTGGCCTCCATGTCGTAATGGTTCATCGCCAGAAGCTTCAGAAGCTGCGCCCTCTTCTCCAGCGTGGCAGCAAGGGCGGACGCAAATTCTCCCGCGCTCATGCTGTCATGCTCTTCCATCATCTGCTCCAGGTCCCGGTTCCAGGCCTCGTACTCCCTCTGGAAAAGGGCGAGGAAGATCTCCTCCTTCGTCTGAAAGTAATTGTAGATCGAGGTGCGGGTAAACGACGTTCTCGCTCCGATCTCACGCAGCGTGATGTCCCTGAAGCTCATCGTCTCATAGAGGGCGGCGCAGGCGCTGATGATCTCATCCTTTCTTGCATTTGTCAGTTCTTCTGATCCCTTCGGCATACATGCTCCTTCTTTCCGCTTTTGTCACATACAGTATACCTGTATGCCAGGATGGCGTCAATGGCGATCAGAGGACGCTTCTTAGCCAGGCTGTGATGTCGCCGCCGTTCAGCACCCGGCCGGGCTGCCAGTCAGCCGCAGGGCAGTGCTCCTTCAGGCTCTCCTGCGCCCTGCCGATCCCGCTTCCGCCCGACGTGGCAAAGGGGATCATCTTCCTGCCTGCAAAGTCGTAGGACTCCAGGAAGGTATCCACGATCCGCGGCTCCACATACCACCACACGGGGAACCCGACAAAGACCGTGTCGTACTGCCCCATGTTCTCCACCGCCCCCTCGATCTGCGGACGGCAGGCCGGATCATTCATCTCCAACGTACTGCGGCTCTTCTTGTCCATCCAGTTCAGATCCGCGGATGTGTAGGGCTGGGCCGGCCGGATCTCATACAGGTCCGCCCCCGCCGCCTCAGCGATCTTTTTCGCCGTTTTTTCCGTCACTCCGCTTGCAGAAAAATAGGCCACCAGACATTTACTCATACGTTTCCTCTCCTTTTACGATCCGTCGTATTCTGACATTGTGTCAGTACATGTATGATACTACCATTCTGACATCATGTCAATATTTTTCTGTTTTATTCCTTCCCAAAAAATCATCACTTGTGCTACAATAGCGTTGACGCACAATAACAAAGGAGGCCGACTGCCATGAATTTTATATACCCTGCGGTATTCCGCAAAAAAGAAGACGGACGCTACCATGCCTATTTCCCGGATCTGGAGTGCTGTGAAGCGTCCGGCGACACGCTGGACGACGCCATTGACAATGCCAACGAGGCTGCCCGGACCTGGATCAGCGTGGAGCTTGAGGAGGAGGATCCCAATCTGCCGTTTGTCACCGATCCGGAGGACATCGAGACGCAGGAGGGGGACGAGATCCGCAACATCTCCGTCAATATCCGCTTCTACGAGGGTTGGGACGAATAGAGGACAAAAAAGACATCTCCGCCGTTATCCGGTGCGAGATGTCTTTTTTGTGCAAAGCAGCGGACGCCTTACCCCTGCGCCGCGAAATTGCCGGTGTAAAGCTGGTAATACTTCCCTTTCTTTTCAATCAGTTCGTCGTGGGTCCCCCGCTCAATGATGCGCCCCTGCTCCATGACCATGATGCAGTCGGAGTTTTTGACTGTGGACAGCCGGTGGGCGATGACAAAGGTGGTCCGCCCCTTCATGAGGGCGTCCATGCCGGCCTGTACCAGCTTCTCCGTGCGGGTGTCGATGGAGGACGTCGCCTCGTCCAGGATGAGCGCCGGCGGATCCGCCACCGCGGCCCTGGTGCTTGGGGAGCTGGCCGGACATTTCCCCCTCCTGCGCCCGGACATCCATCTCGTCCCCTCCCCCTCCCTCCTGACCCTGGTGGAGAACGATCAGCTCCACGCCTGTCTCGCCTTTAAGGGCGAACAGAAAAAAAGCTCCCTCGTCTTCCGGGAGCTGTGCGCTGCGCCGCTTGCCTGCTACTGCGCGCCGGACCACCCTCTGGCCGGCAGAGACACCCTTGTAAAGCGGGACCTGGCCGGCAGCTTCATCGCCTGCTCGCCCCGCCAGATCCCGGACTCCATCTTCGCCATCCAGAACGGGATCCTGGCCAGTCTGCCCCCGGGGCAGCGGTACTTTGCCAGCAGCATCGAGAGCGCCCTCACCCTTGTGAAGGCCGGCCTGGGCTACACCCTGTTCCCGGCTCTCCCACTGGCCAGGACGGACGGCCTGCGCTGCATTCCCGTCACCGGCCTGCCCGCCGTCCCCTACGGCGTCTACTGCCAGCGCAGGAACGACCACCCGGTCCTGCGGCAGTTCCTGACCCTGCTGGCCGAACGGTTCCGGGAAAAATAAAAAAACGGAATCGAACCCTTTTTCTAAAAAATTCTTGCCAAAAGACAGCCTGTATGATATTATATTAGACGGTCACCTGAGATTTTCGGCTTCCAGGGGACCTGAAAAATCATGAACGGCTCCGTGGTCAAGAGGTTAAGACATCGCCCTTTCACGGCGGTAACACGGGTTCGATTCCCGTCGGAGTCACTGGACTGCCGATCTTTGAACGGCAGACTTAGTCCTTAAAGGGACTGCTAATTTGGACCTTTAGCTCAGTTGGTTAGAGCAACCGGCTCATAACCGGTCGGTCCTGGGTTCGAGTCCCCGAAGGTCCACTGAGCGCGTGTCGCGCTCAAATATAAAGTTTTCATATCTGGCCCAGTGGCTCAGTTGGTTAGAGCGCCGCCCTGTCACGGCGGAGGTCGAGAGTTCGAGTCTCTTCTGGGTCGTTCGTTCAGGCACCTGTGGTTGTTTCGTTTGGGATCTTAGCTCAGCTGGGAGAGCATCTGCCTTACAAGCAGAGGGTCATAGGTTCGAGCCCTATAGGTCCCATTTATCTCGTATAAGAGATATGCCGCAGTGGCGGAACTGGCAGACGCACAGGACTTAAAATCCTGCGGGACTAACCTCCCGTACCGGTTCGATTCCGGTCTGCGGCATTGAAGAAAAGTAAGAGAAACGTTGGTTGTACGACGTTTCTCTTATTTTTTTAAAAACATCCGGCATTCCATCCCATCCGTTTCCGTTGACTTTCCCGCCGTATCCCATTATAACTAAGGTAAGCATTTTTTCCGGAGAGGTACATCACATGATCCACAAGAAAACAGCACAGCAGATCGTGGACACTGTCAAGGATGTCTGCGGCTTCGATATCAATTTTATAGACAGCAGGGGGCTGGTTCTCGCCAGCACAGACCCGGCCCGCATCGGCACGGTCCATGAGGGAGGCAGGCAGGTGATCGCCAGGGGCGGGACCCTGGAAGTGCCTAAGGACGGTCTGTTCCCCGGCACAAAGAAGGGCGTGAACATCCCCGTCTTCCGCGACGGGATCCTCACTGCCGTCATCGGAATCAGCGGGGAGCCTGAGCAGGTGCGGGCCTACGCGCACCTGGCGGAGCGGATCACCCTCCTCCTGCTCCGGGAGCAGGAGCTGGGCGCAGCAGCCCGCACACTGGCCCGGAGGCGGAACTATCTGCTGAATCTCCTGCTCGACGGCGAGCCGCTGACCTCGGACGCATCGGCAGAGATCCGGAAGGAATTGAAAAGCCTTCACGTAGACGCCTCCACATCCAAACGGATCCTGCTTCTGAAGCTCTGGCGGCAGGGCAGCCAGAGTCTGTCTGAGCTGGAGGGTCTTCTCTCCCACCTGCTGGAATCCCTGCCCGGCTGCCTGTACGGCTACCAGTACCCCGCCACGTTCCGAATCCTGATCAACGCGGAGGATCTGGAACTGTACCGGGAAAAGCTGGGACAGTTTGAAAGCGCACATCCCGGTTCTTTCGGGACGGCCGCCGGCAGCGCCGCCTCCCTGGAAGACCTTCCAGCATCGCTCTCCACCGCGCGCATCGCCCTGGAGACACTGGAGCGCCGGGCAGGTCATGACGCGTTCTGCCTGTTTGACGACCTGACGCTGGAGATCCTGCTGGCAGCCGTTCCGGCCCGGACACAGAGCGCATTCTGCCAGCGCATCCTCTCCCCGCTCGACGCGGACGACCTCGCCCTGCTCCGCGTCTATTTTGAGAAAGACCAGTCTCTTTCCAACACGTGCCAGGCGCTTTTTCTTCACAAAAACACGGTGCAGTATAAGCTCAACCGGATCTACCGCCTCTGCGGCCTGAATCCGAGGCGCTTTCAGGACGCCGTCGTCCTCTGCCTTGCCCTGAAACTCCAGGATTGTTACATGTAACATATTTTCTTAATTATTTGTTATAAATTCTGTTTATATAACAAAGAAGGCATGTTAAACTACAATTAGAAAATATTCGGACAGGAGGAATACAGATGAAAGTTGTTGCTGCAATCGACTCATTTAAAGGAAGCCTCTCTTCCATGGAAGCAGGCCATGCTGCAAAGGAAGGGGTCCTGCTGGCAAGACCGGAGGCGGACATGATCGTAAAGCCTCTCGCGGACGGCGGAGAGGGCACGACGGATGCCCTGATCGAGGGAATGAACGGGCAGAAGGTGGAGATGACAGCCACCGGGCCGCTTGGAAAGCCGGTGGACTGCTACTACGGGTATCTGCCGGACAGCCGGACAGCCATCATTGAGATGGCCGCTGCCGCAGGCATCACACTTGTCACAGAGGCGGAGAAGGATCCCCTTGCCGCCACCACATACGGCGTGGGCGAGATGATCCTGAACGCCATGGAGAAGGGGTGTCGCAATTTCATCATCGGCATCGGCGGCAGCGCCACCAACGACGGAGGCATCGGCATGCTCAGGGCCCTCGGCTTCACCTTCGCAGATCAGAGCGGGGCCGATCCCGGCGAGGGCGCCCAGGCGCTGGCAAAGATCGCTTCCGTAAAAACGGATGGAAAACATCCGCTTCTCACAGACTGTCATTTCCGTATCGCCTGCGATGTGAACAACCCCTTATGCGGCGAGAACGGCGCCACCTACATCTACGGTCCCCAGAAGGGCGTCACGGAGGACATGAAGCAGGCCCTGGACGAGGGGATGGCCAACTATGCCGCTGCTGTGTCCCGTGATCTTGGATGCGACTACAGGGAGTATCCGGGAGCCGGCGCGGCCGGCGGGCTTGGCTTTGCCTTCCTCTCCTTCCTGGGCGCGGAGCTCTCCCCGGGCATTGACCTCATCCTGGACGCTGTCGGACTGGAGGCGGAGCTGAAGGATGCGGATATCGTCATCACCGGCGAGGGGCGTCTGGACCACCAGACTGCCATGGGAAAAGCGCCTGTTGGCGTGGCGAAGCTGGCCAAAAAATACGGCGCAAAAGTCATCGCCATCGCGGGCAGCGTGACACGGGAGGCAACCGCCTGCAACGACGCCGGCATCGATGCTTTCTTCCCCGTAGTGCGGGGCGTGACCACGCTGGAGGAAGCGATGAAGCCAGAGGTGGCAAAAGAAAATATCAGACAGACGATCAATCAGGTCTTCCGGCTTTTATAAGCCGGGGGACCTGATTTCCTATTAGAGAACCGGCTCTATGACTGCCCGGAAATACCGGTCCAGCTCCTCCGGCGTCTGCTTCATCCGCCCTCTGATCCACCACAGCACCATTTCCACAAAGCTTCCGGAAATGTGGTTGACCAGAAAATCCTCCGGGATATCCGCGTTCTTTTCCCTGTCCCGGCCGACAAACTGTCTTTTTATCAGCTCGTTTAGGCTGTCTTTGAAATACCGCAGAAAAAGCTCGCTGCTCTCGCAGGAAAGCAGTTCAAGGATATTGTTTTCATCTTCCTGCAGATGCTGCAGTAAGTGGCAGAACACAGATTCCGGTGCATTTTTGTCAGAATACAGTCCATGGGTGTGGGTGCAGTCTGTCGCGCTGCTGATAATGTGATCGAAAAGCACCTCGCATAAGGCTTTCAGCAGGTCGTCTTTTGTCTCAAAATGCGCATAGAATGTGGTCCTGCCGATATTCGCAGTATCGATGATCTCCTGCACCGTGATCCTGCTGTAGCTTTTTTCCGCCAGAAGCGAACTGAACGCTGCAAAAACAGCCGCCCTTGTTTTCTGCTGTCTCCTGTCCATGACAACTCCTTTCCGTACAATTTCCAAAAAATGTTCCATACGAAACACAGCGGCCATATTATCCGTTGTTTTTCTCCGGAATCCTTCCTACAATAAATAAAGAACAAATTGTTTGTTATCAAATCAATTGTACGGCAACGTCAAACAGGTGTCAACGACGATCCGGTTTGAAATGCCATATACGCGGAGGGACCATTATGATAAAAAGACTTAGCGATTTTCTCGCCGGACTGCCAATGACGGTCGCGGCCGGTATATTCCTGCTGCTGGATCTGATCCCGCACCTGATGGAAGAATTTGGCGGCACGCCGGCACACTTTTCCTTTCTGCCCTTTGACCCGGCCTGGGTCACTGTCGTGATCAGCGGCATCCCCCTCTTATATCTGGCGGTATGGCGCATGATCCACAATCCCGGCATCAGCAAGATATCCTCTGCCCTTTTGATCTGCATCGCCATGTTCGCGGCGATCGCGATCGGGGATCTGTTCGCGGCAGGGGAAGTCGCCTTTATCATGGCCATCGGCGCACTTTTGGAAGAAGCCACCACAAACCGGGCAAAAAAAGGACTGAAAAAGCTGATCAGCCTTGCCCCGGCGAAAGCGCGCAGGCTGAGAGACGGGATTGAGGAAACAGTACCGGCTAAGGACATCCGGCAGGGAGATATCCTGCGCATCCTGCCCGGTGAAGCCATCCCGGTTGACGGGAGGATCCTGAGCGGCGAAACCTCAGTTGACCAGTCGGTTATGACAGGGGAATCCCTGCCCGTCGACAAAGGAGTTGGGGAAGAAGTCTTCTGCGGTACGATCAACCGCTTTGGATCTATCGATATTTCGGCTACAAAGGTGGGCGAAGACAGTTCCCTGCAAAAGCTGATCCGCATGGTGCAGGACGCAGAAAACCGGCAGGCCCCCATGCAGAGGATTGCGGACAAAGCGGCCAGCTGGCTGGTCCCCGTCGCCCTGCTGATCGCCATTTTTTCCTATGTATTCACCGGGAACATCGTGACCGCCGTGACCGTGCTCGTTGTGTTCTGTCCCTGCGCCCTTGTACTGGCGACACCCACCGCGGTCATGGCGGCGATCGGCCAGGCGACGAAACATGGCGTGATCATCAAATCCGGTGAAGCCCTCGAAAAAATGGGAAAAGTGGACACCATCGCCTTTGACAAGACCGGCACTTTGACCTATGGCCGCCTGGACGTCAGCGACGTGATCTCTTTCGATCATTCCGTCAGCGAGAGCGAACTGCTCTCTCTCGCCGCTTCCGCAGAAGCCAGGAGCGAGCATCCACTGGGAAAAGCGATCGTAGCCTGTGCGAAAGTAAAAGGAATCTCCTTATCTGAAACGTCTTCTTTCAAGATGACCGCAGGCAGAGGTGTTTTCGCAGTGGCAGGCAGCCGCAGCCTGCTCTGCGGCAATGAAAATTTCCTCTCGGAAAATGGAGTTCCCATCGATAACAGCGTCCGTTCCACACTGGAACAGCTCCGCGCACAGGGGAAGGCCTCTGTTCTCATCGCCGAAGACCGGAAATGCATCGGCGTCATCGCGCTTTCTGATGTGCTGCGCCCGGAAGCGAAAAACATGGTCTCCCGGCTTTCGGATATGCGCACCCGCACTGTACTGCTCACCGGCGACCACCGGAAAGCTGCAGACTATTTTGCGCAGCGGGCCGGGATCAGAGAAGTGCGCGCAGAGCTTCTGCCGGAAGAAAAAGTGCAGAGCATTGAGAGACTGCAGGCAGAAAACCACAAAGTATGCATGATCGGCGACGGCGTCAATGACGCCCCGGCGCTGAAGACGGCTGATGTGAGCGTGGCCATGGGGAGCATGGGAAGCGATATCGCCATAGACGCCGCGGAAATCGCCCTGATGAGCGATGACATTTCAAGGATCCCCTATCTGAAGCGGCTGTCCAACGCGACGGTTCAGACGATCAAAGCCAGCATCACCCTGTCCATGTGCATCAACTTTGCAGCCATCGCGCTGTCCCTCATGGAAGTACTGACGCCCACCACCGGGGCGCTGGTGCACAATGCGGGCTCCTGTCTCGTCGTGCTGATCGCCGCGCTGCTATATGACCGGAAATTCGAGTGACTTCCGCACAGGACATCTCATTTTATGGTTAGAGCAAAAAGCCCGTAAATGTAACATTCACGGGCTTTTCAGCTCCCCCTGTTGGACTCGAACCAACGACAACTCGGTTAACAGCCGAGTGCTCTACCGACTGAGCTAAGGAGGAATATTTAATTGAGGTACATGTACCTTCAAAACCACATACAAGAAATCTTGTCTATCTTCCATCTTTTCCCGAACCGTGCGCTGCACCCGCTTTAGGAAGTTCGGACCGCTCTGCGTTCCGAACAAGCTTCACGCTAAGCTCAGCCTGCGCTCCGCTTGTCTTCCCTAAGCGTTCAGCTTTTGGTTATGCCCTCGACCGATTAGTAACAGTCAGCTCCATGTGTTACCACACTTCCACCTCTGCCCTATCTACCTCGTCGTCTTCAAGGGGTCTTACTACTTTCGTAGG